>NZ_JBITEX010000003.1:0-1071040 GCF_044455585.1 Lentzea sp. NPDC051213
GGCTCGACTACTACAACACTGAACGCGGTCACACCGCCCTCGATGGTCACCCACCCATCAGCCGCACCCAGTCACCAACGTGACAGCCAGGTACAACTAGGCCTGGATGATGCGGACGTTCTAGGCCTGGATGATGCGGACGTTGTTGCCGGCCGGGTCGCGGAGAACGCAGTCGCGCGCGCCCCACGGCTGATCGGTCGGCTCCTGCACGACGTCGGCGCCACCCGCCTGCAGCTTGTCGAACGAGGCTTCGAGGTCGGGCGTGGACAGCTGGATGTACCCGTACGAGCCACCTTCGATCATCTCGGCGATGGCGGTCCGCTGCGCGTCCGTCAGACCATCGGCCATGGCCGGCGGTTCGAGCACGACGGACGAGCCGGAACCGGCAGGAGCGACGGTGATCCAGCGCATCGTGCCCTTGCCGACGTCGGCGCGGACCTCCCAGCCGAGCAGGTCGCGGTAGAAGGCCAGCGAGGCGTCGGGGTCCGTGTGCGGGAGGAACGTGGCGTGAATGTTGATGTCCATGCCGACAACGCTAGGACCAGCGCGAACGTCGTGCTTCTCGATTCCTGACCACTAGACGTAGCGGGGACGCCCGGCGATCAGGCCAAGACCGGTCAGCGCGGCGAGCAGCACCAGCTGCAGCGCCAGCGACGCGGACCACGAGCCGGTGACGTCGCGGAGCACACCGAACGCGAACGGCCCCGTCGCCGCGATCAGGTAGCCGATGCTCTGCGCCATGGCCGACAGCCGCGCGGTGTCCGAAGTGGACTTGGTGCGCAGCGACATGATCAGCAGCGCCAGCGGGAACATGCCCATGCCGAACCCGATCAGCACCACCCACAGGCCGGGGGCGGAGGCGGGCGCCACCAGCATGCCCAGGATGCCCGCGAACGACAGCACGCCGAGCGCCAGCACCATCGGGGCCTGACTGGAGAACCGCGCCGCGATCGGCGGCACGAACAGGCTGACCGGGACGCTGAGCAGCATCGACACCGCGAGCAGCATGCCGGCGGTGTTCCTGTCGACACCGGCGTCGACGAGCATCGCGGGCAGCCACCCCATGACGGTGTAGGCGAACAGCGACTGCAGGCCGAAGAACACGGTGATCACCCACGCCAGCGGGCTGCGCAGCAACGAGCGCTTCCTGGCAGGGGCGGCCGACCGGACGACCGAGGCCACCGCGCCGTGCCGTGCACCGGCGAGCCAGACGATGACCGCGCCCAGCGACAGCAGCGCCCACGCACCGACGGCGAGCCGCCACGAGCCGAGGAACTCCTCCAGCCGGGGCGTGAAAGCGGCGGCCAGCGCGGCGCCCGCGGAGAGCGCTCCCGTGTAGACACCGGTGATCAGGCCGACCCGGTCGGGGAAGGAAGCCTTCACCACCACCGGAATCAGGACGTTGGACACCGCGATGCCCGCACACGCGATGAAAGTGCCGCCCAGCACGACCCACGGACCGTCGATCACGCGCAGCACCAGGCCGAGCGTGAGCACCCCGAGTGAAAGTCCGATCGCACGGGCCATGCCGAGACGGCGGCCGAGCCACGGCGCCGCGAACGCCGCAAAGCCGAAGCAGAGCGCCGGAACGGCGGTCAGCGCACTGGTCCAAGCGGCCGAAACCCCAAGGGCGGCGCGGACATCGACGAGCACCGAGGCCAGACTGGTCACCGCAGGGCGGAGATTCGCCGCCGCGAGGGCGACCCCGATCGCGAGCAGCGTGGACCCGACCAGTGGAACGTGACGATTCTTGACGACCGTCACCCTGCGACCTGGATCGGTGGCAGTCTGTGCGGCAAGAGTCGTCTGCTGAATCGTCACGCGCTCCACTATCGCAGACGTAGGATGTTCGGATGAAAGGATGACGCTGTGCCGTTGGCCACTACCCGACGGGCGGGCCTCGTCGACCAGGTGATCGACCAGATGCGTGCTGCGATCACCAGCGGTGAATGGCCCGTCGGGCAGCGCATCCCGCCCGAACCCGAGCTGGTCACCGCGCTCGGGGTGGGCAGGAACACGGTCCGAGAGGCCGTGCGCGCTCTCTCCCACGCCGGACTGCTGGAGGTGCGGCAGGGCGACGGCACGTTCGTTCGCGCGACCAGCGAGATCTCCGGCGCGGTCCGCCGCATGTGCGGGACGGAACTGAAGGAGGTGCTGCAGGTCCGGCGCACCCTGGAGATGGAGGGCGCGCGCCTGGCAGCCAAGCACCGCACCGAGGCCGAGCTCACGCGCCTCACCGAGTTGCTGCACAAGCGCGACACGGCGATGGAGGCCCAGGAGTGGGCCCAGGTGGTCGAGCACGACACCGCGTTCCACGTGCTGCTCGTGCAGTGCTCGCACAACACGCTTCTAGCGGAGCTCTACCAGGGCTTGACCGAGGCCGTGAAGGCTTCGGTGGCGGCATCTGTCGACACCAGCCAGCCTGGACGCGACCAGGTGTCGCACTCCGGGCTGCTGCACGCGGTCCGCGACGGCGACCAGGAGAAGGCGGCGATCGAGGCGGGCGGGTTCTTCGAGGAGCTGATCGAGAAGTTCTGCTAGAGAAGCGGACCGGATGTGTCCGCATTAGCTCATAGCGTGGGGGCCATGGAGATCACGCCGTTCCGCATCGAGATCCCGCAGGCCGAGGTCGACGACCTCCGTTCCCGCCTGGCGAACACGCGCTGGCCGGAGGAGGACCTGCCCGGTGTGGGCTGGTCGTACGGCATCCCGCTGAGCTACCTGCGCCCGCTCGCCGAGTACTGGGCGGACGGGTTCGACTGGCGCGCGCAGGAAGAGCGGATCAACTCCTACCCGCAGTTCACGACGGAGATCAGCGGGCAGCGCATCCACTTCCTGCACATCCGTTCCAAGAACCCGGACGCGTTGCCGCTGCTGCTGATCCACGGCTGGCCCGGCTCGTTCGTCGAGTTCCTGGACGTGATCGAACCGCTGTCCGAGGACTTCCACCTGGTCATCCCGTCGATCCCGGGTTTCGGCTTCTCCGGGCCCGTGAAGAAGACCGGGTGGAACGTGCTCCGCATCTCGTGGGCGTTCGCGAAGCTGATGGAGGGCCTGGGTTACGACCGCTACGGCACGCAGGGCGGCGACTGGGGCTCCGGCATCGCGCAGGAGATCGGCCGGGTCTTCCCCGAGCAGGTCGTCGGCGTGCACGTGAACATGCTGCAGACGTTCCGGCCGTCCGGGGTCAACGACCTGCCGCCTGAGGAGATGCAGGCGCTGGAGTCGCTCGACCACTACCAGAAAGAGCTCTCCGGCTACATGCACCTGCAACGCAGCCGGCCCCGCACGCTCGGCTACGCGCTGACGGACTCGGCGGTCGGGCAGCTGGCGTGGATCGCGGAGAAGTTCCACGACTGGACGGACAACGAGGGCGTGCCCGAGGACGCGGTGCCGCGCGACCACATCCTGACGAACGTGTCCGTGTACTGGTTCACCGGCACGGCGGGCTCGTCCGCGGCGCTGTACAAGGAACAGTCCGCGTCGTGGGGCCAGCAGCAGCCTTCGACGGTGCCGACGGGCGTCGCGATCTTCCCGCACGACATCAGCCGGCCGGTGCGGTCGCTGGCGGAGAAGATGATCCCGACGATCGTGCACTGGACGGAGTTCGACCGCGGCGGCCACTTCGCCGCGTTGGAGGAACCGGACCTCTTGGTCCAAGACATCAGGAAGTTCTTCGAATCACTGTGACCACCACGCTCTCGAACCGCACTCTCAACCGGACACTCCTGGCGCGGCAGATGCTCCTGGAGCGGACGTCCATGCCGATCGTGGAGGCCGTCGAGCACCTCGGCGGCCTCCAGGCCCAGGCGCCGATCCCGCCGTACCTCGCGCTCTGGACCCGGCTGAAGCCGTACAAGGTCGACGCGCTGAGCAAGCTCATCACCGACCGCTCGCTGGTCAGGATGACGCTGTGGCGCGGCACGCTGCACCTGATCTCGGCCGACGACGTCTACCTGATGCGCACGGCGTTGCAGCCGGAGCTCAACAAGTGGGCGCGGATCGTGATGGCGCCCGCGCACCGGGTCGAGATCGACCTGGACAAGCTGGCCAGGATCACCCGCGAGTACATCGACACCGAGCCGCGCACGGTGGCGGAGATCGGCGCCTACCTGGAGGAGCAGTTCCCCGAGGCGAAGGCGCGCGATCTCTCGACGCAGGCGCAGATGCTGGTGCCGATGATCCAGGTGCCGCCGCGCGGGATCTGGGGCGTGGGCGGGGTGCCGCAGAACGTCGCGATGGCCCGCTGGCTCGGCCGCGAGCTGCCGGCCGAGGCCGCGGTGCCGGAGCTGATCAAGCGGTACCTGCGCGCGTTCGGCCCGGCGACGTTGGCGGACATGCAGGCGTGGTCGAGGTTGATCGGGCTGAAGGCGCACGCGGCCGACCTCGATCTGGTGCGGTACAAGAACGAGGACGGCAAGGAGCTGCTGGACGTGCCGGACGGCGTGATCGTGTCCGAGGACGTGCCGGCGCCCGCACGGTTGTTGCCGGCGTTCGACAACGTGTTGCTGGGGCACGCGGACCGGACCCGGATCATGAGCGAGGACGCACGGTCGCGGTGGGGCGCGGTGCGCAACGGCGTGTTCCCGCCGACGTTCCTCGTGGACGGGTTCCTGCGCGGCACCTGGTCGGTGGCGGAGACCAGGGACACGGCGACGCTGACGATCGAGCCGTACTTCAAGACCACCGTGAAGGACATGAAGGGCGTGGTCCGGGAGGCCAAGGCCGTGCTGAAGGTGCTGGCACCCAAGAAGGAGCACGTGGTCGCTGCCCCTTAGGGCGGATTTTCCTGCCCTCGGGTGTGTCTGGCGGCCATTCCTGGTGTCCGCGGGGTCAGCCAGGCTCGTCGCATGGTCGCCGCACGCCGGACGTCCGACGCTCAGTCCGAAGTCACGAGCGCGCTCGCGGACGGCAAACGCAGGGCGGGCCCCGCTGTCGGCCCGCAGGCACTGCTCGCGCTGCAACGCGACGCGGGCAACACTGCGGTGGGCGCCTTGATGGCGGCCAAGCAGAAGCAGCCGGACGGGGCCGCGCTCGGCCACATCGAGGCGGCGCTGAAGGAGGTCCGCCGCGACGAGCCCGAGATCGACACCGTCGAGAAGGGCCTCAAGGCGGCCCAGGCGACCGGCGTGCCCGTGACGCTGGAGGGCCCGAAACCGCCCGCGTCCGCCCTCGCCGTGACGACGACCGGTTTCGGCCCGAACGCCGTGGCCCCCAAGAAACCGACGCCACCCGCGAAGCCGGTGCCCGCGAAGTCCAAGCTCGCCAAGGCAGGCGCGAAGCCGGCTGCGAAAACCAGCTCTGCGCCGGCGAAACCCGCGGCAGCCGCTGCGGTTCCTGCTGTGGCCGCGGCGGATCCGGCGTTCATGCAGGTGACCGAGAAGGTCAAGGGCTTCGCGGCGGCCAAGAAGGCGCACCCACCGGCGGGCGCGAAGGCCAAGGAGGCGCAGGACGCCGCGCTGGCACCGGCCGACGACCTGGCCGGGCAGGCAAAGGCCTCGAAGGTCGACTCGATGGACGCGCAGCAGGCGGGTTCGTTCGACAAGAAGGCGTTCATCGCGGCCGTGAAGACCGCGATCGAGGCGAAGTCGCCCAAGACGTTGCAGGACGCGACATCACCGCGGGGCAAGGCCGACGGCGTCGGCGCCGAGGTGAAAGGCATGGTCTCCCAAGGCAAGGAGGGCCAGGCCAAGGACATCGAGGCGGCCACCGACGCACCGCCGGACCAGTCGAAGGCCGTGCCGAAGCCGGTCACCCCGATGGCACAGGAGAACCCCGGTGCCGCCGCGTCGATCCCGGCCGCAGGCGCCGTGCCGAAACCCGCGCCTGCATCACAAACCGACCTGAGCGCGGGCAAGCAGCAGGTCGCGCAGGAACAGGGCGACGTCACCGACGAGCAGCTGCGCAACTCGAACGAACCGCAGTTCCAGCAAGCATTGGACGCGAAGCAGACCGCAGCCGCGCACGCCGACACCGCACCGGGCCAGTTCCGCCAGCAGGAACAGCAGATGCTCGGCCAGGCAAAGGCCGACGCGGGCGCCGTGACGGCCTCCGGCGTAGCGTCGATGCAGGGCGCCAAGGGCTCCGCGCTGGCAAAACTGGTGGGGGACAAAGGAAAAACAAAGACCAAGGACGAGGCCAAACGCGCCGAGGTGACAACACGGGTCCAGGGCATCTTCACGGCCACTGAGGCCGAGGTGAAGAAGATCCTCGACGGCATCGACCCGAAGGTAGAGGCGGCGTTCGCCCAGGGCGAGGCAACGGCGCGGCAGGCGTTCGAGTCCTTCGTGGCCGCCAAGGTCGACGCCTACAAGCAGGACCGCTACAGCGGCTGGCTGGGCGGATACCGCTGGGCCAAGGACAAGCTGCTCGGCATGCCGGACAAGGTGAACGACTTCTACACCGCCGGCCGCGAGCTCTACCTGAAGCAGATGGACGGCGTGATCTCCCGCGTCGCCGACATCGTGGGCAACGACCTTTCCCTTGCCAAGACCCGAATCGCCTCCGGCAAGGCCGAGATCGCGGCCTACGTCCGCACTCTCTCGCCGGACCTGCAGAAGGTCGGCGCCGAGGCGACAGAAGAGATCAACTCCAGATTCGAGCAGCTGGAAAGCGACGTCACCGCCAAGCAAGACGCGGTCGTGGATACGTTGGCCAGCAAGTACGTCGAGGCCCGCCAAGGCCTGGACGAGCGCATCGAAACGTTGCAGGCGGAGAACAAGGGCTTCGTCGACGCCGCGATCGACGCCGTGAAGGGCGTCATCAACACCATCCGCGAACTGGCCGGAATGCTGCGCGACGTGCTGTCCCGCGCCGCCGGTGTCGTCGGCGACATCATCAAGAAGCCGGTGGAGTTCCTCGGCAACCTGATCGCCGGTGTGAAGGGCGGCATCCTCAAGTTCAAGGACAACATCGTCGATCACCTGCGCAAGGGCCTGATGAGCTGGCTCTTCGGCGCGCTGGCCGAAGCGGGCGTCGAGCTGCCGGAGAAGTTCGACGCGCGCGGCATCGTCAAGCTGCTGGCGTCGATCTTCGGCCTGACCTGGACCAACATCCGGGGCAGGCTCGTGCGCCAGATCGGCGAGAAGGCCATGAGCGCCGCCGAGAAGGGCGTCGAGATCTTCCAGGTCCTGACCACCCAGGGCGTCGCGGGCCTGTGGCAGATGCTGCTGGAGAAGCTCGGCGACATCAAGGAGATGATCCTCGAGCAGGTGAAGGACTTCGTGATCACGAAGATCATCACCGCCGGCATCACCTGGCTCATCGGCCTGCTGAACCCGGCCGCCGCGTTCATCAAGGCCTGCAAGCTGATCTACGACGTGGTGATGTTCTTCGTCAACAACGCCGGCCGCATCATGAAGTTCGTCAACACCGTCATCGACTCGGTGGCAGACATCGTGCGCGGCAACGTGAGCGGCGTGGTCAGCAAGATCAACGACGTGCTCGGTCAGATGGTGCCGATCATCATCGGGTTCCTCGCGAGCGCGATCGGGCTGGGTGGGATCGGGGCGAAGATCCGGTCGATCATCGAGTCGTTGCAGAAGCCGGTGAACAAGGCGCTGGACTTCGTCATCAAGAAGGGGCTGACGCTGGCTGGGCCGATCATCCGTGGGGTCAAGGGGATAAGCGGCAAGGTGAAGGCGAAGGTGGCGGCGGGCAAGGCGTGGGTGAAGGGGAAGGTCGACGCGGGCAAGAATTGGGTCAGGGGCAAGGCGGACGCCGTCAAGGCGAAAGTCACCGGCAAACCGGCCGACCCGAAGCAGGCGGCGATCGAAGACGCGGCGAAGGCCTTGCGCAGCAGCAAGTCCCACACCGACGCGGAAGATCGGCTCGCCAAGATCCGCAGCCGGTACCAGGTACCGCTCAGCCTCGTGGTGGAGCGCAAGGACGCGAAGTCCGAACACGTGCACGTCCAGACCGCGAAAACGGACAGCTACGACATCCCCGCCGAGCACGAGGAGGACGCGGAAGCCGCCGCCGGCCTGTTCGAGAGCGTGGCCGAAGAGACCATGAACGACTACCTGAACAACTTCGCCAACTGGCGGACCCCGCAGGCAGGCAAGGAACTGGGCCAGACGCGGGCCCTGCCGGCTCGCTTGAACATGCATGCCGTCAAACACAACAACAAGCACGTGAAGAAGTGGGCGAACGAGGCCCCTGGCACGTCACCGGCCCAGAGGAGCGCTGCCGTCATCAGAGCCAAGACCTACATCGAACGAGCGCGAGCTTCCCAGGAAGAGGCCTCGATCTACCGGTACCTGCGCGCGGCGGCCTCGACGATCCAGGACCTCCACGGCGGACGCAAGCAGTTCGGGCTGGACGTCGAGCACCTCACCGAGGTGGCGCAGCACCCCAACGTGTTCGTCCGCACGAAGATCAGCCGTACGTACGGCTCGATCGTCGAACGCATCCGCACGGGCAAGCCCAAGAGCAACAGCAGAGCGGAACTCGACCTGGTCAACCTGAAGGTCTCACTGGAACGCAAGCGCCAGATCGCCCGTCTGTACGCCGAACAGGTCGTCGACAAGCTGCTGGGGGACGTCGGCGCGGCGGCCGATCACCAGGGCGAGCCGGTCGAGATCGAGCTGCTCATCATCACGCAGGCGGCACACGCCGAGGTCACCGCACGGCGCGCCCGCGACCGCGCCGCCGGCACCTACGACGAGGGCGACGAGATCTGATCACTGCGCGACCTGTTTGATCACGTCGAGCGCCGCCGTGATCGCCGGCCGCCGCGACGCCTGCGTCCGCCACACCGCGTACAACCGCCGGGTCGGCGTGGGCCGCAACGGCACGGCCCGCACGTTGCCCGGCACCTCTCCCCTGCCCAGCCGCGGGATCAGCGCGACCCCGATCCCCTTGGCCAGCAACGCGATCTGCGTCCGGTACTCGCTGATCCGGTACGCCACCACGGGTTCGATGCCCGCGCCGTGGAACGTCCGCTCCAGCCAGTCGTGGCAGATCGACCCCTCCGTCTGGCAGATCCACCGTTCGCCGCCGAGGTCGGCGGGTTCGAGGAACTCCTTGCGGGACAGAGGGTTCATCACCGGGATGAGCACCTCGGCGACGTCGTCGCCGATGAAGACGCGCGACAGCGACTCCGGCACCGGGAGTGGCGTGTTCGCCCAGTCGTGCACGATCGCCATGTCGAGCTCGCCTCGCGCCACGGCCTCGGTGGCCTGGGGCGGATCGATCTCCGTCAGCCGCACGTCGAGCGCGGGGTGCCGGTCGATCAGCGCGACCAGGACGTCCGGCAGCAGACCGCGGGCGGCCGTGGCGAACGAGCCGATGCAGAGGCGGCCGATCGCGGCGCCGCGTTGCTCCTCCAACGCCACCTCGGCCTCTTCGACGAGCTTCAGCACCTGGCCCGCGGTGTCCGCCAGCAGCCGGGCGGCGTCGGTCAGGCGGACCCCGCGACCCTGGCGTTCCAGCAGCGTGGTGCGGGTCTCGCGTTCCAGCTTGGCGATCTGCTGCGAGACCGCCGACGGCGTGTAGCCGAGCACCTCGGCGGCAGCGCCGACCGTGCCGTGCGTGGCCACGGCGTGCAGTGCCTTCAGTCTTCCCAGGTCGAGCATGTAGCAATGCTAAACCCATAACCTTAGAAATAAGAACTGGTGCTAAATAGTCGGCGCGCGCAAGCTTAGAGCCATGAACCCCCGTCACGTCCTGCTAGCCGTGCTGGTCGCCGCCATCTGGGGCTTCAACTTCGTCGTGCTCAAGGTAGGCCTCGACGAGTTCCCGCCGATCCTGTTCTCCGCGCTCCGGTTCCTCGCCGCCGCAGTGCCCGCGATCTTCTTCGTGGGACGGCCGAGCGTGCCGTGGCGGTGGGTCATCGCGGTCGGCCTCGTGCTGGGCGTCGCGAAGTTCAGCTTCCTGTTCATCGGGCTCAACGCGGGCATGCCGGCCGGGCTGTCGAGCCTGGTGCTGCAGAGCCAGGTGATCTTCACGGCGGTGTTCGCCGCGGTCGTCCTGCGAGAACGGCCGAGGCCGGTGCAGATCACCGGGATCGCGCTCGCCATCGCCGGCATCGGGCTGATCGCGTGGGACTACGGGCTGAGCTCGCCGTTGATGGGGTTCCTGCTGGTGGTCGCGGCTGCGGCGTGCTGGGGCGTGTCGAACGTGCTCATGCGGTACGCGCGGCCGGCGGACACGTTGCGGTTCATGGTGTGGGTGAGTGCGGTGGCCGTGCTGCCGTTGTTCGGACTGGCTTTCCTGACCGAGGACGTGAGTGCGCTCGGCCGTCTCGACTGGGCGGGCGTCGGGGCAGTTGGGTACGTCGCGTGGATCTCGACGCTGCTCGGGTTCGGGATCTGGGGGTTCCTGCTGCGCAAGTACGAGTCGTCGGTCGTGGCGCCGTTCTCGTTGCTGGTGCCGATCTTCGGGATGTTCTCGGCGTGGGCGTTCCTCGGCGAGGACCTGACCGTGCTGCGGGCGGCGGCCGGTGGGCTGGTGCTGGCCGGGCTGGCTATCCCGCTGCTGGTGGGGCGCCGGGCGGCACGAACGGAAGTCCCGGCGGAGCTCCTCGTTCCAGCAGGTCGATGACGGCCTTGGTTTCCAGGTGATCGGCGACCAGGTCGCCCAGCAGGTCCAGCTGGGCCTCGCGGGCGGCCTGGAAGCTCACCTCGCCCGGTTCGAAGTCGCGGCCGGAACGCTCAGCCGCCCATCGCAGGAACTTGCGGCGGAACGCGTCGTTCTCAAGCAGGCCGTGCCAGTGGGTGCCGAGCACTCGGTCGGTCTCGGCGCCTTCGGAACCGATCAACGGCCGTTCGGTGCTGCGGACGACCTGGCCGTGGTGGATCTCGTAGCCGGTGACGGGCTCATCCCACGCGGTACCTTCAGGCGTGGCAAGGGTTTTCTGCGGCTGGAAGCGGATGTCGACGTCGAGCAGCCCCAGGCCGGGGACGACGCCATCGTGGGACTCCACGTCGTCCTCGATGCGCTTCGAGAGCATCTGGAAGCCGCCGCAGATCCCGAGAACCGGGCCGTCGAACCGCCCGATCGCCGCAGCCAGACCGGTTTCGCGCAGCCAGGCGAGGTCGGAGACGGTTGCCTTGGAACCGGGCAGCACCACCAGGTCCGCGTCCGCCAGCCGGGACGGTTCGGTCACGAACCGGACGGAGACGCCGGGCTCGCAGGCCAGCGCCTCCACGTCAGTGGCGTTGGAGATGCGCGGCAACCGGATCACCGCGACCCGCAACCAGTCCTTCAACGGCGGCCGCGGCCTGCCGATCACGCCATCCGCGTTGTAGGACAACGAATCCTCGGCGTCGAGCCAGAGCTCTTCCCGCCACGGCAGCACGCCGAGCACCGGACGTCCGGTGAGCGAACGGAGCTGGTGCAGGCCCGGCTCGAGCAGCCGGGCATCGCCGCGGAACTTGTTGATGACGAACCCGGCGACCAACTCCTGGTCGGCCGCGTCCAGCACCGCCACCGTGCCGAAGAGGTGCGCGAACACGCCACCGCGGTCGATGTCACCGACGACCAGCACCGGCAATTGAGCCCTGACGGCGAGGCCCATGTTCGCGATGTCGTTGGGGCGCAGGTTGATCTCGGCCGGCGAGCCCGCACCCTCGCAGATGACGACCTCGTGGTCGCGCCGCAGCCCGTCCAAAGTGGACAGCACGGTGTCGAGCAGGTGCTGCTTGCGTTCGCGGTAGCCGAGCGCGGAGACCTCGCCGACGGCCTGGCCGAGCACGACGACCTGCGAGGTGCGGTCGCTGCCCGGCTTGAGCAGCACGGGGTTGAACCGGACGCTGGGCTCCTTGAACGCCGCCCGCGCCTGCACGGCCTGGGCCCGCCCGATCTCACCGCCGTCGAGTGTGACGAACGAGTTGTTCGACATGTTCTGCGCCTTGAAAGGCACGACGTCAACGCCCTGGCGTGCCAGAAAGCGGCACAGCCCGGCGACCAGGACGCTCTTGCCCGCGTCCGAGGTCGTCCCACAGATCAACATCGCGCCCCGCATGGACGCCAATGCTGCCATCATCACCCCCATGGTCACCGTCGTCCTCATGCACAGCCCGTTCCTCGGCCCGTCGAGCATGCGTCCGCTCGCCGACGAACTGGCCTCCGACGGGGCCGCGGTGCTGCTGGTCGACCTGCAGATGACCATCAACGAGGCACCGGTGCACCAGCGCCTGATCGGCGCTTTCGCGGACGCGCTCGACGATTCCGGAGTCGCCGGACCGCTGGTGCTCGTGGGCCACAGCGGTGCCGGACCGCTGCTGCCGTGCTTCGCCGACGCCCTGGAAATGGACGTGGCCGGCCTGGTGTTCCTCGACTCCGACCTGCCGACGCCGGGCAGGGCGTGGCGCGAGACCGTCGATCCCGCCCTCGTGAGCAAGGTCAAGGCCTCGGTGCGGGACGGCAAGCTGCCGCGCTGGGACCGCTGGTTCCCCGAGGACCCGTTCCGGCTGATCCCGGCCGAACTGCGCGAGGAGATGCGCGACGAGGCACCCGAGGTGCCCTGGGAGTTCCTGAAGGAGCAGCGCCCGTCCGTCGAGTGGACCGGGCCGTGCGGGTACGTGCTGCTGTCCGCGCACTACGAGGACGCGGCGGCGAACGCGGACAAGCTGGGCTGGCCGGTCGAACGCGTGGAGTCGCACCACCTGGCGGCCGCGACGTCGCCCTCGGCGGTCGCGGCCGCGCTGACCTCGGTGATCAGCAGACTGTGAGGATCTCCGCGCCGTCGTTCGTCACGACGATGGTGTGCTCGAACTGAGCGGTCCAGCTCTTGTCCTTGGTGGTGACGGTCCAATCGTCGTCCCAGATGTCGTGCTCGAAGTCGCCGAGCGTGATCATCGGTTCGATCGTGAACGTCATGCCCGGTTCGAGCACGGTCTTCACCGACGGCTCGTCGTAGTGCAGCACCACCAGGCCGCTGTGGAACGCGCGGCCGATGCCGTGGCCGGTGAAGTCGCGCACCACGCCGTAGCCGAAGCGCTTGGCGTACGCCTCGATGACGCGGCCGATGACGTTGATCTCACGGCCGGGCTTCACGGCCTTGATCGCGCGCATGGTCGCCTCGAGCGTGCGCTCGACCAGCAGGCGGTTCTCCTCGGCGACGTTGCCCGCGAGGAATGTGGCGTTCGTGTCGCCGTGCACGCCGCCGATGAACGCCGTGACGTCGATGTTGACGATGTCGCCGTCCTCGACGACGGTGCTGTCCGGGATGCCGTGGCAGATGACCTCGTTCAGCGAGGTGCAGCACGACTTCGGGAAGCCGCGGTAGCCGAGCGTCGACGGGTACGCGCCGTTGTCGCACAGGAACTCGTGCGCCACCGCGTCGATCTCGTCGGTCGTCACGCCGGGCACGACGACCTTGCCGGCCTCCTGCAACGCCTGCGCGGCGAGGCGGCCGGCGATCCGCATGGCCTCGATGATCTCCGGCGTCTGCACCCACGGGTCGGTGCCGCGCTGCGGCGCGGGCTTGTCCACGTACTCGGGACGCACGATGCGCGAGGGCACCTGACGACGCGGCGATTGCACGCCTGGTTGCAGCGGAGAACGAACAGCCATGCGTTCCAGATTAGCTGCCCGGTCGCGTGGTACCCCGAGCCTGGTCCTCCGCCCGCGGCTCCGGCACGCGTGGCGCCGGGAGCAGGACGCCGGCCCGGATCAGCCGCTCACGCAACATCAGTACATCGGTCATCACGGCACCGCCTTCAGGAACCTCGCCGCCACCTCCACGGCTGGTGTCGAAGTCTCCGCGCTGAGGACGAGCGTCGCGAACGCGAGATCGCCTCGGTAGCCCATGAACCACCCGTGTGAGTGCACGCCGTCGCCGAACTGTGCGGTACCAGTCTTGCCGCGCACGTCACCGAACGGCTTGAGTTGCGGTGCAGTGCCGTAGTCGATGACCTCGCGCATCATCTGGCGCACTGGGTCGAGCGCGGTGGCCGGTGGCGGTGTGGGCTGTTTGTCCGTCTTGGTCTCCTTGCCGCGGACCAGCTGCGGCACCGGCATGGAGCCCTTCGCGATCGACGCGCCCACCAGGGCCATGCCGAACGGCGAGGCCAGCACCTTGCCCTGGCCGAACGCGTCCTCGGCCCGTTCGACCACGTCGGCAGCGGGCGGCACCGAGCCGGTGATCGTGGTCAGGCCCGGGATGTCGAAGTCGGCGCCGAGGCCGACCGACTGCGAGGTGTTCGTGAGCAGGTCGGCCGGCATGTCGACGGCGAGCTGGGCGAACGTGGTGTTGCAGGAGAACGCGAAGGCCGATCGGAAGGGGATCGTGCCCTTGTCGAACTCGCTGGAGTTCGGCACGATGCGGCGGCCGTCGATGGTGGTCTTGCCGGGGCACGGCACCGGGGTCTCGGCGTTGACCTTGCCGGACTGCAGCGCGGCCAGTGCCGAGACGGACTTCATCGTGGAGCCCGGCGGGAAGCGGCCGGTCAGCGCGAGCGCGCCCTGGGCGTCGGCGGCGTCGTTCTGCGCGACGGCCAGGATGTCGCCGGTGGAGGGCTGGATGGCCACCAGCATCGTGGCCTGCTGCACCGGCTCGACGGCGTCCTCGGCGGCCGTCTGGATCGCCCGTGACAGGGCGACGTTCACGGCCTTCGCCGGTTCGGGCGACTTCGAGTGCAGCTCGTCGACCTCGGTGCCCTGCGCGTCGACGGTGGCGACGCGGAAGCCGGACTGGCCGGCGATGTCGTTCTCGACCAGCTTGCGCACCGCGGGCAGCACCTGCGAGCCGAACGTGCGGCTGGGCGCCAGCAGGGACGTCTGCGCGGTGAACCGGACGCCGGGCAGCTCGTAGATCTTCGGCTTCACGGACTGGTAGTCCGGGTCCCGCAGCGCCGCCACCTGGTAGGCCTGGCCATCGGGGGTCTTGCCCACGCCGTCGGCGATGGTCTGCTGGGTGATCGCCTTGTCCAGCGGGTTCAGCGCGTCCGCGAGCGCTTTGCTGACGGCCGCGACGTCACCGGCCTCCTTCGCGACGAGCAGCACCGACACCACGCGTTCCGGCGCGAGCAACGGCGTGCCGTCGCGGTCGAGCACCGGTGCCGGGTCGGGTTTGAGCTCGGTGACCTGCACGGACTGCTGCGGCGAGAGCTTGGGGTGCGCCACCGCGGACGACCAGTGCACCTTCCAGGTGTCGCCCTCCTGGCGGACGTCGAACTTCGTCGGGTACACCCAGTGCCGGTTCTTGCCGAGGTCCCAGTCGAGCGTGACCGACGCTTCGGACGCCGTCTCGCCGTTCTTGCGGATCTGGTCGACCTTCGACGTCAGCCCCTCCGGCTTCACCGCGCCCCGGAACTTGTCCAGCGTCTCCTTGGCCTCGTTCGGGTTGTCGGTCATCCCGGCCGCGCCCTGCACGTCACCGGACGCGAGCTTCGCCAGGAAGTCGTTGGTGATCTCTGGCGCTCCGGGTTCCGACCTGAACAGCCCACAGCCGCTCACCGTCACCAGCACCACCGTGATCGTCGCGAGAAGTCGCACCCGCGCGAGTATGCCGGTTCAGAAGAGGACAGTGGCGTATTGGCCGACCTGTTCGAACCCGATTCGCCGGTACGCGGCCTGCGCGACGTGGTTGTACCCGTTCACGTAGAGGCTGGCGGTCCGGTTGAGCACGCGCACGAGCCTGTCCGCCACCGCGGCCGTGCCCGCCGTGCCGATGCCCTCACCGCGGCGGTCCGGGCGCACCCACACGCCCTGGATCTGGCCGACCCGCGACGACATGGCGCCGATCTCGGCCTTGAACACGACCTCGCCGTGCTCGAACCGCGCGAACGCCCTGCCGGCGGCGATGAGCTCGCTGACCCTGGCCCGGTAGCCCGCGCCGCCGTCCTCGGCGCACGGGTCGATGCCGACCTCTTCGATGAACATGGCGATCGCGGCCGGCAGGTACCGGTTCAGCTCACTCGGCCGGACCTGGCGGACCAGCGGGTCCGGGGAGATCCTGGGGCTCGTGGAGATCGCCATCAGCGGCTGGTCGCCACGCACCTCGCGGGCAGGGCCCCAGTCCGGCTGGAGCTCCTCCCAGAGCGTTAAGACCTGGTCTGCGGGACCGACCAGCGACGAGCACATGCGGCCGCGGCGCCGGGCCCGGTCCGCGAACATCCGCATGGCGCTGGGGCTGCCTCTGAGCGGGATGAGGTTCGGGCCGGAGAAGCAGAGGCCGTCGACACGGCCGCGCATGGGCCGGGAGTCCGAGCCCCACATCTCGCCGCCGAGCCGCCACGGGTCGAGGCCCGCGGTGTCCACCCTCGCCGCGACCATGCACGCGGCTACGGGGTCGCTGTCGAGCACCCCGCGTACGTCGATCAGGTCGCGCTCGTCGAGCACGCGCGCTCCGGCCAGCCTCAACACGTCATCTAGCGTGCCAGATGAAACGTGAGTGTGGCATCAGCCAACAGTGCGCACCGACCGTGACGGTCCGCACCCGCGAGAAACGCCATGAGGGTGACCTTCATGGACCTGAGGTTCATGAAGGTCACCCTCATGGCACTTGATCTTGGGGTTAGCCGACCGTGACGGCGGGGGTGCCGCCCTCGACCGGTTCCATCTCCTCGGCGAGGCGCATGGCCTCCTCGATCAGGGTCTCCACGATCGCGTGCTCGGGCACGGTCTTGATGACCTTGCCCTTCACGAAGATCTGGCCCTTGCCGTTGCCGGACGCGACACCCAGGTCGGCCTCGCGGGCCTCACCGGGGCCGTTGACGACGCAGCCCATGACCGCCACGCGCAGCGGCACCTCCATGCCCTCCAGACCGGCGGTGACCTGCTCGGCCAGCGTGTACACGTCGACCTGCGCACGACCGCAGGACGGGCAGGACACGATCTCCAGCTTCCGCGGCCGCAGGTTCAGCGACTGCAGGATCTGGTGGCCGACCTTGATCTCCTCGACCGGCGGGGCCGACAGCGACACCCGGATGGTGTCGCCGATGCCCTGGCGGAGCAGCGCACCGAAGGCCACCGCGGACTTGATGGTGCCCTGGAACGCGGGACCGGCCTCGGTGACACCGAGGTGCAGCGGGTAGTCGCACTGCTCGGCGAGCAGCTCGTACGCCCGCACCATGACCACCGGGTCGTTGTGCTTGACGGAGATCTTGATGTCGTGGAAGTCGTGCTCCGCGAACAGGGACGCTTCCCACATCGCCGACTCGGCCAGCGCCTCGGGCGTCGCCTTGCCGTACTTCTTCAGCAGACGCGGGTCCAGCGACCCGGCGTTGACGCCGATCCGGATCGGGGTGCCGTGGTCCTTCGCGGCGGCCGCGATCTCCTTCACCTGGTCGTCGAACTTGCGGATGTTGCCGGGGTTCACCCGGACCGCCGCGCAGCCCGCCTCGATCGCCGCGAACACGTACTTCGGCTGGAAGTGGATGTCCGCGATCACCGGGATCTGCGACTTGCGCGCGATCGCCGGCAGGGCGTCCGCGTCGTCCTGCGACGGGCAGGCGACCCGCACGATGTCACAGCCGGACGCCGTCAGCTCCGCGATCTGCTGCAGAGTCGCGTTGACGTCGGACGTCAACGTGGTCGTCATCGACTGGACGGAGACGGGGAACTCGCTGCCGACACCGACATTGCCCACCATCAGCTGCCGCGTCTTGCGACGCTCCGACAGCACCGGCGGCGGCAGTGCCGGCATTCCGAGCATCACGCCGTCACTCATGGGTTGTGCACCTTTCCGTAAATCACTACTGCAACCTGATCGGGTTGACGATGTCGGCGGTCACGGTCAGCAGCGTGATGGCGCCACCGATGAAGATGACCACGTAGGTGAGCGGCAACAGGCGCAAGTAGTCGACTGGCGCGCCGGCGGGCTTGCCGCGGAGCTTCCTGATCCAGTTTCGCACCCGTTCGTACAGGTTGACGGCGATGTGACCACCGTCAAGCGGGAGCAACGGCAGGAGGTTGAACACACCGACGAAGAAGTTCAGGCCCGCCAGCATGAGGATGAAGATCTCCCACAGCCCGCGCTCCGCGGCGTCACCACCCAGGCGCGACGCACCCACGACGGAGATCGGCGTGTCCAGGTCGCGCTCGCCGCCACCGATGGCCTTGACCACGGCCGGGATGCGCTCGGGGAAGCGCATGAGGCCCTTCCACGTGTTCACGAACGTCTCGCCGGTGTAGACCACCGTGGCGGGGATCGCGTCGATCAGCCCGTACGTGAACGCCCGCTTGGGCATGACGCCGATCGCGCCGATCTGCTTCGTCTCCTTGCCGCCCTTGCCGTCGGCCAGCTCGCGGGTGACCTTCGCCACGTCGACGCTGAGGGTCATCTCCTTGCCGTCACGCAGGATCTTGAACTCGGTGGGGCCGCTGAGCTCGCGCGTCACCTTCTGCATGTCCGGCCACGTCGGCGTGGGCTTGCCGGCGATCGAGACGATCTCGTCGCCGGGCCGCAGTCCCGCGTTCTTCGCCGGGCTCGGCGAACCGGCCGGGCAGGACCCGTCGGTGACGTTCGCGATCGGCACGCAGTCGGTGACCTCGGAGAGCACCGGCAGGTCCCTCGAGTTCGGCAGGCCGAACGTCATCGCGAGGATCAGCAGGATGATGAAGCCGAGGATGAAGTGCGTGATCGAACCGGCGGCGAGCACGATGACGCGCTTCCAGATGCTCTGGTTGTAGAACGCGCGCTTGCGGTCGTCCGGGTGCACCTCCTCGAGCGCGGTCATGCCGGTGATCTCGCAGAAACCACCGGCCGGGATCGCCTTGAGGCCGTACTCGGTCTCACCCTTGCGGAACGAGAAGATCCGCGGGCCGAAGCCGATGAAGTAACGGGTGACCTTCATGCCGAAGGCCTTCGCGGTCAGCAGGTGCCCGAACTCGTGCAGCGCGATGGACACCGCGATGCCCAGCGCGAACAGCACCACCCCGACGACGTTGATGAATGTGTCCACGAAAGCTCAGTTCCTTCCAACCAGCTCGCGGGCACGTGCGCGTGCCCAGTCCTCGGCGGCGAGCACCTCCGCGACGTCCGCGGGGTCCTTCTGCCAGTCACCTGCCTCGCCGAGAACCTGGCCGATGGTGTCCACAATCGACAGGAACGACGTCGTGCCCGCGACGAAGGCGGCGAGAGCCTCTTCGTTCGCGGCGTTGTAGATCGCGGGAAGGCAGCCGCCCGCGCTGCCGGCCTGCCGCGCCAGCTCGACCGCCGGGAACGTGCCGCTGTCCAACGGTTCGAACGTCCACGAGGTGGCGGTGTCGAAGGTACAGGCGGGTGCGGCCCCGGCCACACGCTCGGGCCAGCCGAGGCCCAAGGATATCGGAAGCCGCATGTCGGGCGGCGACGCCTGCGCGAGCGTCGAGCCGTCCGTGAAAGTCACCATCGAGTGAATGATGGATTGTGGGTGCACGACCACGTCGATGCGGTCGTACGGCACGCCGAACAGCAGGTGGGCCTCGATCAGCTCGAGGCCCTTGTTCACCAGGTTCGCCGAGTTGATCGTGACGACCTGGCCCATCGACCACGTCGGGTGCGCCATGGCCTGCTGCACCGTGACGTCGGCCAGCTCGGCGCGGGTCTTGCCGCGGAACGGCCCGCCGGACGCGGTCAGCACCAGCTTGTGCACCTCGTGCGGCGACCCGCCGCGCAGGCACTGCGCCAGCGCCGAGTGCTCGGAGTCGACGGCCACGATCTGGTCGGGCTTCGCCGCCTTCAGCACCAGCGGCCCGCCCGCGATGAGCGACTCCTTGTTCGCGAGGGCGAGCGTGGCGCCGGTCTCCAGCACCTTGAGCGACGGTTCCAGCCCGCGCGAGCCGTCCATGCCGTTGAGGACGACGTCCGCGGGGCACGCCTCGATCAGGTCGACCATGCTGGTCAGCACGCGGACGCCGGGGATGTCCGGCTTGCCGTTCGCCACCGCGACGACGGGCACGTCGAACTCGGCTGCCTGCTCTTTGAGCAGATCCAGCTGACGTCCACCCGCGCCGAGGCCGACGACCTGGAATCGGTCACGGTTGCGCCGGATGACGTCGAGCGCCTGGGTACCGATCGAACCGGTCGATCCCAGGATCAGGACAGTGCGTGGAGTACTCATCGCCCCTCATTGTTCCGGAGAGTGCCTGAGAGCCCGGCACAGCCCGTAACTTTGATAACGGACCGGTTTCGCAGGCGTGAAGTCCCCTCTTCGGGCCCAATCGATTCGGGACCGAAACTCTCCGTGGGCGTTACACGCCAATCCACGCGCCCGTGGCCGTTCAACACCTGCTCACACCCCCGCGTCCGCAGGGCCATCCGGGTGTCACCCAAGTGCACGCGGGGAGCTTTCGTCCACTCTGACGACACGAAAGGGCCCCGCGTGCAGTCCGAAACAGGTCAGGTGGCGATGCCGGCGTCGCGGGCCAGCAGTGCGGCCTGGACGCGGTTCGTGAGCCCGAGCTTGGCGAGCAACCGCGACACGTACGTCTTCACGGTCGCCTCGGACATGTGCAGCTTCGTGCCGACGTCCGCGTTCGACATGCCCTGCCCGAGCAGTGCGAGCACCTCGACCTCGCGGTCGGTCAGCTGCGCGACGGCCTTCTGCGCCTCCTGCCGCTTCGGCTGCCCGGACGTCGCCACCATGCCGACCACCCGTGACGTCACCATCGGCGACAGGTACGCCTCACCGGTGTGCACCGCGCGCACGGCACGCAGCAGCTCCTCGGGCGCGGAGTCCTTCAGCAGGAACCCGGCGGCGCCGTCCGACAGCGCCCGCACGATGTTCTCGTCCTCGCCGAACGTCGTCAGCATCACGACCCGCACCGACGGCGCGACGACCTTGAGCTCCTTGGCGCACGCCAGCCCGTCCATCCTGGGCATGCGGATGTCCAGCACGGCCACGTCGACGCGGCGTTCCCGCACGATCTGCAGCGCCTCGCGGCCGTCGCCCGCCTCCGCGACCAGCTCGATGTCGTCGGCGGTGCTGAGAATGGCCTTGATGCCCGCCCGCATCAGCGGTTCGTCGTCGGCGATGAGCACGCGGATCATGGACTGTCCTTCTGCACGTGGATCTTCTTCTCGACCAGCTTGCCGTCCCGGAAGCAGAAACGCACCACCCGCGTGCCTTTGTCGAGATATGACTGCTCATCCGTGATGTGGTAGACGCAGCGCGAGCCTTGCGGTTCCGGCTCGGCCTGCGACTTGCGCTCACCTTCGCCCACCAGCGGTTCGTCACCCGCCGGCAGCTGGGCCATCACCTCGGACTCCGGCTGTCCCACGTAGATCTGGCCGTACTCCTCCTGCGGCACGACCTTGGTCACGGGCTGCGAACCGAGCCAGGTGAAACCGCCGAAGATGATGGCGAGCACGATCGACATGCCCGCGATCGAGCCGACACCGGCCCACTTGCGGATGCTGCGCGGCGACTCCACCTCCTCCTGCTCGTCCTCCGGCTCGTCCGGCAGGGCGCTCTCCTCGTAGGGCAGCACCGCCGCCAGCCGGAAACCGCCAGAGGGCAACGCACCGACGTGCAAGATGCCGCCCGCGACGCGCACGCGCTCCGTCAGTCCGATGAGGCCCACACCCGGATCACCGTCCGCCATGCCGTTGCGCGACGGGTTGTTGCGCACCTCCACGACCAGCGCGTCCGGCTCGTACTTCACCGTGACCTGCACCGCCGCCCCCGGCGCGTGCTTCGACGCGTTCGTGAGGCCTTCCTGGGCGACCCGGTACGCCGCGTGCGACACCTTCGACGGCAACGGGTGAGCCTGGCCGCCGCGGACCAGACTCACCAGGACACCGGCCTTGCGCGCGTCGCTCACCAACGAGTCGATGGACTCCACGGTTCGTGTCGCGGGGTCGTCGTCGGGGCCGTCTTCAGCGCGCAGCACGCCGATGATGGCGCGCAACTCCTCCATGCCGGTCAACGCCGCCGAGCGCAGCACCCCGATCGCCTCGCGCTGCTTCTCCCCCAGCGTCGGGTCCATGGACAACGCGCCGGCGTGCACGGAGATCAGCGAGAGCCGGTGGCCGAGGCTGTCGTGCATGTCCTGGGCGATGCGGCTGCGCTCCCGCAGGCGCACCTGCCTGGACAGCATCTTGTGCTCGGTCCGCATCCGCGACTCGCGCTCCTGCATGGCCTGCACCAGTGCCTCGCGCTGGGCCAGGTACCGGCCCACGAGGAACGGCAGCGCCACCCCCACGCCGAACACGGTGATCAGGATGAGCATCCCGTAGACCGGCTCGACCATGATCGGGTCTTCGTCCCAGAACACGACCACCGCGATGAACGCGATCGAGGCGGTGATCACCGCTTTGACCCAGGACTCGATCCGGCGTCCCGCGGTGTAGCTCAGCACGACCATCAGCGCGGGCCCGCCGAACGGGGTCATCATCGCCAGCGCGACACCCGCGATCATGGCTGTCGCCGGCAGCGCGTGCCGCAGCTGCAGCATCACGACGAACGCGGCGATGAGCCCGGCGAGCGCCCAGCCCGACGCGTGCTTGGTCGCCCACAGACCAGGCCACAGGTCGAGCACCAGCACGGCGACGAGGACGAGCACCTCACCCGCGAAGCGCAACGGCGTCAGCGCCCTCAACCGGGCCAGGGTGTCCTCGCGGAACCCTTCCGCCCTGGTCCGCACAGCAGTAATCACGGTTTCAACCTACGAGACGTCCCACGTCTCGCGCGGCACGCTGGAGTATCGAATCCGCGCGACGAAAGTTGACGCCGCACGGTTGATCCACGTCACGTGGAACGCTTCGACCAGGTTCGAAGGAGGCTCCCGGCGGGTGATCACCTCGGCATAGTCCGCGTCCTGCACATCAATTCTCACAGGGGGAAACATGAGGAAATTGTCTGTGCTGGTCGTCGCCGTCATGGCGCTGTTGTCGTTGGTGGTGGGCACCGCATCAGCGAGTTCCGACCTGTCGTCGGGACCGAACGTGCTGATCAACCCCGCCATCGCCGCCGAGGGCGCGGTGAAGACCTACGCCATTTCGCCGCAGGCTTTGTCGTGCGGAGCCGGGAACATGTGCGCGTGGCCGGTCTCCGACGGCAGCAGCAGCCGCTGCAGCTGGGGCAGCGCCGACCCCGACTGGCAATTGGGGTCGATCAGGTGCTCGTGGTCGTCGTCGCGTGCGGTGTGGGCTGTCGCCAACAACGGACAAAGCACGGCCTACGCCGGTGTGTGCCTGTACGCCGGCGCGAACTACGGCAACTGGCAGATCTGGGTCCGCCGGGGCTTCGGAGTCGAGGGAGCGCCTGGCGTGAGGATTCGGTCCCACAGGTGGGTCTCCGGCACCACGTGCTGATCTGACACCACAGGCCGCCGCTACGAGTGTCCATTCCAGACACTCGTGGCGGCGGCCCTGGTTCAGCGACCCGAGGTGAGCACCTGCAGTCCCAGCGGCGTGATCTGATGCCGGGCGAAGTTCTCGTCGCGCTCGGTGGCGATGAGCCCCGCCTCGCGCAGGACTCCGGTGTGGTGGCTCACGGTGGCGGGGGCGACCCCCACCAGCCTCGCCAGCCTCGTGGTGGTGCTCCCGCCGATCACCGACCGCAGGATCGCGGCCCTGGTGGCACCCAGCAGCGCGGTCACCGGGTCACCGCCCGCCCGCACACCGGCAAGGAGCCGGGACTCGGACCGGATCGGGAACGCAAGCCCTGGGCGCAGCCGGGAATTCGCCAGAGCCACCTGGTGGTGCTGGGCGAAGTAGCACGGGATCAGCACGAGACCCCGTCCGTCGAGACGCAGGTCCCGATCGAGCGGGTGGTCGACGGTCAGCACGGGCGGATCCCAGCGGGCGGCAGGCCCGAGCGTGCCCAGCAGTCCCTCCGGGCCGCGGTGCAGGTACTGCTGGATCCCGGCCGCCACCTCGGTGCGCAGCCCGTCCTCGATCATCGGCAGGTGCGGCTCGATCACGGACCTGAAGTAGACCCAGATCGCCCAGCGCAGCCGCCGAAGCCCGGTGGGTCTGACTCTCGCGAGGTCGTCGCGCAGGAAGCAGGCCTCGTGCGGCGCCGCCGACACCATGGTGTGCAACGCCATCCGGAGCTTCGGGTCATGACCGACGAGGTCGCGCACGTGGCGGCGCCACGGACCAAAGGACAGGTCACCGTCTCCGTGCTGCAGGATCTGGGCGCTGCTGACGATCTCCCACATCACGTCGGTTTCCAGTTTGATCCGGGTGCGCGCGATGTCTGAATCGGTAAAGTGTATGCGCAACTGTGGCACGTCATCCCCCCAGTGATGAGCTTCCCCTCCTGCCAAGATCTCGCCTTCACGCGGGTGGAGACGAGCTCCCTGCCGAGGAATAACCGATGGGAGCAGTGCCCTCGTTTCGCCCGAACGAGTTAGGCCAGCCTCGCGGTGGAACCGGCTTTGCGCGCACGCCACGACGCGATCACCACACCGATGATCAACAGCACCGCGGTCGCCGCCACCATCAACGTCGACAGCGCCACGATCTCCGGCGAGATGCCGCGCTTGGACGCCTGCGCGTAGACGAACACCGGCAACGTCGTCGACCCGACACCGGTGAGGTACGAGGAGATCACCACGTCGTCGAACGACAGCAGAAACGCGAACGCCGCACCGGCCACCACCGCGGGCAGCACCAGCGGCAGCGTCACGGTCCGGAAGGCGACGAACGGCGAGGCCCCGAGATCCGCGGCGGCTTCCTCCATCCGCGCGTCCATTCCGGACACCCGCGACCGCACCACGACGACCACGAAGCTCAGCGAGAACGCCACGTGCGCGAACAGCAGCGCCCCGAACCCGAGCGGGATGCCGGCGAGCTTCACGAAGAACCCCAGCATCGCCACGCCCATGACGACCTCGGGCACGACGAGCGGCAGCGACAGCAGGACCGTCCACAGGCCACGG
Organism: Lentzea sp. NPDC051213; assembly: GCF_044455585.1. Lineage (NCBI taxonomy): Bacteria > Bacillati > Actinomycetota > Actinomycetes > Pseudonocardiales > Pseudonocardiaceae > Lentzea > Lentzea sp. NPDC051213. Next base: position 24,760 of record NZ_JBITEX010000003.1, read on the forward strand.
CCGGGAAACGCCCTGCGCAGCCCGAACGCCGCCAGCGTCCCGATCACCGTGGAGATCACCGCGGACGCCAGCGCGAGCTGCAGGGTCAGCTGCAACGACGCCAGCACCCGCGAGTCCTCGAACAGCTCGGCGTACCACTGCGTCGAAAAGCCGCTGATGCGCGACAACGAGCGCGAGGAGTTGAACGACGCGATCGCCAGCCACGCGATCGGCGTGTAGAGGAACACGAACACAAAGGCGACAACGGTCCCGAGGGCCCACGGTCGACGGTTCACAGCACGTCCTCCCCGCGCCGCCCGCGCAACACGAGCACCAGCACCACCAGCACGAGCAGCAGCACGGCCATCGCCGAGCCCAGCGGCCAGTTGTTGCCGCCGCGGAACTGGTCGTCGATCACCGAACCGAACGTCGACTGGCCGACGCCGCCGAGCAGCTTCGGCGTCACGAAGTCACCGGCCGCGGGCACCAGCACGAGCAGCGATCCGGCCAGCACACCGGTGAACACGCCGGGCAGCACGATCCGGAAGAACGTCGACACCCGCCCGTGGCCGAGGTCGAACGACGCCTCCACGAGCCGGAAGTCGAAGCGCTCGCACGCCACGTACAGCGGCAGCACCATGAACGGCAGAAAGCCGTACGTCAGGCCGAGGATCACCGCTCCGTGCGTGAGCAGGAAACCGCCGTCACGGCCGAGGCCGACCCACCCGAGCATCGTGTTGACGAGGCCCTCGCCGTCGAGCAGCGCCTTCCACGCGTAGATCCGCGCGAGATAGCTCGACCAGAACGGGATCAGCACCGCCGCGAGCAGCACGGTCCGGTACTTGCCGCCGTGCCGCGCGATGAACCACGCCAGTGGAAAGCCGAGCAGTAGACACGCGACCGTGGTCGCCACCGCGTAGACCAGCGTCCGGCCGAAGATCGGCAGGAACGCCGGATCGAGCGCCCTCAGATAGGCCTGCGTCGTCCACGGCAGCACCGCGCGGGCGACACCGGTGTCCCGCGTGGCGAAGCTGAACTGGACGACGACCACCAGCGGCGCGATCAGGAAGATCCCCAGCCACAGCCCGGTGGGCGTGAGCAGGGCGTTTGCCTTCAGCCACCGTCGCAACACAGGTGCAGATCATGCCACGAACGGCTTTGCGGGAATGGAACAGGACGTGGAACTGCCCGCCCGCGTCCTTACGCTGGATCAGGGAGTGCTCGATCTTTGTTCGAGGGGGTTCGCAATGACATTCGAGCAGTTGAGCGGCAGTGAAGACCCACACAGGATCTACGAGCAGGTGCGCGCGCTAGGACCGTTGGTGCGCGAAGGCGGTGACTGGGTCACGACGAGCCACACGTTGTCGAACAAGATCCTTCGCGACCGGCGGTTCGGCATGCGGTTCACCGACGGCACCTATCCGGGCTTCGCCGGGCTGCTGCCGCAGTCGTTCCTGGAACTGGACCCGCCGGACCACACCAGGCTGCGCAGGCTCGCGATGCCCGCGTTCAGCCCGAAGAAGATCGACGAGTACCGGACCCGCGTCGAGAAGGTCGCGGAGTCGTTGCTGGACGCCGGCGAGTTCGACCTGATCAAGGACTTCGCCGCGCCGCTGCCGATCGCGGTGATCAGCGACCTGCTCGGCGTCCCCGACGCGGACACCGCCGAGTTCGCCGGCTACGGCGCGCTCGTCGCCACGTCGTTCGACACCGGCGTCACCCCGGAAATGACGCACGCCAACGACAAGATCCTCGAGCTCTTCGAGCGGCTCATCGCCGAACGCCGCACCCGGCCGGGCGACGACGTGATCAGCTCGCTGGTGGCGGCCGAGGCCGAGCAGAAGCTCACCGCCCAGGAGCTGATGGGCACGCTCGTGCTGTTGCTCGTCGCCGGGTTCGAGACCACGGTGAACCTGATCGGCAACGGTGCCCAGGCACTGCTCGGCCACCCGGCGCAGTGGGCGTTGTTCAAGGCCAATCCCGAGCTCGCGCCCGACGTCGTCGAGGAGACGCTGCGCTGGGCGCCGCCGGTGCAGCTGACCGGTCGCATCGCGCAGGAGCAGGTCGACGAGATCGGCACCGACGAGATGGTCCACATCATCATCGGGGCGGCGAACCGCGACCCGGAGGTCTATCCCGAGCCACACCGGTTCGACGTCATGCGCGTGCAGAAGCCGGAGCATCTCGCGTTCTCCAGCGGCATCCACTACTGCTTGGGCGCGACGCTCGCCCGCATGGAGGGCGAGGTGGCGTTCCGCGCGCTGGCACGCCGAATGCCGGACCTGCGCCCGGCCGGTCCGGTGAGGTTCCGCGATTCCGTGACGATCCGAGGCCTGGCGAGCTTTCCCGTCAGCCGGTCTTGACCTTCGTCCAGGCGTCGGCGTAGCGCGCCTCGACGTCGCCGCCGAGGTCCTTGGTGAACGGGAGCTTCTTCAGCTGTTCCTCCGGCGGGTAGACCACCGGGTCGTTCAGCAGCTCCTTGTCGATCAACGGCTTCGCGGCGGCGTTGGGGCTGCCGTACCGCACCGCGTTGGACAGGGCCGCACCTGCCTCCGCACCAAGGATGTAGTCGATGAACCGGTGCGCGTTTCCGGCGTGCGGCGCGTCCTTCGGGATGACGAGCAGGTCCACGTAGGACAGTCCGCCCTCGGCCGGGATGGCGTAACCGATGTCGTCGTTGGTCCCTCGCGCCTGGAACGCGTCACCGGAGTACGACTGCGCCAGCCGGACCTGTCCCGAGGTCAGCGGTTCGATCACGTCCGAGGTGATCTGGCCGAGCTTCTTCTTCAACGACAGCAGGAAGTTCGCCGCGTCGTCGATCTGCCTCGCGTCGGTGGTGTTCGGGTCGTGGCCGAGCTTGAGCAGGCCGATCGCCATGCCGTCGCGCGCCTCGTCGAGGATCGAGCTGCGGCCCTGCGCGTTCGGCAGGTCGTAGGCGTCGAAACCGGTGACCTCGCCGCCGATCTGCGACTTCGAGTACGCCAGACCCGTTGTGCCCCAGGCCCACGGCACGGAGTAGGTGTTGCCGGGGTCGTACTCGGCCTCGGCGAACCGCTGCTCCAGGTTCGCGAGGTTCGGGATCGCGTCGTGGTCCAGTGGCTGCAGCAGCCCGGACCGCAGGAACCGGCGCAGGAAGTTGTCGCTCGGCACGACCAGGTCGTAGCCCGCCTGGCCGGATGCGATCTTGGCTTCCATCTCGTCGTTGGTGGAGAAGTTGTCGTAGGTGACTTCGATGCCCGTGATGGTCTGGAATCCCGGCAACGTCTCCGGCGCGATGTAGTCGGTCCAGTTGTAGAAGTTGAGCCTGGGCTCGTCCTGCAGGTTCGTGGCCTTGGCCGCGCTGGTGCCGCTGCTGCCGGTCGGCGCAGGACCGACGGCGCAGGCCGCGAGCGCGAAGTACGCCATCGAGCCCAGCATCGCGCGCCGGGTCACCCGCGGGCTGTCGACGTCCCACAGCCGGGCGATCCGAACCCGCTCAGTCATCCGAGGGGTCCAGCAGCACGGTGAACTCGGGGTCCCACGCCATCCTCACCGGCTGACCCGGTGCGCCCGCGTCGTCGATGCGCTGGGCGTTCTGCACGAACGCCACCAGCTCGCCACCAGGCGTGTCGACCAGGAACTGGGTGGACACGCCCGTGTAGACGACGTCGTGCACGACGCCCTGCAGCACGCACCAGCCCGTCGGCGGTTCGGCGGTCTCGTTGAAGAGGTGCACCTTCTCCGGGCGCACGGTCGCGGCGACCTTCTGGCCGTGGCTGACGCTGCCGGAGAGCTTGGCGCGCAGGTTCGTGGCACCGGGTGCGGTGAGGGCGACCAGGTCACCGTCCACACCGGACACCTCGGCGCCGAGGATGTTGGAGGTGCCGATGAAGCCGGCGACGAACCGGGTGGCGGGGCGTTCGTAGACGTCCTCGGGGTAGCCGACCTGTTCGATCTTGCCCGCGTTCATCACGGCGATGCGGTGCGAGAGGACCAGTGCCTCTTCCTGGTCGTGGGTGACGTAGAGGAACGTCGTGCCGACCTCGCGCTGGATGCGCATCAGCTCGATCTGCAGCTCCTTGCGGAGCTTGGCGTCGAGTGCGCCGAGCGGTTCGTCCAGCAGAAGCAGCTGGGGTCCGGCGGCGAGCGCACGGGCGATGGCGACGCGTTGCTGCTGGCCACCGGACAGCTGAGCCGGCCTGCGCTTGGCGAACTGCGACAGCCGCACGAGTTCGAGGTGCTCGCCGACGCGCTTCTTCAGCTCTTCGCCGCGGATCTTCTTGCGCTTGAGGCCGTAGGCGACGTTGTCCCACACCGACATGTGCGGGAACAGCGCGTACGACTGGAAGACGGTGTTGACGTCCCGCCGGTACGGAGGGACGCCCACCATGTCGTTGCCGTCGAGCTCGATGCGGCCCTCGTCCGGGTCGACGAACCCGGCGATCATGCGCAGGACCGTCGTCTTGCCGCAGCCGGACGGGCCGAGGACCGAGAAGAACTCGCCTTCGTGGACGTTCAGCGAGACACCGTCGACCGCCACCTGGTCGGAGAAGCGTTTGCGCACCCCGTGCAGTCCGATCTCGACGGGGGCGAACGTGTCCGGGGTGGAGGCCTCAGCGGGCGAGAAGCCGGTCAAGTCGGGGCGCCTTCAGAGATCGGACGGGTGTGGCCGCGCTGAGCGTAGACGGCGCACGACCTCGCAGGTAAGTCGTGCGCGCGCGACCTCACACCTCCGTGGTCATCATCGTGTGCGACGATGACCGGGTAATCCGGATGAGCAGTGGAGGAAACCGTGGCTTCGTCCTCGGAACTGGACAAGCGTCCTGCCGTCGACCCTCACGAGGAGCCGTCGCACGAGTGGGGCTGGCACGGCACGTTCCCCAAGGGCACCCGCATCGCGGGCTGGCTCTCGGCGGGCTTCTGCTTCCTGATGCTGATCGGCAACCACCACGGTCAGACCGAGAACGTCTTCCTCGTCGGCACCGGGGTCACGATCATCGCTTTCCTCGTGTGGGACACGGCCCGCCGCCGGACGTCCTGGCGCCGTTAGACCTCCAGCACGATCTTGCCCTGGGTGCGGCCGGTCTCGCCCAGGGTGTGCGCCTTTCCGGCGTCTTCCAGCGGGAACGTCGCGTCGACGTGCACCTTGAGCGCGCCGCGTTCGACCAGCGCGGCGATCGCCTCGAGCCCCGCGCGGTCCGGTTCGACCAGGATGGGGCTGGTCCTGAGCTCTTCGCAGCTCGGCCTGTCCACACCGGACGGCACGCCGACGAACAACCCGCCACGTCGCACCGGCTCGGGTGAGGCTCCGCCGACCAGGTCGACCAGCACGTCGACGTCGTTGCGGTCGTACTCCGCCTTCGTGTAGTCGATCACCTCGTCGACGCCGAGGCTCTTGAGGAACGCGTGCTTGGGCTCCCGGGCCGTTCCGATGACGTACGCGCCACGCGCCTTCGCGATCTGCACGGCGAGGTGGCCGACGCCGCCTGCCGCGGCCGTGACCAGCACCCTCTGCCCCGGCTGCACGTCGGCCGTGTCGATGATGACCTGCCACGCGGTGAGCGCGGCCAGCGGCAGTGCGGCCGCCTCGACGTGACTGAGGTTCTTGGGCTTGAGGGCGAAGTGGCGCGAAGGTGCGGTGACGTACTCGGCGTAGGCGTTCGCGGCGTGCGGGAAGCGCGGCATGCCGTAGACCTCGTCGCCGGGCTTGAGGGTCGTGACGCCGAAGCCGACCTCCTCGACCACGCCGGAGACGTCCCAGCCCAGCACCAGCGGCAGCGTCTGCAGACCGGCCATGCCGCCACCGCCGCGGGTCTTCCAGTCGACCGGGTTGACGCCGGCCGCGTGGACCCTGACCAGCACCTCCGTCGGGATGGGCGTGGGCTTGGGCAGGTCGGTGAGGGTGAGAACGTCCGGGCCGCCGAACTCGTTCTGGGTAATCGCTCGCATGCGTTCATCTTGGGAGAGTTGGTCACATCACGCAATTAGGCACTAGTTTGTGCACTAGGTACCTGATAGAAACTAGGGGTGATCTGGGACGTTTACCGCAAGATGTGCCCGTGCCGCGACCTGCTGGACATGGTCGCATCAAAGTGGACGGCGTTGGCAATAGGCGCGCTGGAAGACGGACCCAAGCGGTTCGGTGAGCTGAAGCGCCGGTTGGACGGTGTCAGCCAAAAGATGCTGACGCAGACGTTGCGCACGTTGGAGCGCGATGGGCTCGTCACGCGCACGGTCTACCCCTCCGTACCGTTGCGCGTCGAGTACGAGCTGACTGAACTCGGGTACAGCGTCACCGAACCGCTTGCCGCGCTGCGGTTGTGGGCGCAGAAGAACTACGAGTCCGTCGCCGAGGCGCGGGAGTCGTTCGACAGCGCCGAACCGCTGGGGCTGGAGCCCGCTACGGTCCGGTGAGGACCCAGCCGAGCTGAAGGTCGCGGGCCTCGTTCTCGCAGCCGGCCTCGATCGCGTCGAAGTGGCGGCTGCCCTGGTCCCGGTGGCAGCGGTAGAGCGGGATGGCCTGCCCCTCGGCCGGTGGCCTGGTGAAGATGTGGCCGAGCTGGCCGTACCTGGTGTGGCCCTCGCACGCGGCGTCGACCGAGGTGAACCAGTCGCCGGCGAAGCCGTTGTGCTTGCACGCCAGCAGCGGGCGGGTGCCGTCCTCCGGGATCTCCGCGATCCAGCCTTCCGGGCCGTCCAGCGACTTGAAGCCCGGTGGCAACGTGACGGCGGGCGAGGTCGTGAAGTACCACTTGCCGTCGTTCCACCGGCTCAGCGCCAACGTCTTGCGCTTCGGCGGCGGACCGTTCGGCGGCTGGGGCTGGGTCGACTGCGGCGTGCTCAACGGTGCCTGGCTCGACGAGGGCGGGGCGCTGCTGCTCGGGGCGGCCGAGCTGGGGCTGCTGCTCGGGCTCGCGCTGGGCGGTGTCGTGGTGGTGGCCGGGTTCTGCTGGGCGACGGCCGTGCCGGGTTCGCCGTTCGGCCGCACGACGAGGAACGTGACCAGCGCGATCACCGCGACGGCGGCCACCGCGGCGCTCGCGATCACGCCGGCGCGGCGCTTGCGTGCCGGTTGGGGCGTCACCGAGGTCGTGACGGGCTCGATGACGATCGTGCGTTCGGACGGCGACCCGAGCAGGGCGCGGACCTGGGCCGCGGTGAGGCGCTGGTCCGGGTTCTGGGTGAGCAGCCCCATGATCACGGTCGCGAGCGGGCCGCGGGCGCGCCGGACGACCGGCTCCTCGTACATGATCGCGTGCATGGTGGCCGCGGTCGTCTCGCGCAGGAACGGCGAACGGCCCTCGACGGCGTGGAACATGGTGGCGCCCAACGCCCACAGGTCACTCGCGGGCGACGGAGGCTTGCCGGAGAAGAGTTCCGGCGCCATGTAACCGGGCGAACCCATGATGCCGCCGGTGGCCGTGAGACCGGGGTCGTCCATCGCGCGGGCGATGCCGAAGTCGGCCAGCTTCACCGTGCCGTCCGGCGCGACCATGATGTTGCTGGGCTTGACGTCCCGATGAACGATGCCTGCCGCGTGCGCCGCCTCGAGCGCGTTGAGCGTCTGCAGGCCGATGCCCGCGACCTCGTCCTCGGTGAACGTCCGCCGGGCCATCAGGTCGGTCAGCGTCGGCGCCTCGACCAGCTCCATCACGATGTACGTGGCGCCGTCGTCGCTGATCACGTCGTGGATGGCGACCACGTTCGGACTGTTCAGGCGGCCGGCCGTGCGAGCCTCGCGCAACACCCGCTCGGTCTCGGTGGTCCGCAACTCCTTCAGCGCTACGCGGCGGCCGATGACCTGGTCCTCGGCCAGCCAGACGACGCCCATGCCACCCCGGCCGAGCTCGCGGATCGTCCGGTAGCGACCAGCGATCACGCGACCACCCACCCGTGCTGGAACTCCTTGGTGTACTGGGCGCCCTCGCAGTTGCTGTGCACCGAGTCGAAGTGGTGGCCGCCCGCGTTGCAGCGGAACAGCGGCAGCACGTTCACGTCCGCGGGCTTCGCCGTGAAGATGTAGCCGAGCGGCTTGGCGTCGTAGACGATCTGGCCCTCGCAGTTGGACGACGACGAGGTCATCCGGTCTTCCGAGTTGGTGATTTTGCAGCTGTACAACGGCTTCGTGTTCGGTTCCTGGTTCGCGAGCAGTTTGCCGAGACCGCCGGTGTTCTCCTGGTTGAAGCCCGCGGGGACCGGCACGCGCGAGGTGCCGCTGTAGTGCCAGCCGGCGCCGCTGAGGTAGCGGGCCAGCGGGAGCGTCTCGAGCGGTGGCTTCTGCGGCGCGCCGGTCGGCTGAGGTGGTTGTGGCGCCTGGCTCTGCGTCGGCTTCGCACCCGCCTGGCTGGACGACGGTGCCGCACTGCTGCTCGGCGCCGCACTGCTGCTCGAGGGCGCACTGGAAGCGGTGCTGCTCGTCGACGTCGGCTGGCTGGAGCTCGGGCCTTGCTGGGCCGACGCGGTCCCCGGCGTCTGGGGCCGCAGGACGAAGATGGCGGCGAGCGCGATCACCACGACCACGGCCGCCGCGCCGGCGAACACGGCGATCTTCTTGCGGGACTTGGGCTTCTCGTCCCAGTCGTCGCGGGTCGTCTGGGGTGTCACGTAGGTCGTGACGGGTTCGATGAAGACGGTCTGCTCGGGCTCGGGATGCGTCTTGACGACCTTGGTGCGGTCGCCGAGCCGTTCGCGCAGCTGGGCCGCGGTGAGGCGCTGCGCGTCGTCGTGCGTGAGCAGCGCCATGATCGTGGCGGCGAGCGGTCCACTGGTGCGCTGAAGGACCGGCTCCTCGTACATGATCGCGTGCATGGTGGCCGCGGTCGTGTCCCGCTGGAACGGGGCGCGGCCCTCGATCGCGTGGAACATGGTGGCGCCCAACGCCCACAGGTCGCTGGCGGGCGACGGAGGCTTGCCCGAGAACAGTTCCGGCGCCATGTAGCCGGGCGAGCCCATGATGCCGCCGGTGGCCGTGAGCCCCGGATCGTCCATCGCCCGGGCGATACCGAAGTCGGCGAGCTTCACGCGTCCGTCGGACAGCACCATGATGTTGCTGGGCTTGACGTCCCGGTGCACGATGCCCGCCGCATGCGCCGCTTCGAGCGCGTTGAGCGTCTGCAGGGCGATGTCGGCGACCTCGTCCTCGGTGAGACTGCGCCTGGTCATGACGTCGGAAAGCGTTGGTGCCTCGACCAGTTCCATCACGAGGTACGTGACGCCGTGCTCGACGATGACGTCGTAGATGCCGACGACGTTGGGACTGTTCAGCCTGCCCGCCGTACGAGCTTCCCGCAGCACGCGCTCGGTCTCGGTGGTCCGCAACTCCTTGAGCGCGACCTGCCGCCCGATGACCTGGTCCTCGGCCAGCCAGACGACCCCCATGCCGCCCCGGCCGAGTTCCCTGATCGTCGCGTATCTGCCCGCGACCAGCCTCGTCGGTTCCCCCACGACGGGGCATGGTATCCGCACGCCCGTCTCCGCCGGTTTCCTGTCCGGTCCTGTCCGCTGACAGAGCGTTCACGAGCCACTACCGTTTTATGTGGTCTAGACCGCTACCCTGTCTTCGCTTTAAAGGCGGTCAGTCATGTCTTTTGGCGTATTCATCGCGGCGTTATCCCTGCTCAGCCCCATCGTGGACGACCTACCGGACGAATTCCGGCAGCCTTCTTCCGACGTCTCCATTCGGTCCGTCGTGTGTGACGGCGACGGCGTGAGCGGAAAGCGCGTCCAGGCGGTCTACGTGCGCGGCGACCAGTCCCCGGACCGCTATCCCCAGCTGGTGGGCCAGTTCCAGACGTTCGCCGACCAGATCGACAACACGTTCGTAGAAGCGGCCTCCCGCCTGGGCGGCGGCGTGCGGCACGTCCGCTTCGTGACCACCCCGGCCTGCCGCGCGGCCGTGGACAACGTCGTAGTGCCGCAGTCCGCGATGTCCTCGCCGTCCGCCATCGCCGACCAGCTCTCCGCCCGCGGTTACAACCGCACGGACCGCAAGTACCTGTTCTGGCACGACTCCGGCGGCTGCGGCGTGGCGTGGGGCGCACCGGGCGACGACCGCCCCGGCGCCGACAACGGCTACAACTCCGGCCCGTCCTACGCGGCGGTGGGCACGGGTTGCTGGACGTGGCAGGCCAGCGCGCACGAACTGCTGCACACACTGGGCGCCGTGCAGCGTTCGGCGCCGCACTCCACCGCGTTCGGTCACTGCTGGGACGACCAGGACATCATGTGCTACAACGACGGCGGCATCCCGAACCCGCCCGGCGGCCTGGTTCTCCGGTGCCCCGGGGCACCAGAGAACCAGATCGACTGCGGTGGCGACGACTACTTCCACACCAACCCGGCAGCAGGCTCATACCTGGCGACGCGCTGGAACGTCGCGCGCAGCCAGTACCTGATCTCTTCAGTTGGCTCGATCGTTGGGATCGGCGGGAAGTGCGTTGATGTCAACGGATCCTCGGCTGTTGACGGCACCGCGATCCAGCTGTGGGGCTGCAACAACACGGGCGCCCAGGAGTGGTCGCGCGTCGGCGACACGTTGCGCGCCTTGGGAAAGTGCATGGACGTCGCCTCCAGCGGCACGGCTGACGGGACGGTCGTGCAGCTGTGGGGCTGCAACGGAACCGGTGCGCAGGTGTGGTCGCGCGTGGGCGACACGTTGCGGAACCCGCAGTCGGGTAAGTGTCTTGACGCTTCCGGTGGCTCTTCTGCCGACGGCACACGGCTGATCATCTGGACTTGTTCCGGTGGGGCGAACCAACTCTGGCGCATGTCCTGACTTGGTGCCGGCCCCCGCTTGTGGCTGAGTGGGGGCCATTTTCGCCTGGCTACAAGGGTTCGCCCGTTACGGGATCGACCACGATGTCCACGCTTTCGTCCTCCAACGTCTCAGCCACGCAGCGGATGCCATCGGCCTGGGCGAGCGACACCCGCAGCCCGTCCAATGCCAGGCGAGGAGACCGCCAGGCAATGCCTTCGGGCGCGATCGCCACGATGTCGAAGTAGCTGACGAGCAGGAGAAGCGGCACACCGATCACAGGTACGACCTGGCACACCTGGTCTTGGGCAACAACTGCCGCGGCAGGTGCGTCGACGTCCAGCAAGAACGCCAACCCGTCCACGACAACGCACAGCTGCGCAGGGGCCGGGCAAGCGAACACGTCGGTCACCCCGCCGGGCCCTCCGCCGGGAAAGAGGCCCCACCCACTCCGCCTCACCGCTCGGCTTCACGCGAACCGCGAGCGGCGCACCCCACCGCGACACGAACTCGTCGACCACCCGGCCATCGTGGTCGAAGGCGAACACCGGGCAGGACCAGTCGCCGTTGGGCGGGAACTCCGGGCCTACCTCGACTTCGTAGGACCCGCGGGTGTGGAGTGGCTCGTCCATGCCGCGATCATGCCGACCGCGCCGCCGTTCCTCCAGCGAGTTCAGCCCTCGGCCGCGTCGCCCCACGGGTTGAGCAAGGCGATGCCCGTGTCGACGAAATCCTTGGTGTTGCGAGTGGCCAAGCAGGCCACGAATCGTCGGCAGATCGCCGCGATCTGCGCATCGGCCATGCTGATCGGCGAGCCCTGCTCCTCGCGTGCCGCCGCGATCTCGCCGTAGTACGCGGCGGCTACACCGTCGAACGGCAGGATCTGCCCTTGGAAGTCCTCGGTCAGGAGTTCCGAGACCTTGACCGCGAGCACGGTCTTGCGCTGGCCGTCCGGCATCCGCTCGACCCCGTAGGCGAGCTCGGCTGCCGTCACGGCGGTGATGAAGACCTCATCGGCCGGGTACCGATCGACCCAGCGAACGACCTCGTCGTTCGGAACTCGCCTCATCAGTTCGGAAACGACGTTGGTGTCAAGAACAATCACTCAGGAAACTCCGCTGCCCGTGCCCGCTCTGTGCGCTGCGGTGGTTCGAACGAGATGTCATCGACGTCAGCGAAACGGTGCTGGATCCTCGTCCCCATACCGGGACCTGAGTCGGCCTTGGTCAACACCGCGGCGAGGATCGCCCGCACCTCGGCTTCCATCGATCGGCCGTGCTCAGCAGCACGAATCCTCAGCTTGGCCTTCAGATTCTCGTCGAAGTCGCGGATCGTCAGGACGGCCATGATCCACCTCCGATGCTGTCATTGCAGTCAATGCTAGCACTGTAGGTGGCGCCGGCGGGATTGTCAGCCCTCGGCCGCGAGCTGCCCACAGGCCGCCGCGATCTCCTGCCCACGCGTGTCCCGCACGGTGCACTCGACACCCTGCTCACGCACGCGACGCACGAACTCCCGCTCCACAGGCTTCGGCGACGCATCCCACTTCGACCCCGGAGTCGGGTTCAACGGGATCAGGTTCACGTGCACCAACTGCCCAAGATGCTTGCGCAGCTTCTTCCCGAGCAGATCCGCCCGCCACCCCTGGTCGTTGATGTCACGGATCAATGCGTACTCAATAGACACCCGGCGCCCGGTCTTGTCCGCGTAGCCGCGGGCAGCCTCCAACACCTCGGCAACGTTCCACCGAGTGTTCACCGGCACCAACGTGTCACGCAGCTCGTCGTCCGGCGTGTGCAGCGACACAGCCAACCGAACCTGCAGGTTCTCCTCGGTCAGCTTCTTGATCGCCGGCACCAGCCCGACCGTCGACACGGTCACGTGGCGCTGCGAGATGCCCAGCCCGTCCGGCGCCGGGTCGCAGATGCGGTGGACCGCCTCGAGGATCCGCTTGTAGTTCGCGAGCGGCTCGCCCATACCCATGAAGACGATGTTCGACAACCGGCCCGGCCCGCCCGGCAGCTCGCCGTCACGCATCGCGGCCGCGCCCAGGCGCACCTGGTCCACGATCTCCGCGGTCGACAGGTTGCGCTGCAGGCCTCCCTGGCCGGTCGCGCAGAACGGGCACGCCATGCCGCAGCCGGCCTGTGACGAGATGCACAGCGTCGCGCGGTCCGGGTAGCGCATGAGGACCGACTCGATGAGCGTGCCGTCGTGCGCGCGCAGCAGCGTCTTGGCGGTCGTGCCTTCGTCGGCGGTGACCTTGCGCACGACCGTGAACAGCGGCGGCATCAGGTCGGCGACCAGCTTGTCGCGCGTGTCGGCCGGGATGTCGGTCATCTCGGCCGGGTCGACGGTCAGGCGGCTGAAGTAGTGGTTCGACAGCTGCTTGGCGCGGAACGGCTTCTCGCCGAGCGCGGCCACCGCCTCAGCGCGCTGAACAGGCGTGAGGTCGACCAGATGGCGCGGCGGGAGGCCGCGCTTGGGCGCGTCGAAGACAAGGGGAAGGGAGGTCATAGCACATCTAGTGTCCCACGAACTTCGCCGGCATTTGACCGTTGCATCGCGATAGATTCCGATATATCGTTAGCGGCATGATGATGAACCCACACCACAGGAACCACTTGCACAGGCATCGCCACGGACCCTTCGGGGGCGGTGGCAGGGGCGGCCGCCAGAGGCGCGGCAACGTCCGGGCGGCGGTTCTGTCCTTGCTGGCAGAACGGCCGATGCACGGCTACGAGATCATTCAGGAGATCGCCAAGCGCACCGGCGGCGTGTGGAGCCCGAGCCCCGGCTCGGTCTACCCGACGCTGCAGATGCTCGCTGACGAAGGCTTCATCTCCGCGGTGGAGGAAGGAGGAAAGAAGCTGTTCACGCTCACCGAGCACGGCAGGACGGAGCACACGGCCCCGCCCTGGCGCGACATCGAGATCCAGCTCGACCCGGTCGACGGCGAACTGCGGTCGGCGGTCCGGCTGCTGGGCAGCGCGATGGAGCAGATCTCCCACGCGGGCACGCCCGAGCAGAAGACCCGCGCCGGCGAGCTCTACAACGAGCTGCGGCGCAAGCTCTACGCCATCCTCGCCGAGGAGTGATCTACCACCGGTCGTGCACGTGCGGCCGGATCAACTCGTCGTAAACAGCCGCGACGGCCGCGTGGTCGACCGGCTGGAGACCAGCGGCCTGTGAGTTCGCCCGCGCCTGCTCCACGTTGCGCGCACCGGGGATCACGACCGTGACACCAGGCCGGTCGGCGATCCACCGCAGGGCGAACTGCGCCATCGTGGCGCCCGCGGGCACGAGCGCCCGGAGCCGTTCGACGGCTTCCAGGCCGACCTCGTACGGGACCCCGGAGAAGGTCTCGCCGACGTCGAACGCCTCACCGTTGCGGTTGTAGTTGCGATGATCATCAGCGCCGAAAGTCGTTGCCCTGTCGTACTTCCCGGACAACAACCCGGACGCGAGCGGCACCCGCGCGATGATCGCCACCCCGGCCTCCTGCGCCGCGGGCAGCACCTCCTCGAGAGGCTTGAGCCGGAACGCGTTCAGGATGATCTGCACGCTGGCCACGTGCGGACGCCTGATCGCAGCCAGCGCCTCCTCGACCTTCTCCACCGACACGCCATAGGCAGCGATCCGTTGCTGCTCAACCATTTCGTCCAAGGTGTCGAACACCTCGTCCCGGTCGTACACCGGCGTGGGCGGACAGTGCAGCTGCACCAGGTCCAGCGTGTCGACACCCAGATTGCGGCGGCTCCGGTCGTTCCACGCGAGGAAGTTCTCCCGGTTGTACCCCTCCGTGGTCTGCGCCGGCAGCCGCCGCCCCATCTTCGTAGCGACGAACACGTCGCCCTGACGCTCCTTGAGGAACCGTCCGACGAGCGTCTCGCTACGCCCGTCGCCGTACACGTCGGCGGTGTCGAAGAAGTCGACGCCCGTGTCGGCCGCGGCGTGAAGCAACGCGAGCGCCTCGCTCTCGTCCACCTCACCCCAGTCGGCGCCGAGCTGCCAGCAGCCCAGCCCCACGACGCCGACCTGGCGGTTCAACCTGCCCGCGATTCGCTTCTCCACGAACCAGAGCCTAGTGCGAGCGTGTCCGAGCAGCCATCACGCTTCCTCTCGCGACCTGGCCACCGCTGACGGCCGAGCAGAAAGCCTCAGCTCACCGGTCGGCATGAAGTCGATGTTGATTGCGTCCAGCACACTCCCCACGGGCGGGAACGCATCTGGCGCAACGAGCTCATCATCAGCGAGGTGCACGAAATCTATGAAGGCGTCTGGATACTTCACCGGCGAGGTGACCTCCACGTCCACCCCAAAACGACCTCGGTGTGCCGTGACCACGCACTGGACGATTTGGAACTGACGCAGGCCAGTGCGCCTCCAAAGATCTTCGCTTCCCTGCACTTGTCCCCGTTCCACGAAAGCCTAGCCGCTGCTATTCCTGGGAGTTGGCATGAAGGGCCGATTCACGAAGAAAAATGCCCTTAGCAACCACGGCGTAGTTGAAATCCGACTAACCACCGAGCACTGATCGGATTCCTCTATATCCAGAACCTTCCCCGATAGCAACTGGAGTTGCACCGCAACACCCCAGCGGCCTGAATTCCAGTTTCTGCGCACGCTAGTCGCCACCGAGCCGCCGGCAGTCCACCCCCACGCCACCGAACTGGCAGGCCGACGTACCGATGATTCATTTTCCACGAAACCAGAGCCTAGTGCGCCTGCACCACCGACTCACGGGACGGATCGAAGCGATCCCACTCCAGATTCCACAACGCGTCAAACCCTCGCGAGTAGACGAACTCACGCTCGGCAGCATGGATGGGGTATACGCCCGCTATTTCGACCAAATCGCCCCCTCTTTCGTCATCACCCAAATCGACAACGCCCTCAGCTGGAACTGCAGGCCCAGCCAGAACAATACTGCTCATCTGAGAATCCGAGACATACGGCCCGACGTGCCCCAATACATGCCCCAGACCGAACGATCCAAGCCCACGCAGTCCAGCAATTATCCTGGCTGGCACACTGGCCCACTCCACATTGTCAGAACGCACAGTTATGGACAGCTCACGACCTGCCTGACCCCAATCCGCGTGGCGCACCAGAGAAAGCCCATAGGTGAAGCCCGTCACATACCCGGGCTCCGGCACGCCGATGTATGCGAGCGCAAGAACGAGGCCATCCGCAGCCTCGCGCGGGTCAAAACTACTAACAACGGGCTCAGCACCGGTCAGCGAGTCAAGCCGCTCGCGATATCGCGAGAGTCGGTCAGACGCATCGCTCACACCGCAATCAACCACGGTTCCTCCGGACACTCACGTCTACCCATCACATCATCTGGCCACCGGCTCAACCTACCTATGATTCGCTTTCCCGCGAACCAGAGCCTAGCGCAAGCGTCTACGTGCCACAGCTGACGGCTGAGCCGACAACCGCAACTCACCAGATGGCATGAAATCGATAGCAATTGCGTCCAAGATACTTCCCACTGCCGGGAACTCGTCAGCAGAGGGATGCTCGTCGCCATCAGTCAGCAGCACGAAGTCGATGAATGCTTCGAAATTCGCCACCGGCGACGTGATTTCTACCTCCACTCCAAAACGACCGCGGGGCCCTGTTACCACACACTGGACAACCTGGAACTCGACGCCTCTCCAACGACAACGGGGCCGAACTGCGACAGACACACCGCGAGCGCTGTCACGCGACGTCACTGGAATGCCACAATGTCATCGCGTCAAATCAACTGGCGGACGCACCGATATCACCTAGCCGCAGGAGCATCATCGCCTCACTCTTGAACCTCTCCAGATCATCGAACCAATCCGGATAGTTACCTCGCATTGTAAAGAATTTGACGGTCGCGCCATTCGATAGGTAGTCGTCATCAATGCCTACACTCACCACCGCGACAAGGTCGGCGGACCCTTGACTGCCAGCAGCCATCTGCAATGCAGTTCCAGCAAAGCCACTCGCGCGACAAGCAAGGGCGAGCAGGAACGTCTCACGGTCTTCGTCGAGATCCAGATCCGGAATGCGAATATCGTTGACCTCATACTCCCGCTGGGCGATCTCCGCAGCCTCACACGGCCAGGAACGCGCGTGCCCACCGGCGCGAACGAGCAGCAAGGCGCCGCAGTCTGCCGTGTACCAGCCGTCACGGAGGATGCCCGCCAGTTCCTCCGGCATCTCAGTCGTCGCACAATCTGCGCCAGCGTCCGACATCAATGACTGCATTAGTGAATTCTGCCGCATCATTGGCCCAATCCGAGATACTCGAGCGCCTTGTCAACGTACTTAGAATCAATCTGCTTTAGATTGCGGCCTCCGAGAGAAGTACCACTCTCAGAAATCCATTCCCGCGTCTGAGGGTATCGGTGACGCTCGCGACGGTCAGTCCTGGCAGCGCGAACGCGACGAGCGTGGTCCCGACGCGCTGGAACCCGAGTGGTCCGCTTCCGGCGTTCTTGTACCGCCCGTACAACGCCTTCAGCGCGTTGCCCTGCACCATCGCCGCCCCGACCCAGTGGAACTCGTCGGGGTTGCTGCCGGTCACGAGCGTCGTGGGGTTCTGCGCGGTACCACCGTGCACCGTCTGCACGAGCTGGTTGCCCTGCTGCACCACGATGGAGTTGCGGATGAACGGCGCCGTTCGCGGCCGGCTGAAGTCCGGGTTCACCGTGCCGAGGAACGTGTCCGAGAACAGCCACGCCGTGCGCCCGTCCGGCAATGGAACCGACACGGTGCTGTCGCCCCCGGTCCAGTGCCCGCCCTGGTTGCCGTAGGCGTTGAACATGGCGTTCAGGTCGGCCGCGGGCGGTGCCGCCGTCGCCGGGGGCACCACGATCAGGCCGGACAACATCAACGAACGGCCTAGCCCCTGGCGAATGTCAGAGTGCGCGCGTAAGGCTGAAAACCCAGCTGCTCATAGAACTTCAGGGCCGGCTTGTCGTGAACCGGGTACACGATCGCCTGCTCCGCCCCCAGCTCCCGCAGCGCGCGCATCGCACCGAAGCAGGCGGCACGAGCCAGGCCCATCCGGCGGAAATCCGGATGTGTGCCAACGGGTTCCAGCTCACCGACGCGGTTCTGCTCGTCAGGCCACATCAGGCAGTACGCGGCGAACCTGCCGTCCGGCGCCTCCACCACCCAGTCGAGATCCGGGCGGTACGGCCAGGCCGCCATCACGTTGCGGTAGCTCTCCTCCGTCACCCGTGACGGGTGCCAGACCTTCTGGTGGACCTCGACCCGTTGCGCCAGATCAGCTTCCGTGATCGAGCGGACGGTGAAGCCCTCGGGCACCACAGGGTCGGGCAGATCGCGCAGGTCGTGCGTCATGAAGATCTGGTGCCAGCCGTCCTTGGGCGCGTAGCCCTGGCGTTCCAGCGCGGCGATCAGGTGCTGTTCGGCATCGAGGATCATGACCTGCCGGTCGGGGAAGCGCTTCAGCACCTCGTCGGCCAGGTCCGGGTGCGCGGGGTCGACCAGCAGGAAGAGGTCGGAGTCCTGCTGAGCCCAGGCCCAGGCGGCGACCTCGCCGTCGCGTTCCCACACCTCGAACTGCCACTCGTGCTCGCGGCCGACGTGCTCGTAGCGCTGCCAGGCCAGGTCGCCGATGTGCCAGTTGCTGCGCTGCGACCAGATCCGTTGCGTGAGACGTTGCATCTCGCGGATCACAAGATCAGTCCCTTCGGCTTGCGCCGCACGTGCAGGCGGTAGCCGACCTGGAAGCTCAGCCCGGCCACGGAAACGATCGCACGTTCGGCGACTTTCGCGGAGAACTCTATGCGCAGCACGGACTCCAGGTCCTCCCGATTTTCGAAGCGCCACTCGGCGGTGATCCGCGTGAGCGAGAAACCGTTGTCCGCGAAGAACTTCTCGACCACGGCCGGGTCGTAGCGCGGTTCGTCGGCGCACAGCCATTGCCCGTACGGCTCCGCCGCGCCGTCCAGGTCCACGATCGCCAGCGCGCCGCCGGGCCGCAGCACCCGGTCCGCCTCGCGCAGCCCCGGCTCACATCCCGGCCCGAAGAAGTACGCCGTGCGGGCGTGCACGAGGTCGGCGGAGGCGTCGTCGAGCGGGAGGCGTTGCGCGGGACCGGAAACGACTCGGACGTTGGTCAGCTGCGCGACGCGGTTCTTGGCGCGCACGACGAGCGGTGGATGCGGCTCTACTCCCGTGACCGATTTCGCGCTCTTGGCGAACAGCGGCAGGTGGAATCCGTCGCCGCAGCCGACGTCCACGACGTCCTGCCCGCCAAACGGACATTCTTCGCTTAACGCCACCCAAATCGCGCCGTTCACGTCCTGCGCGCGGTTCTCGACCTCGTAGATGTCGGGCCAGTGCCAGATGTTCGGACTGGGTACGACGTCAACCGGGCGCACCGCGTTCAACGCGGCCCGAACGAATCCCCTCACGACGACACTGTAGGGCTTCGATTTCCCGGTGACAGTTCGAATTCGTCCAATCACGGCGTAGCGTGGCCGCATCTCTCCCTGCAGGAGGCGGCAGTGTCGATCGCGCCCAACACGCCCCAGCTCGCGCCGTTGCTCGGAGGAAGCCCGTGCTGGGCCGAGCGCACCGTCGACGACCTCAAGGCCGCGATCGAGTTCTACACCGGCCTCTTCGGCTGGCATTACGCCGACGACGCCGGCTACACCGTGGCGATGGTCGACGGCGTCCCGGTCGCCGGACTACCGCAGGGTGAACCGGAGCCGTGGCGGTTGTACCTGGTCACACCGCACGCGCGAGCCACCGCGGAAAAGGCCTTCCACCTCGGCGGATCGGTGCTGCGCAACCCGGAGGACTCCACCGACCACACGCAGACCACCGTGATCAGCGACCCGACCGGCGCCGTCGTCGGGTTCCGGCACGTGCCGCCGGACTGGCGGTTCGGCACCGGCGGGCACGGCGCCTACGCGTGGGCGGAGCTGAACACCAGGGACGGCGCGGCGGCCGACGAGTTCTTCGGCGAGCTGTGCCACTACGACATCACGCAGATCGGCGACGGCCACCGGCTGGACTACGCGACGTGGTCCGTCGAGGGCACCGAGGTGATCGGCCGGCAGAAGATGGGCCGCGAGTTCCCGTACGGGGAGCGGTCGCACTGGATGGTGTACTTCAACGCCGCGCCCGAGATCGGCACCGACTCGGTCGCCTACCGGGTGCTGGAGCTCGGCGGCCGGGTGACCGTCGAGCCCTACGACACCCCGTACGGGCGCATCACCGTGGTCGAGGACCACGCGGGCGCGGCGTTCTCGGTGATCGACCAGTCCCGGGCGATCGAGGACGAGCCGCGCACCGAGGTGGACGACCCGTACGACGACTAGCGGGTCGGTTCAGGTTTCGCGACGCCCAGGCCCGATTGCCTGATCAGCTGATCGGGCAGACACTTCGGCACCTCTCGGCCCCCGTCGATCCCGACCCGCAGGACGCTCCTGGCCTCCAGATCCGCAGCGAGCACCGACGTGGTGCCCGCGTGATTCCAGTCGCGCTCGAAGATCATCTTGAGACCGTCGGCCGTTGAATCTGCCCGTGCCGGCAAGAAAGCGGCACCCTCGATCCGGTATGGCCCCTCGTCCGGGCAGTCCTTCCGCAGCGGCACAACGACCACGAAGATGCCGTGCTCACGCAGCCGTTCCGTGGCTTCCTCGAACCGGGTCAGATCCCGCAGGGTCAGCGTCACCGAACCGTCCGGGTTGTCGACCACGGCGTACGCGGGTGGTGTGCCGCCGAAGTACGTGAGTCCAACGACCGTCGCACCGCCCAGTACGGCTACTCCTGCTGCTGCAGACAGCCATCGAGCCGTGCTCCGGCGTCGTCGCGTGGCCACGCTCTGCCGCAACGCCGGAGCATGGTCGCGTTCCAGCTCTGCCCAGAGGTTGTCCTCAAACCTGCTCATCGGCTCGTGCCTCCAGTTCGTCGTCGACGACCGCACGCAGGCGAGCCGTGGCGCGATACAGACGGGTCCGCATCGCCCCTTTCGGCACGCCGAGCGCGACAGCCGCTTCCTTGGGCGCGAGACCAGCGAGGTGGACGAGTTCGACGGCTTCCCGTTCGAGCTCCGGCAACGAGGCGAGCCGTTCCAGCAGCGCCCGACCTGGCCGTTCGGCGTCGATGCGGGCTTCCAGCTCGGCCAGTTCGTCCCGGTCGAGCTCACGCCTGCCGCCCGCCAGGCGCACCAGTTCGACGCCACGCCTCGACTGCTCCAGGTGCGCGGCGAACGTGCGCCTGGCGATGCCGAAGAGCCAGCTCACCGCCGGGCCCTTGGCCTCGTCGAAGGTGGGGAACGACGTGATCGCGCGGACGAACGTGTCCGCGGTCAAGTCCGCGACGACCTGCGGTTCCGTGCACCGGCGCGCGAAGAACCGGGTGATCGCGCCGACGTGGGCGCGGTAGATCCGCTCGAACGCCGCCAGTGCCTCGTGGTCTCTCACAACCACTACTTGCGGCGTTGCGCGGAAAACGTCACGGCTACTGGATGAAGAGGTGCAGCAGCAGCCAGGAGGCGACGGCGGACGGGAGGAGCGAGTCCATCCGGTCCATGATGCCGCCGTGGCCGGGCAGCAGCGTGCCCATGTCCTTGATGCCGAGGTCGCGCTTGATCAGCGACTCGACCAGGTCGCCCGCGGTGGCCGTGACGACGAGCGCGGCACCGAAGAGCGCGCCCTGCCACCACTGGCCGTCGAGCAGCAGCGTCAGCGTGAGCGCGCCGCCCGCCATGCCCGCGACCAGCGAGCCGGCGAAGCCCTCCCAGGACTTCTTCGGGCTGATCGTGGGCGCCATCGGGTGCTTGCCGAGGAAGACACCGGCCGCGTAGCCGCCGACGTCGGACAGCACGACCCCGATGAGGAACGCGAACGCACGACCTGCGCCGTCCTTCTCGGGAACGACGAGCATGGCCGCGAACGCCGCCATCATCGGCACGTACGCGACCGTGAACACGGACGCGCTGAGGTCGCGCAGGTAGCCGTCCGAACCGGCGCGGAACCGCCAGGCCATGCACACCAGGATGGTGATCACGAAGGCGGTCATCATGCCCGAGCGTTCGTACGGCCAGGAGAGCCAGATGATCGCCTGGCCGCCGATCAGCGCCGGCCACAGGGCGACGTTGATACCGCGCTTCTTCAGCTCGGTCGCGAGCTCCCACGTCGCCACCGCCGCGGCTGCCGCGACGATGGCGATGAAGGTCTGCCGGACGGTCAGCAGCGACAGGATGATGACGGCACCGAGCCCCACGCCGACCAGGATCGCCGCCCGCAGGTCACGTCCCGCGCGCGAAGGCTTCGACGCCGGCACGTCCGAGGGACTGCCTGCCACCTGTGCTCCCATCACGTCCTCCGCCCGGCCAGGGCACTCACGCCTGCGGCGCGACTCGGCCGGGCGAAACCAACAGGAACATCAGACTTCGAGAAGCTCGGCTTCCTTGTGCTTCACGAGCTCGTCGACCTGCGCGGTGTACTTGTGGGTCAGAGCGTCGAGCTCCTTCTCACCACGCGCGCCGTCGTCCTCGCCGACCTCGCCGTCCTTGACGAGGCGGTCGATCTCTTCCTTGGCCTTGCGACGGACACCGCGGACGGAGACGCGCGCGTCCTCGCCCTTGGACTTCGCGACCTTCACCATGTCCCGGCGGCGCTCCTCGGAGAGCTGCGGGATGACGACGCGGATCACGGCACCGTCGTTGCCGGGGTTGACGCCCAGGTCGGAGTCCCGGATCGCCTTCTCGATCGCGTTCAGCTGGCCCGCGTCGTACGGCTTCACGACCGCCATGCGCGCCTCGGGAACCGTGATGCTGGCCATCTGGTTGATCGGCGTGAGCGAACCGTAGTAGTCGACGTGGATGCGGTTGAACATCGAGGGAGTCGCACGACCGGTCCGTACGGAGGCGAGGTTCTCCTTCGCCACCGAAACCGCCTTTTCCATCTTCTCCTCGGCGTCGAGGAGGGTCTCGTCGATCACGACTACTCCTTGCTCTGCGTGTGTTTCTTCCCGGTTCCGGTCAAATCCCAGCAGGTCTAGAAGGCCGGGCGTCCACCGGGGGTGTGGACCAGGGTTCCGATCTTCTCACCACGCACCGCGCGCGCGATGTTCCCCTCGGTGAGGAGGTTGAAGACGAGGATCGGCATGTTGTTGTCCATGCAGAGGCTGAAGGCCGTGGCATCGGCGACGTTGAGGCCGCGCTCCAGCACCTCGCGGTGGGTGATGTTGTCGAACATCAACGCGTCGGGGTCGATCTTGGGGTCGGCCGTGTAGACACCGTCGACGGCCTTGGCCATCAGGACGATCTCGCAGCCGATCTCCAGGGCGCGCTGGGCGGCGGTGGTGTCCGTCGAGAAGTACGGCAGGCCGGCGCCGCCACCGAAGATCACGACGCGTTCCTTCTCGAGGTGACGCATCGCGCGGCGGGGGATGTACGACTCGGCGACCTGCGTCATCTGGATGGAGGTCTGCACGCGCGTGTCGATGCCGTGCTCGCGCTCGAGGAAGTCCTGCAGCGCCAGGCAGTTCATGACCGTGCCGAGCATGCCCATGTAGTCGGCACGCGAGCGGTCCATGCCGCGCTGCTGGAGCTCGGACCCGCGGAAGAAGTTGCCACCACCGATCACGACGGCCACCTGCACGCCGGACTTGTGGACGGCCGCGATCTGCCGGGCGACTGTCTGGACGACATCGGGATCGACACCGACGCCACCGCCGCCGAACATCTCGCCACCGAGCTTGAGCATCACCCGGTTGTAGCCGTGGCTACCTTCTTCGCTCACAGGTCCTCTCCTCGCGTGCCTTTGGGAGCCTGGGGTGTGGGTTCTCTCTGGGCTCGCCAGAGTGAAGTCTGTGGACATGCAGAAGGCGGGGTCGCATGTCTGCGCAACCCCGCCCTCACTGCAATCAGCTCTGGCCGACCTCGAACCGAGCGAAACGGGTAACCGTCACGCCGGCCTCGTCCAGAAGAGCCTTGACCGTCTTCTTGCTGTCCGTCACGGAAGCCTGCTCCAGGAGCACGACGTCCTTGAAGAAGCCGTTGACGCGACCCTCGACGATCTTGGGCAGCGCGCCTTCCGGCTTGCCCTCCTCGCGAGCGGTCTCCTCGGCGATGCGGCGCTCGTTCGCGACGAGCTCCTCGGGCACCTCGTCACGGGTGACGAACTTCGGGCGCATCGCGGCGATCTGCATGGCAGCGCCCTTCGCGACCTCGGCGTTGTCACCGGTGTACTCGACCAGCACGCCGACGGCGGGCGGCAGGTCGGCGGCACGCTTGTGCAGGTAGACGGAGACGGTGCCGTCGAAGTCGACGGCCTTCGCCAGCTCCAGCTTCTCGCCGATCTTGGCGGAGAACTCCTGGACCAGCGCGTCCACGGTCTTGCCGTCGACCTCGACGGCCTTGAGGGCGTCGGCGTCGGCGACCTTGTTGGCCTTGGCGAGCGCGACGATGTCGTCGGCCAGCGCGATGAAGTCCGCGTTCTTGGCGACGAAGTCGGTCTCGCAGCGCAGCTCGACCATCGCGCCGTCCTTGACCGCCACGAGGCCGTTGGACGTGGTGCGCTCGGCGCGCTTGCCGACGTCCTTGGCGCCCTTGATGCGCAGGATCTCGACGGCCTTGTCGAAGTCGCCGTCAGCCTCGTCCAGCGCCTTCTTGCAGTCCATCATGCCGGCGGCGGTCAGCTCGCGGAGCTTCTTGACGTCCGCGGTGGTGTAGTTCGCCATCGTTTTCCTTCTGCGATGTACGCGCTTGAGTCACGCGGCGCCCGCTGTTGCGGGCGCCGCGTGGGGGAAATCAGGACTGGACGGGCTGCTCGGCCGGAGCCGCCTCGGCGGGGGCCGCCGCGGCCGAGGTGTTCGTCAGGAGCTCCTGCTCCCACTCCGCCAGCGGCTCGTCGCTCGCGACCTCGGGCTTGTCCTGGCCGTCGGCGGCGTCGCGGCGGGCGCCGGAGCGCTGCATGAGACCGGCGGCAGCGGCCTCGGCCACCACCTTGGTCAGCAGCGCGGCCGAGCGGATCGCGTCGTCGTTACCCGGAATCGGGTAGTCGACCTCGTCCGGGTCGCAGTTGGTGTCGAGGATCGCGACGATCGGGATGTTCAGCTTGCGAGCCTCGCCGACCGCGATGTGCTCCTTCTTGGTGTCCACGATCCACACGGCGCTGGGCACCTTGGACATGTCGCGGATACCGCCGAGCGTGCGCTCCAGCTTGTCCTTCTCACGGTTCATCATCAGGATTTCCTTCTTGGTGAAACCCTGGAAACCGCCGGTCTGCTCCATCGACTCCAGCTCCTTGAGGCGCTGAAGCCTCTTGTGGACCGTGGAGAAGTTGGTGAGCATGCCGCCCAGCCAGCGCTGGTTCACGTAAGGCATGCCGACGCGGAGGGCCTCGTTGGCGATGGCCTCCTGCGCCTGCTTCTTCGTGCCGATGAACAGAATCGACCCGCCGTGCGCGACCGTCTCCTTGACGAACTCGAAAGCCCGGTCGATGTAGGTCAGCGTCTGCTGCAGGTCGATGATGTAGATGCCGTTGCGCTCGGTGAAGATGTAACGCTTCATCTTCGGGTTCCAGCGCCGGGTCTGATGCCCGAAGTGCACGCCGCTGTCAAGCAGCTGCCTCATGGTTACGACGGCCATGGCCGGTTCGCACCTCATCTGTCGGACGCGCCAGGTCTCATCTGCACGCGTCGGGTCGGTTGACGCCTCAGGCCGGGTGGCCTTCAGCCCTGGTGCCATAGCCGTCGTCCGCACCCGCGGAGGATCTCTCCACCGTCAGGACCCGTCGGACGCCGTGACTCGACCCAGCTGCGATCAGCCGGTCGGATCTGCGTTGGCACGCGAAGTCGTCCCGCATATAGACGGGACGCGCCCGACAGTCTACGCCCAACCCCCGACAAACCCCGAATCGCCCCCTGCGCCCATCGGGTAGTTATCCACAACCGCCGAGTTGTCCACAGTTCCCAGCTCCCCGCTGGTCCCCGAGGTGCCCTTTCACCCACGGTGGACCCATGCCCCTCCTCCCCACCGCCCTGGTGCTCACCACCCTCCTGGCCCCGGCCCCCGCCCGCTTCACCTGGCCTCTGCCGCCGCCACACCCGGTGGTCCGCACCTTCCACGCCCCCGCGACGCCGTTCGGCCCTGGCCATCGCGGCGTCGACCTCGCCGGGGCCGAGGGCACGCCGGTGCTCGCCGCCGGTGACGGTGTCGTGGTCTACGCGGGCGCTGTCGCCGCCCGCACGCTGGTCTCGGTCGAACACCGCGGCGGCCTGCGGACGACGTACGAGCCGGTCGCGCCGGCGGTGGCGGCCGGTCGCCCGGTGCGGCGGGGTGAGGTGCTCGGGCACCTGCAGCCGGGCCACTGCGCTTCGCCGTGCCTGCACTGGGGCGTCCGGCGCGGCGCCGAGTACCTGGATCCCTTGCGGCTCGTCTCGCCGGGCCGGGTCCGGCTGCTGCCCTTGGACGCCGAAATTCCGGCCCGGGGCGGTTAGGCGTGTCGCTTCCGCTGCGCGGCGACCCGTCACGCCCGCAGCGGCCCGATCGGGCGCTCTCCCGCCGCTTCCCCCGGCGCGGTTGAGGTCGACGGCGGCGCGTCCCCGTTGCGCGTCTGCCGGGCGCCCGGCAGGTGCCGGGAGGCGGCTGGTCGCTGCCCTCCTGCCCGCCTCCCGGCACACCTGTCCGAGATCAGCGGCTCGACGAGTGCGCGCACGCGGCGTGCTTGGAGTCGCTCCAAGTACCACCCGTTCGAGTGAATTCGGGCTGAAAGGGCCCGGAAAGCGGTCTGAAAGCCCGGCGCGGGCAGGATTCGGGCGAGAAAGGAGGGTGCCGGTCAGGCCTCGGACTGCTCGTTGAGCTTGGTGCGAAGGCGCAGGACGGCGCGGGTGTGGAGCTGGCAGACCCTGGACTCGGTGACACCGAGAACCTTGCCGATCTCGGCGAGGGTCAGGTTCTCGAAGTAGTACAGGGTCACGACCACGCGGTCGCGTTCGGCCAGCTGGGCTATCGCGTCGGCCAGCTGCCGGCGGCTGTCCTGGTCGACGAGGCTCGCGACCGGGTCTTCCGCGGCATCGTCCGGCAGCGATTCGGCCAGCGAGGAGCCGCCCTTGTTCGGGGCGATCAGCTCGTCGAGGGCGACGACGCTGGTCAGCTGGAGCTGGCCGTACAGCTCGCGCAGCTCCGCCAGGCCGATCTTGAGCTCTGCGGCGAGCTCGCGGTCGGTGGGCGTGCGCTGCAGCTTGGCGCCGAGCCGTTCCAGGGCGCGCTCGACGTCGCGGGCACGGCTGCGGACCGAGCGCGGCACCCAGTCCTGGGAGCGCAGGTCGTCGAGGATCGCGCCGCGGATGCGCTGCATGGCGTAGGTCTCGAACTTGAGGCCGCGTTCCGGCTCGAACTTCTCGATCGCGTCGACCAGGCCGAAGATGCCGGACTGGATCAGATCGGCCACGTCCACGTGGGCTGGCAGGCCGGTGCCGACGCGGCCGGCGACGTACTTGACCAGCGGCGCGTAGTGCAGCACCAGGCGGTCGCGCTGGCTCTGCTCGCGGGACTGGCCGTAGCTGCGCCACAGCGCGACGATGCCGGCCTCGACGTCGTCACCAGACCGGGCGTCCGCGCGCGTCACGGCAGTCGGGACGGCCGCGGGCGTGCCGTTGACATGCGTGTTGGCACCAGGCTCGGAGGTCGCCTCGGTGCGCGGCGCGCCGTTCTGACGGTGCCCGTTGCTCGCCTGCTTCGCAGCTGGCGCGGGCACGATGGGTTCAGGGGGCACGGTCGCCGTACGCGATCCTCCCCCTGCGGCGTCAGGAACGGGGGTGGGTTCGGTCATGGATCGCCTTCAGCCGTTCGACAGTGACGTGTGTGTAAAGCTGAGTCGTTGCGAGCGTAGCGTGACCAAGCAGTTCTTGGACGGTGCGCAGGTCCGCTCCTCCTTCCAGCAAATGGGTCGCAGCGGAGTGGCGCAACCCGTGCGGCCCGATGTCCGGCGCATCGGGTACCACGGCGACGACCTCGTGCACCAGCGTGCGAACGGCACGCTGGTTCAACCGGCCACCACGGGCACCGAGGAACAACGCCGGTGGCGAATCCGGTGCTACCAGGGCGTTTCGCCCCTCGTCCAGCCACCGCCGCACCGCTCGCTCGGCCGGCACGCCGAACGGCGTGCTGCGCTCGCGTCCACCTTTGCCCAGAACTCGAATCACCCTTAGGGAGTAGTCCACGTCGTCGAGATCAAGACCACAGAGTTCGGCCACGCGGATACCTGTGGCGTACAGCAACTCCACCACGGCCTGATCACGCAGCGCAACCGGATCACCCTCGGACGCGCCAGAGGATACGGCCTCCATCGCCTCCTTCGCCTGGTCCGCGCGCAGCACGGACGGCAATGTCCGATGTGGTCGCGGGGCGGCCAGTCGAGGGCCCGGGTCTGCGGCCAAATGGCCCGCACGATGCGCCCATGCGCTGAACGTGCGCGCTGCGGCGGCCCGTCGCGCGAGCGTGGTGCGGCTGGCACCCGACGCGCGTTGCGCGGCAAGCCATGACCGCAATGCCGTGAGCGTGAGGTCGACGCGCCCGACATCGGCGTTTTCCGGGATATTCCCCGCGACATGTCCCAACAATGCCACCGCATCCCCGATGTACGCGCGCACGGTGTGCGGCGAAAGGTCACGCTCCAACGTGAGGTGCCGTTCGTACTGTCGCAACACGTCTGCAACGCCCGCCGGCAGTTTTTCGCGCAGGCGAACGAGATCGACACGACGTGTCCGACCATGCGGCGGCGAGGACATAGGCCAAGACGCTGCGCCAGTCGGGGCGTTTGGTCAAGTATCGCCACACCCCCGCGCCAGTTGAGAGCGCTCTCATGATCGGGAACACGATAACGTTTCAACTCCCTGTGACGACGAGGGGTTTGGCGGCAAGTACAGATCACCTTTCGGAGTAGCGATGGTAGCCAGCACCACCGTCCGAACAGCCGATGAGCTAGCTCGCCGAGTCGTACGCAAGATCGCTCCCGAGGAGCTGTCTTCGTTCGACATCGTCGCCGCTCCGTACTTGGAGAACCCCAGGCAGGCCGAGCGCAGGCTGCGCCAGGCCCACGACGACCCGCTGGCCTTCGGACCAGGCGACATCGTCGCGCTGGCGACGCCCGTGATCGCCCTCGTGTCCGCCAGCGTGATCACCGCGGTCTCCGACAGCGTCGGCCAGGCGGTGCGCGACAGCACCGCGGGAGCCCTGCGCAAGGCGTGGCGCAAGATCCGCCGCAAGCCCCTCGAACCACTTGAGCTGCCGTCCACCCCGCTGACCACCGCACAACTAGCCGAAATACGCGAGATCGCCCTGCAGCGCGCCCTAGCGCTCGGCATGAAACGCCAGAAGGCCGAAGCCCTGGCCGACGCGGTGGTCGCCGCCCTCGTGCTGGGCGACAACGCCCAGGAACCCGACCCGGACCTGGGCCGCGAGGCCGGTGGCGCCGCCAGATGACGGAAGTGAAGCCGCAGGTCAACCCCAGGGCGTGGCGAGCGCCTGGCGTTCCTGGTCAACGACGAAGTGCTCGCCGCACCAGAGATCCTCCAGCCCCTGACCAGTGACACGGTGCAGCTACCGGGCCAGTTCACCAGCCTCGACCAGGCGGAGGAGGTCGCGGCCTCCATCCGCGGAACCTGATCACCGCACCTCCAGCTTCTGCCAGCCGCCGTCGACCTGCAGGGCGAGCCCGGCCAACTCCAGTTCGGGCAACAACGCCCGCACCCGCTCCAGCGGCACCCCGGACTCAACCGACACGAGCTCGTCGCTGACCCCGCACCGCTTCCCCATCGCCTCGTACACCCGCATCGCCTCGCCCTGCGGCGCCCCGAGCTCACTCGCCTTCTCCGCGGGCTCGGTGGCGAGGTCGTCCCCGAACCGCCCCACCGACTCCACGATCTCCGCGACCGACCCAACAGCCTCGGCCTGCTTGTCCCGCAACAACTCGTGACACCCGACCGAACTGGCCGATGTCACCGGCCCGGGCACAGCCATCAACGGCCGCCCAAGCGCAACCGTGATCGCAGCAGTGTTCTTGGCTCCACTACGCCGCCCGGCCTCCACAACGACAGTGCCGCCACCCAACGCCGCGATAAGGCGGTTGCGCGTAAGAAACCGGTGCCGCGCAGGCATAACCCCAGGCGGGTACTCGCTGACGATCAGCCCTTCCCGAGCGATCTTGCCCAGCAATCCCTGATGCCCAGCCGGATAAGCCGTCTCGGCCCCGCACGCCAACACCGCGATCGTCACGCCACCGGCCCCCAGCGCACCCCGATGGGCGGCGCCATCAATCCCATACGCCGCACCGGAAACGACGGTCACTCCCGCCTGCGCCAACCCGTAAGCGAACTCAGCCGCAACATGCTCCCCGTACCCACTGGCCGCCCGCGACCCAACGACCGCGACAGCCTTCTCCGTCACCTCCGCAAGGTCGTGCGGCCCACGCACCCACAACGCAAGCGGCTCGCCGCCGGCCCGATGCCCACGACCAGCCGTGTTCGCCAGCGCCACGAAAGGCCACCGCGGCCACTCGTCGTCTTCCGGGATGACCAGGCGACCTCCGAGCTTGGTGATGCGCTCGATGTCTTCGTGCGCCCGCTCTTCGGCTCTGCGGGCCGAGGTCTGGCTGGCGACGGTCGGGGTGACTTCGCCGGAGCGGACCAGTTCCGCGGCCTCTACCGGGCCTACCTGGGAGACCAGGGCGGAGAGTGCGGAGGCGTAGGGCTCGGCTACTCGGGAGAGGTACGCCCTCGCCAGCCGGACCGCGTCGGGCGGCGCAGCTGGTGACGCGGCGGGCGGCGCGGCCGGCGGTTGGACGGTCGGCGGCGTGGCCGACGGGGTGGCCGACGGGGTGGTCGGCGGGGTGGTCGCCGGGGTGGTCGGCGGGGTGGTCGCCGGGGTGGTCGGCGGGGCAGGCGGTTGAACGTGCGGCGGGCTGGTCGGCGAGACGGTCCGCTGGACGGTTGGCGGGGCGGCGGCCGGGGTGGCTGGCGCGGCGGGCGGCGCAGTGGTCACCGGAACCACCACCAGGGCAGCCATCGGTGCCATGGGTGGGGGCGCCATGGGTGCGGAGGGCTGCTGTCGGAGGAGCGTCGGCGGACTGTGCACGGGAGCCGAAGCAGGGTGGGAACGGCTGCGGCGGCGGAGAGTTCGGGGATGAGGAGTGCGGTCATGGTCGGGCTCCTGTTCGTGCGGGGGCTTCGGCTGGCTGGGCGGCAAGAGAAGCGGGCTGGGCTCCGGGCTCCGGGCTCCGGGGCAAGGTTGTGTGGCGAGGCGGACGGGCCTCTAGGGGCTGCGAAGTAGGTCGCGAGAGGTAAGCGGCGAGACAGCGCTGTCGAGCGGGCGACTCGGTCGAAGGTCAGTTGTGGGCGGTGATCAGGTGAGCGGGGCGCCCGCCGGGGACAGGCGGGCGGCCCGCTCGGAAGCCGGGCGCGGAGAGGGAGTGGGGCCCCGCGCCCGGCCGTTCTGGGACGGCGCCTGCAGCACGCTTGGCGGCGCCGGTCGGGTGGGCCGGTCCGAGCCGCGTCAGGTTCGGCTCTGGCCGGGTGGGTGAGCGGGCCGCCCGTCAGGGGTGGGGCGGGCGGCCCGCTCGATCAGGGCCGGGCACGGAGTCGGGGCTTGAGTGCTCCGCGCCCGGCGGCTTGGGGTGGCGAGTGGGCTAGGTCTGTGGGCTCGGCCAGATCGGTGAGGTGGGCCGCTGGTCGAGTGGCGGGCTTGGGGTGGGGGTCATTTGGAGCGGCGTTCTCGGAAGTTCAGGGCGGCGGCTACGTGGTCGGCGGTGGGGCGGGCCGACTCGGCTAGGTCGGCGAGGGTCCAGGCGACTCGCAGGCAGCGGTCGGCTCCTCTGCCCGTCAGGGCGCCTGTGGCCAGGGCTCGGTCCAGCAGGGCCGTTGTCGGGCGCGGCAGGGCGAACTCGCGGCGTAGGGCTGGGCCTGGGACCGCTGCGTTGGTGGGCCAGCTGTGGCCGTGGCTCGACCAGCGGGTCGCGGCTCGGGTTCTGGCTTTCAGGACGCGTTCGCGGACTGTGGCGGTGGGTTCTGGGGGTGCGGCGTCGGCGTTCGACATGGCTGTGGTGGCTCTCATGCGGACGCGGAGGTCCACGCGGTCCAGCAGCGGGCCGGAGAGGCGGGCCTGGTAGCGGCGGCGGACTATCGGGGTGCAGACGCAGTCGATCTCTTTCGGCGGGGCGCAGGGGCAGGGGTTCGTGGCGAGGATCAGCTGGAAGCGGGCCGGGTAGCGGGCTACGCCGTCGCGGCGGGCTATGCGGACCTCGCCGGCTTCCAGGGCTGTGCGGAGGGTGTCGATGGTCTTCGGGCCGAACTCGCAGGCCTCGTCCAGGAACAGGACGCCCTTGTGGGCCTGGGAGGCGGCGCCCGGCTTTGCCATGCCGGTGCCGCCGCCCACCAGCGCGGTGATCGACGTGGTGTGGTGGACGGAGACGAACGGGGGGCTGGCCACCAGCGGGGAGTCGGACGTCAGGACGCCGGCTACCGAGTGGACGGCTGTCACGGCCAGCGCGTCCTGGCGGGTCAGGGGTGGGAGCAGGCCGGCCAGGCGTTCGGCCAGCATGGTCTTGCCGGTGCCCGGTGGGCCGCTCAGGAGCAGGTGGTGGGCGCCCGCGGCGGCCACCTCCAGCGCCCAGCGGGCCTCTGGCTGGCCCACCACGTCCGCCAGGTCGGGGCCTTCCGGAGGGCCCGGCTCCTCGGCCGGCGAAGGAGGTTGCAGGGCGGCGAGTTCGGCTCGCAGCCAGGCGAGGACCTCGGACAGCGTCACCGCGCCGTGGACTTCCACGCCGTCCACCAGCGCGGCTTCGGGCAGGGCGTCCACCGGGACGACGGCGGTGTGCAGGCCGGCACGGCGGGCGGCCAGCAGGGACGGGAGGACGCCTCGGATCGGGCGGACGCGACCGTCCAGGGCCAGTTCGCCCAGCAGCACGGTGCCGGCCAGGCGGTCGGGCGGGACCGAGCCAGCGGCGGCCAGGGTCGCGCAGGCGATGGCCAGGTCGTAGCTGCTGCCGCCCTTGGGCAGGTTCGCCGGGGAGAGGCCCAGGACGATGCGCTGCTTGGGCCACTCTTCGTTGCTGTTGCGGACGGCGGCCTTCACCCGCTCCTTCGACTCGTGCAAAGAAGCGTCCGGCAGGCCGAGGAGGTGGGTGCGGGGCTGGCCCACGCCCACGTCGGCCTCGATCTCCACGGGCAGACCGTCCACGCCGCAGAGGGCCACCGACCACGCCTGCGCGAGACCCATCTCAGGCTCCCCGCAGGTGTTCCAGCTGCGGTTCGCCGTCAGGGGGCCAGGTGACCGAGATCAGGTCTACCCGGACCGGGCACCAGCCGACCCGGTGGGCGGCCAGCCAGCGCAGGGCTGTTCGGCGCAGGCGGGACAGCTTGCGCTCGTCCACAGCCTCGTCCGGACGGCCCCACACCGGACCTGTCCGGGTCTTGACCTCGCAGACGACCAGGCGGTCGCCCTCCACGGCCACGACATCGAGCTCGCCGTCGCGGCACGTCCAGTTCCGCGACAGGACGACCAGGCCCTGCCCCTCCAGGTACCTGCACGCCAGGTCTTCCCCCTTGTGCCCCAGCTCCTGCTGCCGGGTGCCCACCACTGCCTGCGCTGCCATTGCCCTCGCCTCCCTGCGGGTCGTTGGGTACGACCTTGCAGGGTGGGGCGGGGTGGGTGGCCGGGCTGAGGGGAATCTGTGGACAACTCGGCGGCTGTGGACAAGTCGGCCGTTGTCGATCTTGAAACGGCGGAATTGTCGGTGGGGTGTGCTATGTGGGGAACGGCCCGCTTTCCGGCAGGCGAAGGTCCGGCTTGTCCAGCTCCTCCACGTTCACGTCCTTGAACGTGATGACACGAACGTTCTTGACGAAGCGCGCGGGGCGGTACATGTCCCACACCCACGCGTCCGACATGCGCACCTCGAAGTACACCTCGCCGTCGGCGTTGCGCACCTGCACGTCCACCGAGTTGGCCAGGTAGAAACGCCGTTCGGTCTCCACGACGAACGAGAACTGGCTGACGATGTCGCGGTACTCCTTGTACAGCGACAGCTCCATCTCGGTCTCGTACTTCTCGAGATCCTCTGCACTCATTACGCCTCCGCGCGGGTCATCTGCTCCGCGCCCTCACTCGTCGCGAGCTCCCCGGCGTCAGCCGGGGTTGCATCATTCTGGACCACAGCCGT
Organism: Lentzea sp. NPDC051213; assembly: GCF_044455585.1. Classification (NCBI taxonomy): domain Bacteria; kingdom Bacillati; phylum Actinomycetota; class Actinomycetes; order Pseudonocardiales; family Pseudonocardiaceae; genus Lentzea; species Lentzea sp. NPDC051213. Next base: position 58,660 of record NZ_JBITEX010000003.1, read on the forward strand.
CACGGTCGTACCGCGCGCCACCCTGTGCGGCGCGGCGAGACCGTGCTTGGAGGCCGCCGCTGCCACATTTACATACGACCAGCGATGCTCTGCACACGGCCCGTGTTCCATCAACGCGGCGGTGTGCTCCGGTGTGCAGTACCCCTTGTGCACGTTGAACCCGTACTGCGGATACCGCGAGTGCAGGTCCTCCATGATCCGGTCCCGCGTGACCTTGGCCAGCACAGATGCCGCCGCCACGCACGCCGCCGCCTGGTCGCCCTTGATCACCGCGACGCTCGGCGCGGGCATCCCCGGCACCTTGAAGCCGTCGGTCAGCACGTATCCGGGGTGCGTCCCCATCTGCGCCACCGCGCGCCGCATGCCCTCGAGGTTCATGACGTGGATGCCCAGCCAGTCGATCTCGGCGGGCGACACGACGATCACGGAGTGATCCACGGCACGCTTCAGCACCAGGTCGTACATCCGGTCGCGCGCCAGAGCCGTCATCAGCTTCGAGTCGTTCAAACCCTCGAGCCGTGCCGCGTCACCCGGCCGCAACACGCACGCCGCAATCACCAACGGCCCGGCACAGGGGCCGCGCCCTGCCTCGTCGACGCCGGCGACCGGACCGAGCCCACGGCGCTCCAGCGAGCCCTGCAGCGCCCAGTTGCCCGCCGAGCCCCTCACCACCGCGCGAGGCGGCAACAGCATGGTCATCGGCGGAATCGGTCTCGCACTCGACGCCCGAGCAGCAGAAGCGGCCACGCCGCGACGATACCCACGCCCAGCGGAACGTTCTCCTGCCAGCCCGGTGCACCCATCGACACTGTCTGCGGGTCGTGGTCGGACACCCCGCCCCACCTCGACGGCGGCAGCACGATCACGCGCGCCTTGCCGATCACGTTGTCCACCGGCACCAGCCCGTTGAGCCCGCCCTGCCCCTGGCAGCGCGAGTCGCACGAGTGGTTGCGGTTGTCGCCCAGCACGAACAACATCCCGTCCGGGATCTTGAGCTCCTCGAACGCCTCCTGCTCGGCCGGCGTGCCCTCGTCGTAGTGCTTGTACGGCTCGTCGAGCGGCTTGCCGTCGACCGTCACGCGGTTCTGCTCGTCGCAGCACTTCACGGTCTGCCCGCCGACGGCGATCACGCGCTTGACGAAGTCCTCCTCGTTCGCCGACGGCAGCCCGACGAGCGACCCCAGCCACGACAGCCCCTGCGAGATCGGGTTGCCGGGCTCGTCGGTGATGAAGTCGTTCTGCCACGACGCGGGCCCGCGGAACACGATCACGTCGCCCGGCGCCGGCTCGGTGAAGCGGTAGGTGACCTTGTCCACGAGCACCCGGTCGCCGTAGCAGTCGGTGCACCCGTGCAGCGTCGACTCCATCGACTCCGACGGGATCATGTAGACGCGACCGAGGAAGATCTGGATGCCGATCGCGAGGCCGAACGCGACCAGGATGAGAACCGGCAGTTCCTTCCAGAAGTTGCCCTTTTTCTTCTTCTTCGAAGGTTTATCCGAAGCGTCCGAACTCGGCTCGTCGCTGGACGGGGTCTGCTCTGGATCGACGTCAACCACGAGATCAGCCTAGGGGCTGAGGGTTGTGATCCGACACAACACTCCACCGATCTTTCGGGAAAACGATGTAGCGGGCCTTGCCGATGACGTTCTCGATCGGCACCGTGCCCGCTACGCCCCCGCCGCCCTGTTTGCGCGAGTCGGTCGAGTTCATCCGGTTGTCGCCCATCATGAACAGGTGCCCCTCCGGCACGCGCACCGGAGCGAACGGCTGGTGGTCCGCCGGCGAAGTGCCGGGCTGCCAGTACACGTAGGGCTCATCAAGCGGTTTGCCGTCCACGACAAGACGGTGCTGCTCATCGCAGCACTGCACCGTCTGGCCAGGCAGCGCGATGACGCGCTTGACGAAGTCACGCTCGTTCGCAGGCGCGATGCCCAGCAGCGAACCGATGTTCTGCACAACGCGCGCAACAGGGTTCGTCGACGGCGGTGTGCGGAAGTCGTTCGTCGTCCACGCCGCGGGGCCGCGGAACACGACCACCTCGCCCGCCTCGACGTCGCCGAAGCGGTAAATGATCTTGTCGACCAGCACGCGGTCGTTCTCGCAGCCGCCGCAGCCGTGCAGCGTGCGCTCCATCGACGCCGAGGGGATCACGTAGACCCGCGCCACGAACGCCTGGATCAGCACCGTCAGCACGACGGCCGTCACGACTACGTAGAGGATTTCTCTCCAGACAGGAGTGCGCCCCCGCTCCGGTTCATCCGGTGCGGAGGCGTCCTCGAAGTCTTCTGTGCTTGAAGCCACCGGTCAGGAGACCGGGCGGGCCTCGCGCTTCTCCTTGATCTTGGCGGCCTTGCCGCGCAGGTCGCGCAGGTAGTACAGCTTGGCGCGACGCACGTCACCGCGGGTCGCGACCTCGATCTCGGCGATGTTCGGGGAGTGCACCGGGAAGGTGCGCTCGACGCCGACACCGAACGAGACCTTGCGGACGGTGAAGGTCTCGCGGATGCCGCCGCCCTGGCGACGGATCACGACGCCCTGGAACACCTGGACGCGCTCGCGCGAGCCCTCGATGACGCGGACGTGGACCTTCAGCGTGTCACCCGCGCGGAAGCTCGGGATGTCAGAGCGCAGCGACTGGGCGTCGAGTGCGTCCAGGATGTTCATCGGTGGTTCCTCACGTATCTGTGAACTCCCCAGAGCATGTTCCATGACAGTGCACGACATGATGGGGGTCGGCTGGGCGCGCGCCGGTATGACAACCGGCTGCGGCAACTGTTCCAGTGTGCCAGACGGGGCACCCCGGAATGAAATCGGGCTACTCCTCGCCCTCGCGCAGGCGCGCGAGCAGTGCCCGGTCGTGCTTGTCCAACGCTTCCGCCGGCAACGATTCCAGCAGGTCAGGACGCCTTTCGAAGGTCCTCACGAGCGATTGGTCGCGCCGCCAGCGGTTGATCAGCTTGTGGTTCCCGCCACGCAGCACGTCCGGCACGGCGAGCTCGCGCCACACCTCCGGCCGCGTGTAGCTCGGGCCTTCGAGCAGGCCGTCCTGGAACGAGTCCTCGGCGTGCGACTTCGGGTTCCCGAGCACGCCGGGCAGCAGCCGCGCGACCGCTTCCACGATCGCGAGCACGGCCACCTCGCCGCCGACCAGCACGTAGTCACCGATGGACACCTCATCGACGCGCACGCGCCGTGATGCGTCATCAACAACACGCTGGTCGATGCCCTCGTAGCGACCGCACGCGAACACGAGGTGCTCTTCGGCCGCGTACTCGTGCGCGAGCGCCTGGGTGAACGGACGTCCGGCCGGCGTCGGCACGATGAGGCGCGTCTGGTCGGTGCACACGTCATCGAGCGCCTGGCCCCAGATGTCGGCCTTCATGACCATGCCGGGGCCACCGCCGTACGGGCTGTCGTCGACGGCCTTGTGCACGTCCTGGGTCCAGTCCCGCAGGTCGTGGACACCGACGCTGATCAGGCCTTTGTCGATCGCCTTCCCGAGCAACGCGGCACGCAGCGGCGCCAGGTACTCCGGGAAGATCGTGACGACGTCAATCTGCATCGATCAGACCCTCTGGCGGGTCGATCACGACGCGGCCACCGCGAACGTCGACGGTCGGCACGATCTCGCGCACGAACGGCACGAGCACCTCGCGCTCGTCCATGACCAGCACCAGCAGCTCACCGCCGAGACCGTGCAGGATCTCCTTGACCGTGCCGAGCTTCGTACCGTCGACGTGCTCCGCCGCGAGCCCTTCGAGCTCGTGGTCGTAGAACTCGTCGGGGTCGTCGTTCGGCGGCAGGTCGTCGGTGCTGCCCAGCAGCAAAGTGCCGCGCAACGACTCCGCGACATCACGCGTGACGACTTCCTCGAAACGCACGAGCAGCCGCCCGGCATGAGGCCGGGCGGCTGACACGGTGAGGCTTCGGAACGTGCCGTCACGCAGCTTGCCCTGGAGCGTGGCCCCAAGAGCGAACCGCATTTCGGGTGAATCGGTGCGCACGTCAATGGCGAGTTCGCCAGTGATCCCGTGCGCCTTGGCCACACGGCCGACGACGACGTCCATTTGCCCTTGAAGTTCGTTCAGCGGTCGGTGTCGACGACGTCGACCCGCACGCCGCGACCGCCGATACCGGCCATCACGGTGCGCAGAGCAGTCGCGGTACGACCGCCACGGCCGATCACCTTGCCGAGGTCGTCCGGGTGGACGTGGACCTCGAGGGTGCGGCCGCGGCGGGTCGTGACGAGGTTCACCCGGACGTCGTCCGGGTGGTCGACGATGCCGCGAACGAGGTGTTCGAGGGCGTCAGCCAACAAACTCACGCCTCGTCCTTGGGCGCCTCGGCGTCAGCCTTCGGGGCCTCTTCGGCCTTCTTGGCCTTCTTCGCCTTCGGCGTGGTGGCCTCGGTCATCGGCTCGGAGTTCGCGGCGGCGAGCGCGGCGGCGAAGAGCTCGGCCTTCGGGGTCTTCGGCTCCTTGACACGCAGGGTGCCCTCGGCGCCGGGCAGGCCCTTGAACTTCTGCCAGTCACCGGTGATCTCGAGGATCCGCTGCACGGACTCGGTCGGCTGCGCGCCGACACCCAGCCAGTACTGCGCACGCTCGGAGTCGACCGCGATGAACGACGGCTCTTCCTTGGGGTGGTACTTGCCGATCGTCTCGATCGCCTTGCCGTCGCGGCGGGTGCGCGCGTCGGCGACCACGATGCGGTAGTACGGCTGGCGGATCTTGCCGAGACGCTGAAGCTTGATCTTGACGGCCACGAGTGTGGTGCTCCTTGAACTCTGTGTTGGTGTTGCGCACAACCGCGGCCCGGGCAGAGGGGCCGACCGCGGCGGACGAACGGCAATTGTGCCAGATGGGAGCCCGTGGATCCGAATCGGGGCTCCTAGACGAACGCGGTGACGGTGCCGAGCGCTTCTTTCACCGCCCGTGCGTGCTCGACCGCCCCTGGGGTGTCGCCGTGCACGCACAGTGACTCGGCCTGCGTCTTGATCACCGTGCCGTCGACCGCGACGATCTCGCCTTCTTGGAGCCTCGTCGCTCGTTCGATGATCTGCGCGGTGTCGGTGAGCAGCGCGTTCGGCTGGCTGCGCGGGACCAGCGTGCCTTCCGGCGTGTAGCCGCGATCGGCGAACGCCTCCTGGACGGCCCGCAATCCGGTCGCCTCGGCCTTGGCCAGCAGCCGGGAACCCGGGAGGCCGAGGATGGGCAGCCTCCCGAACGCTTTGGTGCCGTTGACCACGGCTTCCGCCTGCTTCTCGTGGTGCACCGTCGCGTTGTAGAGGGCGCCGTGCGGCTTCACGTACACGACCTCGGTGCCTGCTGCTCGTGCGCACGCGTCCAGTGCGCCGATTTGGTAGAGCACCTCGTCGGCCAGCTCGATGGGATCGGCGTCGATGAAGCGCCGCCCGAAGCCGGCGAGGTCGCGGTAGGAGACCTGCGCGCCGATCTTGACGCCGGTTCTTGCGGCCTCCTCGCACACCTTGCGCATCGTGGACGGATCACCGGCGTGGAAGCCGCACGCGACGTTCGCGCTGGTGATGATGCTCAAGAGAGCGTTGTCGTCACCGAGCTTCCAGATGCCGAAGCCCTCGCCGAGGTCGCTGTTGAGGTCCATCACATGACCCCGACGGAGACGAGGAGGAGCGTGAGTCCGGGGAGGAAGTTGTTCATCACGTGCGCCACGATGCTCGCCCCGAGCCGGCGGGTGACCAGGCGGGCGATGCCGATCGGGATGGCGATCACGAGGAGCAACGACGTGCGCAGCGGCTCGAAGTGGCCGATCGCGAAGATCACCGTCGTGAGCGCGAACGCGGCCCAGCGGCTCCAGCCCTGCCGTTCGACCGCACCCCACAGCAGACCGCGGTAGATGATCTCCTCGCAGACCGGCCCGATGAGGCTGACGTAGAGGAACATCGTGATCGCGGCGGCGATCGGCAGGTTCGCGCCGGTCAGCAGGTCGCCGACGGCACTGGTGGCGTTCTCCTCTCCGACGACCTTCGCCCAGACCGTGGCGGCGGCGTAGGTGAGGACGAGGCCGAGGATGCCGAGCTTGAGGCCGACGACGACGTCTTCCTTGGTCATGCTGAACCGGAGATCGATCTTCGGCCCGTTGCCCCGGACGTACGTGATCACGATGGCCACCGCGGCCGCGAGCACGGTCGGCACGATCGAGCCGATCAGCACGAACGTCACGGAGTTGACCAGGCTGACGCCGAACTGCCTCGCAACGGCCGTGATGAACACGGCACTGAGGATGAAAACAGCCTCTACCAGCAGAAACGCGCCGAACCCCCAGCGCTGGCCGACCCTTTGGGGCTCCGGATTGCGGCTGATGTCCCGCACGCTCTCGATGAAGCCTTTGCCCGGCTTCGGGGACTCCGGCTCACTCACGCTCTGCAATCTAGTCACGCGGCGGCTGCCAGCGGAGGCACGACGGTCTGTGACACTCTCATGATCAGCTCACCTCGCGATCGACGGCTCTTGAAGCACCGATGCGCTGTCGGTGCCTCGCGATACGCTTGGAGTGGGGACCTCGGGCCCCCTTGGGGGAGTGTTGCCGCCCCCGAATCCGAGGCTAGCGTCCTGCACCGACAGAAATCCGGCCAGGCATCTGGTCAAAAGATGGTCAGATCGGGGCCTGCCGGGTGTCCCCCTTCCGCACCTTGACGGATCGGCATGCGGCGGTCTGGGCTAAACCCCGGCCGCTTGAAGATGGCCTGGTCGGGTGGACCTTGAGGCTGCTTTTGAGCTGGGTGCTTCTCGGGATTTGGGCGGCCGCGCGTGGTTAGGGTCGAGACATTGGGTGCCGGACCGGGCAGCGTTCCGGTGGAGGTCCCTCCGAACCGAGAACACACTCGCATTTTGGCCACCTCCGCCCGGTTTCGGGATCCCCACCCCCACGTGTCGTCGCTGCTTGAACTCGACGACGACCTGGCCGCGAAACTGTTGGGACAGCGCCAAGCGTGGCCAGGGTCGACGCGCCGCTGACCTCAGCGACGCAGAGCCGTCTCCTCCGTCATGTGCGAGAGCTTCGCCGGATTCCGCACCGCGTACATCCCACTGATCAGCCCGTCGTCGAACCGCAACGCGAACACGGTGTCGATCTCCCCCTCGGATCGGAAGATCAGCGCCGGGAACCCGTTGACCTGCGCCGGCTCCAGCGATCCGAGTGCCGCGATCTTGGCCAGACCCGCGGCGAGCAGGCGGGAGACCTTGTCGGCGCCCACGATCGGGCGCGGCACGGCCTGTTTCACGCCGCCGCCGTCGCCGAGCAGCACGACGTCGGGTGCCAGCAGGTCGAGCAGGCGCTGGAGATCGCCGGTTGCCACGGCGTGCTGGAAGGCGGCCAGCGCTTCTCGGGCCTGAGCCGCGGAGGCTGTTCCGCGGGGGCGGCGGGCGGCCACGTGCGAGCGGGCTCGGTGGGCGATCTGGCGGACGGCCGCGGCGTTCTTGTCGACTGCTGCGGCGATCTCGTCGTAGTCGAGGTCGAAGACCTCACGCAGGACGAACACCGCGCGTTCAGTCGGGGTGAGGGTTTCCAGGACCAGCATCATCGCCATCGACACGCTGTCGGCCAGTTCGACGTCCTCGGCGACGTCCGGGGTGGTCAGCAGGGGTTCCGGGAGCCAGGAGCCGACGTACGTCTCCTTGCGGCGGCCCAAAGTGCGCAGGCGGCCCAACGCCTGGCGGGTGACTATCCGGACCAGGTAGGCGCGGTGGTTCTCGACGACGTCGTGATCGACGCCGGACCACTTCAGCCACGTCTCCTGCAGCACGTCCTCGGCGTCGGCGGCCGAGCCGAGCATCTCGTAGGCGATCGTGAAGAGCAGGTTGCGGTGGCTGACGAACGTGTCGGTCGCGACGTCCGGCATGGACTCCTCCTGGTGAACGGGTCTCTCCACGAGACGCCGGCGAACCTCCGCTTGTGACAGTGGCGTGGGTCACAAGAACGAGCTGTCACGTCCGGCATGGCGGCGGCATCTCGTGGTCGTTCGACACACCCACGAGGGAGGAAATCATGGAACCGCGCTTCGACCTCTTCACCACGGAGACCGGCGCCAAGCTCGCAAAGCGGTTCGCTGGCCTCAGCCAGGTGCTCCACCAGTCGCCGCTGCCGAAGATCGTGATCGAACTGGTCAGCCTGCGGGCCAGCCAGCTCAACGGCTGCGGCTTCTGCCTCGACATGCACGTCAAGGAGGCCATCGCCGCGGGCGAGGACCCGATGCGGTTGCACCTCGTGGCGGGCTGGCGGGAGACCACGGTCTTCACCGAGGCCGAGCAGGCGGCGCTGGCGTTCGCTGAAGAGGGCACGCTGCTCACCCGCGAGGGCGTGGGCGACGAGACCTGGGCGAACCTGCGCAAGCACTTCGACGACGAGCAGGTCGCCGCGCTGGTCTGCCTGATCGGGCTGATCAACGCGGCCAACCGGATGGCCGTCATCACGCACCAGAAGGGCGGGTCGTACGAACCCGGGATGATGGCCCAGTTCCAGAGTTAGTGGATGCGGCCCCGCAGCATGACCATGCGCGGCGAGCGCAGCGTTTCGAGGTTCACCCGCGGGTCTTCGTCGTAGACCACGATGTCCGCGGCCGCGCCTTCCGTCAGTGAGGGGAAGCCGAGCCACTCGCGGGCACGCCACGACGCGGCGCCGATGGCGTCCGCGGCGGTCATGCCCACGCGGTTCAGGGCGACGATCTCGTCGACGATTCGGCCGTGCTGGATGCCGCCGCCGGCGTCCGTGCCGGCGTAGACCGGCACGCCTGCCTCAATGGCCGCACCGACTGTGGCCGCGCAGCGGGCGTGCAGGTCGCGCATGTGGTCCGCGTACGACGGGTACTTGGCGGCCTTGTCCGCGATGCCGGGGAACGTCTCGATGTTGATCAGCGTCGGGACGAGCGCGGTGCCCTGCTCGGCCATCAGCGCGATGGTGTCGTCGGTGAGGCCCGTGCCGTGCTCGATGCAGTCGATGCCCGCGTTGATCAGGCCGGGCAGCGCGTCCTCGCCGAACACGTGGGCCGTCACGCGGGCGCCCGCGTCGTGGGCGACCTTCATGGCGGCGGCCAGTTCGTCGTCCGTCCACAGTGGAGCGAGGTCACCTACGCCGCGGTCGATCCAGTCGCCGACCAGCTTCACCCAGCCGTCGCCGTGCGCGACCTGCTCCGCGACCGCCGAGGCCAGGTCGGACTCGATCTCCACGCCGATGTACGGGATGTAGCGCTTCGGGCGGGCGATGTGGCGGCCCGCCCGAATGATCCTCGGCAGGTCGAGGCGCTCCTGCAACGGCGTGGTGTCGATCGGCGAACCGCAGTCGCGGATCAGCAACGTGCCCGCGTCGCGGTCCGTCAGCGCCTGCTCGACGGCCTCTGTCAGCTCGACGCCGCCCTGCGGGCCCAGGCCGACGTGACAGTGCGCGTCGACCAGGCCCGGGACCAGGAACCCACCGTCGACAACGGTCGTAGCGCCCGGCACCGGCTTGGTGCGGACACGGCCGTTGACGATCCACAGGTCTCGCGGTTCGCCGTCCGGCAGGACGACGCCGCGCAGGTGCAGTGTCATTTTCCTCGGGTCAGTTTCCCTGGGTCACTTGTCGAACTTGAACTTCGTCGGGTCGAAGCCGGGAGGCAGCTCGTTCATGCCGCCGCCGTCAAGACCTGGGGGCAGCTGGCCGGGCATCCCGCCGGGGATCCCACCGGGAGGCATGCCGGGCATTCCGCCGGGGAACATGCCTGGGAAGCCGCCCTTGATCTTCGGCGGCGTCGGGCCGCGTCCGCCCTTGCCCTTCTTCCCCTTCTTGCCCTTGCGGGTCTTGCTGCCGCCACCGCCACCGAAGCCCATCCGGCCGGCCATCGCCGACATCATCTTGCGGGCCTCGAAGAAGCGGTTGACCAGGTCGTTGACGTCGCTGACCTTGACGCCGGAGCCGTTCGCGATGCGCAGCCGGCGGGAGCCGTTGATGATCTTCGGGTCGTCCCGCTCGGCCGGGGTCATGCCGCGGATGATCGCCTGGATGCGGTCGAGGTGCTTCTCGTCCAGCATCCCGAGCTGGTCCTTCATCTGACCGGCGCCGGGGAGCATGCCGAGCAGGTTCGCGATCGGGCCCATCTTGCGGATCGCGAGCATCTGCTCGAGGAAGTCCTCGAGCGTCAACTGACCGGAGTGCAGCTTCGCCGCGGCCTTCTCGGCCTGGTCCTGGTCGAAGTGCTGCTCGGCCTGCTCGATCAGCGTGAGGACGTCACCCATGCCGAGGATGCGCGAAGCCATCCGGTCGGGGTGGAAGACGTCGAAGTCCTCGAGCTTCTCGCCGTTGGACGCGAAGAGGATCGGCTGACCGGTGACCTCGCGGACCGACAGCGCGGCACCACCGCGGGCGTCGCCGTCGAGCTTGGTGAGAACGACACCGGTGAAGCCGACGCCGTCGCGGAACGCCGTGGCCGTGTTGATCGCGTCCTGGCCGACCATCGCGTCGACCACGAACAGGACCTCGTCCGGGTTGACCGCGGCCCGGATGTCGATGGCCTGCTTCATCATCTCTTCGTCGACACCGAGCCGGCCGGCCGTGTCGACGAGGACGATGTCGTGCTGCTTCGCCTTGGCTTCCTCGATACCGCGGCGCGACACCGAGACCGGGTCGCCGACGCCGTTGCCGGGCTCGGGAGCGAAGACGGGCACGCCCGCGCGCTCACCGACGACCTGGAGCTGCGTCACCGCGTTCGGGCGCTGCAGGTCGGCCGCGACGAGCAGCGGCGTGTGACCCTGGCCCTTCAGCCACTTGGCGAGCTTGCCGGCGAGCGTCGTCTTACCGGCACCCTGCAGACCCGCCAGCATGATCACCGACGGCGGGTTCTTCGCGAGGTTCAGCCTGCGGGTCTCGCCGCCGAGGACGTTGACGAGCTCCTCGTTGACGATCTTCACGACCTGCTGGGCCGGGTTCAGCGCCTGGTGCACCTCGGCACCCTTGGCGCGTTCCTTCACCTTGGAGATGAAGTTGCGCACCACGGGCAGCGCGACGTCCGCCTCGAGCAGGGCGACCCTGATCTCGCGCGCGGTGGCGTCGATGTCGGCGTCGCTGAGCCTGCCCTTGCCGCGAAGGCCCTGGAGAACCGTTGTCAGCCGGTCGGAAAGCGTAGAGAACACGCCTCCACCCTACTGTCCCGCTGCGCGCCGCCTCGTTGAAGTGCCTCGAACTGCGGTAAAGGGTTGTCACCAGCCGATCGGGGTATGGCCCCGAACGGACCTAGTCGTGTACACATAGACATCACGACTAGAAGGGCGGGACGATGAACTACCGACTGTTGTCACAAGAAGCCTGCAAAGGTAAACAAACGTGCCCCAGCGTGTGGGTAGCGGACACAGATCCGGACCACGTTGTGATCGTCGGCGCGCTCGTACCAACAGGAACGGTGCCGTCCGGCCCCGATGAGGTTGCAGTGAGGCTGCGCCGCAGCACCATCGTCGATGCCGGATTGGCCTGAACATCGTGGACCTGACCGAGTTGGGCCGGATCCAGGACGCGGCCACGACGTACAACTTCCGCCTGGAAACACTCCCCCAGTACCTGGTCCCTCAGGAAGAGGAGGACCTGGCCAGGTGGCGAGCGGGTGTTCGCGAGCTGGAATCACCCGAGACGAGTGACTGGCTGGCCGAGATCAAGCGAGACACCGAGCGCGGTCTCCGCTGGCACCGCGTACACGTACTCGACTACCCGCTGTGCGAGTACTCCGAGTTCGAGCTCTACGGCTACCAGGCGAACCAGGCCGCGGGCGAGGAGGTCTACATCGCCAATCGCGCCTGGAGCGAAGAACTGCGAGACCTCCACGAGGACTTCTGGCTGACCGATGGCAAGATCGCCGTCCGGATGATCTACGACGACGAGGGTCACTTCCTGCGCCCCGAACTGATCGACGACGTCGCGCCATATGTGGAGATCAGGGATCTCGCCCTGCGACACGCCGTGAGCCTGACCGAGTACCTGGAGAAGTGGGAGCCCAGACTGATCGCATGACCGAGCTGTCCGAGGAACGTCAACGACTCGCGTCGATCCTGCGCTCGCTGCGCATCGACGCGGCCTTGTCGACCACGGAACTCGCTCGCCGGTTGAACTGGTCGCAGTCGAAGGTGTCGAAGACCGAGCGCGGCGAAACGTTGCCTCCGCCCGAAGACGTCGAACGGTGGGCCCAGCTCACGAAGGCGTCCAGGGAGGTTCGGGACGAACTTTCTTGGCTCGCGACCGCCACCACGGCCGATGCCGTCGAGTGGAAGCGCGCCATGGCACCCGGCCGCCGTCGCTGGCAGCAGGAGATCCATCGTCTGGAGGCGAACGCGTCCGTGGTGCGGGTGTTCTCGCCTGACGTCGTCGTCGGACTGGCTCAGATCCGCCCGTACGCCGAGATGATGTTCCGGATGGGCAGCGATGTCGACCCCGATGAGTCTCTCGACGAGATCGTCAGTGCCCGCCTTGATCGACAGGAGACCTTGAACAACTCCGGCCGGCGGTTCGAGTTCGTCATGGACGAGACAGCCTTGCGCCGCAGGATCATTCCGGCGCCGGACATGCGAGTGCAGATCGAGCGCCTGATCCACCTGTCGTCCCAGGCGAACATCGACATCGGCGTGATCAAGTTCGACGCGACCGACCTCACCCATCAATACCTGGGGTTCGCGATCATCGGCGATCCGACCCTCGATGCCGAGTCGATCGTGCTCGCCGAGACCCCGACCAAGGGGTTGCGAATACGCGCCACAGAGGAGATCAACGAGTACGTGAAGCACTTCAACGCATTGCGAGCCACCGCCACCAGCGGAGACGACCTGCGTGCGTTTCTCCAGGAGGTCATCGGGAGCATCGACGGGTGATTTCTCGTGCCGCCACCTAGTCGCGGTAACGATTGGAGAAAGACTAATGCGTCAGCACCGCTGGCAGGACGCCGCCGGACTCCGGCACGCCATCAGCCTGCAGAGCTACCCACTCCCGCCCCGCCCAGGCGAGGAGATCCAGACCCTGTGCGGCGAAGACCTCGAACTCACCGAGCAGGACTTCCCGCAACTGCCGCAGTACCAACGACTCAAGGGCACGTGCTTCACCTGCCAGGCCGAGTGGCGGGCACGCGAGAGCCTGAGGCCGGTCCCATGACCTTCGAAGACGACATCGTGCTCATCGGCCAGCTGAACAAGGCCGTCGCGATGGAGAGCCCGCAGGCCGGCCGGGCCATGGCGGAGATCTTCAGCGACCTGCTCGGCAACCAGACCTCGCCCCAGCGCGCCGCGCGGTTGCGGGAGCTCGCCGACCTGTTGACCGACTTCGGCACCTACCTGCGCAACCGGGCGGACGTGCTCAGTTGATCCCGTGCCGCGCCAACGCCTCCACCAGCACAGGCTCACGACGCCCCACCGGAGCCGTGGACACCAGCTGGAACCGCAACCCAGCCGCCACCGCCGCCCCATCCGCCACCGGGTCATCCCCGAGGTAAAGACACTCCGCAGGCTCGACATCGAGCCGCACGCAAGCAGCCTGAAAAGCACGAACAGACGGCTTGGAGACGCCGATCTCGAACGACAGAGCAAAGGCGTCCACGGCCAGCGACTCCCGCGAGAACACCGACCGGATGTCCCAGGAGATGTTCGAAAGCACCCCGACCTTCAACGGCCGCGCCGCAGCCAGCGCCGGAGCGGCATCGGGGTACGGCAGCCAGAACGCCGGGTTGTTCAGGCGCTGGAACAGGTCGTCGGGCATCGAGAGCCCTGCCAGCCGGAACAGGGTCCAGTAGGCCGAGCGCGAAGCCAGCACTGTGAGGTCACGGGCGTCCCACACGGCACGTTCCGCGGCGTTCATGCGTGCCACGAACGGTGCCGGGGCGCGCAGCACCGAGAGGTGCGGCGGGGAGAGCCACCTGTAGGTCGGACGGCCGAACAGGGTGCCTGCGAAGTCGAAGAGAACCGCCTTGATCACGACACCATGATGCGCAGACCACCGGCCGTTCCCGCACGGGTGAGCAGCGTCACTGTCGCGAACCCGAAGGGCACCCAGCCCGCCTCGAACTGGGCGCGCATCGAGGTGCCGCGGCGGACGTGTCGTTCGAACGCGTGGGTCCGGACGATTCGGCGGCGGGCGATCTGGCCGTCCAGGGCCTGGGCTGCCGAGGCGTCCAGCCACAGGAAGTGGCGTGGACGCCCCGACACCAGGCCGGCCAGCACCAGCATGAAACGGGTGCCGGGGCGGGTGGACGGCTCGTGGACCACGAGCAGGCCCGTGCTGAACAGTGCCGCCCAGAACACGCGGGAGCGGTGCGTCAGGTGCACGAGGACCCGCCAGTACTTGTACGGCAGGGGCAGGCGCGGTTCCAGCCACATCCGCACCTGGTCCGAGTCGAGCACGGTGACCGGTTCGTCCGCGTCCAGGCGCGTGAGCAGCGTCGTCTTGCCCGCGCCGGGGATTCCGGCGAGGACGACGAGCGAGCGCGGCTGCACCCGGATGGCGGCGATCTGCGTGTTCAACACGGCGGTCATGTCCTAGAAGACGTTTCGACCTTCCTGTTCGTTCAGTTTGGTCCGATTTCAGAACGAATGCACAGGTTTTCAGCGCCAAAGAACAGCTCGTGAGTCCCCATTCGCATCGAAAGTGGTGCCGCTCACGGCACCGCGGTCGTTCATGCCTGTCACGGAACTGGCGGTCGCGCCTGGCGGGAGTGGCAGCACCGAGGTCTTGCCCTGGTGCCACTTCACCGCGGACGAATCGGCGAAACCGGCCGCGTCACCACGGTTGTTCACCAGCAGTGCCCCGCCCAAACCCAGATCGCGGGACGGGCACCAACTCACGGCGTGCCCGGCGGCGATGCCTACTACCTGGCCGTGGTCGTTCACGTCCGTGGCCGTGTCGCCTTCCAGCACCGTCTCGCCAGAGCGGTCCCAACGGGCCGCCGTGGCGCCCTTGCGGCCCACGAGCGTGCCAGCAGAGTTGAACCCACGCGCGTTGGTCCCCGCTCCGAACGACACGGGCTGGCCCGAGAACGTCCAGCGCACCGCGTAGCTGTCGTCGCCGAACGCGTTGCCCGCGACCTCGCCCCTGTCGTTGATCTCGAACACCGCGGCGCTCGTGGTGCCGGCGGGCAGAGCGAGCACGGTCGCCTTGCCGAACGGGTCCCAGCGCACCGCCTTGCTCACCTCGTCGATCACCGCGGTGCCCGCGACGAATCCGGCCGAGTTCACGTCACGGGCGTACGACGTGGTGGCGCCCGGCACGACCAGTTCGCGCAACGCACCCGTCGCGTCCCAACGCACCGCGCGTGCACGGCCGTCGGCGCCCTCGGAGTAACCCACCACCACACCCTGGTCGTTCACCGAGTACGCGAACGATGTGCGGCCGAGGCCGGGCAACGGCAAGGCGCGCCCGGAACGGTCCCAGCGCACGGCGTGCGGCGTCGAGATGTCCGCGTAGGAGTTCCCGACCACCACGCCTGACGCGTTGATCGCGCTGGTTTCGCTGGACACGTCACCCGGCAGCACGCCGAGGTCCACCACTGAGGTCTCCGCGCCCGCCGGTGTCGCGGACACGGCCAGCAGCAAGGCTGCCGCGGCAATTCCCTTGAAGATCAACGCCATACCGCCGCACGGTAGATGTTGCCGGGGAAGCCGACCACACCGATCACCTGATCGTTCTCGCTCAGTCCGGAAACCGTGCTGCGGTTCGCACCCGACGGCACCGGGAGCTGGGTCTGGACACCGGTCGAGGACCAGGTCACCGCCCACGAACCGGCGGTGCCGGCGACGGTTCCGGCGTTGTTGATGTCGTTGGCGGTCGACGGGGCCGGCGCGATCGGCTGCGCGACCGTGCCCTCCTCCGCTCGCCAGCGCACGGCCTGGTTGCCGGCGACGCCGACGATCCAGCCGTTGTCCGAGAGGTCGCGCGGGCTGCTGCCGGCGCCCAGCGGGGCACGACGGCGGCCTACCCAGAGCACGCCCTCGCCCGACACGCTGCCGATGGCGTCGGCGGCCTGGTTGTGGCCGTTGAGGAACGCACCGGGGCTGTCGAAGACGAACAGGTTGCCCTGGTCGGTCCACCGCGCCGGCTGGTCGCCGGAGAAGCCGAGCACCCAGCCCGCCTCGGTGATGAACCGGCCGGAGCCCTCGCCGAACACCGTCGCGGTGCCCGCGCGGTCCCAGACGACGGCGTGGCTGACCCCGTTGATCCGGGCGGTGCCCGTGACGGTGCCGGAGTCGTTGATGTCGTAGGCGACTCCGGCCGCCGCGCCCGGAACCGTCAGCACGGTCAACGCGCCGCTGGCGTCCCAGCGGGCCGGTTGGGCCTCGCTCGCCGAGTCGATGACGTAACCGACGACGCTGCTGCCTGAGTTGATGGCGCTCGACCACGAATCGAAGCCGAGATCGTTGAGCTTCTTGATCGGTGCGTTGCGGTCCCACCGCACTGCGTGCTGCGCGGTGCCGGTGCCCATCGAGACACCGGCGATCGAACCGGATTCGTTGATGTCCTGCGCGGTGCTTCTGAGGTCACCCGGCAACGTGCCGAGGTCCTCGACCGCCGGTGCCGCATGAGCGGCCGGCGTGGTGATCAAGGCCGCCGCGACGGCAGCCACCAATGCGATTCTCATCGTGTTCCTCCCCAGTCAGAACAACGAAGAGTCAGCCTGCCCCAGCCCTGTCATCGTTGTCCAGGGCGTGGAACCGCTCTCAACGCCAGAGAACCGCCTGCGGGAAGCCACCGTCGTGCACGATGCCCGCGGTGAGGCCGGACCGGTTGACCAGGGACGCCGAGGCTGCGCCACCAGGCTTCTTCGGCAGCACGACGAGCTGGTCGTCGCTGTTCCAGCGCACCGGGAAGCCCCGCGACTCACCGACTGCAAGGCCCGCGTTGTTGATCGCCAGCACCCTGCTCCCGCTCAGGTCGGCCGGGTCGCCGGGAGCCTGCTCCAGAGACCTGAACGAGCCGTCCGGGCGCCAGCCTTCCGGCAGCCAGCGGGGCTCCTTGGTCAGGGAGTCGCCCACGACGTCACCGAAGTCGTTGATGTCGTACGCACGCGCGCTCCCACCGGAGCCGACGCCGAGGTCGTCCAACCCGCCGGAGGCGTTGCTGCGGAACGGACGCGTCTGGGTCGTGCGCGGGTCGTACCCGGACCCGACGACGACACCGGAGGCGTTGATCGCCCGGAGTTCGACCGGCCCGCCGAAGGAGCCGAGGTCGGAGACGCGGCCCTGCGCGTCCCAGCGCACGACGTGGACGCTGTTGTCCGCGAAGGTCGCCGTGCCCGCGATGACACCGCGGTCGTTCACCTTGGACGCGTTGGCGGTCCAGGCACCCGGCGGGGTCGCCAGCACGGTCAGCCTGTTGTCGACCCACTTCACGGCCTTGCGTTCCTGGCCGACGACCGCGCTACCGACGATGACGCCCGTCTCGCTGATCCCCCACGCACCCGTGGCGGTGACACCGGGCGGCGTGGCCAGCACGGTGATCTGGTCGCCGTCCCAGCGCACGGCCGGCCAGTCGAAGGTCGTCCTGGCGGCGGCACCGATCGCGGTACCGCTGTTGTTGAGGCCGGTCACCATCGACTCACCACCGCCGAGGTCCGGCAGCCTGGTGGCCTTGCCGTCCCGGCTCCACCGCACGGCGTGCCGGGCGTTGCCGGTGATCGACTCCCCTGCGACCTCACCGGCGTCGTTCATCACCGACGGCCTGCTGCCGAGGTCACCGGGAAGCCGGCTCAGCTCGGTGAAACCGGGATCGGCGACGGCCGGTGCCGCCGCCATCCCCATCGTCAGCAAAGTGGACAGGACTAAGACGGATCTGCGCACGACGGCCCTCCCAAGCCTTTGGCGCACAAGGGGAAACACCGGCCGGAGCCGCTGTCGGTGGTTTACGCGGTGCCTCCCCCGGCGCCGTGAACGATCACCGTCAGCCTGCCCCGGCCGGGCCTGCCCGTCCAGAAAGTGTTCCACCCCTCGAGGACGCTTTCCGGACACCTCAAAGACTGCCAAGTTCCAGAAGTGCGCAGGAGCGTGAGCACCCGGAGTGGTTGTGCGTAGAGCTACTCAACTACTACCTGGCCGCGTCGAGCACGGCCCGTTCGATTCGGCGCCGATCCAGATCGCTGCCCGCGAGGCTGAACGAGTCCACGACGGTCGCGCCCAATGTGGACACGCGCGCCCATCGCACGTCCGCCCCGCACTGCTCCAGTGCGCCGGCGACGCGGTGCAGCAGTCCGATCCGGTCGGCCGCGCGGAGTTCCAGCACCACCGCGCCGGTCGCCTCGTCGTCGAACCACAGCACCTTCGAGGGCGGCGGGTCGAGCGGCGGGCCGCCGTAGTCGCGTTCCTTCGCGGCCAGCTTGTCCGCGAGCGGCAGGGAACCCTCGATCGCCCTGGAAAGCTGTTCGCGCAGCAGCGTGGCGTCCGGCAGCGAGCCGAACCGCGGTGACACGGTGAACGCGTCCACGGTCGCTCCACCGTGCGAGCGCAACGTCGCCGCGTGGACCTCCAGCGAGTTCAGCGCGAGCACACCGGCCGCCTTGGACAGCATGCCCGGCCGGTCCGGTGCCAGCACCGTCACGATCGCCGCGTGGTCCTGCTTCTCCAGCAGCACGTCCGGTTTCCCCGACGCCGCAACACGTTCCGCCATCGCCACGTGAGCGGGATCGAGCGGTTCCGGTTTGGGCAACGCGTCCCCGGCCATCGCCGTGCGGCAGCGTGCCACCAGGTCGGCGAGCAGTGCCGCCTTCCAGTCCGTCCACACGCCAGGACCGGTCGCGAGAGAATCCGACTCCGACAGGGCGTAGAGCAGTTCGAGCAGTACCGCGTCGCCGCCGAGCGTCTCGACCACCCGGTGCACGGTCGCCTCGTCTTCGACGTCGCGCCGGGTCGCGGTGTGCGGCAACAACAGGTGGTGGCGCACCATCGCGGACAACGTCTCGACGTCCTGCGGCCACAACCCGAGCCGCTCACCGATCTGGGTCGCGAGCGCGGCGCCGACCTCGGAGTGGTCCTGCTGCCGTCCCTTCCCGATGTCGTGGATCAACGCGCCCAGCAGCAACAGGTCCGGCCGCGACACCGTGGTCGCCAGCCGCGCGGCGTGCGCGACCGTCTGCACGAGATGCCGGTCGACCGTCCACATGTGCGCGGCGTCGCGCGGCGGCAGGTCCCGCACCGCTCCCCACTCGGGGAACAGCCGGCCCCACAAACCCGTGCGGTCCAACGCTTCCACGACGTCCACGAGCCCGCTGCCGCTGCCCAGCAACGCCAGCAGCTCCTCGCGGGCCTCGCGTGGCCACGGCTGGCGCAGCTCCGGCGCCGAGTCCGCGAGCCGGGTCAGGGTGCCGGCCGCGATCGGGTGCTTGCTCCGCGCCGCCGCCGTCGCGACGCGCAACAACAACGCCGGGTCACGGCTCGGGATCGCGTCACGGGCCAGCGAGACCTCGGAGCCGTGCAGCACAACGCCTTCGTCCAACGGTCTGCGCGGCGGCTGGCCCCGCAGGAAGGCCCCGAGCCCGCGCTTCGGAGCGGCGGCACGAGCGGTCCGCAGCGCCACGTCGAACGCGTAGACGACCGTGCGTGCGGCAGAAGAAAGCGAACGGGCCAAGGCGAACCGGTCGGCCAGCCCGAGCGCGGAGGCCACCTCGTCGCCGTCCTGGGCCCGCAGCACGTCACGCGGTTTCCGCGCCACGCGGCGAAGTTCGGTGCGCACGTCGAGCAGCAACTTGCGTGCTTCGCCGACGTCCGCGGACGGCCGGTCCACCAGCTGCGCGAGCGACAGCGCGTCCAGGATCGTGATGTCCCGCAGCCCGCCGCGACCGTGCTTCAGGTCGGGTTCGACGCGGTGCGCGATCTCGCCGCTGCGGCCCCAGCGCTTCTGCGACGACTCGGCGATCTCGTCCAGCCGGTTGCGGACGTTGCCGCGCCACGCCTGGCGCGCCCCCTCGGCGAGCTTCTGCGAGACCTCCTGGTCACCGGCGATGTGCCGGATGTCCAGCAGTCCCAGCGCGGTCCGCAGATCACCGGCGGCGACCCTGAGCGCCTCGCCGACCGTGCGGACCGAGTGGTCGAGCCCGATGCCGGAGTTCCACAGCGGGTACCAGAGCTTCTCGGCGATCTCGTCGATGTTCTTGACGCCGTTGTGCACCAGGACCAGGTCGAGGTCGGAGTAGGGCACGAGTTCGCGCCGCCCCAGCCCGCCGACCGCCACGAGCGCGATACCCGATCCGGATATCCCCGCTCCCCCCGCGTGTTTGGTGAGCCAGAACTCGTGCAGGTCCACGAGTGCCTCGCGCAGCGGTTCGGCGGTCAAGCGACGACGACCTGGCGTGAGCAGGCGTTCGCGTGCTCGCACCAGGTCGTCAGCCGTGACGACGGCCGTTTCGTTGTTCTCCACGGGCCGTCTCCCCAATTTAGAAACTGCAGTTAGAGCGCATCCGATCCACGTTCACCCGTGCGGACGCGGACAACGGTCTCGACCGGGGTGACCCAGACCTTGCCGTCGCCGATCTTGCCGGTGCGGGCGGCCTCGACGACCGCTTCCAGCACCTTCTCGACGGCGGTGTCGTCGATGACGACCTCGATCTTGATCTTGGGCACGAAGTCCACGGAGTACTCGGCGCCCCGGTAGACCTCGGTGTGGCCCTTCTGGCGGCCGTAGCCCTGCACCTCGCTGACGGTCATGCCCAGCACCCCGAGCTGTTCCAGGGAGCTCTTCACGTCGTCCAGCGTGAACGGCTTGATGATCGCGGTGACCAGCTTCATGACTTGTTGCTCCCCTCGAGAACCGCGGTCGCGCCCGCGGTCACACTGGCCTTGCTCGCACCACGGGAACCGGTGAGGCTGCCGTACTCGTAGGCGCGCTCAGCGTGCTCAGCTTCGTCGATGCTGGCGACCTCGGCCTCTTCCGACGCGCGGAAGCCGACGGTGAACTTCACCAGGTAGCCGAGCGCGAGGCTCAGCACGAACGAGTAGCCCAGCACCGCGAACGCACCGACGGCCTGACGCCAGAGCTGGTCGAAGCCGCCGCCGTAGAACAGACCGTTGATCTTGGCCGGGGCCGACTCGCTGGCGAACAGGCCGATCAGGATCGTGCCGGAGAGACCACCGACGAGGTGCACGCCGACGACGTCGAGCGAGTCGTCGTAGCCGAAGCGGTACTTCAGCGACACGGCCAGGGCGCAGAGGGCACCGGTGATCGCGCCGATCGCGATGGCACCGATCGGGGTGACCGACGAACAGGCCGGCGTGATCGCGACCAGACCGGCGATGACACCGGACGCGGCACCGAGCGTGGTGGCCTTGCCGTCACGGATGCGCTCCGTGAGCAGCCAGCCGAGCATCGCGGCGCAGGTGGCGACGAGCGTGTTGATGAACGTGACACCGGCGAGGCCGTTGGCGCCCAGGGCCGAACCGGCGTTGAAGCCGAACCAGCCGAACCACAGCAGACCGGCGCCGAGCACGACCAGCGGCAGGCTGTGCGGCTTCATCGGCTCCTTCGGCCAGCCGACGCGCTTGCCGAGCACGATCGCGAGCGCGAGACCAGCCGCACCGGCGTTGATGTGGACCGCGGTACCACCGGCGAAGTCGATCGCGAGGAGCTTGTTGGCGATCCAGCCACCGGGGTCGATGACGTTGCCGGCCTCGTCCTTGCCGTCGAAGTCGAACACCCAGTGCGCGACCGGGAAGTACACGATCGTCGCCCAGAGGCCGGCGAACAGCAGCCACGGGCCGAAGCGGGCGCGGTCGGCGATGGCGCCGGAGATCAGCGCGACCGTGATGATCGCGAACATGGCCTGGAACGCCACGAACACCGTGCTCGGGATCTTGCCCGAGAGCGAGTCCGCGGCCAGCAGGCCGTCAAGGCCGAAGAACTCGAACGGCTTGCCCACCAGGCCGCCGGCGACGTCCGCGCCGAATGCCGTCGAGTACCCGAACAGCACCCAGAGGACACCCACCACGGCCATGGCGCCCAAGCTCATCATCATCATGTTGAGCACGCTCTTCGAACGGACCATGCCTCCGTAGAAGAAGGCAAGGCCCGGCGTCATCAGCAGCACCAAGGCGGCGCTGGTGAGCACCCAGGCGGTGTCCCCTGTATCCACTTCGACCTCCACTGCACGTCGGTTGCAGGGGAGCATCGAGATGTCCTGTTTCACCCACTTACGTGGAACGTTTCGCGGAGGTGAACTGTGGGGCGCTCCTTGTTACGTCCGCGTTTCGCGGGGTTCACGGTCTCGATTCGGCCACCTCACGGCCCCGAGCTGATTACGAGAAGTAGCCCAACGCCTCCCCCTTCCGGGGCATTCGGCCGTGCCGAGCACGATCGCTGGACACGGTGGGCTGCGCCCAGCACGGCGAACACCCACGGCCACACCTGCTGCCGTGAACGCGAAGCGCACCCCACGCACCCTTCCCGCGAGGTCAGCCATGCGCGGACCACACCCCCGGACGTATGCGCCGAAGGTGTAGTCCGCGACCTGACTATCAGCGCAGCGAGAACGGACCAGCCGGAACCGGGCGCTTCGCGGTCAGCGCACCCGCTTCCTGAGCTGGCGGCTCCACCGCGGCGCACGTGGTGCCGCTGCGCGGCAGCTTCAGCGACACGAGGTACTCGTTGTTGATCTTGAGCGTGCACTCGCTGCGGTCGTAGACGCCGTGGCCCCAGCCTTCGTAGGTCACGAAGACGGTGGTGTCACGGGACTGCCGGTGCGCGTTGACCGCCCACTCGTAGACCGTCGCCGTGTCGTAGCGCGAGTTGGTCAGCAGGATCTTCGGCGCGTTCTTGATCTTCAGCGGCCGCTGCGAGTTCGTGGCCTTCGGGTACCCGACGCAGCCCATCATGGCGCCGTGACCGATCGACGAACCGCGCGTGTTCGGCGCGACCCGCTTCTCCATGGTGTTGAGCGCCTTGTACTCGCCGTACGAGCTGACGCGCAGGTTGTAGTCGTTGCAGAAGACACCCGCGAACGGGTTCTCGAAGGTCTCACCCTCGGCGAACTTCGCAGACACCGGCGCACCGGCCGCGAGCCTCGCGACGTAGTCCGCGAACGGCTTGAAGGCAGGGCCGTAACCCATGCCGACCACGTTGGCACCGAGGTTCTCGGCGGTGATCACGCGGCCGTTCGGGTCCTTCAGCTCACCGCGGTCGGCCTTGGCGAGCAGGTCATTCCAGATCTTTCGCAGGTCCTTGCCGTAGAAGGGCGACGTCGGCGTGCGGTCGCTCCACTTGACCCACTCGTTGAACATGTCTTCCGCGCCACGCGCCTCGGTCTCGAGGAACTTCCACGTGCCGAGGCTGTGGTCCATGTTCGAGTCGATGATCATGGCGCGGATGTTCTTGCCGTACCGCTCCGCGTAGTGCTGACCCATGATCGTGCCGTACGAGACGCCGTAGTAGTTGATCTTCTTCTCACCCAGCGCACGACGGATCGCGTCGATGTCCTGCGCCACCTCGGCGGTCGAGGCGTGGTCGAAGATCGCGCCGGACTGCTTGCGGCAGTCCGCCCGCAGTTCCTTGTTGAACGCGACCAGCTGGTCGTACTCGGCGGCGTTCTTCGGGTAGGCCGAAGGCGCCTTCTGCATCAGGTCGGCCGAGCACTTGATCGGCTGACTGCGGGCGACGCCACGCGGGTCGAACCCGATGACGTCGAACTTGTCGACGATCTCCTTGCTGAAGTAGCGGTCCGCGCCGAACGAGAAGTCGACACCGGAGCCGCCGGGGCCACCGGGGTTGATGACCATCGAGCCGATCTTGTTCGCCTGGTCGTTCGCCCTTCTGCGCGAGACGGCCAACTGGAACTTCTCACCGTTCGGCTTGGCGTAGTCGACCGGCAGCTCCAGGAAGCCGCAGTCGACCGTCGGCACCTCGGTGCACGGCTTCCAGTCGATCGCGCCGGCCTGGTACTCCGGCTGCCCTTCCGGAGCCGCGAAAGCGGCCGACGAACTTCCCAGTACCAATGCAGAACTCGCGAGCGCGGCCCCGAAGACGCGCATCATCGGTTGCATATGGATTTCCTCCCTAGATCCCCGAACTTTCGGGAGGAAACGTTTCACCATCCGTGTGACGCAGACAACCAACTGAGGTAGGGAGAAGAATCAGACCGTGGTCGGACAACCACCCTCAGTTAGTCGTTTTGGCCCACATCTCCTGAAGGTGTGTTAGGCCATCACTCGTAGGGGTACCGATGATTCGGAGGCGTGCCATGCCTCCGTCCGGATAGATGTCGAGCCGCACCTGAGTCGCCTCTGCGCTGTCCACCACGAACCGGTGCCGCGTGTCGGGCTGCAGCCGGGTGCGCGGCAGCAGGTCGAACCACGCCTCGGGGTCCGTGCGTTCGTCGCACGCGCTGACGGACGCCCAGCCCGGCGCGTTGCCCTTGAAGTGGCTCGTGTCGAGCTCGACCAGCCGCACGACACCGGGCGCGGCGAGCCGCAGTGACACCCAGTCGTTGCCGTCGTCGCGCCGGCGCGCGGTCTCCCAGCCCTCGCCCATGACCGTGGCCTGGCCGGGGGCGATGAGGTTGTTGGGCGAGCTGTAGAACATGTTGCTGCAGCCGGTGACCACCGCGCCGTTCTCGAGCGCCGCGAGATCGATGCCTCCCACGAGCAGCCGCGGATCGGCGATCGGCTCGCCGTGCACGCGCAGCCTGGCGATGCCGCCGTCCGGGTCCATGGTGAGGCGGACGTGCGTGACGCGACGACCTTCGCTGACGTCGAAGTAGTGCTTCTCGTCGCCCTTCAGCGCGGAGCGTTCGACCAGCGGGAACCACTCGGTGATCTCGCCGGCGGCCGGGTAGCCGTCGACCTGGGCACCCTCTACCCAGCAGAACGGCGGGTAGTTGCCCTTGAAGAACGCCGTGTCGACGACGACCCCGCGCACGGTGCCGGGCATGCCGAGCCGGATCACCGCCTGGTCGACCCCGGCCTCACGTCGGCGCCTGGTCTCCCAGCCGTCGTAGATCTGTCCTTTGTGGCCGAAGGTGTAGGTCTGGTAGACCGGCTCGGCGGGCTTGATCAGGTTCTCCCGCTCGGCGAACAGCTCGTCGTTCGCCCACACCACACCACCCCCGACCGCGCGCGAGGCGAGATCGGGCAGCCGGGTCCACTCCGTCATGCTTCTCCTCTACGTAGCAACTTGCCTTGCGTCTGGCTGATTTCCTTGCCACGCAACCACGTCTGGCGCACGACGCCGTTCAGCTCACGGCCGTGGTACGGCGTGACGGGGTTGCGGTGGTGGAGCGCGTTCTTGTCCACCACGAAGGTCTCGTCCGGTGCGAACACCACGAGATCCGCGTCCTTGCCGGGTTCGATGGCGCCCTTCGACGTCAACCCGACCTGGCGCGCCGGATGCGCCGCCATCCAGCGGACGACGTCGGTGAGCTGGAAGCCGCGTGCGCGTGCCCCCGTCCACACCGCGGGCAGGCCGAGTTGCAACGACGCGATGCCGCCCCACGCCGTGGCGAAGTCGCCCGCCTTCAGCTCGACCGTGCTCGGCGAGTGGTCGCTGACGACCAGGTCGATGATGCCGTCGCGCAGCCCCTGCCACAGCGCCTCGCGGTTCGACTCCTCACGGATCGGCGGGCAGCACTTGAACTCCGTCTGCCCGTCGTGGATCTCCTCGGCGGTGAACGTGAGGTAGTGCGGGCAGGTTTCCGCGCTGATGTGCAGGCTCTCCCGTTTGGCTGCCTCGAGGATCGAGAGCGCGTCCGACGACGAGAGGTGCAGGATGTGCGTGCGGGCACCGGTCTTGCGGGTCAGCTCCACGACGTCGCTGATCGCCCGGTTCTCTGCCTCGCGCGGCCGTGACGCGAGGAATCCCGCGTAGTCCGGCTCGGAGTCGCGGACCGTGTGCGCGTCCTCGGCGTGCACGATCGTCAACGCGTCGAGCGTCGCCAGTTCCCTCAGTGCCGCTTCGAGTTCCGTGGTGCTCACCGCCGGGAACTCGTCCACGCCGGAGTGCAGCAGGAAGCACTTGAAGCCGAAGACGCCCGCCTCGTGCAGCGGCTTGAGGTCGGCCAGGTTGCCGGGGACGATGCCGCCCCAGAACCCGACGTCCACCGACACCACCGCCGCGGCCTTGCGCTTGATCTCCAGCGCCGCCACCTCGACCGTCGGCGGGATGCTGTTGAGCGGCATGTCGATGATCGTGGTGACACCACCGGCAGCGGCGGCTCGAGTGGCGGTCTCGAAGCCCTCCCACTCGCTGCGGCCGGGGTCGTTCACGTGCACGTGCGTGTCGACCAGGCCAGGCAACAGCACCTCGTCGTCCGCGAGGTGCACGACGTTCGGCGAGTCGAGATGCGGCTCGACGGCCACGATCCGGCCGTCTACCACCCCGACATCGCACGCGATCTCGCCCTGCGGGGTGATGACCCTGCGGGCGCGGAAGACCAGGTCCATGCCGCTCACTCTGACACCCAGTCCCGCGCTATGCGACCGCCGAGCTCTCCCAGCAGGGACTCTGCCTGAGCCATGCACCTGGTGACGTCAGGTTCGACGTCCAACAGCGCGTAGGCGGCCTTCAACCCCAGGTCGCCCGGCGCGACCGAGCACTGCCCCGCCACCGCGACCACCGGCACGTCACCCGAGGCCTTGACCACCCCGAACGGCGCCTTGCCGTGACGGGTCTGCGCGTCCAGCGACCCTTCGCCGGTGATCACCAGACTCGCCTGGGCGACGGCCTCGGCGAACCCGACCAGCTCCAGCACCACCTCGATGCCTGGCCGGAACCTGGCGCCCAGCACCGCCAAGGCCGCGAACCCGATCCCGCCGGCCGCACCGGCTCCTGGCCGTTCCGCGTACTCGAGACCCACGCGGGCCGCGAAGGCTTCGAGGCGCGCTTCGAGGATCTCCACCTGGTCGGGTGAGGCGCCCTTCTGCGGCCCGTAGACCGCCGCCGCGCCAGAGGGCCCGAGCAGCGGGTTGTCGACGTCCGAGGCCAGCACCAGGTCGACGCCGTCGAACGACGCCTTGCCCAGCGCCTCCAGCATCCCGGCGCCGCCGTCCGTGCACGCGCTGCCGCCCAGGCCGAGCACGATCGTCGTGCAGCCGAGGTCCAGCGCGGCCTTCAGCAGCTCGCCGACGCCGTGACTCGTCGCTTCGAGAGGCGCGGGCTTCTCCAGCAACGTGAGCCCGGCCGCCGCGGCCACCTCGACCACGGCGGTCGTGCCCCGCACCGCGAACGACGCGGGAACGGGTTTGCCGACGGGCCCGGTGACCCAGCGGCCCACCCTCATGAACCCGGCGGCGACGGCGGCGTCGACGGTGCCGTCGCCGCCGTCGGCCACCGGGAGGAGGCGCACGTCCACGTCCGGGGCCGCCTCCCGCAGGCCGCGCGCGACGGCGGTGGCGACCTGCGGGGCGGTGAGCGAGCCCTTGAACTTGTCCGGCGCGATGATCACGGGCCTGTTTTTCCTCACGCGGGGCCCCTTCGTGCGCTCCAAGTGCACGAAAGCTCCCCGCGTGCGCTCGAACAACTCACGGGAGGGGCTCGTACTCGCGCATGGCGGCGATGGACGTGCCGTTCGCGGTGTTGCCCTCGCGCTCGATCATGATCTCGACGAGCACCGGCCGCGAGGTGCGGTCGGCCTCCTTGCGCGCCCACTCCAGCGAGCTGCGGATCTCGCCGGGATCGGCCACCCGGATGCCGGAGCAGCCGTAGGCCTCCATGATCTTCACGTTGTCCGAGCCGGTGGTGTCGTAGTGGATGTCGACCTCGTACTTCATGTCGTAGCCACCGTGGTCCTCCGCCATCCGGATCAGGCCGAGGTACTCGTTGTTCAGCATGATCAGCACGAACGGCACGTCGTACTGCGCGCCGACCGCGAGCTCCTCGACCAGGAACTGGAACGAGTAGTCGCCGACGATGCCCACGACCTCGGCGTCCGGCTGGGCCTTCTTCACGCCGATCGCCGCCGGGATCTCCCAGCCGAGCGGGCCTGCCTGGCCGCAGACCTGGTAGTGCCGCGGCTTGTGCGCCTTCTGGTGCTGGCCTGACCAGATCTGGTAGAGCCCGATGGCCGTGACGAAGTAGGTGTCCGGGCCGTAGAAGTCGTTGATCTCCTTGAACACCCGCGGCGCCTTGACCGGCACGGTGTCGAAGTCCTCGTGCCGCAACAGGGTCCGCTTCAGCTCCTGGCAGCGGTCGACCCACTCGCCCGCCGCGCGCGGGCCCCGTGAACGAGCCTTCTCGAGCAACGCCTGCAGGAACACCTTCGTGTCGGCCACGATCCCGAGATCCGGCCCGAAGACCTTGCCGATCTGGGTCGGTTCGACGTCGACGTGGATGAACTTCCGGTCACCGCGGTAGGTCGCGAGGTCACCGGTGTGCCGGTCGCCGAACCGCGCGCCGAGCGCCAGCACCAGATCGCTCTCCAGGAACGACGCGTTGCCGTAGCGCTGCGAGGTCTGGATGCCGGTCATGCCCGCGTAGAGCGGGTGGTCCTCGTCGATGGCGCCCTTGCCCATCAACGTGGCCTGGATCGGGATCTGCAGGAACTCAGCCAGGTCCAGCAGCTCGGCGGACGCCTCGCCGAGGATGACACCGCCACCGGCCAGCAGCAGTGGGCGTTCGGCGGCCAGCAGCATCTCCAGCGCCCGTTCCACCCGTGCGTCGGAGGGCGCGCTTTTGATCACCGGCAGCGGTTCGTCGATCGAGGAGTCCCACTCGATCTCCTGCTTCTGCACGTCGATCGGCAGGTCGATCAGCACCGGACCCGGCCGGCCGGAGCGGGCGATCCGGAACGCCTCGCGGAAGATCCACGGCATCTGCGCGGCTTCCTTGACCTGCACCGCCCACTTCGTGACGGGAGCGGCGATCGAGACGATGTCGACGGCCTGGAACGCCTCCTGGTGCAGCTTCGACACCGCCGCCTGGCCGGTGATGCACAGGATCGGCACGGAGTCGGCCTGTGCGGTGTACAGGCCGGTGATCATGTTCGTGCCGGCCGGGCCGGAGGTGCCGATCGCGACACCGACGTTGCCGGTCGTGCGCGACCAGCCGTCGGCCATGTGCGTGGCGCCCTCCTCGTGCCGCACGATGAGGTGCTCGATGCCGCCGTCTTCCTCCATCGCCTTGTACAGCGGCAGGATCGCGGCGCCGGGGCAGCCGAACACGGTGTCGATGCCCTCGGACTTCAGGACCTCGACGACGGCCTGCATGACTGGGATCTTCGGCATATCAGGCCCTTCCCGCGAAGTTCTCGATGACCTTGAGCAGCGCGGAGTGGTCGAGCGACCCGTAACCCTGCGCGCGTCCCGCCGCGACCAGAGCGGCGATGAGGTTGGTGACCGGCAGCGCGACGTCGGCGGCGCGTGCCGCGTCCAGTGCGATGCCCATGTCCTTGTGGTGCAGATCGATCCGGAAGCCGGGCTGGAACTCGCGCGCGATCATGCTCTCGCGCTTGAGGTCGAGGATCCGGTTCGCCGCGAGGCCGCCCGCGAGCACGTCCAGGCCCGCCTTCGGGTCGACGCCGGACGCCTCCAGCAGCACGATCGACTCGGCGACCAGGGCGTAGATACCGCCGACCATCAGCTGGTTCGCGGCCTTCACCACCTGGCCGGCGCCGTGCGGCCCGACGTGCACGATCGTCTTGCCGACGACCTCCAGGAACGGCCTGGCCGCCGCGAAGTCCTTCTCCTCACCGCCGACCATGATGCTCAGCGACGCCTGCACCGCACCGGTCTGGCCACCGCTGACCGGCGCGTCGAGCACGCGGACGTGCGACAGCTTCTTCGCGATCTCGATCGAGGTCGACGGCCGGATCGTGCTCATGTCGATCAGCAGGGTCCCGTCGTCGAACGTGATGCTGTTGACGACCTCCTCCACCTGCGGGTGGTTCGGCAGCATCGTGATGACGACCTCGGCGCCGGTGACTGCGTCCTGGGCGGTCCTCGCGGCCGTCCCGCCCTGCTCCACCAGCTTCTCGAGCGAGGCGGAGCTGAGGTCGAAGCCCGTCACGTCGTGCCCGGCGGCTACGAGGTGGGCCGCCATCGGGCTGCCCATGATGCCGAGTCCGATGAAACCGATCCTGGTCATGCTTGATCCCTCCAAGCGAAGGAGTGGGTGACGGGCTTGTACTCGGCGCCCACGAAGCCCGTGTAGCCGTTGGCTCGCAGCTTCGCGAGGTGCCCGAAGATGTCGAGCTCGCCGGTGCCGGGCTCACCGCGTCCGGGAGCGTCGGCGATCTGCACGTGACCGATGAGGTCGACGTGGTCGGCGAGGGTGTCGAGGTCGTCGCCGTTCGTGGCGAGGTGGTACAGGTCGGCCAGCAGCTTCACGTTGCCGCGGTCGACCTGGTCGATGACGTCGAACGCCTGTTGGGCGGTCTTGATCGGGTACTTGGGCGCGCCGCTGAGGGGCTCGATGACCAGCTGCGCGCCGGCCTCGGCAGCCACGTCGGCGGCGAAGCGGTAGTTCGAGATGGTCTGCGCGGAGGTCTCGAAGTTGCCGTGCAGTGCGTTGAGCGTGCGGCAGCCGAGGCGGGCCGCGATGGCGACGGTGACCTCGACGTTCGTCCGGAACTCGGTCTCCCGGCCGGGCCACGAGGTGAGCCCGCGGTCACCCGCCGGCATGTCGCCCGCGAAGAAGTTGAGGCCGACCAGGCGCACGCCCGCGTCGTGGATCGCGCTCTCGAACGCCTCGATCTCGCGCGTCTCGGGTACGGCCTCCGCGAACGGCCACCAGATCTCGACCGCGTCGAACCCGGCGGCCCGCGCCGCGGCCGGGCGCTCCAGCAACGGCAGCTCGGTGAAGAGCATGGAGAGGTTTGCGTCGAACATCTTCTGGCCTGTCCTTCCACATTGCGGAAGTTGAATTTCGCTCTACGGAGACACTAGACATCTCACTTGGCTGCGGTCAAGAATGTGGAATCTAGATTCCGCGATACAGAAACTTGGAGAGCCGTGGAGAGCTTCAACGCCGCCCCGGAGGCCGAACTGCGACCTCTGCTCACCGAGTGCCTCGCGGTACCCCGCTGGGTCGACGCGATAGTGGCGGGCAGGCCGTACGCGTCGATGGATGCACTCCTCGCGGCTTCTTCGGTTGCCGCACAAGGACTTTCCGACGAGGAGGTGCTCGGCGCGATCGCCGGGCACCCGCGCATCGGCGAACGACAGAAGACAGGTGGGGTGTCAGCGAAGTGGTCGCGGACCGAACAGTCCGGTGTGGACAGCTCCCAGGCTGATCGCCTGGCGGCTGCGAACGCCGCGTACGAGGATCGGTTCGGGCACATCTACCTGGTGTGCGCGACCGGCCTGAGCGGTGCGGAGATGCTCGGCAACCTGTCGGGCAGGATGGACAACCCGCCGGACGTCGAGCTCCGCGTCGTCAACGACGAACTCGCGAAGATCGCCGCCTTGCGGCTGCAGAAGCTGATCGGGAGCTGAACAACATGGCCATCGTCTTGGGCCCCAACCAGTACGGCAAGGCGGAGAACCGCCTCGTCACGGTGTCGCGCAACGGTTCCGTGCACACGATCAAGGACCTGACGGTCAGCACGTCGCTGCGGGGAGACCTCGCCGACACGCACCTGACCGGTGACAACGCCAAGGTGCTCGCCACTGACACGCAGAAGAACACGGTCTACGCGTTCGCGAAGGAAACCCCGGTAGGCGAGATCGAGGAGTTCGCGCTGCGCCTGGGCCGGCACTTCGTCGGCACGCAGGAGGCGATCACGGGTGCGCGCATCCTGATCGACGAGCACTGCTGGGAGCGGATCGAGGCCAACGACCACTCGTTCGTCCAGGGCTCGAACGAGAAGCGCACGACCGCCGTGACGATCGAGGGCTCGCAGGCGTGGGTCGTGTCGGGCGTACGCGACCTCGTGGTGCTGAAGTCGACCGGCTCCGAGTTCCACGGCTACCCGAAGGACCCGTACACGACGCTGAAGGAGGTCACCGACCGCATCCTCGCGACGTCGGTGACCGCCCGCTGGCGCTACGTCGGCACTGATGTGGACTGGGCGAAGTCGTTCACGGAGATCCGCTCGATCCTGCTGAAGACGTTCGCGGACAAGCACTCCCTGTCGTTGCAGCAGACCCTCTACGCGATGGGCGAGGCCGTGCTGCAGGCCCGGTCCGAGGTCGCCGAGGTGCGGCTCTCCATGCCGAACAAGCACCACTTCCTGGTGGACCTCAGTGCGTTCGGCCTGGAGAACGACAACGAGGTCTTCTACGCCGCGGACCGTCCGTACGGCCTCATCGAGGGGTCGATCCTGCGGGACGACGCTCCTGACGCCGGGCTTGCCTGGAGTACTTTGCCAGCCTTCTGAACACCACCGGGTTGAGCAGGCTCGCCGGCGAGGCGACCATGTGCACGACCCGGACGAAGCGGCGGAACAGGTCGGGGTCGTGCACGATCCCGGCCTGCCACTTGTTGATGTACCAGCCGAGCAGGCCGCCGCGTTTGGTCTCCACCCAGCTGCGGTCGGCATTGCTGGACATCGCCCACGGTCCCTGCGCGGTCTTCGCGACCTTGCGCTGGAACGCCCGGCAGCCCTTGGCGCTGAAGTCGTTGTGCTGCCGGAACAACAGGGCTTCCATCGTCGCGACGGTGATGCCCTGCCCGTACACGGGGTTGAACGCGCACACCGCGTCTCCCACCGCCACCAGCCCGCCCGGCCAGTTCGCGGTGGCCTCGAAGGCGTTGCGGCGACTGGCCGTGCGGGCGAACAGGTAGACGGGCGTGAGCGGTTCGGCCTCGGCGAGCAACTCCGAGATCGGCACCCGAAGCGAGTCGAGGTACTCCTGGTAACCGTCGGGATCCCGCGGCGCGTGATCGCCGACCGCACCCTGCGCGCTGACCATCAGCCGATCACCCTCGATCCGCATCACCGCGACACCGCGCGAGATGTCCGGAGCCGACAGGCTTTCGGCGTACACCACGGGAAAGTCCTTCGGCGCGGTGTAGATCCGGGTCGCGTACCCGGTACCGGAGTCGACCACCTCGGGTTCCGGTGTCGTGATCCCCGCCTCGGCGAGCCAGCCAGGCACCTTCGACGACCGGCCGGACGCGTCGACGACCAGGTCCGCGTCGATCCTGCCGTCGCGCGTGATCACTCCGTCGACGTCACCGCCACGGAACGACAGCCCGGTGATGTGCACAACGTCCACGATCTTGGCGGTGACGCGCCGGCGGATGTGGGTCTCCAGGAGCGGGCGGCTCAACGACAGCAGTGGCAGGCCGATGCGCGTCGTGGCCAGCCAGCCGAGCGGGTTGAGGATCTTCATGTCCCCCGCGTCGGCCAGCACCGCGCCGGCCTGCACGAGTTCGTCGCGCAGGCCGGGGAACAGTTCCTCCATCAGCTCGCCGCCCCGCACCAGCAGGCCGTGCGTGTGCCTGCCCTGCGGCACGCCCGCCCGGTACTCGGGCTCGTCCGACAGCTTGTCCCGTTCCAGGATCACGACGTCGTCGAACGACTCGGTCAGCACCCGAGCCGCCAACAAGCCGGCGATTCCCCCACCGATCACCAAGGCCTTCATAGGCCCATTGAACCCGAACTCAGGCGTTGACCTTCGCGCCTCTCAGCTTCCACAGCGCGGAAGGGCTGAGCAGCGACGTCGGCGGTGCCTGCAGGTGCATGACGCTGAGGAACCGGCGCACCATGTCGACGTCCTGGGTGAGCGCGACCTGCCAGCGCACCATGAGCTTGTTCATCAGGCCCGGCTTGAAGTCCGGTGCCCACTGCGCGTCGGCGCCCGCGGACATGCCGAACGGCCCGGCGGCGACCTTGGCCAGCGCTGCCTGGAACGCCCGCACGCCTTCGGCGGAGAAGTCGGTGTGCTTGCTCAGCAGCTCGGCCTCCAGTGCGGCGATCGTCATGCCCTGGCCGTACAGCGGGTTCAGCGTCACGACGGCGTCGCCCACGGCGATCAGCCCGGCGGGCCAGTTCGAGACCTTCTCGTAGGCGCGCATCGAAGACGCGGTCCGCGCGTAGAGGTAGATCGGCGTCAGCGGCTCGAGGCCTTCGAGGACATCGGCCAGGCCGACGTCCAGCGAGCGCGCGAAGGCCATGAACTGCTCGGGGTCGTTCGACGGGTGATCACCGTCCGCACCTTGCAGAGTGACCAGCAGCTTGCCGCCCTCGATGCGGGTGGCGGAGCAGCCACGGCGCTGGACGGGCGCGCTGATCATCTGACCGATGGCGATCTTGTCGTTGTGCGGCAACGCGTAGAGGCGCGTCGCATAACCTGTCCGCGAATCGACGGAAACGGGCTCCGGCACCTCGACCCCCGCGGCGGCGAGCCACTCGGGCAGCTTCGCGGTGCGGCCGGCGGCCAGCACGACCAGGTCGGCCTCGATGACCTCGTCCGCGCCGGTGTCCTTGCGACGCACGCGCACGCCGTCCACAGTGGAGCCGTTGAAGCGCAGGCCGAGAACATTTGTGTTGTCAACGAATTCCGCGGAGACGCGGTGGCGGATCGCGGTCTCCAGGAACGGGCGGCTGACGGACAGCATCGGCAGGCCGGTCTCGCCCTGCGCGGCCCAGCCGTGCGGGGTGAGGACGCGGGCCTCGCCGGCGTCCATGAGCTGGGCCCCGGCGTCGATCAGCGAGTCACGCAGGCCGGGGAAGAAGTCCTCCATGATCTGGGCACCGCGCAGCAACAAACCGTGCGCGTGCCTTCCCTGAGGAACACCGGAGCGGTACTCCGGCTCCGCCGGCAATCTGTCGCGTTCCACGACGATCACCCGGCTGTACTTGTCCTCCAACGCCTTCGCGGTCAACAGGCCCGCAACGCCCGCACCGATCACCACAGCAGTAGCCACGGATGGCACAACGATCGACGTGCTCTCGTTGTTACCCGAACGAGACCGAGGTCACCGGTTTTCCGTTGACCGCAAGGCCATCTGCTGGTCGCGCCACGAGTGGAAGAGATCTGCCTCGCAGTACCAGTCCACTCCTGTCGGGCGTTCGCCAGACTTCATGAACTCGACGAGCAACTGCCGGTACAGGTCGAGCGGAACGCCGACACCGGGCGGGAAGTCGGTGTACTTCTCGTTGACGTACGGCGCTTCCGGCGAACCTTTCGGCCACCCCATGAAGGTGTTGTCGACGTAGTACATGTAGCCCCACTCGCCCCGCACGGCGAGCACGACGTTGTGATCGGGATCGCCGTCGGAGGTGAGCGGCCTGCCGAAGTGGTCGAGCGACCCGTCGTTGCACGCGGGCCTGCCGAGCAGGCCGATCAGCGTGTCCACATCCGCTTCGCACGCGACGACCTGGTACTTGTGCTCCGCCGCATCGAGGTCGGGCAGCCCGGTCCACAGGCCAGCACGCATGCTCATGCGTGCCACCCTGCACCCATTGCCGGGAACATTCGAGACCCATTGACAGAACCACACGAACGGGTGATGACCCGGTCAGCCCGAACGGGTCGCGAGCCCCCGGAGTGCTGACTCGTCCAGACCTGTTGCCACCTGCACTTCCACCGGATCGAGTGCACCGCAGTCCACCGCTCGGAGGAAGAACGATGACAACGCCTGGGCGGTCGCCGGTTCGTCCAGCACGCCTCCTGAGACGCGTTGCACATAGGACTTCAGGCGGCTGGCGTCCGCGTCCAGACCCTCGCGGTAGAAGGCGTAAACGGCCGCATAGCGGGTGACCAGCTGGACGGGGTGCAGATCCCAACCCTGGTAGAACCCGTGTTCGAGTGATCGTCGCGTGAGCCGGTAGTGCGTGTCCCAGCCGAGCTGCTTCTGATCTCCGACCGGAAGCACGTTGGTGGAGCCGTCGGACAGCCGGACCCCGGTCCCAGCAGCGGAAACCTGCATGACGTGCCGCGCGAAGTCACACGCGCCGTGCGCCAGGTGCTGCTGTGCCGCGGACAACCCGCAGCCCGCCGTGTAGTCGTAAGTGCCGAAGTGCAGACCTGTCACCCGGCCGCGGCCCGCCTCGATGAACCGCGGGATCGCCAGCCTGCCCTCGCCATCCACAATGGACTGCGTCGTCTCGACCTGGATCTCGAACCGCAGATCCTTCCCGAAGAGGTCGAGGACCTCGCCGAACACCTCGACCTGGTCGACTGATGTCACCTTCGGGAAAGTGATCACAAAACCTGGCGGAACCTCTCCCAATGCTGTCAGGAAGATGTCCAGCGTGCGCAGGCCGCGCTCGCGCAACGCCTTGGTGTCGAACGACTTGATCCGCAATCCGAACGACGGCGGCGCCGTGCCGGCCGCCAGCCACCTGGACACGAGATTCGCCGTGCTCTCGGCGTCCATGTCCTCGACGTCGTCCTCCGGCGCGCCGTAGCCGTCCTCGAAGTCGATCCGCAGGTCCTCGATCGGCTCGCGCCGCAGCTTCGCCTCGACCCGGTCGAGCACGCCCTCCGGCAGTTCCGGGAGAAGTTCCGGTTCGATCGACTCGAGCGCCTCACGGCCCCAGTCCTCGATCGTCGTCGCGATGATGCGACCGGCGGGCACGTAGCACGTGTGCACGGGCTGACGCCCCGCCGGCCAGCTGCGTTCCACAGTGGACAACCGCGCGGTCACCCGCGCGATGTCGTCGGGTGACAGCGATGTCTCGTACATCAGATGCGCTCGTACGCCGGCAGCGTCAGGAAGTCGACGAAGTCCTCGGACAGCGCGACCTGCTCGAACAACTCGACGGCCGCAGCGACGTGCGGACCCTCCAGTTCGCCGCCGACGCGGCCGAGGACCTCGCGCACGGCGTCCGGCGTGACCTGCGTGCCGTCGTCCAGCACGACCTTGTTGTTGATCCACTGCCAGATCTGCGAACGCGAGATCTCCGCGGTGGCCGCGTCCTCCATCAGGTTGTGGATCGCCGCCGCACCGTTGCCGCCCAGCCACGAGGCGATGTACCGCACGCCGACGTCGACCGCGCTCTCCAGCCCGGCACGCGTGGCCGCGCCACCCGCCGACTTGAAGTCCAGCAACTGCCCGGCCGTCACGCTCACCTCCGGCCGCTGCTTGTCGATCTGGTTCGGCCTGTCCCCGAGGACGCCGTCGAAGATCTCGCGGCACACCGGCACCAGGTCCGGGTGCGCCACCCACGACCCGTCGAACCCGTCCGTCGCCTCGCGCGTCTTGTCCTCACGCACCTTGCGCAGCGCGTTCTCGGTGACCTCCGGGTCGCGCCGGTTCGGGATGAACGCCGCCATGCCGCCCATCGCGAACGCCCCGCGCTTGTGGCAGGTCTTCACCAGAAGTTCGGTGTACGCGCGCATGAACGGCGCCGTCATCGTCACGCTGTTGCGGTCCGGCAGCACGAAGTCCGCGCCGGCGTCCCGGAAGTACTTGATGACGCTGAACAGGTAGTCCCACCGTCCCGCGTTGAGCCCCGACGCGTGGTCGCGCAGTTCGTAGAGGATCTCCTCCATCTGGAACGCGGCCGGGATCGTCTCGATCAGCACCGTCGCCCGGATCGTGCCGTGCGGCACGCCCTTGAGCTTCTGCGCCGTCGTGAAGACGTCGTTCCACAGCCGTGCTTCGAGGTGGGACTCCATCTTCGGCAGGTAGTAGTAAGGCACGCCGAGTTCGGCGTTGTGGAAGAAGTGCAGCCCGAAGTCGACCAGCGCGCCGACCGCCTTGCGGCCGCCGAACTCAAGGTTCCGCTCGTCGAGGTGCCAGCCACGCGGCCGGACGACGATCGTCGGGTACGGCCCGCCCTTGAGCGCGTAGTGCTTGCCCTCCGGCGACGTGAACTCGATCGTCCCGCGCGCCGCCTCGTAGAGGTTGACCTGACCCTGCACCACGTTGTCCCAGTGCGGGGTGTTCGCGTCCTCGAGGTCCGCGAGCCACACCTTGGCCCCGGAGTTCAGCGCGTTGATCGTCATCTTGCGCTCGGTGGGCCCGGTGATCTCGACGCGACGGTCCCGGAGTGCCTCCGGCGCCTGCGCCACCTGCCACTCGCCGTCGCGCACGTCCTGCGTCTCCGGGAGGAACCCGAGAGGCCGGCGCTCCTTCCTCAGGGCGAGCAGCTCGTCCCGGCGGGCGGCGTGCGCCTCGTGCAGCTTCGCCACGAACTCAAGAGCCTCTTCGCTGAGGACCTGCACCTGGATCCACCTCTCTCGGTTTTGCTGTGTGGACTATAGTTTTTGCATTGCGGAACTGCAATGAGAGGAGCCGCACGTGTCAACAGGTGGCGTGCAGTCCCTACAAAGAGCCTTCGACCTGCTGGAACGCCTGGCCGACGCAGGCGGCGAAGCCTCCCTTTCCGAGCTCGCCGCGTCCTCCGGCCTGCCGCTCCCGACGATCCACCGGCTCATCCGCACACTTGTCACGCTGGGCTATGTGCGCCAGAACAGCAACCGGCGCTACACCCTCGGCTCACGACTGATCCGTCTCGGCGAGACCGCGTCGCGCCAGTACGGCACCTGGGCCCGCCCGTTCCTGTCACAACTCGTCGACTCGGTCGAGGAGACCGCGAACCTCGCGGTGCTGGACGGCGACGAGGTCGTCTACGTCGCGCAGGTGCCGTCGAAGCACTCGATGCGCATGTTCACCGAGGTCGGCCGCCGGCTGCTGCCGCACGGGACCGGCGTCGGCAAGGCGATGCTGTCGCAGTTGCCGCGCGAGGAGGTCCGGTCGCTGCTGGAGCGCACCGGACTGCCCGCGTACACGTCGAACACGATCACCGACGCGGCCGAGCTGCTCGACTCGCTGGACGAGATCGCCGAGCGCGGGTTCGCGCTGGACGAGTCCGAACAGGAGCTCGGGGTCCGGTGCATCGCCGTACCGGTGATCGGTGGACCGACGCTCGCGGCCGTGTCGGTGTCGGGGCCGGAAGGCCGCCTCACCAAGGACGCGGTCGCCCGGATCCTGCCTGAAGTGCTTGCGGTGGCGAAGAGGCTGGCGGATCAGGCCGTGACTGCCTGAACGTGCTTGCGCAGGGGTACCCCCGAGCCGGGAACCCCTACATCTCAACGTACTCAGGGGGTCCGACAAGATCAGCCGAGCAGCGTCTAACCAAGCAGGGCGTCGACGAACGCGCCAGGCTCGAACGGCGCCAGGTGATCAGCACCCTCGCCAAGCCCGACGAGCTTCACCGGCACCCCGAGCTCGCGCTGCACCTGGAACACGATGCCGCCCTTGGCCGTGCCGTCCAGCTTGGTGAGCACGATCCCGGTGATGTCGACCTGCTCGGCGAACACCCGCGCCTGCGTGAGCCCGTTCTGACCGGTCGTGGCGTCCAGCACGAGCAGGACCTCGTCCACCACGGCCTGCTTCTCGACGACGCGCTTGACCTTGCCGAGCTCGTCCATCAGGCCCTTCTTGGTGTGCAGGCGGCCGGCGGTGTCGATGAGCACCGTGTCGACCCCGGTGTCCACCCCGCGCTTGACCGCCTCGAAGGCCACAGACGCCGGGTCGCCGCCCTCAGGTCCGCGCACGGTCTCCGCGCCCACGCGCTTGCCCCAGGTCTCCAGCTGGTCGGCCGCTGCCGCGCGGAATGTGTCCGCCGCGCCCAGCAGCACGGTGCGTCCGTCGGCCACGAGCACACGCGCGAGCTTGCCCGTAGTCGTCGTCTTGCCGACGCCGTTCACGCCTACGACCAAGAGCACTGCGGGCTTGCCGGCGTGCGGCAGGGCCTTCAGGGCGCGGTCCATCGACGGGTCCAATGCGGACACCAGCACCGAACGGACCAGCGCCTGCGCCTCTGCCTCGGTGCGGACGGCGGAGGACGCGATCTTCGCGCGCAGCGTCTCCACGATCTCGTTGGTGGTGGCCGCGCCGAGGTCGGCAATCAGCAGCGTGTCCTCGACGTCCTGCCACGAGTCCTCGTCCAGGTCGCCTGCGCCCAGCAGGCCCAGCAGCGAGGAGCCGAACGCGTTGCGCGACTTGGACAGCTTGCCCCGCAGGCGTTCCAGGCGGCCGGCCGTCGGTTCGATCTCCTCGACCTCGGACGCCTCTTCCGGCAGGTCGACCTCGACGAACCCGCGCTTCACCGAGTCGCGCGGCACCGCGGCGTCGTCACCGACACCCGGCTGGCCGTCGACCTCGGTCCGTTCGGCGACCGGGTGCTCGACGGCCTCAACGGGTTTGGCCGGTGCCAGCGAGATGCCCGAGGTGGCCTCGTAGCCGCCGGGCTTCGGCGCCTCCTCCTTCTGGGTGAGGCTGATGCGACGGCGACGCGTCAGCACCACACCGGTCACCAGCGCGGCGATCAGCACGATCGCCACGACGACCAGGATCAGGACAAGGGAAGAGGTCGGCACGGGCTCATGGTTTCACAGGCCGTCATGTGACCTGCCAACCATCTATTG
This sequence comes from Lentzea sp. NPDC051213, assembly GCF_044455585.1. Lineage (NCBI taxonomy): Bacteria > Bacillati > Actinomycetota > Actinomycetes > Pseudonocardiales > Pseudonocardiaceae > Lentzea > Lentzea sp. NPDC051213. The sequence goes on from NZ_JBITEX010000003.1 coordinate 98,864, forward strand.
CTCATTTAGGCGAAGATTTCACCAAAGCACTTGCGTCCGACCACAGTGTGGAATAGACCACACGTCGTGAGGGTGATCGGACTGATTTCCGGCACGTCGATGGACGGCATCGACGTCGCCGTCGCCGACCTGTCGATCTGCGGCGACGTCGTCGAACTCGTGCCGGTGCAGCACGCCGAGCACCCCTTCCCGAAGGATCTGCTCGAGAAACCACGGGACCTCGCCGAAGTGTGCGCCTTCGACACGTCGCTCGGGCAGGCTTTCGGCGAAGTCGCCGCCGGATACCTGCCGGCGGACCTGATCTGCTCGCTCGGCCAGACCGTGCACCACGAGGTGCAGGACGGCGACTGCCTCGGCACGCTGCAGCTCGGGCAGCCCGCGTGGATCGCGGAACGGACCGGTGTGCCGGTGATCGCCGACCTGCGGGTCAGGGACGTGGCCGCAGGCGGTCAGGGAGCCCCGCTGGCGAGCACGCTCGACGCGCTGTGGCTCAACGGCATGGTCGGCCACACCCCCGCGATCGCGCTGAACATCGGCGGCATCGCGAACATCACCGTCGTGCGGCCGGGAACGCCGCCGATCGCCTACGACACCGGGCCCGGCAACGCGCTGATGGACGCCGTCATGGAAGTCCTGTCCAACGGCCAGAGACGCCAGGACACCAACGGTGAGTTCGCACGCAGAGGCACCGTCCGGGAAGACATCCTCAAGAAGCTCCTCGCGGACCGGTACTACGCGAAGCCGTGGCCCAAGTCGACGGGCAAGGAGCACTTCAACGCCGAGTACCTGCAAGGGTTCCCGACCGTGCCGGCCGAGGACATGCTGCGCACACTCGTGGAGCTGACCGCCCGCACCATCGCGGACGCCTGCCGCGCGCACGACGCGAGCGCCGTCGTCGCCTCCGGTGGCGGCATGCGCAACCCGGTGCTCGTCGAGTCGCTCACGAAGGCGCTCGACCCGATCCCGTTGAAGATCAGCGACTCGGTGGGCCTGCCGCGCGACGGCAAGGAGGCCTACCTCGCGGCACTGCTCGGATTCCTGACGTGGCACGGGATCACGAGCAACACGCCGTCCGCGACCGGTGCGTCCGGCCCGCGGCTGCTCGGCAGCATCACGCCCGGCAACGGGCCGCTGAGGCTGCCGGAGCCCGTCACCACCGCCATGACGAAGCTGATAGTGGGGGAGCCGAAATGCGCGGACTAGATCTCGCGATCATCGCCCTGTTCCTCGTCGGCATGCCGTTGCTCGGCATCTGGATCGGCGGCAGGCAGAAGTCGTCCACCGACTACTTCGTCAGCGAGAAGCGCATCTCGTGGTGGGTCGTCTGCCTGTCGGTCGTGTCCGCGGAGACGTCGACGCTCACCGTGCTGAGCGTGCCGGTGATCGCCTACATGGCCACGCCCGCGCAGGGCGGCATGACGTACCTGACGCTCGCGCTCGGGTACATCGTCGGCCGGATCATCGTCAGCTTCGTGCTGCTGCCGCGCTACATCGCCGGTGATCTCGTCACGGCGTACGCGTTCCTGGGCAAGCGGTACGGCGACGGCATGCGCGCCACGGCGTCCGTGACGTTCCTCTTCACCCGGCTGCTCGCGGACGGCATCCGGCTCTTCGCCACCGCCATCCCGATCAAGCTGGTGCTGCGCGAGTACGGGATCGACGCCTCGTACTGGACGATCATCCTGGCGCTCGGCATCGCGATGGTGTTCTACAGCTTCTTCGGCGGCGTGCGCGCGGTCGTGTGGGTCGACGCCATCCAGATGCTCTGGTACGTCCTCGGCGGCGTCGTGGTGATCTGGTTCCTGGCCGGCGAACTGCCGGACGGCTGGCTCTCGAAGGCCACCGACGTCAGCAAGTTCCAGATCTTCGACTTCACCTCGTCACCGCTGACGGGCGCCTACCCGTTCATCGCCGCGTTCTTCGGCGGTGCGCTGCTCTCGATGGCCTCGCACGGCGCGGATCAGCTGATCGTGCAACGGCTCATGGCCACGCGGGACGTGAAGTCGGCCCAGAAGGCGTTGATCGCGTCCGGTTTCGTGGTGTTCCTGCAGTTCGCGTTCTTCCTGTTCATCGGCGTGATGCTCTGGGCGTTCTACAACGGCGCCGACCCGGTGAAGGGGCTCGAGCTCGGCAACAAGGACGAGCTGTTCGGGCACTTCATCGTCGACTCGCTGCCGTCGGGCCTGTCCGGCTTCGTGATCGCCGGCATCCTCGCGGCCGCGTTGTCGTCGTCGTTGGGCGCCTTGGCTTCCAGCACGGTCACCGACGTCTACGAACGCATCCGCAAGACCCCGATGACCGACGACGAACGCCTGCGCCACGGCCGGATCTGGACCCTGGTGTGGGCCGGTCTGCTGATCGTGTGCGCCGGTCTGTTCGCCTCCTCGAACAAGACCACCGCGGACCCGATCGTGGTGCAGGCGCTGGGCATCGCCGGCTACACCTACGGTGCGCTGCTCGGGGCCTTCCTCCTCGGCCTCATCTTCAAGCGCGTCACGCAGGTGGACGCGATCATCGCGTTCGTGTCGACGGTGCTGGTCGTCGGTTTCGTGATTCTCGGGGTCAAGTTCGCCGGCAGCACACCGACGATCAACTTCGGCAGGGCGACAGCGGAGCTGAAGTCGTTGACCGGCTGGTGGAACACGCCCCTGGGGGTGGCGGTCACCTTGCTGGTGGGTGGGTTGTTGTCACTGCGGCACTCACGCGGTGTGCCGGTACGCGACGAGCTCGATGTGAAGACGGAAGCCTAGCCGGGCGAACATCCTCTGCGACGAGTCGTTGCCTGAGTGGATCGACGCGGCGGCCTGCGGTCGTGCACCGTGTTCCGCCGCGAGTTTCCACAGCAGTTCGGTGACGAGGGCAGCGCCCGCGCCCTGACCGCGGACATCGGGTTCCACGGCCACGAAGTCGATGTAGTACTCCTCGGGTTGCGCTTTGCCCGCGGCGTACCCGATGACGCGCTCACCGTCCATCGCGACGACGACGGTGCGGTTCTCCGGTTTGGATTCGACGAGTTGCTTGCCGGACAGATAGGTCCGCGGGAAACATCGCTCGTGCAGCACGGCCACGGCCTCGTGCACGTGCGGATCGGTCGGGAGCACGCGCATCTCGCGCTCGCTGGGGCACTTCGCGTCCCTCAGCAGCAACGTGCGCAACTCCCCGTTGTCGAGTATGTGGATGGCACTGGCCTTGCCGGCGCTGAACTTGTGGCGCTCGGCGAACGCCGCCAGCCGCCGGTGGGCGGTGTGCCCGTACAGCTCGAGGTCGGTGATGCCGGTGAGGAGCTCGGTGGCGCGCCGGAACATCGCGTCGGCGTTCTGGTCCCAGATGCGGCTGCCGGCCGGGTGGTTGACAGGTACGTCGACGAACGGCCCGTGCAGCCACGCGCGGCCCAGCTCCGCGTCGATCTCCACGCTGAGCATGCCGGTGATGTTGTCGTCGGCATCGACGGCGACCACCGTGCAATCGGCCCAGCTGGGCTCGAACTCGGCGAGCTCCGCGCGGAGCTCTTCGACTGTCTCACCGAGGTACCCGATGTGGTGCGCCTTGTCGGCCTGGAGCCGGACCAGCAGCGCCATCGTGGCGCCGAGGTCGCCAGGTTCGGCGAAACGGATGTCGTACATAGAAGGAATGGTTGCTCGCACGGCCGTTCGAAGCGAGGGAGTTTTCCCGGAGACCACATCGTGGGTGGTGGAGGCACCGGTGCACCCGCCCCGACCTGGTGGTTTGTGCGCGCGCAACCATCTCCGCGAGTTGTCCACCCGCGAGGAGACAACGCTCACACCTGGCAGCACTCCGGCGCTGGTATGCCCGCTCGCCGTCGCGGGCGGTCGCCGGTGCGACACCCAGATTCGGGCTTGCAGGCCAGGTGAGGGTGGGGGACTCTTCTACAGTGAGTGAGGAAACGATCCAACTCGATCTCAGCGAATCCGGGGTGGCCGTCGACCTGCCCTTGCCGACGAACAACCGGGACGGTGTCCAGGGCGTTCCGTACCGGCCGGTCGAATTCCGAGACGATGATCTGCCCACTGCCTTGGAACGTGCCGCGGCGTGGCTGCGGCAGACACAGGACTGGCTGGGCGAACCCGTGGACGTCATCGCAGTTCATCTCGACTACGACGACACCAAGGGCAACCCGTACTACGACCTCAAGCTGCTCTGCAACGACGAGGATCTGGCGGGTGTGCCGAGGGTCATCCGAGACAACGAAAGGGCCGCTACCGGGCAGTAGCTTTTCCGGCTACCGTTCGGAGGCATGTCGGATCGTGTGTATCCCCCGGTGATTGCCGCAGCAAAGCTCATGTTCCGGGTGCTGGACCTGCGGCTCACCGTCGAAGGGGCGCACAACGTCCCGCGTACGGGTGGAGCCGTGCTGGCGTCCAACCACGTCAGCTACCTCGACTTCATCTTCGCTGGCTTCGGTGCGCGTCCCTCCGGACGCCTCACGCGGTTCATGGCGAAGCACGAGATCTTCACGAACAAGATCGCAGGCCCGCTGATGCGCGGCATGCACCACATCCCCGTCGATCGGAGCGCGGGCCAGGCCTCCTACCAGCAGGCACTGTCCGCGCTCCGCGATGGCGAGGTCGTCGGGATCTTCCCCGAGGCCACCATCAGCCGCTCGTTCACGGTCAAGGACATCAAGTCCGGCGCGAACCGGCTGGCGCACGAGGCGGGCGTGCCGATCATCCCGGTCGCGTTGTGGGGAACCCAGCGACTGTGGACCAAGGGCCGTCCGAAGAACCTGACCCAGCGGCACGTGCCGATCACCATCCTCATCGGCGAGCCGTTCGAGGCCCTGCCCGGCGACTCCGGCGACACGTTGCTGCGCCAGCGGATGCAGGACCTCCTGGACATCGCCCAGGCCGGCTACCCCAACGAGAAGGGTGCCTGGTGGGCACCCGTGCACCTCGGTGGCACCGCGCCGACGCCCGAGCAGGCGGCGGCGCTGGACGCACGCCAGGCCTGACCTGGGGATACAAGGTTTTCACAAGGTGCGTGCGGCAGAGTGGTCCGTGCGCACCTGAAGTGGTGAGGTTGATTCTGGGGGATCTCACCCCGGCAGGTGCCCGGGCTGCGTCCGAGCGGTGGTTTGGGGGACCTCCCTCCCCTGGAGGAAGGTCACCGCACCGGCGCAGCCCGTTCGATAGAGGCCGCGGTCGGAGTTGGTCTTAGCCCCCCAGGCACCGCTCCGACCGCCCTCATCTCAGCCTTCTGAGGCTTCGACTTCCGCCAATTCGGGTGAAGGTTCCACTGACGGTTCCACTGCAGGTTCCGCTGAAGGTTCGGCGGTCACCGCAGGCTCGGCAGTCAGCGCGGGTGCGGCAGGCGCCGGCTCGTCACCACGGGTCCGCAGCCGCTGCGAGATCACCTGCGAGATGCCGTCACCCCGCATCGAGACGCCGTACAACGCGTCCGCGATCTCCATGGTCGGCTTCTGGTGCGTGATGATCAGCAGCTGCGACCGTTCCCGCAGCTGCTCGAACAGGCCGATGAGCCGGTGCAGGTTCGTGTCGTCCAGCGCCGCCTCGACCTCGTCCATCACGTAGAACGGTGAGGGGCGGGCGCGGAAGATCGCCACCAGCATCGCGACCGCGGCCAGCGACTTCTCGCCACCGGAGAGCAGCGACAGGCGCTTGACCTTCTTGCCGGGCGGGCGGGCCTCCAGCTCGATGCCGGTGGTCAGCATGTCCCCCGGCTCGGTCAGCACCAGGCGGCCCTCGCCGCCGGGGAACAGGACCTTGAACACGATCTCGAACTCGCGCGCCACGTCCTCGTAGGCCGACGTGAAGACCTCGAGGATCTTGTCGTCGACCTCCTTCACGACCGTCAGCAGGTCGCGGCGGGTGTCCTTGATGTCCTCGAGCTGCGTCGAGAGGAACTTGTAGCGCTCCTCCAGCGCGGCGAACTCCTCCAGCGCGAGCGGGTTCACCTTGCCCAGCAACGACAGGTCGCGCTCGGCGCGCTTGGCGCGGCGGGCCTGGGTGTCGCGGTCGTACGGCATCGGCTGCGGTTCGGAGACCGGCTCGCCCCGTTCCTTGGCGGCCTCGTACTCCGCCATCTCCCCGGCCGACGCCGGGACGAGGCAGTCCGGGCCGTACTCGGCGACCAGGTCGTCGAGGCCGATGCCGAAGTCCTCGGCGATCTTGGTTTCGAGCTGCTCGATGCGCAGGCGCTGCTCGGCGCGCAGCACCTCGTCGCGGTGCACGGCGTCGACCAGCTTCTCCAGCTCGCCGGACATCTCGCGGACCACGTTGCGCACCTGGGTGAGCAGGAGTTCGTGCTGCGAACGGCGTTCCTGGGCCAGGTCGCGCTCGCGGGCGGCGCGGGCGAGCGAGATCTCGATGCGCTCCAGGGCGCTCTCGCCACCGGCGACGACGGCCTTGGCCACCACGGCGCCACGCGCACGGTGGGCGGTGGCGCGGGCGTGGCGTTCGCGGGCCTCACGCTCGGCGCGCGCGGCCCGGCGCAGTCCGTCTGCCTTGCCCTGCAACGCACGTGCGCGCTCCTCGGCCGTGCGCTGCACGAGCCGGGCGTCCATCTCGCCCTGACGGGCCTGCGCGAGCTCGGCGGCCAGCGCGTCGCGCTGCTCGGTGTCCGGCTCGTCGTCGAGGGTCTGCTCCTCCTCGGCCATCAGCAGCCGCTCTTCGAGTTCGCCCAGCTTCATCAGGGCTTCCTCGCGGGACCGCTCGACCTTGGCGCGCTGCTCGGTGATGCGGTTGACCTCGGCCTCCGCCGACCGCACGGCCGCGACCATCCGGTTCAGCCGCTCGCCGGAGCGGGCCTGGCGGACCTTGGCCTCCTGCATGGCGTCCTTGACCGCGTCGAGCACGGTGCGGCGGGACTGCTGCTCGGCGCGGGCACCTTCCAACGCGGCCGAGGCGTGCTCCAGCGCGCGTTCCGCCGTCGCCAGCGCCTCCTGCGCCTCGTCGACGGCAGCCTGGACCTCGATCACGCTCTGGCCCTGGCCGGACGTTCCGCCGACCGCCCAGTCCGTGCCGAAGAGGTCGCCGTCCCGCGTCACAGCGCGGCCGTTCAGGCGCGCGGCGGAGTCCAGATCCTCAACCACCGCAAGGCGATCGAGCGCGCGGGCCAGTGCGGGACGCAACGCCTCGGGGGCGTGCACGACGTCGATGGCCCACCGCGCACCGTGCGGGAGGTAGCCCCACTGCGAGGTGTCCACAGTGGAACCGTGCGAACCGATCAGGACGCCGGCCCGGCCGGCGTCCTTCTCCTTCAACAGCTTCAGCGCGGCGAGCGCACCCTCGCCGGAGGACACAGCGACCGCGTCGGCGATCGGGCCCAGCGCGGCGGCGAGCGCCACCTCGAAACCCGGCTCCACGGTCAGCAGCGCGGCAACGGAACCCAGCAGCCCCGGCACGTCGGACGCGAGCAGAGCGCCCGCGCCGTCCTTGCGGGTCAGGCCGAGCGAGAGGGCGTCGACGCGGGCCCGCCACGAGGCGATGTCGCGTTCCGCGGTGCGTTCGGCCTTCACCAGCTCGTCGACGCGCTGCTTCGCCGCGTCGTTGGACTGCACGGCCTGGCGGTGGCGTTCGTCGAGGCCGTGGTCGTCCTCGTCCTCGGTGCCGGTGATCTCGCGTGCCTCGGCCAGCTCCATCGACGCGTACTCGACGCGTTCGGACGCTTCGACGACCGTGACGGAGAGGCGTTCGATCTCCTCGGCGGTGGCGTTCGTCTTGCTGCGCAACGCTTCCACCTGACCGGAGAGCCTGGCGAGCCCCTCGCGCCGGTCGGCGATCGCGCGGACGGCCGCGATGTGCGCCTTCTCCGCCTGGGAGACCATGCGCTCGAGCTCGGCCCGCGTCTCGACGGCCTCCGCCAGCGCGATCCGCGCCTCGGTCACGCCCTCCTGGAGCTCCAGCTCCATCTCGGCGGTCTCCTCGGCCTCGCGGTCGAGGTCGTCCGGGTCACGGCCGCGGCTCGGCGCGTCCACGTCGGCGGACAGGTGCCGCGCGCGTTCGGCGGCCAGGCGCACGGTGCCGCGGAGGCGTTCCTCCAAAGCGGACAGCCGGTACCAGGTGTCCTGCGCGGCCTGCAGCTTCGGCGAGTCGGCCGCGACGCGCTCCTCCAGCTCGTTCTGCTGGTACTGCGCGGTCTGCAACGACTTCTCGACCTCGGCGCGGCGCTCGCGGGCCTTCGCCTCGTCGTGCTCTTCCTGCGCGATGTTCTCCCGCTGCGTCACCAGGTCGTCCGCGAGCAGGCGCAACCGCGAGTCGCGGAGCTCGGACTGGACGGCCTGCGCGCGGCGGGCGATCTCGGCCTGCTTGCCGAGCGGTTTGAGCTGGCGGCGCAGTTCGGCGGTGAGGTCGGTGAGGCGCGTCAGGTTCGCCTGCATCGCCTCCAGCTTCCGCAGCGCCTTTTCCTTGCGCTTGCGGTGCTTGAGGACTCCCGCGGCCTCTTCGATGAAGGCGCGGCGTTCCTCCGGTTTGGACTCGAGGATCGCGGCGAGCTGGCCCTGACCGACGATCACGTGCATCTCGCGGCCGATGCCGGAGTCCGAAAGCAACTCCTGGATGTCCATGAGACGGCAGGAACTGCCGTTGATCTCGTACTCGGTGGCGCCCTCGCGGAACATCCGGCGGGTGATCGACACCTCGGTGTACTCGATCGGGAGGATGCCGTCGGAGTTGTCGATCGTCAGCGTCACCTCGGCGCGGCCGAGCGGCGCGCGGCCGGACGTGCCGGCGAAGATGACGTCCTCCATCTTGCCGCCGCGCAGGTCCTTGGCACCCTGCGTGCCCATCACCCAGCGCAGCGCGTCGAGCACGTTGGACTTGCCGGACCCGTTGGGGCCGACCACACAGGTGATGCCGGGCTCGAAGCGCAGCGTGGTAGCCGAGGCGAAGGACTTGAAGCCCTTCAGCGTCAGGCTCTTGAGATGCACGCGGGGCAGAGTACCCAAACGCTTGCGATAGATGCGTTAGGCGGGCCGTGACCTGCATTTCTATGGACGGAGAGTAACCAAGATTCCGCTTTCGTCTGACACTTCCAGGTGATCGATCCGATCAAGCGAAAACGACGTCGAACCGGGAATCTCCTCGTCAGCGGCATGATCAGACCCCCACCAGCCACCGATCTCGCGCTGACCCTCCCTGCTGAACACCACGACCTTGCACCGCGCGCCCGGCTTCACGTTGCCGAGCTTGAACCGCATTTCGGTGCCCCACGACCTCGTGACCATGGAGACGCTGGCCTCGACGCCTGTTCCCTGATCTTGCGCAGCCCACGTCGGCGCAGGTGAAGGCCGCAGGAACAGAATTCCGCCAGCAAGCGCCAGCGTCGCGAGGACGGCCGCGCAGAGCACGAGCACGCGGCGGTGGTTGTTGCTCCGCTGCGGCGGCTCAACGGGAAGGTCGTCGAGCTTCTCGACGTCCTCCAGGGACAGGCGGCCGAGCAGGCCCGGCAGCGGGGCGAGCCGCAGCATCTCGGCCTGGCAGGTGTCGCAGTCGCCGAGATGACGTTCGAACGCGGATCGTTCCTTCAGGTCGAGCGATCCGAAGAGGTAGGCGCCGACGTCGACGCCGTGCTGGCAGCTCACGCCTCGGTCACCCCTCTCTCCTCCAAAGCGTCGCGCAGCGCACGTAGTGCGTAGAAACAGCGCGACTTGACCGTGCCCGGCGGGATGCCGAGCGTTTTCGCGGCCTCCGCGACGGTGCGGCGGCGGTAGTACAGCTCGATGACGACCGTCCGGTGCTCAGGCGTGAGCGCCCGCAGCGCCGACGCGATCTGCCACGTCTGCAGCACGTGCTCGACCTGGTCGCTGACCGGTGGCAGGTCCACCGGTTCGAGCGGCACCTCGGTCGCCCGTGCGTTGCGGCGGCGGTAGCCGGAGATCACCAGGTTCTTGGCGACCGTGTAGAGCCACGGCGCCGCGTCGTCCGGGTTCAGCTCGTCGTGGTGCCGCCACGCGCGAAGCAACGTCTCCTGCACAACGTCCTCTGCCTGCTGGTAGTCGCCGTCGACCAGCCGCAGCACGTAGTGCAGCAACGGGCCTCGCCAGCGCTCGTAGAGCTGGATGAGGACGTCTTCGCCGGAGTCCACGCTCACCTACTACGCCACTTGCCCGAATAAGGTTCAACACAGCGAAGGGTTCAGCGTTCGACGAACCCGGCCAGGTCGCCCCTGGCCTCTGACCACTGCTCACCGACAGATTCGACGTGCCCGGGGGTTTCACCCGAACGGAGAGCTGCCAGCAGTTGTTCACACTTCTCCCGCGGACCCTCGGCCACCACCTCGACCCGACCGTCCGGCCGGTTCGAAGCGCTGCCCACCAGGCCCAGTTCTAGCGCCCTGGCTCGCGTCCACCAGCGAAAACCCACGCCCTGAACCCGTCCTCGCACCCACGCGTTTAGTCGCACATCCACCCCCGAATGGTTGCGTAGTCACGCGAGGTGACCGAACACGCACTCTGGGGTTGTCACCCATTAGTGGTACGGTGCCGACCCGTGAGTGCCCGCAGCCTCTTACTCGGCCTGCTGATCGGTGCGACCGGTATCGGCGGTCTCGCCGTCACCGGCACCTCTCCTCTCGGCATCAGCTTCACGACAGCCGCCCAGCAGGAGACGTCCGAAGCAGCGAACCAGTTCGGTACCGGAAACGCGGCAGCACCCAACAGACAGACACCTTCCGGCAACACCGGTGTCGGCACCCCCACGGACTCGGCGTCGTCCTCCGCTCCCACCACATCGTCGTCGACGGCGCCGCCCCCTTCCTCCTCAGCACCGACGGCCCCCACCAGCGTGGTGCCCCCGGAGTCGCCGAAGCCGGTCGAGCCGCAGCCGCCGTCGAACAAGACGCCCGAGCAGGCCGTGCTGGCACTCGTGAACGACGCCCGCGCCGCGAAGGGCTGCAAGGCACTCGTGATCGACGACCGCATCACGACGGCCTCACAGGGCCACAGCACCGACATGGCCACCAAGAACTACTTCTCGCACACGTCGCCGGACGGCACCACGTTCGCCAAGCGGATGTCGGACGCCGGCTATCCGAACCCCGGCGGGGAGAACATCGCCAAGGGCTACACCACGCCCGAGAAGGTCATGGAGGGCTGGATGAACTCCAAGGGCCACCGCGACAACATCGAGAACTGCAGCTTCACGACCATGGGCGTCGGCCTCGACACCCGCGGCAATCTGTGGACCCAGAACTTCGGCCGCTGACGCTTTGAGCAGGGGAAACTTCGTGTACGAGAGCCCGGAACCGGACTCGCGCTCGCGCTTTCGCGGTGCACCGCAGATCATCTTGGCCGCCTCCGGCGTCGTGCTGGCGACGGTCTTCGCCGCCGTCGCCTCGCTCGCGGCCGGCTCGGACTCCGCCTCCGAGACACCGTCGACGCAGCCACCGCGCAAGGAGGCCGTGCGCGACGCCCTGAGCATCGTGCCGACGACCGGGTCCACGCCGTCCTCCGTCGAGCAGACCTCGTCGTCCTCCGAGACGGCGACCTCGACCACCACGACGTCGAAGAAGCCGACGCGCATCACGACCATCACGCGTCCTGACGGCACCACCACGACCGTCACGACCGAGGACCCGCCGCCCGTCGTCACTTCGTCGTCGACGTCGAGCACGACTTCGTCGACCACGACCACGACGACAACCACCACGACCACGACGACGACCACGCCCCCAACGAATCCGACGCCGTAGGGTTACGCCAGTCACCGACTAGTGACTCAGTGCTACACGAAGGTGTGGCAGCACTGAGGCTTTGGTGCGTTTCCGCCGATAACTCGAACGCAAGTCCATCCGACCGGGTTTCCCCCGAGGAGATAGGTGTGTTCGAGGAAGATCATGCGCAGTCACCGGCCGAGCCGGCCCCGAAGAAGCGCGTGGGCACGGCGGTCATGCTGGCTGCGGGCGGCGTGGTGGTAGCGACCCTGTTCGCCACGGTGGCGTCCATGCTCGCCGCCTCCGGCCACGAGTCGAGCCCGGAGCGCACGTCCGCCGACGTCGTGCAGACCATCACCAGCGTGGCGCCTGACGGCAGCACCAGCACCGTCGTCGTCACCGTGTCCTCCGGCGCGGCGAAGTCCTCGGCCACGCCGGACCGCAAGCAGGCCGCCCGGCCGCAGGAGCAGCCGAAGCCCGGCGCCCCCGAACAGCCGCGGCAGACCACGAACCCCGGCGAGCCGTCGCCGACGCAGACCAACCCGCCCACGTCGGTGACCGAACCGCCGTCGTCTTCTCCTTCTTCTTCGGCGTCGTCGTCCACCGCGCCGCCGTCGTCATCCTCGAGCTCCAGCTCGTCCGCGCCGCCCACGAAGCCCTGACGACTCGTCACAGCTCGAAGCGGTAGCCCATGCCCGGCTCGGTCAGCAGGTGCCGCGGCCGTGCGGGCTCCGGCTCCAGCTTGCGCCGCAACTGCGCGAGGTAGACGCGCAGGTAGTGGGTCTCCTTCTCGTACGCCGGTCCCCACACGTCGCGCAGCAGCTGCTTCTGCGCGACGAGCTTTCCCGCGTTGCGCGCCAGGACCTCCAGCAGACCCCACTCGGTGGGCGTGAGGTGGACCTCGGCCCCGTCCTTCAGCACCCGCTTGGCCGCGAGGTCGACCGTGAAGGACGCCGTCTGCACGATCGGCTCGTCTTCAGAACCCGCGGCGGCCGAGCGGCGGACCGCGGCGCGAAGCCTCGCCAGCAGCTCGTCCATGCCGAACGGTTTTGTCACGTAGTCGTCGGCACCGGCGTCCAGCGCCTCGACCTTGTCCACCGAGTCGGTGCGAGCCGAGAGCACGATGATCGGCAGGCTGGTCCAGCCGCGCAGGCCCGCGATCACGTCGGTGCCGTCCATGTCCGGCAGACCCAGGTCCAGAACAACGACATCGGGCTTGCCGTCGGCCGCGAGTTCGAGTGCCGTGGCGCCGTCGTGAGCGGTCAGCACCTCGTAGCCGCGGGCCGCGAGGTTGATCCGCAGAGCGCGCACGATCTGCGGCTCGTCGTCGACCACCAGTACTTTCGTCACGGCACCCTCTCATCGGCCGGGAGCGAGATCACCACGGTGAGGCCGCCGCCGGGCGTGTCCTCCACGTCGATCGTGCCTCCCATCGCCTCGGTGAAGCCCTTCGCCACGCTCAGACCGAGACCAACGCCACCCGGCGTGCGGTCGCCGAGGCGCTGGAACGGGGCGAACACCTCGTCCGCCGTGCCCTTGGGCAGGCCGCGGCCGTGGTCGACCACGCGCAGTTCGACCTCGTTGCCGTGTGCAGAGGCCCGCAGTGCCACGGCGCCGGCGTAGCGCAGTGCGTTGCCGACGACGTTCGCGATCACGCGTTCCAGGAGGCCGACATCGGCGCGCACGGGCGGCAGCGACTCCGGGACGTCCACCTCGATGTCGCCGGTCAGGCCGCGCAACGCCCGCGCCACCGCCTCGTAGTAGCCGACCGAGCGGAACAGCGGCTCGACCGCGCCGGTCGCGAGCCGGGACGAGTCGAGCAGGTTGTCGACCAGGCCGGTGAGCCGGTCCGCCGACTCCTCGACCGCCTCCAGCAGCTCGGCGGTGTCGGACTCCGACAGCCGCAGCTCGGGGTCTCGCAACGAGCCCACGGACGCCTTGATCGAGGTGAGCGGGGTGCGCAGGTCGTGGCCGACGGCGGAGAGCAACGCGGTGCGCAGCTCGGCCTTCGACGACTGCCGCTGAACCTCCAGCGCCTGGTCGGCCATCCGTTGCTGCCGCAGCGCCAGCAACGCCTGGCCCGCCGCCGCCTCCAGCACCCGGCGGTCGGACGCGGGCAGCGAACGTCCGCGCAACGCCAGATGCACGTCCGGGGTGACCGCGATGTCGACGTCCGCCTCGTCGGGCTCGTCGGGCGGGCTCACGCCGACGCACGCCACGCGTTCCCACTCGCCGTCCGCGCGTTCCAGCAGCGCGACCGAGGTCAGGCCGAAGTTCTCCTTCACCTTCTCCAGCAGCCGCGCCAGCGGATACGGGTTCGTCAGCACGGTGCGCGCGTACGACGCGAGAAGGGTCGCCTCGGTCCGTGCGCGCGCTGCCTGCGTGGCGCGGCGGGCGGCGTAGTCCACCACCAGCGCGGTCGACACGCCCACAACGATCATCGCGAAGAAGGTGAGCACGTTCTGCTGCGCGTCGATCGTGAACGTGTAGAAGGGCTCGGTGAAGAAGAAGTTCAGCAGCAACGCGCTGAGCAGCGCGGTGGTGATCGCCGGCCCCAGCCCGCCCACGATCGCCACGACGAGCGTGACCAGCAAATACGCGATGACGTTCGTGGAGAAGTTCAGGCTGCCCCGCAGCGTCGCTCCCGCCGCCGTCACCGCCGCCGGCCCGGCCACCGCGAGGAACCAGCCCCACGCGAGCCTGCTCGGCTTCAGCGGACTGACCGCGAACCGGGCACGCCAGCCGCTGGTCGTCGCCGGGTGCGTGACCATGTGGACGTCGATCGCGCCGGACTCCTGCACGACCGTGGAGCCGATGCCCGCCGAGAACATGCGCGCGAACCGTGAACGGCGTGACGTGCCGACCACAAGCTGAGTGGCGTTCACGCCGCGTGAGAACTCCAGCAGCGCCGTGGGCACGTCATCACCCACGACCGTGTGGAACGTGGCGCCGACGTCCTCCGCGAGTTTGCGGTACTTCGTCAGCGAGTGCGGGTCGGCGCCCGCAAGGCCGTCACCACGCAGAACGTGCACCACGAGCAGGTCACCGCCCGCGCGCGTGGCGATGCGCCGCGCGCGCCGGATCAGCGTCTCGCTCTCCTTGCCGCCCGTGATGGCGACGACGACACGTTCGCGCGTCTCCCACGTGTCGGTGATCTGCTGCTCGGCCCTGTAGCGCAGCAGTGCGACGTCGACCTGGTCGGCGACCCAGAGCAGCGCGATCTCGCGCAGCGCCGTCAGGTTGCCGACGCGGAAGTAGTTGCCGAGGGCGGCATCGATCTTGTTCGCGGCGTAGACGTCGCCGTGGGCGAGCCGGCGGCGCAGCGCCTCCGGCGTGAGGTCGACGAGCTGCGTCTGCGCAGCCTTGCGCACGACCTCGTCCGGCACCGTTTCCTGCTGAGAAACGCCCGTTATGCGCTGAACGACGTCGTTCAGCGATTCAAGGTGCTGAACGTTGACCGTCGACAGCACGTCGATGCCGGCGTCGAGAAGTTCTTCTACGTCCTGCCACCTTTTTGCATTACGCGTCCCCGGCGCGTTGGTGTGCGCGAGTTCGTCGACGACCGCGACCTCCGGCGCACGGGCGAGCACGGCGTCGACGTCCATCTCCGTGAGTTCGACACCGCGGTGCGTGGAGTGTCTGCGCCGCACGATTTCCAGGCCGTCGACCAGTTCGGCGGTCTTCGCGCGACCGTGGGTCTCCACAAATCCGACGACCACATCGGTGCCGCGTTCCCGCCTGCGGTGGGCTTCGCCGAGCATCGCGAAGGTCTTGCCGACCCCGGGAGCTGCACCGAGGTAGATGCGGAGCTCGCCACGCCTGGGTTTCGCACTCACCTGACCAGTCTGCTCCTGGAGCCAGGTCGACCGTTCGGGGGTACGCACTGGGCCGCCCGGCCAGGCAAGTGCTCCTTCCCACATCTTTGTCCTGAGATCTGACTCGTTGAATCATCCTTCAGCACGACGCCCGTTCGAGTGAGCCTCGCTGCGCTTTTTACGCCGTTTACCAGCACATTTAAGTGTGTCGGACGCGCGCCGTGACAGGCCCGGTCACCACAACGGCCGAATGGGTTATCGGCAGTTGGCGGATAGCGCGCAGAGCGTGAATGAGGGAAAGTGCCAGGGTTCGTGTCCGAATTAGGACAATCACATGCGCGCGGAGAAACGATGCCCACCACCGTCACCAACCACGAAGCTCTTCAACTCGTGGTGGCAGTGCACCGGCTGGTGCGAAGTCTTCGGCAGGCTGCTCCGGCCCGCCGTTTGCAACCCACCCAGTTATTGGTGCTGTCAGAACTGAGCTCCCACGGCCCGATGCGGATCGGGGAGATCGCGGTGCGCGCGCTGTGTTCGCAGCCGACCGCGACAACCGTTGTGACCAGCCTCGAAGGCACCGGCCTAGTACGCAGGGAGCCCGACGCGGCTGACGGCAGAGCGACGATAGTCGTGCTCACCGAAGTTGGTCGCGAGACGATCCTGTCGCTCGCTCACGGCGAAGCCGAACTATTGAGTGAAAGAATGGCCGAACTTTCGCCAGAAGACAGAGAACTCCTGCGTTCGGCCATGCCGGTATTGCGCCACCTGGCCGAACCGCAGGAAATCAAGTAGGAGCGGGACCCCCCGACAGGTCCCGCTCCAGGATTACTTGCTGGGTGACACCGAAGTGGGTGGCACCGAGCTGGAAGGTTCGCCACTGGAACTCGGCGACGGCGTGCTCGACGTTGATGACGGAGCGGACACGCTCGGTGCCACCGTGTAACAGGCGCCGTTTTCATAGTCGATCTTCGGACGCGGATACCTGTTAGCCGGAATCATCGGTTCCGGGTCACTGCCACCACAGCCGTAGTACTGCCGGGGCGCGTTGATGGGATTGCCGTCCTGGTCGTACAACAGCACGTTCGTGAGCAACTTGCCGTTCTCGTCGTAGGCGTAGATGTTCTCGTGGTTCTGCACGATCGGCTGCGGGTACGACGAGCGTGACGTGTTGTACGCGAGCTGGTCCGCGGTCACGTCGATCACCTGGACCAACAGTCCCACCGCCAGCGCCGAGGCCGGCAGGCTGAACCACAGCCACCGCCGGTCGATCTTGGCCCGCGGCCCCGCGAACACCGACACCACGGCAATCGCGGCAACGCAGAGGAATCCCAGGATGTCGCGGCCGGCGAGCAACACGGCCCCAAGCCCGAGCAAGCCGGCCCGCACCAACCACCAGGCGGTCTGCAACGACTTCAGGTAGGTCAACGCCCGCTCCGCAGGCGTGCCCTCCTCGAGCGTCAGCCACTTCTTGATCCGATGCGTCTCCGGCAGGTCCATGATCTCGGCCTGCGCCGCCCCGCGGTCGTGCACCAGCGCGAGGCTGAGCACCAGGATCACCGCCGGTACCAGCAGCACCGCCGGTTCACTCAGCGCCGCCGGCCCCAGCAGCAAGGTGAGGGCCGTGGCACCGCCCAACCCCCACGCCGCCGCCCGCGGCCTGGTGAGCAGCTTCTTCTTCGTGGTCACCGGCAGTCGCTCGGTCCGCGGCGGGTAGCCGGCGGCCTGGCGAAGCTCCTGCGCGTACTGCTCGGGAGTGCCGAGCCGCTGCTCGAGCGTCTCGTTCTCCCCGAGCTCCGTGGACAGCTCGGCGACGTGCGCCTCGACGTCCTCCATGATCTCGGCGACCTCGTTGGCCGGCAGGTCGTCGAGCGCCGCCCGCATCCCGGCCAGGTAGTACTCGACGCCGAGCGCCTGCGTGTTCATGCGACCTCCCCGAGCAAGCCGTCCAGCGTGCTGGCGAACGACCGCCACGTGTTCCCCGACTCGATCAGGCGAAGCCGCCCTGTCTCGTTGATGCTGTAGTACTTGCGGTTCGGTCCCTCTTCGCTCGGCACCACGTACGAGGTCAGCATCCCCGCGTTGTAGAGCCGTCGCAGCGTGCCGTACACCGACGCATCCCCCACGTCGTTCAGTCCCCCGGCGCGCAATCTGCGCACCACGTCGTACCCGTACCCGTCGTCCTTGCGCAGAACCGCAAGAACGGCCAGGTCCAGCACCCCTTTGAGCAGCTGACTGGTGTCCATCGACCCCTCCCGCACTGTTGCGCGGTGAACAGTACTACGCAGTGCGCAGTACTGTCTAACGCGCGTTACAGGCTCGAGATCATTTGGCGTGGACGAACGTGTGCACGAGAAGTCCACGCAGGTGGGTGACGGCACACCTGTAGGACGCGGGGGTGCGAGAAGGGTTGGCCGAGCCGTGGATCAGACGCGCGGACGCGGCTGGCAGCGGGGGCAGGAGTAGGACGAGCGGTTCATGAACGGCTCGCGGATGATCGCGGCGCCGCACCGCTTGCACGGCCGGTTCTCCTGGCCGTAGGCGTTCAGGGACCGGTCGAAGTACCCGGACTGCCCGTTGACGTTGACGTAGAGGGCGTCGAACGACGTCCCGCCCTGCCCGAGCGCCTCCGCCATCACATCGGTGGCGTGTTCCAGCAGCTCAGCGGCCTTGGCGCGAGCCAGCTTGTCCGTCATCCGGGTGCCGTGCAGCCTGGCGCGCCACAGCGCCTCGTCGGCGTAGATGTTGCCGATCCCCGAGACGAGGGTCTGATCCAGCAGGGCGCGTTTGATCTCCGTGTGACGCAGGCGCAACGCGCGCACGGCAGCCTCACGGGAGAAAGAAGGGTCCATCGGGTCGCGCGCGATGTGCGCGACCGTGTCCGGCACCAGGTCCCCGTCGACCTCGACGAGCTCGGCGAGCGCGAGGCCGCCGAAGGTTCGCTGGTCGACAAAGCGCAGTTCCGGGCCGCCGTCGGCGAACCGGAACCGGACGCGTAAGTGCTTCTCGTCCGGGGCGTCTGACGCCTCGACGAGCATTTGGCCGCTCATGCCCAGGTGAGCGAGCATGGCGGCCTTGTCGGCCAGTTCTACCCAGAGGTACTTGCCGCGGCGCCTGGCTGCCACCATCGGTTGCGAGACCAGACGCGCGCAGAAGTCAGCGGCGCCGAGATCGTGCCGGCGGATGGCGCGTGGGTGCAGGACCTCTACCGAGGAGATGACCCGGCCGGACACGTGAGCGTCGAGGCCGCGTCGCACGACCTCGACCTCTGGGAGTTCGGGCACGTCAGTCTTCGGACTTGCCCTCGTCGACGGGCTGCGCCTCGATCACGGCGGCCTGCGGCTTGGTGGGCTTGAGCACCCACACACCTGCCCGGCTCGTGTCCCTGACCAGCACAAGTCCCTGGATTCCTCCGTTGCGGGAGGTGTTCACCGGACCGCGAGCGGCGGAGCGGCTGCGGCGGTTGGTGCGGTACCTGGTCGCATACATTGCGGTCTCAGTCTTCCTCGGTTGGGGAGGTCCCTGGCGTCACCGAGGCGCCATTCTGTCGGTTGGCGGAGACAGCCGACTCCTGCTCGGCATGTACCCGCTCCGACAGAACATGATAAGCCGCTTCTGCGGCTTTCTGCTCGGCTTCCTTCTTGGTGCGCCCATCACCCTTGCCGTAGGGCTGGCCACCGACGAGCACCGTGGCGGTGAACTCCTTGCGGTGGTCCGGCCCCTGGTCGTCCACGCGGTACTCCGGGACGCCGAGACTGGCTTGAGCGGTGAGCTCCTGCAGGCTTGTCTTCCAGTCCAGTCCAGCACCCAACAGCGGAGCTTTGGCCAAGAGCGGATCGAACAGCCGGTGAACGAACGTTCGTGCGGTATCGATACCGAACTGCAGGTACACCGCACCGATGACGGCTTCGAGGCCGTCGGCGAGGATGCTCGCCTTGTCCCTGCCGCCGGTCAGCTCTTCGCCACGACCGAGCAACAGGTGTGCACCGAGCCCGCCATCACCCAGGTTGCGCGCGACGCCAGCCAGCGCGTGCATGTTGACCACGCTGGCGCGGAGCTTCGCGAGCTGACCTTCGGGAAGGTCGGGGTGAGTGCGGTAGAGGTGGTCGGTGACGACCAGCCCCAGCACCACGTCTCCCAGGAACTCGAGACGCTCGTTCGGCGGCAAGCCGCCGTTCTCGTACGCGTAAGACCTGTGGGTGAGCGAGAGCACGAGCAGCTCGGCGTCCAGGTGGACGCCGAGCGCTTCGAGCAGGTCCGCGCGGTCCGCTTGCGGTGCGCGCGGCGGCTTTCCCCCCACTACGTCGCCGAGGAGATCAGGCCGGCTGAGCGACCTGGCGGCCAGCGTACTGACCACAGGCCGGGCAGGCGACGTGCTGCGGCTTCGGCTGGCGGCAAGCCTTGTTGGAGCACGCCACCAGGTGCACGGCAGACGTCTTCCACTGGGAACGACGCGCACGGGTGTTCGAACGCGACATCTTCCGCTTCGGGACGGCCACGACTACTTCTCCTCCGAGTTGTCATCGCTGAACCGCTCTTGCAACGCGGCCCAACGAGGGTCAATCGTCTCATGCCCGTGGTCGGGCCCGAGCTCCGCCCACCTGCCACCACACTCGGAGCAAAGCCCCTTGCAGTCCGGCTCGCAGAGCGGCGCCTGCGGCAGTGCGAGAACGATGGCGTCCCGCACCACAGGCTCGAGGTCGATCAGATCGTTGACGATCCGGCTGACCTCGTGTTCATCAGTGGTCTCGTCCGTGGTGCTGTCCGGCCACGCGTAGAGCTCCGTGACCCGGACTTCAACCTCATCGGTGAGCGGCTCGAGACACCTCGAGCACTCCCCTTCGACCTTCGCGAACGCTGTCCCCGACACGAGCAGGCCCTCCACGACCGATTCGATCAGGAGGTCCAGCTCGACTTCCCCGCTCTCGGGCACCGCGATCACCCCGAGCAGCCCGACACCTTCGCCGGGGACCGACCTCACGAGGGGTCGGCTCAACCCGGCGCGACGGCCGATGTCCCTGGTGTCGATGACCCAGGGACTGGATGCTGTGGGACGCGTGGACGCGTGACGATGCTCAGTCATGATTTCGGGTTTTGCCGGCGGGGACCTACCACGTCCAGCTGGTCCAGGGTACGGGACGACGCCCTCACGCGTGAAATCGGCAGGTGATCGCACCTGTCCGACGTAGCGCGAATCACACGTTCAGGCGTGTCCCGGGCCGTCTGGTTCGTCAGGAGCCGTAGTCGAAGGGCGCCGAAGCCCCCGCGACGGCCGGTCCGCGCAGGTGCGAACGGCCCTTGCCGACCGACCTGAGCGTGTGCGCGAGGAGGTCCTCGAAGTCCGCGAGCTTGCTGTCCACGTACGCGTCGCACTCCGAACGGAGCCGGATCGCCTCGCTCTGCGCGGCGTCGAGCACGCGCGCCGACTCGGCGTGCGCCACCCGGACGACCTCCTGCTCGTTGACGAGCCTGGTCTGCTCGGCACGACCGTCCTCGGTCGCGCGCTCGTAGTTGGCCCGGCCCGCCTGGATCATCCGCTCGGCCTCCGCGTGCGAACGGCCGACCAGGTCGTCGTACTCCTGCCGACCGGCGGCGACGGTGCGCTCCGCCTGGTCCTCCGCCTCGGCGATCATCCGCTCGGCGCGTGCGCGCGCGTCGGACAGCATCGCCTCGGCCTCCGCCTGCGCCTCCGCGAGCATCCGCTCGGAGTCCGCGCGTGCCTTCGACACACCGGACTCGGCCTCGTGCTTGGCCTTGCCGACGACCTCGTCGCGGTGGTCCAGCACGTCCTGCGCGTCGTCGAGCTCGGCAGGGATCGCATCGCGCACGTCGTCGAGCAGTTCGAGCACATCACCGCGCGGCACGACGCAGCCCGAGGTCATCGGAACTCCGCGTGCTTCCTCGACGATCGTGACGAGCTCGTCGAGTGCCTCGAACACCCGGTACACGTCTCACTCCCTAACCCCTGTGGATCCCACTCACAAGTGTGCCCTGCCGATCTCCCCGAAAGAGGGAGATCGGCAGGGCGTGTCAGGATTTGCCGGAGTGACGAGGGGGACGCGCGTGGAGATCACCATCAGGCGGGCCACCGCCGCGGATGTAGACCCGATCGTGGCGATGCTGGCGGACGATCCGCTCGGGGCACTTCGGGAAAAGCCGGGCGATCCCGGCTACCTGAAGGCGTTCGAGGTGATCGACGCCGACCCGCACCAGTTCCTCGCGGTGGCCGTCGCTTCCGGGGTCGTCGTGGGGACGCTGCAGCTGACGTTCACGTCCGGCCTGTCGCGGCAGGGCATGACCCGCGCGACCATCGAGGCCGTCCGGGTGCGTTCCGACCAGCGCGGTGGCGGCCTCGGCGAACAGCTGGTGCGCTGGGCCGTCGACGAGGCACGCGCCCGCGGTTGCGGTCTGGTGCAGCTGACGACGGACGCGTCACGGGTGGACGCGCACCGGTTCTACGAGCGGCTCGGGTTCACCGCGTCGCACGTGGGGATGAAGCTGTCGCTCTAGCGGGTCTCCGCCTCTAGCGGGACTCCGCTTCTAGCGGGTCTCGGCTTCTAGCGGGTCTCGGCTTCTAGCGGGTCTCGGCGAGGCGCTGCTGCAGCCGCTGCTCGATCGACGCAGGCAGCAGCGTCTTGACGTCGCCGCCGTACGTCGCGACCTCCTTGACCAGCGAGGACGCCAGGAACGAGTACGCGGGCGTGGCCGGCATGAACAGCGTGTCGACCCCGGTGAGCTGGTGGTTCATCTGCGCCATCTGCAGCTCGTAGTCGTAGTCCGTGACCGCACGCAGGCCCTTGACGATGGCCTTGATGCCGTTCTCGCGGCAGTAGTCGACGAGCAGGCCGTGCCACGAGTCCACGCGGACGTTGGGCCACGGTGCCGTGACCTCGCGCAGCATTTCCATCCGCTCTTCGACGGAGAACAGCGTGCGCTTGGTCTTGTTGATGAGCACAGCGACGACGACCTCGTCGAAGAGATGCGCAGCTCTCTCGATGATGTCCAGGTGACCGTTGGTTACCGGGTCGTAGGAGCCGGGCGTCACGGCACGCGTCATGAGCCGGACGTTAGCACCCGATCGGACGCCTCCAGGTGGGTGCGTGGTTCTCATCACCCATCAGAACGCACCTGACCCCAGTACACGGCGGTGTCGCCATAACGCTTGGCACGCAAGGGTTCTACCTGACTCGGCCAAGCTGGTTCGCCACTTCGCGAAGCTCGCTCCACGATCAACACGGCGTCCTCGGCGAGTCGCCCGGCCAGCCCGTGCAGCACTTTGCCGAGCTCGTCGTCGGTCACCGCGTACGGCGGGTCGGCGAACACGACGTCGAACTTGCTTTGGTCTTCCTTGTTCTGACCTTCGGCTGTGACGTACGCCTCAGCAGTGCGGTTCGTGATCGTCGTGTTGGTGAAACCGAGTTCCCTCGCATTGGCCTTGAGGACCTCGGCGGCCCGCTTGTCCGACTCCACGAACGTCGCGTGCCCTGCGCCTCGGCTCAGCGCCTCGAATCCGAGCGCCCCCGATCCCGCGTACAGGTCCAGCACTTTCGCGCCGTCCAGGTCCATCATCGCTTCTAGCGAGCTGAAGAGGGCCTCTCGTACGCGGTCGGAGGTGGGGCGGGTGCCCTTCGGCGGCACCTTCAGCCTTCGGCCTCCTGCGGTGCCGGCAACGATTCGTGTCACCTGTTCATCGTCCCAGGTGCATGCTTTGGGCATGACTCGCCACCGCGACTCCGGCGACTGCTTGTGTGAGGTGGCCGCGCACCCGGTGCTCGTGGTGTGTCCGGCGTGCTCGGCGCAGGCGGTCGTGGCGTCTGGCCGTCTCACCTGCACGGCGTGCGCTCACGTACGGCCCTACAAGCGCACCTGGTGCTGGGATGACCAACGGTTCGTGCCCGATCTGTGGCTGCGCACGCCTTGCGCCGGGCACACGCTGTGGGCGCTGAACGGCGAGCATCTCGACCTGCTGGAGTCTTATGTGGGTGCGACGCTGCGCGAAGACCCTTCGGTGTCGTCGGTCCGGCGGATGACCATTCTCGCGAAGTTGCCGGTCTGGCTGAAGTCGGCGAAGCACCGCGATGAGGTGCTGCGCGGCATCCGCCGGCTTCGGGATTCCGGCCCAGGTGCGCCCCGCCGTTGACCGCCGGCACCTGACCGCTCGGAGGCGAGGAACGCCACCACCGCGGCCGTTCCTCAGAAGTTGTCAGGCGAGAGCTTGCCACCACCCGTCAACCTCGCCAGGCGCGTCCACATCGACCCGCTCCCCCGGCCGCGGCACCGCCAACGAGAGCCCACGGGCCTTCGCCTCGCGCCACACCCGGTCCACGGGTTCGGTCCACGGGTGCAGGGCCAGGTTGAACGTCGCCCAGTGCACCGGGATCAGCAGCCCGCCGTCGAGATCCTCGAACGCCTGCACGCCCTCCTCCGGCGTCATGTGGATGTCCGGCCAGGCATCCCCGTACGCGCCGACCTGCATCAGCGTCACGTCGAACGGGCCGTGCGCGGCCCCGATCGCCTTGTACCCCGGGAAGTACCCGGTGTCTCCGCTGTAGAACACCGAACGGGACCCGCGCGCAATCACCCAGGACGCCCACAGCGTGACGTTACGTTGGACCGAGCGGCCCGAGAAGTGTTGCGCCGCAGTGCAAGTGAGCGTGAAACCGTCCACGGAGAACGACTCGTCCCAGTCCAGCTCGGCGATCCGGTCGGAAGGCACGTCCCAGCGCCGCAGGTGCGCCGCCAGGCCCAGCGGCACTACGAACACCGCGGACGAACCCGCTACCAGCGCCTGCACGGTCTCCATGTCCAGGTGGTCGTAGTGGTCGTGCGAGATCACCACCGCGCTGAGAACCGGCAAATCCGACAACTCGTGCGGAACCGGGTGCAGGCGCTTGGGTCCTACGTGGGCTGACGGCGAGACGCGGTCGCTCCACACGGGATCCAGCAGCACCGCGGCGCCGTCGATCTCGATCAGCGCCGACGCGTGGCCGTACCAGGTGACGTGCAGCCCGGACGACACCGGCGAGGCCGGACCCACCAAGGGGACCGCCGCGGACGGCTTGCGGTCCTCGCCGCCGAAGATGAACTCGCGGACGGAGAACGAGTCGCGGTCGGGGACCGTGCTGACTTCCTTGTCGTTGTGGAACTTGCCGTTGCGGTAGCGCGGCGAGCGCGACATCTCCACCGGGTCCGGCTTGCCGCCCAGCTGTCTCGGCACGTCTCGCAACGCCCACGCCACACCCGCCAGGCCGAGCAGGCCGGCCAACGCCTTCTTCATGTGCGAAACCCTCTCCCTGACCTGTGCCCGGTGCAACGCACGGAATGGTCGTCGAGTTCCGCACCGCCCGCACGACGAAGGGCCCGGCCACGAGGCCGGGCCCTTCGAGGAACAACCGTGCTACTCCAGGACGATCAGGAGGTCGCCGCCCTCCACCTGCTGGGCGCCGCGCAACGCCAGGCGCTGGACGACACCCGCCTTGGGGGCGGTGATCGCGGCCTCCATCTTCATGGCCTCGATCGTCGCGACGGTCTGACCGGCGTCTACGCGGTCGCCCTCGGCCACCGCCGCCGTCACCACGCCCGCGAACGGTGCCGCCACGTGGTTCTGGTTCGTGCGGTCGGCCTTCTCCGCGGCCGGGATGTCGGCGGCCACCGAACGGTCGCGCACCTGGATCGGGCGCATCTGGCCGTTCAGGGTCGCCATGACCGTGCGGATGCCGCGCGCGTCGGCCTCGGAGATCGCCTCCAGGCCGATCAGCAGCCGCACACCCGGCTCCAGGTCGACGGAGTACTCCTCGCCGGGACGCAGGCCGTAGAAGAAGTCCTTGGACCGCAACACCGACGTGTCGCCGTACGCGTCGCGGTGCGTGCGGAACTCCTTCGTGGGCGCCGGGAACAGCAGCCTGTTCAGCGTCGCCCTGCGGTCGTCGACCAGACCCGCCTCGTCCTCCGGCGAGAGCGCCTCGACGGGCTTCGGGGCCGGGCGGCCGGCGAGCGCCTTGCTGCGGAACGGCTCCGGCCAGCCGCCGGGCGGGTCGCCCAGCTCGCCGTGCAGGAAGCCGATGACCGACGCCGGGATGTCGTACTTGCCGGGGTCGGCCTCGAAGTCACGCGGGGACACGCCCGCGCCCACGAGGTGCAGCGCGAGGTCGCCGACGACCTTGGACGACGGTGTCACCTTCACCAGGTGGCCGAGCATGCGGTCGGCGGCCGCGTACATCGACTCGATCTCCTCGAACTTCTCGCCGAGACCGAGTGCCACCGCCTGGGTGCGCAGGTTCGAGAGCTGACCACCGGGGATCTCGTGGTGGTACACGCGGCCGGTCGGGCCGGGGATGCCGGACTCGAACGGCGCGTAGATCTTGCGCACGGCCTCCCAGTACGGCTCGAGGTCGCACACGCTCTGCAGGTCGAGGCCCGTGGAGCGCTCGGTGTGGTCGGTCAGCGCCACGATCGACGACAGCGGCGGCTGCGAAGTCGTGCCGGCCATCGACGCGGTCGCGCCGTCGATCGCGTCCACGCCTGCCTGGATCGCGGCCAGGTACGTCGCCAGCTGACCACCAGCGGTGTCGTGCGTGTGGAGGTGGACCGGGACGTCGAACTCCTTGCGCAGCGCGGAGATCAGGCGCGCGGCCGCCGGTGCCCGCAGCAGGCCGGCCATGTCCTTCACGGCCAGCACGTGCGCGCCGGCGCCGACGATCTGCTCGGCGAGCTTGAGGTAGTAGTCCAGTGTGTACAGACGTTCGTCCGGGTTGGACAGATCGCTGGTGTAGCAGAGCGCGACCTCGGCCACCGCCGTCCCGGTCTCGCGCACCGCCTCGATCGCCGGGCGCATCTGCTCGACGTCGTTCAGCGCGTCGAAGATCCGGAAGATGTCGATGCCGGTGTTCGTCGCCTCCTGCACGAACGCCTTGGTGACCGCCTCGGGGTACGGCGTGTAGCCGACCGTGTTGCGGCCCCGCAGCAGCATCTGCAGCGCGATGTTCGGCACGGCCTCGCGCAGCGACGCGAGCCTCTCCCACGGGTCCTCGGCGAGGAACCGCAGCGCCACGTCGTACGTCGCGCCGCCCCAGCACTCCAGCGACAGCAGCTCAGGCGTGCTGCGCGCGACGTGCGGCGCCACGGCGAGCAGGTCTTTGGTGCGTACTCGGGTGGCGAGCAGCGACTGGTGCGCGTCGCGGAACGTCGTGTCCGTGACGCCGACCGCCTTGCTCTCCCGCAGCCAGCGCGCGAAGCCCTCCGGCCCGAGTTCGATGAGCTTCTGCCTGGAACCGGCGGGCGGTTCGGCGTTGAGGTCGACGATCGGCAGCTTCTCGCGCGGGTCCACCGCGGTCGGGCGGGTGCCGTGCGGGTGGTTGACCGTGACGTCCGCGAGGTAGGTCAGCAGGCGCGTGCCGCGGTCCGCCGAGTGGCGCGCCGTCAGCAGGTGCGGGCGCTTCTCGATGAACGACGTGGTGACGCGGCCCTCGTAGAAGTCAGGGTCGTCCAGCACGGCCTGGAGGAACGGGATGTTCGTGGACACACCGCGGATGCGGAACTCCGCGACCGCACGGCGCGCACGGGCGACGGCGAGGGGGAAGTTGCGGCCGCGGCAGGTGAGCTTCACGAGCATCGAGTCGAAGTGCGCGCCGATCGCCATGCCAGCGCCGGCCGTGCCGCCGTCGAGGCGGATGCCGGAACCACCGGGCGAGCGGTAGGCGCTGATCGTGCCGGTGTCCGGGCGGAAACCGTTGGCCGGGTCCTCCGTGGTGATGCGGCACTGCAGCGCCGCCCCGCGCAGCTGGACGGTGTCCTGCGACAGCCCCAGGTCCTCCAGCGTCTCGCCGGACGCGATGCGCATCTGCGACTGCACGAGGTCGACGTCGGTCACCTCTTCGGTGACCGTGTGCTCGACCTGGATGCGCGGGTTCATCTCGATGAAGACGTAGTGGCCCTGCGGGTCGAGCAGGAACTCGACGGTGCCGGCGTTGCGGTAGCCGATGTGGCGGGCGAACTTCACCGCGTCGGCGCAGATCCGGTCGCGCAGCTCGGGCGCGAGGTTCGGCGCGGGCGCGATCTCGATGACCTTCTGGTGGCGCCGCTGCACCGAGCAGTCGCGCTCGAAGAGGTGGATCACGTTGCCCTGGCCGTCGGCGAGGATCTGCACCTCGATGTGCCGCGGCTCGACCACGGCCTGCTCGAGGAACACGGTCGGGTCGCCGAACGCCGACTCCGCCTCGCGCGACGCCGCCTCGAGGGACTCGCGCAGCGCGGCGGGCTCGTCGACCTTGCGCATGCCCCGGCCACCACCACCGGCGACGGCCTTCACGAACACCGGGAATCGCATCTTCTTGGACGCTTCGAGGAGCTCCTCGATGTCCGACGACGGCGCGCTCGACTCCAGCACCGGCAGCCCGGCCTCGCGGGCGGCGGCGATGGCGCGCGCCTTGTTGCCTGTGAGTTCCAGCACCTCGGCGATGGGGCCGATGAAGGTGAGACCTGCCTCACGGCAGGCCAGCGCGAGCTCCGGGTTCTCGGACAGGAAGCCGTAACCGGGGTAGATCGCGTCGGCACCGGCCTTGCGGGCCGCCTTGATGATCT
The DNA here is from genome assembly GCF_044455585.1 of Lentzea sp. NPDC051213. NCBI lineage: Bacteria > Bacillati > Actinomycetota > Actinomycetes > Pseudonocardiales > Pseudonocardiaceae > Lentzea > Lentzea sp. NPDC051213. The sequence continues at coordinate 126,883 of NZ_JBITEX010000003.1, forward strand.
CTTCGACGGAGAGGTACGCACGGACGGGGTGGCCCGCCTCGCCGATCTCGTAGGACTCGTCCGCCTTCAGGCGGTGCAGCGAGTTCCGGTCCTCGTGAGGGAAAACGGCGACCGTTCCCGCGCCCAGTTCGTAGGCGGCACGGAACGCGCGAATCGCGATCTCGCCGCGGTTGGCGACAAGAACCTTGCGGAACATCCGTAGCCCTCCCGGTATTGCTCAGCGGTCAGTTCGGGCACGTTACCGTGCGACTCTTGCCTGTTGGGAGAACAGTCTCACGTGATGGGTGTCATCCTGATCGGTCTTGCTGAGCTGGATTCTCGCCTGATGGGAGCTAGGGGGATACCCACCACCCGGTCAGACTGCGGCCGGTAGTGGGTTTAACCAGATCGAGTGACGATCTTCGGAACTATCTCGGTAGGGTGAGCCATATGGCCGGGGCTGATGGAGCCGGGCAGCCTACTGCCCGCACACCGCATTTCGACGTTGTCCTTCGTGGTTACAACCAGCGACAGGTGAACGAACGAGTCACCCGCTTGGAGTTCGATCTCAAGAACTCGAACCGCTCCCGTGACGCCGCTGCCTCGCAGGTGGCAGAGCTCACCAAGTTGCTCAACTCGATGCGCGCCGATCTCGACAAGACCAAAATGCAGTTGTCGAACCTCGCGAACAGCCCCGTCAGCGCCTCAAATGTCACCGAGCGTGTGCGCGTGATGATGAGCCTGGCCGAAGAAGAGATCGCGGACATCCGCCAGGACGCCCTCGACAAGGCCGCCGCCACCCGCGGCGAGGCCGAGAAGTGGGCCGCCGAGCAGCGCGACACGCACCAGCGCCTGCTCGCCGAGACCGAGGCCCGCCGCAAGCAGCTCGAGGTCGGTTATCAGCAGCGCGGCGCCGAGCTGGAGAAGCAGTTCGCCGGCCGGAAGTCCGAGCTGGAGGCCGAGCACGAGGCGCTGCGCGCCAAGCTGGTCGCCGAGCACGAGGCCCTCGTCGCCGAGGTTCGTGCCGACAAGGAGCGCGTGACCGCCGAGTTCGACCAGAAGTCGGCCGACCTGGACGCGCGCCGCGTGGAGCTGGACCAGAAGTACAAGGCGTACCACGACGAGCTCGACAAGGAGTACGACGGCCTCAAGGCGACGCTGACCGCCGAGCACCAGAAGGTGCTGGCGGACGCGCGGGCCGAGGCCGAGCGGATCGCCGCGGAATCCGAGGTCACGCGGGTCGAGGCGCTGCAGAACCTCGACGGCGCGCTGAAGGCCAGGCAGGCCGAGGCCGAGAAGGTGCTCGCCGACCTGGAGACCGAGTCGCTCGCGAAGGCCGAGAAGACCACCACGGAGGCGTCGGCCAAGGCGGTCGCCCTGGTCAGCGCGGCCGAGGCGAAGGCGGGAACGACGCTGCGCGAGGCCGACGACAAGGCCGCGGCAACTGTCGCCTCGGCTGAGGAGAAGGCCGCGACCACCGTGCGCGAAGCCGACGAGAAGGCCGCTTCCACTGTCGCCGCGGCCGATGAGAAGGCCACGACGCTGGTCCGGGATGCCGAAGCCAAGACCTCGGCCCTCGTCCGCGAGGCCGAGGAGAAGTCGGCGGCGGCGGTGGCCGAGGCCGACCAGCGCGCTGCCGCGGCGGCGGAGCGGGAGTCCTCGCTGCGTGCCGCGCACGACAACCTCGCCACGCAGTTCCACGCGGCGCAAGCAGCGGTCGACGCGGCGATGTCGGTGCTCAAGCCGTTAGAAGGCGACACCCCTGGCGAGGCCGCGGGTGAGACGAAGACCGACCAGCTGCCGAAGCCGCGTCAGAACGACTGAGGCTCAGCTGGGGAACGGCGGCAGACTGCCCGTTCCCCAGCTCGTGACGCACGCCGACTCGTCCGCCGTGTAGTCGCTCGCGAACTGGATGATCGACCGCCCGTCGAGCGACGCGACCGCGGTGGGGTGGAAGTGCCGGCAGTGCTCGTCGCTCGCCTTGGGCACCTCGACCGGCGCCGGCGCCTCGTACCAGCCGCCCTTGCCACCGCTGTCCGAGACGAACATCGTCCTGCCGTTGCCCGGATCGATCTTGCCGTCCGGCCCCACGAGCACCTGGCCGATGAGGATCATGCGCCCCTGCGGCGTGCCGTTCGGCGCGAGCGTGATGGACGGCGTGTGCAGGAAGTACTTCCCGGACACCGCGACCTGCCTGGTGCCGTAGGCCGCCGGATCACCCCAGTCGACACCGTCCTTCGAGATGCGGCGGACGGCCTCGCAGAACGTCTTCGGCGGCCCGCACATCTCGTAGGACAGGTAGTACTCGCCGGTGGGCAGCTTCTTCACGTGCGGCATGCCGGGGCGGTACCAGCCGGGCTGGACCGCGACGATCTTCTCCTTGGCGGACCACCTGACCCCGTCCGTCGAGTGAGTGCGGCCGATGTACTGGCTGTGGCCCTTGAGCGACTCGTCGGAGAAGTAGCAGTTCAGCCGCCCGCGGGCGTCCACGGAGAGCTCCGGTTCCCAGAGGCCCGCCAGGTTGTCCGCCGTGGCGCACTCGGAGAGGTACTCCCACGTCTCGCCGGCGTCGAAGCTGCGCCAGATGCGGGCGCGCATGATCTCCGCACGCAGGCCGACGGTTCCTGACCACAGGACGGTGCCCGCGGGCATGTCGCCGACCTGCTGCGGGAGTTCGTAGAGGTGGCCGCAGCACTGCACGTGCGTCGCCAGGGCGTCGCTGAACGAGGCGATCTTCTTGAACTTCTTGCCCTGGCGGTTGGCGCGGAGGATGTCGACCGTCTGCCAGCGGTCCAAGGTCACCAGGACGTCACCGCGGTTGGGGCCGTGCTCCAGGCGGATGGCGTGGGGGTAGCGGGATTCCTCGCCGGTCAGGGCTTTGGTCTCGGCCAGGGCCGGCGTGGGGAGGACAGCGAGGGTCGCGGCTAGTGCGGAGATGATCAGGCGGCGCACGTCCGGGAACGTACGGGCGTGGGCGCGGTTCGGCGGCGCGGCAACGCGGACACCAACGGGTGAAGCTAGGTCTTCTCCAGGAAGTCCGCCTTCTCCTCAGTCATCAGCGTGGCCACCATCCCGGCCAGGCCGGGGTGCTTCTCCAGCTCCGGATCGGCGTCCACGACCTGCTGAGCGGCCACCCGAGCGTCGGCGATGATGTCCTCGTCTCGCAGCAACGACAGCATCTTCAACGCCGAGCGGCGGCCGGACTGGGCGGCACCCAGGATGTCGCCCTCACGGCGCAGCTCCAGGTCGAGCTGGGCGAGCTCGAAACCGTCCAGAGTGGACTCGACGGCACGCAGGCGCTCCATCGTGGCGGTCATCTCCGGCATCTCCGTGACCAGCAGGCAGAGACCCGGCGCGGAGCCTCGGCCCACGCGGCCGCGGAGTTGGTGGAGCTGGGAGACGCCGAAGCGGTCGGCGTCCATGATGGCCATGACGGTCGCGTTCGGGACGTTGACGCCGACCTCGATGACGGTGGTCGCCACCAGCACCTGGACCTGGTTGGCCGCGAAGGCGCGCATCACGGCGTCCTTCTCGTCGGGAGGCATGCGGCCGTGCAGGATCTCGACGCGCAGGCCCCGCAACGGGCCCTGGACCAGCATGTTCGCCACGTCGATCACGGACAGGGCCGGGCGCTTGTCCTCGTCGTCGGACTTCGCGGGCTCCTCGTCACCGATGCGCGGGCACACGAAGTACGCCTGGTGGCCCTTGGCGACCTCCTCGCGGACGCGGGCGAACGCGCGGTCCAGCCACGCGGGCTTCTCCCGCGCGGGCACGACCGAGGTCTTGATCGGGGAACGGCCACCGGGCAGCTCCCGCAGCGCGGACACCTCCAGGTCGCCGTAGACCGTCATGGCGACCGTGCGCGGGATCGGGGTCGCCGTCATCACCAGCACGTGCGGGTTCTCCGTCGCGCCGCGTGCGCTCAGCGCCGCGCGTTGCTCCACGCCGAAGCGGTGCTGTTCGTCCACGACGACCAGTCCGAGCGAGTGGAACTCCACCTTGTCCTGGATGATCGCGTGCGTGCCGACGACGATGCCCGCCTCGCCGGTCACGATGTCGAGCAACGCCTGACGGCGCTGGGCGGTGTTCATCGACCCGGTCAGCAGTGTCACGCGCGTCGCCTGTTCGGCGCCGCCCAGCTGGCCCGCCTGCGCGAGGTCGCCGAGCATCTCCTGCAGTGAGCGGGCGTGTTGTGCCGCAAGGACTTCCGTCGGGGCGAGCATGGCGGACTGACGGCCGGCGTCGACGACCTGCAACATGGCTCGCAACGCGACCATGGTTTTTCCTGAACCCACCTCTCCTTGCAGAAGGCGGTTCATCGGCACGGTGGACTCGAGATCGGACGAGACCTGCTCGCCCACCTCCACCTGCCCCTTGGTCAGCGTGAACGGCAACCGCAAGTCGAACGCGTCCAGAATCCCGCCGGACCGCCGCACACACGTGGGCGAGGGCCGAGCCCGGGAAGCCTTGCGGCGCTGCGCCAGAGCCAGCTGCACGGCCAGCGCCTCGTCCCACTTCAGCCGCTGCTGTGCGACGGTGATCTCCGCCCAGCTCTCCGGGCGGTGGATCGCCCGCAGCGCCTCCTCCAGGCCGATCAGGCCCTGCTCGGCGCGGAAGTCCTCTGGCAGCGGGTCGACGGGCACGCCGTCCCAGATTTCCAACAGCTGCTTCACGCAGTTCGCGATGTTCCAGGTGTTGATGTGCTGCGAGGCCGGGTAGACGGGCAGGAACGTCTGCAGGAACGACGAACCGTCCGACTCCTCGGTGAGGATCTCGAACGCCGGGTGCACCAGCTGCAGGTTCTGCCGGTAGCGGCCGACCTTGCCGGCGAACAGGGCCCGCGTGCCCGGCAGGAGCTCCTGCTCGGCCACGAACGCCACCTTGCCGAAGAACACCAGGTGCAGCTCGGACGTGCCGTCCGTGATCACGGCCTCGGTCATCTGGCCGCGGCGCGCCTTCATCTGGCGCTTCACGCACTTGCGGACCTCGGCCTGCACCGTCACGTGCTCGTCGATCTCGAGCGCCTTGATGTCGGTCAGCTTCCCGCGCTCGTCGTACCGGCGCGGGTAGTGGCGCAGCAGGTCACCGACCGTCGTGAGGCCGAGGCCGGTCTCCAGCGCGTCGGCGGACTTCTTGCCGAGCAACGGCTGCAGGTTGTCGTCGAAGGAGATCATCGCGTCCCATTCAACTACTCGACACCGACAAAAATCACGGCGTCCGGCTGACCGCCCGGATAGGCCGTCACCTCGACCTCCGGATGGGTGACCCGCAGGTGGTCCTCCAGCACGTCGACGAGGCCTTCCGGGCTGTCCGCGCCGAGGATCACCGTGACCAGCTCGCCGCCGCCGTTCAGCATGCGGTCCACCAGGCGGCAGGACAGGTCCATCAACGACTCCGGCGTCGCCGGACCCGGCTCGATCAGGACGACCTCGCCGTCCAGCATGCCCAGCAGATCGCCCGGCTGGCAGCGGCCCACCCACGTGATGGCCTCGTCGGCGGCGATCGAGAGCTCGCCCCGGCGGGTCGCGGCGGCTGCCTCGGCCATCGCGACAACGTCGTCACCGGCGCGCCTGGCCGTGTCGTGCACCGCCAGCGCGGCAAGCGCCTGGACGGGCGAGAACGTCGGCACCACCACTACGTCCTGCCCTGCGGCCTGTGCGTACGCCACGGCCTCATCGAGGGCCTCACGGATGTCCGGGTCACCGGGCAGCACGGCGACGTGACGCGCGCGCGTCGACACGATGGCCGACAACAGGTCCGGGGGCGTCGCCGAAGAAGTGGCCAGGTTGAACACCGTGGCGCCCTCCGCGCGGAACAGGTCCACGGCACCGCTCACCACCACGACGATCGCCCGGTCACGCACGAAGCGAGAGGCCTGCGCGGCGATCTGGTCGGCGAACCGCGCCACCGTGATGCGGTGCGGGCGGCCGCCGCGCACCCCCGCCTCGATGGCGGCGCCGATGTCGTTGCAGTGCACGTGCACGGTCCACAGGTCGCCACCATCGCCGACGACCGACACGCAGTCGCCGAGCAGGTTCAGCGTGGTGCGGAGCTCGGCCACGAGCTCTTCGGAGGTCCCGTCGAGCAGGTACATGACCTCGTACTCGAACTCCGACGAACCGCTTTCCCGCTCGGTGGTGAGCGACTCGGGCGTCCGGGGCAGCAGCGGCGCGTCGATCGGCGATTCCACGGTCTGGCCGGTGATCACCGCGGCGAGTGTGTCCAACAACACAACCAGGCCGCGCCCGCCGGCGTCGACCACACCGGCTTTGGCGAGCACCGCGAGCTGCCGGGGCGTATCGGCCAACGCGATGGCACTCGCGCGTGACGCCGCCAGCACGACCTCGTCCAGTTCGTCGGACGGGCAGTCACGAGCGGCCTCCGCGGCGGCGTGCAGCACCGACAGCACCGTGCCGGCAACTGGCTTGGACACCGCGGCGGTCGCGAGCTCGTCTGCCCGGTGCAGGCCCTTGCGCAGCGTCGCGCCGCTGACGACCGAGAGCTCCTGCACTGACTCCGCCAGCCCCCTGATCACCTGCGACAGGATCACGCCGGAGTTGCCGCGGGCCCCGGCGAGCGCGCCGCGGGCCAGCGCCGACAGCGCCTCGCCCACCGTCGACATGGGCGAACGCAGCAGCGCGTCCAGCGCCGACTGCATCGTGTGCAGCAGGTTCGTTCCTGTGTCACCATCCGGCACGGGGAAGACGTTGATCTGGTCGATCGACTCCCGATTGGCGTCCAACGACCGCACGCACGCATCAGCCCACGCGCGCACCGCGACCGCATCCATGACCTGCATGGCGGCGAGGGTATCCACCCGGTTTGGTCGCAGGTGAGGCCACCGGCTACCCTGACTGGGTTGCCGTGCCCGGTTGAGGCTTGTGCACGCTTGCGCGCCCACCGGGACGCGAGACTTACCGCTTGAGGAACCTGAAGGAGTGGCTGACGTGGCTGCCGTGTGCGACGTCTGTGGCAAGGGGCCGGGCTTCGGCCATTCGGTTTCGCACTCCCAGCGGAAGACGAACCGCCGCTGGAACCCGAACATCCAGTCTGTGCGCGCGAAGGTCTCGGCCTCGCAGCGCCAGCGGATCAACGTGTGCACGTCCTGCCTGAAGGCCGGCAAGGTCGTGCGCGGCTGATCACCGCCACAGTTCGTTTTAGCTAGTTCGAAATGAGCCCGGCTTCGGCCGGGCTCATTTCGCTTTTCAGGGCCCTGCGCACGAACACCAGGCACACCAGGCCGCTGATCAAACCCACGGCCCCGCCCAGCGCGAAGATCGCCCGCGGCCCCATGAACAGCAGCAACACGCCCGCGGCCGCCGTTCCGAGCAGGTTCGCCCCCATCACCGTCGACCCGACCGCGGCGAACACCCGTCCCCGCATCTCGTCGGGCGTGCGCAGGCGCACCAGCGCGTTCAGCGTGACGCTGTCGACGCCGTTGCCCACGCCGCCGACGAACCACGCCACCACGTTCACCGCGACGAACGGGAACGCGGCGGGCGCCAGCAGCGCGGTCCCGGTGAGGATGCCCGTGACCGCGAGGGCGATGGCCACCTGCGAGGGCGTCGTGAACCTCGCAGCCACGCGGTTGCCGACGATCAGCCCGACCATCCAGCACGCCTGAAGCGCGCCCATCAGGAACTCGTCGCCGTGCAGCACGAACTGCACGTACGCGGGATCGGCCACGTTGACGACCACGATCCCGCCGACGAAGAACGCCATGCCGGTGATCGCGGCCAGCAGCAGCGGATCGCGCCGGACGTGCTGAATCCCGACGAGGGCGCTCGGCCGGGCTTCGTGCTCACCGGTCGGCTTGCGGTCCGACCGCACCAACAGCATCAGCGCCGCGTAGATGAGGAACGTGACGCCGTCGAGGAGCAACGCCACCGGGTGCCCGAAGACGGCGGCCAGCAGCGCGCCACCCGTCACGCCGATCATGTTGCCGAGGCTGCGCGAGGTGCTGAGCCACGCATAGCCACGCGTTGCGGCTTCCTCACCGGCGATGTGCGGCAGCAGCGCGGACACCGCGGGCTGGGCGATCGCCCGGCCGCAGCCCGACACCGCCACCAGCGCGACCACGAGCACGGGCTGGCCCATGATCGGCGCGATGGCCGCGATCGCCGCACCCTGCACCAGCAGCGCGAGGACGAGCAGTCTGCGGTTGGGCAACCGGTCGACCAGCAACCCGGCCAGCGGCGCGGCCAGCACGAGCGGCAGCAGCTCGGCGACCAGGATGGCCGCCACCAGCAGCGGGGTGATCGGCGTCGCCCAGAAGAGCAGGACCAGCAACGACAACGCGCTGCCGGCCTCGGACACGCCGGCCCCGGACGTCAGCAGCGCAAGATCACGATTCCCCCGCATGTCTCGCGACGCTAGTCACGAAACATGCGGGGGCAATCGAATTTGCTACGGAAGTTTCCAGTCAACGGGCTCCGCGCCCTGCTTCTCCAGCATCTCGTTGGCGCGGCTGAACGGCTTAGACCCGAAGAACCCGGCATGCGCGGACAGCGGCGACGGGTGCGCGGATTCGATGCAGGGCAACGGTTCCAGCAGCGGGCGCAGGTTGCGCGCGTTGCGGCCCCACAGGATCGAGACCAGCGGTGCGTCACGCGCGGCGAGTGCCTTGATCGCCTGCTCGGTGACCGCTTCCCAGCCCTTGCCCTGATGGGCGTTCGCCTTGCCCGGCTGGACGGTGAGCGCCCTGTTGAGCAGCAGCACGCCGGCCTCGGACCACGGGGTCAGGTCGCCGTTGGACGGCAACGGGTGCCCGAGGTCCTCCGCGTACTCCTTGTAGATGTTCACCAGGGACTTCGGCAGCGGCCGCACGTCGGGGGCGACCGAGAACGACAGCCCGACCGCGTGGCCGGGCGTCGGATACGGGTCCTGCCCGACGATCAGCACCTTCACCTGGTGGAACGGCTGCTTGAAGGCACGCAGCACGTTCTCGCCGGCGGGCAGGTAGGTGCGCCCTGCGGCGACCTCCGTGCGCAGGAACTCACCCATGGCGGCGATCTGGTCAGCAACGGGGGCGAGAGCTTCAGCCCAGCCGGCTTCGACAACTTCGTTGAGGGGACGAGCCACGGGTGTGAACCCTATCTCACTCAGTCCAGACGACGGAGCTTCTCCCGGTACAGCGCGATGTTCTGCACGTACTTCTCGACGATGAACGCCCAGGCCTGTTCTGGCACAACGTATCCAGCGCGCTCTCGCGCAGGCACGCCGAGCACCATCGTGCGTTCCCGGACGTGTCCGTCGAACGACACCACCGCGCCGGCGCCGACGATCGCGCCCTGCTCGACGATGGAACCGTTGAGCACCACGGAACCCGAGGCGATCAGGCAGTGGTCGGCGACCGTAGCGCCCTCGATGTGCACGTTGTGGCCGATCACGCAGGACGAGCCGACGTGCACCGGGTGGACCTCGGTGCAGTGGATCACCGTGCCGTCCTGGACCGAGGTGCGCTCGCCGACGACGATCCGGCCGTAGTCACCGCGCAGCACGGCCTGGGGCCACACCGACGAATGCGCGCCGATGCGCACATCGCCGATCACCGTCGCATCCGGGTGCACGTACGCGTCCGGGTGGATCTGCGGCGAATAGTCCCCCAGCGCATAGATGGCCATGCGGTCGAACCTACAGCGGCTTGCCGTAGCAGCGGCTCTCCGGGTGGTCGCGGTACACGCCGAAGTTGTCGATGCGCTCGTACCCGGTGGCGAGGTACAGCCCGATCGCCTCGGGCTGGCGGAGGCCGGTCTCCAGGACCATGCGCTGATGACCGGCGTCGCGCGCGGTGTTCTCGAGGTTCGTCAGCACCAGCCGCGACAAGCCCTTGCCGCGCAGCGAGTCGGCCACGTACATCCGCTTGATCTCCGCGGCACCCTCGATCTCCTGGTGCACGCGCCAGCCACCGCACGCGACGGGCGCGCCGTCGAGGTAGCCGACCACGAAGTAGCCGAGCGGCGCCGCGAACTGCGCCGGGTCGACCGGGGTGACGTCCTTCTCCCCGTACCGCTCGACGAAGACCTGCTGGAGGTCCTCGATCAGCTTGACCGCGTCTGGATGGTCATACGTGCGCGCGTATAGTTCCACATCGGTCAGTTTACGCGCGCCAGTGCTCCCAGCCAGGGGGTTTTTCGTACGTCCTGCCGTCGACGGTGACGCCGTCGCCCGCGCGGACCGTGCCGATGGTCGTCCAGCCTGGCGGAACCGACTTCGGACCGGGGAAGGTCGCGGCGAGAGCGTGATCTTCGCCGCCGGTCAGCGCCCAGTGGCGCGCGTCGCCGCCGAGTGCCGACGCGACGTCGAGCAGGCGCGAGTGCAGCGGCAGCAGTTCGGTGCGGATGTCGATCGCCACGCCCGAGGAGTCGGCGATGTGGCCGAGGTCCTGCAGCAGGCCGTCCGAGACGTCGATCATCGACGTGGCGCCCGCCTCCGCCGCCCTGGGGCCTTCCTCGTAGGGCGGCTCCGGGGTGCGCTGGGCGTTCACAATGCCGACCGGGGAACGGAAACCGCGGCCGAGCACGGCCAGTCCCGCTGCGGCCCAGCCGAGCCGTCCTGTCACCGCGACGACATCGCCGACCAGTGCGCCAGAACGTGTGACCGGCTCAAGTCCGTTCATGTCGCCCATGGCCGTGATGGAGATCACCAACGTCGCGGAGCTGACCATGTCGCCACCGACGATGCCGGCGCCGGCCTTCGCCGCTTCCTGCCAGAGACCCGACATGATCCCCTCCACAATCGACGCGGGGGTGTCGGCCGGGCAGGCGAACCCGACCAGCAGAGCCGACGGCAACGCTCCCATCGCGACGACGTCCGCGAGATTCACGGCGGCCGCTTTTCGGCCCACCTGCTCGGGACTGGACCAGTCGAGTCTGAAGTGGACACCCTCGACCAGCAGGTCCACCGACGCGACGACACGCCCGTCCGGGACGGCGACCACGGCCGCGTCGTCACCCGGCCCGAGGATCGTCGTCTCGGGTTGCGCCCGACCGGTCGTCACCCGGTGGATGAGATTGAACTCACCCACTTCGGCGACCGTCTCCGCGTCGCGCGGCGGCTCCGGGCGCAAAGTTGCCTCCCAATCTGAGCATTCGGAACCCCAACTGGGGTACGTTGCGTGACACGTTCCTACCTCGACCCAACCTGTCGCGACGAAGGGGCACGCCGTGGTGCATGCATACATCCTCATCCAGACCGAGGTCGGCAAGGCCGCTGCAGTCGCCTCCGAGATCTCCGGGATCGCCGGGGTCGCCACCGCCGAAGACGTCACCGGGCCTTACGACGTCATCGTCCGCGCAGAGGCGGAGACCGTCGACCAGCTCGGCCAGCTCGTGGTCGCGCGCATCCAGAACGTCGAGGGAATCACCCGGACACTGACCTGCCCGGTGGTGCACCTCTAGCCCGTGTTGTCATAACCGGGTGACTCAGCAGGAATCCACGTCGGCGCTGTCCCGGCCGCTGCTCGCGGCGGTCGGGCTCGCTGTGCTGCTCGCCATCGGCGTCGCCGCCCTCGGTCTCGTGCTGGGCACGGGAAACCAGACCGAGGACGTGCCCGGCCGCACGGGCCCACTGGCGCTGGTCTCGATCGACGCCCCCGCGGCCGGCTCGCCCGAGTGCACGTCGCTCGTCGAGAAGCTCCCGGTCGGGCTGCCGTCCGGGAAGGACATGCTGCCGCGCAGGGAGATCGCCACACCGGCGCCGCCCGCGGCCGTCGCGTGGGGTGACGCCAAACACGATCCGGTGGTCCTGCGCTGCGGGTTGCCGCGGCCGGCCGAGCTCTCGCAGACCTCGCAGCTGCGGGTGATCTCGGACGTCCAGTGGCTGCAGCTCCCCGGTTCCGGCAGCTCCACCTGGGTGATCGTCGACCGCGGCGCGTACGTGGCGCTGACGGTGCCCGACGACGCGGGCACCGGGCCGTTGCAGGACATCTCGACGACGGTGCGCGACCTGCTGCCGAAGCAGCCGGTCAAGACCTCGCCCTAGTGCTGTGATCGTCAGCCTTTGCCCCGTATTTCGGTGGTCAGACGGGTGCATCGTGGTGCCGGCCCCGCGTCCTCGTACTCGTTGTACGGGGGCGCGGGGCCGGTGCCGCGAGGCGCCCTGCTGAGCGCCGGAAGACGCGGCGAAGGTTGGCGATCACAGCACTAACGCAGGCCTGAGCCGCGTGCGATCGCCGTGTCGATCAACGTTGTCAGCAGCGTCGCGAAGTCCACGCCGGTCGCCTCCCACGCCTTGGGGTACATGGAGATCGGCGTGAAACCGGGCATCGTGTTGAGCTCGTTGATGATGAGCTCGTTCTGCTCGGTGAGGAAGAAGTCCACCCTGGACAGCCCCTGGCAGTCGAGCGCCTTGAACGCCGTGACGGCCATCTCCCGCAGCTGCGCGGTGATGTCGTCGTCCAGCTTCGCCGGGATGTCGGCCTCGTAGGAGTCGTCGACGTACTTGGCGTTGAAGTCGTACCACTCGACGCCCTCGCCGACCGGCCGCAGCTCGGCGGGCAGCGACGCCTCGACGCGGCCGTCCGGGAACTCCAGCACCGCGAGCTCGATCTCGCGCACGTTCGGCACGGCGGCCTCGATGATGACCTTGGGATCGTGCTGGCGCGCCTCGAAGATGGCGGCGTCGAGCCCGGCCCAGTCGCTGATCTTGGAGATGCCGACGGACGACCCCGCGCGCGACGGCTTCACGAACACCGGCAGGCCGAGGTACTCGCGCTCGTCGAGGGTCAGCGTGGTGGCGGCGCGGTCGAGTGCGACGAACTTGCCGACCGGCAGGCCCTCTGCGTGGAGGATCTTCTTGGCGAACACCTTGTCCATGGCGGCGGCGCTGGCGAACACGCCGGGGCCGACGTACGGGAGGCCGCCGAGCTCCAGCAGGCCCTGGATGGTGCCGTCCTCACCCCACGCGCCGTGCAGCAGCGGGAACACGACGTCGACGTCCGCGAGCGCCTGGCCCGGTTCGATCGGGGTCAGGCCGGTCTTGTTGCGCAGCGTCGGGAGGTTGCCCGCACCGCGGTCCAGCGCCTTCGGGTCCGTGCCGAGTGCCCACTGTCCCTGCGGTGTGATGCCGATCGGCACCACCTCGAAGCGGTCCTGGTCCAGGTACGGCAGGACGCTCTTGGCGGACTGACAGGAGACTTCGTGCTCGGAGCTGCGGCCGCCGAACACCACGGCCACCCTCGTCTTGCGCTGCGTCATGGGGCCCGACCCTACCCGTTTGGGCGATTGTGCCTACTGAGCAGTTCAGTGAGCTGGGGCAGCGCGCTGATCAGCTGTTCTCGTGAGCACGCGCTGTAACCGATCGCGAGCCCGTGCCACCTCGCCCGGTTGACGAAGTGCCGTCCGAGACCGTCTACCCGCAGGCCTCTTTCGAGCGCCTGCTTCATGACCTCGCGCTCCTGTTCGGCGCTGGGCAGCAACACCACGACGTGCGCGCCCGCGTCGTCGCCGAGCACCTCGATGCCCGCCTCCGCGAACGTGCCGATGATCAACGCCCGGCGCTCGGACAGCTCCCGGCGCAGTTTGCGCAGGTGCCGGCCGAGGTCGCCGGTCCTGGCGAGCTCGACGACGACCCGCTGGCCCGCGGCCGACGGGCTGGTGCCGGTGAGATCGCGGTGCTCCAGGACGGCCGTGGCGATGTGCTCGGGCGCGACCATCCAGCCCGCGCCCAGCGTCGGGGTGAGGATCTTGCTCGTGGTACCGAGGTGGACCACGACGTCCGGGGCGAGCGCGGCCAGTGACGGCAGCGGTGCCACGTCGTAGCGCAGCTCACCGTCGTAGTCGTCCTCGATGACGAGCCAGCCGTCCTTGCGCGCCCGTTCGACGAGCGCGACCCGCCGGCCCGCGGACATGCGGCCGCCCAGCGGGTACTGGTGGGCTGGCGAGCAGTAGACAGCCCGCACGCCCGCCGGAACGGCATCGGGAAGCAGGCCCTCGGCGTCCACCGCCGCCTGGACGACCTTCAGGCCGTTGGCCCGGAAGACCCCCACCGCGCGTTGGTAGCCGGGTTCTTCCACGGCCACGACATCGCCGCGCTTGAGCACCGCGACCGCGATCTCGGTCAGCATCGCGGTGGTGCCGCCGGTGGCCAGCACCGGATCGGCGTTGACGGCCAGACCGCGGTGGCGCAGCAGGTGCTCGGCGATGACCTCCCGGTACTCGGGCAGGCCGGCGCGCTCGGGGCGGGACAACGGAGGTGTGTCGGCCGCGGCGCGCCACGCCCTGCGCCAGGCCGCGCGGTCGAGGCCGCTCGCCCACGGCGCGCCGGTGCCCAGGTCGACGAAGTCGGTGACGGCGGGGGCCACCGGCTTGCGCACACGTTTGCGCAGCGAGCCGGGCGGGGTCGTGGTGACGTAGGTGCCGGAACCGTGCCGGCCCGCGATCCAGCCTTCCGCGTGGAGCTGCTCGTAGGCGGCGGCCGTGACGGTGCGGGACACACCGAGCGATTCGGCCAGCGCTCGCGTGGACGGGAGGCGGTCGCCCGCGCGGAGCCTGCCTTCCGAGGCGGCGGAGCGCAGGGCGTCGGCCAGCTGGACGGCGAGGGGTTCGGCGGACTCGCGGTCGAGGGCTACGGGCAGCGCGGTCTCCGGCAAAGTGGCCTTCTCATATCGATGGAAACTGGCGCTTCAATGATGCCACTTCAGGCAGCACAGTGGGAGCATGACCGCTGACCTGCAGCTCTCCCCCACCCCGCGCAGCACGCCCGTCCGCGGCAAGAAGCGGGCCGTCGAAGACCGCCAGGTGCTCTACGACATCCTCGACGCCGGCCTGGTCTGTCACCTCGCCGTGGAGGTCGACGGTGCGCCGTTCCTCATCCCGACCGCGTACGGGCGGGACGGCAACCGCATCTTCCTGCACGGGTCGACCGGATCACGGTCCATCAGGAGCATGCTCGAAGGCAAGGACGTTTGCGTGGCCGTCACGCTCGTGGACGGCGTCGTCTACTCGCGCTCGGTCTTCCACCACTCGATGAACTACCGCTCGGCGATCATCCACGGCACCGCGAAGATCGCCGAGGACCCCGAGCACGCCCTTCGCACGATCGTCGAGCACGTCACGCCGGGCAGCTGGGACTACGCGCGCAGCCCGTCCAAGAAGGAGCTGGCGCAGACGGCCGCGCTGGAGATCGACCTCACCGAGGCCAGCGTGAAGGTGCGCGACGGCGGGCCCGGCGAGGAGCCGTCCGACCTCGAGGCGAACCTCGTGTGGGCCGGGCACATGCCGCTCGTCACGACGTGGGGCGCGCCGGTGCCGCACGAGACGGACAAGGCCGTCCCGCCGCACGTCAGCGCACGGGGCCGTTGACCGGGTCGTAGCGGTACGGGGTCATGGCGCGTGTGCCGTGGCGGTAGACGTGGATCGACACGGCCGGATCCACACCGTCGTTGCGCACCTGGTGCACGTAGCCCGGCCCCCACACGCGTGACTGACCGGCGTGAAGTGAGTGCACGACCTGAATGCGAGTCGTCACCACCTCGGTCAGCAGGCCGCTGACCACGGTGAACGCACCGGAGGTCGTGTCGTGGTCGTGCAGCGAGGCGACCTGGCCGGGGAGCCAGCTCATCAGCCAGATCTCCTGGTCGGCGGTCTTGTCGACCAACGCCGAGAAGCGCTCTTCCGGGTCGTACCGGAGCAGGTGCTTCCAGCGGTCGCGGTCGGCCGCCCACGCGAGCGCTACCCGGACCGGGTGCAGCAGGTGGGTGTTTTCAGGCAGAACGACGCTGTTCTCAGGAACGGCGAACATCGGGGAAAAGTCCTTACCGGGCGAGTGCGCGAAAAGAGGACGCGGGACTATCGCCGGGTACAACAGCAACATGCGTTGAAGGACATGACGCAGAGGGTCCCGGAACCGGGACCCTCCGTCAATCCAGTCCCAAAGCGTGGGACACGTCCGCGACCAGATCCCGAGTGTCCTCACAGCCAGCCGAGAAACGGACGAGTCCCTCGGGCACCGGGTCGCCGAACTGGGCGCGCCGGTCCGCCGTGGAGTGCAGGCCACCGAACGACGTCGCCGCCGACACCAGCTTCGAGCGCGCCAGGAACTCGTCGACCGCTGCCACATCGGGAAGTTCGAACGTCAGCACGCCGTTGAACCGCCGCATCTGCTGCGCCGCCACGAGGTACGCGGGATCGTCGGACGCGCCGGGCCAGCGCAACCCGGCCACGCGGCCCTTCAGCAACTCGTAGATCGCCGCCGCGTTCTCCGCCTGCCGCGCCAGCCTCAGGTCGAGGGTTCCCAGGCCGCGCAACGCGAGCCAGGTCTCGAACGGGCCGGGGATCGCGCCGGACATGGTCCGCGCGGCCCGCACCTTGGTCGCCAGCTCCGCGGAAGCCATCGTCACGTGTCCGAAAAGGACATCGCTGTGGCCCGCGACCGCCTTGGTGTCCGAGGCCACCACGATGTCCGCGCCCAGCTCCAACGGCCGCTGCCCCAGCGGGGTCGCGGTCGTGTTGTCCACGGCCACCAGCGCGCCTGCCTCGTGCGCCGCGTCGACCAGGGCCGCGATGTCGCACACGTCCAGGCCGGGGTTCGACGGCGTTTCCAGCAGAACCAGCTTGACGCCCTCGAAGGACGGATACGGCCCGGCGGTGGGCACCTCGACCACGCGGACGTCCATTTCGGACACGAACTTGCGGGTCAGGAAGTAGCCGTCCGACGGCAGCACCAGAGTGTCCCCAGTGGACAGCACGGTGCGCAGCAACGTCGAGATCGCCGCCATCCCGGACGGGAAGACGACGCACTCGCCGCCCTCCAGCGACCCCAGCGCGTCTTCCAGCGCCCGCCACGTCGGGTTGCCCGCGCGGCCGTAGTAGTCAGGCCCGCCGAGGTGGTACGCCGACGCGAACACCGGCTGCGCACCGAACGGTTCGCCCGGCGCACCCTGAACCGCGTGCACGACCCTCGTGCCGTCACCCAAGGATTCGGTCACTGGCGTTCGTGCTTCCGGTCGCGGCCGAGCAGCGCGGCACCGAGGTCACGCGCGCCGAGCCCGTCGTGGCACACCATGTGCACGCCATCGGTGATCGGCATGTCCACGCCGTTCGCCCGCGCCAGCTCGCGGATCGAGGAGCACGACTTCACGCCCTCGGCCACCTGCCCGTGCGCGGCCTCCTGCGCCTGCTCCAGCGTCTCGCCCCGGCCGAGCCGCTCACCGAAGGTCCGGTTGCGCGACAACGGCGACGCGCAGGTCGCCACCAGGTCGCCGAGCCCGGCCAGGCCGGCGAACGTCAGCGGGTCGGCGCCCAGCGCCGCGCCCAGGCGTGCGGTCTCGGCGAGCCCGCGGGTGATGATCGACGCCATCGTGTTGTCGCCGTACCCGAGACCGGCGGCCATGCCGCACGCCAGCGCGATGACGTTCTTGCACGCCCCGCCCAGCTCGCAGCCGACCACGTCGGTGTTGGTGTACGGGCGGAAGTAGCTGTTCGAGCACGCCTGCTGCAGGTCGACCGCGCGGTTGTGGTCCGTGCAGGCGATGACGGTCGCGGTCGGCTGCCCGACGGCGATCTCCTTGGCCAGGTTCGGCCCGGACACGACGGCCACCTGCGACTCGTCGACACCGGCGACCTCGCGGATCACCTCGCTCATCCGCTTGAGCGTGCCGAGCTCGACGCCCTTGGACAGCGACACCAGAGTCGCGTCCGGCGGCAGCAGTTCCTTCCAGGCCGACAGGTTGACGCGCAACGTCTGCGACGGCACCGCGAGGATCACGGCGTCCGCGCCGTCCAGCGCCTTGGCCGGGTCGGACGTCGCCGTCAGGTTCGCCGGCAGTTCGATCCCGGGCAGGTAGTCGGCGTTCACGCGGGTCTCGGTGATGCGCGAGGCCACCTCCTGGCGCCGCGCCCACAGCACGACCTCGGGGCCGGAGTCCGCGACGACCTTCGCGAACGTCGTGCCCCACGAACCGGCGCCGAGCACCGCAACGCGTTCGATTCCCATGCGCTCAGGCCTTCCTCGGTCCGTAGAAGCCCTCGGGGGCCGGCTGCTGACGTACCTCGGCGAGGTGGTCCTTGACGTGGTTCATCAACAGGTCGGTGACCTCGCGCAGCATCGGGAGCGTCTCCTCCTTGCCGCGGTACGCGGAGAGGTCGACCGGCTCACCGACGAAGTGGGTGATCGTCTTGCGCGGGAACGGCCGGAACTTCTTCGCGTAGTGGTTGTAGAGGTCGAGCGTGCCCCAGCGGGCGACCGGGATGACCGGGCCGTCGTGCTGCAGCGCGAGCCGCGCCACGCCGGTGCGGGAGTTCGCGGGCCAGCCGTCGGGGTCCTTGGTGATCGTGCCCTCCGGGTAGATCACCACCACCTGGCCGGTCTCCAGCGCCTTGTGCGCCTCGCGCAGGCTCTGCTGCGCGTCCGAGCTGCCCCGGTAGACCGGGATCTGCTTCGCGCCCTTCAGGATCGAGCCCATGATCGGCACGTTCCACAGGCTGTGCTTCGCGAGGAAGTGCGGCACCCGGTAGCTGCGGTGCACGAACACCGCGTCGTAGCAAGGGTCGAGGTGCGAGATGTGGTTCATGACCAGCAGCGCCGAACCCTGGCGCGGGATGCGGTCGCCGTGCAGGATCTTGTGCCTGCCCAGCACGAACGACATCGGGTAGACGATCGCCGCGGCGACACCGACCCAGAAGCCGCCCTTCTCCCTCTTGGCCACGTGGCCTCTCCTCACTCCCATGACCTGCGTCAACTGCGCCCGCAAACACACTAGTCCGCAGATCGTGGACTATGACGAGGTGCGGGATGAAGTTGACCTAGTGGTTCCGGTCAAAACGCTCGACAGGGCCAAGACCAGGCTGACCAGCGCGACAGGTGGAGATCCGGTGTCGCACGCGGCGCTGGCGCTGGCGCTCGCCATGGACACGGTGAGTGCCGCCGCGGCCACGGCGGGAGTCCGCCGCGTGGTCACGATCACATCGGACCCGGCCGTGGCGTCTGAAATGGCGGCGCTGGGTGTCGAGTCGCTGCCAGAACCTGCGGAGCCCGGACTCAACGCAGCCCTGAAGCACGGCGCGCGCATGCTCCGTTCACCACGCGTCGGCGCGCTCCAGGCCGACCTGCCCGCTCTCAAGCCGGACGAACTTCAGGCCGCCCTCGAAGCGGCAGACGGCAGGCGCGCGTTCGTCCCGGACCGCCAGGGCACCGGCACGACGCTGTTGCTCGCCGCGCCCGGCGGTGAGCTCGACCCGCGGTTCGGCGTGGGGTCGGCCGGCCATCACCGGATTTCGGGCGCAGCAGCCCTCTTCGGACCGTGGCCGTCGCTGCGCTGTGACGTGGACACAGAAGAGGATCTGCGACTCGCGGTGATGCTCGGACTCGGCGTGCACACCGCGAACGCCTTGCCCGCCTGGACAACCTGAGCAGTCCTCACGCGTCTTCCGGGTCACGGGGGTGATCACGACTTGGGAGATAGATGCGAGCGCTCATGGCGCTGGCGGCGATCACGGCCATCGCAGGCTGTGTCGCCGCTGTGCCGATCGACCGGCCATCCGACTACACCGCACCGAGCAAGCTCCGGTCGTGCCGAGTGGACCTGCCGCAGGGCTGGAAGGACGAGCTGTCCCGCAACAAGAGCGAGGCAGGCCCGCACGAGCAGGTGACCATCGTCGGCGCGAACGAGGACGCGGGCACCACGCTGGTGAGGACCACGCGCAACAGGACCACCGAACTCGTGCTGCGCGACAGCAAGAAACGCCAGCAAGTCATGGCGGTGCAGGACGACGCCCAGCTCTTCGGCGTCGAGTTCGACGGCCGCTGGGTGACGTTCTCCACGACCCCGAGCCCCTCCGACCGCACCACGACCACCTACGCGTGGGACTCGCGCAACGACGGCGCGCCCGTGCGGATCGGTGACAGCGGCGCCGTGGTGCACAACGGCAAAGCCGCCTGGTCCGACGCCAAGGGCGTGCACCTCTACGACCTCGTGAAGAAGAAGGACAGGATCGTCGGCCAGGGCAAGGAGCCCGCGTTCCTCGGCGACACGGTCATGTGGCTGCAGGACGGGAAGTTCCGTGCCGAGGTGGCGTTACCGGAGCCGCTCAGGAACGCCAAGCCCGACAGCGTCGCGTCTGACGGGCGCACGGTGGTGTGGACGCAGGCCGATGCGCTGCACGGCTGGCGCGAAGGCTGGACCGAACCGCGCGAGCTCGCCGGGATCAAGAACCCGCCCAAGGCTGAGGGCATCGTGTTCCCGCGGGTCAGCGGCGACTTCGTGTCCTGGCAGTCGGAGTCGTCGTACGTGACGGACATCCGCAGCCGTGCCACCGCGCACACGACCGAAGGCGCGTACTGGCTGGAGGTCCACGGCGGAGCGCTGACACAGCAAGGTTCGCGCGTGGCCGCTACCGCACCACTGTCGGCGCTTTCACCGTTGAAATCCTGTTAACGCAGTGATGAACGCCACGAAAATGTTGTTTCGGGCAACGTGACGGGGAACCCCGGCACCTTTACATCCGTATCCCTCAATAACTCGACGTACCCCCCGGCGTCGGGCCCCGACGCGTTGCTGAGGTGTTCCTGCATGAAGTCGTTGACGCACGCCGACTACCTGGCGTTGCGCCGCTTTCCCGCGCTTGACGGCCTCCGGGCCATTGCCGCGGTGCTGGTGGTGTTCTTCCACTACGGGGGACCGGATTGGCTGCAGGGCTGGGCGGGGGTCCAGATGTTCTTCGTCCTCAGCGGATTCCTGATCACCACGCTGATGCTGCGCGAGGAGCGCGGCAGCGGCCGGATTTCGCTGAAGGAGTTCTACCTGCGCCGGGGGTTCCGGATTCTGCCGGTGTACTTCGTGATCCTGCTGGTGACCGCGGCCGGCTCGGCGATCGCGGGCACGTTCACGAGCAACGGCATCGGTCCCGCGCTCAAGTACTTCCTCACGTTCACCAACGAGTTCGCCGGCGGCAGCCCGTACGGACAGTCGTGGTCGCTGGGCATCGAGCAGAAGTTCTACCTGGTCTGGCCGCTGGTGGCGATCGCGCTGGGCACCGTCGTGCTCAAGCGCCGCGCCGGTGCCGCCGCCCTCGGCATGCTGCTCGCGCTCGTGGTCGTGAACTTCACCGCGTCGCACAGCAATCCCGGCTGGCCGCTGCACTACTTCTCGATCCTGACCGGTGTGCTGCTCGCCGTCGCGCTGCACAGTCAGCGCGGATTCGCACTGCTGCGCCCGCTCACGAATCCTGTCGTTCAGCTGTGCGTCTCAATCGGATTCATCTGCGTGCATCTGGGTGTGAAGCCGATCGCCGGTTTCCTCGACGGGATCAACGGAATTCCCGGCCACGTGCTGGTCATTCCGGTGTACGCGCTCGCCACGGCCGTGCTGCTGACGGCGATGATCTCGCCGGGACCGGTCACGACTTTCCTGTCCACGAAGCCGATGCAGTTCGTCGGTGAGCGCTCGTACTCGCTTTACCTCGTGCAGACGATCGCGGCGACGATCATCGCGTTCTTCTGGCCCGCTTTGTCCGGTATCGGGCAGTCCGTGGTGGTCACCGCGCTGGGATTGGCGCTGGCGAGCGTTCTCTACACGACCGTGGAGATCCCGATGATCAACCTCGGCCGCCGGGTGATCGCCCGCCAGCGCGCAAAGGATCAGCAGGGTGCGCCGCAGGCTCCCACGCCGCAGTCCGCGCCGGAGTCCTCCCGGCTCGCGACCATCGGGCAGGCCCAGCCGTAGAACGGGTTCGGGGCGAGCGGCACGGGTTCCCGGTCGCTCTCCCTGGCCAGTTCCCTGGCGTGGTGCTCGGTCAGCGTCACGTTCGTGCCGCTCGCCTGCGCGTCGAACGCGCCCTTCTCCAGTTCGAGGATCTCGACTCCGCGCGAGATGTCCGCGACGAACACCGTGTTGCGATGCCAGTACGGCGCCCACGACGTGGCCGTGTCCGGCCGCCAGTAGCCGATCTGGATCGGCTTGGCCGGGTTGGAGATGTCGAGCAGGCGGGTGCCCTGGTTGTACCAGGAGTAGGCGACGATCCGCTTCTGCACGTCGAAGTAGTGCGCCGAGCACGTGACGTTGCCGGGGATCGTGCCCTCCTGGTCGTCCGGGCTCCAGATGCCGACGGTCTTCATCTCCTTGGGCTGCTCGCCCCAGCCCTCACCGTTGTGCGTGCCCTTGAGCGACGAGATGACGAAACGGCCCTCGGTCTTGCACGTGGGCGAGCCGAACGCCTCCTCGGTGTGCAGCAGGAGACTGCCCGCCGGGTTCTCGGGCGTGGGGCGCGGCCCGTCGTCGAGCGTGCGGCCGATCGGCCGGAACGAGTTGTGCGTGAACGAGGTCGGCATGTCGGCCTTCGGCACGGTGCCGCCCGCGTACGCGACCGGGTCCCACGCCTTCGCCTCGCGGTACTTGCCGCTCAACGGGTCGCGGTGCCAGCCCTGCGTCCAGTAGCCACGCGTGCCGTCGTCGCCCGCCACCCAGGCGATGCCCTGGGCGTCGACCTGGACGTCGTGCGTGATCTTGCCCTGGCCCGCCTTGCCCCGGACGTCGATCGAGACCGGGAGTTCTTTCGGGTTCTTCGGATCGCGGATGTCCGTGACGAAGATCCGCCCGGTCTTCGCGTCCGACCTGTCGAGGCCGGCCGTCCACAGGTAGGAGCAGTCGTTGATGCACGTGGACGTGTGACCGGTGTTCTGCCGGTGGAAGCTCAGGATCTTGAGGTCGGCCGGGTCCACAGCGGACACGATGTAGTTGCCGGTCGGACGGTCACCGGGCAACGCTCGCCCGAACGAGTTGACCTCACGCGCGAGGAACGCGAGCTTGCGCTTGGGGTCGACGTTGATGTCCTCGTTCTCCCAGAAGCGCTTCGTCGGGTCGTCGCCCGGCAGCGCCATCTCCTCCTTGGTGAGGTGGTCGAGGAGCTTGGGCTGGTCCAGGTCGGTGACGTCGAACGTCTTCAGCCCGGTCTCCATGCTGACGAACGCCACGTCGCGCTTGCCGTACTGGGCGAACGCGATCGAGATCGCCCGCTCGGTACCGGGAAGCGCGGCCTTGAGGCGCACGTTCTTGGCCGCCGCCTGCAGTCGAGGTTGATCCACCTTGGGAGTCTTGGGTTCGGCCGTCGCGGCCGTTGCCAGTCCTGCCGTGGTGAAGGCCAACAGGGTCGCCGCAGTCAATGTGGCAATAACCTTCATGGCTTGACCCTGGCAGTGCGCCGAATGAGACGTGTACCGACGAACGTCTAGGCTTCTGCTCCGTGCAGGCGACTGTGTCTACGTTTAACAGTGACGGCTCCGCCGTCGTCCTGCGAGATGACGGCGTTCTGGTCGATGTGAGCGCGGAAGCAGTCACTGCGGGTGGCTGGCGAATGCTGCGTCCGGGCCAGCGGGTGACCCTCGAACGTAGCCCTGACGGGGCCATCACCGCCCTTCGCCTGCCTGTTCTGTGACGAGGAGTTCACCAGTCAGTCGTCCTGGGCAGGGGCGCTCGCGGCGATAGTGCGGAACAATGCCGGTCGTGAGCAAGGACGACTCTGACGGCAAGGCGACCCCTCGACGTCGCGCGGCGGCACGAGCCAAGGCCGAGGCGGCGACCCCGCGCAAACAGCCTCGTGCGGCGACCAGGCGGGTTTCCACGACGCGGGCGAAGGTCCAGCGGGAGCCCGATGCCGCCGCCCCGTTGCGCGGGGTGCCCTCAGCGCCGCCCGCGGTGACGTCGAGCATCCTGCCCACCGACCTGCCGGACGACCGGTACTTCAACCGTGAACTGTCCTGGTTGGACTTCAACGCCCGCGTGCTCGCGCTGGCCGAGGACTCCTCGCAGCCGCTGCTGGAGCGCGCGAAGTTCCTCGCGATCTTCGCCTCGAACCTGGACGAGTTCTACATGGTCCGGGTCGCTGGCCTGAAGCGCCGGGCCGAGACCGGCCTCTCGGTGCGCAGCGCGGACGGGCTCACGCCGCGCGAGCAGCTCGTGTCGATCTCCAAGCGCTCGCAGGAACTCGTGGAGCAGCACGCCCGCGCGTTCCTCGACCACATCCGGCCCGGTCTGGAAGAGCACCGGATCAGCATCGTGTCGTGGGGCGACCTCACCGACTACGACCGGCTGCGGCTCTCCAACTACTTCAGCGAGCAGGTCTTCCCGGTCCTCACGCCGCTGGCGGTCGACCCGGCGCACCCGTTCCCCTACATCTCCGGGCTCTCGCTGAACCTCGCGGTGACCGTGCGCGACCCGGAGGGCGGCGGCGAGCGGTTCGCCCGGGTGAAGGTGCCGGACAACGTGCCGCGCCTCGTTCGGGTGGAGGCGGACCGGTCGTCCTCCTCGGCGACCTTCCTGCCGCTGGAGGAACTCATCGCCGCGCACCAGGGCGAGCTGTTCACCGGCATGGAGGTCCTCGAGTGCCACGCGTTCCGCGTGACGCGCAACGCGGACCTCGAGGTCGAGGAGGACCGCGACGAGGACCTGTTGCAGGCGCTCGAACGCGAGCTCGCCCGGCGCCGGTTCGGGCCGCCGGTGCGCCTGGAAGTGGCCGACGACATGACCGAGCACATGCTCGAGTTGCTGCTGCGGGAGATGGAGGTCGACCCGCACGACGTCGTGACCGTGCCCGGCCTCCTCGACCTGTCGTGCCTGTGGCAGCTCTACGGCATCGACCGCAAGACGTTGAAGGAACCGGCGTTCGTGCCGGCGACGCACCCGGCGTTCGGTGAGCGCGAGACGCCCAAGAGCGTGTTCGCGACGCTGCGCGAGGGCGACGTGCTGGTGCACCACCCGTACGACTCGTTCTCCACGTCCGTGCAGCGCTTCATCGAGCAGGCCGCCGCGGACCCGCACGTGCTCGCCATCAAGCAGACGCTGTACCGCACCTCGGGTGACTCGCCCATCGTGGACGCGCTCATCGACGCGGCCGAGGCGGGCAAGCAGGTCGTGGCGCTGGTCGAGATCAAGGCGCGCTTCGACGAGCAGGCGAACATCAAGTGGGCCCGCACGCTGGAGAAGGCGGGCGTGCACGTGGTCTACGGCCTCGTGGGCCTCAAGACGCACTGCAAGACGTCCTTGGTGGTGCGCCAGGAAGGCTCGACGATCCGCCGCTACTGCCACATCGGCACCGGCAACTACAACCCGAAGACGGCGCGGTTGTACGAGGACGTCGGCATCCTGACCGCCGAGCCGACGATCGGCGCGGACCTGACCGATCTGTTCAACGTGCTGACCGGCTACGCGCGTCAGGACGAGTACCGCAGCCTGCTGGTCGCGCCGTACGGCGTCCGCAAGGGCATCGTGGAGCGGATCAACCGCGAGATCGAACAGGCCCAGGCAGGCGAACCTTCCGGCGTGCGCATCAAGGTGAACTCGCTCGTGGACGAACAGGTCATCGACGCGCTGTACCGGGCGTCGCAGGCTGGCGTGCCCGTCGACGTGGTCGTGCGCGGCATCTGCGGCCTGAAGCCGGGTATCAAGGGGCTGTCGGAGAACATCCAGGTGCGCTCGATCCTCGGGCGCTTCCTGGAGCACTCGCGCATCTTCCACTTCGTCGCCGGCGACGAGTACTGGATCGGCAGCGCGGACATGATGCACCGCAACCTCGACCGCCGTGTCGAGGTCGCCCTGCGCGTGGCCGACCCCAGGCTGACCAAGCAGCTGGCGGAGATGTTCGACTCGGCGCTCGACGCGCACACGCGCTGCTGGGTGCTGCGCGCTGACGGAGAATGGGAAGCGTCACCGTCCGACGGGACATCGGTGCGCGACCACCAAATGGAACTGCTGCACAAGCACGGAGCTCTTGGGTGATCAAAGCTGCTGGGGCGGTGCTCTGGCGCGATGCCGACGGTGACGTCGAAGTCGCGATCGTGCACCGCCAGCGATATGACGACTGGTCGCTGCCGAAGGGAAAGCTGGATCGAGGCGAGACGGTCCCCGCCTGCGCGGTGCGCGAGATCCTCGAGGAGACCGGGTACTCCTGCGTGCTCGGCCGCCACCTGCGACAGGTGTCGTACGAGGTTCGGTCGGTTCCGAAGACGGTCGACTACTACGCGGCCGAGGCGGTTTCCGGCTCTTTCGTGGCCAACGAAGAGGTGGACGAGCTCCGGTGGCTGCCGGTCGCCGCTGCTTCGGAGTTGCTGACCTACGAACCGGACCGCGCCGTGCTGGAGGAGTTCGCTCGCCTGCCCGCCGACCTGTTGCTGGTGTTGCTGGTGCGGCACGCGAAGGCTGGGAAGCGGTCCGAGTGGGACGATGACGACGACCTGCGGCCGCTCTCCGACGCCGGCTGGCGACAGGCTGAGGCCCTTCGTTCGTTGCTACCGCTGTGGGCGCCGGTGCGCGTCCACACTGCTCCTCGGGTGCGTTGTGCGGACACCGTGCGAGGCGTAGCCGTGGATTTGGCCGTGGACATGGTCGAGGAGCCTCGGTTGTCCGAGGAGGGCTACTGGCCCGACCCGGAGGCCGGTCTCGTGCGCCTGCTGGAGGTCGCCGCCGAGGAGGGCCGTGCGGTCATCTCCTCACAGGGCGGGGTGATCCCGTCGGTGGTGCAGACGCTGGCCGAACTCGGTGGTGCGCGGAAGTCCGAGACCCCGTCCAAGAAGGGCAGCGTGTGGGTGCTGGCCTTCACCCGGCCGTTCGGCACCTGGTCCACTTCGGACTCGCCTTCGCGCTGGCCAACGCTGGTGTCGGCGCATTACCTGGCCTCGGCGCTGCCTCGCCCCTGAGGGCTCTGCCGATCGTTTTCAGACCGCCGTCTTTCCGGCCCGCGAAAGTTCGCCTCAGGCAACGAAGTGGGCGGGGAAGGCGGCGGTTTCGCTTGTGCGGAGCGCTGTCGCAGGCGTGCAGGCGTTATTTCTATTGGTGTATCGGGCGTTCGGAGACGCCACCGCGGGAGCTCCGCCGAATAGAAACTCTGAACGCTTCCCCAGTGCCGAACGTGCGCGCGGAGATGCTTCTCCGGCCTTCTCGCCTCGTGCCGGCCGTTCCCGTTAGTACGTCTGCATGTTCTGCCGCCGCACCGTCCGCAAATGCGAACCAGTCGGCTTCCCAGCAGGTCAGAGGCTTTCTGGCGATCTCTCCCAAGCGCACCAAGAGCTTCTTCGAGCCCGTCGGCGGCCTCCCTGACGCCCCAGGGCCTTCCTCGAGCTCCCGAGACGCTTCCCAGGCGTGCCAGCGCCTTCGGCAGGCGCCTTACCCCAGGCACGCGGAAGGCCCCGGTGTGCGCACACCGGGGCCTTCCGCGTGTTGAGCCGAAGTGACGCAGCCTCCTACCTGAGGAGGCCCGTCTCACTTCTTCTTGGCAGCAGGCTTGCGAGCAGCCGGCTTGGCAGCAGCCTTGGCGGCCGGCTTGGCAGCGGGCTTCGCTGCGGCCGTCGTCTTGGCAGCGGGCTTCTTGGCCGCAGTGGCCTTCGCAGCCGGCTTCGCCGCAGCCTTGGTGGCGGTCGCCTTCGCAGGCGCCTTGGCAGCCGGCTTCGCGGCAGCCGTGGTGGTGCGACGGGTCGCGGGCGCCTTGGTGGCGGCCGCGGCCGTGCGAGTGCGCGTCGTGGTCGCGCGGGTGGTGGTCGCACGGGTCGTCGCGGCCTTGGTAGCAGGCGCCTTCGCAGCCGCGGGCTTCGCAGCGGCAGCAGCAGCCGGCTTGGCAGCAGCCTTCACGGCAACAGCCTTCGGCAGCTTCTTCGCACCGCTGATGACGTCCTTGAACGTCGAGCCGGGGCGGAACGCGGGCACGTTGGTCTTCTTGACCTTCACGGTCTCGCCCGTGCGCGGGTTGCGCGCGGTGCGAGCCGCACGGGCGCGCTTCTCGAAGACGCCGAAGCCCGTGATGTTGACCTTCTCGCCCTTGTTGACGCTGCGGACGATCACGTCCACGAGGCCATCAACAGCAGCGCCGGCGGTCTTCTTGTCTCCAAGGCGCTCGGCGAGCGCCTCGATGAGCTGGGCCTTATTCACCGTCAGTCCCTCCCAGGACGCTCCCGGCCCTAAGCGTCGGGCCGACTAGAACGCAACGGTAGGCCCAAATCGCAAGAAATACCAATCGCCACGCCAGATTTTTCGTTGTGGCGTGGCTAATTGCGCCCCTTCGAGGGACAGGAGGCGCCGGATTCGCCCCTCTGAAGGGGAGAATCCGGCCCCCTCTCAGACGGCCGGAAGTGGATCCGTTGTGGGCAGCCAAGTCTGGCGATTGCCCTCGAATCCGCTGATCTCGGCCTCATGGCGCAGCGTCAAAGCGATGTCGTCGAGGCCTTCCAGGAGGCGCCAGCGGGTGTAGTCGTCGATCTCGAACGGGGCAACCAAGTCCTTGGCGCGAACGGTCTTGTCGGTGAGGTCCACGGTGACCGGCGTGCCGGGTTCGGTCTCGAGCAGCTTCCACAGCAACTCGACATCGGACTGGCTGCACTGCGCCGCCACGAGCCCCTGCTTGCCCGAGTTGCCCCGGAAGATGTCGGCGAAGCGGGACGACACGACCACGCGGAAGCCGTAGTCCATCAACGCCCAGACGGCGTGTTCCCGAGAGGACCCGGTGCCGAAGTCGGGGCCCGCCACGAGGACGCTGCCCGACTTGAAGGGCTCCTGGTTGAGGATGAAGTGCTCGTCCCCGCGCCAGGCGGCGAAGAGCCCGTCCTCGAACCCGGTGCGCGTCACCCGCTTGAGGTAAACGGCCGGGATGATCTGGTCGGTGTCCACGTTGGACCGGCGCAGCGGCACGCCGACGCCGGTGTGGGTGGTGAAGGCGTCCATGGCTCAGTTCTCCAGGTCTGCGGGGGCGGACAGGGTGCCGCGCACGGCGGTGGCGGCGGCGACGAGCGGCGAAACGAGATGCGTCCGGCCGCCCTTGCCCTGCCTGCCCTCGAAGTTGCGGTTGGAGGTCGACGCGCTGCGTTCGCCGGGCGCGAGCTGATCCGGGTTCATCCCAAGGCACATCGAGCAGCCGGCCTGCCGCCACTCGGCGCCCGCGTCCAGGAACACCTTGTCCAGACCCTCGTCCTCGGCCTGTTTGCGCACCCGCATCGAACCGGGGACGACCAGCATCCGTACTCCAGAAGCGACGTGCTTTCCCTTCAGCACGTCCGCGGCGGCCCGCAGGTCCTCGATGCGCCCGTTCGTGCACGAGCCGAGGAAGACGGTGTCCACGTGGATGTCGCGCAGCGGCATGCCGGGCTCCAGGCCCATGTACGTCAGTGCCTTCTCGGCTGCCACGCGCTCGTTCTCGTCCGCGATCGCCTCGGGGTCCGGCACGTTCGCGCCGAGCGGCAGGCCCTGTCCGGGGTTCGTGCCCCACGTGACGAACGGCGTGAGGACGTTGGCGTCGAGGTGCACTTCCGCATCGAAAGTCGCGTCGTCGTCAGTCCGCAGCGTCTTCCAGTACTCGACGGCCGTGTCCCAGTCCGCGCCGGACGGCGCGTGCGGACGGCCCTCGATGTAGTCGAAAGTCGTCTGGTCCGGTGCGATCATGCCGGCGCGCGCGCCCGCCTCGATCGACATGTTGCAGACCGTCATGCGTGCTTCCATCGACAACTTCTCGATCGCCGCGCCGCGGTACTCGAGCACGTAGCCCTGCCCGCCGCCCGTGCCGATCTTCGCGATGACCGCGAGAATGATGTCCTTGGCCGTGACGCCCGGTCCGAGCTCACCGTCGATGTTGATGGCCATCGTCTTGAACGGACGCAACGGCAACGTCTGCGTCGCCATCACGTGCTCCACCTCGGACGTGCCGATGCCGAACGCCAGCGCGCCGAACGCACCGTGCGTGGACGTGTGACTGTCGCCGCACACCACCGTCATCCCCGGCTGCGTGAGGCCGAGCTGCGGCCCCACGACGTGGACGATGCCCTGCTCGAAGTCCCCCATCGGGTGCAGGCGCACCCCGAACTCCGCGCAGTTGCGGCGAAGCGTCTCGACCTGCGTGCGCGACACGAGGTCCGCGATCGGCTTGTCGATGTCGACGGTCGGGACGTTGTGATCCTCGGTGGCGATCGTGAGATCGGCCCGCCTCAGCCCCCGCCCGGCGAGACGCAACCCGTCGAACGCCTGAGGACTGGTGACTTCGTGCAGCAGATGGAGGTCGATGTAGAGCAGGTCCGGCTCCGCACCACTGCCGTGGCGCACAACGTGTGCCTCCCACACCTTCTCCGCGAGCGTGCGGCTCATCGCGACATCTCCCACATTATGGACGCGCCGACAGATCTGGACTTCTCACTGTCTGGGAAGTTAGTATCGGCTTGTGGGACAGCATAGCGGGATCGGCGTGCTGGACAAGGCAGTGGCCGTGTTGAACGCCGTAGCAAAAGATCCGTGCGGCCTGGCCGAGTTGTGCAATCGCACCGGCCTACCGCGAGCAACCGCGCACCGCCTGGCCGTGGGCCTCGAGGTGCACCGGTTGCTGCGCCGAGGCTCCGACGGCCGCTGGCGCCCAGGCGCCGCACTGGCCGAACTGGCCGGCGGCGCGACAGACCCCTTGCTGGACGCGGCCTCCTCCGTGTTGCCGCGCCTGCGCGACATCACCGGCGAAAGCGTGCAGCTCTACCGCCGCGACGGCATGCAACGCGTCTGCGTCTCCTCGGCAGAGCCTCCGTCAGGCCTGCGCGACACCGTGCCGATCGGCGCCCGCCTCCCCATGACGGCAGGCTCAGGCGCCAAAGTCCTGGCCGCCTGGTCGGACCCAGGCACCCAACGCGCCGTCCTGGCAGACGCCGTCTACGGCGAACGCACCCTCCTGGAAGTCCGCCGCCGAGGCTGGGCCCAAAGCGTGGCAGAACGAGAACCAGGCGTGGCCTCAGTCTCAGCCCCAGTACGAGACTCCTCAGGCGCCGTAGTAGCAGCAGTCTCAGTAAGCGGCCCCATAGACCGAATGGGCCGCCGCCCAGGAGCCCGCTGGGCGGCAGACCTACTAGCAGCAGCCGAGGCCCTACAAAGCCGCCTCTAACACCCACCCCACCAGTGGCCGCCCTCCCCCAGGAGAGGCGGCCACTGGCGCAAGAACCCCTCCGACACGCCGCCCCTTCAGACCGACACGCCACACGAACCCGTCTCAGCTGGCCCCTCAGACAGCGAAAACCGGCCACGGCGCCGTGGCCGCCTGAGGCGGAGCAGGAGACACGGCGACACAAAGGGGGGACTCGGTGAATGCAGGTACGGGACGGGAAACGAAACAAAGGCCGGCGACAGAAGGCGCACCACGGCCGAAATAGGCAGCCGCACCCATTCACCAAACGCAACATCGCCCAAGTGACGCCAGCCACACCAACAAATTCGACAAGCGAAGCGAAGTCGCTCTCAACCCATGATGGCGAGCGAAGCGAAGCCCCAGCCATCAATCATGGGCAACCTACCGGGGGTCCGGGGGCGGAGCCCGCCGGCTGGGGGTCTGGGGGCTCGGCCCCCAGAGGACATAGCGAAAGAGGCCCGCGAGCGCGTTCCGCTCGCAGACCTCTACCACCTCTGTAGCCCCGAAGGGATTCGAACCCTCGCTACCGCCTTGAGAGGGCGGCGTCCTAGGCCGCTAGACGACGGGGCCCTAGAACTTCTTGCCGGGAGAACCTTATCAGATCATTCTGTCCGGTCCAAATCGGCTATTCAGTTCGTTTTCAAGCTTTTCTTGCCATCGTGCTCAGTTGCTTCGAAAGTTACCCGAAGGCAGTTCTTCCGCAGCAGCTGGGGTACCAGGACTCGAACCTAGACTAACTGAACCAGAATCAGTCGTGCTGCCAATTACACCATACCCCATTGGCTTTCACGATCGACTTCGGTGTCCCGAAGGAGTTCCGAGGCTCTCGTTGCTGCCGGGAGAAATACTAGACCACGGGGCTGCCAGAAGTGAAATCGGCCCCCACCTGGAGGCAAACTGCCAGGTGAGGGCCGGTTTCGGAGGCCGTTCAGGCGGTGGCGGCGCTCAGCTCGCAGACGAGGAGCTCTGGCAGTTCCGCCAGCCCCGTGATGGAGGACAGGCCGGCGGGCAACGTGCCACCGGTCGGGCCCGTCCGGTTGATCCAGACGCCGTGCATTCCGGCGTCGCGCGCTCCGATCGCGTCGGCGTGCAGGCGGTCTCCCACGTGGACCGTGTCGCCGGGCGGGACGCCCAGGGCCAGGCACGCCGTGTGGAAGATCACGCGGTCCGGCTTGGCGCAGCCGACCTCGCCGGCGATCAGCACCGCGTCGAAGTACTCGGAGAGGCCGAGCTGGGCGATCTTCACGCGCTGGTGGCGGCCGGAGGCGTTGCTGATCGCGGCGATGGGCAGACCGGTGGCTCGCAGCCAGTCGAGCATCGGGATCACGTCCGGGAACAGGCACCAGCCGGCCGAGAGGACCTCCTGGCGGGCCAGTTCGCGGCGGGTCGCTTCCTCGAGCGACAGCTCCTCGCCGAGAGCGGCGAAGAAGGCTTGGGTGCGGATGTTGCGCATCGACTCGTACTGGAGTTCACCGGCGAGCTGGCGGGCGACGTGGTCGTCGGTGATTCGCTGCCACAACGACCAGGCGTCGGCGTTACCGACCATCGAGGCCAACGCGGCGCGCGAGGAAGTGCTGTAGTCGACAAGTGTGTCGTCGACGTCCAGGCACACAGCGCGGATCTCGCCGGTTCTCTTACGCGTGAAAGTCGGGGACGCAGTTGTCACCCCGGAAGGTTAGGTGCGCGGGGGCCTCGTCCGATTCGGCTAACGAGGTGATTCCTGTGGGTCCTTGCACGATCAAGCAGACCTTGAGGCCCCGAACGAACTAGTCGCACTCGTCCGAGCGCCGAACGCAATCACCCGGTCGAGTGTTGTTCGGCGACTCGAGCAGCTCTGCCCGAACGGGCGATTCCGCGAGCGCGACACCATAGCTCGCAGCGCAAGGTTTCGCATCAGCTGCAACCTTTTCGAGGCCTGGAGCCCCAGACAGTCCACAGAGGACGACCGCCCCCGGCGGGCGAGCCACGCCACACGGAACACGGCTTGACGACTGCGGCGATCAAGAGCATGCTGAGTTTATTCAACGCCCGTTGAAAAGAGGGGATCGAGATGGAGAGGACCACCTGCCTCGTCGTCGGAGGCGGACCTGCGGGGATGGTGCTGGGGCTGCTGCTGGCGCGCGGTGGCGTCGAGGTCACGGTGCTGGAGAAGCACGCCGACTTCCTGCGCGACTTCCGCGGCGACACGGTGCACGCGTCGACGCTCACGCTGCTGGACGAGCTGGGGCTGGGGCCCGCGTTCGAGCAGGTGCCGCACCAGGACGTCGACAAGATCGAGGCGCTGCTCGACGGCGGCGCCAAGGCCACGGTCGCCGATCTGCGCCGGTTGCCCGGCCCGAACAAGCGCATCGCGATGGTGCCGCAGTGGGACTTCCTCGACTTGCTGGCGGACGCGGGCAAGCTCGAGCCGGCGTTCACGCTGCGGATGAACACCGAAGTCACCGGAATCACCAAGAGTGGCAACAAGGTCACCGGCGTGCGCTACCGGGACCGGATCGACGGCCACGAGGGCGAGATCGCCGCCGACCTCGTCGTCGCGGCGGACGGGCGGGGTTCGATCCTGCGCTCGGCGGTGGACCTACCGGTCTACCGGTTCGGCGCGCCGATGGACGTGTGGTGGTTCCGCTTGCCGCGCAAGGAGAACGATCCGGTCCAGGGCGGCGCCGGCCGGTTCAGCGCGGGCAGCGGGCTCGTGCTCATCCCGCGCGGCGAGTACTTCCAGTGCGCTTTCTTGATTCGCAAGGGAACGGACCAGGCGGTGCGCAGCGAGGGCGTCGAGAAGTTCCGCGACCGCGTGCGCACGCTCATCCCGTGGCTCGCGGACCGCGTGGACCACATCCGGAGCATCGACGACGCGAAGCTGCTCGACGTGAAGCTGGACCGGTTGCGGCAGTGGCACGTCGACGGCCTGCTGTGCATCGGTGACGCGGCGCACGCGATGTCACCGGTCGGCGGTGTGGGCATCAACCTGGCCGTGCAGGACGCGGTGGCGGCCGCCGGGCTGCTCGCGAAGCCGTTGCGGCTGGGCACGGTCACGGGCGGGGTGCTCGCGAAGGTGCGCAGGCGCCGGTTGTTCCCGACCGTGGTGATCCAGACGGTGCAACGGGTCATCCACCGGCTGTTCCTCGGCCGCAAGCTCAACAGCACCGAGACGGTCTCCAGCACGGGCATGCCGTTCCCGCTGAAGGTGGCGCAGCGCTTCCCGTTCCTGCAGGCGATCCCGGCGTACGTGATCGCGATCGGGCCGAGGCCGGAGCACGCACCGGACTTCGCGCGGCGTGCACCGCAAACGATCGCTAGGTCGTGACGAAGGTGTCCGACGACTCACCGAGCACCATCGCCACGGCGTGAGCCCGATCCCGGGCGCCCAGCTTGCGCAGGATCGCCTTGACGTGGGTCTTCACGGTGTCGTTGCTGATGAAGAGCCGCTGGGCGATGCGCGAGTTGTCCATCCCCTTCGCCATCTCGGCCAGCACGTCGAACTCCCGTGCCGACAGCTGGCCGAGCGAGGCAGGCGGCGGCATCCGCCCCGGTAAGCGCGCCAGCGACCCCACCCGTGCGTCGATCGTGGCGGGAGCACCCCGCACCGCGGCCGCGATGAGCGGCAGCAACTCGGCCACGGGTGAGGTCTTGAGCAGGTAGGCGACGGCGCCGGCGTCCAGCGCCGCCTGGGCCCAGCTCGGACTGTCCGCATTGGACAGCACGACCACACGGGCGCCCGGCCGGTACTGCGCCGTGTCCCGCACGGTGCGCAGCGGACCGGCGCCCGGCACGTCGAAATCTGTGACGACCAGGTCCACCAGGACGCCGCGCAGACAGCGCGCAGCGTCGGCCACGGTGTGGGCGATACCCACAACGCGGAAGCAGTGCGTGCGGTGCAGCGAGATCCGCAGCCCCTCGGTGATGAGCTGCGAACCGTCGACGAGCAGCACACGGGTGGACGCCAGGTCCGTCATGACACCGGGAAGTTACTCGCGGGTACCCAGCTGCGTAACCTGCCGGACGCCGGATTGCTCTGAACGGCTACCTATTTGCGACCGGATTGGTGAGCGTGCCAAGGCCATCCACAGTCACGGAGACTGTCTGTCCGGCCCTGATCGGCCCGACACCGGCCGGCGTCCCGGTCAGGATCACGTCGCCCGGCAGCAGCGTCATGATCCCGGAGATGTACTCGATGAGCGACGGAATGTCGTGCACCATCAACGAAGTACGCCCGTCCTGTTTGACTTCCCCGTCAACTTCGGTGACGACGCGGACGTCGGAGGGGTCGAACTCCGTTTCGATGAACGGACCCATCGGGCAGAACGAGTCGAAACCCTTGGCCCGCGTGAACTGCACGTCCTTCTTCTGCAGGTCGCGTGCCGTGACATCGTTGGCGATGGTGTAGCCCATCACGACGCTCATCGCCTTGGCCTTCGACACCTCGCGGCACGGCTGGCCGATGATGACGGCAAGTTCGCCCTCGAAGTCGACGCGTTCGGACGCGGCCGGGAGCTTGATCTCCACGTTCGGGCCTACGACCGAGGTGTTGGGCTTCAGGAAGAGCAACGGGTTTTCGGGAACCTCGTTGCCCATCTCCTTGGCGTGGTCGGCGTAGTTGCGGCCGACGCCGATGATTTTGGTCGGCAGGATCGGCGCCAGCAGCCTGACGTCGCCCAACGGCCACTTGCGGCCGGTGAAGGTGGGCTTGCCGAAGGGGTGCTCGGCGATCTCTGCTGCTTCCTCGCCGTGGACGGCGACGAATGCAACACCTTGGGGATGAGCGATCCGGGCTATACGCACTGTGCCAGTTTAAGAGTAACCGGAGCATGAGTGGTGACTGTGCTTGTTCACGAGTAACAGGAGCATGAGTGGTGAACTCCCCGGAGGGAAGCGCCGGGGCGCATCAAGGGTGTCCGGGGAGCGCTGGCGTGCATCAAGCGTGCCAAGGGGAGCGCCGGGGCGCGCCGCGGGTGTCAGGGGCGCGCCCCGGCGCATCACGGGTGTCGACGAGGCGACAGCACTCGTAGTGACTTGTGGACAAGTGCGTCACACAGCGCCAGCCAGCTCGCCTCCACGATGTTGCCGTGCACGCCCACGGTCGTCCACTCCCGCTCGCCGTCCGTCGACTCCACCAGCACGCGGGTCACCGCATCCGTACCGGGATGCTCGGTGAGGATGCGCACCTTGTAGTCGGCCAGCTCCACAGTGTCCAACCAGGACAGATGCGGCAGCAACGCCTTGCGCAGGGCCGCGTCCAGCGCGTGCACGGGGCCGTTGCCCTCGGCGGTCGCGATGACCCGCTCCCCCGCCACGTGCACCTTGACCGTGGCCTCGGACACGATCTCGCCGTCCGAGCGGTGGTCCAGCACGACCCGGTAGGACTCCAGCGTGAACGGGGCCGGACCGTCCAGTTCGGACAGCTCGGTGCGCAGCAGGAGTTCCAGCGACGCGTCGGCTGCCTCGAAGGACCAGCCCTTGGCCTCCAGGTCCTTCACGCGCCGCAGCGCGCTGCCTACCTCGGTGCCCCGGCCGGCCAGGTCGAGCCCGAACTCACGTCCCTTGAGTTCGAGGCTCGCCCGACCGGCCATCTCGGTGACCAGCACCCGCATGTCGTTGCCGACGGTGTCCGGATCGATGTGGTTGTACAGCTCCGGATCCACCTTGATCGCGCTCGCGTGCAGACCCGCCTTGTGAGCGAATGCTGACGACCCGACGTACGCCTGGTGGGTGTCGGGTGCGATGTTCGCGATCTCGGCCAACGCATGGGAGACGCGGGTGAGCTCGGCCAGCGCTCCGGTCGGGAGCACCTCCATGCCGAGCTTGGTCACGAGGTTTCCCACGACGGCGAACAGGTCTGCGTTGCCTGCTCGCTCGCCGTATCCGTTGGCGGTGCACTGGACGTGCGTCGCGCCCGCCTGAACGGCCGCGAGGGTGTTCGCCACGGCGCAGGACGTGTCGTCCTGGCAGTGGATTCCTACTCGGAAACCGGTCTTCTCCACGACCTCGGCGACCGTCTCCGCCAGACCCAGCGGCAGCTGGCCGCCGTTCGTGTCGCACAGCACGACCACGTCCGCGCCACCCTCCACAGCGGACTCCAGCACCCTGAGGCTGGTGTCCGGGGAGAGCGCGTACCCGTCGAAGAAGTGCTCCGCGTCGAGGAAGACGCGCCTGCCGTGCTCGACGAGGAACCGGACGGTGTCGCGCACCATCCGCAGGTTCTCGTCGGCGTCGGTGCGCAGTGCGCGTTCGATGTGCCGCAGGTCCGACTTGGCCACCAGCGTCACGACCGGTGTCTGCGCGTCCAGCAATGCTTTGACCTGCGGGTCGTCTTCCACCTTGACCCCGGCCTTGCGGGTCGCGCCGAACGCGACCAGCTCGGCGTGCTTGAGCTCCAGTTCGCCCGCTGCCGCCTTGGCGAAGAACTCCGTGTCCTTGGGCAGTGCGCCGGGCCAGCCGCCCTCGATGAACCCGACGCCGAGCCCGTCCAGCAGGCGCGCGACCGCGAGCTTGTCCGTGACGGAGTAGGAAATGCCCTCACGCTGCGCGCCGTCGCGCAACGTCGTGTCGTAGACGTGGAAGTCGTCAACAGGGCCGGCCATCTCGGTCATCTCCTCATCAGGACAAACAAAAAGACCCCCCGCGGGATGCGAGAGGTCTGCGCGTCGGGTGCCAGAGGGGCACTACCCGACGCGCTCGTCGATAATGATGGCGAGGTGCTGAGCCATGACGCGGATGCTGCCACAGCTCAGCACGACGTACCAAGTGCCGGGAGGAAATCTCCCACTATCTGGTCACGCTCAGTACTGCCGCACGCCTGGCAGTACTGAATCTCATACGCCGGCGAGGTACTTGGCGAAGGCCTCGATCGAGGCCGGGTTGCGCGGCGACTCGACCAACGCGGCGTACGGGAGAGCGAAGAAGCGCTTGTTCTTGATCGCCGGGGAGTTCGCCAGCCCGGCGAAGCCCTCCAGGAACGCCTGCTTCTGCGCGGGCGTGTTCGCCTCACCGTCGGCGTAGTCCACGATCAGCACGACGTCCGGATCGCGCTGCACGACGGTCTCCCAGTTGACCGTGGTCCAGCTGTCGTCGAGGTCGGCGAAGATGTTGTCGCCGCCGGCCTTCGCGATCACGTCCTGAGGCGCCGCGTTCTTGCCCGACGTGAACGGCTGGTCCTGCCCGCTGTCGTAGAGGAACACCTTCGGCCGCGGCTTGCCCGCCATGAGCTTGCCCGCGTCCTCGATCTGCCGCTGGTAGCCCTTGATCAGCTCCTCGGCCTTCGCCTCGACCCGGAAGATCTTCCCGAGGTTGCGCAGGTCGGTGTAGAGGGCGTCGAGCGCGGGCATGATGCCGCGCCGCTTGCCGACGCCGTTGCGGCACGCCTCGGTGAGCAGGTACGTCGGGATGCCGAGCTGCTTGAGCGCGTCCGGGGTGAAGCCGGTGCTCTCGCTGAAACCGTAGTTCCAGCCGGCGAACACGAAGTCGGCGTTGGCGCCCTGCACGACCTCTTTGGAGATCTTGTCGGACAGGTGCTTCACACTGTCGAAGTCGGCCTTCCACGGAGACGTGCGGACGTCGACGGTGTCGGTGCCGTCCACCACGTACCCGGCCATGCGGTCCTTGAGGCCCAGCGCGAACATCAGCTCGGTGATGCCGGTGTCGTTGGTGACCACTTTGGACGGCACCTTGTCGAACGTGACGTCCTGGCCGCAGTTCTTGACGGTCACCGGGTCGGACTTCGAGGTGTCCTGCGCGACCGTGGCGCCGCAGCCCGTGACGAGCAGCAGGGTGGCGACGGCGAGGGCGGTTCTCAAGGGGTGACCTCCTGGTCGAACAGGAGCTGGGGAACTCCCGTGGTGGGGTGGGTGACGACGTGCGCGGTGACGTGGAAGACCTTGGCGATCAGTTCCGGGGTGAGGACCTCGTGCGGGGTGCCGCCGGCGACGAGCCGTCCTTCGTCGAGCACGTACAACGTGTCGCAGTAGGACGCCGCGAGGTTGAGGTCGTGCAGCACGGTGATGACGGTCCTGCCGAGATCGCGCGTCAGGCGCAGCACGTCGATCTGGTGGCGGATGTCGAGGTGGTTGGTGGGCTCGTCGAGCACGAGCACGTTCGGTTCCTGCGCGAGGGCCCTGGCGATGAGCACGCGCTGGCGCTCGCCGCCGGACAGGCTGAGGAAGCTCCTGCCCGCCAGGTGCGAGGCGTCCACTGTGGCCAGTGCCTCGGCGCAGACGCGCACGTCCCTCGCCGGGTCGCGCTCGTGCGGCAACCTGCCCATCTCCACGACCTCGGCGACCGTGAAGTCGAACTCGACCTGCGACTCCTGGGTGAGGGCGGCCAGGTCCCTGGCGACGTTCAGTCGCTTGTGGACGTTCTCGCCGCCGACCAGCACGGCTCCCCCGGTCGGCTTCAGCGCCCGGTAGACGCAGCGCAGCGTGGTCGACTTGCCGCTGCCGTTGGGGCCGACGATGCCGACGACCTCGTTCTCCGCGCGGAAGGTGATGTCCTCGACGATGCCCTTGACGGTCACGCCGCGCAGTTCGACCAGCATCAGCGTCCTCCGAAGACGTAGGCCTTGCGGCGCATGAGGAACACGAAACAGGGCACCCCGAGCGCGGCGGTGATCACGCCCAGCGGCAGCTCTTCCGGTGCCGCCAGCAGGCGTGCCGCGACGTCCACCCAGACCAGGAAGCTGGCGCCCGCGAGCGGCACCAGCGGCAGCACCTTGCGGTGATCCGCGCCCACGACCATGCGCGTCAGGTGCGGAAGCATCAGCCCGACGAACCCGACGGCGCCGCTGACCGCGACCAGCACACCGGTCATGGCGGCGGTGATGAGGAACAGGTGGGTGCGCAGGCGTTGCACGGGCACGCCTAGCGTGGTCGCGGTCTCGTCCCCCATCGCCAACGCGTTGAGAGGCCGCGCCTTGGTCAGCAGGTAGGCGATGCCGAGTGCGGTCACCAGCGCGGCCACGGGCAACGACTGCCAACTGGCCCCGCCCAGACTGCCGAGCAGCCACAGCATGGCGGCGCGCGAGGCGTCACCGCGCGGCGCCTGGAAGACGAGCAGCATCGCGACGGCGGAGAACCCGTAGCCGAGCGCGGTGCCGGTCAGCACCAGCTTCAGCGGCGTTAGTCCGCGGTTCGTGCGTGCGGTGAGGTAGACGAGCACGCTCGCCGCCAGCGCGGTCACGAACGCGCCGAACGACATCGCGTAGACCCCGAGCGAGGAGAACACCCCGAGCGTCGCCACGGCGATCGCCCCCACGCTCGCACCCGAGGAGATGCCGAGCACGTACGGGTCGGCCAACGCGTTGCGCACCATCGCCTGCATGGCCACGCCGACGGCGGCGAGCCCGGCCCCGACCACGGCGGCGAGCAGCACGCGAGGCAGCCGGATGTCCCAGACGATGTGGTACTGCCCGGCGAGGTCCGCCGGAATCACCCCGCCGGCGATGGCGGCGTGCAGGAGTTCGGCTGTCTGCCCGAACGGAATGCTGACAGGCCCGAGCGCAACGCCCGCCACGATGCTGATGGCGAGCACGCCGACGAGCGCGCTGATCTTCGCGATCACTTGGTCCCTTCCCGCAATCCACGGCAGGAGTCGGAGCTTGTTGGACAGCCGTGTGCGGGTATTCGGGCTCGCCCCCGGTGATGGGGACCTACCGTTGCGGGTCAGCGCCGGATTTCGACCGGACTTCCCCCGTGCACGACGTCCGCACTGTAACCCGCGCTTGTGCACAAAATCGCCACCGAGGTCGTCTAGGTGACATGGACCTCGGTACCCGAAGACAGTTGAGGCGCGAGCGGTTGAGGCGCGAGCACGGCACCCCGGCGGCGACGATCTTCAAGGACGAGACCACCGCGGCCTGGATCGCGCTGGTCATGATCTGCGTGGGCGTCAGCGCCGGCAGCTTCGGGCACATGCCGATCGCCCACGCGCTGGAGCGGATCTACTGCACGCCCGTGGCCTGCGCGTCGCTGCCTCAGGCGCTGACCGGCTGGGCGATCGCGGTCGCGCCGCTACCGGTGTTCCTCTGGCGCCGCGACCTGGCCGTCTACCTGGGCCTGCTCCTGGTCACCTTCATGAGCACGTTGTTCGTCACGTCCAACCAGGACATCCCGGTCGAGATCAACCCGATCATCGACCTCTGGGTGCTGTCGCTGACCTACTTCGTCGTGGGCATGCTGTTCGTGCCGCTCAGCCTCGGGATCTCCCGTCTGGTCAGGCCGTCCCGGCGGGCGGTGGTGGTCGCCGCCCAGCACTGGCTCCTGCTGGCCGTCCTCGTCCTGTGGCTGGCGTGATCTGCGAAGGAAGAAAGTTCGAAAACTTCCGGGGTGTGCTGTCGATTCGGCATGCGGCCCGTTCGACCTGTGGATGCCAAGGGCCTGACGCGGCCCCCGGAACGCAGGGAGACACACCATGAAGTTCATGATGATCTGGCGCGCGACCGACGAGGCCTTCGCGAACATGGGCGAGTTCGACTTCGAGAAGATGCTGGAGACGGTCGGCCGGTACAACGACGACATGATCCGCGCGGGCGTGTTGCTGGCCGCGGAAGGCCTCTCCGACCCCTCCGAGGGCGTGGTCGTCGACTTCTCCACCGAGCCGCCGGTCGTCACGGACGGCCCGTACGGCGAGACCAAGGAGCTGTTCAACGGCTTCTACATCATCAACGTCGCCTCCAAGGAAGAGGCGATCGAGTGGGCCAAGCGCGCACCGATGACCGGGCCCGGCTTCAAGACCGAGATCCGCCGCGTTCCCACGATCGACGAGTTCCCGCAGGACAACGAGTGGATCAAGAAGGAGCGGGCGTGGCGTGAGTCCACCGGCCAGCTCTGAAACACCAAGGCCCGGCCGGAGTCTCCCGGCCGGGCCTTGGTACGTGCGAAGAAACCTCAGCCCGTGCGCACGTTCGACGAAACGAGCGCCGCGAGCCGGTCACCGATGGCGTAGGTCTGGCCAGGCGACTGGTGGTCACGGGTCGCCAGATCGAAGGCCACGGAGGCCTCGATCCGGCGGGACGACTCGTGCTCGCCGAGGTGGTCGAGCAGCAGTGCCACCGACAGCACGGCGGCCGTCGGGTCCGCGATGCCCTGGCCCGCGATGTCCGGTGCGGAACCGTGCACCGGCTCGAACATCGACGGGTTGCGCCGCGTCACGTCCATGTTGCCCGACGCGGCCAGGCCGATTCCGCCCGTGACGGCGGCGGCCAGGTCGGTCAGGATGTCGCCGAACAGGTTGTCCGTCACGATCACGTCGTACCGGCCGGGGTCGGTGACCAGGTGGATCGTCGCCGCGTCCACGTGCTGGTACGCCACCGTCACGTCCGGGTGCTGCAACGAGACCTCCTCGACGACGCGCGACCACAACGAGCCGGCGTGCGTGAGGACGTTCGTCTTGTGCACCAGCGTCAGGTGTCGGCGCGGGCGGAGTGACGCGCGGGCGAAGGCGTCGCGGACGACGCGCTCCACGCCGAACGACGTGTTGATCGAGACCTCGGTGGCGATCTCGTGCGGTGTGTCCTTGCGGAGCAGACCGCCGTTGCCCGCGTACGGGCCCTCGGTGCCCTCGCGGACCACCACCATGTCGATCTCCGGCGGGTCCGCGAGCGGGCTGCGGACTCCGGGGTAGAGACGAGCGGGGCGGAGGTTCACGTGGTGGTCGAGTTCGAAGCGCAGACGCAGGAGCAGACCGCGCTCCAGAATTCCGCTCGGCACCGACGGATCGCCCACCGCGCCGAGCAGGATCGCGTCGTGCTGGCGGAGCTCACCGAGCACCGACTCGGGCAACAACTCTCCCGTGGCGTGCCAGCGCGCCGCGCCGAGGTCGTAGCGAGTGATCTCGGCCGCCGGAACGACCTCGCCGAGGACCTTCAGGGCCTCAGCGATGACCTCGGGCCCGATCCCGTCTCCTGGGATCACTGCGAGCCGCATCCACACACCTCCCAGGTGTCAGTCCCCAATTAGTGGGACTACTTTCCTTCGCGAAAGGCTACCGGCAACGCCGCCACTCGCCGCATGCCGGACACCCCTTCGGGGTGTTCTCTCCCGTACTGCGGGACACCCACACGGCCCATTACCCACTTTCGTGTGTCACTCGACCGCAGTACAGCTGTCGCGTCAAGGGGTGACGGCCCCTGCTCACAAAAGTAACGCGGGGGCCCCGCGTTACCTCTGGGGTAACGCGGGGCCCCCGCGTGACGTCAGGAAACGTCGGAGGAGACGCTGCTAGTAGGCGGAGCCTCGTCCACTTGAGCGGACCGTGACGACCGACGCGCG
Organism: Lentzea sp. NPDC051213; assembly: GCF_044455585.1. Lineage (NCBI taxonomy): Bacteria > Bacillati > Actinomycetota > Actinomycetes > Pseudonocardiales > Pseudonocardiaceae > Lentzea > Lentzea sp. NPDC051213. The sequence goes on from NZ_JBITEX010000003.1 coordinate 169,967, forward strand.
ATCGCCGTTGGCGTTGTGGTGGTTGAGCACCAGCAGGCCCTCGGACTTGTCTGCCTTCAGCGCCGCCTCGTCCCGGTTCACCACGAGCGCGGTGCCCGGCTTGGCGACGTAGGACAGCGCCGCGTCGCCGCCGCCCTGCACCCACAGACCCGGCTTGAGCGGGTCGAAGGACAGGTTGCGGTCGATGACGTCGACCAGCTTGTTCGCGTTGCCCGGCGCCGCGTAGTAGCCGCCGGTGCCGACGACGTACGAGATCCGCGACGTGTCCTTCGCCGGGTCGATGCCCAGTGCCGTGAGCAGCACCGGCAGGACCACGACGTTGGTGTCGGCGGTGTTCGTGTCCACATCGCCGAACTGGCCGTTGACCGCCTGGATGTCGACTTCCTTCTCCGTCTTGAGGTCGATCGTCGTCGCGACCAGCAGATCGGTGTCGGTCAGGCGGGTCGCGAACGTCTCGAAGTCCGCGGTCCCGTCACCATCCACGTCGATGTCGACGAACGGGATGGTGTTCATGCCGAGGTTGTACCAGTTGCCCCACGTCGCGACACCGAACGCGAGCAGCGACTCCTCCGGCTTGCCCTGGGCCTTGGCGAGCGGGGCCGTGGAGGCCGCGCCGACGTAACGCAGGTCGCCGCCCTTGGCGGTCTCGTTGAGCGCGCAGTTCTCGGTGACGTTCTTGCGGCAGTCACGCAGCTTCGGCGACTGGGCCTGCAGTTCGAGGACGCTGACCAGCGAGCGGTAGGCCTGCGTGCCCGTGCCCTGGTCGACGCCGCGGCCGGTCAGGTTGAGGACCGCCTGCTTGTCGTTGCCGCGGAAGCGGAGGCTGTCCGCGGTGTTGATGTCCGCGACCGGCTTCGGCGCCGCGTAGACCGACAGGCGCAGCGGAACCGTGGCACCGGCGGTCGGCGTGAGCGTCACGCGACCGGAGGCGTCCGCGAGGAACTGACGCGGCGTGTCGAGCTGCGTCGGCGCGACGGTCGAGTCGACCGTCTTGCGCAGCGCCTTGGGGTCGTCGATCTTCAGGGTGACCTTGACGCGCGCGACACCGCGCGGGCTCAGCTTCACCTTGTCCTGCGAGAGCACGTAGCTCACACCGGGGATCGACGTGGCGGCCGTGTAGCCGACCTTGTACTCCACCGACTTCGTGGACTTGTTGACGATCTTGATCGTCTTGGTCTTCGAGACCGGCTTGGCGACCTCGACGACGCCGAAGTTCGCGCTCACGTAGCCGTTGTCCTCTTCGACGTACGCGAGGACCTGGTTGTCGATCGCGGCCTTGCCGTCGACGCGGCCGGTGCCGACCCGGTTGGGCGCGAAGGTCTTGCCGTTCTCCTTCACGTCCGCACCGGCGGTGTTCATGATCGAGGCCTTGACCTCTTCCAGCGACCAGTCCGGGTGCGCCTGGCGCACCAGGGCGGCGATGCCGGCGACGTGCGGGGACGCCATCGACGTACCGGAGATCACCAGGCGGTCGTTGCCGGAGCCGACGGCCGTCGAGGAGATCGTGTCACCGGGAGCCGCGACGTCGGGCTTGATCGACCCGCTGCGCGTGCCACGGCTGGTGAACGCGCTCGGCGTGTCCGAAATGGACTGCTCGTACGTCGGCACCGTGGTGCGCAGGGAGCCCGCGAGGCGGACGGTCAGCGTGCCCGCGTCCAGCAGCGGACGCACCTGGCTGGTGGCGTCGCCGGTGAACTGGAAGACCGGGATGGTCGCGTTGCCGGCGATGCCCGCGTTGAAGTTGTTCAAAGTGGACGAAAGCACCACGCCCGCCGCACCGGCGGCCTGCGCGTTGTTGGTGCGGCCGCCCGAACCACAACGGCGCGTCGAGTCGACGTCGTCCCATTCCAGCCACACGTACTTGCCCGCGAGAGCCTCGGTGATCGGCTGGCAGCCGTCGAGGTTGCCCGCCTGGGTCAGCTTCACGACCGGCAGCGTCTTGTCGTAGGTCAGGTAGCCGGTGAAGTTCTGGCTGTACTGGCCGGGCTTCGTCTGGCCGTTCGCCACGGCACCGTCGCGCAGCACGAACGAGTCACGCGTGGACGCGACGGTCAGCGCCTCGGGCGTGTTGCCCGGCGAGCCGCCGATGTCGTAGAGGTCGCCGCCGTTGCCCGCGGAGAAGACCGGCATGACGCCGACCTTGTACAGCTTCTTGACGAACAGGCTGTCCGGGTCGTCCGGGGCACCGTAGTCGCTGCCGAGCGACAGGTTGACCACGTCGAGGTGGTCGGAGAAGTCGCCGTCGCCGTCGGGGTCGAGCGACCAGTCGAGCGCCTGCGAGGTGACGTTGGTCGAACCGTCGCAGCCGAAGACCTTCAGCGCGTAGATCAGGGCCTTCGGCGCGGTGCCGGGGCCGATCTTCATCGCGTTGAGCTTGTCGGCGTCGAGCTTGGTGTAGTCACCCTTGAACGTGCTGCCGTCGGCGTTCTCACCGAAGCCGGCCGTGGTGCCCGCGACGTGCGAGCCGTGGCCGTTGCAGTCGATCGGGTTCGCGTCCGGCTTCGGCGTGTTGATCGCCGGGTCCTTGCTCTCCCCGTCGTAGTCCTCGCCGACGAAGTCGTAACCGCCGACGACCTTCGCGGTCGGGAAGTTCGGGTCCTTCGCACGCGGGTCGACGGCGCGGAACGCGTCGACCGTGCCGGGACCACCGAAGTTCGCGTGCGTGTAGTCGACGCCGGTGTCGATGATGCCGACCCGGACGTCGTCGCCGAGCTTGCCGTACTGCGTCCAGACGTTCAGCGTCTTGGTGAGCTGCACGGCGTTGGAGTTCTGGCGCTTCTTCGGCACGACCGGGTACACCGCGACGACGTCCGAACGGTTCGCGAGCTCGCGAACCTTTGCGGCGTCGGCGTTCACGACCACGCCGGGCACGCCGTTGGACGTGCGGTAGAGCTCCTTGGTGCCGGCGTCCGCGGTCTTGAGCTGGCCGACGACCTGGTCGACCGCGGCCGACGTGTCGTTCTTGGCCTGCTTTGCGGCCTGCTTCTGCGCTTCCTTGCCCTGGCCCTGCTTCTCCTCGAACGCGTCGACAGCGGGCTTGCGGTCGAGCGCGACGAACGCGGTGACCTTGCCCGCCTTGTCCAGACGCGGAGAAACCTTGAGATGCAACGCTTTCGCGTCCAGCCCGGGTGCACCCTTCACCGGCTGCGCGAGCGGTTCGCTCTGCGCCGAAGCCGTAGCGGGTGCGATCAGCAGTGTGGTGATGGCAGAGAACACCACCAGACTCGATCGTCTCTTCACAACGTTGCCCCAACCGAGGTGTGTGCCTTCGACCCGAATGAAAACTGCGCCGTGCCCTCTACGGCACCGGGTCAACCTCGTGGGGAACCTAATCGCTGACCGTGTCTCTCGGATTGCCCCGAAAGTATGAATGTGGTCTACAGATAGTGGCCTGTTACGCGTTCGTTGTGAACTGCGATAGTCACGGGAAGGGGACTTTGCTGTCCCCCTCCCGGTTTGTCGTGACTATCCGAAGTCGACAGAGCGGACGGTGCGCGCTCCCACGGCGGCACCGATCGGGTCGAGCACCGCGGTGTCCACCGGACGGTCCACCCGCAGCACCATGACGGCGTCCTCGCCGGTCTGGCTGATCTGCGCGGCCTCGATGTTCACGCCGGCCTCGCCGAGCAACGTGCCTACCGTGCCCATGACACCCGGCCTATCCGGGTACTCCAGCAGCAGCACGGTGCCTTCGGCCCTCAGGTCGAAGTTGCGGCCGTTGATGTTCACCAGCTTCTCGACCTGGGCGATGCCGCTGATCGTGCCGGAGACGCTGTTGCTGGTGCCGTCCGCGTGCACGGCCTTGACCGTGACGAGGCTGCGGTGGTTCGGGCTCTCGGTCTCCTTGACCAGCTCGACGCTGACGCCGAGGTCCTCGGCGAGGCGCGGCGCGTTCACGAACGTCACCTGCGAGTCGACGACCTTGGTGAAGACACCGCGCAGCGCCGCGAGCGGGAGCACCTGCACGTCCTCATTGGACAGTTCGCCGCGGACCTCGACGGTGACGCTCGTCGGGGCCTTGGGCGACAGTGCACTGAGGACGGTGCCGAGCTTCTGCACCAGCGGCAGGTACGGGCGGACCTCCTCGCCGACCGCACCACCCTGCACGTTCACCGCGTCCGGCACGAAGTCGCCGGCCAGGGCGAGGACGACGCTCTTCGCGACGTCCGTGCCCGCGCGGTCCTGCGCCTCGCTGGTCGACGCGCCGAGGTGCGGCGTGACGACGATGCCCGGCACGTTGAACAGCGGGCTCTCGGTGGTGGGCTCGGTGCTGAAGACGTCGACACCGGCGCCGCCGACCTGCCCCTCCTTGACGGCCTCGGCGAGGGCTTCCTCGTCGATGAGGCCACCGCGGGCGGCGTTGACGATGATGACGCCGCGCTTGGCCTTGGCCAGCTGCGCGGCGCCGATGAGGCCCTTGGTCTCCGGCGTCTTCGGCAGGTGGATGCTGATGGCGTCGGCGCGCTCGAGGAGCTCTTCGAGGCTCACCAGCTCGATGCCGAGCTGGGCTGCCCGCGGCGCGGACACGTACGGGTCGTACGCGATCAGCTCGACGCCGAACGCGGCGATGCGCTGCGCGAACAGCTGGCCGATCTTGCCGAGGCCGACGACGCCGACGGTCTTGCCGTTCAGCTCCACGCCGTTGAACTTGCTGCGCTTCCACTCGTGGTTCTGCAGCGTCGCGTGCGCGGCCGGGATCTGGCGCGCGACGCTCAGCAGGAGGGCCACGGCGTGCTCGGCGGCGCTCACGATGTTGGACGTCGGGGCGTTGACGACCATCACGCCGTTGGCGGTGGCCGCGGGAACCTCGACGTTGTCCAGGCCGACGCCCGCGCGGGCCACGACCTTGAGCTTGCGGGTGGCGGCGAACACCTCGGCGTTGACCTGGGTGGCGGACCTGACGAGCAGGGCGTCCGCGTCCGCGACGGCTTCGAGAAGGGCCGGGCGGTCGGTGCCGTCTACATGGCGCACTTCCACACCGTCACCGAGAGCGTCCAAGACGGACGGCGCGAGCTTCTCGGCGATGAGGACAACAGGTCGGCTCGTGTTGGTCACGGACATCGCTCCCAGGAACGGTCGGATCGTGGGGCGCGGGCGTGGTCGGGGGCGGCTTGCCCGCGCCGACCGGGCACCGCAATGTGTCCGGACTGTTAACGAGCATAGTCAGGGGACTCGCGCAGGGCTTGTGGCGGGTGGCTCAGGTCACCGCGGTGTCCTGAGGTGTGGGACGACGTTTGCGCTCGTTTCATCGGGCAGGAGCTGATAAACGCGCGTGCGGCGGGGGCCCGAGCGGTGTCAGCCTGTCCCACGTGAGCTCCCCTGGGTCGACCTCCGTCCACACCGCCGCGGCGCGGAACAACGCCGAGTGGTGCGCTGCGGTCTGCCGCTCCCACGGCATCCCGACGATCTTCAGCGAGACGGCCTGGCACAGTGCCCACCGCACGCCGCTGTACTACCCGGACGCTGTCACTCTGCGCCCTGACGCGGGCGACTTCCTCCACGAGCTCGACACGGCCTCACCGGGGTGCTCGATCAAAGACAGCTTCGCCACCCTCGACCTCACGTCGGACGGCTTCGTCGAAGTGTTCACCGCCCAGTGGATCCACCGCCCAGCTGGACTGTCCACACCGCGACCGTCGGCTCCACGCGCCGAGCGGGTCTCCACGGCCGCCCACCTCCGTGACTGGCAGGCCGCCTGGCGCGACGACGAGGACACCCCGGACGTTTTCCGGCCGGCTCTGCTGGCGGACCCGTCCGTGCTGGTGCTGGCCGTGCACGAGGGCAAGGACCTCTGCGGAGGCATGATCCTGAACCGCGGCGCGGGACTGGTCGGCGTTTCCAACCTGTTCGCCGTCGACGGCGGCGACACCTCCGCGGTCTGGACGTGCGCTCTCACCGCGGCGGCTGATCACTTCCCCTGGCTGCCCCTCGTCGGCTACGAGCGCGGAGACGACCTCGCGCCCGCCCTGGCCAACGGCTTCACGGTGCTCGGCCCACTGCGCGTCTGGCTGCACCGCCCCTGAGAGCGAGGCTCACCAGGGCTCGTCGAACTCCCCGTCCTTCGCACCGGCCACGAACGCGTCCCACTCCGCCATCGTGAAGGTCAGCACCGGCTCGAGCTGCTTGGAGTTGCGCATGGCGACGTAGGTCTTGCCGTCGGTGTGCTCGACGAAGGCGATCTCCACGTGGCCGTCCTCCGGTTCCGGCTCCGGCGGGCGCTTCCACTCCGCGTTGCGGAGGTCCAGGTTCCCGCGCACGTGGGCCTTGTCGTCGTAGATCGGCGCGCTGTCACTCATGCGAAAGAAGCTAGCGGATGATCAAAAACAAGCGGAAAGGCCCGCAGCGCGTCACACACGCGCCACGGGCCTCCCTTGAGGAAAGACTCAGGCGGTCTCGGTGATCGGCCGGTCGACCCACGACATCATGTCGCGGAGCTTCTTGCCGGTTGCCTCGATCGGGTGGTTCTCACCCTCCTGCTGCAGCTTCTTGTAGTTGGCGCGGCCGTTGTCGTCCTCTGCCACCCACTCGTTCGCGAAGGTGCCGTCCTGGATCTCGCCCAGGATCTTCTTCATCTCCTCCTTCACCGCGGGGGTGATGACGCGCGGGCCGCGGGTCAGGTCACCGAACTCGGCGGTGTCGGAGATCGAGTAGCGCATGCGGGCGATGCCGCCCTCGTACATGAGGTCGACGATGAGCTTGAGCTCGTGCAGGCACTCGAAGTACGCGACCTCGGGGGCGTAGCCCGCCTCGGTCAGCACCTCGAAGCCGGCCTGGACGAGAGCCGACGCGCCACCGCAGAGGACGGCCTGCTCGCCGAAGAGGTCCGTCTCGGTCTCTTCCTTGAAGGTCGTCTTGATGACGCCGGCGCGGGTGCCGCCGATGCCCTTGGCGTAGGACAGCGCGAGGGCCTGGGCGTTGCCGGAGGCGTCCTGCTCGACGGCGATGAGCGCCGGGACGCCCTTGCCGTCGACGAACTGGCGGCGCACGAGGTGGCCGGGGCCCTTCGGGGCGACCATGGCGACGTCCACACCGGACGGTGCGGTGATGAGGCCGTAGCGGATGTTGAACCCGTGACCGAAGAAGATCGCGTCACCCTCGTTGAGGTTCGCGGCGATCTCGTTCGCGTAGATGTGGCGCTGGGCGGTGTCCGGCGCCAGGATCATGATCACGTCGGCCCACGCGGAGACCTCGGCCGGGGTGCCGACCTCGAGGCCCTCTTCCTCGGCCTTGGCACGGGACTTGGAGCCCTCCTGCAGGCCGATGCGGACCTCGACGCCCGAGTCGCGCAGGGACAGCGCGTGGGCGTGGCCCTGGCTGCCGTAGCCGATCACGGCCACCTTGCGGTCCTGGATGATGCTCAGGTCGGCATCGTCGTCGTAGAAGATCTCGACGCTCACAGTGTTTCCCTCTTTCTGGATTTCTAGCGGACCGCGGTGGCGGTGATGGAACGAGCGCCACGGCCGATGGCGACCATGCCGGACTGGACGATCTCGCGAAGCCCGTAGGGCTCCAGCATGCGCAACAACGCGTCGAGCTTCTCAGACGTGCCGGTGGCCTCGATCGTGAGCGCCTCGGGCGACACGTCGACGACCTTCGCGCGGAAGAGCTGCACGGTCTCGAGCACCTGCGACCGCACCGTCGCATCTGCCCGGACCTTGATCAACACCAGCTGCCGCTGAACGGAAGCGGCGGGCTCCAGTTCAACGATCTTGATGACGTTGATGAGTTTGTTGAGCTGCTTGGTCACCTGCTCCAGGGGCAGCTCGTCGACCGAGACCACGATGGTCATGCGGGAGATGTCGGGGTACTCGGTGCGCCCGACCGCGAGCGACTCGATGTTGAAGCCGCGGCGGGAGAACAGGCCGGCCACGCGCGCCAGCACACCGGGCTTGTCCTCGACCAAAACGCTCAGCGTGTGCCTGGTCATCACAGATCCTCGTCGAACAGGGGGCGGATGCCGCGGGCGGCCATGATCTCGGAGTTGCCGGTGCCCGCCGCGACCATGGGCCACACCTGGGCGTCCTTGCCGACGACGAAGTCGACCACGACCGGCCGGTCGTTGATCTCCAGCGCCTTCGCGATCACCTCGTCCACCTCCTCGCGCGTCTCGGCCCGCAGGCCGACACAGCCGAGAGCCTCCGCCAGAAGCTTGAAGTCTGGGATGCGGTGCTTGTGCGTCCCCAGATCCGTGTTGGAGTACCGCTCGCCGTAGAACAGCGTCTGCCACTGGCGGACCATGCCGAGGTTGCCGTTGTTGATCACGGCGATCTTCACCGGCAGGCCCTCGATGGCGCAGGTGGCGAGCTCCTGGTTGGTCATCTGGAAGCAGCCGTCGCCGTCGATGGCCCACACGGTGCGGTCCGGCTGACCCGCCTTGATGCCCATCGCGGCCGGAACCGCGAAGCCCATCGTGCCGAGGCCGCCGGAGTTGATCCACGTGCGCGGGTGCTCGTACTTCACGAACTGCGCGGCCCACATCTGGTGCTGGCCGACGCCCGCGGTGTAGATCGTGTCCGCCGGGGACAGCACGCCGATGCGCTCGATGGCGTACTGCGGCGACAACGTGCCGTCGTCCGGCCAGTCGTAGCCGAGCGGGAACGTCTCACGGATCGAGTTCAGCGTGTCCCACCACGGCGTGAGGTCGACCTTCTTCGACGTCTCGCGCTCGGTGCGCAGCGCGTCGATCAGCTCGGTGATGATCTCCTTGCAGTCACCGACGATCGGCACGTCGGCGCGGCGGTTCTTGGAGATCTCGGCCGGGTCGATGTCCGCGTGGATGATCTGCGCGTCCGGCGCGAACGAGTTCAGCTGGCCGGTGACGCGGTCGTCGAAGCGGGCGCCCAGCGCGATGAGCAGGTCCGACTTCTGCATCGCCGCGACGGCCGCGACGGTGCCGTGCATGCCGGGCATGCCCATGTGCTGCTGGTGCGAGTCGGGGAACGCCCCGCGCGCCATCAGCGTCGTGACGACCGGGATGCCGCTCTCCTCGGCCAGGCGCAGCAGCTCGGCGTGGGCATCGGCCTTGATCACGCCGCCACCCACGTAGAGAACGGGCTTGTGGGCGTTGACGATCAGCTTCGCGGCTTCGCGGACCTGCTTGCCGTGCGGCCGGGTCGTCGGCCGGTAGCCGGGCAGGCGCAGCTCGGGCGGCCAGGAGAAGCTGGTCTGCTCCTGCAGCACGTCCTTGGGGATGTCGACGAGAACCGGGCCGGGTCGGCCGGTCGACGCGATGTGGAACGCCTCCGCGATCGCCCGCGGGATCTCCGCCGGGTCGGTCACGAGCACGTTGTGCTTGGTGATCGGCATCGTGATGCCGCAGATGTCCGCCTCCTGGAAGGCGTCCGTGCCGATCAGCGGCCGCGACTGCTGGCCGGTGATCGCGACGATGGGCACGGAGTCCATGTTCGCGTCCGCGATCGGGGTGACGAGGTTCGTCGCGCCAGGACCCGAGGTCGCCATGCAGACCCCGACCTTGCCGGTGGCCTGCGCGTATCCGGTCGCCGCGTGCCCTGCGCCCTGCTCGTGGCGGACGAGGATGTGCCGGACCTTCGTGGAGTCCAGCAGCGGGTCGTACGCGGGAAGGATCGTCCCGCCGGGAATGCCGAACACCACTTCGCACCCGACCGCCTCAAGCGAGCGGACGAGGGACTGGGCCCCGGTCACTCGAATCGGCGCGCCAGTGGGCGGTGCCGGTTTGGGCCGCGGACCTGGACGTGGCGACGAGGGCTCGGAAGCCTGTCGCGATGGTGCGCTGGTCATTGGTTTGCCTCGTGGGTATCGGGGTCCGGACACGAAAAAACCCTCGACAACCCGGAGATGGGTCGTGCGAGGGTCGCGCGTCGACGCAGGCTGTTCGGCTCAGGCGTCGACGCGCCTGAGAAGTACGAGAACGAGCGTGCGCTGCATGAAGCGGACGTTATCGCCTCGCGCAAGAGTGCGTCAACTCTGCGGGATGGAATTCCCGGATCGTGGACGTGGAACAATCGTCCGAGTGAAGAAGCTGGTCTTTCGCATCCCGGCAACCGCGCTGCTCGCGGCGGGTCTGATCGCCATCTGCGTGACTCCTGTGGCGTGGGTCGCTCCGGGGCTGCAAGCGCTCTACGTTCTCCCGCTCGGGTACGCGTACTGGGTCGTCCGCAGCCGCACCACGGTGACCGAGGAGGAGCTCGTCGCGCGCGGCCTGTTCGGCTCCACGACGGTGAAGTGGTCCGAGGTGAAGTCGATCCGGCTGGTCCAGAAGGGCTGGCTCAAGGCGGTTCGCGAGGACGACACCGAGGTGACGCTGCCCGCGGTGCGGTTCATGCACCTGCCGGCGTTGTCGGTGGTCAGCGGTGGGCGTGTGCCGGACCCGAGTGTCGTGGAAGAGATTGCGGAGGAACCCGCGGAGGAGTCCGTAGAGTCGGAGAAGTGATCAAACGAGTTCCGCTGCTGAGCCTGCTGCTGTCCATCGCAGGCCTGCTGACCTCGGCTTATCTGACCTACACGCACTTCAACGCCGGCGCGCTGCTGTGCTCGGCCGACTCGGTGATCGACTGTGAGACCGTGACCACGAGCGAGCAGTCGGAGGTGCTGGGCATCCCCGTGGCGTTCCTCGGGCTGGCCTTCTTCGCGTTCCTCACCGTGATCTGCCTCCCGTTCGCGTGGCGGATCGAGGCACTGAAGTGGGTGCGCCTGGCCGCGGTCGGCATCGGCGTGCTGATGGTCATCTACCTGGTGGCGGCCGAGTTCCTGATCATCGGCAAGATCTGTCTGTGGTGCACGGTTGTGCACGTCATCACGCTCGCGCTGGCCTATCTGCTGGTCTCGGCAAGTCTGCGCACTAGTAACCTTTGAGGCACCGCTCCCAGACTGGTGACGCCTGACCCGGCTGTCCCGCGCGCATTTTTTCTTGAACTGAATCTGGAGGAGCAGTGCCTCAGCTCCGCTCTCGCACCACCACGCACGGCCGCAACGCCGCGGGGGCCCGCGCCCTCTGGCGTGCGACCGGCATGACCGACAGCGACTTCGGCAAGCCGATCATCGCGATCGCCAACTCCTACACGCAGTTCGTGCCCGGTCACGTGCACCTGCGCGATCTCGGCGACATCGTGGCCGAGGCCGTGCGCGAGGCGGGCGGCGTGGCACGCGAGTTCCACACCATCGCGGTCGACGACGGCATCGCCATGGGCCACAGCGGGATGCTCTACTCGCTGCCCAGCCGCGAGATCATCGCCGACTCGGTCGAGTACATGGTCAACGCGCACCAGGCCGACGCGATCGTCTGCATCTCGAACTGCGACAAGATCACCCCCGGCATGCTGAACGCGGCGATGCGGCTCAACATCCCCGTCGTGTTCGTGTCCGGCGGGCCGATGGAGGCCGGCAAGGCCGTCGTCGTCGAGGGTGTCGCCGTCGCGCCGACCGACCTCATCACCGCGATCGCCGCGTCCGCTTCCCCCGCCGTGAGCGAGGACGGGCTCTCCGAGGTCGAGCGCTCCGCGTGCCCGACGTGCGGCTCGTGCTCCGGCATGTTCACCGCGAACTCGATGAACTGCCTGACCGAGGCGCTCGGCCTGTCGTTGCCGGGCAACGGGTCCACTTTGGCCACCCACGCCGCGCGCCGCGAGCTGTTCTCCGAGGCCGGCCGCGTCGTCGTGGAGCTGTGCCGCCGCTGGTACGGCGAGGACGACGAGTCGGCGCTGCCGCGCTCGATCGCGAACCGCAAGGCGTTCGAGAACGCGATGGCGCTCGACATGGCGATGGGCGGCTCGACGAACACCGTGTTGCACATCCTCGCCGCCGCGCAGGAGGGCGAGATCGACTTCACGCTCGAGGACATCGACGACCTGTCGCGCCGCGTGCCGTGCCTGTCCAAGGTGTCGCCGAACTCCGACTACCACATGGAGGACGTCCACCGGGCCGGCGGAATTCCCGCGCTGCTGGGCGAGCTCTACCGCGCCGGCCTGCTGAACGACGACGTCACCTCGGTGCACACGCCGACGATGGCGGAGTGGCTCGGCAAGTGGGACATCCGCGCGGAGAACCCGTCCCCGGAGGCGATCGAGCTGTTCCACGCCGCTCCCGGTGGCGTGCGCACGACCGAGGCGTTCTCGACGTCGAACCGCTGGTCCTCTTTGGACACCGACGCGGCCGGCGGCTGCATCCGCGACGACGAGCACGCCTACACCCGTGACGGCGGCCTGAACGTGCTGCGCGGCAACCTGGCCGAGCGCGGCGCGATCATCAAGTCCGCGGGCATCGACGAGGAGCTGTGGCACTTCGAGGGTCCGGCGCGCGTCGTCGAGTCCCAGGAGCAGGCCGTCTCGGCGATCCTGAACAAGGAGATCCAGGCGGGCGAGGTGCTCGTGGTGCGCTACGAGGGCCCGTCCGGCGGTCCAGGCATGCAGGAGATGCTGCACCCCACGGCGTTCCTCAAGGGCTCCGGTCTCGGCAAGAAGTGCGCGCTGATCACCGACGGCCGCTTCTCCGGTGGCTCGTCGGGTCTGTCGATCGGCCACATCTCGCCGGAGGCGGCGGGTGGCGGCACGATCGGGCTGGTCGAGAACGGTGACCGGATCCTGATCGACGTGCACGAGCGGCGCCTCGAGCTGCTGGTGGACGACGAGGTGCTGGCCGAGCGGCGCGCCAAGATGGACGCGTCGGAGCGGCCGTGGCAGCCGGTGGACCGGATCCGGCCGGTGACGGGTGCGCTGCGGGCGTACGCGCGGATGGCGACGGACGCGTCGACCGGCGCGGTGCGCGACCCGAGCCGCTAGGGGTGTCGTGCCGGGACGGTCAGGGCTGCACGGTGAAGATTCCGCGCGCCCACTGGCCACCGTCCCGGCACTGCCCGACCACGTCGTAGTCGTTGGGCGAGGTGCCCTGCGGAATCGTGAACTGCGCGTCGACCGTGCCGTCCGCCTTGATCGGCGCCGTCGTGCTGAGTCCCATCGCGCTGATGCTCACGTTCACCGACCTGTCCCCGTAGTCGGGGCATCCGTCGAAGTTGGTGCCGCGCACGGTCAGCACCTGTCCCGCTCGCAGCTTGGCCGGACTCGCCGCCACGACGAGCGGCGGCGACACCGTGTAGGTCGACGGCGCCCCCAGGCCCGCGTCGTCGGTGCACTGCCCGGAGAGGTGGTGGTCGCCGACCGACGCGTTCTCCGGCACCGTGAACCGCACGCCGAACCTGCCGTCCGACTCGATCGGCACGGCGGACTCGGCGACGACGCCGTCCCACAGGACGTTGACCGTGCGGCGCCCAGGGCACCCGTTGTAACCCGTGCCGTAGAAGTTCACCGACGTGCCCGGTAGTCCGCGCGCCTGGGACATGGTCGTCGCCAGCTGCGGCCCGGGACCCGGTGTCTTCGTCGGTGACGGGCCGGACGTCCTGGTCGGCAGGTTGATCGACTTCGAGGGCACGAGCGTCGGCACCAGCGGTGCACTGCCGCCCGTCGGCGAACTCGACTCGGTGCCGGACGGCTGCGACGAGACGCTGGCCGCCTTCTTGTCGTCCGGCTCCTGTGTGGTCCCGCGGTCGGGTACGAGCGCGTACCAGCCGGCGCCCCCGGCCGTGACCAGCACCGCGACGAACACGATCGTCGTCTTCCGCTTGTTGTTCTTGCGCGACTCGCGCAGGACCTCGCGCAGCAACGCCGTGAACTCGGCGTCCTTCGCGGCGAGCGCGCCCAGTTCGTCCGGACCGGCGTCGTCGCCCACGATCTCGACGAGTCTTCGCAGCCGGGGCGGCACCGGTCCGTCGTCCTTCGTCGTCGCGATGAGCCGGGCGATCTCACCCAGGTCCGCCGGGCGCGTGGCCTCGATCTTGATGTCGCCGCTCGTCGCCACTGTCTTCCCTTCAAGTGCCGTCTTTCACCGAAATGTCGGCGCTCGTGACAGGCGGCTTGAAGGAGAAAAGGGGCCAATACAAGGTCAAACTGCGAACGACAGCGCCAGCAAGGCGCCGAACACGAACCAGCCCGTCAGCGGGCCGCTGACGGGCTGGTCGGTCTTCTTGACCATGATGCCGCTGACAGTGAGGCCCGCAAGCAGGCCGAGCGGCGGTAGCAGGGACTTCGCGGTGAGACCGAACGGGAACGCCACCAGGTAGACGATCGGGATCCCGATCACGAGCAGGGCGAGCTGGAGCAGCGCTCCCGTCAGGTTCTTCCGCACGGGGAGTGTTTACCGGAAGACGAAGTACGTCACTGCCGCGCCGCCCGCTCCGATGAGCAGCGCGATGAAGCCGGCCGCCAGCGGGTGGCGGAACCAGCTGCGGTTGTAGTCGAGCGCGGCCCGGCCGGGTCCGGCGAAGAGCGCGGCGAAGGCCATGCCCGCGAGCGCCAGTTCCAGCTCCACGCCGTTGGGGCCGAAGAAGCCGCCCTTGTACTGCAGCGCGATGACGTTCGCCATCACCGCGAGCAGGCCCGCCGCGGCCAGCGGCGTGAAGAGGCCCAGCACGAGCAGGCCACCTCCGGCGAGTTCGGTGATGCCGGTGACCCAGGAGAGGACCACGGACTCGCGGTAGCCCATCTTCTCGAGCGACTGCGCGAAGCCGTTGATGCCGGGGCCGCCGAAGAGCCCGAAGACCTTCTGCAGGCCGTGCAGCAGGAAGATGCCGCCGAGCACGGCACGCAGCCCGAGCAGGCCGATGTCGGGACCGGCCGTCCAGCCGAACTTCCTGCGGTCGTCCTCGAACGGGTCGTCCTCGTCACCGAACGCCGGTGAGTCCACAGTGGACTTGCCCAGCGGCGTGTAGCCCGTGTTGTCGAACGCCTTCGTCGTCGAGTCGTACGACTGCGCGCTGCCTCCGACTCTGTCCGTGCTGTCGTCGAAGTGGTGCACTCCCCCTCCGCTGCTCGAGTAGAACGAGTCGTCGGAGAAAGCGCTCGATGTGGTCGAGCCTTTGTCGTGAGTAGCCACGCCCGCACGCTAGGAGACCTCGCGCGAGCGCGCGACGTCCGAACGGCAGCCCAGCTTCACCCAGATGGACTAATAGGTGCCGTTGACGAGGTTGTTCGGACGCTCTCCGGCGGCGTACCGAGCGACCTCCGAGGCGACGATGGCGTAGGCGCGGTGCGCGTGCCCTGTGCAGCTCCCGGCCACGTGCGGGGTGAGCAGCAACCCCGGCGCGGTCCACAGTGGATGATCCGCCGGTAGCGGTTCCGGATCGGTCACGTCGAGCGCCGCGCGCAGTCGCCCGGAATTCAGTTCCGCGAGCAATGCATCGGTGTCGACGACCGGCCCGCGGGCGCCGTTGACCAGGATCGCGTGGTCCTTCATCGCGGCCAGGAACTTGGCGTCGACCAGGTGCCTGGTCTCCTCGGTCATCGGCGTGAAGACGACCACCGCGTCGAACTCCGGGAGCAACGACGGCAGCTCGTCCACGCCGTGCACGCCGTCACGCGCGGTGCGGCCGACCATGGTCACGGTCGCGTCGAACGGCTCCAGGCGCCGCCGCATCTGCTCGCCCAGGTCGCCGGCACCGACGATGAGAACCTTCTTGTCCTGCAAGGTGTCCGTCAGGTGGTAGTCCCAGCGGCCCTCGGCGCGGGCACGTTCGAAGACGAGGAACTCTCGATATATCGCCAGCAACGCGCCGATCGCCCACTCCGCGGTGCTGCCGCCGTGCGCGCCGCGGCAGGTGGAGAGCAACACACCGGGCGGCACCTTGCCGACGAAGTTCTCCGCGCCCGCGCTGAGCAGTTGCACGAGCTTCAGGTTCGGCAGCTGCGCGAACACCTCGCGTGGATCCGTGCCTGCCAGGAACCTCGGGACCAGGACCTGAGCGTCCGCCGCCTCCTGCGGAAGCGGTTCCCCCGGCACGTAGCGGACCGGCCGGACACCGTCCACCCGGGACAGCGCCTGGACTCCGAAGTCATCTGGCACAAGCACGGTGAGCGTCACAACTGCAAAGTACGTCAGAATGGCGGTCATGCGGGAGCACGACATCATCTCCTGGGACGGCACGAAGATCCGAGCATGGCAGGCATCGGGTGAAGGCACACCCGTACTGCTGTGCCCCGGTGTCGGGTCCGGGCCGGAATCCTGGCCGTCGCTGACCGACCATGACGGTCTGATCAGCTGGTACATGCGCGGCACGATGGGCTCCGACCGGCCCGTCGACGAGCGCAACATCTCGTTGGACGACCACGTGTCGGACGCGATCGCCGTGCTGGACGACGCCGGCATCGAGCGGTGCGTCGTCATGGGCTGGTCGATGGGCGTCACGATCGCCGCCGAGCTGGCGTTGCGTCATCCGGAACGGGTGTCGGGCCTGCTGCTCGTGGCGGGTGCGCCCGGCGACTCGTTCGACGGCATGCTGCCGGTGCTGCCGAAGAACGTCCGCCGGTTCGTCGGGGTGACGGGCACGAGGCTGCTGCAGCAGGCCGGTCCGGTGCTGGACAGCGTGCTGCACCGGATCCCGGTGACGGACGTGACGTCGTTCCTGCTGCGGCACAGCGGGGTGATCAAGCCGACCAGCGACCCGAAGGCGGTCACGCACGCGGTCGGCCGGTTCCTGCAGCACGACTGGCGCTGGTACTTCACGCTGGCGCTCGCGCTGGGCGAGACGCCGCGCCAGGATCTCAGCCCGATCGTGTGCCCGGTCACACTGCTGGCCGGACGAGACGACCTGCTGGCGACGACGGAGAGCATGGCGGGGCCGGTCGGCGCGCTGCCCCAGGCACGGCTGAGGGTGCTGCCGTGCAGCCACTACCTGCCGCTGGAGGCGCCCGACGTGGTGTCGGCCGAACTCGATCTCCTGATGGACCGGGTGCGGTCGGTCGACTTCGCCACCGCCGAGGCGTTCACTTCGGGTTCACGGTCCCGCACCTAGCCTGGGGTAGTGGTCCGTTCCGTCGTGTTGTTGGCCGCCGCCTGCCTGCTGGCAGGGGGCTGCGCGAGCTTTCCAGAAGAGCCGCCACCCACGGGCTGGAGCGCACAACCACAGCTGACCCCGCAGGCCGGCCCGCGGCCGGAGTTGCCGGGCGAGTTCCGGCCTACGCCGGGCGAGCAGGGCCGCGGCCAGACGCCGCAGAGCATTCCGCCGCCGCAGGGCTGCAAGGACTTCAACCCCGCCGTGATCGCCACCTGCCTCAGCACCGTCACGGGCGTCGCCCCGATCGGTGCGGACGCGCAGGGTGGCGTCGCCGCGTACGCGACGGAACGCGGCGGGCGCCTGGTCAAGGTCACCAAGGACGTCGACCCGGTCGTGATCGCCCAGATCGAGGTCGACGCGTCGACCGACGGCGGGCTGACCGGGCTCGCGCTGTCGGCCACGTTCGCCGAGGACCAGCTCGCGTACGTCTACGTGACGACCGCGACGGACAACCGGGTGCTGCGCATCGCGCCGGGTGACACGCCTAAGCCGATCCTCACCGGCATCCCGAAGGGCCCGTCCGGCAACCGCGGTGTGCTGGCGAGCGACCGCAGGGGCTCGATCCTCGTCGCGACCGGTGACGCCGGGAACCCCGCCCTGGCCGCCGACCCGAACTCGCTGGCCGGCAAGGTCCTGCGGATCGACGGCTCCGGCAAGCCCGCGCAGGGCAACCCGACCGCGGGTTCCGCGGTCGTCTCGTCCGGGCTGCGGCTGCCCGGCGGGCTGTGCGTCTCGGCGGACGCCCAGAAGATCTGGGTCACGGACTGGACCACGAACGCCGACGTCGTCTACCGCGTCACGCCGGGCAAGCTCGGCGAGGTGGCGTGGAACTGGCCGGACAAGCCGGGCGTGATGGGGTGCGCCTCGTACTCGGACATGCTGACCGTGACGACGTCCAAGACACCCGGCTTGCAGGACCTGCAGATGAACGCCGCCGGTGCGTTCACCGGCAAGCCCGAGCTCAGGATGCAGGAGGACGGCTACGGCCGGATGGGGCCGATGGAGATGCTGAACGACACGGCGTCGCTCGTCGGCACGGTCAACAAGGTCGGCGGGCAGCCCGTGTCGTCGGACGACCGGGTCGTCATCATCGTGCGGGAAAGCCCGGCCGGCGGCGGCAAGGACTGAACCGCGGGTGTGTCACGGGCTGAGGGCGAACGCCTCTCCTCCGTCGTGCCACCACCGTGCGTAGGCCTCGCTCTCCTCGACCAGCTTCAGGTACCCGGCGGCGACCAGGTCGCACAGGTCGTCGATCTCGGCCGCGACCGGCGCGTCCGTGCGCCAGGCCAGCACGACCTCGCGGACCAGCGGGTTCCCGGCGACGGGCAGCCGCGCGACGCCGGGCGGGGTGCCGCCGACCGGGTAGAGCGGGCAGACCGCGCCGGACTCCCTGATCAACGTCATCGCGACGTGCGGCTCGCTGCTGAAGTGGGCGATCCGCTGGTCGAACCCGGCGGCCGCGCACTGGCGGGCGAAGTGGGCGTTCATGCCGCTGTCGTCCGGCTCGGGCATGACCCACTTGTCGCCGGCGAGAGCGGACAGCGGGACCTCGTCCTCCCCCGCGTACGGGTGGTGCATCGGCACGCCGACGAACAGCGGCTCGCGCGTGAGCAGGCGGTGTCCGACGTTCGGCGGAAAGGAAAGCGGAGTTCCGGGGAACTGCCGCATGACGGCCACGTCGAGTTCACCCGTCGTGAGCAACGCGGTGAGCGTGCCGGTCTCCTTGATCGTTCGGCTCGTGACGTTCTCGCCGAGAGCGCTCACCAGTAGTCCGAAGTGATAGGCGGGGATTCCCGCGAGCCTGGTAGGAGCACCGGAACTGTCCGCGTTACGGCGTGTTACGCGTTCCAGCGTGTGCAACTGGGAGAGCATCGAACGCGCTTCCTGCACGAAATCCGCACCGGTCGGCGTAGTGCGCACACCATCCGCCACTCGGATGAACAGCGCGCCGCCCAAATGGTCCTCGATGCGTTTGAGCTGTGTCGTCACCGCGGGCTGGGTGAGGTGCAGGCGCGCAGCGGCCTTGCGCAGGCTGCCGCAGTCGGCGATCGCCACGACCAGTTCGAGATGCCGCACTTCAAGGCGCATGGGCCTCATGTTATCGCTCAATGTAATAGGGCCAATACCGTCCGGAATCTCGCGCGAGACGATCCCGTCTCGATACGTTCGCTCACGTGATGAAATTGGCCGAGCGCCCGACTCGCACCGACGCGGTGCTGTTTTCGGATCGCGCAGTGAAAACGTTTCTGGAGGCTGCATCCGCCGAATACTCGTTCATCACGGAGGATGAGCCGAGACCGTGTTTCGCAGTGCTGCTCGGCCGGACCGCCGGCGCCGAGGCCGTGGTCCAGGACGTGGCTTTCGGCCGCAACGCGCGCCTGACCGACCCGAGCGCGCGGGAGGAGTTCGCGTCGACGATCGTGCCGCGGTTCGGCACGGCGTACGAGAACCCCGTGCGGGCGTGGTGGCTCGACCCCGCCGACCTGCTCACGATCACGCGCTCGGCGGACGCGCGGGGTCTGGACGTGCTCGGCTCGATCCACCTGCACCCGGACTGGCACCGGCTCGGGCCGGTGTGCGAGCGCAACCGGCCGTTGAGCGACAGCCCGACGCCGATGGACGAGCACATGTTCCGCAGCAGCGGATGGCCCGTGAACGTCGTCTGCTACCTGGAAAGCCGCCACGGCGGCCTCTACTACTCGCTTGCCGCGTGGGACGACGACTGCCTGCGCCTGCCGTTGAGGGTGAACCACTCGTGACTGAACAGATCTACGAACTCTGGCGACGGATGGAACAGGGCTGGGCGCTGGGTGACGGCGACCTGTTCGCCAGCGTCTTCAGCGAGGACGTCGACTTCGTGACGGTGCGCGGTGAGGAGCTGTTCGGGCGGCGGGCCGTCGCGCTGGGGCACGGCACGCTCTTCGCCGGGCCGTACCGCGACACGAAGCTGACCGCCGAGATCAGCCTGATCAGGCCGCTGACCGACGGGATCTCGATCGTCCACGTCACGTCCTCCATCGCCCCGGCAGGCATCACCACACACGCGCAGGCCGTTGTCGTGCAACGTGACGACGTGTGTGAGATCGCCGCGTTCCACAACATGATCCCGAAGGGACAGTGATGAGCAGGCCACGGCTGCGGCACATCGCGTTCGTCGTGCAGGACCCGAAGAAGATGGCCGACTTCTACACGTCGCACTTCGGGATGGAGCTGTTCCACACCGACCCGGACGGCAGCCACTTCGTCACCGACGGGTACCTCAACCTGGCGCTGATCCAGCAGCGGCTGGACGGGGACGTGCCGACCGGCTTCAACCACTTCGGCTTCCACGTCGAGTCCGTCGAGCCCTATCTGGAGACGCTGGAGCCGAAGCCCGCGCTGCGCGGCGGGGACCGGCCGTTCGCCGAGTACCGGGCGATCGACCCGGAGGGCAACTGGTTCGACCTGTCGGCGCACGGCTTCCTGCCGCCCGGCGCCGGGGAAGCGTGACCTCCCCGGCCTGATTGCTCGACGCACGCGGGGCGCTCTCGTGCTCCAAGAGTGCACGAAAGCTCCCCGCGTGCGCTTTTCGCTAGCGGCTGCCCGCCCAGAAGAGGGCGCGGGCCACCTGGGCGTAGAGGCCCTTGGGGTGGTTGCGGAACATGGGCTCGGTGCCGAAGAGAACGGTCTTGGTGCCGTTCGCCGACGTACCGGAGACGACCGCCGCCTGGCCAGCGGCGGCGTCCTGGCCGCCCGTGCCGTTGGCCCGTGCGTGCCAGTGGCCCGCCGCGACGACGGTGGAGCCGTAGCGCTGCTCGACCGTCACGCCGGCACCCAGGTTCGTGAACCACTGCGGCCCGTAGACGAACGAGTGCGGCAGCGCGCCCGTGCCGATCGGCCCGGTGCCGTTGACCACGTTCACCACGCCGTTGGCGTCCTCCCAGCCCGCCACCGGGGTGGCCTGCAGGAGCTTGGCGTCGACGTTGAACTTGCTGCCGGTACGGCCGCGAGTGACCACGCCGCCGCGCTGCAGGAACGCGTTGAGCGACGCCTTCGCGGTGGCGTTGAGCCCGGCGTAGTCGAGGCCGGCACCCACGTACAGCACGTCGATGCGCGACCAGTCGAAGCCCGCGTTCAGCACGGCCGTGGAGATCGTGCGGACCTCGAACCCGGACTCGCGCAGCACCTGCAGCTCGTCCGCGCTGACCGCGGCCGCGACCACCTTGCGCTGCAACGCGACACCACCCGGCTTGGCGGTGGTGAACCGCACGCCGTAGCGGTCGGCGACCTCTTTCGCCGCCGCCCTTTCCCGTGCGGGCACGACGACCGTGCCGTCGTCCTGGCGACGCAACTCGATACCGCGACCGAGCAGGTCGTTGACGGCGTTGACGTCCTTGCCGTCGGTCAGGGTCAGCGCGAGGTCGGCGCCCGGTGCGGCGTTCACGTCACCGGTCGGTGCCGCGGCGACGACGGGCTTGCCGTCGAACCGGAAGGAGCCCGACTTGTAGACGTCGACCGACGCACCCCACAGCAAACGGTGGCTCCAGCCGGAGATGTCGTACATCACCGGTGCCTTGTCCGAGATGTCGCTGCCCTGCTCCAGCATCACGTTCGCCAGGCCGCGCTTCGGCTGGTGCATGTCCACCACGTACGACCCGGCGGGATAACGCTTACCACTCAGCGTGAAGGGCTTTTCCGCACGTTCCACCCGGACGTCGTGCCGAACGAGTTGGTCGACGAGGCGGGCGGTGGCGGGTGCCGACCGGTCGTTGGTGATCACGTACGCGCGGGGGAACTCGGTGCTGAAGCGGTCTTCCGGCCCGAAACCGGGCACGAACCCGTCCGGGATGTAGCGCTGCGCTTCACCGGCGGCGCCGCGGCGGAACATCTCGCTCTGGCCGGCGATCAGGTTGCGCCGGTTGTCGTCCACGTAGTCGAGCGTGGACTTGATGGTGGCCTCGACGACGTCGGCATTGATCTTCGAACGCCGCTGGAGCTCGGCCACCGGCTGGGTGTTGTAGTCGCCGCGGTTGACCCGCATCGGGATCTCGATCGTGTACGAGACGGCACCGTGGTACATCGCGTACTGCGCGGTGTAGATCGGCGCCCAGCCGTCCCACTCGCCGACCGGGTAGTCGCGGAACGGGATCTCCGGCTTCGCGGCCTCGGGATGCCCGAGCGCCTGCACGGCCTTCTCCATCTGCAGGCCACCCGCGTAGCCGTGCTTGATGTAGAGGTCGAAGTCGTAGTTCTGGCCGTGCGGCGGCGTGGTCGGCTCGATGAGCGTGTTCGCCGAGTAGCCGTGCTCGTCCAGCATCATCAGCGGCTGGGTGCGTTCGACCATCTCCTGCATCACCCGGTTCTCCGGCTGGGAGTTGGTGACGAAGTCGCGGTTGAGGTCGAAGCCCGCGGAGTTCTCCCGCGTGCCGGCGACGCGGCCGTCCGGGTTCGCGGTGAGGTTGAAGTAGATCCTGCTGCGGCGCAACAGGTTCTGCACCTCGCGGTCGTTCGAGGTGGCAAGGTGCTCGATGACCCGCAACGCGCCGTCGGTGCCCTCCCACTCGTCGCCGTGGATGTTGTTGTTGATCCAGATCGGCGCCTTGTAGAGGCCGGCCGGAACGTTGCGCCCCTCCTCGATGGTGGCGCGGAACCGTTCCTGGACGCGGGTTTCGAGCGGCGATTCCGGGGCGGTCAGCGTGACCAGGTACAGGTCGCGGCCGAGGCCTGACTGGCCAGCGACCTCGACCGAGATCCGGTTGCTCTTCTGCTGCAACGCGTTCAGCTTCGGCGCGAGCGAGTGGTACGGCGCGAGGCCGAGCTTGATGGCCTTGTCGGCCGGGTTCTCCGGGTACGTCCGCAGCTTCGTCCTGCGCGGATAACCCTGGTGCCGGTCGGCCTGATTCTCCCCCTGTGCCAGCACGGACTGCGCGGCGAACGCGTTGTCCTGTACGGCGATTTCATTGCGTTCAGGCCCATTTCCGGGCTCACGATCATGATTCGACGGTTGTGCTGTTGCCGTGGTGGGTGCTGCCACCACCGCGGCGACCGATAAGAGAACAGCAAGCAGAGATCTGCGCATGTGGACGTTCTCGCACAACGGCCCGCTCATCGACTAGAGCCGATAGGCGGGCCGTTGGCACGGACACCGTCACCCCAGCCCCACCCCCTGAGTGGCTGCGGCGACCGTGACCGGTTTCCCCTCGGTCATGACTTCGACCAGATGACACAAGGCCGTTCGTGCATCTGGGTCTAAACCCAGAGTGGCACAGACCGCGAGGCGTAAGCGAGAGAAGTTCACCAACAGCAAACGTGAGCGGTACACAAGTCACAGTTGACCTGCGTGTTCAGCCTGCTGACCGCGAGACAACCACTCGAACGGACTAGCCAGAACCTAGGCACAGGAACGGTCTGCGGAACGGGTCCTTCGCCATCGCTTCAGCGAGCGCGACGGCTGGCGCGGCGCCCGCCACCAGCGCCCGGTGGTAGTCCGCCATCGCGGCCGCGCTGGTCTCGTCGCCGACCTTGCTGGCCGCCGCGACGACGGTCCTCGTGCCGCCCGCCAGCATCGCGCCGGCGAATCCGAGGGCCTCATCACCAGGGCGAACGCGGTTCGAGGCGAGCGAACAGGCGGACAGGACGACATGCGCAGGCGGCGTACGAAGACGACCCAGTTCGTGAGCGAACAGCGGGCCGTCGACGAGTTCGAGCCGGGAGAACAGCGCGTTCTCGTTCTCGTGTTCACCATGGGCGGCCACGTGCACGAGATCCGCGCCGTCGAGATGTGCGAGCACCGCCGCCGCGGTCGCGTCCCCACCCGACAGAACCTTCGCCCTGTCGTGGTGTGAGGCCAGCCGGTCCAGCTCGTCGTCGGCGAACTGCAGGCTCGGGCCCCTGACCAGCAGCACCCGATCGGCCTTCGGCTTGTCGGCCTGGGCCGCGGCGAGCCAGGCCGTCGCCGAGGGCGCCGTGACCACAGGGCGGCCGTGCAGGCTCGGGAGGACACCCCACGGCACCGTGTACAGCGGACCGGTCGGGACCACGACCAGTTCCCGTTCACCGATGAGGTGGATCAACGGCTTGATCAGCAACGAATCCAGCGCGGCTGCCTGCCTGCGCGCCGACCCGCCGATGACTTCGACCAGCGGCGGTGGGAGGTAGTCGGGAGCCAGGGCGTTGAGGTCGATGTGGAGCTTCTGCGCCCCTTCCAACGCGTCGTCCGCGGCACCGAGGCGGACCATCCGCACCTGGCCGCCCGCGACGACGACGGCCACCATGTCCCCACCGGACACCACGAAGCTGACCATGGCACGCTCGCCCAGCTCGGCGATCACCTCGTTGATCGTCGCCATTTCACGCGTGCGTCCCCACCGCTGCGAGTGCCAGCCCAGCCTGGTCGCTTCGCGCTGCGCGTTCACCAGCTCGTTGCGCAGCTCGCTGGTCGATCGACCGTCGAGACCTGCGCGCATCAGCTCCCGGCCGAGCCCGCGCACCTCGGCGATGCGTTCTGCCAGCTCGATGTTCTCGATGAGTTCCTGCGGTTCGTAGCGATAGGCCTGTGCTCGGGTGCGCTCCAGCCACACGAACATCTGGCGCGCGTTGTTGCTCTCCAGCGCCAGGCGGATCGCGAGTTCACGCAGCTCACGACCGTGCACCGCGGTCGCGGACACCAGTTCGAGTCCCCCGAGCTGGTCTCGCACCAGGCCGAGCTCGTCCAACCCCTTGCGCGCGTGCCGCAATGCGGTGCGGCGGTCTCCTTTGGCCAGAGCGAGCTCGGCGAGCACGAGTCGGCGTTGCATGCGGTGGTCGATCGGCGTGACCGCGCGCGGACCCGGCAGGCGGCTCAGCAGTTCCTCGGCCTCTGTGATCCGGCGCCTGCGAACCTGGAGCCGGACGGCCAGCAACCCTGCCAGCCGGGCTTCGTCGATCAGGTGGTTGGCCGCGAGGTGCTCGGAGAGGGTCAACGCCTTCTGCACCAACGCGTTCGTCACCCGCTTCACCTGCATGGCGTGGGCCCAGAGCTCGATCAGCGCGGCCACCATCCACCAGGTGCTGCCGCGCTTCTCCAGCTTGCGCATGGAAGCCTTCGCCATGCGACGGGCCAGGTCGTACTGATCGTCGAGGAGTGCCGCCGATGCCCGGTACATCTCCACCTCGGCGATGTCCTGGCTGACCTTGTTCTTGCGCAGTACCGGCAACGCCTCGTCGAGCATCCGGCCGACGTGGTCGGACATGCCCACCATCAGCAGACACTCCGCGTGCAGGAGCTGAACGCTGGCGAGCAGCGAAGGCTTCTGGTGGGCGCGGAAAACGTTCTCCGCCTCCTCGTAGCGCCTCAGCGCTTCGACTACGTCGCCGCTCTGTTTGTAGGTGTTGGCGAGCGCAACGACCGTGTACGGATAGAGCCGGTCCAGACTGTGTTCGAGGCTGAGAGCCGACACCCGTTCCAGATCAGCGATCGCGGTCTGACGCCGACGAATGGCCGCGTTGGAGTAAGCCCTGGCGATCAACGACGACGCGAGCCGGTTCACCCATTCCGCGTCGACTCGTTCCGGCGAGGTCCGCATCGCGTCTTCGGCGAAGTCGATGAAGGGGCTGAACCACTGGACCGCCTGCTCGGGCTGGCCCATCCGCATGATCATGCTGCCGCGGTAGTAGTCGGAGTTGCCCTTCAGCAGGACACGCAACCACGGATCAGGAAGCAGCTCGATCTCACGATGGGCGCTGTCGAACAGCTCGACGGCGGTGTCCGAGCCGCTGGCCTCAGCGGTGGCGTCACCCAGGCAATACAGGATGCGAGCCCGCAGCTCCGTCCGCTCCGGACTGTCAGGCGCGCGATCGGCGTGCACGAGTGCACGCTTGTGAAGGCGGATGGCAGACGGGAAGCGGTAATGGTCCTGCTCCGTCCACCCCTTCTGGTACAACTCGCGCGCTCTGTCCAGAGCACGAGCGGGCATGTGATCATCACACCACATGCGACCAAACGCCGCTGTCCGCCAACCAGGCGCAGAGCCGGATGACGGACAGCGCGGAGTGTGACCTAGGCCACGACGTCCTTGGGCAGATTGTCCGGGTGGTTCGGGCAGTCCGCGTCATGCACCTTCGACTCCTCGGCGGTCAAGTCCTCCGCCGTCGGCGCGAACTTCGGCGTCGGGCCGCAGCACTTCGGCTCGACCACCGGCCCGTCCGGCTTGTTGTCGTCGTCAGGCGTGATGATGTCCTTGACCTTCTCAAGGATGTCGTCCAAGAAGCCTTCACGCTGTGCGCTCATGAGGTATCCCCCCTCGTTTGACCTATTTACTCTCATCCCCCCAGATGAGTTGCAACGAGAGAGTCGCACACACGGCTACACGTATACGTCTCAATTAGCTAACAGCCACCCGTCCGGCCTAAGATCACAAAGGGTCACCTGCACGAACAGGTGACCCTTTGTGATTCTCGCTTCGATTATGTATCTATGAGCAGCGTGCGATCACGATCTCGCGAACGCGTGCTGCGTCGGCCTGACCCTTGGTCGCCTTCATGACCGCACCGACAATCGCGCCGGCCGCCTGGATCTTGCCGTCGCGGATCTTCTGAGCCACGTCCGGCTGCGCCGCGAGAGCCTCGTCGACGGCCTTCTCCAGCGACGAGTCGTCCGAGACGACCTTCAGGCCGCGCTTCTCGACGACCTCGTCCGGCGAGCCTTCGCCTTCCAGCACGCCGTTGACGGCCTCGCGGGCGAGCTTGTTGGTCAGCGCACCGGAGTTGACCAGCTCGATCACCCGTGCCACCTGGGCCGGGGTGATGGGCAGGTCGGTCAGCTCGACGCCGCGGGTGTTGGCCTGCTGCGCGAGGTAGCTGACCCACCACGGGCGGGCCTCGTCCGGCTTGGCGCCGGCCTCGACCGTCGCGATGATCAGGTCCAGCGCACCGGCGTTGACCAGGTCGCGCAGCACCTCGTCGGTGAGGCTCCACTCCTTCTGGATGCGCGCGCGGCGCTCCCAGGGGAGCTCGGGCAGCGTGCCGCGCAGCTCCTCGACCCACTCGCGCGACGGCGCGATCGGGACCAGGTCCGGCTCCGGGAAGTAGCGGTAGTCCTCTGCCGTCTCCTTCTTGCGGCCGGGCGAGGTGCTGCCGGACGACTCGTCGAAGTGACGGGTCTCCTGGGTGACCTCGCCGCCGGACTCGAGCACCGCGGCCTGCCGCGTCATCTCGAAGCGGACAGCGCGTTCGACGCTGCGCAGCGAGTTGACGTTCTTGGTCTCGGTGCGGGTGCCCAGCGCGCCGGTGGTCTTCGGCGAGAGCGACACGTTCGCGTCGCAGCGCAGCGAACCCTGGTCCATGCGGACGTCGGACACGTCGAGCGCCTTGAGCAGGTCGCGCAGCGCCGTGACGTACGCGCGGGCCACCTCGGGAGCGCGCTCGGCGGTGCCCGGGATCATCTTGGTGACGATCTCGATCAGCGGCACACCGGCGCGGTTGTAGTCGAGCAGCGAGTGCTCGGCACCGTGGATGCGACCGGTCGCGCCGCCGACGTGCAGCGACTTGCCCGTGTCCTCCTCCATGTGCGCGCGCTCGATCTCGACCCTGATGACCTCGCCGTCGTCCAGCGTCACGTCGAGCCAGCCGTTGAAGGCGATCGGCTCGTCGTACTGCGACGTCTGGAAGTTCTTCGGCATGTCCGGGTAGAAGTAGTTCTTCCGCGCGAACCGGCACCACTCGGCGATCTCGCAGTTCAGCGCGAGGCCGATGCGGATCGCCGACTCGATCGCCTTGGCGTTCACCACCGGGAGCGCGCCCGGCAGGCCGAGGCACGTCGGGCAGGTGTTCGTGTTCGGCTCGCCACCGAAGATGTTCGCGCAGCCGCAGAACATCTTCGTGTTGGTGTGCAGCTCGACGTGCACCTCAAGACCCAGGACGGGGTCGTACTTCGTGACGACCTCGTCGTAGTCCATCAGCTCAACCAGAGAGGTCATGCCAGGTCGTCCTTCCGCAGAGCGCGAACGGCCAGCGCCGCACCGGTGATCGCCACGGCGATGCTGGCGATCGCGTTCGCCAGAGCAAGCTTGTCGTTCTTCTCCCGCGCGGCCCGCAGGCCGGAAACCGCGGCCACGGCGCCACCGACGGCACCCGCGAGACCGAGGAAACCCTTGGCCTTCTTGATGTTCACAGCGACGGGCCTCCAAACGCACCACGCGCCGCCTCGTAGGCAGCGGCCACGCGGTACATGCGGTGGTCCTGCAGCGCCGGCGCCATGATCTGCAGGCCGACCGGCAGACCGTCCTCATCGGACAGACCGCTCGGCACGCTCATGGCCGGGGTGCCCGCCAGGTTCGCGGGAATCGTGCAGAGGTCGGCCTTGTACATGGCCATCGGGTCGTTCGCGCGCTCACCGATCTTGAACGCCGTGGTCGGCGTCGTCGGCGAGATGAGCACGTCGAAGTTCTCGAACGCCTTCGCGAAGTCCTGCGTGATCAGCGTGCGGACCTTCTGCGCCGAGCCGTAGTACGCGTCGTAGTAGCCGGACGACAGCGCGTACGTGCCGATGATGATGCGGCGCTTGACCTCCGGGCCGAAGCCGGCCTCGCGGGTCAGCGACATGACCTCTTCGGTGCTGCGCGTGCCGTCGTCACCGACGCGCAGGCCGTAGCGCATGGCGTCGAACCGGGCGAGGTTCGACGAGCACTCGCTCGGCGCGATCAGGTAGTACGCCGGCAGCGCGTAGTCGAAGCTCGGGCACGACACGTCCGCGATCTCCGCGCCGAGCTCCTTGAGCTGCGACACGGCGGCCTCGAAGCTGCGCAGCACGCCCTGCTGGTAGCCGTCACCGCTGAACTGCGTGACGACACCGATGCGCACACCGGACAGGTCGCCCTTCAGACCCTCGCGGGCAGCGGCGACGACCGGCGGCACCGGGGCGTTGATCGAGGTGGAGTCCATCTCGTCGTAGCCGGCGATGATCTCGTGCAGCAGCGCGGCGTCGAGCACCGTGCGCGCACACGGACCGGCCTGGTCGAGGCTCGACGAGAACGCGACGAGGCCGTAACGGCTGACACCGCCGTAGGTCGGCTTCACGCCGACGGTGCCGGTGACCGCGCCGGGCTGGCGGATCGAGCCACCGGTGTCGGTGCCGATCGCGAGCGGCGCCTGGTGAGCGGCCAGCGCGGCGGACGAGCCACCGCCGGAACCGCCGGGGATGCGGTCGAGGTCCCACGGGTTGTGCGTGGGGCCGTACGCCGAGTTCTCGGTCGACGAACCCATGGCGAACTCGTCCATGTTCGTCTTGCCGAGGATGACGACGCCGGCTTCCTTGAGCTTGCGGGTCACCGTCGCGTCGTACGGCGGCAGCCAGCCCTCGAGCATCTTGGAACCGACGGTCGTCGGGATGCCCTCGGTCGTCATGACGTCCTTGAGCGCGAGCGGCACACCGGCGAGCGGCGAGACCTTCTCGCCCGCCTTGACGGCGTCGTCGACCTTGCGGGCCTGCGCGAGCGCGCCCTCGGCGTCGACGTGCAGGAAGGCGTGGACCTTCCCGTCGACCTCGGCGATGCGGTCCAGGTGGGCCTGCGTGACCTCGACGCTGGAGACCTCACCGCTGTGGATCTTCGCGGCGAGCTCGGCCGCGGTGGTGTGGATCAGGTCGTTGGTCATGCTTCCTCACCCAGGATGCGGGGCACGCGGAACCGGCCGTCCTCGGCCTCAGGAGCGCCGGAGAGCGCCTGCTGCTGACCTAGGCTCGGACGGACCACGTCCTCGCGGAAGACGTTGGTCAGCGGAACGGCGTGCGACGTCGGTGGGATGTCGGCCGTGGCGATGTCGCCAACGGTGGCCACCGACTGGAGGATCACGTCGAGCTGTCCGGCGAACAAGTCGAGCTCGTCCTCGGTAACAGCCAGCCTGGCGAGCTTCGCCAGGTGCGCGACCTCGTCGCGGGAGATGCTGGGCACTCCTGTCAACCCCCGTAGGGTCGGGATACGAATCGGGAACCCCGTGAGTCTATGGGCTGGTCAGGTGCGCCTTCGAACGGGTTGCTGACCAGCATCTCAACTTAACCGTTCCGCAACGCGACCAGCGGGTCATGCGTCAAGGATGCGTCTGCGAGAATCACCGACCGGCAACGGCGCGAGACGCGGGGTCTCGCGCACGAGCTATGGAGGCGTTCACCTTGTCCTTCCTGATCCGGGTCCAGCTCCCGGACCGTCCCGGCACCCTCGGCGCGGTCGCAACGGCATTGGGCGAGATCGGGGCGGACATACTCAGCGTCGACGTGGTGGAACGCGGTTCCGGGCTGGCCATCGACGACCTCGTGGTGGAGCTGCCGTCCGGCCGGCTGCCGGACACGTTGATCACCGCGGCCGAATCCGTCGAAGGTGTCGAGGTCGACGCCGTGCGCCCATATGCCGGGATTCTGGACACCCACCGCGAGCTGGAGCTCGTGGAAGAGGTCGCCGAGGAACCGCGCAAGGGCCTCGAGGTCTTCACCGAGGGCGTCCCGAAGATCATCCGCGCCGGCTGGGCCGTCGTCGTCGGACCGGAGGGCACCGGTGTCGGGAGGCTGACCTCGTCGTCCGCGGCACCGGAGACGCGGATCGCCGACGCGCCGTGGTTCCCGCTGGAGCGCGCGACCGTGCTCGACGGCGAGGACGAGTGGGTGCCGGAGACCTGGCGTGAGCTGGGCACGGAGCTGGCGGCCACGCCGCTGGGCAAGCCGGACCGGGTGCTCGTCGTCGGCCGGCCCGGCGGGCCGATGTTCCGCGCGGCCGAGGTGGCTCGGCTGGCGCACCTGGCCGGAATCGTCGCGGTCGTGCTGCCCGACTAGTTCGGGGCTCGGCCTTCTGGGTGCCGGATCAGCTCGGGGCCTTGGACCTCTGGTTCCTTCTTGCCGTCGCGATCAGTTCGGCGTTGTTCCTGGCCAGCACGCCGTCCGGTCGCCTCAGGGTGTCGCCCAGGCCCATGCGCACGTGGTGTTCGAGCCTCACCGCGTAGGTGAAGACCGGCCAGGCGTCGTTCTCCCTGCCGTGCAACAGGATCGGCAGACCGAGCGGTTCCACCTGGCGCAAGAGTTCTTCTGCGGTCTGGGGCGTCGCCGTGACGGTGATCCGGGTGACGCCCGGTGGCACCGGTCCGAGGTCACAGACGCTTTCGACGACGAGCTCCACACCGACGTTGACCTGGTGCAGGGCCTGGGCCAGCTCCCGCCAGCCGGGGTCGTCGACGTGGACGCTCGCGACGTCGGGCCGGCCCGCCGCGAGCGGTGCCCAGCTGGCGATCACCGCGAGGCGGTTGCCGGGGACGTTCGTCGACACGCTGATCTCGATGCCCGGCACGGCGGCACGCACCGTGGCGATCGTGGTGGCGATCTCCGGGCCGGCGAGCGTGGCCGCGCCGATGACGTCTCTCGGGTGGAAGTGCACCGAGGTGACGCCGAGTGCGGCCACGTCGGCGGCGTCCTCGGCGAGGCGCTCGGGGGTCAGTGGCAGGGCCGGGTGCTCCTCGGCTGTGCGGGAGCCGTTCAGACAGGCTTGCAGCACAGTTCATACGGTCCCACACAAAACCGCTGCGCGCGTTGCTCCAAGGGTTAGTTTGAAGCTATGCGACTGGCCGTTGTTCTCGCCCAGCAGACCGACTTGGCGCTGGGCGATCTGGCGCTGGGGTTGGCCGGGCTGCTCGCGGTGGTGACGGTGATCGTCGTCGCGGTCAGGCGGAAGCGGTGATTCCTCTGCCTGTCGGGCCGCCCGAGGCCGGCCGCCGGTGAGTCCCTCATGTTCTGCGGAGTCGGTGATCTACCACCAGAATCGGGCGTGATCGCCCCAACCCCGGAGGTAGAAGATCATGGCTGTCACCGTGAACCTCGACATGCTGCTCGACAAGGCCTACGAGAACCTCCCGCTCACCGAGATCCTGGACGCCCCCGTCGACGCGCTGCAGGGTGTGAGCCCTGGCGACGCGGAGAAGCTCAAGGCCGCGTTCAACATCAAGACCGTGCGTGACCTGGGCACCAACAAGTTCTTCCGCGCGGCCGTGACGCTGCTCGACCTGGAGGCCACCGCCCGTTAGAGCACGATCCGGTAGTGGACGAACTGCGTTTTCTCCGCGACCTGGTCGTAGAGCCCGCGGGCGGTCTCGTTCCACTCGCTGGTGTGCCAGTACACGCGGCAGCACCCGCGCTGTTGCGCCCACTCCTTCACCGCCTCGATGAGCGCGCGGCCCGCACCATGGCCGCGCGCCTCGGGTGCGGTGAACAGGTCCTGCAGGTAGCAGACGTCCGGGCCGGACGTGCTCGGGTGCTGGAAGAAGTGCGTGATTCCGACGAGCTCGCCCTCCAGGCGCGCGCCCAGAGCGTGGATGTGGTTGCCCGCCAGGAAGGCCTTCCACTTCTCGTCGAAGGTTTCCGCTGGCAGCGTGCGTTCGTAGAAGGTGTTGTAGCCCTCGAAGAGTTCCTGCCACCGCTCGCGGTCTGCGGGTTCGAGCGGGCCGATCGCGATCATGTTGTTCCTCTCGTGGGTCACCCGGTTGGATGACCTTCGTGTCGACGACCCTCACCACCGAACTGCTGCTGCACCGCGCGGGCACCAAGTCGTACTGGCGCGGGCTCACCTACCGCGAGTCCGTGCTGTCCCTGCGGGTGCACAGCCGGCACGTGACAGCGCGGGTGCGGGGAGGCGAGGACGCCGCGTACGCGGTGGAGCTCTCGTGGTCGGGTACACATCTGGTCGGCGCGTGCAGTTGTCCGCACGGGTCCGAGGGGTTCTTCTGCAAGCACTGCGTGGCGGTCGGGCTGGTGCTGCTGGACCGCGGCGAGACCGTGCCGCCGCCGGATGCGGAGGACGTCGAGCTTCGAGACCAGCTGAGATCGTTGCCCGCGGAGGTGCTGCGCGAACTGCTGTACGAGCAGGCGGCGGGGGATCTCAAGTTGCGGGCGCGGATCATGTCATGGCTCGGATAGCCTGCCGCAGAACTGGGTGTTCGGCGGCAGTTTGCACACGGCACCCGGTGGTTGCATGGCGGCCGCGAGCACCCAGCCGTGTGCGGTGCGGTTGAAGATCAGCACGTGCGTCATGGCAAAGCTGCTGTGCGTCACGCCGCCGAACTCCCGGTAGTGCAGTGCGGTCTCCTCGCGGATGTGGGTGATCACGCTGCCGTCCGGGTCCACCACGACGCGTCTCAGCGTGATGCGGGCCTTCGCGTGGGAGTAGTAGCCGCCGGGCGAGTACGAGTTGTGCCGCTCGCGGCGGGCGTGGAGTTTGGACTCGTCGATGCGCAGCTGTGCCGCGAAGGCTTCGGTCGTGGGCACACCGAAGCCGGAGACCTGCGGGCTGTTGGTGAGCTTGTCCGCGCGGTGCTGGAAGTAGCTTCGGGCGAGCTCCTCGATCTGTCGCCGCTCGTGGTCGGGCAGGCGGCCTGGCCCGGCCGATGCGGCCAGCAGCAACGCGGACACGAGCAGCACAGCGGCAGATCTCATCTCGCGAACCCCCATTCGCACTCGCTGGGTAGACGCGCGAATGGTGCCGAGGTTCCCTAGGCGGGCATGCCCCAGGCGTAGGCCACCAGGTTCACGCCGGGCAGCGGTGCCCAGTCGCGTTCCGGCATCCGCGTGAACCCGAGCCGTTCGTACAACCGGTGCGCCGTCAGCATCTTCTCCGACGACGACAGCACGACGTGCCCGGCACCGGCCGCCTTGGCCCGGTCGATCACGGCGCGCACCAGGGCCTCGCCCACGCCCCGGCCGCGCGCCGAGGACGCGACCGAGAGCATGCGGAACTCCAGTTCGCCGGACTCGGAGATCTCCGCGTAGGGCGTGCCGGGGTGCACGACCGTGACCGAGCCGAGGACCTCGGCGGAGGCTCCGTCGACGGCCACCAACAGCTCGGCGTCGCGGAAGCGGGACGCCGCGTCGGCCAGGGTGTCGGCGTAGTCGTCGGTGCCGTCCAGGAAGCCGTCGACCCGGTACGCCTCGACGGTGATCGCACCGACGGCGGGCAGGTCGGCCTCGCGGGCCGGGCGGATGAGCAGGTCAGCCATCTGAGCCTTCTTCCCCGATGACGGCCACGTCCCTCGCCGCGTCCGGGCCCTGTTCCAGCAGGACGCGGAAACCCGCCTCGTCGAGAACCGGGACCTTCAGCGAGATGGCCTTGTCGTACTTGGATCCTGGCGAGTCGCCGACGACCACGAAAGCGGTTTTCTTGGACACCGAACCGGCCGGCTTGCCGCCGCGGGCCAGGATGGACTCCTTGGCCTCGTCGCGGGAGTACTCGTTCAGCGACCCGGTGACCACGATGGACAGGCCCTCGAGGTTGCGGGTGATGGACGCGTCGCGCTCGTCCTCCATCCGCACGCCCGCGGCCCGCCAGCGCTCCACCACACCCTGGCGCCACTCGGTTTCGCGCCACTCGACGACCGCTGTGGCGATGGTCGGGCCGACGCCCTCCGCACTCGCGAGGACCTCCTCCTCCGCCTCGATGATCGCGTCCATCGAGCCGAACTGCATGGCCAGCGCGCGGGCCGCGGTGGGGCCGACGTGGCGGATCGACAGCGCGACCAGGACCCTCCACAGAGGACGGGACTTGGCGGACTCCAGGTTGTCCAGCAGCTTCAGCGCGTTCGCGGAGAGCTCGCCGTTCTTCGTCGTGAACCGCTCGACCTGCTGCAGGGCGTCGGCGTCGAGGTCGAACAGGTCGGCCTCGTTCGTGTACACCGTCGACTCGGTGATCGCGGCGGCCGCCTCGTAGCCGAGCACCTCGATGTCCAGCGCGGCGCGGGAAGCCAGGTACGCCAGGCGTTCGCGCAGCTGACCGGGGCACGTCTCCGCGTTCGGGCAGCGGATGTCGACGTCGCCCTCCTTCATGGGGCGCAGCTCGGCGTTGCACTCGGGGCAGCGCGTCGGCATCACGAACTCGCGCGCGTCGGCCGGCCGCGCGGCCAGCACCGGGCCCAGCACCTCGGGGATCACGTCGCCCGCCTTGCGGATGACGATGCGGTCGCCGATCAGCACGCCCTTGCGCTTGACCTCGGACCCGTTGTGCAGCGTCGCCCGCGCGACCGTCGAGCCGGCCACCTTCACCGGCTCCATCAGCGCGAACGGCGTGACGCGGCCGGTGCGGCCCACCTGGACCTTGATGTCCAGCAGGGTCGTGGTGGCCTCCTCCGGCGGGTACTTGTAGGCGATGGCCCACCGGGGAGCGCGCGACGTCGTGCCCAGGCGGCGTTGCAGCGACACCTCGTCGACCTTGATGACCACGCCGTCGATCTCGTGCACCGCGTCGTGCCGGTGCTCGCCCCAGTACTCGACGTGCTTGCGGACGTCCGCCGGGTCGGTGAGCACCTTGGTGTGCGTGGAGACCGGGAGACCCCACGTCTTCAGCG
Organism: Lentzea sp. NPDC051213; assembly: GCF_044455585.1. Classification (NCBI taxonomy): domain Bacteria; kingdom Bacillati; phylum Actinomycetota; class Actinomycetes; order Pseudonocardiales; family Pseudonocardiaceae; genus Lentzea; species Lentzea sp. NPDC051213. The sequence goes on from NZ_JBITEX010000003.1 coordinate 205,146, forward strand.
CCTCGTACGCGAGCGACTGGCGGGCGACCTCGAAGCCCGCCGACTTGCCGATGCCGTGGCAGATCATCCGCAGCTTGCGGGCCGCGGTGACCTTGGGATCCTTCTGCCGCAACGAACCCGCGGCGGTGTTGCGCGGGTTCGCGAACGGCGGCTTGCCCTGCTCGACCAGCGAGGCGTTGAGCGCCAGGAAGTCCTCGACCGCGAAGAAGACCTCGCCGCGGACCTCGACGAGATCCGGCACCGGGTACTCGTCGGAGCCTTTGAGGACCACGGGCACATCCGCGATGGTGCGGACGTTCAGCGTCACGTCCTCGCCGGTGCGCCCGTCCCCCCGGGTCAGCGCGCGCGTCAGCCTGCCCTTCTCGTACAGCAGGTTGATCGCGAGACCGTCGATCTTCAGCTCGCACAGGAAGTGCGTGCCCGCGCCGATGTCCTTCTGGACGCGCTCGAACCAGCCCGTCAGCTCGTCCTGGGCGAACACGTTGTCCAGGCTGAGCATCCGCTCCAGGTGGTCGACCGCCTTGAACTCGGTCGAGAACGTGCCGCCGACCAGCTGCGTCGGCGAGTCCGGTGTGGCGAGGCCGGGATGCTCGGCCTCCAAGGCCTCCAGCGACTTGAGCAGATCGTCGAACTCACCATCGGTGACGATCGGATCGTCCAGCACGTAGTAGCGGAACTGGTGCGAGCGCACCTGTTCCGCGAGCACGGCATGCCGCTCGCGCACCTCTGCGGGGACGTCTTCAAGGCTCTCGCTGGTCACGTCCGACAGCTTAGTGACCTGGTCTGACAGTTCTAGTCGTCCGAAACCTCGGCGAGTGTCCGAACGAGTGAACGCAGCTCCAGCAGGCTGATCGTGCCCGCGGGCTCCAGTTGCGCGGTCTCCACGCGGCGCAGCCGCTCCCCCGCCAGCCGCTCGCCGAGCGTGACGTCCAGCGGCAGGAACGTCATCGTCTGCCGCTGCTGGTCGGTCAGTTCGGCCAGCGCCGGGTGGTACACGGCCACGTCCACCACGTCACCGTCCACCTGGGCCACCACGCGGTAGTCGCCCAGCCGCAGCTTCACGCCGCCGAGGTTCACGATCACCTCGGTCGGGTCCGGCACCGGTGGCACCGAGTCGTGGAACTCCCACACCATGTCGGTCGGCGGCGCCGCGGCGATCCACGCGTCGGTGTACGGGCGCAGCCGCGGGTCTTCCTGACCCGTCACGACCAGCGCGTACATCGCCAGGTGGCCCTGTTCGAGCGAGAAGATCAGGTCCGGGTGCAGACCGGCGACCAGCTCCTGCAGCTCGTCCTCGACCCGGTGCGGTTCCCCGTCTCCCAGCGCCGCGCTCACGACCGGGACCAGCTCGAACCACCGCTCCCAGAACCGTTCGGCGGCCTCTTGAGCGCTAGGCACGTGCGTAGGAGCGTCGTCTTCGGGCTTGCGGCGGCGGAACCACTTCATGATTCTCAAGGGTAGGGCTTCCACCCCTCGGCCAGCCGCTCAACGAACTGAGCGATGCGCTTCTGGCGTGTCTCCGCCCTCTTCGCGTCGTGCACGCGCAGCAGCACCGCGTACCGGTTCTGGCTGCTCAGCGTCTCGAAGACCTTGGCAGCCTCGGGGTTCGCGTCGAGCGCCGCCCGCAGGTCGTCCGGCATCTCGATCGTCGCGGGCCCCGCGTAGGCGGCCTCCCAACGGCCGTCCGCCTTGGCCTTCTCGATCTCGGCGAGCCCGGCGGGCAGCATCCTGCCGGCCGCGATCAGCTCCTCGACCTTGCCGCAGTTGCGCTTGGACCACTTGCTGCGCGCCCGTCGCGGCGTCCAGCGCTGCGAGTAGTAGGTCTCGTCGATGGAGCGCACGAGCCCGTCGATCCACCCGTGGCACAGCGCGATGTCCAGCGCCTGGTCGTAACTGATCGACTTGAGCCCTGAGGTCTTCTTGGCGTACTTGATCCACAGCTCGCTCTCCGTGGCGCCGTTCTCGTGCAACCACGCGTCGAACTGCTCGGGCCCCTCGAAGAAGATCAACGCACTCTCCTCAGACACAACGTCATGTCCTCATAGGGAACACCGAGTTCGGCCTCTTCGGGGCAACTTTCCTTCGCGATGCCGACGACCTGCACGTTCACCCGCGGCGCCGCGCAGTCGAACTTGGACACCACGGACCGCTGGAGGTCCTCGGTGTCGAGCTCGAAGCAGTCACCCTCCTTCGCGTTCGGCAGCAGGCACAGCGCCGCGTTGTGCCTGGTGTCGCGCAGGACCTTGTACTCGCCGCGAGGGCAATCCGCGGACGTCTCCGTGAGCACGGTCCCGATCCTCAACGCGGCCCGGTCGCCGTTGCAGTCGATGACGGTGAGGCCCAGGTCGTTCTCGCCGGGACCGTTGAACTTGACGCAGGTGTCCTCCGACGCCTTCGAGTAGTCGGTGAGGAACATCGAAGCTGCGGGCGCGGGTTCGTCGTCGTCCGTGCTGAACAACGCCCACAACCCGAGGTACGCCAACACGGCAAGTACGCACACCATCACGGTCTGTCTCACGACCACGCTGCGGATTATGGCGGCGAAAACTCAGTGGCGCGCGACGACTCGTCGGTCCACAGTGCGCGTCATGCTGATCCGGCGGGAGACACCCGCAGACATCGACGCCATTCGTGCCGTGACCGACCTGGCCTTCAAGCACGGCCCCGAGGCCGGTCTGATCGACGAGCTGCGTGCGGACGAGGGGTGGATTCCGGAGCTGTCGCTGGTGGCGGACGGCGTGATCGGCCACGTCGTGTGCACCCGCGGGTACATCGAGGAAGTGCCGGTGCTCGGGCTCGGGCCGATCGCGGTGCATCCGGATCGTCAGCGCGCTGGTGTCGGCAAGGCTCTGGTGCATGCTGTGCTGGGTGCGGCGGAGGCTCGGGGTGAGTTGGCGGTCATCCTGCTCGGCAGCCCCGCTTACTACTCGCGGTTCGGGTTTCGGCTGGCGTCGGAGTTCGGGATCACGCCGCCGGTTCCTGAGTGGGCGCCGCACTTTCAGGCTCGGCTGTTCGCGCCGGTGCGGGCGGGTGCGTTCCGGTACTCGGAGCCGTTCAACCGACTTTGACCACTGTGCCATCGGCTCGCCGCGCAAAGACCGAGCCATCCGGCCGGGCCGACACGGAATCGATGAAACGACCCTCGCTCACCTGCTCCCAGGCCGTGCCAAGGCGGTGCACCCGGCCGTCGACCAGCGCGTAGACACCGACCGTCCCATCAGGACGGAGCACCGCCTCCGGCGATCCTTCGAGACCGCCAGCGACCTCGCGCCACCCGCCCGGGATGCTGACCACGAGCGCGGCGCCGGACCGCACGTACACCGCCACCGAGCCGTCCAGGTACGCGATCGCCGAGGGCTTGCCGGCGGCGAACCCCGGCGGGCTCAACGGAATCGATCCCGATTCGCCCCCCGCCTGGGGGGAGCCTGAGGCCCCCACTCCTATCGTCGCAGAAGGGTCTGACAATTCCTGGACGCTGCCGTCGACGGCCACGGCGTACAGCCTGACCGTCCCATCAGGACGGAGCACCGCCTCCGGATCACCCGCCACTCCGGCAGCCACCTGCCGCCACGCCCCGTCCGACAGCACCATCACGGCACCCCGCACGGTCCGGGCGAACACGAGGCTCCCGGCCACCGAAGGACGTCCAACGAAGTCACCGGACGTGCTCAGCCGCGTGTCATCGACCCAGACATCGCCGTCCCGCACCACGTAGACACCGCCGTCCACGACCTCTGGCCCGCCCTGCCACGCCTGCCGCAGCATCGACGAGGCCCGGTCCAGCGCCTGGTCGTAGCGCTCGGGGCAGCACGACCGCTGCACGGCGTCCGCGAGCAGTCCCGGCGTCAGGTCCGGCCGGTCGATCTTCGCCGCGTACTCGAAGAACCGCCGCGCCGCGTAGGACACGTCCATGATCTGCTCGGGCGTGCCCCACCCCATCGACGGCCGTTGCTGGAACACGCCCAGGGAGTCACGGTCGCCGCAGTCGAGGTTGTTCATGTGTGACTCGACCCAGCCGGCCGCGAACCCGGCGAGCATCACCTTGTCGCTCACCCGCATCGACAGGCCCACCAAGTGCACGGTCCTGATCACCTCAGGGTCGTGGACACCCGGCACCCGGCACGCGGCGTTCAGCGGCAGGGCGTGAGCCGGGGCAGCCGCCAGCAACAGCACGAGAACCAACCCGAGCCTGAGCACAAGTCCGAATTGGACACCCGAACACGAAGAAGCGCCACACGGAAGTGTGGCGCTTCCCCGAAAGAAACCTCAGCCGTTGGCGATCAGCGAGAAGCCGAGCACACCCGTCGCCGTGAAGTCGATGGCGGGCTCGGAGCTCGGCCACGACCGCAGGTCGTCCGCGAACACGGACTTCTCGGAGTTGAACTCGAGCGTGTACGGCTTGGTGCAGTCCACCGAACCCGGCGGCATCTCACCGAGGTCACCGAACAGCGTGGCGTCGTTCGGGCCGTTGATCACGGCGCCGACCAGCACCTTCGCGCCACCGTTCGGCGAACCGGAGAGGTTCGCGGCCTGGTGGTGCGGGCACTCCGGGAACTTCGCGCCGACACCGACGATCAGCGAGGTGCCCCAGGCGTTCGTGCCGAGGGCGAAGCCGCGCTGCTGGGTGCCGAACGTCTCGTACTGCGCAGAGCCGGTCACCTTCTTGTACAGCGCGGCCGTCGTGATGAAGCCGAACGTGCGCGAGCCGACGTCCCAGGTCTCGACGTTGGCGGCCGTGCGGAACGGCGAGTTCTTCGACGCGTCCGCGCCCTGCTGCAGCTGGCGCTGGAGGTCACCGACGACCTGCGCCTCGGTCACCTCGGCACCGGGCACGCCCGCCCTCAGCAGCTTCGCGAGGTCGGCGTGGCCGAGCGCGGAGATGTTGTAGACGTTCAGCGTGTCGGGGTCGGCCGTCGCCAGGAACTCCTTGGCCCAGTGCGTGGCGGCACGCGCGAACTGGTTGTAACGCTTGTCGTTCAACGCCTTCGCGGCCAGCGCGAGCTGGGTGGCACCGAACTCCAGATCGTCGGTCCACGACGACTCCGGGTAGTAGGCGTGCGGGAACGCCGTCACGAGCTCGCCGACATCCGAGGTCTTGGCCAGCGCGAACAGCTTCGCGGCCTTGTCCAGGTACTCGCACGCCAGCCGCGGGTTCCGACGAGCCTCGATCTGCGCGGCCAGCGCGAACGACCCGGCCACGCGGCCGACCAGGTTCGGGCTGATCTTGTCGCCGGCGACGTTCGCGCGGAACGCGGGGCGGTGCTTGATGTAGTACTCGCTGTCGCCCGGCTTCACGTTCAGCTTGTCGTCGGCCTCGGGCAGGCGCCACACGTCGTGGTCGCCGACGAAGCCGAACTCCTCGGAGCCGGTACCGATGCCGACCTGCGCGTAGAGCGTGCCGGACTTCTCGTCCCACGCCTTGTCGAGCCACTCGAGGCCGAACTTGGCCTCGTCGTACAGCGCGTCGTTGTGCTTGTTGCGCAACGCCAGCAGCATCGAGGCGGTCGAGTAGGACGAGGCGTGGGTGAACTTCACGAAGTCACCCGCGTCGAACCAGCCGCCCTCGAGGTCGACCTTCGCGCCGGTGGGCTTCAGCGGCGCCGCGATCTGGTCGCCGCCCTCTCCCTTGAACACCGGCTCCTCGTAGACCAGGGTCTCGCGGTCGGTGAGGTGCGCCGGCTTGCGGTTCAACCGGCCGGGGATCACGTCGGCGCCGTCGCGCTGCGCCTGGAAGAACTCGACGGTGTTGTGCGCGACCGGCGCGAACAGCTTGTTCAGCGAGTCGATCTTGAACGCCGTCGAGGTCGTCGAGCCGACCTTGATCCGGTACGTGCCCGGCGCCTTGACACGAGAGAAGTCGATCGGGTGCACCGAGGGGAACTTGGTGCTCCACGAGCCCGTGGAGGCGCCCGTCTTGCCGGTCAGCACGGTCTTGCCCCTGCTGTCGACAACGGTGAACGTGGCGTTCGCGGCACCACCGAGCACGTAGGCGTGCTTCGCCTCGGTGGTGCCGAAACCGATCTGGTCCAGTCTGATGTGTCCGGTGGGAGCCGCCTGAGCAGGCGCCACGACCACACCGGTGAGCACTGCGGCAACTAGAGCCGCGCGTCTGATGCGCATGAGGGGGAACTCCCGGTCCAGGCCCGGCGGTGGCCTACGGTTAAGAAAGTTTCCTAATAGTTCGCAGCAGACTAGCCGCACAAACCGGACATCACCAGCCCTCAGGCGGTTCCAAAAAGGCCGAGGAGAGATCACGGGTCAGCGACAGCGAGCGCTTCACCCAGCTCGACGTCGCACCCGCGAGACCGCAGGTCGGCGTCGGCAACGCCTTCTCCGCCAGGATCGACCGCGGGAAGCCGAGGCGGTCCGCCAGGGTGAAGGCCCGCTGCCCGACCTCCTTCAACGTCACCGGCGTGCCCGGATCAGTGCTCGGCACCAGGCCCAGCACCAGGGTCGTGCCCGCCTCCCACGTCTCGCCGATCTCGTCGAGCGACTCCGACCCCTTGATCAGCGTGGCGTCGAACGCGATCGCCGACGCACCCGCTTCCCGCAGCAGCGTCAGGGGCGGCTGCGGGGCACAGCAATGAACGATCACCTCATGGTCGTTCAAGGCATCGATCACCGTGGCGAGCACCGCGCGGGCTTCCTGCTCGCCCACCGCGGGCACGGTTCCGAGCTTCGACGGCGTCGGCAACAGGCCCCGCAGCACGGCGGGCAGACCGGGTTCGTCCAGCTGCACGACGACCTTCGCCCCGGTCCGCCGCGCGACTTCGGTGGCGTGCTGCTTGAGGCCCTCGGCGAGCGACTCGGAGAACTCCTTCACAGCACCGGAGTCCGTGAGCACCCGATGGCCGCGCATCAGCTCGATGTTCGACATCAGCGTCCACGGTCCGGCGGACTGCACCTTCACGACCTCCGGCTGCGCGCCGGCGCGTTCCAGCGCCTCGTCGAACGCGTCCAGGTCGCCCCTGAGCAGGTCGACGGCCCGGCGGTGGTCGCGGCCGGCGCGAGCGGTCACCCGGTAGCCGGACGTGATGACCTCGATCGCGAGGTCGACGAGCAGGCCGGCGGTGCGGCCGATCATGTCCGCGCCGACTCCCCGGCCAGGCAGCTCCGGCACGTGCGGCAGCTCAGGCAGCTCTCCGACGACGACGCGCGCCGCCTCGTCGATGTCGGTTCCGGGCAGCGATCCGATTCCAGTGGCTCCACGCACCCATCGAATTGTTCCACTGTCCGCCGGACAGAAGAGGTCTAGACCCATTGACGCTGTGGTCTAGGCCACTTACCGTGATTGAGCAGGTGCTGAGCGTGTGAGCACCTCCCTGTACGTGGTGGGGGAACGCGTCGCGCCCCGCGTTCCCACACCGCCCCTTCCTCCCCTGCCGGAAGGACCCGCCCGATGGCCCGCTTCGCCCTTCTCGCCGCCGGGGCCGCCACCGCGCTGGTGGCCGGACTCGTCGCGATCGCCCCTGCCTCGGCCGCCGGCGAATCCGCCGTCTTCAGCCAGGACTCCACCTGGAGCTCCGGCTACCAGGGCAAGTACACGATCACCGCTGGCACCACCGCGCTGAACGGCTGGAAGCTCGAGTTCGACCTCACCGGCGCCTCCCTCGGCTCTTACTGGGACGCGACCGCGACGAGCAGCGGCAACCACCACACGTTCACCAACCGCGACTACAACGGCTCGGTTCCGGCCGGGTCGTCCGCGAGTTTCGGCTTCCTGGTGAGCGGCTCCGCGGTACCCACGAACTGCAAGCTCAACGGCGTTCCGTGCGGCGGTGGCACGCCCACGACGACGACCACGACTCCCACCACCACAACGACTTCCGATGTGCCGCCGATTCCGGGCAGTGCCCGCGTCGCGCCGTACGTCGACATCACGATGCCCTCGCCGTCGCTGATCGACGTGGCCAACGCGACCGGCCAGAAGGTCTTCACGCTCGCGTTCGCGCTGGGTTCATCAGCGGGCTGCTCTCCCGCGTGGGGCGGCACGGTCCCGCTGAACGACAGCCGGATCGTCAACGACGTCAACGCCCTGAAGGCGCGCGGCGGCAGCGTGATCGTCGCGACCGGCGGCGCGATGGGCCCGTACCTGGAGCACGTCTGCTCGACCGCGGACTCCCTCTACAACGCCTACGTGGCCGTGCTGAACGCGGTGGGGTCGAACAGCCTCGACGTGGACGTGGAGGCGACGATCCCGCACGCGATCGTGAACACGGCACTCAAGCGGCTGCAGGACACCCGTGGCACCACCATCAGCTACACGATGCGCATCCAGGGCCAGGACTACGGCATGGACCCGTACTCCGTGTCAGTGCTGCAGGACGCGGCCGCGAAGGGCGTCACCGTGCTGGTGAACCCGATGCTGATGAACTTCGGTTACACGGGCAACTGGGGCGACGCAATGGTGGCCGCCTCGAACGCGACCCTCGGCCAGATGCGCTCTATCTGGCCGTCGAAGACCGACGCGCAACTCAAGGCGTTGCTCGGTCTCACGCCGATGATCGGACGCAACGACACCGGAATGACGACGACGCAGGCCGACGCGCGGAAGGTGCTCGATTACGCGAAGGCCAACCACGTCGGGCGGGTCGCGTTCTGGTCGGCCGGCCGCGACAACGGCAGCTGCCCCGGCGGCGGAGTTTCGCCCACGTGCAGTGGAATCTCGCAGGCGAATTGGGAGTTCACCAACCTGTTCAAGGCGTACTCAGGCTGAGTCGCCCCTGCCGGGCAAAGGCCGGCGCGGGATCTTCCGTCCTCGCGCCGGCCTTTGCTCGTTCGTCCGAGACCTTTAACAGCTGCTGCAGCACCCGCAGCCCGGACCCGTGCACGAGCCGCAGCAAGAGCATCCAGCCATGTTGACCTCCTCCGATGTTGAGCGATCAAGCATCCGGACAGTAAGACGCTCTCAACGCTGCGTGACACCACCGCGCGAGTGATTACATTGCACGAATGAATGGTCCTGCGGAGATGCTCGCCGCCGACAAGGCGTCGACCGCGCTCGGCATCACGCCGGTCGAGCTGCGCGACGGCTACGCGTTGCTGCGGATGACGGTCACCGAGCTGATGATCAATGGCCACGGCATCGCGCACGGCGGTTACGTCTTCCTCCTCGCGGACACCGCGTTCGCCTGCGCCTGCAACAGGGCCGGGTCCGTCACCGTCGCCGCCACGGCTGAGATCGACTTCATCCGGCCCGCGCAGGAAGGCGACGAGCTGGTGGCGGAGGCGGTGGAACGGACCCGGTTCGGCCGCAGCGGGATCTACGACATCACGGTCAGGCGAGGGTCTGAGACGGTCGCCGAGTTCCGCGGCCGATCGCGGACCCTGCGCTCCTGAGGCCGATCGACTGCAGGATCGCGAAGCCGAACACGGCCAGCGCCTGAGCGAGGACCAGCGCCACACCGGCGTCGGTGAACGGGAACCACTTCAGCTCGGCCGCGAGAACGCTGTCCACACCCCACACCGCGTTGCCGATGATGATCAGCAGCACCATTCGGCGGTCCGGCGCGGTCCGCGTGCCCAGGGTGAACACGCCTGCGCCGTAGACGACGAAGAAAATGCCGACACCGATCAGCCACGCGGCCGGGAGCCCGATTTCCGGGCGGATCAGCAGGGCGAGCACGCCCATCGTGAACGAAGCGACACCGTCGAGTTTCAAGGCGAATTTCAACATGGCCCGACGATCACCCGCCCAGCGCTGCCAGAACCACGTCAAGCGCTGCCAACTCCTGCCATCAGGTCCGTCGCGACCAGGCGCGCGGCGGCGTTCTGCCAGTTGTGGAGGGTGCGCTCGGGCACCTGTGTCACGAACCACTGCAGCGCGCGGCGATCCTCGGCGTCCAGGTCCTCGCGCTTGGTCCGGACCGAGTACGGGCGGATTCCCTTGATGTAGTAGAAGTACAGCGCGTTGTAATAGCGCCATTCATCGCTCGTCCCGAAATCACCGTCCGCGGGCTTGAGCCGTTGAATGCTCATGAGCAACATGTTCTTCAACGCGGCGGCGCGGTCGAGCGGCGCGCCCTCCTCGGTGAGCGCGATCAACGGGCTCGCCACGAGCTTCCCCAGATCGCCGTAGTGGCTCAACGCCTTCCGGGTGAGGCGAGCGAACTCGGCTTCGTCCTCGGTGATCAGGGGCCGGCGCTTGGGCAACGACTCGGCGGCCTCACGGAGCTCGGCGCGTTCGGCCGCAACAGCAGGCACGGCAAGACGGTCGACCACGGACGCGAGCGGGTTCGCGAGCACCTGAACCGCGATGGCCGCCGCGACCGTCGTGTAGGCGAGCAGCTGCGGACCGCCGAACAGGACCACCTGCGAGCCGAACAGCACCGCCGTGAAGCCCGCGATCACGAACGACCGCAGCATGTCCGCGCGGATCGCCTCGCCCTCCTCCACCGCGTCGGTGACCGCGACCAGCACCCCGAACACCACGAGGTCGAAGCCGATCGACGGCAGCGTCACGGCGTTTGGCAGAAGTTGCAGGAGGAAGGCGGCAGCAGAAAGCCCGAACATCACTCCGACGAGTGAAAAGTAGGTGCGTTTCCTTATGGCTAGGACTGTCGACACGGCCAAAGGGAGCAGTACGAGCCATGGCACCCAGAACGATGCGACGAAGAACGGCACCACCCCGACGACCCACCACCGGATCAACTCGGGGCGGGCGATCAACAGGATCGCACCCGTCCAGGCCAGCGCGGGTACGCCCAGCAGCACCGGATGTGGCACGACGACCGCCGCCGAATAGCCGAGCATTCCCGCCCCCGCCCACCACAGCAGCGGCTTGCGCGGATCGCGCGCGAGCAGGTACAGCCCCAGCCACCAGGCCAGGCCGGAGACCAGCAGCGATAGGCCAAACACAGGTCAAAGCTAGCCCTACCTGCGAAACTAATCTTCATGCCGGTAGAGCTGACGCTCCACAAAGCGGCCGACGAGATGAACCGAGGCGATCTCGCGAACGTGCTTCGCGCACGTCAGCGCATCGCCGGGCTCGTCGGCACCTACCCGCACCGGCTGGATCTGCGCGAGCGGCTCGCCGAGGTCTACCGGGTGCTGGGCCAGCCGGCCCAGGCCGGCCGCTGGAACTACCTGTCCGAAGAACGCGACCCCGAGGAGACGCTGGCCTTCGAACGCGCCTACCGCCACGCCGACGCCCGGCTCGTGGCGTTGAGCTGGCAGGGACGGGTGGACGAGGCGCCCACCGAGACCGCACGGATCCGGCTGGAGTCGCTCTACCTGGAGGCGCGGGTCGCACTGCAGCACGAGCTGGACGCGACCCCGAACGAGGAAACGTCCTGGGGCGCCTGCCTGATCGTGATGGTCGGCGGCACGTTCATCCTGGTCTGCTTCCTGCTCGGCATCGTGACTCTCGCGCAGTTCTTGTGGAGGCTGGTGTCATGAGAACGCTCTCGCAGTACGTCCGCCGCACCCCGGTCATGCACGTGACGGTCGACGGGCGGCAGCTCGTCTTCAAGCTGGAGCAGCTCCAGCTCACCGGCTCGTTCAAACTGCGCGGCGCGGTGAACAAACTGCTGGCGCTGAACGTCCCGGAGGCCGTCACCGGAGTCGTCACCGCGTCCGGCGGCAACCACGGCATCGCCGTGGCCCAGGCCGCCCACCTGCTCGGCGCGCACGCCACCGTGTTCGTGCCGGTGACCGCACCCGAGACCAAGACCAGGCGCATCGAAGCGTTGGGCGCCAAGCTGATCCGCCACGGCAACACCTACGCCGAGGCAGCCGCGGCAGCCCGCGACCTCGGCCTGACGTACATCGAGGCGTACAACGACCCGACGGTGATCGAGGGCCAGTCGACCGTCACCCGCGAGATCGTCGAGGACGCACCCGAGGTGGACTCGATCGTCGTCGCGGTCGGCGGCGGCGGGCTGGTGGCCGGTGCCGCGTTGGCTTCCGGCGGGAGGCACATCGTCGCGGTGGAGCCGGAGAACTGTTGCGCGATGCACCACGCCCTGCAGGCCGGTGAACCGGTCGACTCGGTGGTGAACTCCGTGGCGGCAGACGCGCTGGGCGCGACCCGCGCCGGCTCGTTGGCGCTGGGAATCCTGCAGCAGCACCAGGTTTCGTCGGTTCTGGTGTCCGATGAGGAGCTTTTGGCGGCGCGCGACCGGTTGTGGGAGGAGTTCCGGCTGGCCGTCGAGCCCGCTGGGGCCGTGGCGTTCGCCGCGGTTCTCAAGGGAGACGTGCCGGGCGAACTGCCGTGCGTGATCCTTTGTGGAGCTAACTCGGAGTGGTTGGCACGTTAGATCAACTGGTCGCGTCGATCGTCGCGCTGGCCAGCACGATGTCGCCGGCCGAATCCTCACGATAGATCGCCACGGCCTGCCCAGGAGCCACACCCTTCAACGGCTCCCGCAACTGCACCTGCAACACACCGTCGACCAGCTCGGCGACCGCCGGAGCCGTCCCACCATGCGCACGAACCTGAGCAACGCACTCAACAGGCCCGTCCAGCACCACATGAGCAACCGGATCAGAAGCCGAAATCCCGCTCACCGCAAGCTTCTCCACGGCCCCGACACGCACGTTGCCGGAAACAGGCTCCAACGCCAGCACATACCGGGGACGCCCATCAGGAGCGGGACCATCGATCCCGAGCCCCTTGCGCTGCCCCACGGTGAACTCGTGCACACCCGCATGGCGCCCGAGCACCGCACCGGTCTCGTCGTCGATCAGCAGGCCGGGCTTGGTGTCCATGCGGCCGGCGAGGAACTTCTGCGTGTCGCCGTCCGGGATGAAGCAGATGTCGTGGCTGTCCGGCTTCTTCGCGACCGACAGGCCGCGGGCGGCGGCCTCGACGCGCACGTCGTCCTTCGTGGTGTCCCCCAACGGGAACATCGCGTGCGACAGCTGGTCCGCGGTCAGCGACGCGAGGACGTACGACTGGTCCTTGCCCAGATCGGCTGAACGACGCAGCTCCGGGCGGCCGTCGACGAGGGCGAGGCGCGCGTAGTGGCCGGTGCAGACGGCGTCGAAGCCGAGGGCGATCGCCTTGTCCAGCAACGCCTCGAACTTGATCCGCTCGTTGCAGCGCAGGCACGGGTTCGGCGTGCGGCCCGCCGCGTACTCCGCGACGAAGTCCTCGACGACCTCCTCGGTGAAGCGCTCGGCGAAGTCCCAGACGTAGAACGGGATGCCCATCAGGTCCGCCGCGCGGCGGGCGTCGTGGGCGTCTTCGATGGTGCAGCAGCCGCGAGCGCCCGTGCGCAGGGTGCCGGGCTTCGCCGACAACGCCAGGTGCACGCCCGTCACGTCGTGCCCCGCTTCGACGGCTCGTGCCGCCGCCACCGCGGAGTCGACACCGCCGCTCATCGCCGCGAGGACCTTCACTGCTTGACCACCTTCCGGTTGCGCCTCATGCCTGCCAGCCCTGCCGTGCGGGCCCTTTCCACCACCGGCCCGATCACCGACGCGAGTTGTTCAACGTCCGCGCGCGTCGACGTATGCCCGAGCGAGAACCTCAGCGAGCCGCGGGCCAGCGACGGTTCGACGCCCATCGCGAGCAGCACGTGGCTCGGCTGCGCCACGCCGGCCGTGCACGCGGAGCCCGTCGAGCACTCGATGCCCTTCGCGTCCAGCAGCATCAGCAGGCTGTCGCCCTCGCAGCCGGGGAACGTCAGGTGTGCGTTGCCGGGCAGCCGGTCCACCGGGTCGCCGTTCACGATCACGTCCGGCACGACCGCGCGCACCGACGAGATCAGCTCCTCGCGCAACGCGACCAGTTCCGCCGCGCGCTGCTCCTGCTCGTCCACCGCGATCCGCACGGCACGCGCGAGCCCGACGATCGACGGCACGTCCAGCGTGCCGGACCGCACGTCCCGCTCCTGGCCACCGCCGTGCAGCAACGGCGCGCACTTCACGTCCCGCGCCAGCAGCAGCACGCCCACGCCGTACGGGCCGCCGACCTTGTGGCCGGTCATGGTCAACGCCGACGCGCCCGACGACGCGAAGTTCACCGGGACCGCGCCCACGGCCTGCACGGCGTCCGTGTGGAACGGCACGCCACGGGCAGCGCACACGCGCGCGATGTCGTGCACCGGGTTGAGCGTGCCGACCTCGTTGTTCGCCCACATCGCCGTGACCAGCGCCACGTCGTCGTCCAGGGCGGCCTCAACGGTCTCGGCGGACACCCGGCCGTGCGCGTCGGTCTCCAGCCAGGTGACCTCGGCGCCCTGCTTCTCCAGCCACTCGACGGCGTCGAGCACCGCGTGGTGCTCCACCGCGGAGGCCAGCACCCGGCGCTTGCCGCGGGCCCAGTAGATGCCCTTGACCGCGAGGTTGTCGCTCTCCGTGCCACCGCCGGTGAACAGCACCTCGGACGGCCGGGCGCCCAGCGCGTCGGCGATGGTCTCGCGGGCCTCCTCGATCGCGCGCCGCGCCCGCCTGCCGGAGGTGTGCAGCGACGAGGCGTTGCCCGTGGTGGACAACGCCTCGGTCATGGCCGCGACCGCCTCGGGGTGCATGGGGGTCGTGGCAGCGTGGTCGAGATAAGCCATCAGGTCTCAAGGGTAGCCCGCATGCGCGGCCCGGTCAGAATCGCTCCCACCACCGCCAACGCCGCCATCGACAGGTTCAGGACCACCACGCCCGCGGTCGGCGCGGTCGCGAGCACGATGACGCCGCCGAGTCCGATCATGGTCGCCGAGAACAGCATGTCGCAGATCTGCAGCGCCGCCGAGTTGAAACCGCGGTCCTGGTCGGGTGACGCGGCCATCATCAGCACGCCGACGCTGGACGTCGCCATGCCCATGCCCGCGCCCGCGATGCCCCAGATGACAGCCGTCAGCCAGGCAGGACCCCACGAGGGTGCGACGAGCGTCACCAGCGCCATACCGGCCCCGGTGAACAGGAAGCCGGTGCGCACGAGCGTGTAGCGCTGAATCTCCGGGTGCCGCGACGCCCACATCGACGCACTCGCCCAGCCGAGCGCGCTCAACGTCAGCGGAATGCCCGCCTCCAGCGGCGAGTAGCCGTGCACGACGGTCAGCGTGAGCGGGATGAAGCCCTCGACCGCGAAGAACGTGCCGGCGAGCAGGCCACGCGCGAGGATCGTGACCGGGAGGCCGCGGCGGGCGATGAGCGTGCCCTTCGGCAGCAGGATGTGCAGCGCGGGTGCCAGCAGCACCAGCGACAGCACGAGCAGCCACCACGTGCGGTGCTGAAGCCCCCAGCTCAGCGCCGCCACCCCGGCACCGGCCGCCAGGGCGGCGGCGGGCAGGTACTTGCGCTGCGGCGGCGTCACGGCGTGCGGCGGCAGCTTGCGCATCACCGGCACGAGCAGTCCGATGCCGAACAGCACCAGCGGCACGATCGCGAGGAACACCAGCCGCCAGCTCAGGTGCTCGGTCGCCCAGCCCGCGACCGCGGGACCGACGAGTGACGGCACCACCCAGGCCGCGGACAGCGCGCCGAACACGGCGGGCCGGGTGTCCTCGGGGTAGGCGAGCGCGATCAGCACGTAGATCGCGACGATCAGGAACCCGGCGCCGAAGCCCTGCAGCACCCGGCCGGCGAGCAGCACCGTCATGGTCTCCGCGACGCCGGCGACCACGAGCCCGGCGAGGAACAGCACCACGCCGATGATCACGGCGGGCTTCGGGCCGCGCCGGTCGGAGAGCCGTCCGGAGAAGACCGTCGCGATGACGCTCGCCGCGAGGTTCGCGAGGAACGGCCACGCGTACAGCGCCTCACCCCGCAGCTCGCGGACCATGGTGGGCATGGCCGTGCCGACGCCCATCGCCTCGAAGGCGAGCAGCGTGACCAGCAGGAGGATGCCGATCGTGGGCCAGCGGCGGTCAGGCGACCAGAGGCGTGATGGTGCGGGCGCGGTGAGTGTCACCCGTTGATGGTGCAAGCTCCAGTTCGGTCGAGGTCAAGCGACTTGCCTGCTCTTCGGCGAGTTTCGCCAGCTCGCGGCGGTTCTCCGCCCGTCCGGGGGCGATCTCGTCGAGCACGTGCACCTCGACGACCAGCCCCTTCGTCCTGAGCACCCGCCGGATCGAGTCGACCAACGTGTCGCTGCCCACGAACGCGGGCTGCGTGGTCGGGTGGTCGCCGATCCGGTACCGCAGCACGATCGGCCGCACCGGCACACCGGCGTCCAGCGCGGCCTGGAACAGCGCCGGCTTGTAGTGCCCGGACGCGAGCCCGCACCACGTCGTGCCCTCGGCGTGGATGCCGACCGCACTGCCGTTGCGCAGCGTCTGGGTGAGCTCGGTGACGGTCTTCGGCAGCTCGCGCAGCCGTTCCCGGTCGAGGTAGACGGTGCCGGCCGCGGTGATGATCCGGCCGAGGACCGGCCAGTCCCTGATGTCCTTCTTCGCCACGAGCTTGATCGGCTGCACCGAGTCGATCGCGAGCTCGTCCAGCCACGACACGTGGTTGCTCACGACGAGCACGCCGCGGCCGCTCGTGGCCTGGAACTTCCGGGCGCCGTGGATCTGCAGCCTCACCCCGAACGCCCTGAGGACGGCGTGGAACCAGAGGCGGATGGCGCTTTCCCGCTGCTTGCCCGGGAGGAGGAGCGCCAGCGCGATCGCGGCACCGCACAGAATCGCCGCCACTGCGGTGACCGCCCGCCACGTCTGCCGGAGCCTGCCGACCTGCGTGTGCGAGCCGCTGACGCACCCGTCACCACACGGCGACGAGGGCATCCAGGCGTGACTCATGCCGTCTCCCCGAGGAAGAACTTCAGGTAGCGCTGATCCACGTGGTCCATGCCGAGCAGGATGAAGAGGTCGGCGACCCCGAAGTCCGCGTCGAGCGCGGGCCGTCCGCAGATCTGGGCGCCGAGCCGCAGGTAGCCCTTCAGCAGCGGCGGCAGCACGGTCTTGGCCGGCCGCTCGATCCGGTCGACGTCCCACGGGTGGTGCGGCGTGACGCGGAACTGCTCGGGCGCGTAGTGCTTGGCGTGCACCGTGTCCCACACCCCGGCCGCGAAGCTGCCGCCGTCCTGCAGCGGGATGGACGCGCACCCGACGAGCCACTTGTGACCGCTCAGCAGCATGTAGCGCGCGATGCCCGCCCACACGAGGCTGACGACGGCGCCGTTGCGGTGGTCGGGGTGCACGCACGACCGTCCGGTCTCGACGGTGGTGTGCCGGATGTCGTCGAGGTTGCTCAGGTCGAACTCGGTGTCGCTGTAGAGCCGGCCGGCGTCCCTGGCCCGCTCAGGAGGCAGCATCCGGTAGCCGCCCACGATCTCCCCGGTGCGGTCGTCCCTGACCACCAGGTGGTCGCAGTGCTCGTCGAACTCGTCGACGTCGTGGCCGGGCACGGTGGTGTGCAGCGTCGCCCCCATCTCACCGGCGAACACCTCGTAGCGCAGTCTCTGGGCGGCGACGACCTCGGCGCTGTCGCGGGCGACGAGGAGTGAGTAGCGGGGGGCGTCCTTGTCCTGCTGGGCAGGGGTGCTGACAAGCAGTTCCGGCTGCGTCATGCGAACCAGGGTGAAGCCGGGTTGGCGAATTACAGCAGGTCAAACCGATGACGCCTCAGTGGCAGTCGGGTTAACCGCTGGTGCAGGACGCAACGCTAGAGGTGTCCGCTCGCGTAGGTGCGGCAGTCCGAGCACTAGACGAGCGCGAAGCAGCGCTCGTAGGAGTGGTCTTCTGGCGGGTGGAACCGCCTGAGGTAGCGGTGGATCGTGCCGGCGCACACGCTCGCCGTGGCCTCGTCAGGCGGTGCGTGCAGCCGGGAGACTTTCCTTCACTGGTACTGGAGCCAGTGGCGCTCGTCGGTCATGCGGCCGACCTTACAGCGGCGCGTCCGAGTGTTGCTCACCGTTTGCGCCTCCCCAGAACAGGCGAATGGCCGCCCCGCACCAGCGGGACGGCCACCCATCGAGCTGTGCTCAGCCCTTGCGCTTCTTGACCTCGTCGGTCAGCTGCGGCGCGACGTTGAACAGGTCGCCCACCACACCGAAGTCGGCGATCTCGAAGATCGGCGCCTCGGCGTCCTTGTTGACCGCGACGATCGTCTTCGAGGTCTGCATACCCGCGCGGTGCTGGATGGCACCGGAGATGCCCAGCGCCACGTACAGCTGCGGCGAGACCGTCTTACCGGTCTGGCCCACCTGGAACTGGTGCGGGTAGTAGCCGGAGTCGACCGCGGCGCGCGAGGCACCGACGGCGGCACCGAGCGAGTCGGCCAGCTCCTCGACGACGGAGAACTTCTCGGCCGAGCCGACGCCGCGGCCACCGGACACGACGACCGAGGCCTCGGTGAGCTCCGGGCGGTCGCCACCGACGATGGCCTCGCGCGAGGTCACGCGGGCGGACTTGGCGGCGTCCACGGAGATGGCCACCGACTCGTCCAGGACGGCGTCCGCGGCGGACTCCTCGGACTCAACGCCGCCGGGGCGGACGGTGATGACCGGGGTGCCGGTGCCGACCTTCGCCTTGACGACGAACGCGCCACCGAAGATGGACTGCACGCCGGTGCCGTCCTCCTCGATGTCCACGACGTCGACCAGCAGACCGCCGCCGATGCGGACGGCGAGCCGGCCGGCGACCTCCTTGCCCTCGACGGTCGCGGAGACGAGCACCGCGGACGCGTTCGGGGCGAGGGCGGCCAGGGCGTCGACCTTCGGGGTCACGAGGAAGTTCACGGCGTCGTCGGACTCGACGGCGTAGACCTTCGCCGCGCCGAAGCGGCCCAGCGACTCGCGGATCTTCGCCGCGGTGCCGGGTGCGCCGACGACCACGGCGGCCGGGGTGCCCAGCCGGCGCGCGGCCGTGAGCAGCTCGTAGCTGACCTTCTTGACCTCGCCGTCGACGTGGTCGACCAGGACCAGGACTTCAGACATTTTCTCTTCCCTCCCAATCCTTCTCAGATGAGCTTCTGGCCGACGAGGAACTCGGCGATCTTCGCGCCGCCGTCGCCACCGTCCTCGACGCGCTGACCGGCGCTGCGCGGCGGCTTCGGGGAAGCCTCCAGCACCTGGGTCCACGCACCGGACAGGCCGACCTCGGACGCGTCGATGCCCAGGTCCGCCACGGAGAGCGTGGAGACCGGCTTCTTCTTCGCGGCCATGATGCCCTTGAAGGACGGGTAACGCGGCTCGTTGATCTTCTCGGTCACGGAGACCACGGCGGGCAGCGTCGCCTCGAGGAACGCAACGCCCTCGTCGGTCTCGCGCTCGCCCTTGATCGTCGTGCCCTCGACGGTGACCTTGCGCAGCTGGGTGACCTGCGGCAGGCCGAGCAGCTCGGCGACGATGGCCGGGACAGCGCCCGCGCGGCCGTCGGTCGCCTCGTTGCCGGCGATGACCAGGTCGACGTTCTCGACCGTGCCGATCGCCTTCGCGAGGACCTTCGCCGTGGCCAGCACGTCCGAACCGTGCAGCGACTCGTCGCTGACGTGGATCGCCTTGTCGGCGCCCATGGACAGAGCCTTGCGGATCGCGTCGGTGGCGCGGCCGGGACCCATCGCGATCACGGTCACCTCACCGCCGTGGGCCTCCTGCAACAGCAGGGCCTCTTCGACGGCGCGCTCGTTGATCTCGTCGAGCACGGCATCCGCGGATTCGCGGTCAAGGGTGTGGTCGGCGTCGGTGAGCTTGCGCTCGGACCAGGTGTCAGGCACCTGCTTGACCAGGACAACAATGTTCATAGGTCCTCTTCGACCTCCTGCGGACGGGCGGCGACGCTGACGCGGAGGACTACAGAGCTGCGCCGCCGGGTGTTCACGACCCTGCCATCACCCGGATGTTACCCGCCAGTAGCACCCCTGCAAACGGCAGCAAGCACCCCGCTAGCGTGATGGTTCTCACCCGCCTCCGCCACCTTTTGAGACTTAACCCATTCGGGGGTCTAGGGTGCAACGGCATGTACCGGCGAGTAGCTGTAGTGACCGACTCCACTGCCTGTCTCCCGGCGCAGCTGACTGATCAACTCGGCATCGAAGTGGTGCAGATCCAGGTGCGCATCGGCGACCACACCGACGACGAGTCCCGCATCCCGGTCCCCGAACTGGTTTCGGCCATGCGTTCGAACGTGCCCGTCGCGACGATCCCGCCGGAGCCCGGCGCGTTCTTCTGGACCTACAACGAGCTGGCCGCCCAGGGCGTCCGCTCGATCGTGTCCGTGCACGTGTCAGGCCGCCAGTCCACGACCGTCGAGGCGGCCCGCACCGCGGCCGCCCAGGTCCGCGTGCCGGTGCACGTCGTCGACACCCACACCTGCGGGATGAGCATCGGCTACGCCGTCCAGGCCGCCGCCAAGATCGCCGAAGCCGGCGGCAACGTCGAGCGGGTGCTCGCGACCGCCCAGAACCGCTTCGGCAGATCCACCGAGCTCATCTACGTGGACACCCTCGAATACCTGCGCCGCGGCGGCCGCATCGGCGCCGCGGCCGCGCTCGTCGGGTCCGCGCTGTCGATGAAGCCGCTGCTGACCATGGCCGACGGCCAGATCACCCCGCTCGACCGGGTGATCGGCGCCGACCGCGCGCTCAACCGGATGCTGGACATCGCGATCAAGCGCGCGGGCACCGACACCGTCGACGTCGCCGTCGAGCACTTCGACGCCGAGGAGAAGGCCTCCCGGCTGCTGCGCAAGCTCCGGCGGAGCGTGCCCAACGTCCGCCAGTTCATGTTGACGCAGGTCAGCTCGGCCATCGGAGCCCACGTGGGCCCCGGTGCGCTGGGCATCACCGTTTCGCCGGTCTGACCTTCGGGAACTCGGAGTGCTCCCGGTTGCGTTGAAGTGGACGTAACGGACACCTGGAGGAACCGATGGCCTCGTTCATGGACAAGATCACCAGGTTCCTGCGCAGCCCGCAGGGGCACCGGCTCCAAGCCAAGGCACGCCAGCTGGCGAAGGATCCGCGCAAGCGTGCGCAGGCCGAACAGTTGCTGCGCAAGTTCCGCGGCAAGCGGCACTGACTGGGCTGCTGGTTCGGGCTACTGGTTCGGGCTACTGGTTCGGGCTACTGGTTGAACAACGCGTTGAGCTCGCCGTAGGAAAGCCCTTCCTCGGCACTGCCGTAAGTGCCCTTGCTCAGCAATTCCACCGCCACCTTCTGAGCCACCGCGTAAGCCGCTGACGGCAGCGCGGTGCCGACGCTGATCCGGGCCGCGCCCGCACTCGCCAGTTCGCCGACGGCGGGCGCACCCGGCCCAGCGAGCACGTTGAGCGGTGCGTCGATGCCGTTCGCCAGCTCGCGCACGGTGGCGAGATCAGTCACGCCGGGCACGAAGATCCCGCTCGCACCGGCCTCGAGATAGGTCTTGGCGCGGTCCAGCGCGAGCTGAAGGCGATCAGCCGGGTCGCCGACGCCGCGCAGGTACACGTCGATCCTCGCGTTGATGAAGAGGTCGGGTGCGGCTTCACGAGCCGCCGCAAGCCGCTCCTTCTGCTCCTGGGCATCGCGCACGGAGCTCCCGTGGCCGTCCTCGATGTTCACCCCGGACGCGCCGGCGGCGACGATGGCCCGGACGGTCTCGGCGACCTCGCCCGCGTTCTCCCCGAAACCGGACTCGATGTCCGCCGTCACGGGGACCTTCACCGCCTTCGCGATCCTCGCGACCAGCTCGACCGCCAGATCGCGCTCGAGCCGATCACCGTCCGGTGCGCCGAGACTCCACGCCACGCCCGCGCTGGTGGTGGCGACCGCCGTGGCGCCCGCTGCCTCGACGATCAGGGCGGAGGCGACGTCCCAGGCGTTGGGGAGGGTGAGCGGACCGGGCTGGTGCAGGGCGTGGAAGAGCTTCGTTCGTTCCGTGTTGGACGTCATGTTCTGAGTGATATCAGGCGGCACCGACAAGGATCCGGCGAGAATCGGACAGGAACCGATGAGTTTCGGACCTTGTTCACTGTCGGCCGAAAATGTCCGCCTCGCCGTTAGTTGCTTCCGGCTTTGCGGCGTACCTCTTCGAACGTGCGGAGGTAGCGCTGGCGGAAGTCTTCTCGCTCCACCCAGGTGGTTTGCTCCGCCGGCTGGGGTGAGGCCGGTGGGGGTAGCTCGGTGGTGGCTATGGCCTCTGGGGCCTTTTCCTGGGCGGGTTCGACTTCGGGCTCGGGTTGGGGTTGGGGTGCGGGTTCTTCGACCGGCTCGTCGACGGCCTCGGGGCTGTCGGTGCTCGGCGCTACGGTTGATTCGGGGGCTTCAAGATCCCCCACGGGGGGATCGAAGTCCCCATCCTGATCGTATCGCGCAGCACCGACAGAGTCGGGTTCGTCGACCGGCGCGCGTTCGTCGACCGGCTCGGCGATCTCGGCAACCGGCTCCGACTCAGCCAACGCGTCCACATCGGCCACCGGCTCGACCTCGACCTCAGCCTCACCAACCGGCTCCGCCAGCGAAGCCAACGCGGGCTCCAACTGCGGCAACCCCACCACGGGGTTGCGATGAATCGGCCGAGACCCGTAGTCGTCAGCCACCGCCTCCACAGCAGACTTCGCCACCCAATCACGCGAGGCCGGAGCAGCAGACTCCTCCGGCACAGCAGCGTCCTCCCGGCGGCGCAGCACCACGTACATGAGTGCCGCCCCTAACGTGAAGGACAGCACGCACAACCCGAAGACGATCCCGACGGCCCCTGCCATGCGAAGGCTCCTAGCTAAGCGACGAGGACGTCGACCTGTGGTCCGCCGTCCGAGGGTGGGCCCCACACGGGGTCCACGATCACCCGAGTGGTGATGACGCTCTCCACCCCTTGCGCGGCCAGGTAGTCCCGCACCAGCACGGCTCGTTGCATCGCGAGCACGTCACACCGGTGCGAGGCCGTCTCGCCGTTCCACGCGTGCGCGACCAGCGTCACCACGCCGCCCGCCACGTTCTTCAGCGCGGCCGCCAGGCCTCGCTGCACGTCCGCGCCTCTGCCCACCAGGTCCGACGTGCCCGGCGCGAAGGTCACGCCTTTCACGGCGTGCGTGGCGAACAGGTCCCGCACCGACTGCTGCGCCTCCCACGGCGACACCAGCACCGGCACCGGCACGACTGGCTCCACCCGCGGCGGCGGCACCGGCAGCTCGTCCACCTGAGGCGCCGGCATCGCGGGCACGGCGGGCACCGCGGGTGACGACGACAGTGCCGTCGTCAGTTCCTCGCCGTACACGGAGAACCCGACCGCCGTCACCGACGCGGGCACCATCAGCGCCCCGATGACCAGCGGCACCCAGCGCTTCACGACGCCGCCACCTGTTCCGGGATCATGGGCGGCGACACGCGGTCGGCGGCCACGGTCAGCGCGGCACGTGCGGCCGAGAGCTGGGAGTGCACGATTCGGCGCAGCTCGCGCAGTTCGTCCATCTCGTGCGCCACCTCGTTCAGCCGGCGGTTCGCCTCGCGGCACGCCACCTTCACCACGAACTCGGAGCGGGCCCGCGCCAGCGCTTCCTGCTCCTGCAGGTGCTGGGCGGCCTCGTTGCGGCGCCTGGTCATGGTCAGTTCGAAGAACTGCTGGGCCTTCTCGCGCTTGCGTTCCGAGTCGGCCTCCAGGGAGTTGCACTGGAGAGCGGTCTCACGCAGCAGCCGGTCGGCGTCGGTCTGCGCCTGGGCGACGGCCTCGGTGCACTCGCGCTCCACCTCGTCGGCGCGCTGGCGGTGCTGGGCTTCGAGGTCGGCGCAACGGCGCTCCATCTCGACCTCGCGCCGCTCCATCGCCGCGGCGCTCGTGGCGCACTGCTGGCGGGTCGCGTAGAGCTCGGCCTCCGCCTCGGAGCGCATGGCGGCCGACTCGCGTTCGGCGTCGGCGCGCAGCGCGGCGAGTTCCACGTCGGTGCGCGCTCGGAGGTCGGCGCACTCGCGTTCGGCCTGCGCGTGCATCTCCGCAGCCTCGTCTTCGGCGAGGCGGAGCATCCGGTGCATCCGTTCGGTGGCGCCCGCGTGCGAGCCGGAGGTGGATTCGAGGCGTTCGATCCTGGTGCGCGCCTCCTTCAGATCCTGGCGCGTCATTTCCAGGAGCTTGCGCAAATCCGCCGCCTGCGCCAGAGCCTCGGCCCGGTCGAGGCTCGTGAAGCGGAGCTGCTCCTCGAGATTCTCGATGTGCTCGATGACCTGACGTCGATGAAAACCTCGGTACACAACGTCGAAACCGGCGTGCAGCGGAACTAGTTCCTGCTCTTTTGCACCCATGGTCACCTACTCACTCAACCGGGCTGAAGATTGTGCGAGCTTACCCACGGCCGGACGCCCCAACCAGCGTCGACAGTGGACAGACCGGGCCCCTGTAACACGTGGAATATCGTCCATTTCCTGCGCAAACGACGACTAGCTAGATCAACACCCAAGAACACGCAGTCACCCGATTGTGTCAAGTAGGACGCCTTTCCGAGGGGATCACTCCGCGCGTTCGCCGTGTACGGAATGCAACCACCCAGGCTTAGATCACACGAATTGCCATCGATCGGTCGTGGCTACTTCGATCACCCTTGGTTAACCTTCTCGTTCGTGTCCTCACGAGTAGCCGTCGTCACCGACTCGACCGCGTCACTTCCCGCCCGTCTGGCGGAACGGTTCAACATCATCACGGTCCCGATGCAGTTGAAGATCGGGTCGGAACTGATCGACGAGGCCTACGTGCCGACGGATCGGCTGCTCCAGGCCATGGAGGCGGAGATCCCGATCACGACCCAGCCGCCGGCGCCGGACGCGTTCTTCTGGGCCTACCAGGACGCGTGGGCCAAGGGCGCGGAGACGATCGTGTCCGTGCACGTGTCGCCGAAGCTCTCGCCGGCCACGGACGCGGCGAAAGCGGCCGCGGCCAAGTCGCGCGTGCCGGTGTTCATCGTCGACTCGCACTCGTCGGGCATGACGCTCGGGTTCGCGGCACTCGCGGCCGCGCGGATCGTGCAGACCGGCGGCAACGTCCAGCACGCCCGCAACATCGCCGAGGAACGCGGCCGCAACGCCCAGGTGCTGATCTACGTCGACACCCTGCACTACCTGCGCCGCGCGGGCAGAGTCAGCGCGACGGCGAAGCTGTTCGGCGACGCGCTCTCGGTCAAGCCGCTGCTCACCGTGGTCAACGGCGAGGTCGAGCCGTTCGACAAGGTCCTGGGCCGCGACCGGGCGCTGTCGAAGCTCGCGGACAAGGCCGTGGCCATCGCCTACGGACGCAACGTGGACCTCGCGGTCGAGCACTTCGCCGCCGAGAAGGAAGGCCACGAGCTGCTCCAGATGCTGCAGAAGCGGATCCCACACGCGCGCGACGTGGTGCTGACGCAGGTCAGTGCGGCGATCGGCGCGAACGTGGGTCCCGGTGCGCTGGCCGTGACGATCTCGCCGTTCTGATCAGAGCTGTCCGACCTCTTCCGCGAGGAGCAGGCCGGGATCGAACCCCAGGGACGCGAAGTGGCCGGCCAGCTCCAGTGAGAGCACGCCCTGCAGCCGCGTCCAGAACGCCAGGGCGCGGTGCACGGTGACCGGTGACGCGAGCCGAGCGCTCGCCCACTGGCGGTTCGAGACCAGCATGGCGCCGAACGGGGTCTTCGGCTTGCTCGCCGTGCGGTCGGCGCAGACCTCCAGCAGCACCGTGAAGATCTCGTTCGAGATCGCGGTGATCTCGTCCGGCGCGTGGTAGCCGGGCACCGGGGTGCCGTAGATGAGCAGAAACCGGTGCGGATCGCTCAAGGCCCACGTTCTGATGACCCCGGCGAGCGCCACCACGGTGGTGCCGGCCTCGTGCGCGGCCCGCACGGTGTCGGCGAGGCTGCGGTAGGCGTCCCGGATCAGCGCGGTGATCAGCTCGTCGCGGCCGGCGAAGTACCGGTACAGGGCCGGCCCGCTCATGCCCATCTCCTTGGCGATGGCGTTGAGCGACAACGCAGTCACACCGGCCGCGGCGATCTGCTCCCAGGCGTGCCGTTTGACCTCCGCGCGCACCTGCGCCCGGTAGCGCTCCCGCGGGCTCTCGACTCTCTCCACCGTTAGACCCTCTCACGTTCGTTATTGACACGCAGTCGCGTCGCACCTTAGCTTCTACCTGCCACCAGAGTTAGAGCCTCTAACCATCGCGATAAATGCTAACGAATGGGAGAACGCCATGACCGCCGCGCGCACCTCGGCCCGCACCTCGGCCCGCACCGCCGCCCGCACCTCGGCCCGCACCTCGGCCCGCACCGCCGCCCGCACCTCCGCCCACCCGAGGACGGCCACACTGGTCGCGGCCTGGGCGGCGCCCGTCATGGTCGCCGGTCAGTTCGGCCTGCTCTCCGGAATCCCGATCGCCGTCGTGCTCGTCGCGAGCCTGCGCGACAGCCGTTCCCGGGCGCTGCGCTGGTGGACAGGAGCCCTCGCGCTGGCCTACGCCACCCCGCTGACGCTCTGGCTCACCGGGCCGAGCGAGGCACCCAGCCTGTCCAAGTACATGAGCCCCGCGGTGACCGCGCTACTCGCGGCGACCGGTGTCGCAGTCGCCATCGCGCACCAGGTAGTTCGCAGGCGCACTACTGACAAGTAACCTGGCGCCCGTGACCCTCCCCCTGACCGGCGAACGCACGGTGCCCGGCATCGCCGAGGAGAACTACTGGTTCCGCCGGCACGAGGCGGCGTATCTGCATCTCATCGGCCACTGTTCGGACGCCGTCGTGCTGGAGGCGGGCTGCGGCGAGGGCTACGGCGCCCAGCTGATCCGCACGGTCGCGCGGCGGGTGGTCGCGCTGGACTACGACGAGCTGACCTCTCAGCACGTCGCCCGCGCCTATCCGCAGCTGAACGTGCTGCGCGGGAACCTCGCGACGCTGCCGTTGCGCGACGGCGCCGTCGACGTCGTGGCGAACCTGCAGGTCATCGAGCATCTGTGGGACCAGGAGGGTTTCCTCGCGGAGTGCCTGCGGGTGCTGCGGCCCGGCGGGAGGCTCATCGTCACGACGCCGAACAGGCTGACCTTCTCGCCCGGCCAGGACACGCCGCTGAACCCGTTCCACACCAGGGAACTCGCGCCGTCCGAACTGGACGAGATGCTGCGCGAGGCCGGTTTCCGGGTTGACGAACTGACGGGGCTCCGGCACGGCAAGAGGCTTGACACCCTCCTCGATGGACAGATCATCAACGCACAGGTCGAGGTCGCGCTGTCCGGCGCACCGTGGCCGGCGGAGCTGAAGGAGGCGGTCGAGTCGGTGACGGTGGAGGACTTCGACATCACCTCCGAGGACATGGACACGTGCCTCGATCTCGTGGCCGTGGCGGTGCGCGCGTGACCCAGCGATCCACCACAAGAGCTTCCGAGGGCACGTTCTGCCTGGTCCTGCACAGCCACCTGCCCTGGCTCGCGCACCACGGCACGTGGCCGGTCGGCGAGGAGTGGCTCTACCAGGCGTGGGCGCACTCGTACCTGCCCATCGTGGACATGCTGCAGCGCTTCGCCGACGAGGGGCGTTCCGACGTCCTCACGCTGGGCATCACGCCGATCCTGGCCGCGCAGCTCGACGACCCGTACTGCTTACGCGGCGCGCACGACTGGCTCGGCAACTGGCACCTGCGGTCGCACTACGCCGGCGAGCGGCTGCGTGAGCTGTCCGCCTACGAGCACCGCGCCTCGGCACGGGCGCTGGATCAGTTCGAAACCCATTGGCGGCACGGGTTCTCGCCGCTGCTGAGGTCCCTTGTGGACGCCCGGACGATCGAGCTGCTCGGCGGGCCGGCGACGCATCCCTTTCAGCCGTTGCTGGATCCACGTGTGCGCGCCTTCGCGTTGCGGACCGGTTTGGACGACACCGCGCTGCGGATCGGCCGGGCCCCGGAAGGGATCTGGGCGCCGGAATGCGGTTACTCGCCCGGCATGGAGGCGGGTTACGCGGCGGCGGGCGTGCGGCGGTTCATGGTCGACGGGCCCGCGCTGCACGGCGACACGTCCGCGGCGCACCCCGTCGGTTCCTCGGACGTGCTGGCGTTCGGCCGCGATCTCGAGGTCTCGTACCGCGTGTGGTCACCCAAGGTCGGCTATCCGGGCGATGCGGCGTACCGGGATTTTCACACCTACGATCACCCGACGGGCCTGAAGCCGTCGCGGGTGACCGGCAAGAACGTTGCGCCGGAGGACAAACGGCCGTACGACCCGCTGCTCGCGCACGAGGCCATCGACAGGCACGTGGCCGACTTCGTCGAGACCGTCGTGCGCCGGTTGCGCGCGATCGACGGCGGGCTGGTTGTCGCGGCCTACGACACCGAGCTGTACGGGCACTGGTGGCACGAAGGTCCGTTGTGGCTGGAGAAGGTGTTGCGCGCGCTGCCGGAGGCGGGCGTGCGGGTGACGACGTTGCAGGGCGCGGTCGAGGCGGGTCACGTCGGTGCGCCGGTCGAGCTGCCGGCGTCGTCGTGGGGCAGCGGCAAGGACTGGCGGGTCTGGGACGGCGCGCAGGTGTCCGACATCGTCTCGTTGAACGGGTCGGTGCAGAAGGAACTCCTGGAGCTGGATTTCTCTTCCGACGTGCGGAATCCGGTGCTGGATCAGGCGGTGCGCGAGGCGTTGCTGGCGTTGTCGAGCGACTGGGCCTTCATGGTCACCAAGGACTCGGCCGCCGACTACGCGCGCTACCGCGCGAAGATTCACAGCGATCGTTTCAGCGAGCTCGCGGCGTTGGTGCGCGGCGGGCGCGGGCAGGCTCGGGCGGCGGAACTCCGTGCGGCGGACGGCCCCTTCGGGCATCTGGACGCGCGAGGAATGAGGTAACGGGATGCGCGTGCTGATGTTGTCGTGGGAGTACCCGCCGGTGGTCGTCGGCGGGCTGGGCAGGCACGTCCACGCGCTCGCGACACAGCTGGCCGCGCAGGGGCACGACGTCGTCGTGCTGTGCCGTCAGCCGTCTGGCACCGACGCGATCACGCACCCGACGGTCGATGTGGTGAGCGAGGGCGTGCGGCTGATCCGGGTGGCCGAGGATCCCGCGCACCTGGTGTTCGAGAAGGACCTCGTGGCGTGGACGCTGGCGATGGGCCACGCGATGACGCGCGCGGGTCTGGCGTTGGGCTCGTGGAGGCCCGACGTCGTGCACGCGCACGACTGGCTGGTCACGCATCCGGCCGTGGCTCTTGCCGAGGCTTTCGGTGTGCCGCTGGTGGCGACGATCCACGCGACCGAGGCCGGGCGGCACTCCGGCTGGCTGTCGCACCCGCTGAACCAGCAGGTCCACTCGGTGGAGTGGTGGCTCGCGAACAAGGCCGACTCCCTGATCACCTGCTCGTCGGCGATGCGGCGCGAGGTGGCCCACCTGTTCGAGGTGGACACCGCCGATGTCTCCGTGCTGCACAACGGCATCGAGCCGGGCGGCTGGAAGGTGCGCGCGGCGGACGTCGGCGCTGCTCGTCGTGCCTATTCACCGCTCGGCGATCCGCTGCTGCTCTTCTTCGGCCGCATCGAGTGGGAGAAGGGCATCCAGGACCTGATCGCCGCACTCCCCCGCATCCGCCGCTTCCACCGGGGCACGCGGGTCGTCGTGGCCGGCGGCGGCTCGCAGACCGAGTGGCTGCGTGAGCAGGCGCGCAAGCACCGCGTGCTGCGCGCCGTGGAGTTCGTCGGCCACCTCTCCGACAGGTCGCTGGCGGCGTTGCTCACCGCGGCCAACGCCGTCGTGCTGCCCTCCCGCTACGAACCGTTCGGCATCGTGGCGCTGGAAGCCGCGGCCGCCGGCACGCCACTGGTGGCCTCGACCGCCGGCGGGCTGGGCGAGGTAGTGCTGGACGGCGTGACGGGCCTGTCGTTCGCCCCCGGCGATGTGGACGGACTCACACGCGCCGTGCGTGCCGTGCTGTCCGATCCCACCGCCGCCGCCACCCGTGCGCGCGCAGCCAAGGAACGGCTGGTCACCGACTTCAACTGGGCCACGATCGCCGCCGACACGGCCTCGGTCTACGCCTCAGCCGTGGTGCGCGAACCGCGCGTGCTGGGCCGTCCCAAGATCGCTACGGGCAATCTGTTCACCTGAGTCCGCTACATTCGCCGGCCAGGTGAACTTCAGATGGCCGGGGACTGAATGAAATACCAACGCTTCGTGGCGCTCGGGGACAGCTGCGCCGAGGGTCTGGACGACCTGCTGCCCGACGGCAGGTACCGGGGCTGGGCGGACCGCGTCGCGTCCGTGCTGGACGCGCCGGGCTTCCGCTACGCCAACCTGGCCGTGCGCGGTCGTCGCCTGGACCAGATGCTGGTGGAGCAGGTGCCGTCCGCCTCGGCCCTGGAACCCGACCTCGTCGCCGTGTTCTGCGGCAGCAACGACGTCATGTCCGGCGCTTCCGGCACGGAGATCGCCCGTCGCGTGGACGCTGCTGTGCGCGCCGTGACGTCCTTCGCCCCTGTGGTCGCCGTCTTCACGTTGAGCGACATCTCGCACCGCATGCCGTTCGGCTGGCGGCTGAGTCCACGGATCGAAGCCCTCAACTCCGCCGTGCGCACCGCGGCTTCTCGTTACGGCGCGGTACTGGTCGACGTGGCGGCCGACGAGGCCGTGCACGACTCGCGGTACTTCGGGCCGGACCGCCTGCACCTGTCCTCGCTGGGGCATCGGCGGCTGGCCGGCCACCTGCTGTCGGCGCTGGACCTGGACCACGACCCGGCGTGGCTCGCACCGCTGCCCGGTGTGGCGGCCCCGGCCTCGGTTCTGGACCACTGGCGGTGGCTGCGGGAGCAGGTGCTGCCCGTCGCCTACACGCGTACGCGGAACAAGTTGATCGGCCGGCAGCCGGGGGACGGGTTCACGCCTAAGCGTCCGCAGCTCGCGCCGCTGACCTGGCAGCAGCACGCCGCTCGCTGACGGTCTTCGCGTACGGGTGCGGGTTGTCCTTGATGTTCAACGGGAACCGGCCCGATCCGAACAGCTCCAGTTCGAGCGGCTCGGGTTCGCTCAGCGGCACGCACGCGACCCGGCCGTGGTTCGCGAGCCAGGCGCTCACCACAGCTTCGTCGTCGCCGAACGTGAGGCGCGAGCCCTTCAGCCGCAGCTGGAGGCCGAGGTGGCAGCCGAGGGTGAGCCGGGCTCCCGCGGCACCTCGGCCAGGTCGGCCGAGGTGTACAGCCGGTCGTACGCGATCACCCGTGGTTCTCCATCGACCTCTCCAGGGCCTCCTTGGCCTTGCGCGCCATGTCCGCGATGTCCGCCCGCCGCTGCGCATCAGCCTCGTAATCGGCCCGCCGATCCCGCACCACCCGAGCCGGCGCCCCGACCGCGATCCCGTAGTCCGGCACGTCCCCCCGCACCACGGCATGCGCACCCAGCACGCACCCGCGCCCGACGCGAGTGCCGCGCAGCACCGTCACCTTGGCGCCGAGCCAGCAGTCCGGCCCGATCCGCACCGGCGACTTCACGATCCCCTGGTCCTTGATCGGCAGGGTGATGTCCTCGGTCTTGTGGTCGAAGTCGCAGATGTACACCCAGTCCGCGACGAGCGAGGAGGCGCCGATCTCGATGTCGAGGTAGCAGTTGACCGTGTTGTCCTTGCCGAACACGACCTTGTCGCCGATGCGCAGCGACCCCTCGTGGCACCGCAGGGCGTTGCCGTCGCCGATGTGCACCCAGCGCCCGATCTCCATGCGGCCGTAGCCGGGGCGGGCCATGACGTCGACTCGCTTGCCCAAGAACACCATGCCGCGCAGCACCACGTGCGGGTTGAGCAGGCGGAACTTCAGCAGCCGCCAGTACCGGACGAGGTACCAGGGGGTGTACGCGCGGTGGCGCAGGACCCAGCGCAGCGAGGCGAGCGTGAGGAAGCGCGCCTGCTGCGGGTCCCGGCGCGACCTGGCCCAGCGAGTCCACACCGGAGCGCCCCACATCGAAGTCATGGACGGAGACTCTAACTTCGCGGCTCCGAGGGCCGGAAAACGGTTCTAAGGTGTCATGACCACGGCGAACGGAGGCGCGGCATGTGGGCTGTCGTAGGCGTCTGGGAGCTCAGCGCGGAAATGCACGACGAGTGGCGCGCGCAGGTGCCGTTGATGGCATCGAGCAAGGTCGGGACGCCGGGGTTCGTGCACGGCACGTGGACGCAGGACGGTCACGCGACCCAGGTGTTCGACAACGAGGACGACGCGCGTCGCTATCACGCGAAGATGCGCGACGAGGGCTGGCTCGAACGGCCGGGCCTGCGCAACGTCGTGTGGGACGTGGCCGAGGTGGGCGCCGAGTCTCAGGCAGGCTAGGGGCATGGCGATTCCTCTCATCATCGACACCGACCCCGGCGTCGACGACGCGTTCGCGATCGCGCTCGCGGCGCGCAGCCCCGAGGTCAAGCTGGTCGGCCTCACCACGGTCTTCGGCAACGTCGGACTCGAGCACACCACCCGCAACGCACAGCGCCTGCTCGCGCATCTCGGGCGGACCGATGTGCCCGTGGTGAAGGGTGCGGAGGGACCGGGCGGGGCGTCGGACGTGCACGGCGAAGACGGGCTCGGCGGGCAGGCGCACACGTTGCCGGAGAGCGACAAGGGCCTGCACGGGGAGGACGTCACGAAGTTCTTCGCCGACAACCTCACGCCGGACACCGTGGTCGCGGCCATCGGCCCGCTGACCAACATCGCGGCGGCACTCGACGGAGGCATCACGTTCCCGCGGCTGATCGTCATGGGCGGCGGTCTCGGTATCGGCAACATGACGCTGCGCGCCGAGTTCAACTTCTGGGCCGACCCGGAGGCGGCGCAGGTGGTGATCCGCAAGGGCAACCCGATCATCGTGCCGCTCAACCTCACCCAGCGGTGCATCGCCGACACCGAGTTCCTGGCCAACGTCGACCCGGTGCTGAGCAACCTCACCGGCACCTACCGGGAGTACCTCGCCAGGCACTCCGAGCAGAACTTCTCCGAACGTGAAGAAGGCATCCTCGTCCACGACGCGGTGGCCGTCGCCGAGGCGATCGTCCCCGGCACGCTCAAGACCAGGACCCACCTGCTCGACATCGACGACGAGGGTGCGCTCGTCGAGGGGAAGTACCAGGTAGAGGTCGCGGAGGACACCGATTGGCCCGCACTTATGTCCTTCATGGCGCAGCGTTTGTCCGGTTGACGACAATTTCGCTTCACCCTATGGGGTTGGGCGGGCACGGTAAGTAGGGTCCGCGACCATGCAGCGAAGAGTCCTGACAACAGCTGCGGTGGCGGTGGCCATGACATTCGGAGTGGTCCCTGCCTCCGCTCAGCCCCAGATCCAAGTCGTGCCGGACCCCGCGGCACACGTGAATCCCTTCATCGGCACGACCAATCTCGGGAACACCTTCCCCGGAGCGGTCGTGCCGTTCGGCATGTTCTCCTTCAGCCCGGAAGCCAGTCGCGGCAACACCCTGCGCGCCGCGGCTCCCGGTGGGTACCGCTACGACGCGACGAAAATCCGGGGCTTCAGCCTCACCCACATGTCCGGGACAGGATGTGCGGGCGGCTCCGGTGACATCCCGATCTTCCCGCACGTCGGCACCGTCACCACGTCACCGACCACGGACGCCACCGACGCGCTCTACGCGAGCGAGTTCGCGCACGCCGACGAGGTGGCCAAGCCCGGCCGCTACGACGTGACGCTCAAGTCGGGCGCCAAGGCCGAGCTGTCCGCGACCGAACGCACCGGCGCGGCCCGCTTCAGCTTCCCCGCCGACAAGCCGGCCACGGTGCTGATCAACACCTCCAAGTCGCAGGTCGGCTCCAGCGACGCGCAGACCGTGGTCGACAAGGACAAGCGGACGATCACCGGCAGCGTCACGTCCGGCAACTTCTGCGGCTACATCAACCAGGTCGGCCGCCGCAGCTACTACACGCTGCACTTCGTGGCGGAGTTCGACCAGGATTTCACAGAAGTTGGCACGTACCAGGACAACGTTGTCACCCCCGGTAGCACGCAATCCAAGGGCGGCACGACGTACGGCACGAACGGCTGGCCGGTCCTCGGCAAGGGGTCCGGTGCCTACCTCGGGTTCGCGCCCGGCTCGCAGGTCGGTGTCAAGGTCGGCATCTCCTACGTCAGCCTGGACAACGCCAAGCAGAACCTGAAGGCCGAGAACAAGGGCCAGTCCATCGAAGACATGCGGGACAACGCGTACATCGCGTGGCAGAAGCAGCTCAAGCGCATCGAGGTCGGCGGCGGCTCCGATGACGAGCGCACCAAGTTCTACACCGCGCTGTACCACTCCCTGTTGCACCCCAACCTGTTCAGCGACGTCAACGGCGAGTACGCCGGGTTCGACGGCAAGGTCAAGAAGATCAACAAGAGCAGGCAGAAGGCCCAGTACGGCACGTTCTCCGGCTGGGACATCTACCGCTCGCAGCTGCAGCTGCTCACCATGCTGGAACCGCAGGTCGGCTCGGACATCGCGCAGTCGCTGCTCAACCAGGCCGAGCAGAACAACGGCGTGTGGGACCGCTGGACGCACAACAACGGCGGCACGCACGTCATGAACGGCGACCCGGCGCCCATTTCGCTCGCGGCGATCTCGGCATTCGGCGGCGACAAGTACGACATCAAGGCGTCGCTGAAGTCGTTGGTGAAGGCCGCGACCGTGCCGACCAAGCTCGACCTGAGCAAGGACGGCTGGGCCGTGATGTCGGTCGGGCAGCGGCCGTCGCTCGACAAGTACCTGCAGAGCAAGTACATGCCTGCCGTGTCGAACGCATGGGGTGGCGCGGCGGAGACCCTGGAGATCTCCGCGGCGGACTTCGCGATCAGCCAGCTCGCCGAGCGCACCGGTGACAAAAAGACCGCCAAGACGTTCGCCGAGCGCGCGCAGTGGTGGCAGAACAACTTCGACCCGGTGGCGCACAGCTCGGGTGGCTACATCCGCAACCGCAACGCGGACGGCACGTGGGTCAAGGACTTCACGCCGGACACCGGCAACGGGTTCGTCGAGGGCAGCAGCGCCCAGTACACGTGGATGGTCACGCACAACGTCGGCGGGCTCGTGGAGTCCTTGGGCGGCAATGAACGCGCGAACAAGCGGCTCGACGACTTCTTCCACAACGCCGACGGCAGCTGGGCTCTCACCGGTCAGGGCGGCGCCAAGTCCGAACTGGACAACGAGCCGTCGGTGAACGTGCCGTGGCTCTACAACTACACCGGCCAGCCCGCCAAGGCGCAGGAGACGCTGCGGGAGACGATCAACACGCTGTGGAAGAACGCCCCCGGCGGCATCCCCGGCAACGACGACCTCGGCGCGATGTCGTCGTGGTTCGTGTTCACCTCCATGGGCATCTACCCGCAGGTGCCGTCGCGCGCCGAGCTGGTGGTGAGCAGCCCGCTGTTCACGTCGGTGAAGATCAACCGCGGCGGCGGCAAGGACATCACGATCAACGCCCCGGCCGCGAACACGGCGACGAAGTACGTGCAGTCGCTGAAGGTCAACGGTCGCAGCACCTCGAAGACCTGGCTGCCGGAGTCGTTCGTCGAGCGCGGCGGCAGGCTGGACTTCGTGCTCGGCAAGGCGCCTTCCTCGTGGGGCACCGGCGCGGCGGACGCCCCGCCGTCGTTCCGCGACGGAGAACAGCCGATCAAGCACGACCAGCCGTACTACCTCACCGTCGAGCCACGCCAGCTCGTGGTCGAGCCGGGCAAGTCGGTCACGGCGAAGGTCAACGCGGTCAAGCTCTACGACGGTGACCCGAAGGCGACGTACACGATCACCGGACCGGAGGCGCTGAAGTTCACGCCCACCACCGGTGCCGTGCCGGCGGAGTTCACGGTGTCCGCGGAAGCCGGTACCGCCCAGGGCTTCTACGACTTCACCGTCACGGTGACCGTCGAGGGCGCTCCGAAGCCGGTCGTGCTGCCGCAGACGGTGAAGGTCGCTCCGGCGGGCAGCATGCTCGCCGCTGTCAACAACGTCGGTGCCTCCGCCGACGCCGACGGCGAGGGCGACTTCGACGGCGGCGGCTACAGCTACTCGCGGGAGGCGCTGGCCACGGCCGGTCTGCCGCCGGGCGGCACGGCCACCGTCGACGGCCTGACCTACACCTGGCCCAACTCGCCGGCCGGTAGGCCGGACAACGCAACGGCGGCGAAGCAAACGCTTTCCATCACAGGTACCAGGCTCGCGTTCGTCGGTTCCGCGGCCAACGGCGCCCGGACCCGCACCGCCACGGTGACCTTCACGGACGGCACCACCGCCGCTGTGGACATCGGCTTCAGCGACTGGACGCTCGGCGGTGGCGGGCAGACACCGAGCTACGGCAACGTGATCGTCGCAGCCACGCCGTACCGCAACCAGTCGGGCGGCGGCAACGAAAAGGTCGCCACGCACATCTTCGCCACGAAGACGTACGTGGCTCCGGAGGGCAAAACGCTCGCGAGCGTGGTGCTGCCAGAGGATGTCAACATGCACGTTTTTGCTGTGGCACTGGGCTAGTTCGTCGAACGTGGGTGGTTTCTGTGGCGCTAGCTACGGAAACCACCCACGACCTATGGTGTGACGTAAGCCCAAGTGCCGCCGCCTCGCATTGAGCGTGAGGCGCCATGCCCAACTGCGTGCGATCAACGAGGATCGCAGTGCATTCGTGGGACCGGCTGACGAGCGATGCCGTCGCGAGCTGGCTCGACGCACTGCCAGGCTGGCTCGTCGTGGGCACCGCCTGCTCGCCGGAAGACCTGCGATTCCTCTGCCGGCTGAGACCACCCGACATCGTTGTAGGCCAGCTGGAGCAGGTCCTCGTCCCGGACTTTCCACTCGTTACCCTCTGCCCCACCTGCGGACTCGCGTCCCTGCGGGCCTCTTTGGAGCGCGTCGCGCTGGTCCCGATCCGGCGCTGCACGTCCGGCGCGCTGACCGACCGCGAGCTGGAGGTGCTGGCCTTCGTCTGTTCCGGCCAGACCGCCGCGCAGCTCGCCCTGGCCCTGCGGCTCTCCCCGCACACCATCGTCAACTACAAGCGCCGAATCTTCGCCAAGCTCGGCGTGCAAAGTCGCGTGCAGGCGGCCGCGGTGGTCTCGCGGCTCGGTCTCATCCGGACGCAACGCTCGGTGCCGGCCGACCATGAGAACGTTCCCACGCTCACTCATCGCGAGCACGACATCCTGGAGTCGATCGCCCGGGGCGAGTCGGTGCGGCAGACCGCGCACGCGCTGGGGATCGCGGTGAAGACCGTCGAGTCCGAACAGCGGCAGTTGTTCTTCAAGCTCCGGGTGCACAACCGGGCTCAGGCACTTTCGGAGGCGCAGCGGCTCGGATTGCTAACGTAACCGCCCCACCAGCGGATTTCCCAGTGTGACCGAGTTCGAGAAGCGGCTCGTCAGGGCGGCCGAGCGCGGCGAGCCGCTGGTGTGCCCGCCCTCGGCTCCTGCGGTGCGGGCCGAGCTGATCCGGGAGCTGCTGCTCGGCCGGCACGGTGAGCTGGACCCGAGGGGCGTGCAGATCGAGGGCGCTCACATCACAGGCGCGCTCGACCTCGACCGGATAGCCGCGTCCGTAGGGCTCTACCTGTACGACTGCGTCATCGACGAACCGATCGAAGCCCGATACGCCCAGCTGCCGGCCTTGACGCTCCGCGGTGGACAGTGCGCAGGTCTGCAGGCCGACGGCATCCGCATCGACAGCGACCTCTACCTGGAGGGCGGCCTTCGGGCCCAAGGCAACGACAAGCACGGCCTGATCAGGCTGGTCGGCGGCCACATCGGCGGAGACCTGAGCCTGGAGGAGGTGGACCTCACCAACAAGACCGGCCCCGCGGTCGCCGCCGAGCGGGTCCACGTCGACGGCTCCGTGTTCATCCGCCAGAAGATCCGCATCACGGGAGCCCGGGAGAAGGGTGCGATCCATCTGGCCAGCGCCCGCATCTCCGGAGACCTCGAGATGAACGACGCCCGCATCACGAATCTCACCGGTCCCGCGGTGAACGCCGACGACATCCGCATCGAGGGCTCCGCATTCCTGACGCACGGTTTCCGAGCCGTTGGGCACTGCGGGGACTCCGCGGTCTCCTTCGACAACGCCAGCGTGACCCAGAACATCAAGCTCAGCAACGCCGAGATCACCAACAAGAGCGGCTGCGGCTTCGATCTGAACAGCGCCCGCATCGGCGGTGGGGTGTTCTTCGGCAGGCTGGTCAAGATCAGCGGTCACGGCCTGGACGGCGCTGTCGACGTGGCCGGCGCCCGCATCGGCGCGAACCTCGAGCTGGAGGCTGAGGTCATCAACGATCTGGGTCCCGCGGTGAACGCGAACAGCGTCGACGTGGGCGAAGGCCTCTTCCTGCACAACGGGACCCAGCTCACCGCAAGCGACGGCAGGACCGGCGCAATCGAGCTGACCAACGGCCACATCGCCGGAGATCTGGACTTCATCCACGCGGTGGTCACCAACTCGATCGGCTCCGCCGTCGCCGCCGACCAGGTGCACGTCGGCGGACAGCTGGTCCTGAGAGACAAGATCCGGCTGACCGGGAGCGGCGCGAACGGTGCCGTGGTTCTGCGAGGGGCACGCATCAGCCGGTTCGACGGGTGGAGCAAAGCCGAGCTGGAGGTTCGACTGGGGCGCGGCCCGCTGTTGGACCTGCGGGAAATGGTGATCGGAACCTCCGTGACGCTGCCGCCCGCCCTGATGTGCCCCGCCTACGCGTGCGCACACAGGCGCTGGGTGCGGCTGGACGAGTTCTCCTACGCGTCCCTCGGACCGGAGTGGAACTGGCAGCAGTGGCTGCACCTCATCCGCCGCCACACCCCGGCCTACCACGCTTCCGCCTACCAGCGCCTCGCCGCGGTCGAGCGGGCCGCCGGGCACGACGGCACGGTGCGCCGGATCCTCATGGCGCAGCAGACCGATCTCCGCCGCCGCAGCCCGAAGGCGCTGGGTGGCGCGCTGACCCGGTGGTTCCACTGGTTGTGGGGCGTGCTGGCCGGCTACGGCTACCGTTCCCGCCGCACCGCCGCCGCCCTGCTGCTGGTCCTCACGGTCGCCGGGGCGCTCGGCTGGCTGGCGGGTCAGGTGCCGACCCGGCCCGGCCATCTGGCCGCGGAACGCGTCGCCAGTGCCACCACGACCGCTGGAGTGCCCTGTTCCACTGTGGAACTGATCGGCCTCGGGCTGGATCGCGGGCTGCCGCTGGGCACGACCGGGATGCGGGCGAGGTGCGACCTGGACACCGCCGCACGGGCCGGACAGGCTTTCACCGCAGCAATCTGGCTGGTGCAACTCGCCGTGTGGGGGCTGGCGACGCTGGCGCTGGCCGGGTACACGAACCTCGTGCGCAAACCCGGCTGACCTGGAACGGGGGCGTAAGAGTTTTGCGTCCCCTGCATGGTTCTTCGTCCGTGCGGCGGCGAGTGATCTTGCAGAACACTGCGCTGACATGGGCAATCTCACCAGACGAGGATTTCTGGGAGGCGTCGCGGGTGCCAGCGCGGTGACGCTGGCTCCCTCCCCTGCCGCCGCGCAGGTGGCTGCGGAAGCCGCCGCAGCCACCTCGCCCCGGTTCTTCGGACGGATTTTCGGGTTGCCGCCCTTTGCCGAGAACACGCCGCGCGTGCAAGACGCGCTGCGCGCTATGGGCGCACCGGGCGGTCCGCTCGACGCCAGGGATCCGTTGCACGAAGGACCGATTCGACTGATCACCAACCCGGAGCTGAGTCCGGGCAACCTCGACAACCCCTTCAACACCGCGGGAACGACGTTCCTCGGGCAGTTCATCGATCACGACTTCACGTTCGACCTCAACTCACGGCTCGCGGTGCCCGCGGTGCCCGAGCAGAGTCCGAACACGCGGAATCCCACCCTGTCACTGGATTCCGTGTACGGCGGCGGGCCGACGGCCTCGCCGCAGCTGTACGACTCCAACGACAGAGCCAAGTTCCGCGTGGAACACGGCGGGCTGTTCGAGGACCTGCCGCGCAGAAGCGACGGCGTGGCGATCATCGGCGACCCGCGCAACGACGAGAACCTGATCATCTCCGGGTTGCACGTGGCGATGTTGTTGTTCCACAACCGGATCGTGGATCGACTAAGAGAGCAGAACACTCCTGCGGACCGGGTCTTCGCGGACGCGCAACGCACCGTTGTGTGGCACTACCAGTGGATCGTCGTGCACGAGTTCCTGCCGCAGATCATCGGCTTCGGGCTGACCCAGGACATCCTGGCGCACGGCCGGCGTTACTACCGGCCGGCGCAGGGACAGCACTTCATGCCGGTGGAGTTCCA
This sequence comes from Lentzea sp. NPDC051213, assembly GCF_044455585.1. NCBI lineage: Bacteria > Bacillati > Actinomycetota > Actinomycetes > Pseudonocardiales > Pseudonocardiaceae > Lentzea > Lentzea sp. NPDC051213. The sequence continues at coordinate 245,187 of NZ_JBITEX010000003.1, forward strand.
GGGCGCGTGCTACCGGTTCGGGCACAGCCAGGTGCGGCCGTCCTACCGGGCGAACCTGAAGGGAGACGCCAACAACCAACCGTTCTTCGGCTTCATCTTCGACCCCGCGGGCGAAGGGCAGAGCGACCCGGTGGATCTGCGCGGCGGGCGGCGGGCGCGCCGGAGGTTCATCGGGTGGCAGACGTTCTTCGACTTCGGTGACGGCCAGGTGCGACCGAACAAGCGGATCGACACGAACATCTCGACGCCGCTGTTCCGGTTGCCACTGGGCGCCATCGCGGACGGTGCACCACCGATCTCGCTGCCGCAGCGCAACCTGCTGCGGCACCTCACGTGGTCGCTGCCGTCCGGGCAGGAGGTCGCCAAGGCGATGGGCATCCCGGTGCTCGACTCGCTGCCGGAGCTGCGGGAGTTCGGCTTCGACCGCTCGACCCCGCTCTGGTACTACACGCTGCGCGAGGCCGAGACGCTCGGCGACGGAATCTCGCTCGCGGGCGCGACCGCCAGGCTGGTCGGCGAGGTGTTCATCGGGCTGCTTCAACTCGACACCGAGTCGTACCTGAGGCAGCAGCCCAACTGGAAGCCCACGCTGCCGTCGCGCGCCGCCGGTCAGTTCACGATGGTCGACCTGCTCAAGTTCGCCCGCGTCGATCCCTCAAGTCGCGGCCAATAAAGTTGGGTGGTGTTCACCGTTTCCGAGCGCGACCAGCTGCGCACCGACCTGGTCAACGCAGCCGACACCGACCCGCGCGTGGTCGGGGCGGCGTTGACCGGGTCAGTGGCGGTAGGCAGGGAAGACCGCTGGTCCGACATCGACTTCGCGTTGTCGGTCGATCGCGAGATCGACGGCGTCGTCTCCGACTGGACCGCGCTGCTGTACGCGTGCGGCGCGGTCAGCCACCTCGACGTGCGCCGCGGCGCGGTCCTCTTCCGGGTCTTCCTGATGCGCTCGACGCTGCAGGTGGACATCGCGTTCTGGCCGTCGACCGAGTTCGGCGCGACCGGGCCCACGTTCCGGCTGCTCTTCGGCGAGACGAACGAGCTGCCGCAGAACAGCAAGCCCGACCGCGCCGAGCTCGTGGGCCTCGCCTGGCTGCACGGTCTGCACGCTCGCTCGTCCATCGCGCGCGGCCGGGTCTGGCAGGCGCTGTACATGATCAACAACATGCGCGACCACGTGATGTCGTTGCACTGCCTCAACGAAGGGGTCAACGCCGTGCAGGGCCGTGGGCTGGACGATCTGCCGGACACTGGCGTGTTTGCTGGCACGCTTGCGCTCTCGACGCATCCCGACGAGTTGCGCCGGGTGTTCGAGGTGCTCACCGGGCTGCTGGAGGCGGAGATTCACGACTCGGTGCTGGCACAGACGGTGCGGGAGTTGTCTCAGGGTGCAGCAGCGCAGCGGTGACGAGCACTGGCACGGCCGCGGAGCCGCGTACCGCACGACTGGGCGCACGAAGTACTCACCAGGCTGCCGGAAGCCGAGATCAGCGACTCGGCACCGGCACAGCCCGCACCGGAGCTGTCTCACGGAACAGCAGCCCAGCGGTGAGCAGCACCAGCACCGCCGCAGTGCCGTGCACCATGAGCGCGTAACCCACCGTGCCACCGTGCGTCATCACGGCGATGGCATCGCCGATCGGGATGATCGAGTCCGCCAGGACGACCCAGGCCAGCGCTCGCCGGTGCCCCATCACCAGCAGGATCAGGGCCGTCAACCCGTACGCGAGGTCGCGCACGCCCTTCACCACGTAGTAGCCGGCGGGGTCGGCGATGCCGAATCCCGCTGCCGCGCCATCGCCGTTGAGCAGGTAGCCCAGGCCGAACCAGAACCCCGCCAGCACGACGAGCCAGGCCATGATCGTGGTCAAACGCATTGCATCCTCCGAAGGAATCTAGCGCTGCTAGCGACACGAGCGACGCTAACACTAGGAGCGCTCGGATGTCTAGCGGTGCTAGATTCTGCTCGTGACCATCCAGAACCGGCGCGAACGCGAACGCGCCGAGCGCCATCAGCTGATCATCGACGCGGCGAGGGACCTGGCCGAGGCGGAAGGCTGGGACGCGGTCACCACGCGCAGGCTCGCCGAGAAGGTCGAGTACAGCCAGCCAGTGCTCTACAGCCACTTCAAGGGCAAGGACGCGATCGTGCGCGCGGTCGCGATCGAGGGGTGCGGCGAGCTGGCCAGGCAGTTGCGCAAAGCCCGGACCACGCCCGGGAAGTCACGGCTGCAGGTCGCCGCCGAGGCGTACCTGGAGTTCGCCAGGACCAGGCCTGCCCTCTACGACGCGATGTTCGTCCAGGAGGTCGACATCCCGTTCGGCACCGATGAATCACCACAGGAGCTGCGCGACGCGTTCGGTGAGCTCGTCGCGGCCGTCGAACCCGTTGCGGGGGACCGAGATCTGGAAACCCTCACCGAGGTCTTCTGGAGCACGTTGCACGGCATCGCCACGCTCACGCACGGGAAGCGGCTGCGGCCCGATCACCACCAGGCGCGGATCGACCTGGTCGTCAGGTCCTTTCAGCCCGGCACAGCACCATGACCGGCTTGGCGCCGATCCTGGTCAGCACCACCGTCGCCTCGTCCGGCCCGGCGAGTTTCAACCGCCTGCGCAGCGTGTTGGGGTCGATGTCCAGGCCGCGCACCAGGATCTCCAACCGGCCGATCCCGCGCGTCTTCAGCAGGGACTTGATCGCCTTCTCCGTGTAGTGCGCGTGTTCGAGCACGCGGAACGCCCGGATGCCGGCCGGCGGCTTGTCTCCGCTCAGGTACGCGATGCGTTCGTCGAGCTGCCACAGGCCATGCAGTGCCGCGTAGTGCCGCACCAGCCCCGCGCGCACGACCGCACCGTCCGGGTCGATGATCCACTCACCGGGTGGCGCGACCGGGCAGTCGTCCGGCGAGGCATCGGTGATCGTCCACGAAGAGGTGCCGTGGATGACCGTCGCCCGGCGGGAAACCCCTTGCGTGGCAAGGCCGCGCGTCCACAGGCAGGCTTCGCGGACAGCGCCGTCGAGCGACACCAGTTCGACCTCGTCCGCCCAGGGTGCGACCGCGAAGTCGATGCCGGGCGCGCACTTCACGGCGAGATCGGTACCCGCGTAGACCTCCGCCAGCTCGTCCAGCGGCGGCACGAAGTCCTGCGGGTGCCACTTGCGCCGGCCGGAGGAGTCGCGACGGGCCGGGTCCGCGGTGACGGCGGTGGCCTTCGACACGGGGCGCAGGGCATCCGCGCGGACCACGAGCGTGTCCGGAACGTTGTTGCGCGCCATGGCAAGGCGGACCGGGTCGAGGTCGGAACCCAGGCACCGGGCGGCAACCTCGTTCAGCGCCTGGAGATCCGCGCCGATCGAGCAGGTGACGTCGTGGACGTCACGGCCCTTGAACCGCTGCGCGCGATGACGGGCCACGGTCGAGGCGGTGGCCTGCTGGAGGGCGTCGTCGGTGAAGAGCCAGCCGTCCGCTTGGTCCAGTTTGGACAGTGCGCGACGGCGCAGGAGCACGGTTTCCACGACCGGCGCGAAGTTCTCGCCGAGGAGCCTGCGGGCGACGCCGACGTCGCGCAGGCGGGTCGCGTCGGTGAGCGGCAAGGCGTTCACCTCGGTCAAGGCGGCGATTCCGGCGTCGGAGCGCAGGAACGCCACGTCGTCCGAGGTGAACGCGTAACCCACTGCTACTCGGGCTTCCTACCGGTGATCGACACGTTGTAGAACACCTCGCGCGGCAGCACCTTCGCGAAGACGTTCTGGTCCACCCACGAGAGGTTCTGCCAGGTGCGGTAGGCGAACATCGCCCAGCCGAAGCCCAGCTTCTCGCGCGGCACCGCGGCCTCGAACGTGCGCACCGGCCAGCCGAACAGCGCGGCGGACAGCTCGTCGGTGACCGCGCGCACGGAAACGGCACCGGCGCGGCGGGCCGTCGCCTCCAGCTGGTCCGGGTCGAACGTGTGCAGGTCCACGACGGCTTCGAGCGCGGCCGCGCGGGAGGACTCGTCGAGCTCCTCCTGCGGGCGCCGCCAGTCGTTCAGCGCCGGCACCGCCTTGGTGAGGTTGGTGGTCAGCCACCACGTCGCCTGGCCGAGCTTGCGGGCGTAGAAGTTGCCGATGTTCGTCGGGTCGCCCGCGAACACGAACTTGCCGCCCGGCTTGAGCACCCGCTGCACCTCGCGCATGGCCGCCTCCACATCCGGGATGTGGTGCAGCACCGCGTGGCCGACGACGAGGTCGAACGTGTTGTCGTCGTACGGGATCCGCTCCGCGTCCGCGACCCGGCCGTCGACGTCGAGCTCGAGGTGCTTCGCGTTGCGCAGCGCGACCTCGACCATGCCGGGCGAGAGGTCGGTGACCGAGCCCTTCTTGATCACGTCGCCCTGCATGAGGTTCAGCAGGAAGAAGCCCGTGCCGCAGCCCAGTTCGAGCGCGTGCTCGTACGGGCCGACGTCACCGGCGACCGCCTTGAAGCGGTCGACGGCGTAGGTGATGCAGCGGTCGTCGTAGGAGATCGACCACTTCTCGTCGTACGTGCCCGCTTCCCAGTCGTGGTAGAGCACGTTGGCGAGCTTCGCGTCCTGCCACGCCGCCTCGATCTCCTCGGCGGAGGCGTGCGGGTTGGGTGCTGGGTCAGTTGCCACTGAACTTCGCCTTTCCGGGGCCGTTCTCGATGAACGACTCGACGCCCGCCTTCTTGTCCTCCGTCGCGAACAGGGCCGCGAAGAGGTGGCTTTCGAGCTTCAGGCCCGACTCGAGGTCGGTGTCGAGGCCACCGTCGACGGCGGCCTTGGTCGCGGCGAGCGCGAGCACCGGGCCGTTGACGAACTGCTTGGCCCAGCGCACGGCGGCGGCGTACACGTCGTCCGGTGCGACGACCTGGTCGACCATGCCGATCTCCAGCGCCTCCTGGGCGCCGACGAACCGGCCGGTGTAAAGCAGGTCCTTGGTCTTGGCGGGGCCGATCAACCTGGCGAGGCGCTGCGTGCCGCCACCGCCGGGGATCAGGCCGAGCAGGATCTCGGGCTGGCCGAGCTTCGCGTTGTCACCGGCGATGCGGCGGTCGGCGCCCAGCGCGACCTCGAAGCCACCGCCGAGCGCGTACCCGGTGATCGCGGCGACCGTGGGCTTCGGGATGGTGGACAGCGCGCCGAGCGCGTCGGACAGGCCCTTCGCCCGCAGCGTCATCTCGGCGTGGGAGATCTGCGCGAACTCCTTGACATCCGCACCGGCCGCGAAGACCTTCTCGCCGCCGTAGACGATGACCGCGTAGACGTCGGACCGCTCCGAAGCCTCCTTGGCGGCCGCCTGGAGCTCGGTCTGCACCTGCCGGTTCAGGGCGTTCATCGGCGGCCGATCCAGCCGGATCGTCCCGATCCCGTCCTCGACTTCCAGCTTCACGAACTCAGCCACGCAGTCCTCCTCGTTCTCGCGACGGCGGTGTCACGTTACCCGTCGGTAGCTTGTCAGACCTTCCGGCGGGCGAAGTAGCGCTCCCCCGACTTTTGCAGTTCGAGGTCCTGGGCGAAGGTCTTCGAGAGGTTCTCCTCGGTGAGCACGTCGTCCAGCAGGCCCTGAGCGACGATCGAGCCCTCGCGGAGCAGGAGCGCGTGCGTGAAGCCCGGCGGGATCTCCTCGACGTGGTGCGTGACGAGGATGGTGGCCGGTGCGTCCGGGTCCATGGCCAGCTCCGACAGCTTGGCCACGAGGTCCTCGCGGCCGCCGAGGTCGAGGCCCGCGGCGGGCTCGTCGAGCAGGAGCATCTCGGGGTCGGTCATCAGCGCACGGGCGATCAGCGTGCGCTTGCGCTCGCCCTCGCTCAACGTGCCGTAGAGGCGGTCGGCCAGGTGCTCGATGCCGAGGGTGTCGAGCAGCTCGCGGGCGCGGTCGGTGTCCAGCTTGCCGTAGGCCTCGCGCCAGCGGCCCAGCACCGCGTAGCCCGCGGACACGACCAGGTCGACGACCGTCTCGTCGGCCGGGACGCGGCCGTTCAGGGCGGCGCTGCACAGGCCGATGCGGGGCTTGAGCTCCTGGACGTCGGTCTTGCCCAGGCGTTCGCCCAGGAGGTGGACCTTGCCCCGGGTCGGGTGCAGCTCGGCGCTCGCCAGCCGCAGGAGGGTGGTCTTGCCCGCGCCGTTGGGGCCGAGGACCACCCAGCGCTCGTCCAGCTCCACGCTCCAGTCGATGTTGCCGACCAGCGTGTTTTTGCCCCGGCGGACCGACACGCCCGCCATGTGCACGACCAGATCTGTCACGTCGACGTCCGCCACGGCTCCATTCTTCCCAACGCCCTCCCCCCGCCCACCCATCGGGGGTGTCCAGGACGTCACGCGGGGGCCCCGCGTTCCCCTGGAGGTAACGCGGGGCCCCCGCGTTACTTTCGAAAGGTGGGCTCGCTGCGCCGGCTGGCTGAACTCTCAAGTTTTTTGTCGGTGGCGGATGCCAAGATCGGAGGTATGGCTACGCGACCCGAGTCCGAGGTGCTGGCAGGCCGTCCGTTCCCACTGGGGGCACACGCCGAGGCAGGCGGTGTCCGGTTCGCGGTGACGTCCCACGTCGCTGATGCGGTCGAGGTGTGCCTGATCGGGGACGACGGGACCGAGAAGCGGGTCGAGCTGACCGAACGAACGTTCGGCGTGTGGCACGGACTGGTGCCCGGGGTGACGCCGGGGCAGCGGTACGGGTTCCGGGTCCACGGGCCCTACGACGCGGGCCGCGGGCTGCGGTGCAACCCGGCAAAACTGCTGGTAGACCCGTACGCGCGGCAGATCAGCGGGCGGATCACGGACGTCGAGGCCGCGCTCGGGTACGTCGGCGACCCGATGCACGGGCCGCCCTCGGCGGTCGACTCGCTGGGCTCGGTCCCGCTCAGCGTGGTCAGCTCGCCGGGCGGAGCGGACACTGGCGTGAAGCCAGAAGTGCCGTTCGAAGAGGCCGTCATCTACGAGATGCACGTCAAGGGCTTCACGAAGAAGCATCCGGACATCCCGGAGAAGCTGCGCGGCACGTACCTGGGGCTGGCACATCCGGCCGCGATCGAGCACCTGACCCGGCTCGGGGTCACTTCGGTCGAGTTGCTGCCGGTGCAGGCTTTTCAGGACGAGCCGTCGCTGCTCCAGCGGAACGCGACCAACTACTGGGGGTATTCGCCGCTCGGGTACTGCGCGCCGCACGCGGCGTATGCGAGCGAGCCCGGCCGGGAGGTCCAGGAGTTCCGGACGATGGTGGCGGCGATGCACGGCGCCGGCATCGAGGTGCTGATCGACGTCGTCTACAACCACACGTGCGAGGGCGGGCCGGACGGGCCGACGATCTGCTTCCGCGGGTACGACGCTCCCGGCTACTACCTGCACGCGGGCGGCGGCAGCACGGTGGACATCACGGGGTGCGGCAACACGCTGGACGCCGGATCACCGCAGGTCGTGCGCCTGATCACGGACTCGCTGCGGTACTGGGCGGACGAGATGGGCGTGGACGGGTTCCGGTTCGACCTCGCGTCCACGATGGGACGGCCGGGTGGCGGTTTCTTCGACCGCGACTCGGCTCTGCTCACGGCCATCACCACCGATCCGGTGCTGTGCCGGTCCAAGCTGATCGCGGAGCCGTGGGACGCGACGGGCGACGGGTACCGGGTCGGCGACTTCGGGGTGCAGTGGGCCGAGTGGAACGGGCGCTACCGCGACACGGTCCGCGACTTCTGGCGCGGGCACACGTCGGTGCGCGATCTCGCGTACCGGCTCTCGGGTTCTTCCGACCTCTACGCGGACGACCTGCGCCGGCCGTGGCAGTCGATCAACTTCATCACCGCGCACGACGGGTTCACGTTGCGGGATCTGGTGTCCTACAACGACAAGCACAACGAGGAGAACGGCGAGCAGGGCCGCGACGGCACGAACGACAACCGGTCGTGGAACTGCGGGGCCGAGGGCGAGACCACCGAGCAGGACATCCTCACGCTGCGGGCCAAGCAGGCGCGCAACCTGCTCGCGACGCTGGTGCTGTCCACCGGCACGCCGATGATGGTCGCGGGCGACGAGATGTGGCGCACCCAGGGCGGCAACAACAACCCCTACTGCCTCGACAACGCCGTGTCGTGGGTCGACTGGACGGAGACGGACGCGGGCACGGCGCTGCTCGGGTTCACCCAGCGGCTCATCGATCTCCGGTCGTCCTCCCCCGCCCTGCGCCAGCCCGAGTTCTTCGAGGGCCGCACGACGCCCAGCGGCAACCCGGACCTGGTGTGGTTCCGGCCGGACGGGCTGGAGATGGCGGAGACCGACTGGTTCGACGAGGGGCGCCGCACGCTGGGGATGTTCATCGACGGCTCGAACTGCCTCTCGCGCACACGGGACGGCGAGCTCGTGTCGGACGACTCGTGGCTGTTGCTGATGCACGCCGGTGCGGACGCGATCACGGTGACGCTGCCGCACGAGCGGTACGGCCCGTCGTACGAGCCGTACCTGGACACCACGACGCTCGACGGCTCGCCCGCCGATCCCACGTCCGCTCTGCCCCGGACGAAACTGCAGGTGGAGGCACGCTCGTTGCTGCTGCTCCGCGTGCCGCGCTGAGAGGTCAGCCGGGCAGGTCGATGTACTCGTGCGGGTCGGCCGCCGCCGGGTCGATCATGAGCTTGCCGACGCTGTGGTAGCCGAGCGCGTACCGGCCGTGCCTCGGGTCCCAGCGGCTGTACTCGGCCAGCGCCTGCTGTTTGCGCGCGAACTGCCGCGGGCTGAGCGGCAGCACGAAGTCGGCGGTGCGCTCGTCCTGCGGGTAGGTGTAGCCGTAGACCCAGTAGTAGCGGAAGTCGCTGAGGCGGCCTTCCAGCCCGGCGGCGGCTTCGCGGCACGCCTTGTGCGTCAGGTTCGGCTCGTCCGGGGGCGATCCGTGGATCACGTCGCGGTACCCGTTGACCAGCTTGTGGGACGCACCGGGATACCGGGCCTCGAACTCGAGGATCGTGTCGCGGACCTCCCGCACGAACCCGGCGTAGTCGGTCCACGCGGAGTCCGGGCGGTCGCGGACGACGATCTGGTCGACGCCGAGCCCGCGTCCGGCCGCGATGAACTCGGCCGTGCGCCCGTGGACGATGTCGTCCTGCACCAGGTTGAAGTCGTGGTTCCCGCCGCCTGGGCAGTCTGTCCCCAGAGGACAGTCGGACGCGCCGTTCATGATGTCGAGCAGGCCGCCGTTCTCGCCGCGGGTGAGCAGCACGAGGATGACCCGCCGCCCGGCCTCCTTGTGCTCGCGGATCGACCCGGCCATGGCGAGCGACTCGTCGTCCTGATGCGGCGAGTAGAAGATCGCGGGCGGCGCGGCGGCTTCGGCCGTGCCCGTGGGCAGCAGGGCTGCGGCGGCACCGAGTGCGAGCGCCTTGCGGCGGCTGAGCTCCATGACGAGGTGCCTACGCAATGTGGTCGTTCGACTGCAACCTCTGGTGTAGACCACAGACCAGCCAGTGGACGCTCTAGCCACTCTCCGTGCGCGTCTGGCACCATCGGTGACGTGCCGGTCCACTTCTTCTGGTCTGACCGCACGATCGACCTCCTCCTCGTGGCGTCGTGCGGGTGTAGCTCGACGCGACGCATGCGCTGAGCCGCTGCGTCGCGTCTTGATCGCTACCCCGTACCGACGTGGCAATCAGGAGCGAGCCGGTGACTTCGACGATCTCCGAGTACGACCTGCACCCAGCGCTGGACAGTCAGCTGCTGCGTGACGTGATCCACCCGTCCCGATCTCTGTGGACGCCGCGCGAACTGCGCGACCTGACCTCTTTCGTGTCGAGCGAGCTGACCACGGGCCTGCTCTCGATCCTCGACTACTCGACCGAGCGCCGATGGTGGGCGCGGCTCGGCCTCACCGAGGGCGTGGAGCTGTGGCTCCTGTCGTGGCTGCCCGGCCAGGGCACCCAGCCGCACGACCACGGCGGCTCGGCGGGCTCGTTCACCGTCCTGACCGGCGCTCTGCAGGAGGACTACCGCTACCCCGCCGGTCCGATCCGGTCCGCGGTCCGCAACACCGGCGACGTGCTCGGCTTCGGCTCCGGGCGCGCGCACCAGGTGACGAACCCGTTCGCAACGCCGGCCGCGACCGTCCACGCCTACTCGCCACCGCTCGTGCCGACCCGCGAGTACGCGTCGCTGCTGGACATCCCGGACTCGATCCCACCGCTGCCCGCGCAGCGCCTTCCCCTGTCCGAACTGCGTCAGCTGGCCGACCAGGAGGGCCCGTGAGCAACGTCGACACCTATCTCGCCGAGGCGAGGTCCGAGCTGAAGCGGCTGACGCCGCTCGAGGTGCTCGGACTGCCGGAAGTGCTGGTCGTGGACATCCGGCCGCACCACAACCGGCTCGCCGAGGGCGAGATCGAGAACTCCGTCGTGGTCGAGCGGATCGTGCTGGAGTGGCGGCTCGACCCGACCGGCGAGTGGCGGTTGCCGGGGTTCACCGCCGAGACGCCCGTGGTCGTGGTGTGCAACGAGGGGTACTCGTCTTCTCTTGCCGCACGGGATCTCAAGCGGTTGGGGCTGGAGAACGCCACCGACCTCGTTGGGGGGTATCGGGCTTGGCGGGCTGAGGGGCTGCCGATTCGGGAGGGTGGCTCGCAGGCGGTGGTGTGATGGGCGTCGGCTCGCCCGGCGGCCCGCAGGCAGTCGTGTGACGCGGCGCCTGGGTCGCGCCAACCCGGAACCGCCGCCACGCCGGTAGCGTCTGGAGATCGTGACAGTTGTGCGCTGGGTCGTGACGGCCCTGGTGGTGGCAGGCACGATCGCCTGGACCCTCACCGACTGGTACCTCGGCCTGGCCGGTGCGCTCGCCGGGCTCCTGCTGGAGCTCACCGCCGCCCAGGCGGGTCTCGCGCTCGGCGCCGTCCTGTTCGGACTCCGGATCACGCACGTGATCATCGGGATCGGCAGCGAGCTCAAGTCGTGGACCTGGACGCACCGGCGGATCGTGCTGCGCAACGTGCCGGTGCTCGCCACCATCGGCATCACCGGGCTGAAGCCGGGGGTGCGCAGGCGGACCGTCCTCGCCGGGGCCACCGCGATCGTCTTCTGCGCGGCGATCGCGGGGGGCACGTGGCTGCTCACCGGGGCGGCGTTCGGCAAGGGCATGGCGCTGGCCGCCACGGCGTGCTTCCTGCTGCAGCTCAGGCCGGTCGAACAGCCCGGTCACACCAGCCTCGGCTGGTTCATCTTCACGCTGCCGAAGCTCACCGGCCGGCCGCTCGGCGAGCTGGAGGCGCGGCCTCGGGTACTGGCCGGCATGGACGCCTACCACCGCGGCGACATCGAGGAGGCCGAGCGGATCCACGCCGAACTGCTGCGGGACCACCCCGACCTGCTCACGGTCGTCGGGCTCAAGGTCGTGACGGCCTGTGCGCGCGAGCGGTATCTCGAAGCGCTGCAGACGGTGATCGGGTTGAACGGGCGGCAGGACCTGGGGCAGCGCGAGCTCGCGTTCATCATGGCCACCACGGCCGGGGTCGCGGTGCAGGCGGTGGAGGCCGGGCAGTTCCCCGAGGACGTCGGGCTGGAGACGGCGCGGAGCATGCTCGACAACGCCTACCTGGCCGGCTATCCGAAGCACCGGGCCAACGGGACGCTCGCCGTGATGGCGTTGATCGAGGGCGACACCGCGAAGGCTCGTCAGCTCGCGGGGTGGGCCGCGGAGAGCAGCGAGAACGCCCTGGGCCGTGCCGAGGACCTGATCACGATCGCACGGGCGTGGATGGCGGACGGGAACAACGCGAAGGCCCGCGAACTCGCGGCCGAGGCGCACGCGCTCGCGGGCTGGAATCCGCGGGTGGCGGCGACCCGCGCCCGTCTGGAGATCAGCTGAGGCCTGCCGGTAGCCCGGCCGCACCGACGTTGTGCCGCCGCCACCAGCAATCGCAGGCTAGCCAAACGATCTCGCGGAAAACGCATCTGTCGCACCATTGTGTGCATTCCCGAAAAGGCCTTGAACCCGGACCAACGGGTGACCGCGCAGCTCGCAACAGCTATTCCGCGCTGACCGGAATACTACGGACCGCACACAGGGAAAGGGCCCGTCACCGAGACCGGTGACGGGCCCTTTCCCACCCCGCGCGTGAGATCAGCTGTTTTCGACGGGCAGACTCGGCAGGCCCGGCAGTGCCGGCAGGCCACCGGGAGGTGCCGGTAGACCACACTTGCTCAGTAGCTCGGTGACGGTCTTCAGCAACGTCGTCAGAATCCCGGTGATCTTGCCGACGTCCGGCAGGCCACCGCCCGCGGCGCCCAGGATGGTGCCGCCGAGGCCCGCGATGGTCGAGATCAGGTTCAGCACGACCGGCAGGCACTGGTCGACCGGACCGGTGTACTCGGCGGCCTTCACCGGCAACGGCACCGGCGCACTCACCGGCAGCGCGGGCAGGCAGCCGGAGCTCTGCAACGCGGACACCAGGCCGAGCAGATCACCGATCAACGGTGTCACGGCGCCCACGTTCGGCAGGGGCAACAAGCTGCTGACGGCCTTGGTGAGCTTTCCGGCGAGGTCCTGGACGAGGCCGGCGCAGGCGGCTGGGAGTTCTGGCGCGGCGGGCGACGCACTGGCAGCCGGGATTGATGAGGCGGTGAACAGAGCTGCGGCGAGCGAGAGTGCGGTAATCGTTTTCTTCACGGCTACCTTCTTCCTCAATGCGCAATTCACTGGAGCCGCGCCGGAAATGCCGATTAGGAATTCTGGTGCGGTTCATTCCATGCGATGAAGCGTAAGCCCGTGCACGCACCCCTACCAGCGGAGATCGCGAATTCACCCACTCGAAAAAGCCCTCATTCGATTGAGGGAAGGCCCTGAATCGTGCACACGCCTGAACCAGGTCACGAGCAGTTATCAGGGAACAAAGAAGACGGACACATCAGGGCATCCAGCCCGCCGTTTGAAGGCGAACTGGATGCCCTGTGTTGATCTAACTGGCGAGAACGACCCTGCCAAGTTCCGCAGACGTCGCCAACAGGCCGTGCCGCGGCAGCACGCGCACGGTGTAGCCGAGCGCACCGGCGTGCGGCAGCGGCACCTCGGCCTCGTAGTTGCCGTTGCCCGCGTAGTTCATCGGCGCGGTGACGATCTCCTTCAACTCGTCGGAGTCGTTGGACACCTTGCCGAGCACGACCTGAACGTCCACTTCGGACGGCTCCAGCCCGGCCAGCTCGACCCGCGCCCGCACGATGACGGGCGAGCCCAGCACCGGCACGGATGAGCCGCCGAGCACCAGGTCGCTGTCGAGCACGCGCACCCGCGTCCACGACGCGCGCAGCCGGTGCCGGTACGCGGACAGCTCCTTCGCGCCGCGGTAGCCCTCACCGACGACGTTCTGGGCGGACGCGGCGGCCGGCGCGTAGTAGGTCTCCACGTACTCGCGGACCATGCGCGACGCCTGCACGACCGGGCCGAGCGAGGCCAGCGTGTGCCGGACCATCGACATCCAGCGGGTCGGCACGCCGTCCTCGCCGCGGTCGTAGAACAGCGGCGCGACCTGCGAGCCGAGCAGGTCGTACAGCGCGTTGGCCTCCAGGTCGTCGCGGCGGACCGGGTCGTTCACGCCGTCCGCGGTCGGGATGGCCCAGCCGTTCGAGCCGTCGTACAGCTCGTCCCACCAACCGTCGCGGATGGACAGGTTGAGGCCGCCGTTCAGCGCCGCCTTCATGCCGGACGTGCCGCACGCCTCGAGCGGGCGCATCGGGTTGTTCAGCCACACGTCGCAGCCCCAGTACAGGTACCGGGCCATGGACATGTCGTAGTCGGGCAGGAACACGATCCGGTGCCGCACGCCCGCCTCGTCGGCGTAGCGCACGATCTGCTGGATCAGCGCCTTGCCGCCGTCGTCGGCAGGGTGCGACTTGCCGGCCACCACGAGCTGCACGGGCCGTTCGGGGTGCAGCAGCAGCCCACGCAGGCGCTCCGGGTCGCGCAGCATCAGCGTGAGGCGCTTGTACGTCGGCACACGGCGGGCGAACCCGACGGTCAGCACGCCCGGATCGAACACCGAGTCGGTCCAGCCGAGCTCCAGCGCCGACGCGCCGCGCTGCAGCCACGATTCGCGCAACCGCCGGCGCACCTCGTCCACCAGGCGGCCGCGCAACGTCGACCGCAGCTCCCACAGGCCCGCGTCGGTGACCGGCTGGAACGCGCCGATGCCGAGTCCGGAGCTGGTCTGGGTGTCCGCTTCGGACGCACCGAGCAGCTTGCTCATCTCGGTCGCCGCCCAGGTCGGCCCGTGCACGCCGTTGGTGACCGAGCCGATCGGCACCTCGGTGGCGTCGAAGCCAGGCCAGAGGCCGCGGAACATGTCCCGGCTGACCTCACCGTGCAGTTTGGACACACCATTCGCGCGCTGTGCCAGCCGCAGGCCCATGTGGGCCATGTTGAACATGCCGGGGTTGTCCTCGGCGCCCAGCGCGAGGATGCGCTGCGTGTTCACGCCGGGCACGAGCTGCTCGGCGCCGAAGTAGTGCTGCACCAGGTCGACCGGGAACCTGTCGATGCCTGCGGGCACCGGCGTGTGCGTGGTGAACACGGCACCGGCGCGCGCGGCCGTGAGCGCCTGGTCGAAGTCGAGGCCGTCGTTGGTGATGTACTCGCGGATCCGCTCCAGGCCGAGGAAACCCGCGTGGCCCTCGTTGGTGTGGAACACCTCGGGCTGCGCGTGGCCGGTCAGTTCGCAGAACGTGCGAACCGCCCGGACACCACCGATTCCGGCGAGGATCTCCTGGCGGATGCGGTGGTTCTGGTCGCCGCCGTAGAGCCGGTCGGTGACGCCGCGCAGGTCCTCGTCGTTCTGCTCCACGTCCGAGTCGAGCAGCAGCAGCGGCACCCGGCCGACCTGCGCCCGCCAGATCTTCGCGCGCAGCATCCGGTCGCCCGGCATCGCGACGTGCACGAGCAACGGCAGCCCGGACGGCTCGGTCAGCAGCTCGAGCGGCAGGCCACGCGGGTCGAGCGCCGGGTAGTGCTCCTGCTGCCAGCCGTCGAGCGACAGCGACTGCCGGAAGTACCCCGAGCGGTAGAGCAGGCCGACCGCGATCAGCGGCACGCCCAGGTCGGACGCGGCCTTGAGGTGGTCACCGGCGAGGATGCCGAGACCGCCCGAATAGTTCGGCAGCGCCTCGTGCACGCCGAACTCCATCGAGAAGTACGCGACCGACGTCGGCAACGGCGTGTCGTTCGTGGCCCCGTGCTCGCGGCGCTGGGCGATCTCGTCCTGACGGCGCTGGTACCAGCGCGGCCCGTCGACGTACCGCTCCAGATCGGAGGCGAGCGCGTTCAGCCTCAGCAGGAACTGCTCGTCTCTCGCGAGCGCCTCCAGTTTTCCGGCGTCGACGACGGAGAGCAGGCGCAACGCGTCGCCACCCACCTCTGACCAGACACGTGCGTCGATCGAGGCGAAGAGATCCTGCGTGGGCGGATGCCACGTCCAGCGCAGATTGGTGGCGAGCGTGGTCAGCGCGGACAGGGGCTCCGGCAGGCTGGCGCGGACGGTGAACCGGCGAAGTGCTCGCATGCCGAGGCAACTTACCTGCCACCTGTGAAGGCCTGACAACGTTCCCGGTCACACCTGCGGCAACTTGCCGGACCGGTCAAGACGAACGGCGCCGCGACCTGCGCAAACGCGCCGACCTCAGGTGTGGGTCCGCTGCATGCTGGTGATGGCCAGCTTGCCGTCCTTCACCATGATGTCCAGCGAGAGCAAATCGCTGATCGCCAGCTTTTCCGACGGTTTGCGGAGCGCCAGGTGGAGGTCCGTGGAGAACCGCTGGTTATCCGTGCTGCTGGTGGTGATGTGGGGATCGCCGTAGATGTCCACGATGTCGTACTCACCCCAGTACCGATCGTGCTCCGCGGCGGCGGGCCGGAACTCGGGGGCCCAGTCCTGTCGTGCGCCCGCGGTGTCCTGCGGCAGCTTTTCGAAATGCTGCTTGACGAAGTCGGCCACCTGCTGGGTGGTGAAGGTCGTGGGTCGCGGGGACGACGACTGGGAGCTCGACGCAGAGGTCGGCTGGGAGGTCGGCTGGGAGGTCGGCTGGGAGGTCGGCTGGGAGGTCGGCTGGGAGGTCGGCTGGGAGATCGGCGGAACGGGGTCCGATCCGGCTGTTCGGCCGCGGTCGAGCACGTACATCGCCACCACCGTCGCCATTGCCACGACCACCGCCGCGGCAGCGACCAGGGCGGCGGTCCGGCGCCGGTTCCTGCCGGGCTCGGCCGGCACCGCGGTCGTGGGCGCGGTGAGGGCCGCCAGCTCCTCGGCCGCCTGCGCGGCGGTGGGCCGCTCAGCCGGCTCGATCGCGAGCAGCCGGGTGATCAGGGACGTCAGCGGGCCTGACCTCGTCGGTGGCACGATCTGCCCGGTCGAGATCTTGTACAGCAGGCCGAACTCGTTCTCGGAACGCCCGAACGGCGGCTCCCCCTCCGTCATCGCGTAGAGGGTGGCGCCGAGCGAGAACATGTCCGCCGCCGCGTTGGGTTCCGCGCCGCGCGCCAGCTCGGGCGCGAGGTAGGCGAGCGTGCCCGTCAGCTTCCCGGTCTTGGTGACCGAGACGTCGTCGGCCGCCCGGGAGATCCCGAAGTCGCTGATCTTGGCGCGGCCGTCGTGTCCGATGAGGACGTTCCCGGGCTTCACGTCCCGGTGCACGATCCCCGCCTCGTGCGCCGCGGCGAGCGCCGACGCGACCTGCGCGCCGATTCCCGCCGCCTCAGCGGGGGGCAGCTTGCCGCGCTCGGTGAGCACCGCCGAGAGGCTCTGCGACGGCAGGTACTCGATGACCAGGCACGGCTTGCCCTCGACGATCACGACGTCGAAGACACCGATCGCGTTCGGGTGGTGCAGCCGGGCCGCGATCCTGCCCTCCCGCAGTGCTCTCTCGCAGGCCTTCTCGACCTCCGCGGGCCGCAGGTCGGGCAGCAGCAGCTGCTTGATCGCCACCTCGCGGTGCAGCACCTCGTCGCGAGCGCGCCACACGACGCCCATGGCTCCGCTGCCAAGGCGCTCGATCAGGGCGTACCGGTCGGCGATTCGGTTCACGGAGACCGAGGCTACTTGCTGGCGGCCCTCAGCGCCCCTAGGACCAGCCGAGCCTGGACAAGTCCGCGCCGGTCAGGGGCGCTCCTCACCGGTGATCAGGAGCTTGTCGCCCTTGCCGGAGATCTCCAGCTTGTGCTCCTCGGTCGTCGTCTTGTTCGTCTCCGCCTTGGTCAGCTCCAGCGTCACCGTGACGGTGAAGTTGCCATCGCCAGAGGGCTGCACGAGCGGGCGGCCCTTGATCGCCACCTTGGTGAAGTCGCCCCAGTACGTCTTCGTCGTGTACGAGGTCGGCGCGTCGTCCGGGTTCCAGTCCTCGAGCGAGCCGTCCGGGTCGCTCGGCAACTTCGCGTAGTGCTGCGTCACGAACTGGGTGACCTGGGCCGGCGTGAACTTGCTGCCGCCACCGGCGGGCGCCGACGAGGGCGGCTGGCTCGGCTTGGTCTGCGCCGTCGGCTTCGGGCTCGGGGTGTTCTGGCTGGTCTCACCGGCGCTGGCGGGCGGCACCTGGGTCTGCTGGGTGTTCTTGGCCGAGCTGCTGGGTCCCGCGGCCTGACCGCCGCTGTCCTTCTGGCTGTTCACGATCGCGTACGCCACGCCGGCGATCAGCAGGACCGCGAGGATCGAGGCGACGACGGCCAGGGTCCGGTTCTTCTTCTGCTCGGGTTCGGGCTCCGGCAGGGGCGCAGGCGGCCTGGTGCGCGGGGCCTGCGGCGGCATCGAGGGCGGCCCGGACTGCTGCATCGTGCGCGGTCCGGCCGGCGGGTACGTGCCCGGCCCCGACCCCATGACCGCAGTGCCGTGCGGCGGCGTGCCCGAGGGTGGCAGGACCGTGGTGGGCGGCACCGGCCGGCCGCTGGCGATGGCCTTGAGCTCCTCCGCCGCCTGAGCAGCGGTGGGGCGGTGCGCCGGCTCGTTCGCGAGCAGCCTCGTCAGCAGCGGGGTGAGCGGGCCGGACCGCATCGGCGGACGGGTCTCACCGCGCGCGACCTTGTACAGCAGGCCGAGGTCGTTCGTGCTGCGCCCGAACGGCGGCTCGCCCTCGGTCATCGCGTAGATCGTCGCGCCGAGCGAGAACACGTCGGCGGCCGGGCCGGGCTCGGAGCCGCGGGCGAGCTCCGGCGCGAGGTAGGCGGGCGTACCGGCGAGCATGCCGGTCTTGGTCACCGCCACGTCGCCCAGCGCGCGGGAGATGCCGAAGTCGGTGATCTTGACGGCGCCGTCACGTCCAATGAGGACGTTTCCGGGCTTGATGTCGCGGTGGACGATCCCCGCCTCGTGCGCGGCGGCGAGCGCGTTGGCGGCGAGCGACCCGACGCGCGCGGCCTCGACCGGCGGCATCGGCCCGCGCTCGTCCAGGATCGCGGACAGGTTCTTGGACGGCAGGTACTCCATGACCAGGCACGGCTTGCCGTTGTCGACCACGACGTCGTACACGGCGATCGCGTTCGCGTGCTGCAACCGCGCGGCGATGCGGCCTTCCCGCATCGCGCGCTGGACGGCCTCGTGGGCCTCGTGCGGCTGCACGTCGTTCAGCAGCATCTGCTTGACCGCCACGTCACGGTGCAGCAGCTCGTCACGCGCGCGCCACACGATGCCCATCGCACCCGCGCCGATCTGGTCCAGCAGGACGTAACGGTCGCCAAGCTTGTTCACGCGCGGGACGGTACCCAACCCGTCCTCGAGAAGTCCCGGCTATGCCTCTAACGGTCCGCTCGCGAGGACGTGAAGTGGTCACATCGTGGCCAGAGACCCTGGACACACACAGTGCTCAAGGTGTGCGATCGACATCGGCGGGGTACGGATCTACAAGGGGTATCCCGCCGACGAGCGGCTTGATCGAGCAAGGCAGGATTGCGGGCAACACGGCGAACCACGGCGGAAGGGGCGCTGCCGATGAGTGGACGACTCGGTATCGACGACGTATCCCCGGTGGTGTCAGCTGGTAGATATCCAGCGAAAGCCGTTGCGGGAGAACACATTCCGGTTGCGGCCACGGTCTGGCGCGAGGGACACGACAAGCTCGCGGCGACGGTCTCGTGGCGCGGCCCGAACGACCGAGTCGCTCGCCAGACGCGCATGCACGAGGTCGGCATCGGCCTCGACAGGTGGGGCGCGACGATCGTTCCCGACCACGAGGGCGCGTGGACGTTCCGCATCGATGCGTGGAGTGACCCCTGGGGCACCTGGAACCACGCTGTCGAGGTGAAGATCGCGGCCGGGCAAGGCCCCGGTGATCTCGCTAACGATCTGGAGATCGGCGCGCTACTACTCGATCGGGTGGCACGCCGCCCCGATCGAAGGCAAGAGCGAGCACTTCTCACTTATGCCGCCCAGGCACTGCGGGACGAAGATCGCCCCCTCGGCGAACGCGTCGCCCCGGCCTTCGCCGACGACGTGCAGAAGATCATGTTCGAGTACCCGGTGCGCGAGCTGATCACCAAGGGCAAGACCCACAAGATCTGGTGCGACCGGAAGAAGGCCGCGTTCGGATCCTGGTACGAGTTCTTCCCGCGCAGCACCGGCGGGATCGACGAGACCGGGCAGGCGGTGCACGGCACGTTCGCCACGGCGGCCAAGGAGCTCGACCGGGTCGCGGCGATGGGCTTCGACGTCGTCTACTTCCCGCCGATCCACCCGGTCGGCCGGGTCAACCGCAAGGGCCCGAACAACACGCTCGTCGCCGGGCCGGAGGACTGCGGCTCGCCGTGGGCCATCGGCGCGGACGAGGGCGGGCACGACGCCATCGCGCCGGAGCTCGGCACGCTCGAGGACTTCGACGCGCTCGTCGCACGGGCGCACGAGCTCGGGCTCGAGGTGGCGCTGGACTTCGCGCTGCAGTGCGCGCCGGACCACCCGTGGGTGCTCAAGCACCCGGAGTGGTTCACCACGCGGCCGGACGGCACGATCGCGTACGCGGAGAACCCGCCGAAGAAGTACCAGGACATCTACCCGATCAACTTCGACCTCGACCCGCAGGGCCTCTACCACGAGGTGCTCCGGGTGATGCTGCACTGGGCGGAGCACGGGGTGCGGATCTTCCGGGTCGACAACCCGCACACCAAGCCGCCGGACTTCTGGCAGTGGCTGATCTGGAAGGTCAAGGAGGTCTACCCGGACACGCTGTTCCTGTCCGAGGCCTTCACCCGGCCGGCCCGCCTGTACGGCCTGGCCAAGCTCGGCTTCACCCAGTCCTACACGTACTTCACGTGGCGGACCGGCAAGCAGGAGCTGATCGAGTTCGGCGAGGACCTGCGCGACCACTGGGACGAGGCGCGCCCGAACCTGTTCGTGAACACGCCGGACATCCTGCACGAGTCGCTGCAGCACGGCGGGCCCGGCATGTTCGGGCTGCGGGCCGCGCTGGCCGCCACGCTCGCACCGTCGTGGGGCGTGTACGCGGGCTACGAGCTGTTCGAGCACGAAGCGGTGAAGCCTGGCAGCGAGGAGTACCTGAACTCCGAGAAGTACCAGCTGCGGCCGCGGGACTTCGCCCGCGCGCTGGCGGACGGGCGCTCGCTCGAACCGTGGCTGCGCAAGCTCAACCACATCCGCAAAGCGCACCCGGCCCTCCAGCAGATGCGCACCTTGAAGTTCCAGCACATCGACAACGACGCGTTGCTCGCGTACTCCAAGCGCGACCCGGAGACCGGGGACACCGTCGTCGTGGTCGTCAGCCTCGACCCGAACGGCGCGCAGGACGGGACGCTCTACCTCGACCTGCCGGGGCTCGGGTTCGACTGGCACGAGCGGCTGATCGCGCACGACGAGGTCACCGGCGAGACCTGGGACTGGGGTCAGGCGAACTACGTCCGCCTCGAGCCGTGGCGTGCCACCGCGCACGTCGTGAGTCTGCAGCGCCGCTTCAGCTAGGTCGTGTGTGGTTGTGGTCGAGGCCATCACCACGCACGACCCCAACACCCTCGACGAGGTGGGAAATCATGATCGAAGAGACCCGTCCCGACGCGGCGCTGGGGTTGGACGGCATCCCGCACACCGGCGAAGCCATGACCGACGACGGCATGCTGGTCGAACCTCAGGCCGAGGACTTCAAGTCCGCGAAGCAGGCGAAGCCCAACCCCAACTGGTACAAGGGCGCCGTCTTCTACGAAGTCCTGGTCCGCGCGTTCAGCGACTCGAACGGCGACGGCACGGGTGATCTTCGCGGGCTCGCGTCCAGGTTGGACTACCTGGAGTGGCTCGGCGTCGACTGCCTCTGGCTGCCGCCGTTCTACGCCTCACCCCTGCGCGACGGCGGGTACGACATCAGCGACTTCCGCGCCGTGCTGCCGGAGTTCGGCACCGTCGAGGACTTCGTGTACCTGCTGGAGGAGGCGCACCGGCGCGGGATCAGGGTGATCACCGACCTGGTGCTCAACCACACCAGCGACGCGCACCCGTGGTTCCAGCAGTCCCGACAGGACCCGACCGGCCCCTACGGCGACTACTACGTGTGGAGCGACGACGACTCGCGCTACAGCGACGCGCGGATCATCTTCGTCGACACCGAGTCGTCGAACTGGACGTACGACCCGGTGCGCGGGCAGTTCTACTGGCACCGCTTCTTCAGCCACCAGCCGGACCTCAACTTCGAGAACACCGAAGTGCAGGAAGCGATGCTCGACATCCTGCGGTTCTGGCTCGATCTCGGCATCGACGGGTTCCGCCTCGACGCCGTGCCGTACCTCTTCGAAGAGGAGGGCACGAACTGCGAGAACCTGCCGCGCACGCACGAGTTCCTGAAGAAGTGCCGCAAGGTCGTCGACGACGAGTTCCCCGGCCGGGTGCTGCTCGCGGAGGCGAACCAGTGGCCGTCGGACGTCGTCGAGTACTTCGGTGACCCGGCGGTCGGCGGCGACGAGTGCCACATGGCGTTCCACTTCCCGCTGATGCCGCGCATCTTCATGGCGGTGCGGCGCGAGTCGCGGTTCCCGATCTCGGAGATCCTGGCGCAGACGCCCGCGATCCCGGAGAACACCCAGTGGGGCATCTTCCTGCGCAACCACGACGAGCTGACGCTCGAGATGGTGACGGACGAAGAGCGCGACTACATGTACTCGGAGTACGCCAAAGACCCGCGGATGAAGGCGAACATCGGCATCCGCAGAAGGCTCGCGCCGCTGCTGGAGAACGACCGCAACCAGCACGAGCTGTTCACCGCGATGCTGCTGTCGCTGCCGGGCTCGCCAGTTCTCTACTACGGCGACGAGATCGGCATGGGCGACAACATCTGGCTGCAGGACCGCGACGCGGTGCGCACGCCGATGCAGTGGACGCCGGACCGCAACGCGGGTTTCTCGGGCTGCGACCCCGGCCGCATCTACCTGCCGGTGATCATGGACCCGGTCTACGGCTACCAGGGCCTGAACGTAGAAGCACAGCTCAACAACACGTCGTCGCTGCTCAACTGGACCCGGCACATGATCGAGGTGCGCAAGCAGCACCACGCGTTCGCCGAGGGCGACTTCTCCGAGCTGGGCGGCTCGAACCCGAGCGTGCTGGCCTTCAAGCGGCAGTGGAAACGTCCCGACGGCCGTGAGGACATCGTGCTCTGCGTGAACAACCTGTCACGCTTCCCGCAACCCGTCGAGCTGGACCTCTCCGAACACCGCGACTACACGCCGCGGGAACTGACCGGAGGTGTCAACTTCCCGGCGATCGGGGAACTCCCGTACCTGCTGACCCTTCCCGGTCACGGTTTCTACTGGTTCCAGCTGGTAGAGGCGGGCGACGACAGCGAGATGAGGTGAACAGGTTGATTGATCCGGACGAGCTCGCCGACAAGCTGGTCACCACGCTGCCCGACGTTCTTCCCACCCTGCGCTGGTTCGGCGGCAAGGACCGCCCGATCACCGCCGTTCGTCCACTGCGGACCACGCTGCTGGACGACGACGTGGTGCACGTGATCGCCGAGGTGGAACAGCCCGGCCGCACCGAGAACTACCAGCTGATCATGAGCGAGCACTCGGACGGCTACGACGCCACGGCCGACCCCGAGCGCAACGGCTTACTGCTCGAGAAGATCGCGGCCGGCGAGCGGGTCGACGGCATCACGTTCGCACACGAGCACGGCGTCGAGCTGCGCACGGCGTTGCGCGGGCGGCCGATCGGCGTCGAGCAGTCCAACACCTCGCTGATCTACGGCCAGCAGTACATCCTGAAGATCTTCCGCAAGCTCGCCCGCGGCGAGAACCGCGACCTGGTGATGCACCGGGGGCTGCGCACGGTCGGCTGCGAGCACATCGCGCTGCCGCTGGGCTCGATCTCGACCGAGCTCAACGGCGAACCGGTCACGCTCGCGATGCTGCAGGAGTTCCTGCCGGACGCGGTCGAGGGCTGGGACATGGCCAAGACCTCGGTGCGCGACCTGATGGCGGAAGCCGACCTGCACGCGTTCGAGGTGGGCGGCGACTTCGCCGGCGAGGCGCAGCGACTCGGTCACGCCGTGGCGAAGGTGCACGCCGACCTCGCCGAGGCGTTCGGGGCGCGGCTCGCGGACGACGACGCGATCACGCACGCCATCGCGGGCATGCAGCAGCGCCTGGACACCGTGCTGCAGGCGGTGCCGGAGCTGGGCCGCTACGAGGAGCCGTTGCGCGCCACGTTCGAGGAAGCGCGCAAGCACATCGGGCAGATCGCCATCCAGCACATCCACGGCGACCTGCACCTCGGTCAGGTGCTGCGGACCGTGCACGGCTGGCTGCTGATCGACTTCGAGGGCGAGCCGGCGGCGGGCGTCGAGGAGCGCAACACGCTGCGGTCGCCGTTGCGCGACGTGGCGGGGATGCTGAGGTCGTTCGACTACGCGGCACGGCAGCTGCTCATCGGCCAGCCCGACGACGACCAGCTCGCCTACCGCGCGATGGAGTGGACGAAGCGCAACCGCGCGGCGTTCTGCGACGGGTACGCCGAGGTGGCCGGCGATCCGCGGGACAACGCGCACCTGCTGCGCGCGTTCGAGCTGGACAAGGCGGTCTACGAGGTCGCTTACGAGCACGCCAACAGGCCGGAGTGGTTGACGGTTCCGCTTTCGTCGATCGCCCGGATGACTAGCGGAGGAGATTGACTTTCTCCCCGCCCACAGGACGGGGATTCCAACCGCTCTGTAGCGGACAGCCGTCACCGGCTGCGCCTCACGGCGTGGGTTTCCTGTTTCATTGCCGATCGCGGAAGGGAGGACCCTTGCCGTCTGACATCAGCTCTGCAGGCATCACCCGAGTCGCCTCGGGCTGCGGCTCGACCAGCCGCAAGGATGTTCTTCGCCGCGTTGAGATCCCGGTCATGCCGGGTGCGGCAGCTCGGACACGTCCAGTGCCGGGCGGAGAGCTTCAGCTCAGCGAACAGGTGTCCACAGGACGAGCAGGCTTTGCTGGAGGGATACCAGCGGTCGATCACGACCAGCGTGCGGCCCGCACGGGCGCACTTGTACTCCAGCTGTCGCCGGAACTCGCCCCAGCCGGCGTCCGAGATAGAGCGGGCGAGCGGGCGGTTGTGGACCATGCCCGCGACGTTGAGGTCTTCGATCGCAATCGTGTCGGCCGACCGGACCAATGCGGTGGTCGAGCGATGCAGGAAGTCCTGTCGCGCATTGCGAATCTTGCGGTGAGCACGGGCGACCTTGGCCTTCGCCTTGCGACGGTTGCTACTGCCCCGCTGGCAGCGAGCAAGCCGGCGTTGGTAGCGGGCAAGGTTGCGAGCCTTGCGGGCCAGATGCTGCGGATTGGCGACCCGGTCACCGTCGCTGGTTACCAGGAAGTCCGTCAAACCGAGGTCAACGCCGACCGCGTGCCCAGCCGGCTCGGCAGGCGTGGGCGCCTCGGTGTCCACCGCAAAGGTCACGTACCAGCGGCCGTCGGGATCTCGGGACACAACGACCATGGTCGGATCCAGCTCGGTGACATCCACGCCGAACGACCAGACGAACTGCAGTGGAGTACTGGTTTTGGCCAGCGTGAGCGTGCCATTGCGCAGGCGAAACGCCGTGCGGGTGTAGTGCGCACTCTGCCGACCAGCGCAAGACTTGAACCTCGGACGGCGAGCTCGTCCAGCGAAGAGGTTCTGGAACGCGGTGTGCTGGTGACGCAGGGTCTGCTGCAACGGCACTGCCGAGACCTCCGAGAGAAACGCGAGGTCGGCCGTGCGTTTCCACTCGGTCAGGGTGGCATCGGTCTGCCGGTACGACGTGCGTGCGCCACTGGTGAAGTAGCGGTGGTTCCGCTCGCTCAAAGTCTTGTTCCACACCAGACGCACACACCCGAACGTGCGATTCAACAAGGCAGCCTGTTCCGGGGTCGGGTAAGCCCGACATCTGCAGGCCGTTCGCACGACACACAACGTACCGGGAGAGCCACGATGGGTAACAACCCGGACCGGAGGACGCGATGAAGGCCGACCTGGACCGGATCTTGTCCGGTGCCCACCACGATCCGCACTCGGTGCTGGGGGTGCACGCGGTCGGCGACCAGGTGATCGCGCGGGCACTGCGGCCCGGCGCGTCCTCGGTGGCCGTGGTGTGGGGCGACAAGCAGGTCGAGCTGCCACGCATCGCCGACGCGTTGTTCGAGGGCGAGCTGCCAGAGGCGCCCGGTGACTACCGGCTCCTGGTGACCTACAACGGCGGCCCCGCGGTCGAGGTCGACGACCCGTACCGGTGGCTGCCGACGGTCGGCGAGCTGGACCTGCACCTGATCGGTGAGGGCAGGCACGAGCGGCTCTGGGACGTGCTGGGCGCGCGTTTCCGTTCGTACGACACGGCTTCCGGCCCGATCACCGGTGTCTCGTTCGCGGTGTGGGCGCCGAACGCCCGCGGTGTGCGGGTCACGGGTGACTTCGACGGCTGGGACGGGCGCGCGAACCCGTTGCGCTCCATGGGTTCCAGTGGCGTGTGGGAGGTCTTCCTGCCGAACGTGCCGGTCGGGTCGCGGTACAAGTTCCGCATCCTCGGCGCGGACGGCGTGTGGCACGAGAAGGCCGACCCGATGGCGTTCGCGACGGAGGTCCCGCCCCAGACGGCCTCGGTGGTGACCGAGTCGGCCTACGTGTGGCAGGACGCGGAGTGGGAGGCCCGGCGCGAGGCCACGCAGTGGGCGAACGCGCCGATGTCGATCTACGAGGTGCACCTCGGCTCGTGGAAGCCCGGTCTCAGCTACCGGGAACTGGCGGTGGAACTCGCGGACTACTGCGAGGACATGGGCTTCACGCACCTCGAACTGCTGCCCGTCGCCGAGCACCCGTTCGGTGGCTCGTGGGGCTACCAGGTCACCTCCTACTACGCGCCGACCTCGCGGTTCGGCATTCCCGACGACTTCCGGTTCTTCGTCGACACGCTGCACCAGCGCGGCATCGGCGTGCTGGTCGACTGGGTGCCCGCGCACTTCCCGAAGGACAGCTGGGCACTGGCGAAGTTCGACGGCACCGCGCTGTACGAGCACGCCGACCCGCGGCGCGGTGAGCAGCTCGACTGGGGCACGTACGTCTTCGACTTCGGCCGCAACGAGGTCCGCAACTTCCTCGTCGCGAACGCGCTGTACTGGATCGAGGAGTTCCACCTCGACGGCCTGCGCGTGGACGCCGTCGCGTCGATGCTCTACCTCGACTACTCGCGGCCGGCGGACCAGTGGCTGCCCAACGAGTTCGGCGGCAGGGAGAACCTCGACGCGGTGCGGTTCCTGCAGGAGCTGAACGCGACCGTGTACCGGCGGCACCCCGGCGTGGTGATGATCGCCGAGGAGTCGACGGCGTGGCCGGGCGTGACGCGGCCGACGCACCTGGGCGGGCTCGGGTTCGGGTTCAAGTGGAACATGGGCTGGATGCACGACACGCTGCACTACCTGTCGCGTGAGCCGGTGCACCGCGCGTTCCACCACAACGAGATGACGTTCTCGCTGGTCTACGCGTGGAGTGAGAACTTCGTGCTGCCGCTCTCGCACGACGAGGTGGTGCACGGCAAGGGCTCGCTGTGGGGCCGGATGCCGGGCGACGACTGGAACAAGGCCGCGGGTGTCCGCTCGTTGCTGGCCTTCATGTGGGCACATCCCGGCAAGCAGCTGATGTTCATGGGCGGCGAGTTCGGGCAGCGGGGCGAGTGGTCGGAGTCCCGTTCGCTCGACTGGCACCTGGTCGAGCAGGAGCCGTTGCACCAGGGCATCCAGTCGCTGACGCGCGACCTGAACTCGGTGTACCGGACGGCGGCGGCGTTGTTCTCTCACGACGTGACGCCGGAAGGGTTCCAGTGGATCGACGCGAACGACTCCGGCGGCAACGTGCTGTCGTTCCTGCGGATCGGTGAGGACGGCTCGACGCTGGCCTGCATCGCCAACTTCTCGGGCAACCCGCACCACGACTACCGCATCGGCCTGCCCTCGGCCGGGCGGTGGCGCGAGCTCGTGAACACCGATGCCGCGCACTACGGCGGGTCCGGGGTGGGCAACCTCGGCGGCGTCGCCACCGAGGAAAAGCCGTGGCACGGGCGGCCGTACTCCGCATTGCTGCAGCTACCGCCGAGTGGCGTGCTGTGGCTGGTCCCCGAGGAGCAGCCCCTGCGGTGACGTGCCCCGGTGAACCTCGCGGGTGATCCGCACGTTGCCCTTTGTATGCCCCTCAAGCCGACCGGAAGGCACAATGGGTCCATGCCGCTCCGGAGCATCGCGCTGATCGTCGCCACCGCTCTGCTCGCGGCGGGCTGCACCGCCGAGATCCCGGGGCGCCCGCGCGCGGCCAAGGTGGTGAAGAAGGAGGCGTCGAGCCCCACGATCCAGGTGCGCGGCAGCGACAACGGCCCGATCGACAAGCTGGCCGCGACCGCTCTCACCGACATCGAGGAGTTCTGGACCGACTCGTTCCCCTCGACGTTCAACAAGCCGTGGAAGCCGCTGACCGGCGGTTACTTCTCGGTGGACACGGCCGACGCCACCGCGAAGCCGCCGCCGTGCACCCAGAAGGCCGCGGACGTGGAGGGCAACGCGTTCTACTGCCCGGCCGCGGACGCCGTCGCCTGGGACCGCGCGTCCCTGCTCCCGGTGCTGCAGGACCGCTTCGGCGAGGCCGCGGTCGTCGTCGTGCTGGCGCACGAGATCGGCCACGCGGTGCAGAACCGCATGGGCATCACCCCCGAGGCCGAACGCCGTGAGCCGGACAAGTACCCGACGATCCTCACCGAGGCCCAGGCCGACTGCTTCGCCGGCGCGTTCGTGCGCAACGTGACCGACGGCAAGTCCTCCCGCCTCGACGTCGGCGCGGACGCCCTGGACAAGGCCCTGGGCGCACTGATCACGTTCCGCGACCCGGTGGGCACCTCCCCCGAGGACGAGCAGGCGCACGGCAGCGCCTTCGACCGCGTCGCCGCGTTCCAGGACGGCTTCCAGCAGGGCACGAAGTTCTGCGCCGCGATGAGCGTGCAGAACCGCACCTTCACCCAGCGCGCGTTCACCTCCGCCCGCGACCGCCAGAACGGCGGCAACCTGCCGTTCTCCGAGATGCTCGAGAACGTCACGCCCGACATCGACGGCTACTTCAAGAACCTGAGCACCACGCTCGGCAAGACCTGGCCGTCTCCGAAGGCCGAGTCCTCGCCCGCCGAGCCCACCTGCTCCGGCGACCAGGGCCCGGTGGCGTACTGCCCGTCGGACAAGTCCATCAAGATCGACACGCAGGACGAGCTACCGCTGCTGCACAAGGAACTGGGCGACTACGCGACCGGCACGTTGATCGCGAGCAGGTACGCGCTGGCCCAGCTCGCCACGGCGGGCAAGCCGATCGAGGGCGGTGACGCCTCGAAGGCGGCGCTGTGCCTGGCCGGCGCGTACACGGGCGCGGTGTTCCAACGGCCGCAGAACACGTTCGGGCTGTCGCCCGGTGACCTCGACGAGGCCGTGACCGTGTTGCTGCAGTTCGACTACGCGGCCCGTGACGCTACCGGTGGTGACGCGGTGGATCCGGGGTTCGAGCGGGTGGCGCGGTTCCGCGAGGGTGTGCTCGAGGGGCCGAAGAAGTGCGGGCTCTGACCCGCCGGGTCAGAGCCGCCGGGGATCAGCGCCGTTCGACCGGCGCCTGATCGGTCACCACCGAGATCCGCGCACCGGGGATCTTCAACGTGCCACCGATCAGATCCGTGTTCCGGACCGTGACCTCGGTGAACGTCACGAACGGCACGTTCAGCGGAGGCGGGTGCGCCGCCGTGTAGTCCACCGGGATCTTGATCCCGAGGATGTCCAGATTCCCCTTGAGCTGCACCGTGTACAGCTCGATCCGCCCTGGCGACACCGTGGAGGTGCTGCCGGGGCGAGCCGCGGTGACCAGCCGGACCCCCGGCGCCGCCTCGGCTGACTGCACGAGGTCCTTGATCTTCATCTCGTTGGCGGTGAACTTCAGGACCTTGACGACCTGCCCGCCCAGCAGGGCGTCGACGACCCCGACGAAGTTGAGGCCACCGAGGTCGAGCCGGGACGCCGTCAGCGTCCACTCCCGCCCTCCACCCGCCACCGGGGCAGGGGCCGGTGGCGGGGGCGCCGACGTCACTGGCGGCTCCGTGCTGGGCGGAAGAGTCGGCACGGACGAGGACGACGGCGGTGGAGTGGCACTCGTGGAACTGCTCGGTGGTGCTGAACTGCTCGTCGGAACCGGCTCCGAACTCGTGCTGGTCGGCGGCGGTTCAGAGCTCGACGGCGGCTGCAGGGAGAACACCGCGACCATCGCGACCGCGGCAAGTGGCTGTGCTCGATTCATGTGGGTTGGACCCTCTGGGTCTGCTCAGCCTCGAACTCGGCCTCGGGCTCGGGCTCGGGCTCCGAGCCGCGCTTGCGCTTCGGCTTCTTGGGCTCATCCGTCCACGCCACGGCGAGCGCGCCGCCGAGCAGGCTGAGGATGGTGCCCAGCAGGAAGCCGCCGAGGTTGGTCACGACGAGCGCGACCAGGGACAGCAGCACCGTGACGATGCCCGCCGCGAGCCGGAACTTCGGCTGCAACCACAGCGACACCGCGCAGATCGCCAGCAACGTGCCGATCAGCAGCGCGGACACGCCGCCGATCGTCTTGATCGAGATGACCATGTCGCCGAGCTTCACGCCGACGAACGGCGGGAACAGGATGATGAAGGCTCCTGCCGCTACGAACAGGCCGGCCCAGAAGGGCCGGCCACGTCGCCACGCGGTGAAGCCGCGCCAGATCCTCAGAAGCACTCTTGCTTCCCCTGGCGAATGGTCAGGTTCATGCCCTTGAACCTGATGGTCTGAGCCGTCGTGGCCCACGCGGTCTGCTTGAGCGAAGCGATGTTCGCCGTGTCAGCCTGCAGACCGAACGAACCGGGCAGACCCTTGAGGTTGTCGGGCCCCTTGGTCACCTTGCTCGCGTCGATGCCGATCTGGGGGTTGCCCAGGACCAGGTCACCGGAGAGGTCGGTGAGGTTGACGACCAGGTTGTCGGCCGACATGCCACCCACGCCATCAGCGGTGATGCGCATCGTCACGTCACCGACGACCGGCATGTTGGCGACGAAGACCGACTGGCAGAACTTGTCGAGCGTCGCCGTCCTGAAGCCGCTGACCGCGACGACGTGCACCTGCCCCGCACCGGAGTCCACGCCACCGAACTGGACGAATCCCTGGCCCGTCAAGCTCTCCGCGGACACCTTGAAATTCGTGCCGGACACCGCGAACGAGGCGGCCAACGCTCCCTGCGACATGCCGACGAGGAGGGCACCGGCGCCCACAGCGCCGATTCCGAGCACCCCGACGAACCGTGCCCAGCGCGTTCTTCCCATACCGCCAAACTCCTTCCACGCCGAAGGCTTGCGGGGGGACTGTGCGCTCAGATCCATAGCTGGGACAACGAAAACGAGTCCGCGCAGTCTTGAAATCACCCCAGAGGGTGAGGACTTTTCACGTTTGGCCGCAGGTCCTTGCCGCACGGCCCTGAACCACTGTTAGTAGTGTTCCGGCCCATGGGGATCGGACGAATCGCCGTCGCGGTGGCCGCGACCGTGGCCCTGACCGCGTGCGGAACGGTGATCGAGGGCTCACCGAAGGGCGAGCGGCCCGACCCCAGAAAGGTCGCCGGCCTCGACATCTCGAACGGACCGTCCGGGCCCAAGCAGGGCGTGCCGGACGCGGACCTGAACGTGGAGAACGGCGACGGCGGCGAGATGGACCGCCTGGCCATCAACACGCTGGCCGACGTCCAGGAGTTCTGGAAGGCCGAGCTGCCGCGCTCGTTCCCCGGCAAGTCCTTCGAACCGGTCAAGCGCCTCGTCTCCTACGACTCCGGGGGCAAGGGCGTCGAGGTCTGCCGCATCAACACCACCGGCGTCGCGAACGCGTTCTACTGCGCGCTCGACGACAGCATCACGTGGGAC
The DNA here is from genome assembly GCF_044455585.1 of Lentzea sp. NPDC051213. Lineage (NCBI taxonomy): Bacteria > Bacillati > Actinomycetota > Actinomycetes > Pseudonocardiales > Pseudonocardiaceae > Lentzea > Lentzea sp. NPDC051213. The sequence goes on from NZ_JBITEX010000003.1 coordinate 276,563, forward strand.
CGCGGTGAGCTGCTCCCGATGCTGCGGGACTCGTTCGGCTCGATGGCAGTCGTCACCGTCCTCGCCCACGAGATGGGCCACGCCGTCCAGTACAAGCTGGGCGCGGCCTCCAACATCGGCGCGAACACCCCGTCGATCGTGAAGGAGCAGCAGGCCGACTGCTACACCGGCGTCTTCATGCGCTGGGTCGCCGAGAACAAGTCGAAGCACTTCGAGCTCTCCACCGGCGAGGGCCTGAATCAGGTGCTCCAGACGATGTTCTTCATCCGCGACTCCGCCGGCACGTCGTTCGAGAAGCAGGGCGCCCACGGCAGCGCGTTCGACCGCGTCTCGGCCTTCCAGTTCGGCTTCACCCGCGGCGCCGCCCGCTGCGCCGAGATCAACGAGGCCGAGATCGACAAGCGCATCACCGAGCGCCCGTTCTCGGTCGACGACAAGGACCTCGGCCAGGGCCGCGGCAACGCTCCCGTGGACCAGGACAAGTACCTCAAGGCTCTGGAGGAGTCGCTGCGCGACGCTTATAAGTCGAGCGGCGCGGCCTTCCCCACGTTCGACAAGGGCGGCATCAAGTCCTGCAACGACGCCCAGACCACCTCACCGGCGTCCTACTGCCCGGCCACCAACCAGATCCAGCTGGACCTGCCGTCACTGGTCAAGATCGGCACACCGCCCAAGAAGGGCAACAAGGGCGGCATCGGAGACTTCGCGGCCTTCGCCGTCATCGCCTCCCGCTTCTCCCTCTCCATCCAGCACGCCACGGGCTTCAAGCTCGACGACGACGCCACCGGCCAGCGCACCGCCTGCCTGACCGGCGCGTGGGCGGGCCTGGCCAACCGCCCGGAACCGGCGGCGGGCCTGCGCCTGTCCCCCGGCGACCTGGACGAAGCGGTGGCAGAGCTACTGGTCGACGACAGCCTGATCGCCGCCGATGTGAACGGCACCGCCGTCCCCTCCGGCTTCGCCCGCGTGGAAGCGTTCGGCGACGGCTTCTTCCGCGGCAGCTCGTTCTGCGTGAAGAAGTATTCGATTTGATCCTCCATCGATCAGCATCGATACTTGCCGCGTGCTAACCGATGAAGCCGCGACCTACGCCACGTGGTTCTCGACGCTGTCCGACCCGACCCGCGTGCGCCTGCTGCACCACGTGGCCAGCGCGCCGGGCGAGGTGACCGTCGGCGAGCTGACCTCTCTGCTGGGCGTGAGCCAGTCCACCTGCTCGCACCACGTCCGCAAGCTGGCCGAGGTGGGCTTCGTGCTCGTGCGCCGCGAGGGCACCACCACGCTGGTCTCGGTGAACCCGGCCTGCTGCACGGGCCTCCCCCACGCGGCCGACGCCGTGATGGGCGCGCTGACCTCCGGCTCGGTCAACCCGATGCCCGGCGTCACGATGCGCCCGATGACCGCCGCCGACTGGCCGGACGTGCGCCGGATCTACGGCGAGGGCATCGCCTCGGGCAACGCGACCTTCGAGACCGAGGTGCCGTCGCGGCGCACCCTCGAGTCGAAGTGGCTGCCGGACCACCGCTGGATCGCCCTGATGGACGGCGAGATCGCCGGCTGGGCGGCCGCGACCCCGGTGTCCGCGCGCGAGTGCTACTCCGGGGTCGTCGAGACGTCGATCTACGTGGCCGCGGCCAGCCAGGGACGCGGCGTGGGCAAGACGCTGCTGCACCACCAGGTCACCGCGGCCGACGAGGACGGCCTGTGGACCCTGCAGGCCGTGATCTTCCCGGAGAACCGGGCCAGCATCGCCCTGCACCACCGGGCAGGCTTCCGCACCGTGGGCGTGCGCGAACGAATCGCGCAGCACCACGGCGCATGGCGGGACACGGTGTTGTTGGAACGCCGCCGCTCCTGATTCCGCATGCCGAAAGTCACGCGGGGGCCCCGCGTTTCCCTGAAGGAAACGAAGGGCCCCCGCGTGCGGTCAGTAGAGCGCGCTCGCCAGGTTGCGGCGGGCTGCGGCGACGCGGGGGTCGTCCGCCGGGAACAGCTCGAACAGGCCGATCAGGTGCTGGCGCACCCGATCGCGGTCGTCCCCGTAAACCCGCCGCACCGTGTCGACAAGTCGCTTGAACGCTTCCTCGACCTGCTGGAACGCCACCTGGGCATCCGCCGCGGCGAGCTGCGCGTCGATGTCGTCCAGGGCCCCGTCGGCCTTGGCGATCACCGCAGGATCGACAGCCTCGGCCCGCTCGGCGAACTTGGCCTGCGCCAGGCCTTCCTTGGCCAGCTCGTTGGCAGGCTCAACGGCGAGAATCTGCTCGTAGTACCCCTGAGCGGCCGTGTAGTCCCCACGCTCGAAGGCTTCTTCAGCGGCCACGATCAGCGGGTCCTCGATGATCTCCTGCTCGATCGGAGCGGTGGCCCGAGCCTCACCGGCCCGAATCCCCGGCAACCGCTCGCGCAGCGCGTCCAGCAACCGCGCGATCCACGCCGACAACTCCTCGTCGGCCAGCGGCCCCGCGAACGCGTCAATGGGCTGACCAGCGGCAACGGCCACGGTGGTCGGCACGGACTGCACCCCGAACGCCTGCCCGATCCGCGGCGACTGCTCCAGGTCGACCCTGGCCAGGATCCACGACCCGCCGGACGACTGGGCGAACCGGGTCAGCGAGGCCGCGAGCTGCTGCGACTCCGGGCTGTACGAGGCCCCGAGCAGCACCACGACGGGCACCTGCAGGGACTGCTCGACCACAGCCTGGAACGACGCCTCGCTGACGTCCACGATCCACGGCGCGGAGCCGTTCTCAGCGGCGGCAGCAGCGGCAGGCGCGGGGGCATTGGTCGCTTGACGGGCGGCGTCGGCTCGAGCCTTCAGGGCACCGAGGTCGACGGCGCCGGAGAGTGCGGCGGACAGTGCGGCGGTCTTGCGCGGATCAGGCCTTGTCACGTGTTCCATCCTGGCACGGCTAGTTCCCGGACCGGGTCCAGGGCCATCGGGTTGACGCGCATCGCCTCGTTGGCCGAAGCGATGCGTAGAGCGAGCGGTGTCATCAGCTCGATGAACCGCGAAGTTCCTGCGGCACCCAGCGCCTCCCACGGGGCGAGCGCGGCGAGATCGGTCGCACGCTCCACCGCCGCAAGATCACCGGGCAGGTCGGAGGCTTCCCACTCCTCCAGGGTCCAACCGCGCGCGGCCCGCATGTATGCCGGATCGAGCGAATGCTCCCGCGCGTAGACCGCAAGCGCTTGGCACGGCCCCACGCCGTGCGCGACCAACGCCGCCACGTGCCCGTCGCCGCGAGCCTCGCGCAAGATCGTGCACGCGTGCCACAGCTCGAGGTGCGGCTCGGAGGGCCACGGCAACGCGCGGTTCGCGGCCGCCAGCGGACGCCCCGCGATGGGGGCCGCCATGGCCGCGGTCCTGGCCAGCGTGGCGGCCTCCTCGATGGCAGGAGTGGCCACCTCACCCAGCATGCGGCGCAGCGCCCCGTCGGCACCTTCGAGGCGCACGCGCAAATAGGAGTCGGGTGAGGCGACCGCCCACGCGTCCGGCAGCGCGCGGTGGACCATGCGCGGGGCGAAGTTGTAGAAGACAGCCGTCACCAGCTCCGGGGACGCGGCACCCAGCGGTGCGGCGCGCATGCCGAAGTAGCCCATCCAGCCGCCCTTACAACCCAGCGCATCGGTCGCCGCGCGGGATTCGGGCGTGAAATACGTGACGTCGTGGTACGGCTCGTACCGCAACCACAGCTGTCTCGCGTCCACGCCCGACACGCTAACCCAGCGAACGCCTGTGCACGGATCCACTCACCGTGCCGGCGTAGAGCGTTCGGCCATCCGAGGAGACCAGCAGCGCCTCCACGCCGCGCTCCACCTCCGGCCCGCCGAGCACCGACCACGAACGTCCGCCGTTCACCGACCGCAGCACGCCCTTGCTCTGCCCCTGGAACGAGATCGAGCCCAGGTACAGCACGCCGTCCGGGCCGGACGTGAGCGTGGACAGCTGCTCGGCCGACACGTTCGGCACCTCCGTGAACGACGCCCCGTCGAACGACACGAACACCGAGTTCTGGCCGACGGCCACCACGTGCTTCGGATCGCGCGGGTCCACCAGCACGGAGTTCATCCGTCCCGCCACGACCTGCTTGATCGTCACCCCGGCGTCCGTCGACCGGTAGAGACCGCCGGCGTCCGCGAGCCAGATGCCGGTGGGATCGGCGGCGATGGTCTTGATGCCGCGCAGCCCGGCGTGCACCCGCGCGGTGAACGTCAGCCCGCCGTCGAGCGACACGTAGAACGCGTTGATCAGGTACGCACCCAGGTAGACGCGCGAGGGCAGCGCCGGGTCGAACACCAGAGAACGCGTGTTGCCGGGCACCACGTCGGTGGTCACCCAGGTCCGGCCGCCGTCGAGCGACCGCTCCACGTAGATCATGTCCTGCGAGCCGCGGTAGGCGTTGCGGCCGCGCAGCACCACGCCGTCACGCGCGGCGAGCGCGCCGACCCGGTTGCCGATCGCGGGCGGCGCGGTGCCGTCGAAGTCCCACTCCTGCGAGGCCACCGGCAGGTCGGTGCGGAACGACCCCTGCATGGTTCCCGCGATGATCGACCGCCCGGAAACCGCCAGCGACAGCACGTGCGCACCGGGCACACCGACCCGCTTGTAGTGCTCGTGATCGGCCGTCGCGTAGACGCCGCCGGACGCGTAGACCCACTGCCAGTCCGGCAGGTCGGCGAAGCTGCCGATCTCCGTGTAGACGTCGACCTTCTTCACGGCGTCGGTCCGCGTCCAGGAGGCACCCAGGTCCTGGCTGATGAAATGCCCGTCCAGCGTCTGCACCTGGACCCAGCCGTTGGCCGTGATGCCGCCGTACAAGATCCACGACGAGGTCCACGGCCCCGTCACCGCGCGCCACGACGCACCGCGGTCGGACGACAGGTGCACCCCGCCGCTGAACTTGCGCGCCACCACGACGTCACCCCGTGAGGTGATCTTGTCCGCCGGGACGTCGTACGCCGACCACTTCCCGGCCCGCAGCACGTGCGCCTTGCCGCCCGCGGCGACGACCACGTCCGAACCCACGACGTGGACGTCCTCGGCGGACGCGGGCGATCCGGGCAGCAGCGACCACCCGAGACCGCCGACGCCCCGGTAGACGCCCTCAGCCGTTGCCGCGTAAGACACCCCCGCCGCGCCGAACGCGACGTCCTCCACTCCGGACGGCGTCCGCAGCGCGACCGAGAAGGAATTGCCGCCATCAGCGGAGCGCAACACCGTTCCGGCATCGCCACCGGGTTCGTACCCGGCCACCAGCACGGTGTCCGGCCGCGCGGGATCGGCGGCGAGGCCGTTGCCGCGCATCTCGGGCAAGAGCTTGCCCTGCCGCCAGCTGCGGCCCCGGTCGTCGGACCGGAACACCTGCTGGCCCGCACCCGGCAGCACGTAGACGAGGTTCTGGGCGAACGCCAGATACCCGCCCGCGCCGTTCGGGCCGATGTTCGCCCAGCCGGTGGACGGCCCGGCCTGCGCCACGGGTGGTGTCACGACCACCAGCAGCGCGGCCAGCAAGCTGATCACGAATCTCACGAGATACGCCTCCGCTCAACGAGTTCAGCGGCGGCGGACCAGATCATGGCGTGTCGGCGAGGTGCTCCTCAACCCGTTGCACCTTCGTGCGCAGCTGTTCGGTGTGACCGGGACGGATGTCCGCCTTGAGCACGAGCGAGACCCGCGGAGCGCTGGCCTGCACCGCTTCCGTCGCGCGCTTGACCACGTCCATCACCTCGTCCCACTCGCCCTCGATCATGGTGAACATCGCGTTCGTCTCATTGGGCAGGCCCGACTCCCGCACGATCCGCACGGCCTCGGCCACCGCCTTGGCGACACTTCCCGACGAGTCCGATGCGGACGGAGCAACGCTGAACGCGACAAGCACACGTGCCTCCTGATGATCCGTGCGTTGTACTGACTGGTAGCTTCGGTGCCCATGACACCGCTGCCGTTCGATCCGATCGCCCGCGCGGCCGAGCTGTGGGGTGACCGGGTGGGTCAGCCCACGTCGATGGCCGCCGTCACGAGCGTCATGCGTGTCCAGCAAATCATCCAGTCCGCCGTGGACGCAGCCCTCAAGCCGCACGGACTCACGTTCGCGCGCTACGAGGCGTTGGTGCTGCTGTTCTTCTCCCGCAAAGGCGCGCTGCCGATGCGCGTGATGGGCGAACGCCTGCAGCTGCACCCCACGAGCGTGACCAACATCGTCGACCGGCTGGAGAGCGACGGCCTGGTCCGCCGCACCCCGCACCCGACCGACCGCCGCACCACGCTGGTGGAGATCACCGACGCGGGTCTGCAGCGCCGCGAGGCCGCGACCGCCGCCGTCGTCGAGGTCAACCTCGGGCTCAAGGGCCTCACCGACCGGCAGACCGAGCAGCTCACCGACCTGCTCGCCAAGGTGCGCCGGGCGAGCGGCGACTTCGAGGACTGAAATCCGGTTGAGCGCGCCGCGATGATGGTCGCGTGGCGGAACGGTCGATCATCGCGCTGGTCAGCGCACCCAGCGGGTTCTTGGGCCGCACCAAAAAGGTCCTGCCGGTCGAGGGCATGTGGTGGTACGAAGCCGAACCGGTGAACGAGGCGCTCGAATCTCTGCTGCACGTGCCGACGACCGTGCTCAGGATGGTCTCCGCGACGAGTGCCGAACCGGGGCGGGGAGGCGAGGTCACCTACCACGTCGAGGCGCTCCTCGAGCCCCACCGCAAGCACCTCCGCCACCTCCGGCCCGCGGAAGAACCTGAGGCCGACGCCCCGCGCAGACTGCCGTGGGCGCGGCTGGGCGGGCCCTCGGAGCTCGTCGCGTGGGCCGACACCAAGATCGAACGGACCAGGCGCGCGGTCCAGGTGAAGACCTGGAACCAGTCGAGCGTGCACCGGCTCCACACCACCAGCGGCACCCTGTGGCTCAAGGCCGTCGCGCCGCACCTCCAGGACGAGGCAACGGTGATCAAGATGGTGGCCGCGCACGACCCCTCACTCGTGCCGGAGGTGATCGCCTCGGCGCCGCACCGCGTGTTGCTCGGCGATGCACCCGGCAGCGACTGCTCGATGGTCAAGCCGGAGCACATCGACCTGATCGTGCCGCGCTGGGTCGCGGTGCAGCACGCACTGGCCGGTTCCGGTGCGCCCGGGATGCGGCCGTCCGCAGTGCCGATGCCGTCGTTCGGGTTGCCGGACACGGTGGTGCACGGCGAATTCAGCCCCCACAACTGGATGGCGAACGGCATGATCCTCGACTGGTCCGACGCGATGTGGGGGAACCCCGCACTGGACGTGGGCCGGCTGCTGGACTACTGCCGGCACACGATGTACGACCACGTCGCGAAGGTGTGGAGCGACGCGTGGCTCAGGCACCGCCCGGACAGCCGCCCGCTCGACGCCCTCGACGCCGCCCGCCGCGCTTCGCGTCTGCAGAGCGCGGTGAAGTCCCAGGAGGCCTTCGACGAGGCCGAGGACTACCAGCGGATCTACCAGCAGGACGGGCCGCCGAGCGCGCTCCGTTCCGTGCGCAGGCTGGTGACCACCCCGTGACGCCGCGGTCGATCATCGCCCTGGTCAGCGCCCCCAGCGGGTTCGCGGGCCGCACCGACGCGCTCCCGATGCCCTCCGGGGAGTGGAACCACGTCGAACCCGTCAACGAGGCGCTCGAAGCGCTCCTGGGCGTCCGGACGAGCGTGCTCAGGCTGATCTCCGTCGAGAACGGCGGGATGATGAGCGGCGGTCTGGTCACCTACCACGTCGAGGCGCACGGCGAACCCGACCGCACGAAGCTCCAGCCCTCGTGGGAACCCAGCGTGAACGCCAGGAACAGGCTGCCGTACGCGCGACCCGGTGGACCCGCGGAGCTGATCGCGTGGGCCGACGACCACATCGAGCGCACCGGACCGGCCGTCCAGGTCCGCACGTGGAACCTCTCGGCCATCCACCGGCTGCCCACCGCGGACGGCCCGGTGTGGCTGAAGGCCATCCCGTCGTTCTTCGCCGACGAGGGCGCGGTGATGAAGATGGTCGCCGCCCACGACCCGGCACTGGTACCCGAGATCATCGCGTCCGCACCTCAGAGGGTGCTGATGGGCGACGCACCAGGCGACAAGTGCTGGCCGACCAAGCCCGAGCACGTCGAGGAGATCGTGCCGCGCTGGGTGGCCGTGCAGCACGCGCTGGCGGGCGCGCCGCGGATCCGGCCGACCGCGGTGCCGATGCCGTCGTTCGGCCTGCCGGACACGCTCACGCACGGCGACTTCCACCCCGGCAACTGGCGCGCGGGCGGTCAGCTCATCGACTGGTCCGACGCCGTGTGGGGACACCCGGTGCTCGACGCGTGCCGGGTGCTCGAGTACAGCCCGCCCGAGATCCGCGACCACATCCGCGAGGTGTGGAGCGAAGCGTGGCTCGCACACCGCCCGGACAGCGAGCCGCTCAAAGCGCTCGAGGTCGGCCGCCGCGCGTCACACCTGCACAACGCGGTGAAGTACCAGGAGTTCCTGGACAACATCGAGAAGTCCGAACGGATCTACCACGAGGGCGACCCGCAGGACGAGCTCAGAGCTGTTCTGGAGCTGCTTCGCTGAGGCGACCGGTCCGGTTCGCCCAGCGCTCGAAGATCACCGTGCCGAACGGCGGGATGCTCGACAGCAGGCCGAGCACCAGCGTGCGGGCGTCCCACTTGAGCGGCTCCTTCGCCATCAGCGTGACGAGCACGAAGCCGACGAAGATGACGCCGTGGACCGGGCCGAAGATCTTGACGCCGATCTCGTTCTGCACCACGACGTACTTGAAGAACATCCCGAGCAGCAGGCCCGCCCAGGAGATCGCCTCGGCGAGCGCGAAGATGCGGAACCGCCCGGCCACGCTGGAGAACGTCATGGCTCCCCATCATGAACCGTGACGGGGAGCACAACGCATCGGGGTCTGTCCTATTCCTCCCATTTGAAGACGCGGCTCGCCAGGAACCCGACGACCAGTGTGAAACCGATCAGGATGGCCGCGGGCATCGCGAGCGCCTCGATCCCCTTGCCGCGCACCAGCACGTCGAGCATGCCGTCGTTCATGTGCCGCAACGGGAAGATCTTCGACACGGTCTGCAGCCACGCGGGTGCCTGGTCCACCGGGAAGAACGTGCCGGACAGGAACGCCATCGGCAGCACCACGATGTTCGCCGCGGCCGAGGCGGCTTCTTCTGTCTTGGCGAACGCGCCGACCAGCATGCCGAGCGCGAAGAACGCGATCGTTCCCAGCAGCAGCAACGGAATCGCGAGCCACCACTGCCCGGACAGTCGCAACCCGAACAGCGGCAGCGACGCGATGCCGATGAAGGTCGCCCCCTGCACCAGCGCGACCCCGGCGCTGACCAGCACCCTCGACGACAGCACGGCGGTCGCCGGGACCGGTGCGAGCCGGATGCGCCGCAGCACCTGCTTGCGCCGCCACGAAACCAGCGTCAGCGCCGACCCGAACACCGCCGAAACCGCCACACCCCAGGAAAGGATGCCGGGCGTCAGGTACTGAATCGGCTTGAGCGAGGCGTCCTCGACCTTCTCCGCGGCGAACGTGAAGGTCGGCGGCTGCCCGGTCGCGGCGAGGTTCGCCTTGTCCACGAACCCGTTGATGATGCCGAGCACGGTCGCCGACTTGACCTGGTCGCTCTGCGCGAACCGCACGTCGAGCCGCTGCCCGTTGATGATCAGCGCCGCCGGCAGGTCGCCGTCCTTGACCTTCTGGATGGCGGCGTCCGCGTCGTTGTAGGACTCCAGCTCCAGCGCACCGCTCTCGCGCAACGCGGACGCGATCGGCCCGTCGCCCACCACCGCGATCCTGGTCTTGTCGGCGCCGACGTCGCGCAGGATCAGGCCGAAGATCACCAGGAACATCAGCGGGAACAGGAAGGTGAAGAACAGCGTCACCTTGTCCCGGATGAACCCCTTGAACATCGCCAGCGAGAGCGTCTTGAACGCGGTCATGCGCGGTACTCCCGCCCGGTCAGGTTGAGGAACACGTCTTCGAGGGTGGCCGTGCGGACCTGCAGGCCGTCCAGCGCGCCGAGTTCGGCCAGCGCGGACAGCACCGGGGCCGGGCGGCGAGTGGAGATCGTCAGCGACACCTCGTCCTCGTGCGCCTCCTCGACACCTTCCATCGCGGAGGCGTCCACGACGGATAGCGCGCCCCTCTGCAAGGTGACGTGCGTTGGCGCATCCAGGCCGCGCACCAGCACCGCCGGTGGGTCCAGGGCGAGGATCTTGCCGTTGTCCATGATGGCCACGCGGTCGCAGAGGATCTCGGCCTCGTCGAGGTAGTGCGTGGTGTAGACGATGGTCTTGCCGCGCTCCTTGATCGCGCGCAGCACGTCCCAGAGGTTGCGGCGCGCCTGCGGGTCCAGCGCCGCGGTGGGTTCGTCGAGGAACACGATGTCCGGGTCGTGCACCAGCGCGCAGGCGATCGAGAGCCGTTGCCGTTGGCCGCCGGAGAGCTTGTTCTCCTGCTCGTTCGCCTTGTCCGCGAGGCCGACCAGCTCCAGCATGTCCGCGGCCGTGCCGGCGCTGACTCCGTAGAGCGCACCGAACGTCTGCAGTTGCTCCTTCGCCGTCAGCTTGTCGAAGAACGACGTCGCCTGCAGCTGGACACCGATGCGCGGCAACAGCTTCACGTTGCGCGGCCAGGGACTCTCGCCGAGCAGCGTCACCTCGCCGCTGTCGGGCTTGCGCAGCCCCTCGACGATCTCCAGCGTGGTCGTCTTGCCGGCGCCGTTGGGCCCCAGGATGCCGAAGAACTCACCTTCGGCCACGGTGAACGAGACCCCGTCCACCGCGCGCAGGTCGCCGTAGCTCTTGCGGATGTCCCGCACCACGACCGCCGACCGTTCCTCTGTCATGAGCGAACGTTAGGTCAGCGCGTCTCATCTGGCGGGCCGAAACGACGAAAGTCGGCGCGAAGTCGAGACGAACGAAAGCCGGTGATCAGCCGCCTGCCACGAGCAGCGGGCTCGCGGTGTAGACGTCGTTGAGCCCCCGCAGCGCCGAGGCGAACTGCTCGAACCTGGCACGCGGAACGGCCGCGCGCACCTCGCTGATCACCTGCCAGAGGTAGCGGTGCTCGGAGGTGTCCGTGATCGCCAGCGGCGGAGCCTCGTGCCGACCGGGGCGGACGTCGCAGGCGAACGCGAGCGCCACCGTCGCGGCCCGCAGGCACGCGGTCGCGAGCGTCACGCAGTCCTCGACGAGCGGGCGGTCGTCCTCGGCCCTGGTCACGCCACTGACCGCGAACCGCACGGCCTGCATCAGCGCGAGGTAGAGCCGGTGACCGGCCTGCGAGCGTTCGCGGGGCAGGTGGTCGGTGCCACCGCCGGGGGTCACCACGGTCATGCCGACCTGCGGGCGGCGCAGCACGTGGTCGAAGAGCGCGGTCGGCGCCCAGAGCAGCGTGCGCCAGGAGTCCTCGGTGATCGAGGTGTCCATCCTGGTCGCGTTCTCCAGCACGTCGAGGTAGGCGATCAGGATGCTGGACAGGAAGACGCCACCGCGGTCGCCGCCCACCCGCACGATGTCGAAGCGCTCGTCGTGCCCCGCCGGTTCCTCGAAGCAGAAGCCGGGTTTCCACTCGATGACGTCGCTGCTCGCGAGCACCACGCGGGCCAGCCGCTGGTGCACGAGCGACGCCGAGAGCACCGTGTCGTCCAGCCCCATCTGGACGAGCATGGACGCAGCGTGCTGCAGCGACTCACGTCGTTGCGGCACGAGGTCGGGGTGCAGCAGGCGGAACGGTTCCACGTCGCCACCTCCCCTCCGTTGTTGTACTCACAATGAACGGCAGGAAGCGGGAAGTCATCCGGATGAACCGCAGCGTTACGTCTCAGTTGGACTGGGCCCAGTCCACGAGCTGCGCCCTGGTCGAGAGGTTCAGCGCGGCCTTGACGTTGTGCACATGGGACTCCACGGTTCGGTGGGAGATCCCGAGTTTGGCCGCTACCTGGACATTCGTCATGCCCTGCGCCACCAGTTCCAGCACCATTAGCTGCCGGTCGCTGAGCATCTCGTGCCGCACGATCTCCTTGTCCAGGGCGGTTTCCACGGCGTATGTGACGTCCATCGCCCTGCCGGCGTTCAAGGCGCGGGCGAAAGCCGCGCGGGGCAAAGCTTCCCGCGCCCGGTCCAGCACGCCGTCGATCTTCCGCTGCCAGAACGGTTCCGCCGGAACGCCCCACACAGCCCGCATCTGCTCACATGCGGCCAGCAACCGCACGCCGAGCTCGTGCCGCCCGGTCAGGATCGCGACGACACCGCGGCCCTCCACCGACTCCAGCACCCCGCGGGGCACGTTCGCCGACATCCGCACGCTTTCGGCGAACCTGCTGCCCGCGGCGGTCAAATCCCCCTGCTCCAAGGCGATGCAGGCCCACGTGTGCACGGCGATGGCCACGACGTCCGTCCGCGCGTGCGCCCTCAGCACGGGAAGCGCCTCCCCGATCAGCGCAGCCGCCTCGTCGGCCGAATCGGTGGTGAGCAGCGACCAACTGAGATTCTGCTGCGACACAGCGACACTCACGTAGTTGCCGTTACGTACGCCGTGCTCGATCGATTGGCGCAACGCCCATACGGTGTTCGGCACATCGCCCGCGCAGTCGTAAGCGCTCGCTAACGTGCGGTAGAGCCGGTCCATGATCTTCTGCTGCCCGCCGGCCTCGGCGGTCTCGATCGCCTCGGTCGCGTGCTTCACCGCCTCGCAGTGCCGTTCCTCCTGCACCGCCAGCAGCGTCGCGTACTCCAGCGCGAGGACGCGGTAGCGGGCATCGGCGGACGACTGGTCCAGCACCTGCATCAGCACCGCGCCCGCCTCGGCGTAGTAGCCGCGGTCGAAGCACACTCTCAGCAGCATCGTCGCGAGCATCAACCGGCGTTCGTCGCGCGCTACCGCCAGATGGGCGAACGCGTACGCCACGTTGTCGTACTCCTGGTGCATCGCCTTGAGCTGCTCGGGCGCGAGGATCGACGACGAGACACCGGGTTCGCCCATCTCGCAGAGCCACGCGATGATCCGTTCGGCCGTCACCGCGTACTCGTCCTGCTCGCGCAGGCGTTCCTCCGCGTAGAGGCGGACCGATTCGAGCATCCGGAAGCGATCGTCGTTCTCCCGCACCACCAACGACTTCGCCTGCAACGCCGTGAGCAGGCCGATCACCGAACCGCCGTGCACGACCTGGGCGATGTCGAGCCCGAACCCTCCCGGCAGCAGCGCGAGCCGGCGGAACAGTTCCTTCTCGCCCGCGGTCAGCAGGTCGTGGCTCCACGCGATGGCGGCACGCAGGCTCTGGTGCCGCGCCTGCTCCTCGGCGTCGCTGAGCAGGTCGAGCCGGTGGTCGAGGTGGTTCACGAGCTCGCGCAGCGGCACGGTCCGCGACAGCCTCGCGGCCAGTTCCACCGCCAGAGGCACGCCGTCGAGCCGGGCGCAGATCGCGGCGATCACCTCGTGGTTCGCTTCGGCGGGATCGACCTCAGCTCGTTCGGTGAAGAGCCGGACCGCGTCGTCCTCCAAGCCGTGCAACGAATAGACGGCCTCACCAACTGCTCGCAGGGCCTCCCTGCTGGTGGCCAGGACCTGCACCCCCGGGCAGCGCGCCAGGAGCGAGTCCACGATCTCGCAGCACTTCTCGACGAGGTGCTCACAGTTGTCGACCAGCAACAGAATCCGACGACCACTCAGCTCCGCGAGCAACGTCGTCCGCAGTGCGACACCCGCATGCTGGTACACCCCAACGGCTTCGGCGACCGCCTGCACCACCTGGTCCGGCCGGCTCAGCCTGCCCAGCTCGACCGTGCGCACCTCGACCCGTCTGGCGCGTCGAGCCAGTTCGACGGCGAGCCGCGTCTTCCCGACCCCGGCCGAGCCGACGAGCGTGAGCATCCTGTGCTTGCGCAGCAAGGAAAGCAGCTCAGCCAGCTCGGTCTCCCTGCCGACGAACGCGTCGTCGTAGCCGGGCAGTTCGGCGACCACAGTGGACGTATCGGCGGTGCGCCGGCGGTAGGCACGCTGACGGCACGCGTTCGAGCAGTATCGCGCCCGCGACGGCCGGGGCGCGAACTCACGACCACAGCTCGCGCAGGTGCCCATTGCAGGAGCCTACGGCCGATTCCGCGTCTCAATTGGAAAGTGTGTGGAGGTCGACCTCGAGCGTGGTCCCCGAACGCAGTTCCGCGAGCTCGATCCGTTCCTTCGACCGCGCGAGCCAGCCGCTCCGGATCCGCTCCACCACCTGCGTCTTCCCGGTGTCCGCCGCGTCCGCCTTGATCACGATGTCCTTGCCGTTCTCCAGGTGGATCACCGCACGGCGGAACTTGGGCGCGTGGGGCACGAACTCGCCGGTTCCCGGCACCGCCGGGTACATCCCGAGCGCGCTGAACACGTACCAGGCCGACATCGTGCCGAGGTCGTCGTTGCCCGTGACGCCGGCCGGTCCGTTGACGAACAGCGTCTGCGCCGCCCGCACGACGACCGACGTCTTCTCCGGCTTGCCGATGAGGGCGTACATCCACGGCGCGTGCAGGTCCGGCTCGTTGTTCGGGTTGTACCGGAACTGGTTGTAGTAGTCGTAGGGCCCCACGACCCACTTCTCGCGCACAGTGCGCTTCGGGTCGGTGAGGAGATCCGGGTAGGCGAAGAAGTCGTCCAGCCGCGCCTCGGCCGCCGCCTTGCCGCCGAGCGCCGTGATCAGGCCGGGCACGTCGTGCTGGGCGAGCCACTGGTACTGCCAGGCAGTGCCCTCGTGGAAGCCGTCCGGTCCCTGCGGGGTGAACGGGTCGAGCCACGCGCCGTTCTGCAGCTTGGGCCGGGGGAAGCCGGTGAAGCCGCGGTCGGTGACGCTGTGGTCCCAGAGGGTGCGGTGGTTGAGGCCGCGCTTGCGCAACCGCTCGGCGTCCTGGGAGTGGCCGAGTTCCTGAGCCATGATCGCGAGCGTGGCATCGGAGAGCGCGTACTCGAGGGTCGCAGACGCGCCGTGGTGCGGGTCGGTGTCCTGGCCCTTCTTCGGGAAGCGCTTGTCGTACTGCACGAAGCCGTGCGCGAGGTAGTTCGGGTTGCCGGACCGGCCCTGGAACCGGGAGCTCTGCGGCGGCACGCCGTCGGCGTTCTGGATCAGCGCGCGGTAGGCCTGGTCCTCGAAGCCCTTGAGGTGCCCGAACCGCCACAGGTCGACGAGGAACGGCGTGACCGGGTCGCCGGTCATGCAGTTCGTCTCCTGGTTGGCGTACGCCCAGCGCGGCAGCCAGCCGCCCTGCTCGTGGATCGCGAGGATGCTCCGCGCGATGTCCTTGGAGCGCTGGGTCCGGATCAGCGCGAGCAGCTGGTTGTGCGCGCGGTAGGTGTCCCAGAGCGAGTAGTACTCGTAATAGGTCCAGTCCTGCGCGTGGTGGATCTGGTTGTCGAAGCCCCGGTAGCGGCCGTCGGCGTCGCTGCCGGTGAGCGGCTGGAGCAGCACGTGGTAGAGCGCGGTGTAGAAGACCGCGCGCTCGTCCCAGTCGTCCGTCTCGATCTCGACGCAGCCCAGCTCCGCGCGCCAGGCGTCCTGCGCCTCGTTGCGGATGTCGTCGAACGTCTTGTCGCCGGCTTCCGCCAGCAGGTTGCCGGTGGCGCCCTGCTGGTCCACTTGGGACAGTGCGGTCACCGCCGTGACGGGCCCCGGCTCGAACGTCACCCAGGCGCCGCGCAGCCCGGCACCGCCGGCGGATTCCCGTTGCCCCGCCTTGGATCCGGTCGGCGACCACGTGCCGAACTCGCGGAACGGCCGGTCGAACCTGGTGGTGAAGTGGCTGAGGTACGGGCGGCCGCCGCAGAACGCCTGCGTCTCCACGGTTCCGGTGATCGTGCGGTCGTCGATCACCCTGATGGAACTGGCCGACACCGGCTCCTTGTCGTTGGCCTGCCCGACGTTGACCAGCAGCGTGCCGCCGACCCCGCCCGGGAAGGTGTACCGCTCGACTCCCGCCCGTGTGGTCGCGGTGCACTCGACGGTGATGTCGCGGTCCAGCTTCACCTTGTAGTAGCCGGGCTTGCCGATCTCGCCGTCGTGCGTGTACTTGGAGCCGTACCGCTTGTGGTCGAAGCTGGCCGGGAGCCCGATCACCGGGAGGATCGGCACGAGACCGCCCTGCTCCCAGCACCCCGCGCCGGACAGGAAGAAGTGGCCGAAGCCGCGGATCACCGGATCGTCGTAGCGGTAGCCCGCGTAGTGCGAGCCGACCGGGCTGGAATGCGCCTTGCCGAACGGCATGGACGCTCCGGGAAACGTGTTGCCCTCGTCCTTTGTGCCGATGAACGTGTTGACCGACTCAATGGGATCCAGTGCGTCCACCTTCGTCAGCCTAGTGGCATTTGCTGTGAAAGACCGGGCCTGAGCGCCGCCGCCGCCAAGTTACGACGCTCAGACCCGGAGCTTGCGGGGACTACCTCCGTGCGCCGAGGAAGATGTTGCCCTCGGTCGAGAGGTAGTGCCGGGTGTAGTCGAACCGCCGGGCGGCACCGAAGATCAGCCAGTAGTACTTGAGCTGCTCCGACCACCAGTAGCCAGGACAGAAGTCGCCCTTCGCGCCCGTCGTCACGTCCGTGAGGATCGTGTAGCCGTGGTTCGTGCGGGAGGTCCGCTTCATCTCCTGGTAGTGCCGGTACGCGCGCTCGCGGTAGATCTCGTCGCGCGTGGCGAGCCACAGGAAGAACGCCCCGTCGGCGTACTCCGGGCGCAGCTGGTTGCCGACCGAGGTGGGCCGCAGCGAGGTGTAGTCGATGCCCTCCGGCAGCACGCCGTAGCGGTCCTGCACGGCCGTCCACGAGTCGTGGTAGGCCCGGCCACGCGCGATGTCGCCGCTCTCGGCCAGGAGCCCGCCGAGGAACGCCGCCAGCTCGCTCTGCGTCCGCGAGGCCCGCCGGCCGGTGAAGGCGTCGACCTGGGCGAACCACAGGCGCCCGCCGACGACGTCGGTCTGGTTGCGCAGGATGCCGCCCAGCAGCACGTCCCACCACCGTTTGAGGTCGCGGTCGCCGAAGAGGTGCCAGCCGTCCCACAGGTACTCGTAGTACGAGTCGGCGGGCGGGCCGACCGTGGCGATGCGGTTGCGCCAGGCGCCGGTCTCCGCGTGCACGTCCCACGGCAGCAGGTCGTAGGCCGTCCGCTTGTCGAACGTGACCTGGAGAGCCTTCTTGGCCGCGTTGTAGTACCTGCGGTCGCCGGTCCAGTTCGACAGCGAGCCGAACTCGGTGATGTACGTGCCGGTCTCGGCGAGGTTCGTCTCCGGCTGCGAGACCGCGCCCGTGCGCAGGTTGACGTAGCGGTACGGGATTCCGGTCGGCGACTTGGTGAAGGCCGGCAGCAGGCGGTTGCCGAGATCGCGGGCGAGGTCGAGCAGCGCGCGGTCGTTGCTCACGTGGTAGGCGGAGAGCAGGCCGCCGAGCATGCGGATGTTGGTCTCGAAGACCTGGAACGAGGCGTTGACGTCGAAGTTCAGGTTCGCCTTGACCCAGCGGACGCCCTCGGCGAACTCAGCGTCGAGTTCCATGAGCCACAACGTGTCCAGCGCCTCGACGACGGTGAGGCCCATCGGGTGGCCGGGTACGAAGAACTCCTCGAAGCCACCGGAGACCGGCTTGATCTGGTCGTGGCCGAACGCTTTGTCCACATAGGAGCGCCAGGCCCAGCGGGTCTCGGCGCGGACGTCCTCGGCGACGCGGCGCCAGCCACCGGGAGGCGGCGCCAGCGCGGTCGCACCGGCGGAAGGAACCTCCGCGGCCGCGGTACCCGGTGGCGGAGCGGACGGTGAAGGTTGAGCGGCAGCAACACCGGGCACGCCGGCAAGTCCGGCGGCGCCGAGGAGGCTGAGAACGCTTCGGCGTGGCAGGTCACGCATGAGCTGTACTCCCCTCTGTGCCTGGTTGCCGCGCCTTCGGCGCGGCGGCGATTTCGTCGAGGAGTCGGTCATCCAGCGGGTGACCGGGTGACCGACACGAAATCGCGCTGACAACGCTGTCTGTGACCAGATCCTTGCGGAACGCACACGGTCAGGGTCAAGGCCACCACGACCACCTGTCCTGTTCAGGACACCAAGTGAGGAAAAGAAGAGCCGCTTGACCGGTTCCGAGAGTGTTGACAAGGCGGTAAACGCGAGGTGAGATACGCCCACTATGACAACGTTGTCCCCCAGCGGCCCGGCCACCGGTCAGCGCAAGGTCCGTCGCGCGACGATGAACGACGTCGCGCGGCTGGCGGGCGTGAGCATCAAGACCGTCTCGCGCGTGGTCAACGACGAGCCCGGCGTGCACCCGTCGACCGCCGAACGCGTGCTGGCCGCCATCGACCAGCTCGGGTTCCGGCGCAACCTCTCCGCCCGCAACCTCCGCCGAGGCTCGTCCACCGGCACCATCGGGCTCGTGCTGGAGGACGTCGGCAACCCGTTCTACTCCGGCGTGACCCGCGCTGTCGAGGAGATCGCCCGGTTGCGCGGCAGACAGGTGATCTCGGGGTCGTCGGACGAGGACCCCGGCCGCGAGCGCGAGCTTGCGCTGGAGTTCTGCTCCCGCCGCGTCGACGGGCTGCTGATCGTGCCCGCCGGCCTGCAGCACAGCTACCTGGTGCCGGAGATGCGCGCGGGCACGCCCGTGGTGTTCCTGGACCGGCCCGCGGGCGACGTCGTGGCGGACACCGTGCTGGTCGACAACATCGGCGGCACCATCGAGGCCGTCACGCACCTGGCCGCGCACGGGCACCGCCGCATCGCGTTCCTCGGGGACGCGCCGGACATCTTCACCGCGAACGAGCGCCTGCGCGGCTACCGCGAGGGCTGCGTGCGGGCGGGCATCGGCTACCACGAGGACCTCGTGGCGATGGGGCCGCACGACGAGAGCAGCGTGGCCACCACGCTGCAACGGCTGCGGACCGCGCGTGAGCCCGCGACGGCGATCGTGGCCGGCAACAACCGCATCACCGTGCACATCCTGCGATCGCTCGCGGGCAGCTCGGACCGCCCCGCCCTGGTCGGTTTCGACGACTTCGAGCTCGCCGACCTGCTGTCGCCGCCGGTGACCGTGATCGCGCACGACGCGAGCGCGCTCGGCAAGGCGGCCACAGATTTGTTGTTCGCCCGACTTGACGGCGACAACTCACCACCGCGCCGCGTCGTGCTGCCGGTGCGCTTGGTGCCACGAGGATCCGGGGAGGTCCACGCGTGAGTTCTGGTGTTCTCCACCAGCCTGTCAACTTGCCCGCCAACCAGCCGAAGCAGTTCTACCGGGGTGGCGAGGCGATCGCCGCGCTGCGCGGTAGCACCTCCGGGGACTTCGGCCCGGAGGACTGGGTCGCTTCGACGACCACGCTGTACGGGCGCGACGACGCCGGGTTGACAACGTTGCCAAGCGGCGTGCTGCTGCGCGACGCCGTCGCGGCGGACCCGACCGGCTGGCTCGGTGCCGACCACGTGGCCAAGTTCGGCGGGGACACGGCGTTGCTGGTGAAGCTGCTCGACGCGGGCCAGCGCCTGCCGGTGCACTGCCACCCGTCCAACGCCTTCGCGTCCGCGCACCTGAACTGCCGCCACGGCAAGACGGAGGCGTGGATCGTGGTCGGCACGACCGGCACGGACCCGACCGTCTACATCGGATTCCGCGAGGACGTCCCCGCCGAGGTCGTCGCCGACTGGGTCGCCACGCAGAACACCGCGGCGATGCTGGACGCGCTGAACCCGGTCGGCGTCCGGCCCGGCGACACGGTCTTCGTGCCCGCCGGCGTGCCGCACGCGATCGGTGAGGGCGTCTTCATCGTCGAGTTGCAGCAGCCGACCGACTTCTCGGTGACGCTGGAGTGGCAGGGATTCCTCGCCAACGGCGACATCGGCCACCTCGGCCTCGGCTACGACGTCGCGCTGGACTGCGTCGACCGGCACGGCTGGGGTACGCAGCTCGACCGGCTGGTGCGCCAGACGTCCGAGAAGTGGGCGCCGTCGGTCGACCTGCTCGGCCGTGACGCCGACCCGTTCTTCCAGGCCGACCGCCTGCACGTGGAGGGCTCCTTCGCACTGGAGCCGTCGTTCGCCGTGGTGGTCGTGCTGGAGGGTGCCGGCCAGCTCGGCGAGATCGAGGTCCACCAGGGCAGCACCGTCGTCGTGCCGCACGCGGCCGGCGAGCTCGGGCTGACCGGTGACCTGGTGGCGATTCGCTGCCGACCGCCTGTTTTGTCCACAGTGGAGGATGTGTCGCCATGAGCGAGCCGCTCTTCGAGGCTCGTGACCTCGTCAAGCACTACGGCACCGTGGAAGCGCTCCGCGGTGCGGCGTTCAGCGCCTACGCCGGCGAAGTCGTGTCGCTGATCGGCGACAACGGCGCGGGCAAGTCCACCCTGGTGAAGTGCCTGTCCGGGGTGGAGCAGCCGACCAGCGGCACGATGCTGTTCGACGGCAAGCCGATCTCGCTCGGCTCGCCCAACGACGCCCGCGGCCTGGGCATCGAGACGGTGTTCCAGGACCTCGCGGTCGCGCCGGACCTCGACCCGGCCGCGAACATGTACCTGGGCCGGGAGATCCTCAAGCCCGGCGTGCTCGGCTGGCTGGGCGTGCTGGACAAGAAGGCGATGCGCCGCAACGCGGCCGAGCACTTCACCCGGTTCGGCGCGACGCTGCAGAGCATCGACGTGCCGATCTCGGCGCTGTCCGGTGGTCAGCGCCAGTCCGTGGCCGTCGCGCGTTCCGTGGCGTGGGCGTCGAAGCTCGTCTTCATGGACGAGCCGACGGCCGCACTCGGTGTGGTGCAACGGGAACGCGTGCTGGACGTGATCAAGCGCGTGCGCGACGAGGGCATCGCCGTGGTGCTGATCTCGCACAACATGCCGGAGGTGCTGTCCGTCTCCGACCGCGTCGAGGTGCTGCGCCTCGGTCGCCGGGTAGCCCGTTTCAAGGCCGCGGACACCACCGTGGAAGAGCTCGTCGGTGCGATGACCGGCGCACTGTCGCATGAGGACGCCGCGTGATGACCGATACCAAGACAACGTTGTCAAACGATCTCTCCACTGAGCAGCGCACCCCGTTGCTCAAGCGGCTGACCGGCGCGAACACGCTCTGGATCGGCCTGGTGCTGCTGGTACTGGTCGCCACGTTCGGCGCGATCCGCCCGGACGCGATCTTCCAGGTGACCACGCTGCAGTTCCTGCTCGCGGAAACCGCCGTGCTGCTGGTCCTCTCGGTCGGCATGACGTTCGTGATCATCACGTCCGGCATCGACCTGTCCGTCGGCTCGGTGCTGGTGTTCGCGTCGGTGACGTCCGCGATGGCCATGAACGGCGTGTCCGGCGGTGACGCGACGAACGCGGGCTGGGGCGTGATCGCCTACGGCCTGCTGGTCGCCCTGGTGAGCGGCGCGGCGTGGGGACTGTTGAACGGCCTGCTGATCTCGCGTGCGAAGATCCCGCCGCTGATCGTGACCCTCGGTTCGTTCGGCGCGGCGCAGGGCGCGGCCCTGTTGCTGAACAACGGTTCCAACGTGTCCGGCATCCCGGACAAGCTGAACACCACCTTCGGCTCCGGCACGTGGTTCGGCATCCCGAACATCGTGATCGTGGCCGCGATCGTCACCGCCCTCGGCGCGTTGCTCCTCACGACCACGCGCTTCGGCCGCTACACCTACGCGGTCGGTTCCAACGAGGAGGCGGCCCGGCGTGTCGGCATCTCGGTGCGCGGCCACCTGACGAAGGTGTACCTGCTCGCCGGGACCCTCGCGGGTCTCGCGGGTTTCATGGGCAACGCGTTCTTCCGGGTCGCGGTCGTCACCGGCCACGAGACGGACAACCTGAACGCGATCGCCGCGGTCGTGCTCGGTGGTACGAGCATCTTCGGCGGCATGGGTTCGGTGCTGGGCACGGTCTTCGGCGTGTTCATCCCGGCGGTGTTGGAGAAGGGCCTCGTGATCATCGGGGTCAAGGAGTTCTGGCAGCCGATCGCCGTCGCGATCGTGCTGGTGGCTGCCGTGTGGCTGGACCAGACACGGCGGCGGGCGCGCAACCAACGTTAGGAAGGTGCTGGACCAATGAAGATCCGCTCCGCAGTGGCTCTCTCGGCCGTGTTCCTGCTTGCCGCATGCGGCGGGGGCGGTCAGATCGGCGATTCGGGTTCTGGCAACTCCGCCACGAACAAGAAGCTGGTGCTGATCCCCGGCATCTCGGCGGAACCGTTCTACATCTCGATGCAGTGCGGCTTCCAGGATGCGGCCAAGGCCGCGGGCTACGAGTTCGACACCCAGGCCCCCGCCAAGTTCGACGCCGCCCAGCAAACGCCGATCGTCACCGGCATCCTGGCCTCCAAGCCCGCGGCGGTGCTCATCGCGCCGACCGACGACAAGGCCATGGCGGGCCCGATGAAGCAGCTCAAGGACGCCGGCATCAAGGTCGTCGAGGTCGACACCAAGCTCCAGGACACCTCGATCGCCTCGTCCTCCATCTCGTCGAACAACGAGCAGGGCGGCAAGCTCGCCGCTGAGACGATCAACAAGCTCACGGCCGGCAAGACCGGCTCGGTGCTGGTGCTGAACACCAAGGCCGGCACGTCCACGACGGACGCCCGCGCCAAGGGGTTCGAGGACGAGATCAAGAAGTACTCGAACCTCAAGTACATCGGCCAGCAGTACACCGACAACGAGCCCGCCACCGCGGCCTCGAAGGTGACGGCGACCCTGGCCGCCAACCCGGACCTGATCGGCGTGTTCGCCACCAACCTCAACACCGGTGAGGGCGCGGCGACCGGCCTGCGCAACGCCGGCAAGACCGGTGCGGTGAACCTGGTCGGCTTCGACGCCTCGCCCAAGCAGGTCACGGACCTGCAGGCGGGCACCGTGCAGGCGCTGATCGCGCAGGACCCGGCCACGATCGGCAAGCAGGGCGTCGAGCAGGCCCTCGCGGCGATCGACGGCAAGGAGAACAAGCGCAACATCGAGACCGACCTCGTCGCCATCACCAAGGACGACGCGTCGGCCAACTCGAAGTACTTCTACAAGGAGAAGTGCTGATCTCCGGGTGAACCACGTCAGGGCCGTCCTCCGGGGCGGCCCTGATCGTTTTCCAGGGTCCTTCCACGAACGCGCCGGGTCTCGTCGCGCTTCCTTCGAAGACTCTCGAACCTGCTGAGGATCGCCGTGCCCTGCGCCTGCACAGTGACCGCGTCCGCGGCATCGGTGGGAGCGAAGATGTCGACCTCGTCGTCCCTCGTGACCGGCCCGCCCTGGTTGCGGTGGCGGTAAGCCCTCCTGCCGTCCGTGAACTGCCGCAGCTGCCCGGAGGCCCACACGTCCGGTCGCGCTCCCATGCAACACAACAGGATCCCGTGCGCCTCCAGCTGCTTGCGCAACTCCGTGAAGCAGTCCAGCACGTCCTCATCCGCGGACTCGAGCGATGCGAACTCTCCCGGTTCCAGCACCTCGATCGAGAACGGGTGCGAGACCACCTTGAGACTGAACTCCAGGCGTTCCTCTCCCGCTGCACCGATCATGCGAACCAGCTCTTCGCACTTCACCGCCACCCTCCCCGCCTAGCGACACCAGCGAGAATGACACACGTCATAGCTGATTGGCCGGGTTGGCTTAAGACCAGAGTCGTACGTGGCCATCACCCTTCAGCCGTTGTCCCGCCGCACCGAAAGCGATGAGCTGGCAGGACAACCGAAGGGGGAACCACCGATGCGCCGAAAGCAGTTAGCGGCCGCACTGGCCGTCGCCACGGCAACATCACTGCTCATCGCTCCGCACGCCCAAGCGCAAGGCAGCTTCGCCACCCAGGAGATCAAGTGGCAGAGATGCTTCGACCCGGTACCGCCGGGCTTCCCGCCCGGCGCGGAACGCCTGGAGTGCGGCCAGTTCACCGCACCGATGGACTGGAACAACCCGAACAACGGCAAGACCATCACCATCGCGGTCAGCCGCACCACGCCGAAGTCCGGCACGGCGAAGACCACCGTCTTCACCAACCCAGGCGGACCGGGTGGTGAGGGTCGCACCATGCCGCTGATCTTCCTGGACCGGCCGAAGCTCAGCGAGAACGCCGAGATCATCGGCATCGACGTGCGTGGCACGGGGGCCAGCAGCAACGTCACGTGCGGTCTGTTCGACACGCTCGGCTCCACGGACCCGCGCGACCGCTCCAAGGCCAACCTCGACCTGCTCTACAGCGGCATGGAGCTGCAGGCCAAGTTCTGCCAGAACAAGTCCGGCGAGCTCGGCCGCTACATCACCACCGACCAGACCGTGAAGGACCTCGACCTGCTGCGCCAGGTCCTCAAGCGCAAGAAGGTCGACTGGGTCGGCTACTCCGGCGGCAGCTGGATGGGCGCCTACTACGCCACGTACTTCCCGAAGACGCTCGACAAGATCGTGCTCGACTCGAACACCCAGTTCACCGCGCCTTGGCAGGCCGTCTTCGGCGACTTCGGACTCGGCTTCGAGCGGCGATTTCGCGTCGACTTCGCACCGTGGGTCGCCAAGTACGACCACCTCTACCACCTCGGCAAGACCGGGGAGGAAGTGCGGCAGACCTACGAACGGACGCGCGCGAAGCTCGCGGAGCAACCCGTCACCCTGCCTGAAGGCACCTACTACCCGGTCACGCTGGACCTCGTGCTCATCCGGGCGCAGTACAGCAAATACGCCTTCGAGCCGGCTGCACAGAAGCTCGCCCAGCTGGCGGGGGCGGTGCCCGCGCAGATGACGGTGCAGGCGAGCTACCCGGACGCGAGCAACGCCACGCTGTACTCGATCGTCTGCAACGACACGCAGTTCCAGGGTGGGCGCAGGTTCCTGGAGCGCGACGCGGTGCAGGACGGCGCCAAGTGGCCGCTGATGGGCTACTACCAGATCATGGGTCCCTGCGCGTACTGGGACCGGCCCGCCGTGAACCTCAAGCATCCCAACGGAATCGGCGTCGCGCCGACGTTGATGGTGCAGTCCGAGCGCGATGCGCCGACGCCGATCGAGGGCGCGCGGAAGGCGCACGCCGGGTTCGCCGGCTCGAAGATGCTGACCGTGAAGGACGAGGGTGACCACGGCATCTACGGGTTCGACAACGGTTGCGTCAACGACATCGTCGAGCGCTACCTCGTCGACCGCGTCACGCCGGCCAAGGACCTGACTTGTCCCGGTGCGCCGCTGCCGGAACCCGGTCAGCAGAAGGCCGGACCACTCGAGCAGGCGAGGAAGCTCGCGGTCCAGCTCGGCTGGTAACAGTCCACACAGGACGTGCGGTGACACCTGCCGGGTGTCACCGCACCTCCAGCACCGCCTGGGACAACGTGGTGTACCAGGGGCTTTCGGTGAACCGCGGCCCGGTCTCCTCGCCCACGTAGAGGTCGATGTGCCGGTCCCCGCCCAGACCCGGCGTGAACTCGTCGGTGATCTCCCACAAGGAGGACATCAGCTTCTGACAGACAGCAGCGTCGACGAGCGTCTGCCCACACGAGATGAGCTTGACCTGCGCACCCTGCTGGAGCCCGTCGGCGGCCGCCGACACGAACGGCCTCAGCGGCTTGCCGGACGAGTCACGCGGCGCGGAGTCGAGCCAGTAACCCTTGTCGTGCGACCAGTTGAGGTACCGGCCGGCGGAAGTGCGGCCGGTGCCCTCGTCCCGCACGGCGGTGGCGAACGACCGCGGGAACGTGCCGAGCAGGTCGTCGCCGTTCTCGCAGTCGATGACCTGGCAGCCCCGCACCGGCACGGACTGTCCACTGTGGAACTGCTCGACCGCGGTGTAGTAGACGGTGACCTGCCAGCCGTCGTCCACCGGGGCGGCACCGGAACCGGCCGAGCATCCGGCCAGCACCAGCACCGCCCACCACCACCGCACGTGACCTCCTGTCAGCCCGCCATCATGGTGCCGACGGACACGAACGTGAAGCCCGCGTTCTTCAGCCCCGAGACGGTCTGCTGCAGGTACTCGGTTCCGAGGTACGGGTGGTAGAAGAAGCTCGCGACGCCGTCGTCGACCACCTTGAGCTGGTTCGCCGTCTTGACCAGGTCGGCCGGCAGGCGTGCGGGGTGGTTGTTGAACGGCTCCGGCTCGATGTTGCCGACCGCTTCCGGCGCCACGACGGAGCCGTAGATGTCGCGGACCAGGTACGGGAAGTACTGGCCGTAGATCTTGTCGTACTGCGGCGCACCCGTACCGCAGGCGCCGCCGGGGCAGTACCCGCCGAAGTACAGGCCGCGGTCGTAGCGCTTGCCGAAGTTCTGCTGGATCACCTGGTAGTCCACGGCCGACGCGGCGTAGTGCGGCGGCTCGAAGATGGTCGGCCTGGTGAAGCCGGCCAGCGCGAACTGCGTGCTCGCCGAGTTGATCCGGCCCTGCGCCCACGACGCCGAGTCGCCGGGCACCGGACCGTCGTAGATCACGCTGTCGTTCGCGTCCACGTGGGCCGTGTAGAACTCGAAGTCGTTGCCGCTGCGGCCGTCGTACGGGTTGACCGCCGTCCCGAACTGGTGCGTGTAGCCGTGCATCAGGATCGTGCCGCCGCGTTGTGTCATGTACCGCAACGCGTTGAGGACCAACGGCCGCTGCGCGAGGTTCGCCGCCTCCGGTACGCCGTTGTTGTCGGCGCCGAGCGGGTTCTCGTAGCGCGGGTAGACCGCGATGCTGAACGGCACGCGCTGGGCGTACAGGTAGTCGGCGATCGCGCGCAGCTCCGCCGGGTCGGCGTCGGGGCCGACGTCCTCGATGCGCACCAGCGCGCGCTTGCGATCGAGCGCCGCCGGGTTGGAGATGCGCGTGATCAGGTCCGCGGCGGCCAGGTAGCGGTCACCGTGGCCGACGTAGCTGAACGGGATCTCGCCGATGTAGGTGAGGTTCCTGGCCTTGGTGGCCCAGTTGATCGGGCCGGCCGCGGAGCCTGTCGCGATGGCCGGCGCCGACGCGATGGCCGGGTTGCTGATCGAGGTGATCATCAGACCGGACGGCGTGGCGAGCGGGTCGCGGCCGAGGTCGGTGTTCTCGTACCGGACCGTGGTCGCGGCGCCGAAGTCGTACTGGACCCAGTTCCAGCCGTAGGTCGTGGCGAAGCTGGGTGCGCGTGCGCTGAGCTGCCAGATGTTGTGCGCCATCCACAGCACCGGCCTGCTGCCCGCGAGCACGTCGTCCAGGAACGCCACCGGGATCGGTTCGTCGTAGGTCGAGCCGATGTAGATCACGCCGGTGTAGCCCGACATCTCACCGGCCACATAGGACCCGACCGGGTGCATGACGTACGGACTGCCGTGCGAGGTCAGATTGCCGGCCTGCACCGCGTACGCCTCGCCGAGCCACGCCCACGGACCGGTGTTGTCGTAGAGGATCAACGTCTTCTGCGACGCCTTCGAACCCGGTGCGCCGCCGCCGTTCGTGCCAGCCGCCTGGACCGCCTGGGCCGAACCCAGGCCGAGCAAGCCGAGCACCGTCGAGATCACGCCGGGCTGCGACGTGCGCTTGGGGATGCGCGGGCTCGTCGCGGCGGGCTGGGTCTGCGGCGTCGGCGGTGCGGGCAGCAGGTTGCCGACGATCTCGCCGACGTTCAGGTCGAGCGTGATCGGCGCGGCCGGAGCCGGCGCGGGAACCATCGAGACCGCGAGGGCGAGCCCCACCGCCACCTGGAGAAGTCGGCCTTTCATGCCACATCCGCCTCTCCGGGCACGCGCACGGTCGCGCTGCCCGAGTAGGGAGCAAACTCAACGGGTCGCTGCTGCTGAAGGCCGAGCAGCCAGGCCAACGCCTGTTCGGTGCGCACGGAGGCAAGACCGTCGCCGAACGGGTTGCCGTCGGCGGTCATCGCCTCGCGCGCGGCGGGGTGGTCTAGCAACCGGAGGGTCAGCGACGTGATGCGCTCGCGGTCGGTGCCGACGAGCACGGCACAGCCCGCCTTCACGGCCTCCATCCGCTCGGTCACGTCCCGCAGCACCAGTGCCGGCACGCCGAACGACGGCGCCTCCTCCTGGATGCCGCCGGAGTCGGACAGCACCAGCGTGCACTGCGCGAGCAACCGCGCGAGCTGCGCGTACGGCAGCGGGTCGGTGATCGTCACGCGGCCGGCGCCACCCAGCACGGCCAGCACCTGGTGCCGCACCGCCGGGTTGGGGTGTGCCGGGAGCACCACCTCGACGTCAGGCCTGGCCGCGACGATGTCGGCCACCGCGTGCAGCACGCGGTCGAGCGGCTCGCCCCACGACTCGCGGCGGTGCGTGGTGACCAGCAGGAGCCGGGACTGTCCATCGTGGACCCGCTTCTCGATCTCCTGCAGCCGGGCGTCGCCGTAGGGCGCACGCCGGGCCGCCACGTCGAGCACGGCGTCCACGACGGTGTTGCCGATGGTCAGCACGTTGTTGCCCCGCAACGATTCCGCGGCGAGGTGCGCGGTGGAGTCCGCGGTCGGCGCGAGGTGCAGCGAGGCGAGCTGGCCGACCATCTTGCGGTTCCCCTCCTCGGGGAACGGCGAGGTCAGGTCGTACGAGCGCAGGCCGGCCTCCAGGTGCACGACCGGGATCTGCCGCCAGAACGCCGCGAGCGCGCCGGCGAGGGTCGTCGTCGTGTCGCCCTGGACGAGCACCGCGCCGGGAGTCCGTTCGGCGAGGAGCCGGTCGAGCTTCTCGATCAGCTGACTGGTGAGCTCCGCCTGCCCGCCCGTGACGCGGTTCAGCTCGAGCCGGACGTCCGCCGCGAAGCCGAACGAGCCGAGGGCCTGGTCGACCATCTCCGGGTGCTGCCCGGAGTTCACCAGCACGGGCCGGATGCGCCCACCCGCGAACATCGCGGCGGCGACCGGGGCCATCTTCACCGCTTCCGGGCGAGTTCCCGCGACGAGAAATACCTCGGGGATCTCTCCCCGGCCGAACTGCCGTGGTCCGGGTACCAGAGCACTTGGTCCCATCTTTTTACCTCTTGGGCTCTTCCAGGCACGTGCGGCGAACGTGCGCGTCACTCGGCTCGATCAATGCTGACAATCAATTGGTAACCGCCGCCCGCGGGTACCGCCATATCGGTGATCAGCTTCACGAACTGCGTGTAACGGGGGTCCATTCGTCCCCGATATGGCCGGTTGACGTTGTACTCCGCCAGCCCCTACTCTCGCCTCGCACAGCAGCTCCTGGGCCTGCCGTCTGGTATCTCGCACCAGCCCGGCGCTTCGTTACCAGGAGCGGCAATGACCGAACAGAAGATGCGGACCGCTCGGCTTGTGCGGGCGGCTGCTTATGCAGACAGGTTTGTGTCATGAGTGACACGACGCAATTCGCTACGTTCTCGCTCGTCTTGCTCGTGTTTTGGCCCAGCTACAACCTGGTGCTCACACTGTTCGTCTGGTGGCGTCCGAAACCAGGCGGGCCGGAAGTGTCTTCGCGGCATCCGCTGCACTACTGGATCATCATTCCCGCGTTGAACGAAGAACGCGTTGTGGCGAACACCGTTCGTGCCGCGCTCGCGCTGGACGGCGCGCGCACACCGGTCCAGGTCGTCGTCGTGGACGACGGATCTGACGACCGTACCCCGCACGTGCTCGCCGAAATTGATGACCATCGTCTACATGTGCTGCGCCGGAACCCGCCCGAAGCACGCCAGGGCAAGGGCGCGGCGCTCAACCACGCGTACCGGTACGTCCGCGATCTCGCCGAGGAGGCCGGCACCGTGCACCGCACGGTCATCGGGGTGATCGACGGCGACGGCCGCGGCGAGCCCGGCATGCTGAGCGAGATCACGGCGTACTTCGCGCACCGCGACGTCGGTGCCGTGCAGTGCCGGGTCCGCGTCCACAACCGGACCACCCTGCTGGCGTTCCTGCAGGACCTGGAGTTCAGCTGCGTCGTGGACGCCTCGCAGAGCCTGCGCGACGTCGTCGGCACGGTGGGGCTCGGCGGCAACGGCCAGTTCGTCCGGCTCTCCACGCTCGTCGGGCTCGGTGCGGCGCCGTGGTCGGAGTGCCTGGTCGAGGACCTGGAACTGGGCCTGCGCGTGCACCTCTCGGGTCAGCGCGTCCGGTACGCCACGCACGCGACGATCACCCAGCAGGGCCTGATCGACGTGTACCGCCTGATGCGCCAGCGCACCCGGTGGGGCCAGGGCAACCTGCAGTGCCTCGGGTACGTGCCGAAGCTGGTCCGGGCCAATCACGTGGGTTCCGTGGCACTGCTGGAGTTCCTGCAGTACCTGCTGACGCCGTGGCTGGTCGCGCCGATGACGTTGCTCATCACCGCGTTGGTGTGCATCAACTTCTACGCACAGCTCAGCGGCAACGCCGTCAGCGGCATCACCGCCAACGGCCCCAACGCCTTGCCGGCGTTGACGATCTGGTCGGTGGCGCTGGTTCTGCCCGGGCTGCTCTGGGGCTTCGTGCACCGGCTCAAACACGACGACGAGCCGCTGTGGCGATGCCTCGCGGTCGGCCTCGCGTATCCGGGGTTCCTGATCCTGGGCTCGATCTCCACCTTGCGCGCGCTGTACCGGCACTTCGCCGGGCGCAACCAGTGGGCGAAGACGGAACGCTTGGCGGAGAAGGAACCTGCCTCGAAACGGATGCCGAAGATGGCCTAGAAGGTGCCGGGGTGGGTGCGTCTGCGCCGGGCCGCGTAGACGCCGGCCTCGGTGCGGCGGTCGAAGCCGAGCTTGTGCAGCAACGACGACACGTAGTTCTTCACGGTCTTCTCGGCCAGGAACAACCGGTTCGCGATCTGCCGGTTCGTCATACCTTCGGCGATCAGCTCGAGGATGCGGCGTTCCTGCGGGCTCAGCGCGGCATAACGGGGATCTTCCTCCGGCCCGCCGCGCAGCCGTTGCAACACGGTCGCGGTGACGCCGGCGTGCAGCAACGAGCCACCGGAGGCGAGCGTGCGGACCGCGGCCACGAGATCGTTGCCAGAGACCTCTTTCAGCATGTACCCGGACGCGCCGGCCATGATCGCGCCGAACAGCGCCTCATCGTCCGAATAGGACGTGAGCATCAGGCACGCGGGCGGCGGCTGCACCAGCGAGCGGATCTCCCGGCACACCGTGACGCCGTCGCCGTCGGGCAACCGGACGTCGATGATCGCCACGTCCGGTCTGAGTCGCGGCGCCTGGGAGATCGCGGCCGACGCGCTGTCGGCCTGCCCCACGACGTTGATGTCGTCGGCCTGCGCCAGCACCTGGGCCAGCCCGCGCCGCACGATCTCGTGGTCGTCCACCAACAGCACCGCTATCGCCATGTCGCCTCCTGCAGCACCAACGGGACGAACCAGGTGATGCCCACACCCGCACCGGGAATCGAGTCCACCGCACAGTCGCCGTGGTGGCGCCGCGCTCGCGCCGCCATGTTCGCGAGTCCACCGGCGTGGTGGGGTGCTCCGCCTGAATCGTCAGCCAACGGCAAGCCTCGGCCGTCGTCCTTCACCACGAGTTCCAGACGCGTCATCGTGCGGTTCACGCTCACGGCAACGGATACGTGCTGCGCTCTCGCGTGGCGCACTATGTTTGTCAGCGCTTCTCTGAGCGTGGCGAGCAGATCTGGGCGTAGTTGTTCCGGCACCACCGTGTCCAGCGGCCCCTCTAACGACACGTCGGGCTCGAAGCCCAGCAGGCGCGCCGACTCGTGCACCGCGTTGAGCAGCTGACCGCGCAGGCTCGTGCCCCCGGACGGTGGTTCCTGCAGGGAGAAGATGGTTCTGCGGATCTCGCGGATCGTGTGGTCGACCTCCTCGACGAACTCACTGATCCGTTCGGAGAGCTGGGGCCTGGTGCTCATCCCGGTCAGCCCCTGCAGCCCGAGCCCGAGTCCGAAGAGCCGCTGGATGACCAGGTCGTGCAGGTCGCGCGCGATGCGGTCGCGGTCCTCCAGCACGGCCAGGCGTTCGGTGTCGCCCTGGGCGCGGGTGAACTCGAGCACGAGCGCGGCCTGCGCGGCGAAGGCCTCGATCAGCTCCGGGCCGTCGAACGAGGGCTCGCCCTCCGGCCTGGCCAAGATCAGGACGCCGATCGTGCGGTCCCCCACGGTCAGCGGCACCACCGCGCACGGTCCCGGCACCGTGGGCACGCTGCCCGCGTCGTGGCACTCGGCCTGCCCGGACTCGTAGACCCGGTAGCTCACGGTGCCTTCCCTCGGCACCCGCATGCCTTCGGCGTCGTAGGTGCCGCCGTCGGTCACCTCGATCACCAGGTCACCGTTGTGGTCGGGCAGCACGACGGCGGAGAAGTTCGCATTCGCCGTTCGTCGGACCGTTCGCGCGACCAGGTAAAGCGCGTCACGGCCGTTCGTGCCGGTCAACAGGTCGGTGGTCACCTCGGCGGCGGCGCGCAGCCACGCTTCACGCTTGCGCGTCTGCTCGTAGCGGTCGAGGTGCCCGATGGCCGATCCCGCGGCCGTGGCCAGCGCGGTGAGGACGTCGCGGTCCTGGTCGGTGAACTCGGCTTTGCCCGTGAGGTAGAGGTTGCCGTACGTCTTGTCGTCGACGATGACGGGCGCGCCCAGGAAGTCGGCTACGCCGATCGAGCGCGGGTCACCAGATGTGATGTGGACCTGACCGTCGTCCTCGGCGGTGAACTCCAGCAGCTCGCGGTGCCCGTTGATCACGGCCAGGGCGCCGTAGGGGGCGTCGACCAGCTCGCACGCGGACTCGACCACGTGGTGCAGCAGTTCGGGAAGGGTGTCGTATTCGGCCAACGACAGCACTACGTCCAGCACGCGCTGCTCGGTGCTCACAGTGCCGCCCACGGCTTCACCCCTTAGAGGGACCGTTCGAACGACTGAGCGTAACTCCCCTGAGTAGTCAAGGGGGAGACCATCACCGCAAACGGTGAGAACCGGAACTACTCTAAGTAGGTGTCGGCCATCAGTGGAGACCGACGCTGAACCCCTCGTCGATCACCCCGCGGTAGATCTGCGGCGCGAACATCCGCAGCCCGTGGTCGATCGGCCCGATGAACGACGCCGAGTCGCCGAGCGGCAGCCGGTAGCCGTTCTGCACGCGGTGGAACTCCCACAGCGGCTCCATCGTGGGGTGCGCCGACCGGCACCGCGCCGGGTCGAGCGGGTGCAGGTCCACCCGCACGAGCGTGCGCTTCACGAGCGCGTCGGCAAGCTGAACTGCGCGTTCCTGGGTGCGGGAGATCGAGATCGCGCCGAGCTCCTGCCAGCCGACGGCCCACGGCGCGCCCTGCGGGTCGTCCAGGCGGATGCCGTGCTGCTCGATGACGAGCTTGCGCGGGCGGGAGACGGTCTTGAACTTCACCAGGGCCATCACGCCGATGAAGGTGAAGGCGATGCCGATGATGCCCGCGATGCTCCCGCCGACCGGCTCGCCGTCGATGAACGCCGTGACGGCGCCGATCAGGGCGAGGATGCCGAGAGCGCCGGCGACGGAGCCGCCGATCAGGACTTTGCGGGTGTCGCTCTTGCCGAGGTCGATGACAACAGGTGGAGGCGGTCCCCAAGCGGTCATGGCCGCAGGTTACCGCTGATCAACTGCTCGGCCGCGGCGAACGGGTCCAGCTCACCCGCCACCACCCGCTTGGCGAGCTGGTCCACCGGGCCGAATCGCGTTCGCACACGTTCGACCGCGATCGCCTCGATCTCGGCGCCCGCCCTGCGCAGGCGGCGTTCGGTCAGCTCGCCGTGCTCGGCCATCCAGGACTGGTGGGAGGCGATGGCCTCGACCACGAGATCGAGGCCTTCCATCCGGGCGGCGACGGTCTTCACGACCGGCACGCGCCACTGCGGGCCCTCGCGGTCGCGCCGCCCCAGCGAGATCATGTACTTGAGGTCGCGCGCGGTCTGGTCCGCGCCGTCGCGGTCGGCCTTGTTGACCACGAACACGTCCGCGATCTCCAGGATGCCCGCCTTCGCGGCCTGGATGCCGTCGCCCATGCCCGGCGCGAGCAGCACGATCGTCGTGTCGGCGAGCGCCACGATCTCGATCTCCGACTGACCGACGCCGACCGTCTCCACCAGGATCACGTCGAACCCGGCGGCGTCGAGCACGCGCAACGCCTGCGGGGTGGCCCAGGACAGCCCGCCGAGGTGGCCGCGGGTGGCCATGGAGCGGATGAAGACGCCGGGGTCGGTCGCGTGGTCGCCCATCCGCACCCGGTCGCCGAGCAGTGCACCGCCGGAGAACGGGCTGGACGGGTCGACGGCGATCACCGCGACCCGCTTGCCCTGCTCGCGGTAGGCGCGGACCAGGGCGTTCGTCGAGGTCGACTTGCCGACACCGGGAGCGCCGGTCAAGCCCACGACCTGGGCGTTCCCCGTGAACGGCGCGAGCGCCGCGGCGACCTCGGGCAACGCCGAGCTGCCCTGCTCGACCAGGGAGATCAGCCTGGCGACCGCGCGCGGTTCGCCGTCACGCGCGCGGTCGACCAGTCCTGCTACATCAACGGCCTTCGCCACAAACGCAGACCCTAGGCCTTCTTGGGCACGCGAATGATCAGAGCATCGCCCTGGCCACCGCCACCGCACAGCGCCGCCGCGCCCACGCCGCCACCGCGGCGCTGGAGCTCGAGGGCCAGGTGCAGCGCGATGCGTGCGCCGGACATGCCGATCGGGTGACCCAGAGCGATCGCCCCGCCGTTGACGTTGACCTTGTCCTCGGAGATTCCGAGCTGCTTGGTCGACACGATGCCGACCGCCGCGAACGCCTCGTTGATCTCGACCAGGTCGAGGTCGGCGGGCTCGATGCCCTCCTTGGCGCACGCGGCCTTGATGGCGTTGGACGGCTGCTCGTGCAGCGAGGCGTCGGGGCCGGCGACCACGCCGTGCGCGCCGATCTCCGCGATCCACTCGAGGCCGAGCTCCTCGGCCTTGGCCTTGCTCATCACCACGACGGCGGCCGCGCCGTCGGAGATCTGCGACGCCGAGCCCGCGGTGATGGTGCCGTCCGAGGCGAACGCCGGGCGCAGCTTGCCGAGCGAGTCGGCGGTGGTGTCGGCACGCACGCCCTCGTCCGTGCTGAACAGGATCGGGTCGCCCTTGCGCTGCGGGATCGCGACCGGCGCGATCTCGGCCTCGAAGACACCGTTCTCGGCGGCCTTGGCGGCGAGCTGGTGCGAACGCGCGGAGAACGCGTCCTGCTCCTCGCGCGTGACGCCGTAGCGGCCGTTGTACTTCTCGGTCGAGGTGCCCATCGCGACCTGGTCGAACGCGCAGAACAGGCCGTCGTGCGCCATGTGGTCCTGCATCTGGACATCGCCGTACTTGAACCCGCTGCGCGACTTGGGCATCAGGTGCGGCGCCTGGGTCATCGACTCCTGGCCACCGGCCACGACGATGTCGAACTCGCCGGCGCGGATGAGCTGGTCGGCGAGCGCGATGGCGTCGACGCCGGACAGGCAGACCTTGTTGATGGTCAGCGCGGGCACGCTCATCGGGATGCCGGCGGCGACCGCGGCCTGGCGCGCCGGGATCTGGCCGGCGCCCGCGGTGAGCACCTGACCCATGATCACGTACTGCACCTGCTCCGGAGCCACGCCCGCGCGTTCCAGTGCCGCCTTGATCGCGACGCCACCGAGCTGCGCGCCCGAGAAGTCCTTGAGCGATCCCAGCAGTCGGCCCATCGGGGTACGAGCCCCGGCGACGATCACGGAACCGGACACAACTGCCTCCATTGGAAGAGCGAACGGTCGTTAACTAGGCACCATACCTGGGGCTACTGGGCGGTAATCGTGTGAGACCCCGCACAGAGGCACCTGCACCGATCAGGTAGTTACCCTTCCCCGCTATGAACGCAGAACTCGCTCGATTCGTGACCGCGATCGACCATGTGGGCATCGCGGTGCCCGACCTCGACGTGGCGATCGCGTTCTACCGCGACAACTTCGGGCTCGAGGTCGCCCACGAGGAGGTCAACGAGGAGCAGGGCGTGCGCGAGGCGATGCTGCACGCGCCCGGCGACCACGACGGCACCGCGATCCAGCTCCTGGCGCCGCTGTCCGAGGACTCGACGATCGCCAAGTTCATCGGCCGCTCCGGCCCCGGCCTGCAGCAGCTCGCCTACCGGGTGTCCGATGTGGACCACGCGGCCGGCGTGCTGCGCGAGAAGGGCCTGCGGCTGCTCTACGCCGAGGCGCGGCGCGGCACGTCGAACAGCCGGGTCAACTTCGTGCACCCCAAGGACGCCGGTGGCGTCCTCATCGAGCTGGTCGAGCCTGCTGCGTCAGCGCACTAGCGACGAAGCTCAGTTCTCGATCGATCGGATCCTCCTCGTCGCTGTGCCGTGCCACCGAATGCCGGTAGCTCACGGCCAGCGCGAGGAGCGCCGCGGCGGCCTCGACGTCCTTGATCGCCACCGCCGCGCCGCCCGCGGCGATGATGACCTGCTTGATCTGCGTCGCAACGTTGTCGTAGCGCGCCTGCATGGCATCGCGGACAGCCGAATGCGTATCCGCTTCACGCCACAACAGGTGCGACAGCAGCGGTGAGGCGTTCAAGCGCGCGTCTAGTGCCGCGACGAGTCTCCTCAGCGACTCGGCGATGTCCCCCACCACGACGATCCTGCGGTGGTCGACCGTGCTGTCCGGCAACCGCGCGACGAGCGCGGCCAGCAGGTCTCTCTTGCGGTTGAAGTAGTAGTGCACCAGGCCTTTCGGCACGCCTGCGCGTTCGGCGATGCGCGAGGTCGGGGTGGCGTCGAAGCCGGAGTCGGCGAACAGCTCCTCGGCCGCGGCCAGGATGCGCTCCTTGGCCGAATCCTCCACGCGTTCCTCCATGAGTCCCAGACACGGGGATGTGGGCCCAAGAACAACTCCTGGGCCCACGGGCTGTCGATCGATCAGTGCGGCTGGGCCGCAGCGGAGTGCGCGGCGTTCGCGGCGGGCATTGCCAGCGCCCCCGCGGCCACGGTGAGCACGCCACCGACCCAGGAGACCCACGAGGCCGCCATCATGTCGGTGTAGCTCATCGCCCACGGCGAGATGAACAGCAGTGCTCCGAGCACCATCTGCACGTACTCCCCGTAGATCATCGCGGGCATGGCGAGGTCGACGAGTCCGTCGATCGCGATGAGCGCGCCGAGCACGATCATCGTCCACATGGCCGCGTTCGAGGTGTCCACGACGAGCGGAGACAGCAACACCAGAACGCCGATCGCAACCTCGGCCCAGTCCTGCCACCTGCTCCACGCCTTGGTCATTACCTCCACCTCCTCCTTCTCGGACACCTCCCATGCTCCGCTTGGTTGGCCGCCCGGTCAAGAAATCTGAGTGGAATCCCTCACAGGCGTGATTCTGGATCGTTTACTCATGAGTAACCTCCGGCAACCTGCGACTATCCCTCACTGGGAAGGAATGCCGCCGTGCAGAAGATCCTTGATGCGATCCTGGCCGACGAGCTGGACGCCATCGGCTCGTTGGACGTGCCCGAGAGCTATCGAGGCGTGACCGTGCACGCGGACGAGGCCGACATGTTCTCGGGCCTCGAGACGAGGGACAAAGACCCTCGCAAGTCGCTGCACGTCGACGAGGTCGCCACGCCTGAGCTCGGTCCTGGCGAGGCGCTGGTCGCCGTCATGGCCTCGGCCATCAACTACAACACCGTCTGGACCTCGATCTTCGAGCCGGTGTCGACGTTCGGCTTCCTGAAGAAGCTGGGCGGCCGCCACAACCTGCCGTACCACGTGGTGGGTTCGGACCTGGCCGGCGTCGTGGTGCGCACCGGTCCCGGCGTCACCGCGTGGAAGCCGGGCGACCGGGTCGTGGCGCACTGTCTGGACGTGCCACTGGAGGCGCCGGACGGGCACAACGACACGATGCTCGACCCGCAGCAGCGGATCTGGGGCTTCGAGACGAACTTCGGTGGTCTCGCGGACCTCGCGCTGGTGAAGTCGAACCAGCTGATGCCGATGCCCAAGCACCTCACGTGGGAGGAAGCGGCGTCGCCCGGCCTCGTGAACTCCACCGCGTACCGGCAGCTGGTGTCGACCAACGGCGCCAACATGAAGCAGGGCGACACGGTCCTGATCTGGGGCGCGTCCGGCGGTCTCGGTTCCTACGCCACGCAGTTCGCGCTCAACGGTGGCGCGACGCCGATCTGCGTCGTCTCCTCGCCGGAGAAGGCGGAGATCGTCCGGTCGATGGGCGCCGAGCTGATCATCGACAGGTCCGCCGAGGGCTACAAGTTCTGGAAGGACGAGCACGAGCAGGACCCGCGCGAGTGGAAGCGGTTCGGCGCTCGCATCCGTGAGCTGACGGGCGGCGAGGACCCGGACATCGTCTTCGAGCACCCCGGCCGTGAGACGTTCGGCGCCTCGGTGTTCGTGGCGCGCAAGGGCGGCAAGATCGTGACGTGCGCCTCGACCTCCGGGTACATGCACCAGTACGACAACCGCTACCTGTGGATGAACCTGAAGAGCATCATCTCCTCGCACTTCGCGAACTACCGCGAGGCGTGGGAGGCGAACCGCTTGGTGGCCAAGGGGAAGATCCACCCGACAGTGTCCAAGGTGTACTCAATGGACGAAACGGGCCAGGCAGCGCACGACGTGCACCGCAACGCGCACCAGGGCAAGGTCGGCGTGCTGTGCCTTGCCCCTTCGGAAGGTCTTGGTGTGCTGGATCACGAACTGCGCGCACAACACCTCACGGCAATCAACCGATTCCGGGGTGTGTGACCTTCCGGGGTTACTCGAACGGGTAGCGTGAAGGGCATGGGCCCCCTCGCCGACGACCGTGACCTCGTCCCTCTGGGATCCGGCTTCGACATCGTCAAGCGCGGTTACGACCGCGCTCAGGTCGAGGACCATCTCGAACGCCTCGATTCGGACCTGCGGCTGCTCGCCGCGGACCGCGATGCCGCCGTGTCCCAGACGTCCGATCTGGCCCGCCAGCTGGAGGCCGCGCGCTCGGACATGACCGAGCTGCGCAGCCAGGTCGAACGCCTGTCACTGCCGCCGACGACGCTGGAGGGGCTCTCCGAGCGCCTCCAGCGCATGCTGCGCCTGGCGCAGGACGAGGCGAACGAGATCAAGGCCCGTGCCGAAGCAGAGGGCGGGCACATCCGCACGAAGGCGGAAGCCGACGCGGGTGTGCTCCGCCAGCGCTACGAGAAGCTGATCGTCGAACTGGACGAGCGCCGCGCAGCCATGGAGGCCGAGCACAAGGGCGTCCTGGCAACCGCACGCGCGGAGGCCGAGAAGATCGTCTCCGAGGCGGAGTCCGCCGCCCGCAAGATCGCCGACGACTCCGAGGCCCGCCGCGTGACGGTCGAGGAGGACTTCGAGATCGCGATGGCCGCCCGCCGCAGCGAGGCGATGGCCACCCTGGCCACCCAGGAGGCCACCTCGAAGTCCGAGGCCGACCGCCGCCTGCGCGAAGCGGCCGAGGAAGCAGCCCGAGTCCGCGCCGCCATCGCCACCGAACAGACGACGTCCAAAGCCGAAGCCGAGCGCCGAGTGCGCGAAGCCACCGAAGAGGCCAACCGCCGCCGCCACGACTCGGTGACCGAAGCCACCGCCCGCATCCAGGAAGCCACCGACGAGTCGAACCGCCGAGTCCGCGAGGCCACCGAGGAAGCGAACCGCCGCACCACCGCCGCCACCCAGCGCGTCGACCAGCTGCGCAACCTCCGCAACCGCCTCTCGCACCAGCTGCACGGGGTGCGCACGGCTCTGCAGGACGTGGTGCCGCTGCTCGACCCGGTGGAGGAGGAGGCGGCTTCCGCCGCTGTGGGGTCGGTGGACGGTGTTGCGCCTGGTGGGCAGCAGGTTCCGGCTCAGCCTGCTCCGGCTCCGGGTGGCGCGGGTGCTCCGGGTGCTGCGGCTCAGGCTCAGGCCGCTCCGGCTCAGCCCACGCAGGCTGCGGCTCCTCAGGCCGTTCCGACCCCGCCGCCGACTGCTCAGCCCACGCCTAGCAAGCCGGCCAACGCGCCGCAGGTGGACGGGCCGACGGCCAAGATCGCCCGTCCGCAGCCGGCCAAGAAGTCCTGACGGCGCAAGCCCCTCACCGCGCACGACACCCTTCGCACGCGCCGCCTGCAAGCGCGCCGCCGCAAAGGGGCCGCCCTCGTGGTGCACGCCGCCCGCACGGCATGCGCCGCCCCCGCTGCGCTCGTGGTGTGCGCCGCCCTCACGGCACGCGCCGCCCCCGCTGCGCTCGTGGTGCGCGCCGCCCCCACGGCACGCGCCGCCCCACCGCGCCCCCGCCGGCCTCGTGTGGTGCGCGCCGCCCCACCGCACCCCCACCCTCGCGGTGCGCGCCAAGCTGACGCAGAGGTCCCCCGCCCAGGGGGACCCCTGATTTCAATTATCCCAGCCGACACCGACAATTCTGCGTTGTCGCTGATCAGCGCCGGATCTCGTAGACAGCCGGCATCGGCATCGTCCGGTGGACTTCCCAATCCACCTGCCGCCCAGCCGAGATCAGCGCCCGCGACAGGAACGTTCCGTGCGACCCCACCACCACAGTCGCGTCCAGGTACAGCGCCGCCACGCGCGCCAACGCCTCCCCCGCCCGCACGGTCAGCTCGTCGAGACTCTCCCCATCCCCGTGCGAAGCCGCCGGGTTGGCCCAGCTGTAGGAGCACGGCGTCTCCCAATCCGCGCTGGGCACCAGACCCGAATCCCACTCCCGCAGCTCATGCCACGTCGCCACCTCCAGCCCGAGAGCCGAAGCGGTAGGCCTCACGGTCTGCACCGCACGCAACTGCGGGCTCGACAACACGGCCGCCGGAGCGAGAGCGGTCAGGCGCGCGACCAACGACTCCGCTTCCGCCAGGCCGTCCTCGCTCAACGGACGCTCGTCGTAGTCCGGCTCTCCGAAGCGTGGCCAGACGGACTGCGCGTGGCGCACCAATACGATTCGAGTCACATACTCATCATGGGGGAAATGATGTTCGTGAGGTCGTTGGGTGACGGGGCGGAGCTACGGCCGTTGGAGCCCTTCCAAGCGCCGGAGTTCTTTGCCCACATCGAGCGCGGCCGGGAGTTCATCGGCCGGCACATCGCGTTCGCCGACGCTGCGAAAGATCTCGAGCACGCGCGGAAGTTGTTGCAGAGCTACGCCGACAAGGCCGCCAGCGACACCGGGCGGATCTACGGGATCTGGCTCGACGACAAGCTGGTCGGCGGGGTGCTGTTCCGGGTGATGGACATCCCGCAGGGGCGCGCCGAGGTCGGGTGCTGGCTCGAGCCGGCCGCGGTCGGCAAGGGGCTGGTGACGCGGGCGGCGACGGTGCTGATCGACTGGGCGATTCGCGACCGCGGCGTGCATCGGGTTGAGTGGCTGGTGTCGACGGAGAACGCGACCAGCATCGCGGTGGCGCGGCGGCTCGGGATGACGAAGGACGGCGTGCTGCGCTCGCACTACCCGCACCGCGGGGTCAGGCAGAACCTCGAGGTGTGGTCGGTGCTGGCGCCGGAATGGGAGGCCTGATGGACGACCTCGTGCTGTTGCACGCGTTTCCGCTCGACGCGCGGATGTGGGACGTTCCGGGCGCGATCACGCCGGACCTCCGCGGCCACGGCGAGCCGGACCTCGACGTGCTCGCGCTCCAGGTCGTGGAGGAGCTCGACGCGCGCGGTCTCGACAGCGTGCTGCTCGGTGGTTGTTCGATGGGCGGCTACGTCGCGATGGCGGTGCTCAGGCGAGCGCCGGAGCGGGTGAAGGGCCTCGTGTTCGCCGACACCAAGCACACCGCGGATGCGCCGGAAGCCGCGGAGAACCGGCATGCCATGGCAGAGCGGGTCGAACGCGAAGGCGTCGGCTGGATTCCGGACGCGATGCTGCCGAACCTGCTCGGACCGAACGCGTCGG
Organism: Lentzea sp. NPDC051213; assembly: GCF_044455585.1. NCBI lineage: Bacteria > Bacillati > Actinomycetota > Actinomycetes > Pseudonocardiales > Pseudonocardiaceae > Lentzea > Lentzea sp. NPDC051213. The sequence continues at coordinate 318,280 of NZ_JBITEX010000003.1, forward strand.
ACGAGGCGAAGAACCTCGTGCGCACCATGATCCTGGCGCAACGGCCGGAGGACGTCGCGTGGTGGCAGCGGGCGATGGCCGCCCGCCTCGATTCGACGGACGTGCTGGAGAAAGCTTACGTGCCTTCGCTGGTGCTGGTCGGCGACCAGGACAAGATCACGCCACCCGACGTGGCCGCGAAGCTCGCGGTGACGTTGCGGCACAGCACGAGTGAGCGCGTCGAAGGGGCCGGGCACCTCATGCCGGTCGAGCAGCCGGAGGAGTTCCGCGCACGGCTGGAGCGGTGGCGCACCCAGGTAGGGATCTGAAGCTCACCAGCGTCGCGCGGTCGGACCTCGTCGGCCGCGCGACTCCCAGCACGCCTGGTGCCAGTGACGCCGTTCCTCCACCGAGCCGGTGTCCTCCGCGGGCCACGCCACCACGTGCGGCGTGCCGGGGCGGATCTCGTGGTCACAGCCGGGGCAGCGGTAGGTCTTCTGCGCCTGCGCGCCCGAGATGGCGCGGACCAGCCACTCGCCGTCCGGACCCGACTCGGCACGCGCCCAGCCGACGCCGCCACCGAGGGGCCGGGCGTCTTCGGGTTTGGGAGTGTTACGACGTGGCACGAGAACACGGTAACCGCTCGTAGAATCGTCCCGTGCCGACCTACGAGTTCCGTTGCCGAAGCTGTGACGACACCTTCGAGCTGCAGCGTCCGATGAGCGAGTCGTCCGCGCCCGCGAGCTGCCCGGAAGGCCACGCCGACACGGTGAAGCTGCTGTCCATGGCCGGTATCGGTGGCACGCAGCAACAGTCGCAGGGCGGCGGAGGCGGCGGGTGCTGCGGCGGGGGTTGCTGCGGTTAGGCCGTCTCGCGGTCGATCAGCACCTCGGCGACCTTGCGACCCTGGTCGCACACGGTGCCGAACTTGCCGGACGAGTCGATGATGATGATTCCGAGCCCACCGCCGTCGTAGGGCACGACGAGCACGCACGACGGTTCGACGTCGGGCTCGTCCGAGCGGTCCAGGTAGGTCACCTTGCGGCCCTTGACGTCCCAGTCACCGGTGGTGCGCTCGATGGTGATCTGCCTGCCCTCGCGGAACCGCAGGGAGACACCGACCTCGAAGTTGTCGATCTTCGTGGTCCAGCGGCACGACTGGTCGAACGTGGAGTCGTAGTTGATCTGCGTGGGCGGCGTTTCGGCCTTGCCGCCGGGGTAGGGCAGGTCCGTCCACTTGAGCTTCGCGCACACGCCCTGCACTTCGCCGTCGATCGGCGCGTTCTGGGGGTCGGGCTCCTGGGACGCGCTCGGGTCGGTGGAGGGCTGCTGGCCGAACGGCGACTCGGCGTCGAGCGGCGCCTGCGCGACCGGGGTGCCGCCGACAGTCGTCTGGGCGCAGCCGGACGCGAGCAGGAGGACAGCCAACAGGAGCACCAGTCGACGCATGTCACCACCATGCCAGACCCGGCATGGTGCCCCTGTTAGCGGCACACCTCCTGTACCGGTCACGTGTAGTCGCGGAAGCCCTTGCCCGTCTTGCGGCCGAGGCGACCCGCCGTGACCAGGTGCTCCAGCAACGGCGCCGGCGCGAAGCCGGGCTCGCGGAACTCCAGGTAGAGCGTCCGCTGGATCGCCAGCGACACGTCCAGGCCCACGACGTCCAGCAGCGAGAACGGTCCCATCGGCAAGCCGCAGCCGACCTTCATGGCGTTGTCGATGTCGTCGGCCTCGGCGTAGTGGGCCTCGAGCATCTTCACCGCGTCGTTGAGGTACGGGAACAGCAACGCGTTGACGATGAAGCCCGCCACGTCGCCGCAGTGCACCGGGTGCTTGCCGAGGTCGAGACAGATCTTGCGGGCCGTGGCGACCACGTCGGCGCCCGTCGAGATCGTCTCGACGATCTCGACCAGCTTCATGATCTGCGCGGGGTTGAAGAAGTGCAGGCCGACGACGTCCGCGGGCCGGCTCGTGGCCGCCGCGACCTCGATGACCGGCAGCGAGGACGTGGTCGTCGCGAGCACCGCGCCGGGCTTGCACACCTCGTCGAGCGCCGCGAAGACCTCCTTCTTGATGCCGATCTCCTCGGCGACGGCCTCGACGACCAGGTCGCAGTCCGCCAGCTCCACGAACTCCACTGCGGGCAGGATGCGGGCGAGCGTGGCGTCGCGGTCGGCCTCGGCGAGCTTGCCCTTCGACACCGCGCGGTCGAGCGACTTGCGCACCGCGCCGATCGCCTTCTCGGCCTTCTCCAGGCTGCGAGCCCGCAGCACGACGTCGTAACCGCGCTTCGCGAACACCTCGGCGATGCCCGTCGCCATCGTGCCGGTGCCGATGACACCGACCCGCTGGACGTCACGCGCCGGCACCGCACCGTCCACATCGGACTGCGGCGTCTGCGTGTCCGCGACGACCACCGGCGAGTCCGGCCCGTCGTAGCTGTAGAAGCCGCGCCCGGTCTTCCGCCCCAGCAGGTTCGCGGTGATCATCTGCTTCAGCAGCGGCGCCGGCGCGTGCAGCCTGTTGCGCGACTGGTGGTACATCGTGTCGAGGATCTCGTACGCGGTGTCCAGACCGATGAGGTCCAGCAGCGCCAACGGACCCATCGGGTAGCCGCAGCCGTACCGCATGGCGGCGTCGAGGTCCTCGCGCGTCGCGTACTTGGACTCGAGCATCTTCACCGCGTGGTTGAGGTACGGGAACAACAACGCGTTCGCGATGAAGCCCGCCCTGTCCCCGATCACGACCGGCGACTTGCCGAGGCGCTCGGTGAACGCGACCACGTCGGTGATCACGTCCGGCTCCGTGACGACCGTGCGCACGACCTCGACCAGCTTCAGCACCTGCGTCGGGTTGAAGAAGTGCAGGCCGACGACCTTGCCGGGCCTCTTCGTGTGCACGCCGATCTCGGTGATCGACAGCGACGAGGTGTTCGACGCGATGATCGCCTCGGGCTTGAGGATCTCGTCCAGCGCGCAGAAGATCCGCGCCTTCAACTCGACGCTCTCCGGCACCGCCTCGATCACCAGATCGCAGTCGGCGAGGTCGTTGAGGTCCAGACTCGTCGTGATCCGGCCGTGGAGCGCCGTGTTCTCGTCCGACGAGAGCTTGTCGCGCCGGACCGCCCGGCTGGTGGAGTGCTCCAGGTGCCCGAGGCCGCGTTCGATGCCGGTCGCGTCGACTTCCACCACCTTCACCGCGAGCCCGGTGCGCGCGAGTACCTCCACGATGCCCGCGCCCATGGTTCCGAAGCCGACGACTCCGACGGTGTTGATTTCGCGCGCCACTGCAGACCTCCCGCGGTTAAGCGTGGGCTACCAAGGAGTAACTTGCGGGCGACTATGCCACTCCCAGCGCAAACAGAGGCCGTGAGCTTCGCCATCAGGATCGAAACAGTTATCGGTCTAGCAAACGCCTAGACCCCGTATCCGTGCTGGTTGAACACGTATGGGGCAGTGCGGGGCAGAGCCGTCCGGGTTGCGGTCAGGTGCCTGCGGATCGGCGCCTGGCTTCCTCTCCGCGGGTCTGGGCGGCGGTGCTCCGGTTCTAACTCTCCGCACGGCTTGGGCCGTACAAAGCCGACGAAGTGTCTCGACGGCCTGGGCCGCAGCGCCGACTCCGTTCCCACACGGCCTGGGCCGAAGCGCCGACTCAGGTCTCCACCGCCCTGGGCCGCAGCACCTACTCGTTCTCCACGGCCCGGCAGCAGTACCCACTCCGTTCTCCGCGGTCTGGGCGGCATCGCCCTGCCCTGCGATGTCCACGCTGGGCCGGATGAACGGCGCTTAGTCGTCGAACCCCCTCTCCGCCAGCTCCTCGATGCGCCGGACGGCCTCGCGCGCGTCTTTCCCCGTCGCCAGCACGGTGATCGACTTGCCGCCCGGAGCGCTCAGTCCCATCAACGCCAGCACGCTCGCGGCGTTCGCCTCCTCGTCGCCGTAGCGGACCACCACGTTGGCGTCGAGCTCGGCGACCGTCCGCGCCAGCAACGCCGCAGGGCGGGCGTGCAGGCCGACCTCGTTGGTCAGCAACACTTCCGCGGACACCGCATCCGGCACGAGGTGCAGCGCGGGGCGGCTCTGGACGGTTGCCGGGGTTTCGCCGGACGCGCCCTCGGCGGCGGCTGCGACGTCGGCCAGCGACGCGCCTCCTTGTGCGGCAACGGAAGCGGCCACGGCGCCTTCGACCAGCGGCGCGTCCACCACGGTGTACCGGGCCGGGTCGTCGGCGGACTCCACGGCCATCTCGGCGGTCATCTTGGCGCTGCCCAGGTCGTAGAGGACGACCACGCCCCCGCCGGAGTCCGCATCTGCGAGCGCCTCGACCACGGCGCCGTAGTCCGTGCCGAGCCCGCCCTCGTCCGTGCCGCCGACGGGCACCACGGCGACGTCGGGGGCCATTTGCGAGGCCAGTTCGGCGACGCCGCTCGCGAGCATCTCGCTGTGCGAGACGACGACCAGCCCGACTCGGCTGGTGTCCGGCGACGGCGCTGTCATGCCGGCACCGCCCCTCCGCCAAGGCAGGCAGCCTCACCAACCCGCACGGCAACCCCGCCGACACGGCCGCGCACCACACCGGCCCGCACCACACCGGCCTGCGAGCGCACCCCCACGGCCGTCATGCCTTGGCCGCCGCATCCGCAAAGGCGCGCAACAACAGAGCAGTCGAGCGCGCACCAGGATCGAGGTGGCCGGCGCTGCGCTCGCCGAGGTACGAGGCCCGCCCCTTGCGCGCCACCATCGGCACGGTCGACTCGGCCCCCTCCGCAGCCGCATCGGCCGCCGCCGACAACACCGCCGCCACCGAGCCATCAACGGCGTCGGAACCAGCGGCAGAGACAGCAGCCGCCACGGCCGGAGTCAGGGCGTCCACCATCGTCTTGTCGCCCACCACGGCCTTGCCGCGCGCCACCACGCCGTCGAGCGCGGCTCGCAGGGCCTTGGCCACGGCCTCGCTGTCCAGCTCGGCGGCATCACCCACCGCGGCCGACGCGCGCAGGAAAGCCGTGCCGTACAACGGGCCTGCCGCGCCGCCCACGGTGGAGATCAGCGTGGTCGCCACGAGTTTCAGGGCCTTGCCGGGCGTTGTGGGCTCCTCGGCGTCCAACCGGGACAGCAGGGCGGTGAAGCCGCGCCTCAGGTTCTCGCCGTGGTCCGCGTCGCCGATCGCCTGGTCCAGGCGCACCAGCTCGTCGCGGTGCTCCTGCACGACGAGTGTGGCGGCGCGCAGGGCGGCCACGACGTCTGCTGCCGTGCACCCCACCTCAGACTCCCCACCGCAGTGCGGGGGTGTGCACCGGTGCGTCCCACAGCTCGGCCATCTCGTCGTCCAGCCTGAGCAGTGTGAGACTCATGCCCTGCATCTCCATGCTCGTGATGTACGGGCCTACGAGCCTGCGTTCCACTGTGATCCCCCGATCAGCCAACAGGTTCTCCGCGATGCCGTGCGCCAAGTAAAGCTCGATCAGCGGAGTTCCGCCCATCCCGTTGGTGAACAGCAGCACCCGGTCACCGGCGGCGAAGGGCAGGTCCGACACGATCGGGTCGAGCAGTGCCGCGACCATCTCGGCTGCGGTACCGACCGGCACCCGCTGGCGGCCCGGCTCGCCGTGGATGCCTACGCCGAGTTCCATCTCGTCGTCGGCCAGTTCAAAGCTCGGCGAACCCACGTGCGGCACCGTGCACGCGGTCAGCGCCAGGCCCATCGACCGCACCGAGCCGATCACCCGCTGCGCGAGCGCCTCACAGGAGGCGAGGTCGTCTCCGCGCTCGGCCGCCGCGCCCACGATCTTCTCCAGCAGCACCGTGCCGCCGACGCCGCGCCGGCCCGCCGTGTAGAGCGAGTCCTTCACCGCCACGTCGTCGTCGATCACGACGCTGCGCACCTCGGACTCGGCCAGCTCGGCGGCGGTCTCGAAGTTCAGGACGTCGCCGGTGTAGTTCTTCACGATCAGCAACGCGCCCGCGCCGCCGTCCGTCCGCGACACCGCGTCGAGCACCTGGTCCGGCGTCGGCGAGGTGAACACGGCGCCGGGACAGGCCGCGTCGAGCATGCCGCGCCCGACGAACCCTCCGTGCAACGGTTCGTGGCCGGATCCGCCGCCCGAGATGAGCGCGACCTTGCCCTGCACCGGGGCGTCCGCGCGCACCACCACGGCCGGGTCGTAGTGCACGGACAGCAAATCGGGATGAGCGGCCTGCATGCCCCGCAGCGCGTCCTGCACCACGGTCTCCGGATCATTGATGATCTTCTTCATCTCTCACCCTCCCGATCGGTGGTGGCCGTGTTCCTTCTTACTCCGGGGGTCTGACACTCGGAACGGGCCAAATACCCCAGTACCGTTAGCCTGCCCTAATAACCGCAGGTCAACATCACGTTCCGTAGTGGAGGAACAACCTCGTGTCGAAGAGAGCAGCGCTGCTCGTCGCAGTCGCCCTGACCCTGACCGCTTGCGGCCCGAGCACGCCGGACAAGCCCTCCGTCGCCCAGGGTGGCGCGGACTTCGGCAAGGCCACCGAACTGAGCAACGGATTCGGCACGACCTCCAAGCCCGGCGAGTTCCCTCGCACCATCAAGCACGCGATGGGCGAGACCAAGCTCGAGAAGAAGCCCGAACGGGTGATCGTGCTCGACACCGGCGAGCTCGACAACGTCGTCGCCCTCGGCATCAAGCCGGTCGGCATCGCCTACACCGACGGCTCCCCGACCATGCCCTCCTACATCGGGGACAAGGGCGGCACGCCGGAGAACGTCGGCACGATCAACAACCTCAACCTCGAGGCCATCACCAAGCTCAATCCTGACCTGATCCTCGGCTCGGAGCTCCGCGCGAAGGACCTCTACCCGAAGCTCGCGGCCATCGCCCCCACCGTCTTCTCGGTGCGCCCCGGCTACGTGTGGAAGGAGAACTTCATCCTCAACGCCGCCGCGCTCGACCGTCAGGCCGACGCCGCGAAGATGCTCGAGGACTACACGAACAAGGCCATCCAGGCCGGCACCGCCATCGAGAAGAAGCTCGGCGTGCGCCCGACCGTCACGGCCCTGCGCTTCATGCCCGGCAAGATTCGTCTGTACGCCAAGAAGTCCTTCATCGGCACGATCCTGATCGACGCCAAGATCCCGCAGCCGACCCCGTCCCAGGTCGACGAACTGGCCGCCGAGGTGAGCGCGGAGCAGATCAGCAAGGCCGACGCCGACTTCGTCATCTACTCGACCTACGGCGACCCGGCCAAGACCGCGCAGCCCGACGTCCTCGGCGGTCCGCTGTGGAAGGGCCTCAACGCCGTGAAGGCGGGCAAGGCCAAGCCGGTCGCCGACGAGACCTACTTCCTCGGCCTCGGCGTGCTGGCCGCGAACGTGGTCCTGGACGACCTGCAGAAGCAGCTCGGCGCCTAACAACCAGCGAGCTCGCGCGGGTGCTCTTACCGTCCGAAGAGCATCCGCGCGAGACGCAGCATCTGCTTGCCCGCCATGGAAGAGCGGTCGAACGTCGCCATGTTGATCAGCGAGGCGAACTTCTGCTTCGTCACGGCCTTGGCGTAGGCGAACTCGCGCAGCCCGTCCTCGCCGTGGATGCGCCCGAACCCGGAGTCGCCGACGCCACCGAACGGCAGCCCGGGAATCGCCGCGTAGGTCAGCACGGAGTTGACCGACACCATGCCCACCCGCAGCTCGGCCGCCAGCTCCTCACCGCGCGCCTTCGAGAAGACGGCGGCACCCAGTCCGTACTTGGACTGGTTCGCCAGCCGCACACCCTCCAGCGCGTTGGGCACCCGGTTGATCACCACGGTCGGCCCGAAGGTCTCCTCGGTGACCGCCAGCGAGTCCTCCGGCACGTCGGTCAGCACTACCGGCTCGACGTAGGGCGGCCGGATCGAGTCGGGCCCGCCGACCAGCGCCTTGCCACCGCGGTCCAGCGCGTCCTGCACGTGCTCGCGGATGATCTCCACCTGCGCCGGCATGGTGATCGGCCCGAGGTTCGCGTTCGGCTCGCCACCAGGCTTGAGCTTGCGGGCCCGCTTCACCACGATCTCGATGAACTCGTCGGCCACTTCCTCGGCCACGTAGATGCGCTCCACGCCCGCGCACGTCTGGCCGGCGTTCGACACCGCGCCCCAGATCGCCGCTTCCGCCGCGGCGGTCAGGTCGGCGTCGGAGTCGACGATCAGCGCGTCCTTGCCGCCGCACTCGACGAGCACCGGCGTCAACGAGGAGGCGCAGGCAGCCATGACCTTCTTGCCCGTCCGCGTCGAACCCGTGAACGCGATCTTGTCCACGCCCGACGCGCACAGCGCCGCACCCGTCTCGCCGAAGCCCGTGACGACCTGGAACACCGGGTACTCCGGCACCGCCTCGGTGAACGTCGAAGCGAGGAACGTGCCGACGCCCGGCGTGAACTCGGACGGCTTGAACACGACGGCGTTGCCGGCGGACAGCGCGTACGAGATCGAGCCCATCGGCGTGTGCGCGGGGTAGTTCCACGGCCCGATCACGCCGATCACGCCCAGCGGCCGGTACTCCAGCGTCGCGCTGTGGTTGATCATCAGCATGCCCGAGGGGACCCGGCGCTTGCCCAGCACGCGTCCGGCGTGCCGCGACGCCCAGTGCAGGTGGTCCATCACCAGCGCGATCTCGACGCGGGAGTCGTCGGCGGGCTTGCCGGTCTCCGCGCTGATCAACGCGATGAACTCGTCGGCACGCTGCGACAGCACCCTGCGCCACGCGTCCAGCTTGGTCTTGCGCCCCTCGAAACCGAGGCCCGCCCACCACGCGGCGGCTTCACGAGCCGAGGACACCGCGTCCTCGACCTCGGCGGCCGTGTGGATCGGGTGCTGCGCGACGACCTCACCGGTGCGCGGGTCCAGTGAGGCGAACCGCCGCTGCTCGCCATCGGCCGACAGCGCGCTGTCCGGAGCGGTCTGCGTCATTGGGCCCTCCTGATACTAGCCAGTAACCTTGACCCTAACGCGTACTTGAAGAACTTTCAGCCCCCGCCTGGCCCCGTCACGGCTTGGGCAGGCTGGGCAGCACGGCCTTGGCGAAGGCCTGAGCAGCCTGGCAGCGGTCGAGCTCCTTCTCCTTCGAGGCCCCGACGTTGAACTCCGCGATCTCACCCGCGTCGCTGGAGTCCTTGGTGCGGACGATGACCAGCTCGCACGTCGGGAACGGGCCGTCCTTGAGCACCTGGTAGCCCTTGAGACCGCCACCGAGGTCGACCTCTACCGACTTGCTGTCGAACTTGCCGTCCTTCGGGATGCGCGCCGTCTTGAACTCCAGCTGCATCTGCCCGCTCTGCCCGGACCACGAGCACTGGTGCAGCCCGAACGGCAGCGACCGCGGCGAGGCACCGAGCACGGGTGCGAGCGTCGCCTTGTCCACGATGGTGCACGGGTCGACCTCGACCGGCGACCCCTTCGGCGGGGTGTACTTCTGCGGGTTGCCCTTGAGCTTGCGGACCGCGCCCTCGAGCACCTTACGTCCGGGCTCGCACATCTCGGTGGCCGCGTTGGTGGAACTGGTGCTCACCTGGACCCGCACGGCCTGTGCCGGGTTCTCCTGCGTCACGACCGTGCGGGAGCACGACGTGGTGCCGAGCTTCTGCTCACCGCTCTTGAGCCCGGCGAGCTGCTGGGTCGCGTTCTTCAGGTCGCTGGACGTGAGCGTGTAGCCGATGTCCAGCGCGATGTTGAGCGTCTTGCCCGCCTTGTCCTTCATGTAGTTCGAGCAGCGCGTGTAGTTGCTGCTCGTGTACTGCGCCGGCGTGCCGACCGTCTGCAGCAGTTCCTTCTCGATCAACGCGCACGGGTTGATCAACCGCAGCCGCTCGGCCGCGAACGCCGGGTCGACCGGCTTGTTCGGCTGCGCGGACGGCTTGGCCGACGGGTCGGCCGAGCTCGTCTCCGCACCGGCCTGCACGGTGCGGCGCGGCGAGTTGGTCTTGGCCAGACCCGGACCGGTGGCACAGCCGGTCATCAGCAGCGCGGCAGCGGCAAGCAGCGCAGTGGCACGAAAGCGGGGCACGACGTGCACGGTAGCGACCTTTGCGGGCGTTCGTGGGCAGTACCCCGGGTTGCCGCGGTGGTCGATGTCACTCACCGCAACGGGAACGATTCAGAAGATCAACGCGCTGTACCAGGTGAAGACCCCGAGAGAAGGAGAGACGTGGTTAACCGAATTCGCCGCGCATTCAACTGGCTCGACGCGTGGACGATCGAGGCCTTCAACCCTGTTTACCCAGGTCGTCCGCAGTCGTAGCCGTTTTCGCGAACTGAGGCCGCAGCGTCGCCCATGCGGCGAACACCGCCGACAGCACCACCATGGCGATGCCGGCCCACAGGTTGATGTTGACCCCTTCGGCCTTCGTGAGGTCCTCGGCCGTCGTGAAGCCGAGCCCGATCACGACCAGTACGACGCCGTACACGCCGAAGAGGAACGCGATGATCAATCGCAGGTCGAACAACCTCATGGCAGCCTCCCTCAGCCGAAGATGAAGTAGAGAACGGTCGTCAGCGCCAGCACTCCGCCACCGAGCAGGGCGGGCGAGCGGTACCAGCCCGCGTCCTCGCCGGTGGTGGAGTGCGACCTGTCTTCCTTGGGCGTCAGGCTGTAGACCAGCCCGACCAGTTCGCTGTCCGGCTTCGGCCGCGTGACCAGGCTGACCGCGACGCTCACGACGACGTCCACCGCGAACGCGAGTCCCGCACCCAGGAAGCTGGCGCCCTGACCGGGCAGCTCCAGCCACTCGATGCCGAACGACGGCTCCGAGATCGCGTAGACGAACATCGCGGTGAACGTGCCCGCGAGCAGACCGACCCAGCCCGCGGTCGGCGTCATCCGCTTCCAGAACATGCCGACGATGAACGTCGCGAACAACGGCGCGTTGAAGAACGAGAACAGCGCCTGGATGTAGTCCATGATGTTCGACCCGCCGAGCGAGGCCGCGATGAAGGCCGTGCCGATCGCGAGCACACACGCACCAACGGTCGCGAGACGGCCGATGCGCAGGTAGTACTCGTCCGGCTTGTCCTTCTTGATGTAGTCCTGCCACAGGTCGTACGTGAAGACCGTGTTGAACGAGCTGACGTTCGCCGCCACACCGGCCATGAAGCTCGCCAGCAGGCCCGTGATCGCGATGCCGAGGATGCCGTTGGGCAGCAGGTCGCGCATCAACAACGGCAGCACGTTGTTGTAGGCCACGCCGCTGCTCGTGTCGCCGGCCTTGAGCTGCGCCATCTCCGGCACGATCACGGCCGCGATGATGCCGGGAATGATGATGATCGCCGGAATCAGCGCCTTCGGGTACGCACCGATGATCGGCGTCCGCTTGGCCGCCGACATCGACTTCGCACTCATCGCGCGCTGCACCTCGGCGAAGTTCGTCGTCCAGTAACCGAACGACAGCACGAAACCGAGACCGAACACCAGCCCGACGACACTCCACACCGGACTGTTGATGCCGGTGAGCTCCGTCGCGGGCCAGGCCGACAGCTGCTCCTGGTCGGTGACCTTCGCGACCAGCCCCTGCCAGCCGCCGACCTTGATCAGGCCGATGATCGTGAGCGGCGCCAGCGCGGCCACGATGACGAAGAACTGCAGCACCTCGTTGTAGATGGCGGCACTGAGACCACCCAGCGTCGTGTACGCGAGCACCACCAGCGCCGCGACGCAGATGGACACCGGCAACGGCCACCCGAGCAGCGCGTCGATGATCACCGCGAGCGCGAACAGGTTGATGCCCGCGATCAGGATCTGCGCGACGGCGAAGCTGATGGCGTTGACCAGGTGAGCCGGCTTGCCGAACCGGCGGCGCATGAACTCGGGAACGCTGCGCACTTTCGAGCCGTAGTAGAACGGCATCATCACCAGACCGAGGAACACCATCGCCGGGATGGCGCCGATCCAGTAGTAGTGCACGGTCGCCATGCCGTACTGCGCGCCGTTGGCCGTCATGCCCATCAGCTCAAGGGCACCGAGGTTCGCGCTGATGAACGCGAGCCCGGTGACCCAGGCCGGGAGTGATCGCCCGGACAGCAGGAAGTCGAGGCTGGTTGAGACGGATCGTCGTGCCATCACGCCGATGCCCAGTACCACCACGAAATAGATGACGAGCAACGCGTAGTCGATCGGTCCCGCATCAAGCCGCAGGTCCGCCTCGGCCAACACCGACACCGCCCACCTCCCAGACTTCCAACAAAGTCGAACAGCAACGACCAGGAGAGGACACTACTCCAGGTGCGCGAGTTCTTACCCCATGTGCTTGATCACGAAACCACGACCTGAGGTGGGGCGCTCATCAGAAATGGGGTGCGGCGGACTCCCGCACCGGCCGACACTGACCCCGTGATCGAACTGCCGGACGACCTCCGCACCAAGGTCGAGACCCACCTCGCCGAGGGCGACGTTGGTCTCGCCCGGTACTGGCTTCGTGAACGCTACCTGCAGACGGTCAGCTCGGAAGAGATCGACGCGACGCTGCTCGCGGTGGCCGAACGCGCTGGGCTTCCGATCAACTGCACGATGTGCGGCGTACCAGGAGCCACGTTCCGGCCGGACCACTTCCTGAACCCGGCGTGCGAGCGTTGCGCGTCGCTGCGGGCGAGGTGGTCGTGCCCGGAGTGCGACGGCCAGATCGAGGGCGGTGCCGCCGACGCGGGCAGCATCTGCCCGTCCTGCGAAGCCAAGCCGCTCTGGGAGGCGCTGCCGCAGGCCATCCGCGACGAGATCGGGGAGATGGTCGACAACGACCGCGGTATCCCGTCGATCTACCGGCTGATGGAGCTGGACGACCACGAGCGACCCAACTCCGAGTACATGCGGATGGTCTCCTACCGCATGCGCCTGCGGCGCCGTTGATCAGAACAGGCGGAACTCGTCCGGCTCGATCCCGCGCAACGCGTCGTAGTCCAGCACCACACACCGGATGCCGCGGTCCTCGGCCAGCGTCCGGGCCTGCGGCTTGATCTGCTGCGCCGCGAACACACCCTGCACCGGCGCCAGCAGCGGATCCCGGTTCAGCAGCTCCAGGTACCGGGTGAGCTGCTCGACGCCGTCGATCTCGCCACGCCGCTTGATCTCCACGGCGACCGAGACACCGGCACCGTCGCGGCACATCAGGTCGACCGGGCCGATCGGGGTCGGGAACTCGCGACGCACCAGCGTGTAGCCGTCGCCGAGCGTCGTGACGTGCTGGGCGAGCAGCTTCTGCAGGTCGGCCTCGACACCGTCCTTCTGCAGGCCAGGCTCGGGGCCGAGCTCGTGCTTGGAGTCGTGCAGCACCTCTTCGAGGGTGATGATCAGCTTCTCCCCCGCCTTGTTCTGCACCGTCCAGATGTCCGGGTCCTCGATGAGCCAGCAGGGCGGGCTCATCCAGTTCAACGGCTTGTACGCGCGGTCGTCGGAGTGGATCGACACCGAACCGTCGGCCTTGATCAGCAGCAGTCGCTGAGCCATCGGCAGATGGGCGGTGAGTCGTCCGACGTAGTCGACCTGGCAGCGAGCGATGACGAGACGCACCGCGACAGGCTACGGGGTGCGTCCAGAAACCTGACGTTAGGTACGGTCCGTGGCGTGGAAAGCCTCGGCACCCGTCAGGTGTACGCAAACCAGTGGATGACCGTCAGGGAAGACCCGATCCGCCGCGCGGACGGCACGACGGGCATCTACGGCGTTGTCGACAAGCCCGACTACGCGCTGGTCATCCCGCTCGACGGCGAGCGCATCCGCCTCGTCGAGCAGTTCCGCTACCCGCTCGGCCTGCGCCGCTGGGAGTTCCCCCAGGGCACCGCGCCGAACCGCGCCGACTCCGACCCGCTCGAGCTCGCCGGCCACGAGCTGCGCGAGGAGACGGGCCTGCGCGCCGGCAAGATGATCTATCTGGGTCTGCTCGACGTCGCGCCCGGCCTGACGTCGCAGCGCGGCAGCGTGTTCCTCGCGACGGAGCTCACCGAGGGCTTCCACGAGCGGGAACTCGAGGAGCAGGACATGCGCTCGGCGTGGTTCGCCCGCGCCGACTTCGAGACGATGATCGCGAAGGGCGAGATCACCGACGCCCAGTCGATCGCCGCCTACACGCTCCTCTTGCTGCACGAACACTCTCAGCCCTGAAAAGCCGCCCGATAAGCGTGGGGTGAGGTCCCGGCGATCCGCTTGAACCTGTCGCGGAACGCCGTGGCCGAACCGAACCCGACGTGGCTCGCGATCAGCTCCACCGGCTGGTTCGTCGTCTCGAGCAGGTGCTGCGCCTGGCGGACCCGCGCCCGGTGCAGCCACTGCAGCGGCGTCGTCGCGGTCTGCTCGCGGAACCGCCGGTTCAACGTCCGCGTGCTCATGCCGGCGTGGTCCGCGATGTCCGCCAGGGTCAGGTCACGGCCGGCGTTCTCCTCCATCCACCGCAGCACCGGTTCGAGCTCCGCGCCCTGCGGCGCCGCCGGTGGCGTCACGATGAACTGCGCCTGCCCGCCCTCGCGCTCCAACGGCATCACGGCCAGCCGAGCCGCGTCGGCCGCCACCGCGGACCCGTGGTCGCGCCGGATCATGTGCAGGCACAGGTCCATTCCCGCCGCGGCACCGGCGGACGTCAGGAACTGGCCGTTGTCGACGTAGAGCACGTCCGGGTCGACCACCAGGGCCGGGAACCGCGCCGACAGCTCATCGGCCGCCAGCCAGTGCGTGGTCACCCGCAGCCCGTCCAGCAACCCGGTCGCCGCGAACACGAACGCCCCCGTGCAGACCGACGCGATCCGGGCACCCCTGTCCGCGGCCTGCCGCAACGCCTCGATCACCTGCCGGGGCACGACTAGGTCCGGGTCGTGCCCGGCGAGCACGATCGTATCCACTTCGGACAGCACATCCAGGCCGTGCGGCACTTTCAGCGTGAAAAACTCCGTCTCGACGGTCCTCTTCGGACCGCAGACCCGGACCCGGTAGCGCCCGGTCCAGTTGAACGCGTCGACGGGCATCGCGAAGTCGAACGGAACGACCCGGTCCATCACCAGTACCGCCACCTCGTGCATGCCTCCACGGTAGCTGGCGAGAATCCGTTGGAACATGGCATTCCAGCCAGTTCTCGACAACCCCCGCCACGCCTACCGTCTTGATCAACGACAGGAGGAGGGGCGGATGCTCGCTCAGGTGGTGTTGTTCGACGGCTTCGATCCGCTGGACGCGATCGGGCCGTACGAAACGTTGACGGCAGGCGGAATTCAGGCCGAACTGGTGACCGCCGAAGGCCCGCGCGAGGTGCTCGCCGGCCTCGGCATGCTGTCGCTCAGCGCGACCGCGAAGCTGGATCCGGCACGCGCGGACATCGTGGTGATCCCCGGCGCCGCAGCCTACGCGGAAGACGAGGTCATCGCACTGTTCGGCAAGGCGCTGCCCACCCTCGCCGAGCCGTTGGGCCAGGCACTCGCGAAGGAAAGCCTGACGGTGGCGACCGTGTGCGGCGGCTCCCTGCTCCTGGCCGCCGCCGGCCTGATCAGCGGACGGACGGCCACGACCAACCACATCGGGCTGCCCGCGCTCGCCCGGTTCGGGGTGAACGCGATCCCCGCCCGCCTGGTCGAGGACGGCGACCTCCTCACGGCCGCGGGCGTGACCTCCGGCGTGGATCTCGCCCTGTACCTGGTCGAACGCAACCAGGGTGCACGGAAGGCGCACGAGGTCGAGGTCCTCTTCGCCCACGAACGCCGCGGCACCGTCTGGAGCGCCGCATGAGCAAGCTGTTCCTCTCGCTGCACGTCCTCGCCGCGATCCTCGCCATCGGCCCGGTCACCGTCGCCGCCAGCATGTTCCCGAAGGCCGTCACCACCAACGGCAACCCCGAACTCCTGCACAGGATCTGCCGCGTCTACGCGCTGATCGGCATCTCGGTGCCGGTGTTCGGGTTCGCCACGGCCGGCGTGATGGGCGTGACCGGCCACCCCTGGGTGATCGTGTCGATCGCGCTCACCACCGCCGCCGCGTTCGTGCTGGCCCTCAAAATCCTTCCGGGCCAGGAGAAGGCCATCAAGACCAGGGACATCAAGGGACTGGCCATGTACACCGGGATCTTCAACCTGCTGTGGGCCGTGGTCACCGTGCTGATGATCATCAGGCCCGGCTCGACAACCGGTGCCTAGCGCTGCCCGACCGGCCGAACCACGATCTCGTTCACATCGATGTACGAAGGCTGCGAGACCGCGTACGCGATGGCGTCGGCGATCGCGGACGCGGGCAGCGCGTCCTTGCGATAGGTGTCCATGAACGCCGCCGCCGACGGGTCCGTGATGCTGTCCGTGAGCTCGCTTTCCGTGACACCGGGCGAGATCACGCTGACCCGGAGGTCGGTGCGCTCCTGCCGCAGCCCCTCGGACAGCGCCCACACCGCGTACTTCGTCGCGCAGTACACGGCGGCGGTGGGCGCGACGCTGTGCGCGGCGATCGAGGCGACGTTCACGATGTGGCCGCCGGTGCGGAACAGCGGCAGCACCGCCGCGATCCCGTTCAGCACACCGCGGATGTTCACGTCCACCATGCGATCCCACTCGTCGACGAGCAGCGAGTCCATGGGAGACAACGGCATCACACCCGCGTTGTTCACCAGCACGTCCACCCGCCCGTACCGCGCGACCGCCGCGTCGACGAACGACTGGAAGTCGGACCGCGAGGTCACGTCCAACGCCTGGTACGAGCCGCCGATCTCCTCGGTCAGCGCCGCCAGCCGATCCACCCGGCGCGCGCCGAGAAACACCTCATGTCCGGCAGCGGCCAGCGCACGGGCCGTCGCCTCACCGATACCGCTCGAAGCTCCAGTGATCAACACAACTTTGCTCATGGCGACAACGATCGCCGTCGAAACCGCCTCCAACCAGGACACCTTCTGCCTAGGTGCGCCACACCCAGGCAGAGCGCGGCGCCCGCAACTAACCTCGACACCGTGCTCGGAGAGTTCCTGAAAGCCCACCGCGCCCGCGTCAACCCCGAGGACGCGGGCCTGCCGAGTCACACCCAGCGCAAGGTCAAGGGGCTCAGGCGAGAAGAGGTCGCCGTCCTGGCCGGCGTGAGCGCCGACTACTACGCCCGTCTCGAACAGGGCCGGGAGACCAACCCGTCAGCGCAGGTGCTCGATGCGCTCAGCCGTGCGCTCAAACTCGACACGGACGCCAGAGCCCACCTGCACCGGCTCGCCGGAGTCGTCGCAGACGAAGGCCACGCGCCGGACGTCGTCAGCCCGGCGCTGCGACAGCTCATCAGCGGGATGCACGACATGCCGGCGTTCGTGATGAACTCGGTGCTCGACATCCTCGCCATGAACGCGCTGGCCGAGGCCCTGTACGACCCGTTCACCCCCGCCGACAACGCGGCCAGGATGACGTTCCTCGACCCCGCCGCCGTCAGCTTCTACCCGCGCTGGCAGTGGGTCGCCCAGAGCACCGTCGCCCACCTGAGGGGAGTCGCCGACCCGAAGTCGCCGCGCCTCAAGCAGATCGTCGAGGCGCTGAGCGAAAGCGCCCTCTTCACCGAGCTCTGGGAGCAGCACGAGGTGAGGGGAAAAACCCAGGACGCCAAGGACTTCGTGCACCCGGCGGTCGGTCCGCTCACGTTCGTCTACCACTCGTTCGACGTCCGCGAGGCGCCCGGCCAGCAGCTGGTGATCTACCGGGCCGAGCCGGGCAGCCCGACCGCGGACGCGTTGAGGCTCCTCGCGACTAGTCGGGCCACACGGGCGGCCGCTTCTCCAGGAACGACGCCCGTCCCTCTTTGGCTGACGGGGACTGCGAAGTCTCGGCCATGACGGCCAGCGCGATGTCGTAGGCGTCGGCCTCGGGACGGTCCAGCTGCGCGTAGATCGTCCGCTTGCCCACGGCCTTGGACGCCCGGCTCCCCCGCGTGGCCCGCGCCAGCAGTTCGTCGACCTCGGCGTCCAACTCCGCAGCGGGCACGGCACGGTTGATCAGACCCCACTCGACGGCCGTCGCGGCATCCACGACGTCCCCGGTGAGCACCATCTCCATCAACCTCTTGCGCCCGACGGAACGCGCGACGGGAACGGCGGGCGTGTGGCAGAACCACCCGGCTTTCCCGCCGGGCAAAGAAAAACCGGCGTCCAGCGAAGCCACGGCAAGATCGCAAGAAGCCACCAACTGGCACCCGGCGGCCGTCGCCAGCCCGTGAACGCGCGCGATGACCACCTGCGGCACGGCCTGGATGGTCTTCATCAGCACCGTGCACAACTCCAGCAGCAGCCGCACGCCTTCCTCGTCACGGGCGTCCACGTCCCCGAAGTCGTGCCCGGCGGAGAAAACGGGCCCCTCGGCGGCCAGCACGATGCCGGCCGCGTCCGACGAACCCGCCTCGCGGAACGCCTCCAGCAGTTCGCTGAGGTGCTCGGCCGACAACGCGTTGCGCCGGGCAACCCGATTCATCGTGATCCGGACGACGGACCCGTCCCGCACAACGTCAACCATGCCGCGACACTAAGGCCCTACGTCAGGGAATGCACCTCGCGGATCACGGTGACGATCTCGTCCATGATCTCGGTCAGCTCGTAGTCCTTCGGCGTGAACACCCGCGCCACCCCACGATCGCGCAGCTTCGCCGCGTCGTCCGGCGGGATGATGCCGCCGACGATCACCGGGATGTCCCCGGCACCGGCCGCCTTCAGCCCGTCGACCACGGCGGGCACGACCTCGAGGTGCGAGCCGGACAGGATCGAGAGCCCGACGACGTGCACGTCCTCCTGCACGGCCGCGGCCACGATCTGCGACGGCGTGAGGCGGATGCCCTGGTAGACGACCTCGAAGCCGACGTCGCGGGCCCGCACGGCGACCTGCTCGGCGCCGTTGGAGTGCCCGTCGAGGCCCGGCTTGCCGACCAGCATGCGCAGCCGCTCACCGATCTCCTCGCCGGTCCCGCGCACGCGCTCACGCACCCGTGCGATCTCCGACCCGGCCTCACCGGACGCCGAAGCACCGGAAACACCGGTCGGCGCGCGGTATTCGCCGAACGTGTCGCGCAGCGCCTGCGACCACTCACCGGTCGTCACGCCGGCGCGAGCACAGGCCAGGGTCACCTCGACGAGGTTCTCGTCGGTCTTCGCGGCCTCGCGCAACGCGTCCAGCGCGACCTCGACGGCGGCGTTGTCGCGGGTGGTCCGCCACTGCTGGATCGCCTCGACGGCGTGCAGCTCGACGATCGGGTCGATGGTCTCGATCGCGTTCGCGCCCTCGGCCTGCAACGGCGACGGCTCGGTGGTGTCGAACTTGTTGACACCGACCACGATGTCCTCGCCCGCCTCGACGCGGCGGCGGCGATCCGCCAGTGAGGACACCAGGTTCGACTTCATGTAGCCGGACTCGACGGCGGCGACCGCACCGCCCATCGCCTGCACGCGGTCGATCTCCTCGCGCGCACCGGCGAGGATGTCGTTGACCTTGGCCTCGATCACCGGCGAGCCGTCGAAGATGTCGTCGTACTCCAGCAGATCCGTCTCGTAGGCGAGGACCTGCTGCATGCGCAGCGCCCACTGCTGGTCCCACGGACGCGGCAGGCCGAGCGCCTCGTTCCACGCCGGCAGCTGGATCGCGCGGGCGCGGGCGTTGCGGGACAACGACACCGCGAGCATCTCCAGCACGATCCGCTGGACGTTGTTCTCCGGCTGCGCCTCGGTCAGGCCGAGCGAGTTGACCTGCACGCCGTAGCGGAACCGGCGGTGCTTCGGGTTCTCGACGCCGTAGCGCTCGAGCGTGATCTCGTCCCAGAGCTGGGTGAACGCGCGCATCTTGCACATCTCCTCGATGAACCGCACACCGGCGTTCACGAAGAAGGAGATGCGCTGGACGACCTCACCGAACTTCTCCTGCGGCACCTGACCGGAGTCGCGCACCGAGTCGAGGACGGCGATCGCCGTGCACATCGCGTACGCGACCTCCTGCGCCGGCGTCGCGCCGACCTCCTGGAGGTGGTAGCTGCAGATGTTGATCGGGTTCCACTTCGGCACCTTCGTCACGGTCCACGCGACCATGTCGGTGATCAGCCGCAGCGACGGTCCCGGCGGGAACACGTAGGTGCCCCGGGACAGGTACTCCTTGATGATGTCGTTCTGCGTCGTACCGGCCAGCGCCGACGGGTCCGCGCCCTGCTCCTCCGCCACGGTGACGTACAGCGCGAGCAGCCACATGGCCGTCGCGTTGATCGTCATCGACGTGTTGGCGCCGGCGAGCGGGATCTGGTCGAAGAGCTGCCGCATGTCGCCGATGTGGCTGATCGGCACGCCGACCTTGCCGACCTCGCCCTTGGCGAGCTCGTCGTCGGGGTCGTAGCCGGTCTGCGTCGGCAGGTCGAAGGCCACCGACAGACCGGTCTGGCCCTTCGAGAGATTGCGGCGGTAGAGCTCGTTGGACGCCGTGGCCGAGGAGTGACCCGCATACGTGCGCATCACCCAGGGGCGGTCGCGTTCACGATCAGCTGGGTACGGCACAGCAACCTCCCACAACGTTGTTCAATGGAGCGTACTGGCCGGTAACTCCTGCTGCGCGTGCGCTTGCTCACTGAATCGTGACGGCAGAGCATCATGAAGGGGTGACGGGGATCTACCAGGCGGCAATCGTCTTCGGCGTGATCGGCCTACTGGCTCTGGCGCTGAGGTACTTCGTGGGCAACGACAAACGGCCCGTGCCGGATCTTGACGGCACGGACTTCGGGTTGTTGAGCGAGGTGGCCCTCGTCCCCACGGAGGAGGCGGCGAAGGTCCTCGTGCAGAAGCTGAAGGCGAACGGGGTGCGTGCCACGCGTTCGCGGCACGCGCCGTACCGGGTGATGGTGTTCCCGGCGGACGTCGCGAACGCGCGGCTGGTGCTCAAGAGCTGACGCGCTCCACGTCGGCACCGAGCTTGCGGAGGTTTTCCACGAACCCAGGGTAACCGCGCTCGATGTGGAAGATCTCGTAGACCTCGGTGGCCCCGTCGGCGCACAGACCGGCCAGCACAAGCCCTGCACCTGCACGAATGTCGCTGGCCCACACCGGGGCGCTCGACAGTTTCTCGATTCCGCGGATCACCGCGTGGTGACCGTCCGTGCGCGCATCGGCGCTGAGCCTGATCATCTCGTCGATGAACCGGAACCGCGCCTCGAACAGGTTCTCGGTGATCATCGAGGTGCCCTCGGAGACCGCGGACAGCGCGATCGCGAACGGCTGGTTGTCCGTGGCGAAACCGGGGTACGGCAGCGTCACGAAGTCGACCGCCTTCGGCCGGCCGTCCATGACCACGCGGAAGCCCTCGTCCTCGCCGCCCTCGTAGACGGTGACCTCGGCGCCCGCCATGCGCAGCTTCTCCAGCACCAGGTCGAGGTGGTGCGGGTTCACTCCGCGCACCCGCACGTCGCCGCGCGTCATGACGGCGGCGAAGCCCCACGTGGCACCGACGATCCGGTCGCCGATGACGCGGTGCTCGGTCGGCTTGAGCTCCGTCACGCCGTGCACGGTCAACGTCGAGGTGCCCGCGCCCTCGATGTTCGCGCCCATCTGGTTGAGCATCAGGCACAGGTCGACGATCTCGGGCTCACGCGCGGCGTTGTCGATGACCGTCGTGCCGTTCGCCAGCACGGCCGCCATCAGGATGTTCTCGGTGGCGCCCATGCTCGGGAAGTCCAGCCAGATCTGCGCGCCGTGCAGGCCCTCGGCCTCGGCGACGATGCAGCCGTGCTCGATCCAGGTCTTGGCGCCGAGCTTCTCGAGCCCGCTCTGGTGCATGTCGAGCGGCCGCGAGCCGATCGCGTCACCGCCCGGCAGCGCAACGACCGCGCGCTTGCAGCGGCCGACCAGCGGCCCCAGCACGCAGATCGACGCGCGCAGCTTGCCCATCGCCTCGGAGTCGGCGTGGTAGCTCAGCTCGGCAGGCGTGGTGATCCTCGCCACGTCACCTTCGAGCTCGACCTCGCAGCCCAGGCTCCGCAACGCGTCCGCCATCAGCGGGACATCGAGGATGTCCGGGCAGTTGGTGATGGTCGTGGTGCCCTCCGCGAGGAGTGCTGCTGCCATCAGCTTGAGGACGCTGTTCTTGGCGCCGACGACATCAACTTCGCCGACCAGACGTGCGCCACCGTGTACCCGGAAATGCTCACTCACGGGGCAATCCTACGTACGAGTCATAAAGTGCACTCATGGCGGTGCATCTCACCAAGATCTACACACGGGTCGGCGACGACGGCACGACCGGACTCGGCGACTTCTCCCGCGTGCCCAAGACCTCGCCTCGCATCGAGGCCTACGCGGACGTCGACGAGACCAACGCGTCGCTGGGCGTGGCGCTGGCGCTCGGCCAGCTGGCTCCTGACGTGTACGAGGTCGTGCGCAAGGTGCAGAACGACCTCTTCGACGTCGGAGCGGACCTCTGCACGCCGATCGTGCCGGAGCCGAAGTACCCGCCGCTGCGCGTGACCCAGGCGTACGTGGACCGCCTGGAGGGGTACTGCGACACGTTCAACGAGCGGCTGGGCAAGCTCGACTCGTTCATCCTGAACGGCGGCACGCCGGGCGCGGCTCTGCTGCACCAGGCCCGCACGATCTCGCGCCGCGCGGAACGCCGGGCGTGGGCGCTGATCGAGGACGACGCCGAGCACACGAACGTGCTGACGGCGAAGTACCTCAACCGCCTGTCCGACCTGCTCTTCATCCTGGCCCGCGTCGCGAACCCGGACGGCGACGTCCTCTGGCAGCCGGGCGAGAACGCCTGAAGTGCCATGAGGGTGACCTTCATGGACCTGAGGTCCATGAAGGTCACCCTCATGGCATTAAGAAGCCCAGGGAATGGAACGGCCCGGAGGCGCTGACTCCAACCAGGACAGGAATCCTGTGAGTGCGTCCGGGCCCATCGCGATCTCGACCTCACCAGAGCCGGAGCGGCAACGCAGCACGATCGCACCTGCCGGCATCGCGTACGCCTCCGGCCCTGTGGGCTCGCGGCGCGCGTCGATCTCGAGTCCGTCTCTGGAAATCAGCTGATCAGGCCCCGACCCGAGCGAGAGCACCCGGAACCAGGCGAACGAGTCGCCCCGGTAGTGCCCCACACCCAGGTGCCAGCCACGCCCACGATCGTCGAACACACTGCGCAGCGCGACGTGCACGCCACCCTCACGCAGCAGCCGGATGCGGCGCCAGGCGAAGTAGGCGATGACGATCGCCACCCCAAGAAGGATCAATCCGGCAATCTCGGTGATCCCCACGGCAGGGTCCTCGCGCCCGGTCTCAGGCCGACTGTTCCACGGCCCGCACGCGCGCGGCCGCACGTGCGCGCTCGGCGTCATCCGCGTCCTGCAGCGCCGTTCGCGCCGCGTCCACGTCGATCTCGCCGGCGAGCTCGGCGTCCTCGGCGAGAATCGATACGCCGGTGCCGGTCACGGAGAGGAAGCCACCATGCACGGCGGCGGTGACAAGCGCACCGTCCGTCGTGCGGACTCGAACCACACCACCCTCGACCAGCTGACCGAGAACGGGCTCGTGACCGGGCAGGATGCCGATCTCACCCTCGGTCGTCTGCGCCGAAACGGACGTGGCCTTACCGGACCACAGGCGGCGTTCAACGGCGACCAGTTCAACGGTCATCTCGGCCACGCGTATCTCCCTCGTCGTCTGGAGTCGAACCGAAGTCTAAACGAGTGCCTGACAACCTCGCCGCCCCGCCCGGTGTCAGTACGTTCGACAACCGCCGGAGGGGGGACATGCAGGACTTCGAAGACTTCGTTGCGTTGCGCTCGCAGGCACTGCTGCGCACCGCCTACCTGCTCTGCGGCGGTGACAAAGCCGCCGCCGAGGACATTCTGCAGGACGTCCTGATGAACATGTACGGCAAGTGGCGCCGGATCAGGACCTCGCCAGAAGCCTACGCGCGAAAAGCGATGGCCAACGCGGCGGCGAACCGCTGGCGGCGGCGTGCCCGCAAGCCGGAAGCACCGATGGAACACGCGGAGACGCCGACGACCAGGGGCCACGAGCAACAGGTCGTGGACACGGACAGCGTGGTGCGGGCGTTGGCGCAGTTGCCGAAGAAGATGCGCGCGGTTCTGGTGCTGAGGTTCTTCGACGACCTCAGCGAGGCCGAGACCGCCCGCACGCTCGGCTGCGGCGTCGGCACGGTGAAGAGCCAGACCTCGCGGGGCCTGGCCCGCATGCGGGAGCTGATGGGTGAGCAGGTGCTGACGTGGAACTGAAAGACGCAATGGAGGCCGCGACGGCCGACCTGGACGTGCGGCCGGGATTCGTGGGGGACGTCATGGCCGGGGCTCGACGACGGCACACGCGCAAGCTGGTCGCGATCACCGCGGCGGTGGCGCTGCTGGCAGGCGTGACCGCGGGGGTGGTGCTGACCCGCTCCTCCCCCGAACCGCAGACGGCGGCGGACGCGCGGCTGACCGCGACGACGACGGGTGACCTGGCGAGTGACGCCGAGTTCATCAAGCGGTCGCTCGCGGTGTGGGACAGGGAGTCGTCGACCGGTGACATCGTGAGCGAGATCTCAACGGACGCCCACGTGTTCTGGGCGGCGAACACCGCGAACGGCCCCGCGTCGCTGATCGTGCAGGAGGTGCGGGTGCACAACGCGCCCGGCCCGCAGACGCTCGTGGGCCTGGTGCATCGCGGCACCGTGGTGGACCAGGAGGTGTCCTACCGGGGCGCCGGGAACGAGCGCGGCCTCTACCTCGTCGACGGTCCCGAACCGACGTACGTGGTGCTGGACCTCGGGCAGCGGGTCTTCTGGTCGGCGAACCCGGTGCGTGGACCGGACCTGAGGTACTCGCGCGAGTGGCAGGAGCCCTCGTTCACGGGCGGAGTGGCCGTGGTGCAGACCGGCGCCATGGCGAAGCCCGTGTTCGTGCGCGCGAACACGGTTCCGGCCCCGCACGACTTCACGGCCGAACAGCTCCTCGCGCGCCAGGAGATCAAGCAGATGAAGGTGGTGGAGGCGCGCCCCGGCCTCGGCTGGATGGACGTGATGTGGGCGTCGAGCCGTCAGGAACCCAGCGGCCCCGGCAAGGAGCCGGACGGGTCGAGGGTCTACGACCTGAAGAAGCGCGGCTACCTCGACTACGGCAGCACGCCAGGCCGCTACGTGGACTGGGAGGTGCGTGCCTGGCTTCCGGACGGCCGGTACGCGGTGGTGCTGGACGCGAACGGGGAACTGCTCGGCGCGCTCTACCAGCCCGACGGCACGTTCGACCGCGTGCTGCCCGGTGGCCCGGCGGTGAAGGGTGCGGCGGTGCCGGTGCGGATCGCGTTGCCGGACAACCAGGGCACGATCCTCGCCGACCGCGGGTCGTTGCTGGGCCCCGACGAGCGCAGGGACGCGTGGCTGGCGCCGCCCGGCACGACCGAGGTGGCCGTGTTCCGCAACGGCGCCACCACCATGGTTCCGCTGTCCTAACCGCCCTGCCACGAACGCCAGAGCGTCGCGTAAGTGCCGTCTCTGGCCACCAGATCGTCGTGGGAGCCCAGTTCCACGACCCGGCCCGCGTCGACGACGGCGATCCGGTCGGCGTCACGCGCGGTCTGCAACCGGTGCGCGATCGCGATCACCGTGCGTCTCTCCCGCACGGCCGCGATCGCGCGCTCGGCGTGCCTCGCCGTTGCCGGGTCGAGTGAGGACGTCGCCTCGTCGAGCACCAACGTGTGCGGATCAGCGACCTCCACCCGTGCGAGCGCGAGTTGCTGTGCCTGAGCGGGATCCAGCTGCAGCCCGCCCGCTCCGAGTTCGGTGTCCAGCCCTGCCGGCAGGTCGTCGAACCAGCCCGCGTCCACGGTGTGCAGTGCCGCGACGAGCCGTTCGTCGGCAGCGTCGGGGGCGGCCATCGCGAGGTTCTCCCGCAACGTGCCGATGAACACGTGATGCTCTTGCGTGACAAGCACGATCCGCTGGTCACCCGCCGCCGTGAGATCCGCGACCGGCACCCCGCCGACGAGCACCGAGCCTTCCGCCGGCCGGTCGACGCCGGCGATCAGCCTGCCCAGCGTCGACTTGCCCGCACCGGACACACCCACGACCGCAAGCCGTTCGCCCGGCTGTACAACGAGGTCGACTCCGTGCAGCACCTCGTGACCGTCCACATAGGAGTACCGAACTCCGCGTACCTCGATGCGGTCGTCAGTCGGCTCACCGACCTCGGGCGCGGCTTCGAGGTGAGCACCGATCCCCTCCACGCGGGCGAACGACGCGCCGCCGCGCTGCAGTCCCTCCACCCAGAACAGGATCCGGTCCATCGGTTCGACGAGCCGCCACACGTAGAGGCTGCCGGTGACCACGACCTCGATCTGCACGCCGTCGGCCGCGTACAGGAGGCCGCCAACGAGCAGCACCAACGCCGTGGGCACGGTGTTGACGAAGCTGCTGACCGGGAACAGCACGTTGCGCAGCCGCAACGTCCGCAGCCGCGACCGGTAGGAGCGCGCGATGGCATCGTCCGCGGCGGCGACCATCCTGGTGCGCAGCCCGTAGGTCTCGATCGTCCGGCTGCCCTCGCCGACCGCCGCGGTCAGCTCCGCCACGTCACCGGCGGCCTCGGTCTCCACGAGGTACGCGTCGCGGGCACGGGCGAGGTACCACCGCGTCACCCAGGCGACGAACGGCAACCCGGCCAGTGTCACCAGGCCGAGTACCGGATCCAGCAGGAACATCGCCGCGAACACGACCACGAGGTGTACCAGCCCCGCGAGCACCTCGGGCACGCTGTCGCGCAGCGTCGTGCCGACCGTGCCTACGTCGCTCGACACCCGCGTGAGCAGATCGCCGGTGCTCAGCCGGTCCACCACCCGTGCGGGCAACGCCAGCGTGCGGGTCACGGCCTCCTCGCGCAACGAGGACAGCAGCCGCTCGCCCAGCCGTGCGGTCAGCAAGCTGCTGTACCGCACCAGCAACAGGTGCGCCACCGCCGCGCCCAGCACGCCCAGCGCCAGAACATCCACAGTGGACAGCGTGATCTCACCGCGGTCCACCCCGCCCACGATCTTGCCGAGCAGGTAAGGCCCGACCAGGCCGGACAACGCCGCCAGCGCGGTGAGGCCGAGAACCGCCACGAGCGCACGCCGTTCGCTGTGCAACAACCGCACGGCCGCCTGCCGGACCTCGCGGCGGTCCGCGATCGGGAGCCGGTTCATCGGGCCTCCTCCAGGTGAATCACCTGGTCCGCCTGCCCCGCCCACAACGGCGAAGACGACACGACCACGGTCGTCAGCCCGGATCTGGCCTCCCGCACCCGTTGCGCCACCGCCGCCTCGGTCACCGCGTCGAGCGCCGATGTCGGTTCCACCAGCACCAGCACCTCCGGTTCGCCGATCAACGCCCGGACGAGCCGAAGTCGCTGGCGCTGACCGCCGGACACGTTGCGGCCCTGCGATTCCAGGTGGGAGTCGAGCCCGTCCGGCATCGCCTCCACGACGTCCGCCGCTGCCGCCGCCCACACAGCCTGATCGAGCTCGCTGTCGTCGTGGTCCGCGACCGACACCGCGTCGCGCACCGGCCCGCGGAACAGGTAGTCGTCGTTGTCGGCCACGACGACCTGACCGGGCAACCGTTCCACGGCTTCTCTTGCCGCCGCGGCGTTCTCGGACACGACGACCGTCAGCGCGCCACTCTTCACGTCGAACGCCTCGGCGTCGGTGTCCTTGGGATCCGGTTGCAACGACAGAACGTCGATCACCCGTCGCGCCGACACCAACGCCCGCGGAATCGAGTCCGCACCTTCGATGAAGAAGCTCACCGGCATGATCAACGTCGTGACGTACAGGTACACCGCGACCATCTCGGGAATCGTGATCGCCCCGGTCACCGCCATCCGCGCCACGATCCACGTGACGACCGCGAGGAACAGCGCCGGCAGCCCGAACGTGAGCGCCTGCACCCAGCTCACCCACCGCGACACCCGGTAGCCGTCGGCGAGCACCTCGCGGGACATCGCCCGGAAACGCTCCTCGAACGCCGGCTTGCCGCCGATCCCGGACAGCACCCGCAGCCCGGCCACGATGTCCCCGGCCCGTGCCGCCAGTTCGCCCTGACTGTGCCGATAACCGGTCTCCACCGCGTGCAGCCTGCGCATCACCGGTCCGGTGACCACGGCCAGCACCGGCACA
This sequence comes from Lentzea sp. NPDC051213, assembly GCF_044455585.1. Taxonomy (NCBI): domain Bacteria; kingdom Bacillati; phylum Actinomycetota; class Actinomycetes; order Pseudonocardiales; family Pseudonocardiaceae; genus Lentzea; species Lentzea sp. NPDC051213. The sequence continues at coordinate 346,352 of NZ_JBITEX010000003.1, forward strand.
CCCAGCAACACCACTACCGCAACGAGCGGCGAGATCCGCACGAGCAACACGGCCGTCACCGCGTACGCGATCACCGCCCCGACCCCAGGCCCGGTGCTGGTGAGTGCGTGTGCGATCCGCGCAGTGTCACCGTTCTGCACGTAGGTCAGCTCACCGCTGGACAACCTCCGCCGCACCACGCCACCAAGCCGCGTGACGTGCCGGACCACCACCTGGGCCGTGCGAAGAGCCGCATCGGTGCGCACCAACGACATCGTGCGGTGCCGGAACATCCCGGCGATCGCCAGCAACCCCGCCACCACGACCAACGCGACACTCCACCACACGAGCGCCTGCCGGTTCCCGGCCCGGAGACCGTCCTCAATGGCCTGTGCGATGAGGTACGGCGGCAGGATCAGCCCGCACATCCACAGCGACCCCCACCACGCCCCGGCGAGCACCCGCCACGGCTGCATCCGCACCAGCCACCACAGGTACCGCCAGGGCGAGCGGACGTCGGGCGTCCCCGGATCGTCGTACGGCGCATGTCGGGGCATACCCCGACAGTGCCATCACGCGGCGTGCTCGACCACCGAATTCGACCTGGCCCCGACCGCGGTGATCGCGACCGCGCCCAGTGCCGCCACCGCGGCGAAGGCGTAGAAGCCCCACGGATGCGCCAGCCCGGCCGTGAGGAGCGCGCCACCGAGCAACGGCCCGCTGATGGCGCCGAGCCGGCCGATCCCGGCGGCCCATCCGATGCCGGTCGCCCGGTTCTCCTCGTAGACCCGCCCGGCGTACGCGTAGACCAGCACCTGCGCGCTGAACACGAAGCACCCGGCCAGCAGCACCGCCACGTACACGCCGACGCCCGGCAACTTGATGCTCAGCAGCGCCAGGAACACCACCGCCGCCGAGAACCACCCGATCACCGCGGGCCTGATGCCGATCCGGTCGGCCACCGCACCCGCGATCAGCAACCCGAGCACCGCACCGATGTTGAGCGTGAGCAGAAGAGCAAGCGCCGTGCCGAGTTCGTATCCCGCGCTGCGCATGATCTGCGGCAGCCACGTGTTGAGCCCGTACACGAGCAGCAGCCCCATGAACGAGGCGATCCAGAACGCCGCCGTGGCCTTGCGCAGCCCCGGCTTGAAGAGCGACCCGACGGCCTCCCGCGCAGGGGCCTTGCGCGCCACCGTCTCCGGCAGGTGCTTGACCATCAGCGGAATCAGCACCAGCGCCGGCAACGCCCCGGCCACGAACAACGCCCGCCACCCGAGCTGGGGAATCAGCACGATCCCGAGCAGCGCCGTGATGACCGCACCGACGTGGTACCCGGTCATGATGAGCGTGGTGGACCGGCCACCCTGCTGCGGCCGCGAGTCGTTGACCATCGCGATCGCCGTGGGCAGGCAGCCACCGAGCCCCAGCCCGGCGAGGAACCTCAGCACGCCGAACGTCGTCGCGTCCTGCGCCAGCGCACAGGCGAGCGTGAACGCCGAGAACCCGGCCACCGCGAAGATCATCACCTTGCGGCGCCCGATCACGTCGGTGATCGTGCCGATGATCAATGCGCCCAGCATCATCCCGACCAGACCGGCCGTGGACACCGCGCTGGCGGACGCCGTGGTGAGCAGCTTCTCCTGCAACAGCACGGGGATCACCGTGCCGAGCACGACCAGGTCGAAGCCGTCGAGCAGGACGGCGGCCCAACACAGCGGCAACACCCATTTGTTCACGCGCTTTCCTCCTCGCTGAGGGCCCCTGGTGTTGCCGTGCATCGTGCGGCGACACCCCGGCGAGCAGCGAGGGGGCTTTCCACTGAATGGAAACCTAGTGCGCCCCGAAACGCCTGAAGGGCCGCCCCTCCACAAAGGAGGAACGGCCCTTCGAAGACGGCAGTCTTAGTTGCCGGCCAGCTTCTTGGCGTTGGCCTCGACGTCGTCCAGCCCGCCGCAGGAGAAGAACGCCTGCTCCGGGTAGTGGTCGAACTCGCCCTTGCAGACGCGGTCGAACGCCTCGACGGTCTCCTTGATCGGCACGAAGGAGCCCTTCTGGCCGGTGAACTTCTCCGCGACGAAGAAGTTCTGGCCGAGGAAGCGCTCGAGGCGACGGGCGCGACCGACGAGGACCTTGTCCTCCTCGGAGAGCTCGTCCATACCGAGGATGGCGATGATGTCCTGCAGCTCCTTGTACTTCTGCAGGATTCGCTTCACCTCCTGGGCGACCCGGTAGTGCTCCTCGCCGACGATCGACGGCTCGAGGATTCGAGACGACGACGACAGCGGGTCGACGGCCGGGTAGATGCCCTTCTGGGAGATCGGACGGGAAAGCTCCGTCGTCGCGTCCAGGTGGGCGAAGGTCGTCGCCGGGGCGGGGTCGGTGTAGTCGTCCGCGGGCACGTAGATGGCCTGCAGCGAGGTGATCGACCTACCGCGCGTCGAGGTGATGCGCTCCTGGAGCTCACCCATCTCGTCGGCCAGCGTCGGCTGGTAACCCACGGCCGAAGGCATGCGGCCCAGCAGGGTCGACACCTCGGAACCGGCCTGGGTGAACCGGAAGATGTTGTCGATGAAGAGCAGCACGTCCTGGTTCTGCACGTCGCGGAAGTACTCCGCCATCGTGAGAGCGGACAGGGCGACGCGCATACGCGTGCCCGGCGGCTCGTCCATCTGACCGAACACCAGCGCGGTGTCCTGGAGGACCTCCATCTCCTCCATCTCGAGGAGGAGGTCGGTGCCCTCACGGGTGCGCTCGCCGACACCGGCGAACACGGACGTACCGGAGAACTCACGGGCAATACGCGTGATCATCTCCTGGATGAGCACGGTCTTGCCGACACCCGCGCCGCCGAACAGGCCGATCTTGCCGCCCTTGACGTACGGGGTGAGCAGGTCGAGGACCTTGACGCCGGTCTCGAGGATCTCGGTCTTGCCCTCGAGCTGGTCGAAGGCAGGCGCCTTGCGGTGGATGCCCCACTGCTCGCCGTCGCGGCCGAGGCCGGGCGAGTCGAGGCAGTCACCGAGGGCGTTGAAGACGTGGCCCTTGACGATGTCGCCGACGGGCACCGAGATCGCCTTGCCGGTGTCGGACACCGTGGCGCCGCGGACCAGACCGTCGGTCGGCTGCATCGAGATGGTGCGGACGAGGTTGTCGCCGAGGTGCTGCGCGACCTCGAGGGTCAGCGTCTTGGCGACGGCCTCGAACGTGATCTCCACGTTCAGGGCGTTGAACAGCTCCGGCACGGCGTCGCGCGGGAACTCCACGTCGACGACCGCACCGATCACCCGGACCACACGGCCGGTGCGGGTGGTGGTGGCAGTAGCACTCATGTCACTCATCACTTCCTGCGCCACCGGTAAGCGCGGAGGCGCCACCGACGATCTCGCTGATCTCCTGGGTGATCTGGGCCTGACGGGCCGAGTTCGCCGCCCGGCTGAGGTTCCGGACGAGCTCCGTCGCGTTGTCCGTCGCGGCCTTCATTGCCGTGCGGCGTGCCGCCGACTCCGATGCCGCCGCCTCCAGCATGGCGGAGAACAGCCGGGTCTTCACGTACTTGGGCAGCATCGCACCGAGCAGCGCTTCCGCGCTGGGCTCGAAGTCGTACACCGCACGCGGCCCCTTGGGGGTCTCGCCGGTGTACTCGACGTCCATCGGCGCGATCCGCCTGGCGGTCGGCGTCTGGTTCAGCATGGACTTGAACTCGGTGTACACGACGTGGATCTCGTCCACGCCCTGCGCACCGTCCTCCGTGCCCTCCAGGAACGCCTCCACCAGCGCGTCACCGGCCTCAACGGCGTTGACGTAGTGCGGGGTCTGCGAGAACCCGCTCCACGACGCGGTGACCTCACGACGGCGGAACGTGTAGTACCCGATCGCCTTGCGGCCGGTCACGTACAGCACCGGCTCCTTGCCCTCGGACTTGAGCAGCTGGATCAGCTGCTCGGCGGCCTTGAGGACGTTGGCGTTGTAGCCACCGCACATGCCCTTGTCACTGGTCACGACCAGGACAGCGGCGCGCTTCGGGTTCTTGCGTTCCGTCAGCAGCGGGTGGTCGAGGTTCGCCGAGGCCTCGGCCAACGCGGAGAGCACGTTCGTGATCTCGTCCGCGTAGGGGCGCGAGGCCGCGACCCTGGTCTGCGCCTTGGCGAGGCGAGACGTGGCGATGAGCTCGTACGCCTTCGTGATCTTCTTGGTCGAGTTGACCGTTCGGATCCGCTGGCGTAGCTCCCGAATCTGTGCGCCCATGGCTCAGATCACTTCTTGGTGGGCTCGGGCTTGGGGACCTTCACCGACTCGTGAGCGACCTTGTCGGCGTCGAGCGCCTTCTCAGGTGCCTCGTTGACGATGGTCGTGCCGTCCGAAGCGGTGAACTGCTTCTTGAACTCGGAGACGGCCGCGACAACGCGCTTCTGCGAGTCCTCGGGGAACTTCTTGGTCTCCACGATGCTGCTCAGCAGGTCCGCGTGGTTGCGGCGCAGCGAGTCCTTGAAGTCCGCGACGAAGCGGCGGATGTCCGCGACGGGCACGTCGTCCAGGTGGCCCTTGGTCGCGGCGAAGATCTCGACGACCTGCTCCTCGACGGGGACCGGGGAGTACTGGCCCTGCTTGAGCAGCTCGACCAGACGGGCACCGCGGTCCAGCTGGGCGCGCGACGCGGCGTCGAGGTCGGACGCGAACGCGGAGAAGGCCTCCAGCTCGCGGAACTGCGACAGGTCCAGACGCAGCGAGCCCGCGACGTCCTTCATCGCCTTGATCTGCGCGGCACCACCGACGCGGGAAACCGAGATACCCACGTTGACGGCCGGGCGGACACCGGCGTTGAACAGGTCGGACTCGAGGAAGCACTGACCGTCGGTGATCGAGATGACGTTGGTCGGGATGTACGCCGACACGTCGTTCGCCTTGGTCTCGATGATCGGGAGACCCGTCATCGAACCGCCACCGAGCTCGTCCGAGAGCTTCGCGCAACGCTCGAGGAGACGCGAGTGCAAGTAGAAGACGTCGCCGGGGTAGGCCTCGCGGCCCGGCGGGCGGCGCAGCAGCAGCGAGATCGCGCGGTACGCCTCGGCCTGCTTGGTCAGGTCGTCGAAGATGATCAGGACGTGCTTGCCCTGGTACATCCAGTGCTGGCCGATGGCCGAGCCGGTGTACGGCGCCAGCCACTTGAAGCCGGCGGAGTCAGAAGCGGGGGCGGCGACGATCGTCGTGTACTCGAGTGCGCCCGCCTCCTCCAGCGCGGTCTTGACGCCCGCGATGGTGGAGCCCTTCTGGCCGATGGCGACGTAGACGCAGCGGACCTGCTGCTTGGGGTCGCCCGACTCCCAGGCCTTCTTCTGGTTGATGATCGTGTCGATGCAGACCGCGGTCTTGCCGGTCTTGCGGTCACCGATGATCAGCTGACGCTGACCGCGACCGATCGGGGTCATCGCGTCGATGGCCTTGATGCCGGTCTGCATCGGCTCGGACACCGGCTGACGCTGCAGCACGGACGCGGCCTGCAGCTCCAGGGCGCGGGTGTCGTCGGCGACGATGTCACCGAGGCCGTCGATCGGCTGGCCCAGCGGGTTGACGACGCGACCGAGGAAGCCGTCGCCGACCGGCACGGACAGGACCTTGCCCGTCCGGCGGACCTCCTGGCCCTCTTCGATCTTGTCGAAGTCACCGAGGATGACCGCACCGATGTTGCGGACCTCGAGGTTCAGGGCGACGCCGAGGACGCCGCCGGGGAACTCGAGCAGCTCGTTGGTCATCGTGCCCGGAAGTCCCTCGACGATGGCGATGCCGTCGTAGGTCTCGGAGACGGTTCCGACCTCTTCCCGGCTGACCTCCGGGGAGTAGCTCGAGACGTACTTCTCGATCGCACTGCGGATCTCGTCCGACGAGATCGTCAGCTCCGCCATGTCGTTCCTGCTCTCACTTCTTCGTTCTTGGGAAAGGGCTCGGGGGCTAGCTGGCGAGATTGCGGCGCAGTGCCGCCAACCGGCCGGCGATGCTTCCGTCGATGATCTCGTCGCCGATCTTGATCGTGAGGCCGCCGGCCAGGGCCGGGTCGACCTCGACGTGCAGCGCGATCGGGCGCGAGTAGATCGTGGTCAGCGTCGCGGTCAGGCGGTCGATCTGCTCCGCGGTCAGCTCCACCGCGGACCGGACGTGCGCGACGGAACGCTGACGGCGCTTGGCCGCCAGGTCGGCGAGCTCGGAGAGCCCGTCCGCCACGCGCACCCCGCGCGGGTTGCGGACCAGCTGGTCCACCAGCGTCTTGGTGACCGGGCTGACCTTGCCCTCGATCAGGGAGTCGACCAGCACGACCTTGCCGTCGACGGCACCGGCGGGGTCCGCCAGCAGCAGCTCGAGCTCGTGCGAGCCCGCCACGATGCGGCCGAGCCGGAACAGCTCGTCCTCCACCGAGTCGAGCTGGCCGTCGCCTTCGGCACGCACCAGCAGCGCGGTGCGCGCGAGCGACTCGACACCGTCGACGAGCTCGCGCGGGCTGGACCAGCGCGCGGTCACGACGGCGACCAGGACCTGCAGGGTCGCGTCGCTCACCTTGCTCGCGAACAGTCCGCGAACGAGCTGCTCACGACCGGCGGGCTCCGACGAGGCGTCGGCGGCGGTGCGACGCAGTGCCGGCTGCTCGATCAGCAGGCCGAGCACGGCGAAGAACTCCTCACCGATCTTGGCGAGGTCACCGGTCGACGCGGTGGCATCGGCCAGCTCCAGCAGCCGCAGTTCAGCGGCTGCCAGAGCTTCACGACTTGCGGCATGCAACGTCATCGGCAGCCTCTACTTGCTCGCGGGCGCCGAGACGGCGTCCAACTCGTTGAGGAAGCGGTCTACGGTGCCACGGCGGCGGGTGTCGTCCTCGAGGGACTCGCCCACGACCTTGCTCGCCAGCTCGACAGCGGTGCGGCCGAGGTCGGCGCGCAACTCCGCGACGATCTGGGCGCGCTGCGCGTCCAGCTGGTGCTGACCCTGCGCGACGATCCGCGCCGACTCTGCCTGCGCCTGCTCGCGCAACTCCTCGATGATCTGCAGGCCCTCGGCCCGCGCGTCATCGCGGATGCGTGCGGCCTCGGCGCGAGCCTCGGCCAGCTGCTCCTTGTACTGCTCGAGCGTCTTCTGAGCCTCGGCTTGCGCCTGCTCCGCTTTCTCGATGCCGCCTTCGATCTTGGCGGTACGCTCGGCGTAAGTCGCCTCGAAGCGCGGGACCGCGAACTTCTTCAGGACCCACAGCAGGAGCAGGAAGGCGACCAGTCCGAGGATGACCTCGGACGTGTGCGGAAGGACAGGGTTTGGCTGACCCTCCGCAGCGAGGACCAAGGAATTCACCACGACGTCGTCTCCCTACGCGATCAGAAGGTGCTCAGGCCGCGGATGCGATGAAGTAGAGAACCAGGCCGATCAGAGCGAGAACCTCGACCAGGACGAAGGTCGTCCAGGCGATGCTCATCAGCGGGCCACGGGCCTCCGGCTGACGGGCGGTGCCGTTGATGACGGCGGCCCAGATCAGGCCGACGCCGATACCCGGGCCGATGGCGCCGAGGCCGTAGCCGATCAGCGCGAGGCCGGGGTTGATGTTCGCGGCGTCCTGGGCGAGAACGATAGCAGCGCTCACTTGTGCATTCCCTTTCCAACTCGTTCCGCGGAAGGCGCGGATCGGAGGCTTGTTTGTTGAGTACCACTCAGTGGTCGGAGGCCAATGCCTGACCGATGTAGCTCGCAGACAGGAGAGCGAAGATGTAGGCCTGGATGACCATGACCAACGCCTCCAGGAACGTCATCGCGATGGCGAAGGCGAAGGAGATCAGAGAAACCGGCTTCAACCAGGTGCCGGCCTCCAGCAGGAGGTACTCACCAGCAAGTGTGAACACCAGGAGAATGAGGTGCCCCGCGAACATCGCGGCGAAAACTCGGATCGCCAGCGTGATCGGGTTCATGATGAACTTGGTGAAGATCTCGATGGGCGTCAGCAGCAGGTAGATCGGCTTCGGCGCGCCCGCCGGAAACAGCTCTTTCTTCAGATAGCCCACGAATCCGTGTCGTTTGAACCCGACGAAGTGATAGACCGGGTACACGACGAGGATCGACAGCGCCAGCGGGAACCCGATGTGCGACAGCGTCGGGAACTGCACCAGCGGGATGAGCCCGAAGAGGTTGTTCACCAACACGAAGGAGAACAACGTGAGGATGAGGGGCACGAAGGGCTTGAAGTCCTTCCCGCCGATCTGCTCCCTGGCAATGGTGTTGCGTCCCAAGTCGTAGATCGACTCGGCGGCGAACTGGAACTTGCTCGGGACGAGCTTCATGTTCCGGGTCGCCAGGACGAAGAACACACCGATGATGACGACCGAGAGGACGACCAAGACCATCGGCTTGGTGACGCCGCCGAAGATCGGTGGGAGGAAGAAGTCCTTGGCGCCAGGGGGAACAAACTCGCCACCCTCAGCAAGAAGTGCCAGCTTCGCCACTGTGTTCCTTCCGGTTCTCCCGGCCAGCGTTCACTCCGCCTGGGGAATCGTCACGATCGGGACTAAACGTACCTCACGGTGCGCATGCGCCTGCCGGGGGTACCCCCGACCCTGGAGCATCCCTGGTTCGAGCGGACCCTACCAGCCGCTATAGGTCACTCCGACAGGCAGGTTGGGAAGACTCGAGGCACCACACTCCTGATCTTCGCGGGGTGGGGCGACCAGCCACGATGATCGCCCGACCGGCGGCATGGCCATCACCCTCAGTTGCGTCCGGCGAACGCCTGACGCAACGGGAACGTGAATGCTAGCTTCGCGACGTGGACATAACTCCGATGCGAGTCCCCGACGCGTATCGCGTCACGCCGAAGCGCCACTCCGACAATCGCGGTCACTTCCACGAGTCGTTCCAGGACCAGGCATTGTCCAGCGTGATCGGCCATCCGTTCAACGTCGCCCAGGTGAACTGTTCGGTTTCCCGGCGGAACACCTTGCGGGGAATCCACGGCACCGTCCTCCCGCCGGGCACCGCGAAGTATGTGACCTGCGTGCGCGGCGCCGTTCTGGACATCGTCGTCGACCTGCGCGTGGGGTCACCGGCGTTCGGGTCCTACGACGTCACAGAGCTCGACGAGAGCACCGAAACGGCGGTGTACATGGCCGACGGCCTTGGCCACGCCTTCCTGGCCCTCACCGACGACACCTGCGTCTATTACTTGTGTTCAGAGGCCTACGTGCCGGGAACGATGATCGAGGTCAACGCCCTGGACCCCGACCTCGGACTGCCCTGGAACCTGACCGGCGAGCCCGTCATGTCGGACAAGGACCTGGTCGCGCCCTCGCTCGCCGAGGCGGCGGGGTCGGGACTGCTCCCGACGTACGAGGAGTGCCTCGCCCACTACGCGAAGCTGCGCGGGACCAGCGGCGACTGAAAGGCCTCTGCAAGGCTGTTGCCAGCGCGCTCCCTATAGCGTCCGCGGACATGACCAACGGCAAGTTCAGGGATCCCCGAACTGTTCCTCATGAATCGGAACAGGAGCGAGCCGTTCGTGAACGGCTCACGAAATTGTTGACGGAAACTCCGATTCCACCGGAGTACCTGATCGACAATTTGGCCGTCTACATGCGGAAGCACCAGCTGACCGATCTGCTTTCGATGGACATGCTTTATCGGATGCTCCCCGAGGTTCCCGGGGTCATCATGGAATTCGGTGTGCTGCACGGCCGCCACCTCGCGGCGCTGACCGCGTTGCGCAGCGTGTACGAGCCTTACAACTCGCTGCGCCGCATCATCGGGTTCGACACGTTCACCGGGTTCCCGGACGTGGCGGAAGTCGACAAGGTCAGCCCGAGCGCGGTGAGCGGCCGGTTCGCGGTTCCGACCGACGAGGTCGACCACCTGCGCGAGGTGTTGGCGGCGCACGAGGCCAGTGAGCCGTTCGGCCACACCCAGCGGACCTTCGTGGTGCAGGGGGACGTGCGGGAGACCGTGCCGAAGTACCTGGAGGAGCACCCGGAGACCATCATCGCGATGGCGTACTTCGACCTGGACCTCTACCAGCCGACCAAGGAACTCCTCGAGGTCATCAGGCCTCACCTCACCAGGGGGAGCATCCTCGCGTTCGACGAGCTCGCCCATCCCAAGTGGCCCGGCGAGACGCTGGCGCTGCGGGAGGTCTTCGGGCTCGACTGCGGCACCCTGCGCCAGCTGCCCGGCCGTGAGCCTCCGGTGATCTACCTGAAGTGGGGCGAGTGATCGTCGTCTCCGAGCGGCCCGAAGGAGTCGGCGGTGCGCTGGATCGTGCACGGTGAACGTCCGGTGTACCGGAGCGAGTGGGTCGAGCTGACGCTCGCCGAAGTCGAGATGCCGGATGGTGCGCGGTACGAGCACCACCTGGTCAGGCTCCCACCGGCGGTGGCCGTGGCGATCGTCGACGACGCGTCCAGGGTGCTCATGCTGTGGCGGCACCGGTTCGCCACGGACAGCTGGGGCTGGGAGCTCCCCGCCGGCGCGGTCGGCGACGGCGAGTCCCTCGTGCAGACCGCGGTCCGCGAGACCGAGGAGGAGACCGGCTGGCGACCGCACGGGTTGTCGGAGCTGGCCTACATCCAGCCGATCAGCGGCATCACCAACGCCGAGCAACACGTGTTCCGTGCCGACGGGGCAACCTTCGTCAGCCCACCCGCCGACTCGTTCGAGTCCGATCGCATCGCCTGGGTCCCGCTCGCCGGCGTGCCCGAGCTCATCGCGCAGCGCAAGATCGTCTCGGCGGCCACGGTCGTCGGCCTGCTGCAGCTGCTGGCGGCCGACCACCTGGGAGAACTCGGATGAACGTCCGGCTCACGGCAGGACAGCGACCCGCTCTGGGCGAGCTCGGCACCGCGGCGCGGTTCGCGTTGTCCGCCGCCACCACCGAGACCTCGGTGTCCAGCACAGCGGATCTGCACTCCTGGTACGCCGGTTGCCATGAGCGGCTGGGCGGCGCCGAGATCGAGCGCATCCCGTTCGCCGAGATGCGCGGGTGGAGGTTCCAGCAGGACACCGGCAACCTCGTGCACGACAGCGGCCGGTTCTTCTCGATCGAGGGCCTGCGGGTGCGCACCGACCGCTCGTGGGTGAGCAACTGGACACAGCCGATCATCGTGCAACCCGAGATCGGTGTCCTCGGCATCCTCGTGAAGGAGTTCGACGGGGTGCTCCACTGCCTGATGCAGGCAAAGATGGAACCGGGCAACGTCAACCTGGTCCAACTGTCGCCGACCGTGCAGGCCACCCGGAGCAACTACACGAGGGTCCACCAGGGCTCCTCGGTCCCCTACTTCGAATACTTCCGGCACCACCCCGACGCCCGGATCCTCGTGGACGTCCTGCAGTCGGAGCAGGGCGCGTGGTTCCTGCGCAAGCGCAACCGCAACATGGTGGTCGAGGTCTTCGACGAAGTGACTCCCGGCGAGGACTTCCGCTGGCTCACCCTCGGTCAGATCAGGCAGCTGCTCAAGGAGCCGCACCTGGTCAACATGGACACGCGGACCGTGGTGTCGTGCATGCCGACGATCAGTTCCGCGCACGACCTGGTGGCAGAGGTGCCCGGCGACGACTTCGCCGCCGACGTGCGGAGGTCGACCTCGGCAGAGGCGAAGTCCCTGCACACCATCGGCGAGGTGCTGAGCTGGCTCACCGAGGTACGCACCCGCCGCGAGCTGTTGCAACAGCAGGTCCCGCTGCACTGCGTGGCGGAGAACGGCTGGCTGCGCACCCAGACCGAGATCTCCCACCAGGACGGCAAGTTCTTCCGGGTGATCGGCGTGGACGTGCGAGCAGCCGGGCGGGAGGTCGCCTCCTGGTCACAGCCGCTCGTCGAGCCGACAGGGCCGGGGCTGCTGGCGTTCCTCGCCAAGCCGATCGAGGGTGTGCTGCACGTCCTCGTGCAAGCGCGCGTCGAGGCCGGATCGATGAACGTCGCGGAGATGGCGCCCACGGTGCACTGCCATCCGGGGAACTACAGCGGCGTGCCCGAGGCGTTCCGGCCGCTCTACCTGGACACCGTGCTGTCGGCGGATCCGGCACGGATCCGTTACGACACCATGCAGTCGGAGGAAGGCGGCCGCTTCCACCGCGCGGTCAACCGGTACGTGGTCATCGACGTGGACGACGACTTCCCGACCGAGACGCCGTTCAGCTACTGCTGGATGACGCTCAACCAGCTCGCCGGTCTGCTCGCCCACGGCAACTACCTCAACGTGGAACTCCGCAGCCTGATCGCTTGCATCCAGGCGGCATGACCGAAAGGTGACCAGCAGCCGTGTCCGACCATGAGCATCGCCCGATCCTCTTCACCAGCCATTCCCACCACGGTCTTTTCGCGCCGCTGGCGGCAATCGCGAGCGAACTCGACCGCCGCGGGGTCGAGGGCCTGTGGTTCGGTTGCACCGAGGACCGCAAAGCGGACGTCGAGGCGCTGTCACCACACGGGCGGATCGGCTTCGTACCCGTCGGCAGGTACGTTCCCGAGCTGCAGCCGGCCAACTGGAGCGAGGAGACCTTCCAGCAGCTGAACTCGAAGTCCAGGGTTCGCGGCTTCGCCACGTTCATGGACCAGTCGCTCGTCGGGCCGTACGCCGCCGAGTTCTACCAGCAGTCGCTGAACGCGATCGACCAGATCAAGCCGGCGTTGATCGTCGTCGACCTCGGAGCGACGTGGATGTTCGACGCGGCGATGACGCGCGGTGTCCCGTTCGTCATCAACTCCCCGACGATGGTGAGCTATCTCTACCCGAAGCCGCTGGCGTGGTCCTTTCCCGCCGCGTTCTCCGGGTTGCCGTTGCGGATGACGACGGCGCAGAAGCTCACCAACCTGTTGTTCGCGCTGGCTCGGATCGGGGTCTTCCTGCACCCCCGGCGAATCAAGGCCACGTGGGCGTTGGTACGGGAGCGCAAGGAACTCGGCATCGGCAACACCGCAGGCCTGTTGCCCGTCTACGCGGACAAGGCGGCGGCGATCATCGGGCACTCGCTGTTCGGCATCGAGTACCGGTTCCCCGGCGCGCCCGCGCACCTGGAGATGGTGGGCCCGGTGATGCCACCCGAGTCGGCCGCCACCCCGGATCCGGGCATCATGAGCTGGATCGAGGCCCACGATTCGGTCGTGTACATGGGTTTCGGCGGCATGAACCGGCCGACCCGCGCACAGATCGACGCACTCCTCGGCGCAGCCCGGCTCCTCGGCGACGCACATCACGTGTTGTGGAGCCTGCCGAAGTCGCAGCACCACCTCCTGCCGGACGACGTGCCGTCCAACGTGCGGATCGAAACCTGGGTGCCGCAGGTCGACGTGCTGGCTCACCCGCACGTGCGGGTGTTCATGACCCACGGCGGCAACGGCACGCATCACGGGCTGTACCACGGCAAGCCGGTGTTGCTGATGCCGCACACGTGGGAGGCCCGCGACGGTGCGGTCAGGTTCGCCGACAGCGGTGCCGGGCTCCTGCTCGACGACACGCGCACGCCGGACCCGGCCGAGATCGAGTCGAAGCTGCGACGTCTGCTGGCCGACGGATCGCTGCGGGAGAAGGCAATGCATTGGCAGCGGGAGCTGCGTGCCGCGGGTGGCGCGAACGCGGCCGCCGACATCGTGCTGCACCACCGATGAGCGAGGCCGTCCGCCTGGGCGTGCTCGGCTGCGCCGACATCGCGATCCGCAAGGTGCTGCCCGCCTTGGCACACGTTCCCTCCATCCGGCTCGTCGCGGTGGCGAGTCGCACCGCGGAGAAGGCAGCGGAGGTGGCCCACCGCTTCGGGTGCGCCGCGGTCGCCGGGTACGAGGAATTGCTGGACCGCACGGACATCGACGCGGTCTACGTGCCGCTGCCGCCCGCACTGCACGCGGACTGGGTCAGCGCCGCGCTCCGGTGTGGGAAGCACGTGCTGGCCGAGAAACCGCTCACGCCGCACCCGGCGGAGACGGCTGCCCTGCTCGATCTGGCCACCTCTGCCCGACGCGTGCTGATGGAGAACATCATGTTCCCCCACCACAGCCGTCAGCGGCGGGTGCGCGACCTGGTGACGACAGGCGCCATCGGCAACCCTCTCGCGTTCACCGGGTCGTTCACGATTCCGGCGCGCCCGGCCAGTGACATTCGCAACTCGGCGTCCCTCGGCGGCGGCGCGCTGCTGGACGCGGCCGTCTACCCGGTCGCCGCCGCCCAGATGCTGCTGGGCGAACTCGACGTCGCCAGCGCCGTGCTCCGGCACGACCGGGAACTCGGCGTCGACGTCGCGGGAGCGGCACTGCTGCACGGAGCGGGTGACGTCACCGCCCAGGTCGTGTTCGGGATGCGGCACGCGTACACGTCCGAGTACCAGGTGCTCGGCGACCGCGGCCGCATCACCGTCGAGAACGCCTACCACCCGCGGGCGGACGCGGTGACGGAGATCCGTCTCCAGTCGCGGAACGGAACCGCCGAGACCCTCGTCGTGCCGCCGGACGACCAATGTGCCAACACCCTCGAGGCCTTCGCCCAGGCGGTGCTGAAGAGCAACACCGGACCGGTCGGCGACCTCACGTCGCGGACAGCCGTCCTGATCGACGAAATGCGGCGGCGCGCACCGGCCGCCTGACGTGGTGGAGCACATGGCGAACCAGATCATCATGACCGACGAGCTCCTCGGCTACGTCTCGAGGATCTCCCTGCGCGACGACGACGTCCTGCGCGAGCTGCGCGAGCTGACCGCAGACCTGCCCGGCGGCAAGACCATGCAGCTCATGCCAGAGGAAGGGCAGCTGCTGACGTTGCTCGCGCGGCTCTGCGGCGCGACGTCCGTCGTCGAGGTCGGCACGTTCACCGGCTACAGCACCCTGTGCCTCGCCCGCGGCCTGCCACCGCACGGCCGCGTGGTCACCTGCGACATCTTCCGCAAGTGGCCCGAGATCGCGCGGCCCTACTGGGAGCGCGCCGGTGTCGCCGACCGCATCGACGTGCGCATCGGCAACGCCGTCGAGGTGCTCGCCGGACTGACGGAGACGTTCGACATGGCGTTCATCGACGCCGACAAAGCCCGGTACCGCGAGTACTACGAGGCCTGCCTCGCGCTCGTGCGGCCCGGTGGGTTGCTGGTGCTCGACAACACGCTGCTCTTCGGCCGGGTCGTCGATCCCGCCGCCGACGACCCGGACACCTCGGCCGTCCGCGAGCTCAACGAGCTGATCGCCGCCGACGACCGCGTGCTCGTGTCCGTGCTGCCCATGGCCGACGGCATCACCCTGGCACTCAAGAACTGAACGCCGCGCGCTCCTCACCGGAGTGCTCGTCGAAGGGGGTCCGCGCCGCTCAACGGCACGGACCCCCTTCGCGGTGACAGGCTTCCGCCCCTCAGCCCAGACCTCCGAACTCCGCGTCGATGAGGTCGATCAGCTGCTCCGCCGTCGCCGAGTCCAGATCGTCCTGCCCCGCGCCGTCTGCCGCCGCACCCTGCTCGGTGAGCTTCGCGAGCAGCACCTGCAGTCTGGTGACGGCCATCGAACGAACCGCCTCGTCGGGCATCGCCGACAGCAGGCTGCTCTCCACGCGGTCGAGCTCGGCGAGGACCTCGGCTGACGCGGTGTCCTCGGAGTCGGTGAGCAGGCCTCGCAGGTGCGCGGCCAGCGCCGCCGGTGTCGGGTAGTCGAAGACGAGGGTCGCGGGCAGCCGCAGACCGCACGCCTTGTTGAGGCGGTTGCGCAGGTCGATCGCCGTGAGCGAGTCGAAGCCCAGATCCTTGAACTCACGATCGGCGGACACCCCCTCGGCAGAGCTGTGGCCCAGCGCGGCCGCCACCTCCGCGCGCACCACGTCGAGCAGGGACAGCCCGGTCGTGGCCGGGGCAACTTCGGGTTGTTCGCGACGCGGCCTCGTCCGCGCCAGGTCGAGGCGGGCGGGCAGCAGTACCGGCAGCGGGCTCGCGAGCGCGCTGTCGAACAACGCCAGACCGTCCTCGTGGGACAGTGGTGACAGACCCGACGCGGTCATCCGGCGAGTGTCGACCTCGGTCAGTCCGGCGGTCATCCCGCCGCCGGACCACGGGCCCCACGCCAGCGAGTGCGCGGGCAGGCCCTGGGCCCTGCGGTGCTGGGCCAGGCCGTCGAGGTAGGCGTTCGCCGCCGCGTAGTTGGACTGCCCGGCGGAACCCAGCAGGCCTGCCGCCGACGAGAACAGCACGAACGCGTCGAGCTCACCGGCCAGGTCGTGCAGGTGCTTCGCCGCAGCCGCCTTCGCCAGGAAGACCTTCCTGACCCGTTGCGGCGTCATGGCCGTGACGACGCCGTCGTCGACGACACCCGCGGCGTGCACCACTGCCGTCACAGGGTGCTCGGCCAGCAGTTTCGCGACCGCGTCGCGATCGGACACGTCACACGCCGCCGTCACGATCTCGGCGCCCGAGGCGGTGAGCTCGCCCGCCAGCTCGGCGATGGCGCCGGCGCGCCTGCTCACCAGCACCAGCTTGCGCACCCGGTGCGTGGTCACCAGATGGCGCGCCACCAGCCCGCCCAGCAGGCCGGCCGCACCGGTGATCAGCACGACCGCGTCCGGGGCCCAGCCGGCGGATTCGGCGGGAGGGTCGACCCGCCGCAGCGTCGGCGCGAACGCCACACCAGAGCGAACGGCGAGTTGCGGTTCGTCCCTCGTCACGAACGCCTCCGCCCCCTGCTCCCCGTCCACCAGGACGATGCGGCCGGGATGTTCCGCCTGTGCGGAGCGCACCAGCCCCCAGACCGCGGCGAGAGCGGGGTCCACGTCGCCGTCGTCGAGGGTGACCGCCCCGCTCGTCCGCAGCACCAGCCGGGACAACGCCGTCCGCTCGTCGGCCAGCCAGGCCTGCACCAGTTCCAGCACTTCGCAGACGACCTCGGTGGGGTCGCCCGTGGCGGACACCTGTGCCAGCACGAAGTCCGGTACGGGCGAGCCCAGTGCGGCGAGGTCTGCGACACGCGGTTCGACGACCGCCCACGTGCCGGACGACACGGCAGGGTCCAGTGGAGTCCACGCGGCGGCGTGCAGCGTGCCCGCCCCCGTGAGACCGAGTTGCCCCGGCCGCACAGCTCGCAACGTCAGCGACTCGATCACGGCGACCTGGCGGCCGATCTCATCCGTCACCACCACCGAGATCGTGTCGTCACCCGCCGGTTCGACGACCACTCTCAGCGCCGTCGCGCCCTTGGCCAGCAACGAGACCCCTCGCCACGCGAACGGCAGTCGCGGGCCCGTGCCCTGTTGGGGGAGGGCCCCCAGTGCCATGGCGTGCAGTGCGGCGTCGAGCAATGCCGGGTGGATGCCGTACTCGCTCGCCCGCGCCGCCGTGCCGGCGTCCAGACCGACCTCGGCGAAGACGCTGTTGCCCACCCGCCACGCGGCCCGCAACCCTCTGAAGGCAGGGCCGTAGTCGAATCCGGCGGCGGACGCCTGCTCGTAGTAGTCGTCGACCGGTACCGGCACGGCGTCGGCCGGTGGCCAGCTCCCGGCCTGCGGCGGCGCGGTGACGGCACCGGGCGCGAGCACACCGGTCGCGTGCCGTTGCCAGGCCTGCTCCCCCGCCGCCCGTGAGTGCACGGTCAGCTCACGCCTGCCGGAGTCGTCCGGACCACCGACCTGCACCTGCAGCTGCCTGGCTCCGTCCGGCGGCAGGACCAGCGGTACCTCCAGCGACAACTCCTCGACCCGATCGCACTCCACCTGGTCCGCAGCGTGCAAAGCGAGTTCCACGAAGGCCGTGCCGGGAAGCACGATCGTGCCGAGCACGGCGTGGTCGGCGAGCCACGGGTGGGAACGCGCCGACAGCCGGCCGGTCAGCACGACCCCGGTCGAGCCGGGCAGACCGAGCGCCGCTCCGAGCAGCGGATGACCCGCCGGGCCGAGGCCCAGCCCTTCGGCGTCCACGTCGGAGTTCGTGCCGAGCGGCCAGTAGTGCTCGCGCTGGAACGCGTAGGTCGGCAGGTCCACCTGGTGCGGGTCGTGAGGTGCCAAGAACGCGCGCCAGTCCACGTCGACACCGGTCACGTACAGCGCGGCAAGTCCGGCGACGAACGACTCCGCCTCGGCGCGGTCACGGCGCAGTGCGGCGACCGCGGTGACGTCGTCGAGGCCGCGGCCGACCAGCGACGTGAGCCCACCGTCGGGACCCAGTTCGAGGAACTTGGTCACGCCTTCGGCGTGCAGCGTGGCGACGCAGTCGCTGAACCGGACCGTGTCCCTCACGTGGCGCACCCAGTGATCAGGCGTGCGGAGCTCATCGGCACGAGCGATCTCACCGGTCGAGTTGACGGCGATCGGAATCACCGGCGCCGAATAGGTGACCTGCTCTGCCACGAGCCTGAACTCCTCCAGCACAGGCTCCATCAGCGGTGAGTGGAAAGCGTGTGAAGTGCGAAGGCGCTTCGTGCGGTGGCCGCGCGCCGCGAGCGTCTCGGCGAGCGCTGTCACAGCACCGGCCGGACCGGAGATCACCGTCGAGTCCGGTGCGTTGACGGCGGCGATCGCCACCTCATCGTCCAGTAGCGCGCGTACCTCCTCCTCTGAGGCCTCGACGGCGACCATCGCCCCGTCCTGCGGCAAGGCCTGCATGAGGCGACCGCGGGCGGCGACGAGGGCACAGGCGTCGGCCAGCGAGAATACGCCCGCCACGTGCGCGGCGGCCAGTTCTCCGACCGAGTGCCCTGCCAGGAAGTCCGGCCGGACGCCCATCGACTCGATCAGCCGGAAGAGCGCGACCTCGACCGCGAACAAGCCCGCCTGGGCGTACACCGTCTGGTCGAGCAGTTCCTCGTCCGCGCCGAACACGACCTCCCGCACCGGGCGGTCGAGGTGGACGCCGAGGTGCGCGCACACCTCGTCGAAGGCGTCGGCGAACACGGGGAACGCTTCGTACAACCCGCGTCCCATTCCTGGACGCTGAGTGCCCTGCCCGGAGAACAGCACCGCGAACCGGCCTTCATCGACCTCTCCCGTGGTGGCGGCCGGGTCGTTCGCGGCGACGGCCGCGAGCCCCGCGACGAGTTCCCGACGGTCTGGTCCCCACACGACGGCCCGGTGTTCCAGCGCGGCCCGCGCCGTCACCAGCGACCACCCGACGTCCACCGCGGACTCACCCTGAACGGCGAGCCGTTCGGCCTGTGCCCGCAGCGCCCCTGCGGTCCGTCCAGACAGGACCCACGGCACCAGCGGACTGCCCTCTGGCGCCTCGCGTTCCTCCTCCGGCGGGCCTTGTTCGAGGACCACGTGCGCATTGGTGCCGCTGACGCCGAACGACGAGACCCCAGCGCGCCGGGGCGTGTCGACGGCAGGCCAGTCGCGGGTCTCGGTGAGCAGCCTGACCGCGCCGGAAGACCAGTCCACGTGCGGCGAGGGCTCGTCCACGTTCAGCGTACGTGGCAGCACACCATGCCTCATGGCCATCACCATCTTGATGACACCGGCCACGCCGGACGCTGCCTGCGTGTGCGCCGTGTTGGACTTGATCGAACCCAGCCACAACGGCCGATCACGATCCTGCCCGTACGTCGCCAGCAACGCCTGCGCCTCGATCGGATCACCCAGCGCCGTACCCGTGCCGTGCGCCTCAACAACGTCCACATCGGACGGACGCAGACCCGCGTTCGCCAACGCCTGACGGATGACCCGCTGCTGTGACGGACCGTTGGGGGCGGTGAGGCCGTTCGAAGCGCCGTCCTGGTTCACCGCCGAACCCCGGACGACCGCCAGCACCCTGTGGCCGTTGCGGCGTGCGTCGGACAGCCGTTCCAGGAGGAGCACACCGACGCCCTCTCCCCACGCCGTGCCGTCGGCGCCGGCACCGAAGGGCTTGCACCTGCCGTCCGGGGCGAGTCCGCGCTGCCGCGAGAACTCGACGAACGCGTGCGGAGTCGCCAGCACCGCCGCGCCACCCGCCAACGCCAGGGAGCACTCGCCCCGCCGCAGGCTCTGAGCGGACAGGTGCAGCGCCACCAGGGACGACGAGCACGCCGTGTCCACGGTCACCGCGGGCCCTTCGAGACCCAGCGCGTAGGACACCCGGCCGGACGCCACGCTTCCGGTGGTCCCGGTTCCGACATACCCCTCGACGGCCGCACCGAGCTGTTCGAGGCGGCTCGCATAGGCACCGACGGTCACACCGGTGAACACGCCCACCTGTTCGCCCCGCACCGACCTCGGATCGATCCTGGCACGTTCGAACACCTCCCACGACGTCTCCAGCAACAGGCGCTGCTGCGGATCCATCGCCAGGGCTTCCCTCGGGCTGATGCCGAAGAACTCCGCGTCGAACCAGCCCGCGTCGTGCAGGAAGCCGCCGTGGCGCACGTAGGAGGTGCCGGAGCGAGCGGGGTCTGCGTCGAACAGCGCTTCGAGGTCCCAGCCGCGGTCGGACGGGAAGTCCGTGACGGCGTCGCGTTCGGTGGCGACGAGCCGCCAGAGGTCCTCTGGCGAGCTGACCTCTCCTGGGAAGCGGCACGCCATCCCGATGATCGCGACGGGTTCGTCGACCAGCGCGTCCGGGGCGGCGGCCACCAGTTGCGGTTCGCCACCGAACAGCTCCTCCAGCAGGAACCGCGTGACGTGCTCCGGTGTCGGGTGGTCGAACACGACGGTGGCGGGCAACTTGAGTCCGGTCGCGGCGTTGAGCCTGTTGCGCAGCTCGACGGCCGTCAGCGAGTCGAACCCCATTTCCTTGAACGCCTTCGCCACACCGACCTGGTCCACCGAACTGTGCCGGAGCACCGCGGCCGTCTCGGTGCGCACGAGACCGAGCAGCGTGCTGTGGCGGTCCGCCGGCGCCAGCCCGGTGAGCCCGGCGTGTGGGCCAGATGGCTGGGCCTCCTCCTCTGCCCCCGCCAGCCTCGCCACAGCGGGGATTTCCGAGATCAACGGCCGCGGCCGTGCCAGCGTGAAGGTGGGGACGAAGCGCTCCCAGTCGATGTCGGCGACCGTGAGGCACGTCTCGTCGTGGTCGAGTGCCTGGTGCAACGCGGCGATCGCGAAGCCTGGGTCCATCGCGCGAACACCGTTGCGGGCGAACAGTTCCTCGGTGCGGTGGTCGACCATGCCGCCACCGGCCCAGCTACCCCACGAGATCGACGTCGCGACGAGCCCGCGCCTGCGCCGGTCCTCGGCCAGTGCGTCCAGCTCGGCGTTGGCCGCGGCGTACGCGGCCTGGCCGGCGCTGCCCCAGACACCCGAGCCGGAAGAGAACAGCACGAACGCGTCCAGCGGGTGGCCGTCCAGCAGCTCGTCCAGGTTGCGGGCACCACCGGCTTTGGCGGCCCGGACCTCGGCGAGAACCTCCGGTGTCAGCTCGTTCAGCGGCGTCCCGTCGGCAACGCCTGCGGTGTGGAACACCGCGTTCACCGGGCCGACCTCGTCGAGAAGGGCTGCCAGCGTTCGCCGATCGGACACGTCGCAAGCCATCACGGTGACCCGGTCGTCCACGGCCAGGTCATCGGCGATCGGTGCCGAAGGGCCGCTTCTACTCGCGAGCACGACGCGTTCGGCGCCGCGCTCCAACAGCCACCTGGTCACGTGCCCGGCCAGCGCACCGGTGCCACCGGTGACGAGCACGGTGCCCTTCGGTTGCCACGGCACGGTTTCCGCGTCGCGCGGCGGGGCGGGCACCATCCGGCGGACGAAGACCCCGGAGTCGCGGATCGCGAGCTGGTCCTCGTCGTGCGCCGTCGCCAGCACCGCCGCGAACCGGGACGCCGCACGCGAGTCGAACTCCACCGGCAGGTCGACCAGCCCGCCCAGCCGGCCGGGGCGTTCCAGCGAGACGACACGTCCGATGCCCCAGATCCCGGCGGCACCGGGATCGGTCAGCGGATCGGACCGGCCGATCGAGACGGCTCCGGTGGTGACGCACCACAGCGGAGCCGCCAGCCCCGTGTCGTCCATTGCCTGCGCCAGCGCGACGGTGTCGTCCGGGCCGAGCAGCGAGAGCACACCCGCGAGATCGTGGTGCGCGTCGAGCACTTGTGCCAGCCCGGCCCGATCGGTGTGCACAGCGGACAGGTCCGGCCGCACCGCGGTGACCCCGGCGGCGATCAGCTCGTCGGCGAACCACGGGGCCGACTTGTCGAGGACGAGCCAGGTTCCGGACGGCGTCCCCGTCAGCCGCTCACCGGCCGGTCGCCACTGGACCCGGTACCGCCACGAGGCGACCTCCTCGTCGCGACGACTGCGCCTGCGCCACGAGGCCAGCATCGGAAGCACCGCGCCCAGAGCGGACTCGGCGCCCGGATCCGTGCCGAGCGTCCTGCCGAGCGCCGGCAGGTCGTGCTGGTCCACCGCGCTCCAGAACGTCGTCTCCGCGGGATCGGTGGCCTTCGCCTGGCTCGCCTGCCGCGCAGTCAGCCAGTGCCGCTGCCGCTGGAACGGGTAGGTCGGCAGCTCCGTGTGCCGCGCGCCCGTGAACAGCGGCGTCCAGTCCACGGCGAGACCGCTCACGTGAGCTTCGGCCAGCGAGAGCAGCATGCGCTCGAACGATCCGTCGGTGCGCCGCAGGGACCCTGCGGCGACCGCGTGCGCGCCGCTCTCCTCGGTCGTCTCCTGGATCGCCGTCGTGAGCACGGGGTGCGGGCTCATCTCCAGGAACATCCCGTGCCCGCGCTCGAGAGCGACTCCGACGGCGCGCTCGAACTCGACCGTGTGCCGCAGGTTCCGGCACCAGTAGTCCGCGTCGAGCGCGGAGGTCTCCAGCACACCACCTGTGACCGTCGAGATGAACGGCACGGCGCAGTCGCGCGGCTCGATGGAGGCGAGGTCGCGCAGCATTTCCTCCCTCAGCACGTCCATCTGCGCGGAGTGCGAGGCGTAGTCCACGGCGACGCGCCGGGTGCGAATGCCTTCCCCTTCGTACGCCGATGCCAGTTCGTCGAGTGCCAGGGAATCACCGGACACGATGACCAGCCGGGGCCCGTTGATCGCCGCGATCGCGAGGCCCCCGGACAGCCGCCGCCGGATCTCGTCCGCCGGGAGCGGCACGTGCAGCATCCCGCCGGCTCCAGCGACCCGCACCAAGGCGCGGCTGCGCAGTGCGACGATGCGCGCGGCGTCCTGGAGTGACAACGCGCCCGCGATGCAGGCCGCCGCGATCTCGCCCTGGGAGTGCCCGACGACGGCAGCGGGCTCGACGCCGAACGCCCGCCAGACCTCGGCCAACGCCACCATGGTCGCGAACAGGGCAGGCTGGACGACGTCCACGCGATCGAGCGAAGGCGCACCCGGCAGGTCGCGCACCACGTCCGTCAACGACCAGTCGACGAACGGGTTCAGCGCCTCGGCACAGGCGTCGATCCGCTCGCGGAAGACCTCGTTGGACTCGTACATCTCGCGTGCCATTCCCGGCCACTGCGAACCCTGCCCCGGAAACACGAAGACTGGACCGGCGCCCGTGCCGGTCGCCACACCGACGCTCGACCGCCTGTCCGAACGGCCTTCTGCGACCGCGTCGAGTCCGTCGGCGAACCCGGCGGGACTGTCGGCGATCACCACCGCGCGGTGTTCCAGCCGTGCCCGCGCCGTCGCCAAGGACAGGCCGACGTCCGCGAAGTCCTCACCCACGTGCTCTCGCAACCGGCGCGCCTGTGCCCGCAGCGCCGCGGGGTCCTTGGCGGACAACACCCACGGCACCATGCCGCCGGTCCCGGAGCGGGGTTCGTGTTCGCCCGCAGGCGGAACGGACTCGAGGATGACGTGCGCGTTGGTTCCGCTCAGCCCGAAAGACGAGACACCGGCTCTGCGCGAGCCCTCCTGCCACGGCCGTGACTCGGTCAGCAGCTCGACACCGCCACCGGTCCAGTCGACGTGCGACGTGGGGGCGTCCACGTGCAACGTCTTCGGCATGACGCCGTGCCGCATCGCCATCACGACCTTGATCACGCCCGCGACACCGGCAGCGGCCTGGGTGTGACCGATGTTGGACTTCACCGACCCCAGCCACAACGGCCGGGTCCTGTCCCGCCCGTACGCGGAGAGGAGCGCCTGGGCCTCGATCGGGTCGCCGAGCCTGGTGCCGGTGCCGTGCGCCTCCACCATGTCCACATCGGACGGTTGCAGCCCCGCGGCTTCGAGTGCCTGCCTGATCACCCGTTCCTGCGACGGCCCGTTCGGGGCGGTCAGGCCGTTCGAGGTGCCGTCCTGGTTCACCGCCGAGCCGCGCACGATCGCGAGCACCGGATGCCCGTTGCGGCGTGCGTCGGACAACCGCTCGACGAGCAGCACTCCGGCGCCTTCCGACCAGCTGGTTCCGTCGGCCGCGCTCGCGAACGCCTTGCAGCGCCCGTCCGGTGCGAGGCCGCCCTGCCGGGCGAACTCGACGAACATCTCCTCCGTGGACATCACCGTGACACCACCGACGATCGCGAGCGAGCACTCGCCGTTGCGCAGCGCCTGGATGGCGAGGTGCAACGCCACGAGGGACGACGAGCACGCGGTGTCCACCGTCACCGCCGGGCCTTCGAGCCCGAACGTGTAGGACAGCCTGCCGGAGACGACGCTGGTCGCGTTGCCCGTCACCAGGAAACCCTCGGTGCGCTCGGGTACGTTCCGCATCGCCGTCAAGTAGTCGTTGCCCGCCAAGCCGATGTACACACCCGTCCTGCTGCCGCGCAGATCCTCCGGGTCGATGCCCGCCCGTTCGAAGACCTCCCAAGACGTCTCCAGCAGCAACCGCTGCTGCGGGTCCATCGCGGCGGCCTCCCGCGGGGAGATGCCGAAGAAACCGGCGTCGAAACCGGCCACGTCGGCGAGGAATCCGCCGGCAAGCCCGGTCTCCGTCCAGCCGCGGTCGGCGGGAGACTCACCGATGGCGTCGCGGCCGTCGTTGAGCAGCCGCCACAGGTCGTCGGGTGAGCCGACGTCACCGGGATAGCGACAGCTCATGGCCACCACGGCGATCGGGTCGTCGACGGTGGACGTCAGTGCGGGGACCACCGGGCGTTCGTCGCGCACACCGGTGATCTCCTCACGCAGGTGGGCCACCAGGGCGCCCGGCGTCGGATGGTCGAAGACCAAGGTCGTGGAGAGCCGCAGACCGGTGGCCGCGCTGAGCCGGTTGCGCAGTTCGATCGCGGTGAGCGAGTCGAAACCGATGTCGCTGAACGGTTTTGTGGTGTCCACCGCGTCCGGCGTCGCGAACCCCAGCACCGCCGCGACGTGGCCGAGGACGAGTCCGGCCAGGTCCGCCTGCCCGGCAGGTGTCCTCGCCGGCTGGACCGACTCCCGCACCTCCGGCAGATCGCTCACCAGCGCCGAGATCCTCGTGAACGCGGCGACGTAGCGGCTCCACTCGATGTCCGCGATCACCGGGGACGTCTCGTCGTGGTCCAGTGCCTCTCCCAGCCCGGCGAGTGCCCGCTCCGGGGCGATCGGCAGCGCGCCGTGCCTGCTCAACGTCTCCGCGACAGCACCGTCGGCCATGCCGCCGCCGGCCCACACGCCCCAGGCGACAGCGGTCGCGGACAGCCCCAGCGCACGCCGGTGCACGGCGAGCGCGTCCAGAAACGCGTTGCCGGGCGCGTAGTTGCCCTGCCCGACCGCGCCGAAGAGTGCGCCGGCCGACGAGACCAGCACGAACGCCGACAGGTCGAACCCGGAGGTCAGCTCGTGCAGGTTGAGCGCTGCCACCATCTTGGGGCGCAACGAGTGTTCGACCCGGGCGGGGGTGAGCTGGTCGAGCATGCCGTCGTCGAGGACGCCCGCAGCGTGGAAGACCGCGGTCAGCGGGTACCGCTCCGGCAGGTTCGCCAGCACTCGTGCCAGTGCGTCCCGGTCGGCCGCGTCGCACTCCTCGATGGTCACCTCGGCACCGAGACCGGTCAGCTCGGCCTCCAGCTGGGCTGCGCCGGGAGACCGGCTTCCGCTCCTGCTCACCAGAACGAGGTGTTCGGCTCCCTGTCCGGCCAGCCACCTGGCGATCTGGGTGCCGAGCACACCGGTGCCTCCGGTCACCAGCACGGTTCCCCGCGGCCGCCAGTCCCCGCGCGGTTCGCCTGGCAGAGGTGCGCGGCCGACGCGGCGACCGAAGATCCCGGCGCCGCGCACCGCGACCTGGTCCTCGTCGACCGCCTCGGTGGACAGCACGTTCATGAGGTACCCGAGCTCGCGTTCGCCGAGCTCCGCGGGCAGGTCGACCACCCCACCCCACAGCTCGGGGTGTTCCTTGGCGACCACACCTGCGAGGCCCCAGACGAGCGCCTGCGCCGGGCTGGTCAGCCGGTCGATGTCCGACACGGAGACAGCGCCACGGGTGGCGAACCACATCCGGGCGTCCGGCAGCGCTCGGACCAGCGCCATCGTCGCCGCGAATCCTCTTGGCACAGCGGGGAAGTCCGGATCCGCCCGCTCATCGATCGCCAGCAGCGACAGCACTCCGCCGACCGGCGCGAGTCCGCCCAGCTGCTCGGTGAACCACTCCGGGTCGGCGTCGGCGTCGGCGTCGACGTCCAGCCGGGCAACGGTGGCGCCACGGGCGATCATCGCGCTCTCGATCGGATCGAGCAGTGCGGGATCCGATCCGACGAGCAGCCAGCTGCCGCTGATCGGGACGGAGTTCTCGATCGCCGCCCAGGTCGTCCGGTAGCGCCAACCGTCCACAACGGACTTGCTCTCCGCCTGCCTGGCGCGCTTGCGCTCCGGCCAGTACCGCGTGCGCTGGAACGGGTAGGTGGGCAGGCCCGCCCGGCGCGCGCCGGGCAGCAACACCTGCCAGTCAGGCGACATCGCGCCCCTGTTGTGCAGTTCGGTGACGGCCGACATGAGCTGCCGGGGTTCGGGACGACCTGCACGTGCGGTCGCGACCACCAGTGCGCGCTCGGGCTCACGCAGGCTCGCCTCGACCATCGCGGCGAGCGACCCGTCCGGCCCGATCTCGACGAACGCCGAGATCCCTTCTGCTTCCAGCGCACGAACGCTGTCGCAGAACCTGACCGGCAGCCGGACCTGGTCGACCCAGTAGTCCGGACTGGACATCGCTCCCTCGGTGCGCAGTCCCGTGGTCGCGCAGACCAGCGGCAGCGTCGCGGCGTGGAACGTCACGTTCCCGGCGATCTCCCGGAACTCGGCGAGCATCGGTTCCACCAGCGGCGAGTGAAAGGCGTGGCTCACCCGCAGTCGCTTCGTACGACGTCCGTCAGCCGCCCACCGCTCGCCCACCGCGCAGACCGCGTCCACCTGACCGGACACCACCACGGACGAGGGTCCGTTGACGGCGGCGATCGCGACACCGGTGCCGGTGAGCGATTCCGCGACCTCGGCCTCGCCGGCCTCGATCGCGACCATGGCACCCACTGCGGGCAACGCCTGCATCAACCTGCCGCGTGCGGCCACCAGCGCGCACGCGTCCGCCACCGACAGCACTCCTGCCACGTGCGCGGCCGCCAGCTCACCGATCGAGTGCCCGGCGACGAAGTCCGGACGCATGTCCCAGTGTTCGAGCAACCGGTAGAGCGCCACTTCGAAGGCGAACAGCGCCGCCTGCGCGAACGCGGTCTTCTGCAGCTCCTCGGCTTCGTCCGACCAGATCACGTCGCGCAGCGGGCGTTCCAGCAACGGGTCGAGCCGGTCGCACAGTTCGTCGAAGACCCGCGCGAAGACCGGATGCGCTTCGTGCAGCTCGCGTCCCATGCCGAGCCGTTGTGCGCCCTGTCCGGTGAACAGGAAGGCCGTTCGGCCTTCGGCCACCTTGGTGCTCCCGGTCAGGTGGCGCAGCCCCTGGAGCAGTTCCTCCCGGTCGGCGCCGACGACCGCAGCACGGTGGTCCAACGCGGCACGCGCGGTGCCGAGCGCGAGAGCGATGTCCTCGGGACGCAGTTCAGGATGAGCCGTGACGTGATCGGCCAGGTTCGCCGCCTGGGCCCGCAACGCGTCCTCGCCTCGTGCGGAGAGCACCCACGGCAGCACCGCGGACTCGCCAGGAACGACTCCGACGCTCTGCTCCGGCGCCTCCTCCACGATCACGTGCGCGTTGGTGCCGCTCAGGCCGAAGGACGACACACCAGCCCGCCGCGGCTGCTGGGCCGACGGCCACTCCTGCGGCGTGGTGAGCAGCTCGACCGAGCCGGACGACCAGTCCACGTGCGGTGACGGCGCGTCGACGTGCAACGTCTTCGGCAACACCCCGGCACGCAACGCCGAGATCATCTTCAGCACGCCGGCGACACCGGCGGCGGCCTGGGTGTGGCCGATGTTCGACTTGATCGAGCCCAGCCACAACGGCCGGTCCCGCTCCCGCCCGTACGTCGCGAGCAGTGCCTGGGCCTCGATCGGATCACCCAGCTTCGTGCCGGTGCCGTGGGCCTCGACGACGTCCACGTCCGACGGCTTCAGCTCCGCGCTCGCCAGCGCCTGCCGGATCACCCGTTCCTGCGACGGACCGTTCGGCGCGCTCAGCCCGTTGCTCGCACCGTCCGAGTTCACCGCGGAACCGCGCAGGACGGCGAGCACCGGATGACCGTTGCGCAGAGCCTGTGACAGCGGCTCCAGCAGGAGGAGTCCGGCTCCCTCCGCCCAGCCGGTGCCGTCGGCGGCCGCCGCGAACGGCTTGCACCTGCCGTCGGGAGCCAGTCCGCGCTGACGGCTGAACTCGA
This sequence comes from Lentzea sp. NPDC051213, assembly GCF_044455585.1. Taxonomy (NCBI): domain Bacteria; kingdom Bacillati; phylum Actinomycetota; class Actinomycetes; order Pseudonocardiales; family Pseudonocardiaceae; genus Lentzea; species Lentzea sp. NPDC051213. The sequence goes on from NZ_JBITEX010000003.1 coordinate 374,907, forward strand.
CGAACCCGAGGGGTGTCGACATGACGGTGACGCCGCCCGCGATCGCCATCGAGCACTCACCGTGGCGCAGTGCCTGCATCGCCGAGTGGATGGCCACGAGCGAGGACGAACACGCGGTGTCCACCGTGATGGCGGGACCTTCCAGACCGAGCGTGTAGGCGACCCGGCCGGACACGACGCTGGTCGCGGTTCCGGTCAACAGGTAGCCGGCTGCGTCGTCGCCGGAGTCCTCGTCCCACGCACCGCGGTAGTCCTGTCCGGCGACTCCGACGAAGACACCGGTTCGGCTGCCGCGCAGGGAGAGCGGGTCGATGCCGGCGCGTTCCACGGTCTCCCACGAGACCTCGAGCAGCACCCGTTGCTGCGGGTCCATCGCGAGCGCCTCCCTCGGCGAGATGCCGAAGAAGCCCGCGTCGAAGTCGGCCGCGTCGTGCAGGAACCCGCCCTCGCGGGCGTAGGAGGCGCGCGGATTGCCGGGATCGGGATCGTGGAGAACGGTGGCGTCCCAGCCGCGGTTCACCGGGAACGCCGAGATGGCGTCGGTGCCGTCCAGGACCAGCCGCCACAGGTCCTCCGGCGTGCGCACACCGCCCGGATAACGGCATCCCGCGCCGACGATCGCGATCGGCTCGCCCGCGGCCATCGGTGTGCTGTCCTCCGCGGCCGGATCCGTTCCCAGCGCGCACAGGTGTTCGGCCAGCGCGGCGGGCGTCGGCCGGTCGAAGACGACGGTCGTCGGCAGCCGCAGGTTCGCGGCCGCGTTCAGCTGGTCTCGCAGCCGCACGGCCATCAACGAGTCGAACCCCATGTCGCGGAAGGCCCGATCGGGTGCGACGTCCAACGGTGACGGGTGACCGAGCACCGCGGCGGCGTGGGTCCGCACCAGCTCCAGCGACTCGCGCAGGCGATCGGCCTCGTCCGGTCCTGCCGACCGGCCCCTGCCGGGTTCCGGTCGCGTGTCCACCGGGTCGGCGCGGTGGAGTTCGTCGAACAGACGACTCGGCCGCACGCTGGTGAAGGCCGCGACGAAAGCCGGCCAGTCCACGTCGGCGACGATCCGGGGATGCCGCCTGGGCGCGTTCATGGCCTGGCCGAACGCGGTAGCCATGGCCTCCGGTGCGAGCGGACGGACACCAAGGCGCTCGTCCAGGCCCGCGGTCTCCTGCCACGGTCCCCACAGTACGCAGCGCGCCGAGCCGCCGTCCGCGACCCGCTGATCGACGACGGCCGACCAGAACGCGTCGATCACGGCAGCGGTACCCCGGCCGATGCCTCCCCACGCACCGGCGACCGATCCGTTGACCACTAGCTCGGTCTCGGGCCGTTCGCACAACCGGCTCGCCACGGCGACACGGTCCGCCACGGCGGCGGCCAGTGCGTCGGGGTCGATGCCGAGCAACGGACCAGAAAACTCCGCTTCGTCCGCGTGGACCACGGTGGTGCAGGAGTCCGGCAGCGTGTCCAACGGCGCGATGACCGCGTCTGCCACGCCCAGCAGCGGCACGAGCCCGGCCGCGGCGTCGCTGAACACCGTGGTGCTCTCCGGCGTCCACGGACCCGCGGCGGGTTCGGAGACCGGAACTAGCCGGCGCGCGAACAGTCCGGAAGCCCGAACGGCGAGCTCGTCCTCGCCAGCGGTGAACGCGGCTGCGAGAAGTCGTGCGCTCCGGTCGTCGCAGCTGTCCGGAAGATCGACCAGTCCACCCCAGCGGTCCGGGTGTTCCACCGCCGCTGTGCGACCGAGGCCGAGAGTGACCGCCTGGACCGGATCGGCGACCCCGTCCGACGCCAGCACTCGCGCCACACCACGGGTGACGCACCAGAGTCGCGCGTTTCCGCCCGTGCGGAGAAGGGTCTGCAGCAGAACGAGGTTGGCCGCGGGAGCCGACTCGTCTAGGGCCATCAGGGAGACGACTCCCGTGAGCCCTTCAGGAAGACGATCGGCGTCCGCGAGTTCATGGGTGGTGACGGCGGCTCCGTGGTCACGCAGCGCGGCGCGCACGACCTCGACGGCAGGATCACCGGCACGTCCGGCCGGCACCACGAGCGACCACGTTCCGGCCGGACGGGGAGCAGGGTTCTCCGGCAGCGGCCACCAGACGGCCTCACAAGTGTCCGAAGAGGACAGGGCCGGCTCGGTCGCGGTACCGGTCAACCAGAATCGCTTGCGCTGGAACGCGTACGTGGGCAGGTCGAGCGGGCGCGCACGGGGCAGGAGTGCCTGCCAGTCCGGCTCGGCGCCGTGCACGGCGAGTTCGGCGACCGCCGCCACGACGGCGACGGACTCGTCCCGATCCCGTTGCTGCGCGGGAACCACGGCGATGCCGGAAGTCTCCACGCAGTCACGTGCCATGGCCGACAGCACGCCGTCCGGCCCGATCTCGACCAGCACGGCCGCCCCGTGCCGCTCGAGCGAGCGGACGCCGTCAGCGAACCGGACCACGTCCCGGACGTGCCGCACCCAGTAGTCCGCGCCGAGCACGTCCTGCCCGGCCAGCTCACCGGTGACGTTGGAAACGAGTGGAATCCGCGCCGGCTGGTAGGAGATCCCGCGCGCGACCGTCTCGAACGCGGCGAGCATCGGCTCCATCAGCGGTGAGTGGAAGGCGTGGCTGACCCGCAACCGGCTGGCCCTGCGACCGCTGTCGCGCCATTGCCCGGCGATCGACTCGACTGCGTCCTCGGTACCGGACACGACCAGCGACGCGGGACCGTTGACCGCGGCGATGCCCACTCCGTCCCGGAGCAGCGGCAGCACCTCGTCCTCCCGCGCGTCCAACGCCACCATCGCGCCACCCGACGGCAACGCCTGCATCAGCGCGCCCCGTGCGGCGACCAGCGCACACGCGTCAGGCAGCGACATCACGCCGGCGACGTGGGCGGCTGCGAGCTCACCCACCGAATGACCGAGCACGAAGTCCGGTGTGAGCCCCCACGATTCGAACAACCGGAAGAGGGCGACCTCGAAGGCGAACAGGGCGGGCTGGGCGAACTCCGTGCGGTCGAGCGCGGTCGCGTCGTCACCGAACACCACGTCCGCGACGGACCGGCCTAGCGTCCGGCCCAGCTCCGCGCACGCTTCGTCGAACGCGGTGGCGAACACCGGGAACTCCGCGTGCAGGTCCCGGCCCATGCCGAGTCTCTGAGAACCCTGACCGGAGAACAGGAACGCGGTCTTCGCCGCGGCGCCGGCAACTCCCGTGACCATGTTCGCCGCGGGCCGCGCGTCCGCGAGGGCGGCGAGACCGGCGCGGTACTCGGCGGGTGTGCGCCCGGTGACCGCTCCCCTGTGGGCGAACCGCGATCGCGTCGTGGCCAGTGCCGTCGCCACTTCGTGCGCGGAGAAGTCCTCTTCCAGGTGCGCGAGCAGCCGTCGAGCCTGCGCGCGCAACGCGTCGTCGGACCGCGCGGACAACAGCCACGGCACCGCCGCCGGTGCGGCGACGTCCGGTTCGGCCACTTCCGCATCGGGCGCCTGTTCGAGGATGACGTGCGCGTTGGTGCCGCTGATGCCGAACGCCGACAGCCCGCCCCGGCGTGGCCGCCCGGTGTCCGGCCACTCCCGCGCCTCGGTCAACAACCGCACCGCACCGGACGACCAGTCGACGTGCGGGGTCGGGGTGTCGACGTGCAGCGTCCTCGCCAGCACGCCGTGGCTCAGCGCGCCGACCATCTTGATCACTCCGGCCATGCCGGCGGCAGCCTGGGCATGGCCGATGTTCGACTTCACCGACCCCAGCCACAGCGGGTGCTCCGCCTGCCGGTCGCGGCCGTAGGTGGCGAGCAACGCCTGCGCCTCGATCGGGTCACCCAGCCTGGTGCCCGTGCCGTGCGCCTCGACCGCGTCCACGTCCCCCGGCTCGAGCCGGGCGTTCGCCAGCGCCTGCCGGATCACCCGTTCCTGGGACGGGCCGTTCGGTGCCGTCAGGCCGTTGGACGCGCCATCGGAGTTCACCGCGGACCCTCGGACCACGGCCAGCACGCGATGCCCGTTGCGCACCGCGTCGGACAGCCGTTCGACCAGCAGCACGCCGACACCCTCGGCCCAGCCCGTGCCGTCGGCGGCAGCGGCGAAGGACTTGCACCTCGCATCGCCGGCGAGACCTCCCTGGGCCTCGAACTCCATGAACAGACCGGGATTCGCCATCACGGCCGCGCCACCGACGAGCGCCATCCCGCACTCGCCGTTGCGCAGCGCCTGCACGGCGAGGTGCAGAGCGACGAGTGCTGACGAGCAGGCGGTGTCGATCGTGATCGCGGGCCCCTCAAGACCGAACGCGTACGCGAGACGCCCGGAGGCGACGCTGATCGACCTGCCGGTCAGCAGATGTCCTTCGACGCCGTCGACGGGCTGGTGCATGCGGGCGCCGTAGTCCTGATCGGCCACTCCGACGAACACACCGGTCCGGCTGCCCCTGATCGACGCGGGGTCCATGCCCGCCCGTTCGAAGACCTCCCACGACGTCTCCAGCAGCAACCGCTGCTGGGGGTCCATCGCCAGCGCCTCGCGCGGTGCGATGCCGAAGAAGTCGGCGTCGAAGTCGGCGGCGTCGTGGAGGAAACCGCCCTCGCGCAGAAACGACCCGCTGCGCCAGCCGCGGTCGAGCGGCGCCACCGACAGGGCGTCGCGCTCGGCGGCGACCAGCTCCCAGAGCCCCTCCGGTGACGTCACGCCACCCGGATACCGGCAGGCCGCGGCGACGACGGCGATCGGCTCCGACTCGACGTCCGCGAGCCGCTTCCGCGTGCGGTGCAGATCGGCGGTGACCCTCTTCAGGTACTCAACAAGCTTGTCTTGATCCGGCACGCGCGTCTCAGCTCCGTCTGGGGTCGAATGCGAATTCCACAAAGGTGACCCGATACTTGCTCCGCAACGTAATCAGGCAAACCTTGCAGACACCTTGTACAAACCTCCCAGAACAGCGCGAACAGCATTCCACGACTGCCCACGACACAGATTCGAAGCTACACTCGGAGGACCAGATCCCTTCACCGAAGAGGAATTCAATCCGTGTCCGAGGAAACGCAGCAAAAAGCAAAGAACGCCGTGAAGTTCTTCGAGATCTCCACTGACGACCGGGAGCGGATCGAGAGCTTCTACGGCAACATCTTCGGCTGGACTTTCCACCACATGCCGCAGCACAACTACAGCATCATCAACATCCCGGGGCACGGCGACTTCGTCGGAGGTGTGTACGACAACAAGGGCAAGGAGGACAACTGGGCAGTTTTCTGCATCGAGGTCGACGTCAACGAGATGGAGGACATCAGCCGCCAGGTCGTGGAGGCCGGTGGCACCATCACGTATCCGGTGGCGGAGGAAGGCGACGCCGACGGCACCACCACCGGCGCACAGTTTCTCGACCCGTCCGGAAACCGATTCTCGATCTTCTCGTTCAAGCCGGCGGAAAATCCGGCGGGCGAGTTCGCGGACCTGCTGGCGGGCAAGCCGGCGGAATCCTGATTCCACTGCTTCGAGAACGAAGGGCGCGTGCGAACCGAGCACGCGCCCTTCGTCGTCTCAGGCCAGGTCGCTGAACTCGCTCTCGATGAACTCGAGGAGCTCTCCCGCGGTGGCGGAGTGGATCCGGTCGGCGACGGAATCGTCGTCCGCGCCGCCGCTCCACCGGCGCAACATGGACCGCAGCCGCGCCTCGATCTCCGCCTCGGCACCGGCGTCCGGCTTCATCGACGACAGCGCCGCGTCGATCACCACCAGGTCGCGGAGCACCTGGTGGTGCGCCGATGTCTCCTCCGGCGCGAGCAGGGCCGTCAGGTGCGCCGCGAGTGCGTCGGGGGTCGGATGGTCGAAGACCAGCGTGGCCGGCAACTGCCGTCCCACAGCCGTTTGCAGCAGGTTGCGGAGCTCGACCGCCGTCAGCGAGTCGAAGCCCGTCTCCTTGAAGGCCCGCCCCGCGTCGACCAAGTGGGGCGAGATGTGTCCGAGCACCGAGGCGACGTGCACCCGCACCAGTTCCAGCACGGCGTCGTACCGATCGTCGGCGGACAACGCCATGAGCCTGGTCGCGAAGGACTCACCCGTCGCGACGACGGTCCGCAGCGGTGGGCGTGACCGGACGAGCGACCTGAACAGCGCGGGCACGTCGTGGTCGCCGCGGAGGTCGAGTCGCATCGGCACCAGTGCGGGCCTGCCAGAGGTGATCGCCGTGTCGAACAGAGCAAGTCCCTGCTGCGCCGTGAGCGCGGCGATCCCGGCGCGCAACACGCGTTGGAGATCCACTTCACCGAGGTGTCCGGTCATGGCGCTGCGCTCCGCCCAAAGACCCCATGCGAGCGACGTGGCGGCGAGACCCCGGTGGTGCCGGTGCTCGGCGAGCGCGTCGAGGAAGGCGTTGGCCGCCGCGTAGTTGCCCTGGCCCGCGTTGCCCGTCGTGGCCGCCGCGGAGGAGAACAGCGCGAACAGCGACAGGTCGAGGTGCGCGGTGAGCTCGTGCAGGTGCCAGGCCGCGTCGGCCTTCGGGCGCAGCACCCCGGCGAGCTGTTCCGGGCTGAGCGACCCGATCACGCCGTCGTCGAGCACGCCCGCCGCGTGCACGACACCGACCAGCGGGTGTTGCGCCGGGATCCCGGCCAGCAGGTCGGCGACGGCGCCTCGATCGGTGACGTCGCAGGCGGCCAGGGTCACGTCGGCGCCCAGTTCGAGCAGTTCCGCCTGCAGCCGTTCGGCCTGTCGCGGACGGCGGCCGGCCAGCACCAGGTGGCGCACACCGTGTTCGGCGACCAGGTGGCGCGCGACCAGGCCGCCGAGCACGCCGGTGCCGCCGGTGACCAGAACCGTGCCGCCCGGATCGAGCACCGGCGGCATCGTCAGCACGGCCTTGCCGACGATCGTCGCCTGGCTGAGCGCGCGGAAGGCCTCCGGCGCCCGGCGGACGTCCCAGGTCGTGACGGGCGGAGGCCGCAGCACCCCGGCTTCGAACAGGGCGCCCAGTTCGGCCAGCATCTCCCCGATCCGTTCGGGCCCTGCCTCGGCCAGGTCGAACGAGCGGTACCACACGCCGGGATGGCGGGCAGCCACCTCAGCGGGGTCACGCACGTCGGTCTTGCCCATCTCGACGAAGCGACCGCCATCCCGCACCAGTCGCAGCGACGCGTCGACGTACTCGCCCGCCAGCGAGTCCAGCACGACGTCGACACCCTTGCCGCCGGTGGTCTCGCGGAACCGCTCCTCGAAGTCGAGGGTGCGCGACGACGCGAGGTGCGCCTCGTCCAGGTCCACCGCCGGCCACTTGCCCGGACTGGCGGTGCCGAAGACCTCCGCGCCTAGGTGTCGCGCGAACTGCACGGCGGCCGTGCCCACACCACCGGCCGCGGCGTGCACCAGCACCGACTCGCCCGGCTGGAGCCCCGCCAGGTCGGCCAAGCCGTAGCAGGCCGTCAGGAACGCCACCGGAACCGAAGCGGCCGTGGCGAACGACCAGCCGGACGGCATCCGCACAACGGTGCGCTGGTCCGCGATCGCGAACGGCCCGAGCGCGCCCTGGAACATCCCCATCACCCGGTCGCCGGGCGCGAACCGGGTGACGCCGGAGCCGACCTCCACGACGACGCCGGCGCCTTCTGAGCCCATCTCGGCGGCTTCCGGATACATGTCCAGCGCGATCAGCACGTCGCGGAAGTTGACGCCCGCCGCGCGAACTGCGATCCGGATCTCGCCGGGCCCCGGCGCCGCGCAGGAGCCGGGGACGAGTGCCAGGCCGTCGAGCGTGCCCTTGACGGTCGTGTCCAACCGCCAGTCCGCGACCGCCGCCGGTGGGACGAGGGCACGGCCCAGCGCCGCGCGGACGAGCCGCCGTCCCAGCGCGACGCCGTCCCGCAGAGCGAGTTCCGGTTCGCCGGAAGCGACCGCTGCGGGCAGCGTCGCGACCGACTCGGGGGCGGAGTCGACGTCCACGACGACGATCCGGCCAGGGTTCTCCGTCTGCGCCGAGCGGACCAGGCCCCAGACCGGCGCGGCGGCGAGGTTGCCGACGTCCTCGCCTGTCCTGGTGGAGACGGCACCGGAGGTGACGATCACCAAGGTGCAGGTGGACATCCGCTCGTCAGCGAGCCAGGAACGCAGCAACGCCAAGCAGTTCGCGGTCATCTCGTGCACCGCGCCCGTCATGGCGGCGTCGTGCACGAGCGGAAGCCCCACGACCACGTAGTCCGGCGCGTTCGCTGCTCCGGCCGCCTCGACCTGTTCCACCGCGATCCCCGTGGCCGCGAGCTGCCGGACCGGAGTGAGCCGGTCGTCGCCGAGCACGGTCCAGCGCTGTGCCGGCGGGAGCCCGACCTCGAGGGGCGTCCACTCCACGCGGAACAGGGCGTCGTCCGAGGCCGCCGAGTCCCGTGTCCGCCGCAGCGTCACGGAGTCGATCTTGATGATCGGCACGCCGTCCGCGTCGGTGGCCTCCAGCGACACCGCGTCACCGCCCGCCGTGCGCAGCCTGGCGCGCAACGTCTTCGCACCGCCGGCGTACACCGAGGCACCAGACCACGCGAACGGCACGCACAGGCCGTCGGGAACCGGCAGCACTCCCAGCACAAGACCGTGCAACGCCGCGTCGAGCAGGGCGGGGTGCACGCCGAAACCGGTGGGATCGGTGCCGTCCGGCAACCGGACCTCGACGAACAGCTCGCCGGCACGCGTCCACGCCGCTGCCATGCCGCGGAACGCGGGTCCGTAGTCGAGACCGGTCACAGCCAGCCGGTCGTACAGGTCCTCGACGGCCAGCGCTTCGGCACCCGCGGGCGGCCACACCTCCACCGTCCCGGGCGGTGTCACCGCGGCCTCCGCGAGCTCACCACTCGCGTTGCGGACCCAAGGCGTTCCCAGAAGTCGTGAGTGGACGGTGACCGCGCGACGCCCCTCGGCGCCCGCCGCAGCCACCACAACGCGCACCTGCACGGTCTCGTCGCCCCTGACGACCAGCGGAGTCTCCAGCACCAGCTCGGCCACGCCCGCCGCACCGGCGTGCCCGGCGGCGAGCGCGGCCATCTCCAGGAAGGCCGTGCCCGGTAAGATCGCCTCGCCCGCGACGACGTGGTCCTCCAGCCACCGGTGCGACCGCGACGACAGCGAACCGGTGAGCACGAGCCCATCACCGTCCACATCGGACATGACCACGCCCAGCAGAGGATGGCCGGTCGCGGTCAGGCCCAGATCTGCCACATCTCCCCGCCGCGGCGCGTCAGGCATCCAGTAGTGCTCGTGCTGGAACTCGTAGGTCGGCAGCTCGGCCCTCCACACGCCGGCGTAGAACGCTCGCCAGTCGACGATCACACCGTTCACGTGCAGTCGTGCCAACGCGGCCACCAGCGACTCCTGCTCGGCCTGTGCGGCTCGCAGGGCGGACGCCAGCACGGCGTCCCCGCTGACGCAGTCATGCGCCATGGCCGTCAGAACACCGTCCGGCCCCAGTTCCAGGAATGCGGTCACACCGTCGGCCTGCAGCGTGTGCACTCCGTCCGCGAACCGGACGGTCTCCCGCACGTGCCGCACCCAATACTCCGGCGTACACACCTCATCCCCGACGACCGCACCGGAAACGTTCGACACCAACGGAATCCGCGGCGCCGAAAACGTCAGACCCGACACCACCGCACCGAACTCGCCCAGCATCGGATCCATCAACGACGAGTGAAACGCATGCGACGTCCGCAAACGCTTCATCTTGCGGCCCGCCAACAACACCTCGGCCTCAGCCACGGCATCCAACGGACCGGACAACACCACCGACGACAGACCGTTCACCGCCGCCACACTCACACCCTCCGGCAGCAACGACACGACCTCGGACTCCGAAGCCTGCACCGCCACCATCACCCCACCCGACGGCAACCCATCCATCAAACGACCACGCGCCGCCACCAACACACACGCGTCCTCCAACGAGAGGACACCAGCAACATGCGCAGCAGCAACCTCACCAACCGAATGCCCAGCAACGAAGTCCGGTCGAACACCGAAGTGCTCCACCAACCGGAACAACGCCACCTCAACCGCGAACAACCCAGCCTGGGTGTACAACGTCCGGCTCAACTCAACGTCATCACTACCCCACACCACATCGCGCAACGAACAACCCAGCAGACCATCAAGTTCCGCACACACAACATCAAACGCCCCAGCAAAAACCGGAAACGCCTCATACAAGCCACGGCCCATACCCAGACGCTGCGCACCCTGGCCCGAGAACAACATCGCCAACCGGTGCTCACGAGCACTGCCCTGCACCACGGCGGCTCCTGCGTCACCTCCGGCGAGAGCGGCCAGTCCTCGCAGGAGATCCGCGGGAGATCCGCCGACGATCGCGGCCCTGTGGTCGAACGCCGACCTGGACGCCAGCGTCGCACCCACCTCCGCGGCCGGAACTTCCTCGGAGGTGAGCTGCTCCAGCAGTCGCCGCGCCTGGGCGGTGAGCGCGGACGGCGTGCGACCGGAAAGCACCCACGGCGACGATGCCGGGACCAGCTCCGCGAGCGGTTCGCCGACGACAGGAGCCTGTTCGATGATCATGTGGGCGTTGGTGCCGCTGATCCCGAACGACGACACACCAGCACGCCGCGGACGCCCCGCCTCCGGCCACCCCGCACTCTCGGCGAGCAGCTCGACAGCACCAGAAGACCAATCCACGTACGGCGAAGGCTCATCAACGTGCAAAGTCCGCGGCAACACCCCGTGCCGCAACGACTCCACCATCTTGATCACACCCGCCACACCCGCAGCCGCCTGCGTGTGACCGATGTTCGACTTGAGCGTCCCGAGCCAGAGCGGAACCCCGCGGCGCTGACCGTAGGTGGCGAGCAAAGCCTGCGCCTCGATCGGGTCACCGAGCCGCGTTCCCGTCCCGTGCGCCTCCACAACGTCCACATCGGACGCTTCGAGGCCCGCGTTCGCGAGTGCCTGCTGGATCACGCGCTGCTGTGCGAGCCCGTTCGGCGCGGTCAGCCCGTTGGACGCGCCGTCGGAGTTGACCGCGGAGCCCGCGACGAGCGCCAGGACCCGATGGCCGTTGCGCACGGCGTCGGACAGCCGCTCCAGCAGGACGATGCCGGCACCTTCGCTCCAGCCGGTGCCGTCCGCCTGCGCGGCGAACGCCTTGCACCTGCCGTCCGAGGAGAGACCACCCTGCCGGTCGAACTCGGCGAACGCGTCCGGGTAGGCCATCACCGTGACACCGCCCGCCAATGCGAGCGTGCACTCACCCTGCCGAAGGGACTGAGCCGCCAAGTGCAAGGCCACCAAAGACGACGAACACGCCGTGTCCACCGTGATCGCCGGCCCCTCCAACCCCAGCGCGTACGCCACCCGGCCCGACACGACGCTGCCCGCACCGCCCGTGATCCGGAACCCGCTGTCGTCGGACTGCCCGTAGCCCTGGTTCGTGCACCCGGCGAACACCCCGGTGCGACTCCCCCGCAGTGCGGCCGGATCGATCCCCGCGCGTTCGAGCACCTCCCACGACGTCTCGAGCAGCAGGCGCTGCTGTGGATCCATCGACAGTGCCTCGCGCGGTGAGATGCCGAAGAACTCGGCGTCGAAGCCGGCCGCATCAGGCAGGAACCCACCACGCAGACCCGTCACGTCCCAGCCGCGGTCGAGGGGCGAGTCGGTGATCGCGTCACCGCCGGCGTCCACGAACCGCCAGAGCTCTTCAGCAGAACGGATTCCGCCGGGGAAGCGGCACGCCGTCGCCACGATCGCGATCGGTTCGCCGGGATCCACGAACATCGCGGCGGGAGCGTGCGCCGGTCCGTCACCGGATCCCAGCTGTGCCAGCACATGCCCGGTCAGAGCGCGCACCGTCGGGAAGTCGAACACCAGCGTCGCGGGCAGCCGCAGTCCCGTGGTCCTGGTGAGTTCGTCACGCAGTTCCACCACGGTCAGCGAGTCGAAGCCGAGATCGCGGAACGTCCGGTCCACGTCGACACCGGTGGCATCGGCGTGTCCCAGGACAGCGGCCGTCGCGGCCCGCACCAGCTCCGGCACGACGCGCTCGCGTTCGGCCGGCGACAGGTCCGCCGGCCCACCCGTCCGGTCGACGGCGGCGTGCTGACGGGTTTCCGCGAGCTCGTCGAGCAGCGGGCGGCGCCGTGCCGAGGAGAAGCTCGCGGCGAACCGTTCCCAGTCGACGTCGGCGACGGTGACGAACGTGTCGTCGAGGTCCAGTGCCCGCTGCAGTTCTGCGATCGCGGTGCCAGGACGCATGCCGCGCAGACCGCGGCGGCGCATGAACTCCCAGGTGGCGGCGTCGGCGGCCATACCGCGCTCGGCCCAGACACCCCACGCCACCGACGTTGCGGGTAGCCCGCGAGCACGCCGGCTCTCCGCGAACGCGTCGAGGAACGCGTTGCCCGCAGCGTAGGCACCCTGGCCTCCCCCGCCCCACACACCGGCGCCCGAGGAGAACAGCACGCAGGCATCGAGTTCACGGTCGCCCAGCAACTCGTCGATGTGCACAGTGCCGCTCACCTTGGCGTCCACCACCGCCGCGAAACCATCCACAGTGGACTCCATCAGCGGTGCCGAGAGTTCGGGCACGCCGGCGGCGTGGAACACCGCTCGGAGCACCGACCCCTCAGCCTCGAGCCCGGCCAGCACCTCCGCCAGCGCATCCCGGTCAGCGACGTCACACGCCACCACCGAGACCCGCGCGCCGGACGCCTCCAGCTCCGCTTCGAGCTCCGCCGCGCCCTCGGCCTCTGGCCCCCGGCGGCTCAGCAACACCAGGTGCTCCGCGCCGCCCGCGGCCAGCCACCGGGCCACCTCGCCGCCGACTCCACCGGTACCACCGGTCACCAGCACCGTCCCGCGCGGCTTCCAAGGCTCTCGCGTCTGCGGGGCCGGGGCACGCACCAGGCGTCGCAGCAGCACTTCCGGTCCGCGAATCGCCAGCTGGTCCTCGTCACGGGGATCCGCGAGAACATCGGCCAGAACGGCGAGCTCGTCGTCGCCACACGTCTCCGGCAGATCGATCAGACCGCCCCAGCGCTCGGGATGCTCCAACGCCACGACCCTGCCGAGTCCCCACACGAGCGCCTGTTCCGGACGCACGACCTCGGCGGACCGGCCCGTCCGGACAGCTCCGGAGGTCATCAGCCACAGCGGGGCGCCGACCTCGGCGTCGCCCAGCGCCTGCACCAGCGACAGAGATCCGGCGGCGGGATCCGCTCCCAGCGCCAGCAGGGAGACGACACCGTCGACTCCGGTGGCCTCCTCCCGCAGCCTGGCCGCCAGCTCCACCCGGTCGATCCGGGCCTCGTCCACGGCCAGGCCGCGTGCGCCCAGCCCCTGGATGATCGCGGCGATCCGCTCGTCCTCGGCGGCACCGGCGGGCACGACCACCAGCCAGTCGCCGGACAGAGCCGCGAGGCCGGTGGTCCGGGACCTCCACGCGATCCCGTAGCGCAGCGAACTCGCCGCCTCCGGCCGTGCGGCAGAGCCGGTGTCGACCCAGAACCGCCTGCGCTGGAAGGCGTACGTCGGCAACTCGACCCGACGGCCACCGCTACCGGCCAGCACCGCGGCCCAGTCCACCGTCACGCCACGAACGAACACCTTGGCCAACGCGGTCAGGAAACGGGTGCCATCCCCTTCCCCCCGCCGCAACGTCCCGGCCACCACAGCCTCGGCCGCATCGAGTGTGTGCTCAACACTCGGCGTCAGCACCGGATGCGGACTGACTTCGATGAACACCGAATGCCCATCACGGTGCAGAGTCTGAATGGCATCCTTGAAACACACGGTCCGGCGCAGGTTCTCGTACCAGTAGGCCGCATCACCCTCCGGCACGACGCCGACCTCGGTAGCGGAATACCACGGAATCACCGGCCCGCGCGGAATGACGCCTTCGAGAGACGCCAGCACTGCCTCACGGATCTGCTCGACCTGGCGGGTGTGCGACGCATACGTCACCGGAATCCGGCGCACCCGAACGCCGGAGTCCTCAAACCGTCCGATGAACTCCTCCAGCACCGCATCATCCCCGGCGACCACCGTCTGAGCCGGTCCGTTGACCGCGGCGACCTCGATCCGGTCACCCCAGTCAGCCAACCAGGTCCGCACGTCATCGGCAGCGGCCTCCACCGACACCATCCCGGCGGTACCGGTCAGCGACAACAACGCCCGGCTCCGCAACGCCACCACCCGCGCACCGTCCGAAAGAGACAGTGCGCCGGCCGCACACGCCGCCGCGATCTCGCCCTGGGAATGCCCCACCACCGCATCCGGCACGACACCCGAAGCCCGCCACAACCCGGCCAGCGACACCATCACAGCCCACAGGACCGGCTGAACGACATCGACCCGATCCAGGCCTGGCGCGTCTTCCGCTTCATGCAGGACGTCCACCAGCGACCACTCGACAAACGGAGACAGCGCCTGCCCACACCGGCTGATCCACTCTGCGAACACCGGCGACGAATCCAGCAGCCCCGCCGCCATACCGGCCCACTGGCTGCCCTGACCGGGAAACACGAACACCGTCTTCCCCACCGGTCCCGCAACCCCACGCACCCCAGAACCAGGCGACAAACCGTCCAGCAGCTCCGCCCGGTCAGACCCGAACACCACCGCACGATGCTCAAACAAACGACGCGTGGTCACCAACGACCACGCCACATCCACAACATCGGCATCGACGTCGCCCAACCTCTTCGCCTGTGCCGTCAACGCCCGCTCATCCCGCGCCGACACCACCCACGGCACCACACCACCGGTCAGCACCGAAGACCCGGGAGCCAGAGGTTCATCACCCTCGAACCCAGGAGGCTCTTCGAGGATGATGTGCGCGTTCGTGCCACTGATCCCGAACGACGACAACCCGGCCCGACGCGGACGCCCACTACGAACCCAGGAAACAGGCTCGGTCAACAACCGAACCTCACCACTGGACCAGTCGATGTGCGGACTCGGCTCATCAACGTGCAAAGTGCGAGGCAGCACCTCGTGCCGCATCGCCTCGACCATCTTGATCATGCCGATGACGCCGGCCGCCGCCTGGGTGTGTCCGATGTTCGACTTCACCGACCCCAGCAACAACGGCCGCTCACGACCCTGCCCGTACGTCGCCAGCAACGCACCGGCCTCGATCGGATCACCTAACGGAGTCCCGGTGCCATGCGCCTCCACCACGTCAACGTCCACAGCGGACAACTGCGCGTTCGCCAGCGCCTGCCGGATCACCCGCTGCTGCGCCACACCACTCGGCGCCGTCAATCCGTTCGACGAACCGTCCTGGTTCACCGCGGATCCGCGCACCACGGCCAACACCGGATGACCGTTGCGCACCGCGTCCGACAAACGCTCCACCAACAACAGACCGACACCCTCGGCCATGCCGAAACCATCAGCCCCCGCACCGAAAGCCCGGCACCGCCCGTCCGGCGACAGCCCACCCTGCCGGGAGAACTCGCTGAGCCATCCGGGGCCGGCCATCACTGTCACGCCACCGGCCAGCGCCAGCGTGCACTCGCCACGCCGCAGCGACTCGACGGCCAGGTGCACTGCCACCAACGAAGACGAGCACGCCGTGTCGATCGTGATGGCAGGGCCCTCGAAGCCGAAGGTGTACGCCACCCGGCCGGAGGCGACGCTCGCCAAGGTCCCGGTGACGAGGTGTCCCTGAAGGCTCTCGGGCGCCTCGTGCATCCGGGGGCCGTAGTCCTGGGCCATCACGCCCAGGAACACGCCGGTGCGGGTGCCCCGCAGAGAGTCCGGCACCACTCCAGCGCTCTCCAGCGCCTCCCAGGAAGCCTCGAGCACCAGGCGCTGTTGCGGGTCGACGGCCATCGCCTCGCGAGGGCTGATGCCGAACAGGTCGGGGTCGAACATGGCGGCGTCGTGCAGGAACCCACCTCTCCGGGCATAGGTGCCACGCAGGCTCTCCTCGTCCCAGCCGCGGTCGCTGGGCAGGTCGGAGGTGACGTCACGACCGGCGAACACGAGCCGCCACAGGTCGTCCGGCGACTGCACGCCACCCGGAGCGCGGCAGCTCATGCCGACGATCGCGATCGGCTCGTCCGTTGCGCGCGCGGCCACGACATCGTCGCCACCACCCGCACCGGTTCCGCGCACCACAGCGAGGAGGTGCGCTGCCAGCGCGGCGGGTGTGGGGTGATCGAATGCGATGGTCACGGGCAACCGCAGGCCCGTCGCGGCGCTGATCTCGTTGCGCAGCTTCATGATGGACAACGAGTCGAAGCCGAGATCGAGGAAGGTGCGGTCGGTGGGAACGTCCCGACCGGCGACGGCGGCCACCTCTCGGCGCACGAGAGCCAAGAGCCAGTCCGCCCAGGTGTCCGGTGGCATGTCCGCGAACGGCCCCTCCGACCGCACGGCCTGCCGCTCGACGACGACCGGCTCGACGGCGCGCGGGAAGACGTGGCCCGGTACCCCGGTCCTCCTGGCACCGGTTCCGGCGAAGCACGCGTTCCAGTCCACCGACACGCCACGCACGTGGGCCTCGGCAATCGCGGTCGTGAACCGGCTCGCGCCCCCGTCACCTCGCCTCAGTGTGGAGAGGGTCAGTCCGTCGACTCCCGCCTCCTCGAGCGAGTCCTGGATCGCGAAGGTCAAGCCCGGATGCGGACTGATCTCGATGAACGTCCGGTACCCCTGGTCGATGAGCGTGCCGATCGCACGCCCGAACCTGACCGTGTGCCGCAGGCTCCGGTACCAGTACGTGGCGTCCAGCTCCGTACCGTCCACCGGCCCGCCGGCGAGCGAGGAGAAGAACTCGGTAGTGGCGGGCACGGGAGCCACCGCGGCGATGCCGGACAGCACCTCGTCGCGGATCCGGTCGACCTGAGGCGAGTGCGCGGCCAGCCCGACGGGGATCTTCCGCGCGCGGACTCCCTCAGCGGTCAGCTCCGCCAGCAGCGCGTCCACGGCAGCGACCTCGCCGGAGACGACAACAGAGCCCGGCCCGTTGACGGCCGCGACGACCAGGCGGTCACCCCAGTGCGCCAGCCGTTGCTCGACCTCGTCCACCGGCAGGAACACCGACGCCATGTCACCCAAACCGCTCAACCGGCGTTGCGACTTGCTCCACAACGCCGCGACGCGCGCACCGTCCTCGATGGACAAGGCGCCGGCATCGCACGCGGCGGCGATCTCACCGAGGCTGTGCCCCAGGACGGCGTCAGGCACGACACCGACCGATCGCCACAAGGCCGCCAGTGACACCATCACCGCGAAGAGCGTCGGCTGAACCACGTCGGCCCGGTCCAACGACGGCGCCCCCGGCACCTCTCGCAGCACGTCGAGCACCGACCAGTCCACAAAGGACTGCAAGGCGGCGGCGCACTCCTCGATCCTGGTGCGGAACACCTCCGACGAGTCCAGCAGCTCCGCTGCCATCCCCGGCCACTGCGGCCCCTGGCCGGGAAACACGAAGACCACCTTGCCGGTCTCGGCCGCCACCCCGGTCAGGAGGTTGTCCGCCGCCGCGCCGTCCGCCAGAGCGTCCAGGCCCCGCCTGAAGTCCTCCGGGTCCTGTCCGACCACGGCCGCACGATGCCTGAACGTGGTGCGGCCGGTGGCCAGCGAGAAGCCGATGTCCGCGAGGTTCTCACCGGTGCTGTCCCGCAATGCCCGCGCCTGGTCCGCCAGCGCTTGTTCACCAGGCGCGGAAAGCACCCACGCGACAGGTCCGTGCCGCCTGTGGGTTCGTGGGCGTACCGGCGCAGGCTTGAACACGAGGCCTGCCACCTCGACCCTGTCCCGGCACGCGGCAGCGGTTCGGACGACGTCCGCCATCGCCCCGCCACCATCGGCGGCGCAGCGCACCAGGCAATGCGCCCGGTCGTCTCCGGGGAGGGCGTTCAGCACGACAACGCCGTCCACGCCCCCGGCCACGACGACGTCGATCTCGCCCGCACGCAACCGCTCGATCGCCGCACGCACCGCGCCGAGAGAGCTGGGATGCGACACGTCCACGACGAGACCGTTGTCGCGCAGTCGAAGCGCCCGCGAGAACTGATGGAGGTCCACGCGCCGGAGGAGACTCCCCGCCTCCGGATCTCCCGCAAGGACGATCGCGATCCGGCGATCTCCCAGGGAGACCTCGGTGACACCGGCGTCCTCTAGGGCAGCCCAGCACAGCTGCAGCTGCACCCGGCGCGACGGGCCGGCCTCGGCCGCCGCGGACGGCGTCAGACCGAAGAAGGTCGCGTCGAAGTCGCCGAGCCCGTCAGGATCCGCCACTCCCACGAGCGCAACGCAGTCATCAGATCCGTCCGCCGCCATCGCTTGCTCCAGCACCGCTACCCCCAGAAGTCACACTTCCCGGAAACTGTCCGGCAGAGCCCCTTGTGCCTGTCTTGCAACGCCCTCTCAACGGCTCACAACTCCCTGTCGCCGAGCCATTCCGCGACGCGCGCAGCGGTGACGGGGGCCCAGCCCTCCATCATCGTGAAGTGGTCACCAGGCACCTCCAGCACGTGATCGGCTCCGGGCCAGCTGGACCGCCACTCGTCGGTGTCCGGCCGCTCGCTGCCGAAGTCCACGGTGAACAGCTCTTCAGGGCGGACGAGCAGGAACGGCACCTCGACCGGCCCGTCCTGCCACTTCCTGATCAGCTCCATGTACCTCGTCATGCCCGACAACGAGCTGCTCTCGAACTCCCCGAAGCGGTCCTGCCGGTCGAAGGCTCCGGCGAACACCTGACCGGTGGCCTCGGTGGACTCGTCCTCGGACGGCACGTAGGTGTCGAGCAGGACGAGCCCGGACGGCGGCGTTCCCCGGTCGGTGAGGCACCTGGCCACGGAATGGGCGAACAACCCTCCTGCCGAGTAACCGGCGAGCACCACCGGACCATCCGCCGCGATCTCACCGACCGCGTTCGCGTAGAGCTCGACGACCGCCTCGATGGAGGCGGGCAGGGGCTCTCCCTCCGCGTAACCGGGGATCGGCAGCACGGCGAAGTCCCTGTCCCCGCGGAAGTGCGCCGCGAACCTGGCGAACTGCAGTGGTGTGCCCATGCCCATCGGCGACGGGAAGCACACCAGGGCCGGCCGCGGGCCGCGGGCCAGCGTGACCGGCGTGTAGGCGCCGCCCAGACCGTCGGCCGACGAGAACGCCGGGCGCAGGGCGGCGACCGAACCGAGGAACCGGAAGCCGTCGTCCCAACGACCGTCGCGCAACGCGGAGCGGAACAGCTCGACGATCGGGTCGGGCCCCTGCGCGATCGTCTCCTCGCGCACCGGACCGAGTTCGCCGAGCACGTGGTCGGCGAGTCCGGCCACGTCCCGGTGCTCGAAGACCGCGGTGACGGGGAGCCGCAGTCCGCAGGCGACGTTGAGCCGGTTGCGCAGTTCGACCGCGGTGACCGAGTCGAACCCGAGTTCGGCGATCACCCGGTCCGGCGTGACCTCCTCCGCCGACGAGTGGCCGAGCACGTCGGCGACAAGACCGCGCACCACGTCGAGCACCGCTGCCTGCCTGTCTGGCCCGGCCACACCCGCCAGCTTGTCGCGCAACGAACCGGAAGCCGCACCCGAGGCCGCGGCCGGCCTGCGCGATCGGATGACGCCACGCAGCATCGGCGGCACCTCGGTCGTCCACTCCGACGTGTCCAGCCTCGTCGCGACCAGCGCCGGCTTCCCGAGCGACCACGCCGCGTCGAACAGCTCCAGACCCTCCTCAGTGGACAGACCGGTCTCAGCCCATTCGCCCCACGCGACGGAAACCGCGGGAAGGCCGAGTGCCGTGCGGTGGGCGGCGAGGCCGTCGAGGAAGGCGCCGGCCGCCGCACGGCTTGCCTGACCTGGCGTGCCGAGCGTGCCCGCGGCCGAGGAGAACAACACGAACGCCGAAAGGTTCGCGGTGGCCGTCAGCTCGTGCAGGTGCCACGCGCTCACCACCTTCGCCCGCAGCACCCCTTCGAGGCGTTCCGGGGTGAGTGACGAGAGGACGCCGTCGTCGACGATCCCCGCCGCGTGCACGACCGCGGTCAGCGGGTGTTCGGGGGTGATCCGGCCCAGCAGCGCCGCGAGGGACGCGCGGTCGGAGACGTCGCACTCCTCCACGGACACGACCGCCCCGAGCCCGGTGAGCTCCGCGCACAGCTCCGCAGCCCCGGCAGCACGCGGCCCGCTCCTGCCGGCGAGCACAAGCCGCCGCGCGCCGTGCTCGGTGACGAGGTGCCGTGCCACCAGCGCGCCCAGCGTGCCGGTGCCGCCCGTGACGAGCACTGTCCCGTCCGCGATGAACCCCTCCTCGATCACCCCCGTCCACCGGGTGAGCGTGGGGGACAACGCGGCGCCACCGCGGATCGCCAGTTGCGGCTCACCGGACAGGGCGGCGGGAACGACGGCGGCGAGCGACTCCGGTGCGTCGTCGACGTCGATCAGCACGAACCGGCCGGGGTGTTCCGACTGCGCGGACCGCACCAGGCCCCACACCGCGGCGGCGGCCGGATCCCGCACCGCGTCCTGCCGGTGCACCGAAACGGCCTGCGTGGTCCGCACGACGAGGCGGGAGTTCTGCCAGCGGTCGTCGGCGATCCAGTGCTGAAGGGTGTCGAGCACCAGTCGCGCCGACGAGGCCAGGCTCACGGCGATGTCGTCACCCGGCTCGCTCCGGCACGACAGCACGACGAGTCCTGGCACCGGAGCGCCCGCGTCGATCGCGGTCTCCACAGTGCCGAGGTCCGGGTACCGGTGGAGGTTCGCCTCCCCCTGCTCGCCGAGCCACACGCACGGCGCCGTTACCGACACGTCCACAGTGGACGGAAGCCAGGACTGCTCGAAGAGCGAGTCGAGCGCGGTGCCGCGTCGTCCGATCGAACGGATTCCCACCCGATCGACGGTCACCACCGGTGCTCCGGACGCGTCGGTGCCGTGCAGCGAGATCCCGTCGGGGCCGCTGACGACCCGCACCCGCATCGAGGTGGCTCCGCTCCGATGCACCACCACACCTCGCCAGTCGGCCCAGTGCTCGTCTCCTGTCAAAGTCGCGGCAGCGCTCAACGCGTCGTCCAGCAGCGCGGGGTGCAGCCCGAACCGACCGGCGTCCTCCGCGTCCTCGGCTGGCAGCGCCACCTCGACGAACGCCTCCTCTCCCAGGAAGGCAGGGGCGTCCTCGGGTGTGCCGGTGAGCATCCCGGTCGCGTGCAGGACCCACACGTCACCGTGGCGGGCGTGGACCTTGAGCACACGCCGGCCCGACTGGTCGGCGGCTCCGGCGGACACCTGGACGTGCACCACCCCGCGTTCGGGGAGCACGAGCGGCTCGCACAGCGTCAGTTCCGCGATGCCAGGGCAACCGACCTCGTCACCGGCGAGCACGGCGAGTTCGAGGAACCCGCCGGCCGAGAGGACCTCGGCATCTCCCCGCCGCCTCAGCCGTCCGGTGAGCACCACTCCGCCGGAGTCCGGCAGCGGCACGACCGCGTCGACGTACGGGTGCCCCGTGCCCGCCTGCTCGTCACTCGACCACAGACTGCCGGTCAACCAGAAGCGGTTGCGCTGGAACGCGTAGGTCGGCAGGTCCACCCGGTCCGCGCCGACACCGCCGAACCACGCGGCCCAGCCGACCGGCAGGCCGCGGACGTAGGCCGCCGACAACGCTTCGGCCAGCGTCCGCACGGGGTCCTGATCCCTGCGCTGCAACGGAATCGACTCGACGCCGCCGGCCGGATCGGACACCAGGGTGGACAGTCCTCCGTCCGGGCCGAGCTCGATGAACGTCGTGACGCCCTTCTCCACCAAGCACCGCACACCATCAGCGAAACGCACGGCCTCTCTCACGTGCCGCACCCAGTACTGGGGCGTGCAGAGTTCCGCTCCTGCCAGCCGGCCCGTCACGTTCGACACGACGGGAACCGCGGGCGGGAAGTAGGCCACCCGTGCGGCCACCGCCTCGAACTCCGCCAGCATCGGCTCCACCAGGTGCGAGTGGAACGCATGCGCCACGTGCAGCCGCTTGGCGCGGAAACCGCTCGCGGTCAACAGCTCCAGCAACCGATCGAGCGCGTCGTCCGCACCGGAGACGACGACGGATGACGGACCGTTGACCGCGGCGATCTCGACGCGTTCCGGCAGCAGCGCCAGCACCTCGTTCTCCGAAGCGCCGACCGCCACCATCCCCCCGCCCGGTGGCAACGACTGCATCAACCGTCCGCGGGCGGCGACCAGCAGGCAGGCGTCGTCCAACGAGAACACGCCTGCGACGTGCGCGGCCGCCAGCTCGCCCACCGAGTGTCCCAGCAGGTGAGCGGGCTTGATCCCGAACGACTCCAGCAGCCGGAACAACGCGACCTCGAGCGTGAACAACGCGCTCTGCGTGTACACGGTCCGGTCGAGCAGGTCCGCGTCCGGCGCCTCCCACACGACGGATCGCAGCGGCCGGTCGAGTTCGGCGTCCAGTCGCGCGCACACCTCGTCGAACGCCTCGGCGAACACGGGAAACGCCTCGTACAGCTCACGGCCCATGCCGAGGCGCTGCGCACCCTGCCCGGCGAACAGCAGCGCCGTGCGGCCGGGGTTCGCGCGTTCCTCCGCGGTCACCGCGGCCAGCCCGGCGATCGCGGTGCCGCGATCGCTCGCGAGCACGACCGCGCGGTGCTTGAACGACGACCGCGCGGTGGACAACGTCCAGCCGACGTCCGTGACGTCGAGGTCGGCCGCCTCCTCCACGTGGTGTCGCAACCGATCGGCCTGAGCCACCAGCGCCGCACCGCTGCGCGCGGACACGGGCAGCGGGACCACCGGCGCGATCCGGTTCGTCACCGCCACGGCCACGGCTTCCGGAGCCTGCTCGATGATCACGTGTGCGTTGGTGCCGCTGATGCCGAACGCCGAGACCCCCGCACGACGCGGCGCGTGCGACTCCGGCCACTCCCGCGCCTCGGTCAACAGCTCGACGGCGCCGGCCGACCAGTCGACGTGCGACGACGGCGTCCCCACGTGCAAGGTCCTTGGCAGCAGGCCCGCGCGCAGTGCCATCACGACCTTGATCACGCCGCCGATTCCGGACGCTGCCTGGGTGTGGCCGATGTTCGACTTGAGCGACCCTAGCCACAGCGGCCGGTCCGCGGGACGGTCCTGGCCGTAGGAGGCCAGCAACGCCTGCGCCTCGATCGGATCGCCCAGCGTGGTACCGGTGCCGTGCGCCTCGACCAGGTCCACATCGGACGGTGCGAGCCCCGCGGTGGCCAGGGCCTGCCGGATGACTCGTTGCTGTGACGGCCCGTTCGGTGCCGCCAGGCCGTTCGACGCGCCGTCGGAGTTCACCGCGCTGCCACGCACGACCGCGAACACCCGGTGACCGTTGCGCAGCGCGTCGGACAGCCGCTCGACCACGACCACGCCCGCGCCCTCGCCCCAGGCCGTTCCGTCCGCGGCATCGGAGAACGACTTGCACCGCCCGTCCGGCGCGAGGCCGTTCTGCCGGCTGAAGTCGATGAATCCCCCTGGCGTCGACATCACCGCGACGCCGCCTGCCAGCGCGAGCGAGCACTCGCCTCGGCGCAACGCCTGCGTGGCGAGGTGGAGGGCGACGAGCGACGACGAGCAGGCCGTGTCGACGGTGATCGCCGGACCCTCAAGCCCGAGTGCGTAGGCCACTCGGCCCGAGAGCACCGACGCCGCGTTTCCGGTACCTAGGTGTCCCTCGAAGGCCTCGTTGGCGGTGGCCAACGCGGTGTAGCCCATATCGCTGGCACCCGCGAACACACCGACCTGCGCACCGTGCAACGACTGCGGGTCGAGACCCGCCCGTTCCAGCGCCTCCCACGAGGTCTCCAGCATCAGTCGCTGCTGCGGATCCATGGCGACCGCTTCTCTCGGGCTGATGCCGAAGAAGGCCGCGTCGAAGTGTGCAGCGTCGTCGAGGAACCCGCCGCTGCGGACGTACGTGGTACCTGGACGACCGCGCTCCGGGTCGTAAAGCGCCTCGACGTCCCAGCCCCGGTCCACCGGGAAGTCGCCGATGACGTCGGCGCCGTCCACCACCAGGCGCCACAGCTCCTCCGGCGAAGCCGCACCACCGGGGAAGCGGCAGGCCATGCCCACGATCGCGATCGGCTCGTCGGTGACGCCGGCGACCGGCCCGGCGACCGCGCCGGACGGGCGTTCCCCGACGAGTTCGGCGAGCAGGTGATCCGCGAGCGCGACCGGTGTCGGGTGGTCGAAGACCGCCGTGGCGGGCAACTTCACCCCGGTCGCCGAGATGAGCCGGCCGCGGAGGTCCACCGCGGTCACCGAGTCGAAGCCCAGCTCCCGGAACGCCCTGTGCGAACCGATCTCGTCCGGCGAGTCGTGGCCGAGCACCGCGGCGACCTGAGCACGCACCAGGTCGAGGACCGTGCGGTGGTGCTCGGACTCCGGCAGGCCGGCCAGCAGGGCGAGCCCGTCCGCGTGCTGCTGCCCGGTGGTCTCGGCGCGCAACGCCCTTGCCGCCGCCGGAATCTCACTGATCAACGGCCGGGGCCTCGCCACGGCGTACGTCGGTGCGAACCGCTCCCAGTCCATGTTGGTCACCGTGAGCAGGACCTCGTCCAGGTCGAGCGCCTGCTGCAACGCGCCGATCGCGAGCTCGGGCCGCATGCCGCGTATTCCCATGCCGCTGACCAGTTCCTCTGGCAGTTCGGCGGACATGCCCCCGCCGGACCACATTCCCCACGCGACCGAGGTCGCCGCCAGGCCACGCCGGCACCGGTCCTCTGCGAACGCGTCGAGGAAGGCGTTGGCCGCGGCGTACCCGGACCGGCCGGCACCGCCCCAGACACCGGCACCGGACGAGAACAGCACGAACGCGTCGAGTTCCTGCCCCGCGAGCAGTTCGTCCAGGTTGACCGCACCGGAGACCTTCGCCGCCAGCGAGCCTGCCATGTCCTCCGCGGTGAGGTCGCCGATGAACGTGCCGGTGGAGATACCCGCCGCGTGCACGACCGCCGTCACCGGGCCGACGCGGTCGAGCAGCTCGGCCACACAGGCGCGGTCGGCGACGTCACAAGCCGCGATCGTCGCGCGGCCGTCCAGGTCCGCCACGAGATCGGCGGCACCGGGCGCGTCCATGCCGCGGCGGCTCGTCAGCACGACCCGGTCCGCGCCCGTCGCCAGCAGCCAGCGCGCGACGTGGGTGCCCAGTGCGCCCGTGCCACCGGTGATGAGCACCGTGCCACGGGGCCGCCAACGAGATTCCGGCCGCTGCGGCGCCGGGGCGGGCAGCATCCGGCGGCTGAACACGCCGGACGGCCGCACCGCGACCTGGTCCTCCGCACCGCTCGCCAGCACACCGGCAAGCCGGGCGGAAGCGCGTTCGTCGAGCACCTCCGGCAGGTCGACGAGACCACCCCAGCGTTGCGGCAGTTCGAGGGACGCCACGATCCCGAAGCCCCACACCTGCGCCTGGCGCGGGCTGGTCAGAGGGTCGGACCTCCCGATCGACACCGCGCCCCGGGTCATGGTCCACAGCGGCGCGTCGACCGCGGCGTCACCCAGCGCCTGCGTCAGCGCGAGCGTCCAGGCCAGTCCGGACGTCTCGTCCAGCGACAGCAGGGAAACCACGCCTCGCAGGTCGCTACCGTCCAGCCGGGCCGCGAGGTCGTCCCTCGTGATCACGTCGTCGCCGATCGACAGCCGGACGACCTCGGCACCGGCGCCGGCCAGACCGCTGACGACCGAACCGGCCACCGGGTCACCCGCGTCGACGACCAGCCATCGGCCGTCGAGCGCTCCCGCGACGCTCCCCGCCGCCGGACGCCAGCCGACCCGATACCGCCATCCATCCACAACGGACTCGTCGGCACGGCGGCGGCGCCACGCGGAGAGAGCGGGGAGAACCGCGCCGAGAGACGCGTCCTCGTCGACGCCGAGTGCGGCCGTCAACGAGGCGAGGTCCTCACGTTCGACGGTCTCCCAGAAAGCGGTGTCAACCGGGTCGGCGGTGCCGCGGTCGTCCGCGGGCGCCGCCGTCAACCAGTAGTGACGGCGTTGGAAGGGATAGGTCGGCAGGTCGGCCTGCGGCACACCGCGCCCGTCGAACACGGCGGACCAGTCGACGCCGACGCCACGCACGTGCAGTTCGGCGACCGAGCTCAGCACCCGGCGCAGGCCACCGTCGTCACGGCGCAGCGTGCCCGTCACCACCGCCCGGTCGGCTCCCGCGGCGTCGAGCGTCTCACGCACCGCCGCCATCAGCACGGGATGAGGACCCACCTCGACGAAGGTTCCGTACCCGGCGCTCTCCAGTCCCCGGACGGCGCCTTCGAAGCCCACGGTCCGGCGCAGGTTCGCGAACCAGTAGTCCGCGTCGAAGGCGGCCGTCGTGATCCAGTCACCGGTCACCGTCGAGTAGAAGGGCAACGTGGGAGGCGCCGGAACCACGTCGGCGAACTCGGCGAGCAGACGATCGCGAATCGCGTCCACCTGCTCGGAGTGAGACGCGAAGCCGGTGGCAAAGATCTTTGCCCGCACACCATCGGCGGCGCAGTCATCGGCGATGCCCGCGAGCACCACCGAATCGCCGGACAACACGACGGACGACGGACTGTTGACGACCGCGATCGACACCTCTGGCCAGCGCTTGGCGACGTCCTCGGCCGACAGGGCCACCGCCACCGCGCCACCGCGTCCAACCAACGACTCAGCGGCGACGCGGCTGCGCACGACGACCACCTTCGCGCCGTCCGCGAGGGACAGCGCGCCGGCCACGCACGCGGCGGCGATCTCACCCTGCGAGTGACCGACCACGGCCGCCGGGCGCACGCCGAACGAGGCCCACAGCTCCGCGAGCGACACCATCACGGCCCAGAGCACCGGCTGCAGCACTTCGACGCGGCCCAGCTCCGATCCGTCCACATCGGACACGACGTCGAGCAGGGACCAGTCGACCAGCGGATCGACGGCCTCGGCGCACTCCGTCATGCGTCGTGCGAAGGCGGGCGACGCCGTCAGCAACTCCCGCGCCATGCCCAGCCACTGACCACCCTGGCCGGGGAAGACGAAGACCGGCCTGCCTCCGGTCCCGGCTTCACCGACGACCACGTTGGGCGCGGCCACGCCACGGGCGACGGCGTCGAGGCCGCGCAGCAGTTCTTCCCGGCCGGTACCCGTCACCACCGCCCGGAAGGAGAGCGTCGCGCGGGTGGTGGCCAGCGCGTGAGCGACGTCCACGGGGTTCGGCTGGTCGGCGCCGCCCAGGTGCGCCCGCAGCCGTGCCGCGGACTCGGCGAGCGCCGCCGCCGTCGCCCCGGACAGCACCAGCGGCACGGTGACGTCGCCGGCAGGCTCGTCCGCCTGCTCCGGTTCGGGATCGCCCTGCTCCAGCACGACGTGTGCGTTGGTGCCGCTCATGCCGAAACTCGAAACGCCGGCCCGGCGGGGGCGGTCCGTCACCGGCCACGGCGTGACCTCGGTCAGCGGCCGGACCGTCCCGGACGACCAGTCGACGTGCGGCGACAGCTCCTCGACGTGCAACGTCCTGGGCAGCACCCCGTGCCCGAGCGCCATGACCATCTTGATGACGCCCGCCACGCCCGCCGCGTACTGGGTGTGACCGATGTTGGACTTCAGCGACCCGAGCAGCAGTGGCTGCTCGCGGTCCTGGCCGTAGGTGGCCAGCAGCGCACCCGCCTCGATCGGGTCGCCCAGCGCGGTACCGGTGCCGTGCGCCTCCACCACGTCCACGTCCGCAGTGGACAGTCCGGCACCGGCCAGCGCCGCGCGGATCACCCGTTGCTGCGACTGGCCGTTCGGTGCGGTGAGGCCGTTCGACGCACCGTCGGAGTTGATCGCCGAGCCGCGCACCACCGCGAGCACCTGGCGGCCGTTGCGACGAGCGTCGGACAACCGCTCGAGCAGCACCATGCCGACGCCTTCCGCCCACACCGTGCCGTCCGCACCGGCGCCGAACGCCTTGCACCGGCCGTCGGCGGCGAGACCTCCCTGTCCGGAGAGCCCGGAGAACGACGCGGTGGTCGCCATCACCGTGACACCACCGGCGACCGCCAGTGAGCACTCCCCGTTCCGCAACGCCTGCGCGGCCATGTGCAGCGTGACGAGAGAAGACGAACATGCCGTGTCGACGGTGACGCTGGGGCCTTCCAAGCCGAACACGTACGAGGCGCGACCGGAGACGACGGAGCCGTTGATGCCGGTCATCAGATGCAGGCCGACATCGTCGGACATGTCAGCGGCGATCCCGTAGCCCTGTGTGCCGCACCCGACGAAGACCCCGGTACTGCTGCCCTTCAGCGACGTCGGCGCGATCCCGGCACGTTCGAACACCTCCCACACGGCTTCGAGCACGAGCCGTTGCTGGGGGTCGGTGGCGAGCGCCTCTCGCGGTGACATCCCGAAAAGTCCCGCGTCGAACCCGCCAGCGCCGTCGACGAACCCGCCGAGCCGCACGTAGTCCACATCGGACGAACCGAGGTCCCAGCCGCGATCTTCCGGGAAGCCGGTGATCGCTTCACCACCGGACAGCACGAGCTGCCACAGTTCCTCCGGCGACCCGGTACCGCCGGGCAGGCGGCAGCTCATACCGACGATCGCGATGGGGTCGCCCGCCACGGCCGCTGTCTGCGGGACGTGGGCCGCCGAGTCACCACCGAACAGTTCGTCGAGCAGGTGGCCGGCGAGTGTCCGTGCGGTCGGGAAGTCGAAGACGACCGCCGGGGGCAGCTTCAGGCCGGTCGCCGCGGTGAGCTCGTTGCGCAGTTCGACCGCCGTCAGCGAGTCGAACCCGAGGTCCCGGAACGCCCTGTCCGGGTCGATCAGCTCATCGGCACCGAGCACGGACGTGGCGCGGCGCAGCACCGCCTCCAGCAACGCCTGCTCGCGGTCGGACTCTGGCAGGCCGAGCAGACGGTCCCGCTCGGTCCCCGCCGGATCGGCCGGAACCACCTGCCCGCCGGCGAGTTCCGGCACCTCCCGCAGCAGCGCGGGGCACACCGGGGTGAGCTCGGCGAATCGCCGCCAGTCGAGGTCCATCACGACGGCCGAGGTCTCGTCGCGGTCCAGCACCCGTTGCAACGCGGTGAGTGCCAGGCGCGGGCGCATGGCGCGCACTCCGCGCCGCCGCAGGAAGTCCTCGGTCCCCGCGAGCGCGGCCATGCCGCCATCCGCCCACGCGCCCCAGGCCACCGACGTCGCGACCCGGCCGCGAGCACGGCGTTGTGCGGCGAACGCGTCGAGGAACGCGTTGCCCGCCGCGTACGCTGCCTGCCCGCCGTTGCCGAGCACACCGGCGGTGGACGAGAACAACACGAACGCGTCCAGCTCGCGGTCACCCAGCAACTCGTCCAGGTTGAGGGCGCCGCGCACCTTCGCCGCGTTCTCCGCGGCGAGGTCCGCCACCGACGTCTTCACGATCAGGGCGGGGCTGGTCACCCCGGCGGCGTGGAACACCGCCCGCACTGCGGACCCCTCGGCTTCAAGCCTCTCCAGCACCTCCGCCAGCGCATCCCGGTCAGCGACGTCACACGCCACCACCGAGACCCGTGCGCCGGACGCCACCAGCTCCGCTTCGAGCTCCGCCGCGCCCTCCGCCTCGGAACCCCGGCGGCCCAGCAGCACCACGTGCTCCGCGCCACCCGCGGCCAGCCACCGGGCGACCTGGGCTCCCACCCCACCTGTGCCACCGGTGACGAGGACCGTGCCACTCGGCCGCCAGGGTTGCGCGACCGGCTGCTGTCCAGCGGGGTTCGGCACCAGCCGCCGGACGAGAACTTCCTCGCCCCTGATGGCGATCTGGTCCTCGCCGCTCTGCGCCAGCACACCGGCCAGCAGGCCCGCGACGCGCTCGTCCGCCTCCTCCGGAAGGTCGATCAGGCCGCCCCAGCGCTCGGGGTGCTCCAGCGCCACGACCCGGCCGAACCCCCACACCGACGCCTGTCCGGGACGCACCACCTCGCCGGGCGCACCCGTCGTCACGCCGCCTCGGGTGACCGTCCACAACGGAGCCTCGATGCCGGCGTCACCCAGTGCCTGCACCAGCACCAGCGACGTTTCGGGCAGGTCCGGGTGGTGCTCGTCCACTGCAGGGAACCAGATCACGCCGGTGGGGTCGTCGCCGCCGCACTCGCGCAGTGCCTCTGCGAGTCGTTCGCGGTCGGCACCGGGGTCCACGACGAGCGTGCGCATCGGCACGCCCAGCTCAGGCACCTGGTCCTCACCGTTCGGAGGCACCACGGCCAGCCAGGACCCGGACAACGTCCGTTCCGGCGTCCACGGCCGCCACGCGATGTCGTAGCGCCAGGAATCCACGGCGTCCGGCTTGTTCGAGTTCACCACGGCAGGCCAGAACCGCTTGCGCTGGAAGGCGTACGTCGGCAGATCCACCCGCCGCACACCACGCCCCGCGAAGAAACCCGCCCAATCGACCTCGACACCCCGGACGTGCAAGCGTGCCACCGCCGTCACCAACGCGGTCGCCTCATCACGACCCGCACGCAACGCAGGCACGAACGCCGCCTCCGCAACGCTTTCCTGCCCCAGCCCGGACAACACACCATCCGGACCCAACTCCAGGAAAGCGGTCACGCCGTTGGCCTGCAACGTACGCACACCATCCGCGAACCGGACGGTCTCCCGCACGTGCCGCACCCAATACTCCGGCGCACACACCTCATCCCCAGCGACCGCACCGGAAACGTTCGACACCAACGGAATCCGCGGCGCCGAAAACGTCAGACCCGACACCACCGCACCGAACTCGCCCAGCATCGGATCCATCAACGACGAGTGAAACGCATGCGACGTCCGCAAACGCTTCACCTTCCGACCCGCCAGCAAGACCTCAGCCTCAGCGACAGCATCCGCCGGACCCGACAACACCACCGACGACGGCCCATTCACCGCCGCCACACTCACACCCTCCGGCAGCAACGACACGACCTCAGACTCCGAAGCCTGCACCGCCACCATCACCCCACCCGACGGCAACGCATCCATCAAACGACCACGCGCCGCCACCAACACACACGCGTCCTCCAACGAGAAGACACCAGCAACATGCGCAGCAGCAACCTCACCAACCGAATGCCCAGCAACGAAGTCCGGCCGAACACCCCACGACTCGACCAGCCGGAACAACGCCACCTCAACCGCGAACAACGCAGCCTGCGCCCACCCGGTCCGGCTCAACTCCGCTTCATCACTGCCCCACACCACATCACGCAACGAACTGCCGAGCTCTGCGCACACAGCATCAAAAGCCTCGGCGAAAACCGGAAACGCCTCGTACAACCCACGCCCCATGCCCAAACGCTGCGCACCCTGGCCCGAGAACAACAACGCCAACCGGCCATCCACAACGGCACCAGACAAAGCCAGATCCGCCAGCTGCCCCAGCAAACCCTCACGATCGGCCGCCACCACCACCGCACGATGCCCCAACGCCGCCCGCGACGTCGCCAGCGAAAACGCCACGTCGGCCACCGGCAACTCCGGACGTTCATCCACATAGGACTTCAGTCGTGCGGCCTGCGCCCGCAAAGCCTCCGGAGTCCTGGCCGACAGGACCCACGGCATCACACCGGTGAGTCCGGAGCCGGTAACCGTTTCCTCGACCGGCGGAGCCTGTTCGATGATGACGTGGGCGTTGGTACCGCTGATCCCGAACGACGACACACCAGCACGCCGCGGACGCCCCGCCTCCGGCCACCCGACGCTCTCGACGAGCAGCTCGACAGCACCAGAAGACCAATCCACATAAGGCGAAGGCCCATCAACGTGCAAAGTGCGCGGCAACACCCCGTGCCGCAACGACTCCACCATCTTGATCACACCCGCCACACCCGCCGCCGCCTGCGTGTGACCGATGTTCGACTTCACCGACCCCAGCAACAACGGCCGCTCACGCCCCTGCCCGTACGTCGCGAGCAACGCACCGGCCTCGATCGGATCGCCCAACGGAGTCCCGGTGCCGTGCGCCTCCACCACGTCAACGTCCGCTGTGGACAGTTGAGCGTTGTCCAGGGCCGCACGGATGACCCGTTCCTGTGCCGGTCCGTTCGGCGCGGTCAAACCGTTGGAAGCACCGTCCTGGTTCACCGCCGACCCGCGCACCACCGCCAACACCGGATGACCGTTGCGCACCGCGTCCGACAAACGCTCCACCAACAACAGACCGACACCCTCGGCCATGCCGAAACCATCAGCCCCCGCACCGAAAGCCCGGCACCGCCCGTCCGGCGACAGCCCACCCTGCCGGGAGAACTCGACGAACGAGGACGGCGTGCTGATCACCGTCGCACCGCCGGCCAGCGCCATCGAGCAGTCGCCCGCGCGCAGCGACAGGCAGGCGAGGTGCAGTGCCACCAGCGAAGACGAGCACGCCGTGTCGATCGTGATGGCAGGGCCCTCGAGCCCCAGCGCGTAGGCGATGCGGCCAGAGGCGACACTGCCCGAGTTGCCCGTCGCGAGGTAGCCCTCGTGTTCCTTCGACGGCGTTCCCATCGCCTGCAGGTAGTCGTGGTAGGTCAGGCCGACGAACACGCCGGTGCGGGTACCGCGCAGCGACTCGGGCGTGATGCCGCCGCGTTCCACGGCCTCCCAGGCGGTTTCCAGCAACAAGCGGTGCTGGGGGTCGGCCGCCAGCGCCTCCCGCGGATTGATGCCGAAGAACTCCGCGTCGAAGTCGCCCGCGTCGTGCAGGAAGCCCCCGCTGCGGGTGTACGACGTGCCCGATCGGCTCGAATCGGTGTCGTACCACCGGTCGACGTCCCAGCCCCGGTTCTCCGGAAAGCCGGTGATCGCGTCCTGCCCGGACGAGACCACGCGCCAGAGGTCTTCCGGAGACTCCACGCCTCCGGGGAAGCGGCAACTCATGGCGACGATCGCGATCGGCTCGTGCGACCGCTCGGTCATCTCCTTCAGGCCTCGGCGGGCAACCCGGAGATCTGCCGTGAGCCGCTTGAGATAGTCGAGGTACCGGTCGTCGTTCATGGTTGTCTTCATCTCCCGTGCGGGTTGGCGAAGGCCGGCGTCACGCCGAGCCGAGTTCCCTGTCGATCAACTCGAAGATCGACTCCTCGGTCGCCGATTCGAGGTCCTGGTCGGCGGCGGCACCGGTCGTCCCGTCGCTCTTGCTCCACGTGCCCAGAAGGTGCCGCAACCGCTCCGCGACCACGGCTCGTTCGGCGTCGTCCGGTTCCACCGACAGCAGGACCCGTTCCAGCCGGTCGAGTTCCACGTGCACCGACAGGTGCGCGTTGCCCTCGGCCCCGCCGGGGAACATCCGGTCGTGCAGGTGGCGGGCGAGCGCCTCCGGCGTGGGGTGGTCGAACACGATGGCCGGAGCCAGCTTCAGCCCGGTGTGGGAGGCGAGCCGGTTGCGGAACTCCACCGCGAGCAGGGAGTCGAACCCCAGCTCGGTGAAGGCGAGCCTCGGCCCGATCGCGCCGGGGTCCGGATGGCCCAGCACCTTCGCCGCGTTGGCCCTGATCAGCTGCAGCAGCACCCGATCCCGTTCCGCCGCGGACAGCCCGGACAGGTCATCGGCCAGCGAGGGCCCGGTGCCGATCCCCGCAGCCGCCGCACGCAGGACGCGCCGGCCGGCCGCCGGCACCAG
Organism: Lentzea sp. NPDC051213; assembly: GCF_044455585.1. Lineage (NCBI taxonomy): Bacteria > Bacillati > Actinomycetota > Actinomycetes > Pseudonocardiales > Pseudonocardiaceae > Lentzea > Lentzea sp. NPDC051213. Next base: position 408,433 of record NZ_JBITEX010000003.1, read on the forward strand.
CGCGGACCACAGCGGCGGAACATCGCCGCCGGCGGCCAGCGCACGCACGTCGAGCGCGATGGGCATGAGCAGCGGCAGATCGCTGCACGAGGCCAGATCGAACAGGGCCAGTCCGTCCTCGTTCGACAGCGGCAGCACACCCCCACGGGACATCCGCTCCACGTCGGTGCCGGTGACAGCTCCTGTCATCGCACCGCGTTGTTCCCAGAAACCCCAGGCGAGCGAGGTCGCCGGAAGGCCCAGCGTCCTGCGGTGGCCCGCCAGAGCGTCCAGCACCGCGTTCGCCGCGGCGTAGTTGCCCTGACCCGGCCCGCCGGCCACTCCTGCCATCGAGGAGAACAGCACGAACTCCGAGAGCGATGTCCCACTGGTCAGCTCGTGCAGGTTGATCGCTCCGTCCACTTTGGCCTGGAGGACCTGCCGGACCTGTTCTGCGGTCAACGACTCCACCAGGCCGTCGGACAGCGTCCCCGCAGCGTGGATCACGGCGGTGAGCGGCCGGGTGTCCGGAACGTCGTCGAGCACGCGGCCCAGCGCCTCCCTGTCGGCCACGTCGCAGGCCACGATCTCGACGTGCGCGCCCAAGCCCGACAGTTCATCCACGAGTTCGCGCGCGCCATCGGCGGCGAGCCCTCGCCTGCTCGTCAGCAGCAGGTTGCGCACACCGTGCCGGGTCACCAAGTGCCGGGCCACCAGCGCACCCAACGCTCCGGCGCCTCCAGTGATCAGCACAGTTCCCGGCTCCACCCAAGGGGCTGGGGGAATCGTGAGCACCGCCTTGCCGACCAGTTGAGCCTGGCCCAGTGCGCGGAAAGCCTCACGGGCGTGCCTGATGTCCCACATGGTGATCGGCATCGGTTGCAGGGCACCACATTCGAACAGGTCCACGAGCGCCAGCAGGATCTCCTGGGTCCGGTCGGGCCCCGCCTCCATCACGTCGTAGGCGCGGTACTGGACACCGGGATGCCGTTCAGCCACCTCTTGCGAGTCGCGCACATCGGTCTTGCCCATCTCGACGAAACGGCCGCCACGCGGCAACAAACGCAGACTCGCGTCGACGAACTCGCCGGCGAGGCAGTCCAGCACCACGTCGACACCACGTCCACCGGTCACGTCGAGGAACTGCTGCTCGAAGTCGCAGGAACGCGAGCTGGCGATGTGGTCCGCGTCCACACCGTTGCGCCGCAACGCATCCCACTTGCCCTGGCTGGCAGTGCCGAACACCTCAGCGCCCAGGTGACGGGCCAGTTGCACGGCGATCGTGCCGACACCACCGGCAGCCGCGTGCACGAGCACCGCGTCACCAGGTCCGACGTTCGCGAGGTCGCACAGGCCGTAATAGGCGGTCGCGCCCGCCACCGGCACGGTCGCCGCCTGGGTGAACGACCAGCTGTCCGGGATCCGGACCAGCAGGCGATGATCGGTGACGGCCACCGGTCCGAACGACTCGGCCACCATGCCCATCACCCGGTCGCCCGGCACAAGCTCTGGGACGTCGCTGCCGACCTCCAGGACCACGCCCGCGACGTCACCGCCGATACCGAGGCCACCGGAGCTCGGGTACATGCCCAGCACCACCAGCACGTCACGGAAGTTCATGCCCGTGGCACGCACACCGAGGCGAACCTCGTGCGGCCCCAGCGGTTCGAGCACTTCAGGACAGGGCACCAGCGCGAGGTCCTCGATCGTGCCCCTGCCCGTGGTCGCCAGCCGGTACGGCTGCGCAGCGGGCGGCTGCAACACGTCGTGCTCCCCCAGCCGGACCACTCGCGGTGCGGTAACAACCCCCTCACGGATCCGCAACCGCGGCTCCGTTTTGGTGAGCACCGCGCGGAGCACGGTCTCGGAGTCCGCGTGCTCGTCGCAGTCGACGAGCGAGAACCGGCCTGGATGTTCGTTCTGCGCCGAGGAGACCAGCCCCCACGTCGCTGCTCCCGGCAGGTCGGTGCCGGAGGCGACCAGCACCAGCCTGCACGCGGCGAACCGGTCGTCGGCCAGCCAGGACTGCAGCAGCGCCAACGTCTCCAGCGCCGCGGCGTGCACGGCCGAGGAGTCGGCAGGCCCGGACGGGCGGCAGACCACGACGGTCTCCGGCGCCGCGTCGTCGTGCATCGCGGCACGAAGCGCGTCCAGGTCGTCGAACGCGGCAACGTCTCCGAAAACACCGAACGGGTCGGTACCGAGCAGGGCGATCGTATCTGCGGACACCAGCGGTGACACCGTCACGGGCGTCCAGTCGAGGCAGAACAGCGAGTCCTCGGCACGAGTGCGGGCACCGGCGAGCCGCGCGACGGACACCGGCCGTGTCACCAGCGACTCCACTGTCGCGATGAGCGCGTCGTTCTCATCGGTCAGGGTCACGGTGAGCCGACCAGAGTCCGATTCGGACAGTCGCACCCTTGCGCTCGTGGCACCGCTGGCGTGCAAGGTCACGCCGGCCCACGCGAACGGCAAGTGCGCACCACCATCAGCACGCCCCGCCAGATACGGCGCGGCGTGCAGAGCGGCGTCGAACAAAGCGGGATGCACCCCGAACCTCGCGGCGTCGGCGTGCTGCTCCTCCGGCAGACGAATCTCGGCCAGCACCTCGCCGCCGCGCCGCCACACCCGGTGCAGGCACTGGAAAGCGGGGCCGTACTCGTACCCCGCGCCGGCGAGTTCCTGGTACCCGGTACTGACGTCGACCTCCTCGGCGTCGTCGATCCGCCATTCGATCGTCGGCACCTCGGGTACGTGCTCGCTGAGCACGCCCGTGGCGTGCAACGTCCACGCGCCGTTCTCCGGCCGGGAGTGCACACGGACCGCAGATCGGCCGTCCTCACCCGGTTCGTCCACCCGGAGTTGCACGGTCACGCCGGACCGCAACACCAACGGTTCGTGCAGAGTCAGTTCTTCGACGTGTGGGCACCCCACCTGATCGCCCGCCCGGATCGCGAGCTCGACCAGCGCGGTACCGGGCAACAGCACGACCCCAGAGACCGAGTGGTCGAGCAACCACGGCTGCTCGTGCGCGGAGAGCCGACCGGTCAGCACCACACCATCGCCCTCGGCGAACGCGACGACCGCGCCCAGCAACGGGTGCGCGGCGCCGTCGACCCCCGCCGACGCCAGGTCCGTGGCGAGCGGCCCGGACGTCAGCCAGTACCGCTCGTGCTGGAACGCGTAGGTCGGCAGATCCACCTGACGACCACCGGGGAACAACACGTGCCACTCGACCGGCACCCCGTGGACGTGCAACTCCGCCAACGAGGTCAGCCAGCGCCGAGGTCCCCCGTCGTCACGGCGCAGCGAACCGACCGCGACCGCGTTCTCCTCGTCAAGACATTCCTGCAGCGACGGCACCAGCACGGGATGCGGGCTCACTTCGAGGAACACCCCGATGCCGCGCTCCACCGCGGCGCGGGTGGCCTGCTCGAACTCCACCGTGCACCGCAGGTTCCGGTACCAGTAACCAGCATCCAGGCCTGCCGTGTCGAGCACCTCACCCGTCACCGTCGAGTAGAACGGGATGACCGACGACCTCGGCTCGATGCCGCCCAGCGCGTCGACGAGTTCGTCCTCGATGCTTTCCACCTGGGTCGAGTGGGACGCGTAGTCCACCGGGACACGGCGGACGCGCACGCCCTCGGCCGCACACCGGACGAGCAGTTCCTCAATCGCCCCAGCCGCACCGGACACGATCGTGGTGCCCGGACCGTTGACCGCCGCCACGGACAGCGCGAACTCGTCCCACTCCCGCAGCAGATCCGTCACCGCCTTCACCGGCAACGACACCGAAACCATCCCGCCCCGCCCAGCCAACTCCGCACCAATCAGCTTGCTGCGCAACGCGACCACACGCGCCGCATCAGCCAAACTCAACGCGCCGCAGACGTGCGCGGCGACGATCTCACCCTGGGAGTGCCCGATCACCGCTTCCGGCACGACACCTGCGGCCTTCCACAGTTCAGCGAGCGCGACCCCGACTGCGAACAGCACAGGCTGCACGACATCCACACGATCCAGCGGTGGCGCACCGGGTTCACCGGTCAGCACCGCGAACAAGTCCCAATCGACGTACGGGCGCAACGCGTCAGCGCATCGGCCGAGGTGCTCGCGGAAGACGGAAGACGACTCGATCAACTCCAACGCCATCCCAGCCCACTGCGCCCCCTGACCCGGGAACACAAAAGCCACCCGAGGATCCTCAAGCGCCCGCCCGGTCACGACGTCGTTCGGCGAGTCCGATCCGGCGAGTCCGGCAAGCGCGGCAAACCTGTCGTCACCGACCAGCACAGCGCGCTGTGCGAACCGCGTCCTCGCCGCGAGCGACGTCCCGACGTCGAGCGGAGCCAGACCAGGGCGTTCTTCCAGATGCGCCAACAGTCGCGCGGCCTGCGCCCTCAGGGCGGCGCCATCCCGCGCCGACAGCACCCAGGGCGGCATCTGGCCGTCCAGCAGTGCCGGGCTCGCGTGGACGGAGTCCTGACGATCCAGCTCCGGCTGTTCGATGATGACGTGGGCGTTGGTGCCGCTGATGCCGAAGGAGGAGACCCCCGCACGACGGAGGCGGTCTGCCGGCCAGTCCCGGTTCTCGGTCAGCAAGCCGACCGCACCGGCCGACCAGTCCACCTCCGTCGAGGGCTGTCCTGCGTGCAGCGACTTCGGCAGCACCCCGTGCCGCATCGCCATCACCATCTTGATCACACCGGCTACACCCGCGGCCGCCTGCGTGTGCCCGATGTTCGACTTGATCGAGCCCAGCCACAACGGCTGCTCGCGGTCCTGCCCGTAGGTCGCCAGCAACGCCTGCGCCTCGATCGGGTCACCGAGCCGGGTGCCGGTCCCGTGCGCCTCGACCACGTCGACGTCCGAAGTGGACAGACCGGCGTTGGCGAGTGCCTGCCGGATCACCCGTTGCTGCGCCGGTCCGTTCGGCGCGGTCAGCCCGTTCGACGCGCCGTCCTGGTTGACCGCCGTACCGCGCACGACGGCGAGGACCTGGTGGTTGTTGCGCCGGGCGTCGGAAAGCCTTTCCAGCAACAACATTCCGACACCCTCACCCCAGCCGGTGCCGTCGGCGGCCTCCGCGAAGGACTTGCACCGGCCGTCCGGCGACAGACCACCCTGCCTCGACAGCTCGACGAACACGGTCGGTGTGGACATGACGGTCACACCGCCGGCCAATGCGAGCGTGCACTCGTCGTTGCGCAGCGCCTGACACGCCATGTGCAACGCCACCAACGACGACGAGCACGCCGTGTCGAGCGTGACGGCGGGTCCTTCGAACCCGAAGGTGTACGCGACCCTGCCCGACGCGACACTGCCCGCCATACCGGTGCTCAGGAAGCCCTGGGCCTCCTCCGGAACGGCGGCCAGCTGGGTGCCGTAGTCGTGGTACATCACGCCCGCGAACACCGCGGTGCTGCTGCCCCGCAACGACTCCGCGGGAATGCCCGCACGCTCCAGCACCTCCCACGACGCCTCGAGCAGCAGTCGCTGCTGCGGGTCCATCGACACGGCCTCGCGCGGGGAGATCCCGAAGAACGCCGCGTCGAACTCAGCGGCGTCGTAGAGAAAACCGCCCTCGTGCGCGACCGATGCCCCGGCGTGCAGTCGTTCGACGTCCCAGCCGCGGTCGGCGGGGAACACCGAGATCGCGTCACCGCCGTCGGCCACCAGTCGCCACAGGTCCTCCGGTGACCGCACGCCACCCGGATAGCGGCAGCTCATGGCGACGATCGCGATCGGGTCGTCGTCGAGCACGGCCTGTCCCCGCGGCCGCATCTCGACGACGGCACCGGACAGTTCGGCGGCGAGGAAACCGGCCAGCTCGACCGGTGTCGGGTAGTCGAACACCAGAGTGGCCGGCAGCCGGAGCCCGGTCGCCTCGTTGAGACGGTTGCGCAGCTCCACGGCGGTCAGGGAGTCGATGCCGAGTTCCTTGAAGGCCTTGCGCGGACTGATGGGCTCACCGTCCGCGTACTGCAGCACGGTCGCCGCCTGCGTGCGGACCAGCTCGAGAAGGACCTCGTCGCGCTCGGCGGGATCCGCCTCCGCGAGCGCGTCGAGCACCCCGGTGCTCACCGGGGGCGGTGTGCCTCGACGGGGAACCAGGCCGCTCAGCAACGCGGGAACTCGTCCGCCGGTCGCGGTCCACACCGCCTGCGGGTTCAGCCCGATCGGCAGCAGCAGCGCGTCGTCATGGCTGATCGCCTCGTCGAACAGCGCCAAGCCCTGCTCAGCCGAGAACGGGGTCGTGCCGCTGCTCGCGAGCCGCGCCCGCGCGGTCCGGTCGAGCACCCCCGCCATTCCGCCGTCAGTCGCCCAGGGACCCCACGCCAGCGACTGTCCACACAGGCCCTCCGCGCGGCGCAGGACGGCCAGCGCGTCGAGGAAGCTGTTGGCGGCGGCGTAGTTGCCCTGTCCGGCATTGCCGAACACGCCCGAGGCGGACGAGAACATGACGAACGCCGAAAGATCCATGTGCCGGGTCAGCTCGTGCAGGTGCCACGCGGCGTCCGCCTTCGGGCGCAGCACGTGGTCCACCCGCTCCGGGGTCAGCTCGGCGAGCACGCCGTCATCCACGACCCCGGCCACGTGCACGACCGCCGTCAGCGGGTGCTCGGAGGAGATCCCCGCCAGCAGCTGTCGCACCGACTCCCGGTCTCCGACGTCGCAGGCCTCGATCCGCACCGTCGCACCGAGAGCCGCGAGCTCGTCCCTCAGCTCGCTGGCGCCACCGCTCCTGCTCGCCAGCACGAGGTGCCGGACCCCGTGCGTCCTCACCAGGTGCCCGGCGAGCAACCGCCCGAGCTCGCCCGTGCCACCGGTGATCAGCACAGTACCGTCCGGGCTCCACCGCGGACCGTCCGATGCCGGCTGTGCCTCGACGCGCGCGAGCCGCGGCAGGAACACCGCGCCTGCCCGCACGGCCACCTGAGGTTCGCCCGTGCGCAGCGCCGAGGTGACGGAACTGTCGAGGTCACCGAAGTCGTCGACGTCCACCAGGACGAACCGGCCGGGGTGTTCGGCCTGTGCGGACCGCACGAGTCCCCACACAGCGGCACCCGCCGGGTCGACCGGTGGGCCGGCGGGGCCGTCCGCCCCGCTGGTGACGAACACGAGCCTGGCGGGCGAGTCCGGCTCCTCCAGCCATTCCTGCATCCGCGCGAGCACCGAGTGCGAACGGGATGCGTGCGCCCCGTCAGGTGGGCACGGCACGACCACGGCGTCGACGTCCTCGCCGGACACGGGGGTGCCCGGCACCCACTCCACCCGGAACAGCCACCGGGAGCGGCCGCCGAGGTCCCGCGAGGACACCGGGCGCAGCGCGAGTTCGTCGATGACGCACACCGCGGCACCCGCGTCGTCGGTCATGAGCACCTGGACGCGGTCGTCCGTCCGTCGCGTCAGTCTCACGCGCAACGACGCTGACTCGCTGCTGTGCAACGAAACCCCGCGCCAGGTGAACGGCAGCACAGCCCGCTGGTCGTCCGCGGCCAGCCCCATCGGGTGCAACGCGACGTCCATCAGCGCCGGGTGCACCGAGAACGATCCAGCGGTTGCCCGGTGTGCGGGGTCCAGCGCGACCTCCGCGAACAGCGCGCTGTCGGTTCGCCACGCCCCACGGATGCCGCGGAACGCCGGGCCGTAGCCGAAGCCCACCGCCGCCAGGTCGTCGTAGAAGCCTTGTACGTCAACAGGAACAGCGTTCTCCGGCGGCCACGGGAACGAACCGGGCACAGCGGTGGCCACGGGAGCGAGCACACCACCGGCGTGCCGCACCCACGACTCGCCGTCCGTCCGGGCGAAGACGCTCAGCGCTCGCCGGCCGGACGCGTCCGAATCCTCGACGATGAGTTGCAGACGGACCGGCCGCTCGTCCGGCACCACCAGCGGTACCTCGACCGTCAGCTCTTCCACGCCGCCCGCGCCGAACTCGCCCGCCGCCCACAGACACAGTTCGAGGAACGCTGTGCCTGGCACCAGAACGGCCCCGAGCACCACGTGGTCGGCGAGCCACGGCTGCGCGTCCACCGAGATCGCTCCGGAGTAGAGCACCCCGCCCGAGGCGGGCAGCTCCACGCGGGTGTCCAGGAAGGGGTGCCCGGCGGCACCCGACCCGATCGGCTGCACGCCGTCCAGCCAGTAACGCTTGCGCTGGAAGGCGTACGTGGGCAGGGCAACGCGCCTGCCTCCCCTGTCGGCGAAGAACGCGGCCCACCCGACTTCGGCACCGTGCACATGCAACCGCGCCAACGCGGTGGTGAACGCTGTCACCTCGTCATGCCCGGCGCGCAACGACGGCACGAACAACGCGCCGTCGACGTCGCCGAGAACGTCGTCGCCTGCCGCGCACAGCACCGAGCTCGGCCCGACCTCGAAGAAGATCGCCGCACCAGCCTCGGCGAGCGCGCGCACGCCGTCAGCGAAGCGAACCGGCTTCCGCACGTGCCGCACCCAGTAGTCCGGTGACGTCAACTCGTGGTGTTCCACGACGCGGCCCGTCACGTTCGACACCAAGGGGATGCGCGGCGCGTTCAGCTCCAGTCCCGCGATCTCACTTCCGAAGCCGGCCAGCACCGGGTCCATCAGCGGCGAGTGGAAGGCATTGCCGACGCGAAGCCGCTTCGTCTTGCGGCCTTGCTCCTCCCACCTCGCCGCGATCTCCAGGACGCGCTCCTCGGCGCCGGAGAGCACGACGGACGTGGGACCGTTCACCGCGGCGACGGCCACCTCGTGCTCATGACCGGTGAGCGAGGCCAGAACCTCCTCCTCGGTGGCCTCGATCGTGACCATCGCGCCGCCTGCGGGCAGTGCCGCCATGAGCCGTCCGCGCGCGGCGACCAGAACGCACGCGTCGCCCAGGGAGAGCACTCCCGCGACGTGCGCCGCCGTGATCTCGCCGACCGAGTGGCCGCTCACGAAGTCCGGCCGGACGCCGTGGTGTTCGAGCAGCCGGACCAGTGCGACCTCGATCGCGAACACAGCAGCCTGGGTGAAGTCGGTCCGATCCAGCAGTGCGGAGTCGCCGGAGTCCTCCTGGGCGAACAGCACCGGGAGCAGCGGCTGGGGCAGCAACGGGTCGAGATGTGCGCACACCTCGTCCAACGCGGCGGCGAACACCTCGGACGTGGCGTACAGGTCACGGCCGGCACCGACTCGCTGCGAGCCCTGACCGGAGAACACGAACGCCAGAGCGCCCTCGGTGATCGGCGCCCGCACGACGCCGGGACCGGATGTTCCGTCCGCCAGCGCCCTCAGGCCCCGGACCAGCTCGTGAACGTCACCACCGACGACCGCGGCACGGTGACCGAGCGCGGCGCGCGTCGTGGCGAGCGACCAGCCGACGTCCGCGGGTCCGGCGTCCTCGCCCAGGTGGTCGAGCAACCGTTGTGCCTGGGCCCGCAGCGCGCTCTCCGTCCTGGCCGACAACAACCACGGGAGCACGCCGGGCTCGCGCGGCGCGGCCGGAACGGGGTCCGCGGCGGGGGGCCCTTCGAGGATGACGTGCGCGTTGGTCCCGCTCACGCCGAACGACGAGACGGCCGCCCGGCGGGGCTGGTCGCCGGCGAGCCACGGCACCTGTTCGGTGAGCAGTTCGACGGCGCCCGCCGACCAGTCCACATGGGACGATGGCGTCCGGGCGTGCAGGGTCCTTGGCAGCACCCCGTGCCGCATCGCCATGACCATCTTCACGATTCCGGCCACACCGGCCGCCGCCTGGGTGTGGCCGATGTTCGACTTGATCGACCCCAGCCACAGCGGTCGCTCCCGCCGTGCGCCATAGGTCGCCAGCAGAGCCTGCGCCTCGATCGGGTCGCCCAGCACGGTGCCGGTGCCGTGCGCCTCGACTACGTCCACCAGGTCGGCGGACAACCGCGCGTTCGCGAGAGCCTGCCGAATCACCCGCTCCTGGGACGGGCCGTTGGGCGCCGTCAGTCCGTTGGACGCGCCGTCGGAGTTCACCGCGGATCCGCGGATCACGGCCAGGACGTCATGCCCGTTGTTCAGTGCATCGGACAGCCGTTCGACCACGAGCACGCCCGCGCCTTCTGCCCAGCCAGTGCCATCGGCCGAGTTGGCGAAGGCCTTGCACCGCCCGTCGGACGCGAGACCGCCCTGCTTGGCGAACTCGGCGAACCCTCCCGGCGTGCACATGACCGTGACGCCACCGGCCAGTGCGAGTGAGCATTCGCCGTTGCGCAGCGCCTGCACCGCGAGATGCACGGCGACCAGCGACGAGGAGCACGCGGTGTCGACGGTGACCGACGGCCCCTCGAGACCGAGCGCGTACGACACGCGGCCCGAGATCACGCTGCCGGCCGCACCGGTGACGCCGTATCCCTCCGCCTCCGCGGACCTCGCCAGGAAAGCCACGTAGTCCTGGCCGTTGCTGCCGGCGAAGACGCCGACCCGCTGCCCGCGCACCGAGGTGGGAGCGATGCCCGCGTGTTCGAGCGCCTCCCACGACGTCTCCAGCAGCAACCGCTGCTGCGGGTCCATCGCGGCGGCCTCACGCGGGGAGATCTCGAAGAACTCCGCGTCGAACTCGGCCGCGCCGTGGACGAAACCTCCCTGCTGTGCAAGGGAGTCCCCGTCCTCGATCTCCCAGCCTCTGTCGACTGGAAAACCTCCGATCGCGTCGACTCCTTCCGCGACCAGTCGCCACAACTCGTCAGGACCGCCTACCTCACCGGGATAGCGGCACCCGATTCCGACGATGGCGATCGGTTCCGCACTCGCCGCGGTGAGCTCGACGTTGCGCCGGCGCAACCGCTCGTTGTCCAACATGGACGCACGAAGCGCTTGGACCACCTCGTCGACCGACGTGTCCATCAGGGAGCTCCCCAGTCTTTCAGGACCACCGCCACCCCAGGCGTTTTCGGGGTCACAGCAACTTTCGTGCGGCCCGCGGACGCACACCGCCCGCGGTCACGACAGTAGGTCGGCTCTCCTTGTAACCGGCTTGCATCACCTTCCGTCGCCGGCACCGCCGAGTGCCGCACGCACCAGATCCGCGACGTCCATGGTCATCACGTCATCGCGGTGCGGAACGTCCCCGGACACGTGGTCGTTGGTCAACGCCAGCAAGGAATCCAGCAGTCCCGCCTCCCGCAGGCGGGACAACGGCACCGACGCGATCGCCCGGCGCATCTCGCCCTCGTCGTCCGCTTCCCCGGTGTCGTCAGGAACCAGCAGCCCGCGCAGGTGGGCGGCCACCTCGATCGGTGTCGGGTGGTCGAACGCTAGGCTGGACGGAAGCCGCAGGCCGGTGGCTGCGCTGAGCCGGTCGCGCAACTCGACCGCCGCCAGCGACTCGAAGCCCAGCTCCCGGAACGGCCTGCGCGTGCCGATCGCCGAAGGCGACCTGTGTCCCAGCACGATGGCGGCCTCGGTCCTGACCAGGTTCAGCAGCACGACACCGCGTTCGACCGCGCTCAGGTCCGCGAGCCGCGCGGCCAGTCCGGTGCCGGACACCTCCGCCTCCGGACTGTGCGAGATCGCCACGACGTCCGGCATGTCCTCGATCAACGGACTGGGCCTGCTGATGGTGAACATCGGCGCGAACCGGGCCCAGTCGATGTCCGCGACGACGGTCAGCGCGTCGCCACCACCGACGGCCTGACGCAGCGCGGTGATCGCCGGTCCTGGCTCCATCGCCCGCAGTCCGAGCCGTTCCCACATCTCCGCCGCCATGACCGCGGCCATGCCGGTGGACCACCTGCCCCACGCGACCGAGGTGGCGGGCAGCCCTCGGGAACGACGATCCTCCGCCAGTGCGTCGAGCGCGGCGTTGGCAGCGGCATAAGCGCAATGCGACGCGCTACCCCAGGCGCTCGATCCCGACGAGAACAGCACGAAGGCGTCCAGTCGCTGGTCACCCAGCAGTTCGTCCAGGTGGAGCGCACCGTCGACCTTGCCCGACATCACCTGAGCGCACTCGGCGAGATCGGCTTGCGCGAGCGGCGTCTGCTGACCGACGCCGGCTGCGTGCACGACCGCGGTCAACTCACCCGGCAGGTTCTTCAGCAGCGTCGCGACCGAATCCCGGTCCGCGACGTCGCACGCGGCGATCGTCACCGCGGCTCCGAGCCCGGCGAGCTCGGCACGCAGTTCGTCCGTCCCCGGTGCCTGCTCACCCCGGCGACTGGTCAGCACCAGGTGATCGGCGCCCGCGCGAGCCAGTCCGCGCGCGACCTCGGCACCGACCGCACCGGTGCCGCCGGTGACGAGGACCGTCCCCCTCGGCCGCCACATCTCCGACGGCTGCCGCGCAGCGCGCACCAGCCTCCTGGCGAACACACCGCCGGCGCGCACCTCCACCTGGTCCTCTCCGAGCGCACCACCGACGACCGCGCGAACGCGGTCGACCGTCTGGTCGTCGAGCACCTCGGGAAGGTCGACGAGCCCTCCCCACCAGCCGGGGTGTTCCAGTGCCGCGACTCTGCCGAGGCCCCAGACCAGCGCGTGCTCGTGATCGGCGGACGCGTTGCGGGTCGCGCACCACAGCCTGGCGCCGAAGCCGAGATCTCCCAGCGCCTGCACGAGCAACGCGGTGAGCGTGAAGCTCGCCGGCCCTGGCCCTGGGTGATGATCAGCGAAGGCCAGCAGCGACAACACGCCGGACACCGGTGCGCCGTCGGCGGCCTCGCTCAACCGCTGCCCGAGATCGGTTCGGGTCCATGAAGGATCCACGTCCACCTGGACGGCCCTGCCGTCTGCCAGCACGCGCAGGGCCGCGTCACGCAGAACCGGATCGACGGCGGGCGGCACGACCAGCAACCACACACCGGAGACCGCACCGGCGGCGTCGTCGACCGGCTGCCACGAGACCCGGTAGCGGCACGAGTCGACGAGCGAGTCCTCCCGGCGACGCCTGCGCCAGGACGACAACGCGGACACCACAGTGCCCATCGACTCCTGGTCGACCTCCAGCTCGGCCGCGAGCCCCTCGACGTCCTCGCGGTCCACCGTGTCCCAGAACGCCTGCTCGGCCGCGGGCAGGGGCCCGGCGCCGGTCTGCGCGACCTCCGGCCAGTACCGGCCGCGCTGGAACGCGTAGGTCGGCAGGTCGGCCGGGGAACCGGAAACCCGCCAGTCGACGGGGACGCCGCGCACGTTGACCTGAGCCAGCGAGGTCAGGAACCGGTCCGCGCCACCGTCGCCGAGCCGCAGCGAGCCCACGGCGGCGACCACGCCGGGACGGGTGTCGGCGATCTCCTCGACCGCGACCGTCAACGTCGGGTGCGGACTGATCTCGACGAACACGTCGCAGCCGTCGTCGAGCACCGTCGTCACGGCCTGCTCGAACAACACGGTCTGCCGCAGGTTGCGGTACCAGTAATCGGCGTCGAGGCCGGCCGTGTCGAACCGGCCGCCGGTGACCGTCGAGTGGAACGGGATGCGGGACGACCGCGGCCTGACGTCGGCGAGCCGGCGCAGCAGTTCGTCCCGGATCAGCTCCACCTGCGGCGAGTGCGAGGCGAAGTCCGCTTGCAGCCTGCCCGCGCGCACGCCGAGCGAGGTCAGTTCGGACAGCAGCTCGTCGGCGGGCCCCGGCTCTCCCGCCACCGTCACCGACGACGGCCCGTTCACCGCGGCGATCGACAGCCGGCCGTCCCACTTCGCGATTCGTGCCACGACGTCGTCCACCGGCAGCGGCACGGTGATCATGCGCCCGCCGCCGCTGATGGCGGCGATCGCGGCGCTGCGCAACGCCACCACCCGGGCCGCGTCCGCGAGGGACAACGCACCCGCCACATGTGCTGCGGCGATCTCACCCTGCGAATGACCGAGCACCACCGAGGGTTCGACGCCGTGTGCCCGCCAGAGCTCGGCCAGCGACACCATGACAGTGAACAGCGCCGGCTGCACCACGTCCACCCGCGACAACGACGGAGCACCGCGCTCACCGCGCAGGACGTCGGTCAACGACCAGTCGAGATGTGGTGCGAACGCGCGATCACAAGCCTCGACGGAAGCGCGGAACACCTCGGAGGAGGCCATCAACTCCGCGCCCATGCCCCGCCACTGCGTGCCGGTGCCCGCGAACAGGAACGCCACCCGGCCGCGGACGTCCGCGGTTCCGCGAACCACGCGGGCCGCGGACTCGCCGGCGGACAGCGCGGTGAGCCCCGCCAGCAACTCCTGCCGGTCATCGCCGAGCACGACAGCCCGGTGCTCGAACTCCGAGCGGGTCGCCGCGAGCGAGAAGCCGACGTCACGCACTGACAGCTCTGGTCGTCCGTCCAAATGCGACAGCAGCTTGGCGGCCTGATCCCGCAACGCCGCGCTGTTCCTCGCCGAGATCACCCACGGCACCGGAGCGGCCGGCGCGTCGGTGATCTCCGCCGCCGGTTCGTCAGGTGCCTGCTCGATGATCACGTGCGCGTTCGTCCCGCTGATGCCGAACGCCGACACGCCCGCACGCCGCGGACGGCCGATCTCGGGTATCGCCGTGGTCTCGGTCAGCACTCTGACCGCGCCCGATGACCAGTCCACGTGCGTGGACGGCTCGTCGGCGTGCAACGTCCGCGGCAACACCCCGCGCCGCAACGCCATCACCATCTTGATCACACCCGCGACACCCGCAGCCGCCTGCGTGTGACCGATGTTCGACTTCACCGAACCCAGCCACAACGGCCGCTCACGACCCTGCCCGTACGTCGCCAGCAACGCCTGCGCCTCAATGGGATCGCCCAGGGCCGTGCCCGTTCCGTGCGCCTCGACGACGTCCACATCGGACGGACGCAGACCCGCGTTCGCCAGCGCCTGCCGGATCACCCGCTGCTGCGCGGGCCCGCTCGGCGCGGTGAGACCATTCGAGGCACCGTCGGAGTTCACCGCGGAACCGCGGACCACCGCCAGCACCCGATGTCCGTTACGGCGAGCGTCGGACAGCCGTTCGAGCAGGAGCACACCTCCGCCTTCTGACCAGCCTGCGCCGTCCGCTCCCGCGCCGAACGCCTTGGAACGACCGTCCGGTGCGAGTGCCCCCTGCTTGGCCAGCTCGACGAACGACGCGGCGGTCGCCATCACCGTGGCACCACCCGCGAGTGCGAGCGAACACTCGCCGCGCCGCAACGACTGCGCGGCGAGGTGTAGCCCGACAAGCCCTGACGAGCACGCCGTGTCTACCGTGATGGCAGGCCCCTCCAGGCCGAAGAAGTAGGAGATCCGGCCCGACGCCACACTGGCGGAGGTGCCGGTGATGACGTCTCCGCGCACCTCGTCGACCGCGGCGGACAACAGCGCCGTGTAGTCGTGCAGGATGGTGCTCGCGAACACGCCGGTGTCGCTGCCGCGCAACGAGGACGGCTTGATGCCGGCCGATTCGAAGGCCTCCCACGCGGTCTCCAGCAACAATCTCTGCTGTGGGTCCGTCGTGATCGCCTCGCGGGGACTGATGCCGAAGAAGTCCGCGTCGAACTCGGCGGCACCGGCGAGGAAACCGCCTCGCCGCGGGCACGACGGACCCAGTACGCCGAGGTCCCAACCTCGGTCCGCAGGGAAGCCGGACGTGGCGTCGACCTCGTCCACGACCAGTCGCCACAGCTGGTCAGGGGTCCGGACGTCACCTGGGAAGCGGCAGCTCATCCCGACGATCGCGATCGGTTCGTCGGCGTCCACCGCCGCGGTGGTGCTCGCCGCCGGGGCCGCCGCCCCCGCGGTCAACCGCGTCCTCAGCTCGCGGGACAGCTCGAGCGGGGTCGGGTGGTCGAACACGACAGTGGCGGGCAGGCGCAGCCCGGTGGCGGCGTTCAACCGGTTGCGGAACTCCACGCCGGTGAGCGAGTCGAAGCCGATGTCGCGGAACGCGCGCTCGGCACCGACGGCGGCCGAGTCCGGCAGCGCCAGCACCGCGACGGCGTGCACGCCGATCAGGTCGAGCAGCAACCGCTCCTGCTCGCCGACCGGCAGCCCGGCCAGCCGACCGGCCAGCCGACCGGCCGGCGACGTGGGCGCCGGGGCGGCGCCCGGTTCCGCGGTGCGCCGGACGGGCACGCGAACCAGCTTCCGCAGCAACGGTGACACCACGGCACCCGCTTCCCGCAGGCCGTGCAGGTCCAAGTGCATCGGCACCAACAGCGGGTCGCCCAGCGCACCCGCCGCGTCGAACAACCTCATTCCGTCCTTTATGGACAGTGCGCCACCCATCCTGCTCAGGTCGCGCTCGGTGAGCCCGGCGCCCATGCCCGCACCCGCCCACAGGCCCCAGGCGAGCGACTGCGCCGGCAGGCCGCGGGCACGCCGGTGCTCGGCCACCGCGTCCAGCACGCAGTTCGCGGCGGCGTAGTTCGCCCGTCCAGGCCCGCCGAACACAGCGGACGACGACGAGAACATCACGAACGCCGACAGATCCATGTCCGCGGTGAGCTCGTGGAGGTGCCACGCCGCATCACCCTTCGCGCGGAGCACAGCGTCCACGCGATCCGGTGTCATCGACGAGAAAGCGCCGTCGTCGAGGACGCCGGCCATGTGCACGACCGCCGTCAGCGGACGTTCTGCCGGAATGGCGGCCAGCAGTGCGGCCACCGCCTCCCGATCGCCGGTGTCACAGGCGGCCACGACGACGTTCGCACCGAGCTCGCTCAGTTCGGCCCTCAGCCCGGCTGCGCCCGGTGCCTCCTCGCCGCGCCTGCTCGCCAGCACGAGGTCACGCACACCGTGCCGGGTGACGAGATGCCTGGCGACCTCGGCACCGAGGCCACCCGTTCCTCCGGTGAGCAGCGTCGTGCCCGCCACGCTCCACGGGACCGGCATCGTGAGCACGACCTTGCCGATGTGCTTGGCTTGACTGAGGAACCGCAGCGCCTCCCGCGCCCGGCTGACGGGCCAGCTCCGCACCGGCAGCGGCCGCAGCGCGCCCGCGGCGAACAGCTCGGCCAGGTGCGTGAGCATCTCCTGGACCCGGTCCAGGCCCGCGTCGTCCACCAGGTCGAACGACCGGTACACGACGCCCGGATGTGCCACGGCGACCTGGGCGGGATCACGGAGGTCGGTCTTCCCCATCTCGACGAACCGTCCGCCACGCGGCAACAACCGCAGCGAGGCGTCGACGAAGTCGTGCGCGAGCGCGTTCAGCACCACGTCGACGCCACGGCCGCCGGTGCCGCCGAGGAAGTGGGACTCGAACCCCAGATCGCGCGACGACGCCAGATGACGTTCGTCGAAACCCTGCTCACGCAGGACGTGCCACTTGCCGGTGCTCGCGGTCACGAAGGCCTTGGCGCCCAGATGTTCGAGCAGCTGCACGGCGGCCATGCCCACGCCACCGGCGGCCGCGTGCACGAGCACGCTCTCGCCTGCGCGCACGCCGGCGAGGTCGACCAACGCGTAGTACGCGGTCAGGAACACCGACGGCGCAGAGGCCGCCTGCTCGAAGGTCCACCCGTGCGGAATCCCGGTCACCATGCGGTGATCGGTCACCACGAGCGACCCGAAGGCCGCCGGGAACAGACCCATCACGCGGTCGCCGGGTATCACCCTCGGCACGCCGGGACCGACTTCGAGCACGACGCCCGCACCCTCGAGACCCAGCTGGTCCACGTCGCCCTGGTACGTCCCCAACGCCATGAGCGCGTCGCGGAAGTTGATTCCGGCGGCCCGCACCTGAACGCGCACCTGCCCGTGCCGCAACGGTTCCGCCGCTTCCGGGTGGGGAACCACCCGGACGTTCTCCAAGGCCCCGTCGCCCACGACCGCGACCCGCCACGAACCGTCCGGTGGCATGAGCTCAGCCTCACCGGCAGAGATCAGCCGCGGTATCTCCACCACGCCACCCCTGACCGCCAGCCGCGGTTCGTCCTGCGCCGAGAGCACTCCTGCCGGGAGCGCTCCCCCGTCCCAGGAGAGCAGCACGATCCGGCCGGGGTGCTCCGACTGCGCGGACCGGACGAGCCCTTGGACGGCGGCGCTCGCCAGGTGCTGTGCGGCGTCGGCGGAGTCGCGGGTCACCACGACCAGTGTGCCGTCGGCGAAGCGGGCGTCGTCCAGCCAGAGCTGCACCGATCCCAGCACCTCGTGCACCGCCGCGCGCACGGCGGCGGGCACGTCCGCACCTGACACCAGCGGCGCGGGCATGACGACCGTGCGCCGATGTTCGTCCACCGACAGGAGATCGTCGCACCGGTGGACCTCGAACCCCGCCACGGCGAGCGCGTCCGCGAGCTCCGCGTCATCGCCAAGCAGGCTGCACGCTTCAACTCCGGTGCTCGGATCGGCGTTCTGCTCGAACCACTCGACGCGGAACAGGTCGTCAGGCGCGGAGCGGCTTCCGGCCGACAGCGGACGCAACACCAGCGAGTCGACGGTCGCGACCGGCAGTCCCGCGGCATCGGTGGCCTCCAGTGACACACCATTCCCGATACGGGAAAGGCGCACCCGCAACGCGGTGGCACCAGTCGCGTGCAACGAGACACCACGCCACTCGAACGGCAGTGCCACCTCACCCGCGTCATCCGGAGCGGCCGCGATCAGCGCGTGCAACGCGGCGTCGAGCAGTGCGGGATGCAGTCCGAACCGCGCGGCCTCCTCGGTGAACTCACCTGGAAGCGCGACCTCGGCGAACACCTCGTCGTCGCGCCGCCACACCGTCCGCAGACCGCAGAAGGCTGGTCCATAAGTCAGTTCTGGCCCCAGGTTCTCGTACAACCCTTCGACGGCAACGAGTTCCGCTCCAGCGGGCGGCCACGGCTCTGGCGAGGGAGCGGTCCGGCCATCCGGCGCCAGCGTGCCGATCGCGTGGCAGGTCCAGACCCCGTCCACCTCGGCGGCCGCACCGCGGCTGCACACGCTGACCGATCGGTGCCCCGTCTCGTCCGCGTCGCCCACCAGCACCTGCAGGTGCACGGCACCGAGCTCCGGCAGCACCAGCGGTGTCTGCAGGGTCAGCTCCTCCAGCACCGGGCAGCCGGCCTCGTCACCGGCACGGACCGCCAGCTCCACGAACGCCGTGCCGGGCAGGACGACGGCGCCGTCCACCACGTGGCCGGCCAGCCAGCCCTGCTGCTCCAGCGACAGCCGTCCGGTCAGCACCATCCCGCCGGAGTCCGCGGGTGTCAGCGCGGCGGCCAGCAGCGGATGGCCGACGCCGTGCTGCCCGAGCTCGGCCGGGTCGGTGCCGGGACCGGAGGCGAGCCAGTACCGTCCCCGCTGGAACGCGTAGGTGGGCAGGTCGACGGTCCGCGCACCGGTGCCGGCGAAGACCTGTGGCCAGTCGACGTCAACACCGCGGGCGTGCACCCTGCTCACTGCCTCGGACATCGCGAGCGGCTCCGGCACGTTCGCGCGGGTGAGCGGGACGGCGGCGAGATCGTCGCGGTCGCCGAACACGTCACCGGCCGCGGCGCACAGCGCGCCACCGGGACCGACCTCGAGCAGGGTGCGCACACCCTGTTCCAGCAGGAAGTCCACCCCGTCGGCGAACCGCACCGTCTCCCGGACGTGGCGGACCCAGTAGCCGGGTGAGCACAGGTCGGCAGGACGCGCCTGTGCGCCGGTGAGGTTGGAGATGATCGGGATCTGCGGCGGCCGCAACGACAGGCGTGCCACCAGCTCGGCGAACTCGGCCAGCATCGGCTCCATCCGGTGCGAGTGGAAGGCGTGGCTCACGCTGAGGCGCTTGGTCCGGCGGTCCGCGAACCGGGACGCGACCTCGGCGACGACGTCCTCGTCACCGGACAGCACGACCGAGCCAGGACCGTTGACGGCGGCGATGCCGATCGCGTGCGAGAGCCCCTCGACGGCGGACCTGGCCTCCTCCTCCGTCGCCTGGACGGCGATCATGGCTCCACCGGGCGGGAGTTGCCGCATGAGCCGGCCCCGTGCGGCGACCAGCGCACACGCGTCCGGCAGCGACAGCACGCCCGCGACGTGCGCGGCGGTGATCTCGCCGACCGAATGTCCCAGCAGGAAGTCCGGGTGAACACCCCAGTGGCCGAGCAGGTGCGCCATCGCCGTCTCGACCGCGAACAACCCTGCCTGGGTGAACTCCGTGCTGTCGAGCTCGCCGCCCGCGGACGTGAACACCACGTCCTTCAGCGAACGGCCGAGCAGCGGGTCGAGCAGCGCGGTGATCTCGTCGAACTTCGCCGCGAACACCGGATGTGCCTGGTACAGCTCCCGTCCCATGCCGGCGCGCTGCGATCCCTGACCGGAGAACAGGAAAGCGAGCCCGCCCGTCCGTTGGACGTCCCGCACCACCCGCGGTGCCTCCTCGCCGCGGGCGAGGGCGGTCAGACCGGCGGTCAGCTCATCGGTTCCGCCCGCCAGCACGACGGCCCGGTGGTCGAGCCGAGCCCTGGTCGTCGCCAGCGACAGTCCGACGTCCACCAGGCTCGTCCCATCATCCACAAAGGACAGCAGGCGGGCTGCCTGTGCGCGCAACGCCGGCTCGTCGTGCGCGGAGATCACACAGGGCACCACCGGCAACCCAGTGGTCGCGCCGGCGGCGGGCCGTTCCGCTGCCGCGGGAGCCTCCTCCAGGACGACGTGGGCGTTGGTTCCGCTGAATCCGAAGGAAGAGACCGCCGCCCGGCGAAGGCGATCGGCGGCCGGCCAGTCCTGATGCCGGGTCAGCAGCTCCACCGCGCCCGCGGACCAGTCGACGTGCGGCGACGGCGCGTCCACGTGCAGCGTGCGCGGCAACAGACCGTTCCGCATCGCCATGACCATCTTGATCACGCCGGCGACACCCGCGGCCGCCTGCGCATGCCCGATGTTCGACTTGATCGACCCGAGGCGCAGCGGACGATCGGCCGGCCGATCCTGGCCGTACGTGGCCAGCAGGGCTCGTGCCTCGATCGGGTCGCCTAGCCGCGTGCCCGTGCCATGAGCCTCGACTGCGTCCACATCGGATGGTGACAGTCCCGCGTTCGCGAGCGCCTGCCGGATCACCCTCTCCTGCGCGCGACCGTTCGGCGCGGTGAGCCCGTTGGACGCGCCGTCCTGGTTGACCGCCGAACCGCGGATGACCCCGAGCACCTGGTGGCCGTTGCGCACGGCGTCCGAGAGCTTCTCGACCAGCACCAGGCCGACGCCCTCCGACCAGCTGCTGCCGTCGGCCGCCGCGGCGAACGACTTGCACCGCCCGTCCGCCGCCATGCCCCGCTGCCGGGAGAACTCGACGAACGTCGTCGGCGTCGACATGACGGAGGCACCGCCGGCCAGCGCGAGGTCGCACTCGCCGAGCCGCAGTGCCTGCACCGCCATGTGCAGCGCCACCAACGAGGACGAGCACGCCGTGTCGACGGTGACCGCCGGCCCCTCCAGGCCGAACGAGTAGGCGATCCGGCCCGACATGACGCTGCCCGCGCCACCCGTGCCCAGAAATCCGGCGATCGACTCCGGCACGCGGCGCAAGCGAGCCACGTGGTCGTGGTAGATGACGCCGGTGAACACACCGGTCCTGCTGCCGCGCAACGACTCCGCCGGGATCCCCGCCCGCTCGAACGACTGCCACGCCGTCTCCAGCAGCAGTCGCTGCTGCGGATCCATCGCGAACGCCTCGCGCGGCGAGATCCCGAAGAACGCCGGGTCGAACTCGCCCGCGTCGTGCAGGAACCCGCCCTCGTTCGCGTAACTCGTTCCCACGTGCTCGGGATCGGGGTCGTAGACGTCGGGCCAGCCGCGATCGGCGGGAAACGGCGAGATCGCGTCCCCGCCGTCGGCGACGAGCTGCCAGAGGTCCTCCGGCGACCTCACGCCACCGGGGAACCTGCAGGCCATGCCAACGATCGCGATCGGCTCGCTCGTCCTGCCCTCCACCTCGCGCAACCGCTGCTGGAGCTGGCGGGCATCGGTGATCGCCCGCCTGAGGTAGTCGCGCAGCTTGTCCTCTTCTGACATTCGAATCCTTTCTCGCGGTGCGGGTCAGTCAGGAGAGTCCGAAGCCCTTGTCGATCGCGTTGAACAGGTCCTCGTCGCTCGCGAGGTCCAGGTCGTCCTCCTCGTCGCCGTCCACGGCCGTCCACCGGGACAGCAGTTCACGCAGCTGGTCGGCGACCCGGTCCCGGTCGGCGACTTCCAGGTCCAGTGCGGCCAGGCGCCCGGCCACGCCGGCCAGCCCGGCGAGTTCTCGGTCCACATCGGACACTCGCACCGGCGTCAGCTCGGCACGGAGATGGCCGACCAGGTCGAGCGGGGTCGGGTGCTCGAAGACGACGGTGGGCGCGAGCCGCAACCCGGTGGCCGCGTTGAGCCGGTTGCGGAACTCCACCGCGAGCAGGGAGTCGAACCCGAGCTCGGTGAAGGCGAGCCTCGGCCCGATCGAGCCGGGGTCCGGGTGGCCCAGCACGTTCGCCGCGTTGGCCCTGATCAGCTGCAGCAGCACCCGATCCTGTTCCGCCGCCGCGAGCTCGGACAGGTGCTCGGCCATCGAGGATCCACCGTCGCCGCCCGACCGCGCTGCCGTCGCGCGCAGAACACGCCGGCCAGCTGGCGGCACCAGCGCGGACCACAGCGGCGGAACCACGCCGCCGTCCGCCAGCGCGCGCAGGTCGACCGCCACGGGCAGGACGAGCGGGAGATCACTGCGCAGGGCCAGGTCGAACAGAGCCAGCCCGTCCTCGTTCGACAGGGGCAGCACACCGCCGCGAGCCATCCGCTCCACGTCGGTGCCGGTGACAGCTCCGGTCATCGCACCGCGTTGCTCCCAGAAACCCCACGCGAGTGACGTAGTGGGAAGCCCGAACGACCGGCGGCGCGTCGCCAGCGCGTCCAGCACCGCGTTCGCCGCGGCGTAGTTGCCCTGACCGGGTCCGCCGGTGACGCCCGCCATGGAGGAGAACAACACGAACGCCGAAAGTGGTGTCCCACTGGTCAGTTCGTGCAGGTTGATCGCTCCGTCCACTTTGGCGCGCAGCACCTGCTCCACTTGGTCGGCGGTCAGGGACGCGACCAGGCCGTCGGACAGCACACCCGCGGCGTGGACCACAGCGGTGAGCGGCCGATCGACCGGGACATCGCCGAGCACACGGCCCAATGCCTCCCGATCAGCCACATCGCAAGCCACGATCTCAACGTGCGCACCGACGCTCACCAATTCGTCGACCAGTTCGCGTGCACCCTCGGCAGCGAGGCCCCGCCTGCTCATCAGCAGCAGATCGCGCACACCATGCCTGGTCACCAGATGCCGGGCGACCAAGGCGCCCAACGCGCCGGTACCGCCCGTGATCAGCACGGTTCCCGGCGCCGTCCACGGCTCGGACGGAATCGTGAGCACCGCCTTGCCGACCAACTGGGCCTGGCCCAGCGCGCGGAACGCCTCACGGGCATGCCTGATGTCCCAGGTGGTGATCGGCAACGGCTGCAACGCACCACGTTCGAACAGATCGACCAACGCCAGCAAGATCTCCTGGATCCGGTCGGCCCCAGCCTCCATCACGTCGTAAGCGCGGTACTGGACACCGGGATGCCGCTCAGCCACCTCCTGCGGATCACGCACGTCGGTCTTGCCCATCTCGACGAAACGACCACCACGCGGCAACAGACGCAAGCCCGCGTCGACGAACTCACCCGCCAGGCAGTCCAGCACCACATCGACGCCACGACCACCGGTCACATCGAGGAACTCCTGCTCGAAGTCACAAGTGCGGGAACTGGCGATGTGCGCCTCATCCACACCGTTACGCCGCAACGCACCCCACTTGCCCTCACTGGCAGTACCGAACACCTCCGCACCGAGATGACGGGCCAGCTGCACAGCGATCGTGCCGACACCACCGGCAGCCGCGTGCACAAGCACCGCGTCACCAGGTCCCACGCCGGCGAGGTCGCACAGGCCGTAGTAGGCGGTCGCTCCTGCCACCGGCACAGTCGCGGCGTGCACGTACGACCAGCTGTCCGGGATCTGGACCAGCAACCGGTGGTCGGTGACGGCCATCGGTCCGAACGACTCGGGAACCATGCCCATCACCCGGTCACCTGGCCGAAGTCCTGCGACGTCCCGGCCGACCTCCAGGACCACGCCCGCGACGTCACCGCCGATACCGAGCCCGCCAGGGCCTGGGTACATGCCCAGCACCACCAGCACGTCGCGGAAGTTCAGGCCGGTAGCGCGCACGTCGAGGCGGACCTCGTGCGGCTGCAACGGTTCGGCCACTTCAGGACAGGGCACCAGCGCGAGATCCTCGATCGTGCCCCTGCCCGTCGTCGCCAGCCGGTACGGCTGCGCAGCGGGCGGCTGCAACACGTCGTGCGCACCGAGCCGGACCACTCGCGGCGCGGTGACGACCCCCTCGCGGATCCGCAACCGCGGCTCCGCCTGAGTCAGGACAGCGGGGAACACGGCTCGGGAGTCCGAGTGCTTGTCGCAGTCGACGAGGAAGAACCGGCCTGGATGCTCGTTCTGCGCCGAGGAGACCAACCCCCACACCGCCGCTCCCGGCAGATCGGTGCCGGACGCACCGGAGGCGACCAACACCAGCCTCCGTCCGGCGAACCGGTCGTCGGCCAGCCAGGACTGCAACAGCGCCAACGTCTCCAGCGCCGCGGCATGCACAGCCGAGGAGTCGGCAGGACCTGACGGGCGGCACACCACGACGGTCTCCGGTCCGCCACCGTCCTGCAGCGCGGCACGCAGCGCGTCCAGGTCCTCGTACGCGGCAACGTCGCCGAGCACGCCGAACGGATCGGTGCCGAGCAAAGCGATGGCCCGCAAGGTGTCTCCGGACACCAGCGGCGAGACCTTCACGGGCGTCCAGTCGAGGCAGAACAGCGAGTCCTCCGCACGACCGCGGACACCGGCGAGCCGCGCGACGGACACCGGCCGTGTCACCAGCGACTCCACTGTCGCGATGAGCGCGTCGTTCTCATCGGTCAAGGTCACGGTGAGCCGACCAGAGTCCGATTCGGACAGTCGCACCCTTGCGCTCGTGGCACCGCTGGCGTGCAAGGTCACGCCGGCCCACGCGAACGGCAAGTGCGCACCACCATCAGCACGCCCCGCCAGATACGGCGCGGCGTGCAGAGCGGCGTCGAACAAAGCGGGATGCACCCCGAACCTCGCGGGGTCGGCGTGCTGCTCCTCCGGCAGACGAATCTCGGCCAGCACCTCGCCGCCGCGCCGCCACACCCGGTGCAGGCACTGGAAAGCGGGGCCGTACTCGTACCCCGCGCCGGCGAGCTCCTGGTAAGCGCCGCGAACGTCGACCTCCTCGGCGTCGTCGACCCGCCATTCGACCGCCGGCACCTCGGGTACGTGCTCGCTGAGCACACCAGTGGCGTGCAGTACCCACTCGCCGTTCTCCGGCCGGGAGTGCACCCGGACCGCGCATCGGCCGTCCTCACCCGGTGTCTCCACGCGCAACTGCACGGTCACGCCGCTGTGCGAGCCGGACCGCAACACCAGCGGTTCATGCAGGGTCAGCTCCTCGACGTGCGGGCACCCCACCTGATCGCCCGCCCGGATCGCGAGCTCGACCAGCGCGGTACCGGGCAACAGCACGACCCCAGAGACCGAGTGGTCGAGCAACCACGGCTGCTCGTACGCAGACAAGCGACCGGTGAGCACCACACCGTCCCCGTCGGCGAACGTCACCACGGCTCCCAGCAACGGGTGCGCGGCGCCATCGATCCCCGCCGACGCCAAGTCCGCTCCTACCGGACCGGACATCAGCCAGTACCGCTCGCGCTGGAACCCGTAGGTCGGCAGCTCCACCTGACGGCCGCCGGGGAACAACACGTGCCACTCGACCGGCACCCCATGCACGTGCAACTCGGCCAACGAGGTCAACCAGCGCCGGGCTCCACCGTCATCACGGCGCAGGGAACCAACCGCGACAGTGTTCTCCTCGTCCACACACTCCTGCACCGAGGGCACCAGCACCGGATGCGGGCTCACCTCGAGGAACACGCCGACACCGCGCTCCACCGCCGCCAGAGTCGCCCGTTCGAACTCGACGGTGCACCGCAGGTTCCGGTACCAGTAACGAGCGTCCAGGCCGGCTGTGTCGAGCACCTCACCTGTCACGGTCGAGTAGAACGGGATGTCCGACGCCCTCGGCTCGATGCCGCTCAACAGGTCGACGAGTTCGTCCTCGATGCTCTCGACCTGAGCTGAGTGCGACGCGTAGTCCACCGGAACACGGCGAGCCCGCACACCCTCAGCCGCACACCGGACAAGCAACTCCTCGACCGCCTCGACCGCACCAGACACAATCGTGGTGCCCGGACCGTTCACCGCCGCGACGGACAGCACGGACTCGTCCCACTCCCGCAGGAGATCCGCCACTGCCTTCACCGGCAGCGACACCGAAACCATCCCACCGCGCCCGGCCAACTCCGCACCAATCAGCTTGCTGCGCAACGCCACCACACGCGCCGCATCAGCCAAACTCAACGCACCGCATACATGCGCGGCCACGATCTCACCCTGGGAGTGCCCGATCACCGCCTCCGGCACCACACCCGCCGCCTTCCACAGCTCGGCGAGCGCAACCCCGACTGCGAACAGCACAGGCTGCACGACATCCACACGATCCAGCGGTGGCGCACCGGGTTCACCGGCCAGCACAGCGTTGAGGTCCCAGTCGACGTGCGGACGCAACGCATCGGCACAACGCCCGAGGTGCTCGCGGAAGACCGGCGACGACTCGATCAGTTCCAGCGCCATTCCCGCCCATTGCGCACCCTGGCCGGGGAACACGAACGCCACCTGTGGATCGGCGAGCGCCCGTCCCGTCACGACATCGTTCGGCGAGTCCGATCCGGCGAGTCCGGCAAGCGCGGCAAACCTGTCGTCACCGACCAGCACAGCGCGCTGTGCGAACCGCGTCCTCGCCGCGAGCGACGTCCCGACGTCGAGCGGAGCCAGACCAGGGCGTTCTTCCAGATGCGCCAGCAACCGCGCGGCCTGCGCGCTCAGCGCCGTGCCGGTCCGCGCCGACAGCACCCAGGGCATCTCCTGGCCCTCCAGCAGTGCCGCATCCTGGCGGAAGACCGCTCGCTGATCCGGCCCAGGCTCCTCGATGATCACGTGGGCGTTGGTGCCGCTGATGCCGAACGCGGAGACACCTGCACGACGCGGCCGCCCGTCCACGTTCCAGTCGCGGTTCTCGGCCAGCAGGCTGACCTCGCCGGCCGACCAGTCCACCTTCGTCGACGGCTGTCCGGCGTGCAGCGACTTCGGCAGCACCCCGTGCCGCATCGCCATGACCATCTTGATGATCGCCGCGGCGCCCGCGGCAGCCTGCGTGTGCCCGATGTTCGACTTCACCGAACCCAGCCACAGCGGCTGCTCGCGGTCCTGCCCGTAGGTCGCGAGCAGCGCCTGTGCTTCGATCGGGTCGCCGAGCACGGTACCCGTTCCATGCGCCTCGACAGCGTCCACATCGGACGGACGTAGTCGTGCGCTGGCGAGCGCCTGCCTGATGACCCGCTGCTGCGCCGGCCCGTTCGGCGCGGTGAGCCCGTTCGACGCGCCGTCGGAGTTGACCGCCGTGCCGCGCACCACCGCCAGCACGCGATGCCCGTTGCGACGCGCGTCGGAAAGCCGCTCCAGCAGCAGAAGTCCGGCGCCCTCGCCCCAGCCGGTGCCGTCGGCGGCCTCCGCGAAGGGTTTGCACCGGCCGTCCGGCGACAGACCACCCTGCCGCGACAGCTCGACGAACGCCGTCGGCGTGGACATGACGGTCACACCGCCGGCTAGCGCGAGGTCGCAGTCGTTGTTCCGCAACGCTTGTCCGGCCAGGTGCAGCGCGACCAGGGAGGAGGAACACGCGGTGTCGATGGTGACGGCGGGGCCGTGCAGCCCGAGCACGTACGCGATCCGGCCGGACGCGACGCTCGCCGAGACACCGGTGCTGAGATGTCCCTCCACTGTTTCCTTCGGGTTGACCGCGTAGTCGTGGTACATCACGCCGGCGAACACGCCCGTGCGGCTGCCGTGCAACGTCTCCGGGTCGATCCCGCCGTGTTCGAAGGCCTCCCAGGCGGTCTCCAGCAGGAGCCGCTGCTGAGGGTCGGTGGCGAGCGCTTCCCGTGGCGAGATCCCGAAGAACGCGGCGTCGAACTCGGCCGCGTCGTGCAGGAACCCGCCTTCCCGCGTGCGGGACGTGCCGGGCCGGTCGAGATCGGGGTGGTGTAGGCGTTCGAAGTCCCAGCCGCGGTCGACCGGCATCGGCGACGTCGCGTCCCGCCCCGAGGACACGAGGTCCCACAACTGGTCGGGCGAGCGCACCCCGCCGGGGAACCGGCAGGCCATGCCGACGATCGCGAGCGGTTCGTCGGTGACGGTGACGGCCGGCGCCACCGGCACCGGCCCGGCGTCCGCCGCGGTGTCCATCAGCAACCCGTGCAGGTGAGCGGCCAGGGCGACGGGGGTCGGATGGTCGAACACGAGTGCGGGCGGCAACGTCAGTCCGGTGGCGGCACCGAGCCTGTTCCTCAGCTCCACCGCCGTCAGCGAGTCGAACCCCGCGTCCTGGAAGGCCTGGCCCGCGGCGACGGACCCGGCGTCGCCGTGGCCGAGCACGGCGGCCACGTGGGTGAGCACCAACCGAAGGAGTGCGCGGTCGCGGTCGGCGGGCGACAGGCCCGCCAGGTCCAGCCGGTCGTCGCCACGACGCCGGTCCACCGTGCGCTTCGGCACCTTCACGAGGGCGCTGAACACCGGGGGCAGTTCACCGGATCGCGCGTGGACCCGCAGTGCGGCGGTGTCGAGCGGGGCGGGCACGAGGACGGGTTCGGTGTGCGAGAGCAGGCGGTCGAAGAGGTCCAGGCCCGTCTCGGTCGCCAGCGGCAGGAGACCGGATCGGCGCAGCCGTGCGTGGTCGGCCCTGCCGAGCCCGGAACTCATGCCGTCACCGGCCCAAGGCCCCCATGCCAGCGAGATCGCAGGGAGTCCGAGCCGGTGCCGGTGCCTCGCCAAAGCGTCGAGGAACGAGTTGCCCGCCGCGTATCCCGCCTGTCCACCGCTACCCAGCACACCGGCGGCGGACGAGAACAACACGAACGCGGACAGGTCGAGATCCGCCGTCAACTCGTGCAGGTTGACCGTTCCGTCCACCTTGGGCCGCAACGTCGCCGTCACCCGTTCCCCGGTCAGCGCGGTGATCACGCCGTCGTCGAGGACACCGGCCGCGTGCACCACACCGGCAAGCGGATGTTCGGCCGGAACCGAGTCCAGCAGACCGGCCAGTTCCTCCCGGTTCGCCACGTCGCACGGCTCGATCCGCACGGTCGCGCCGGCGGCGGTGAGCTCCGCGACCAGGTCGTCGGCCCGTCCGCTCCGGCTGACCAGCAGCAACTCACGCACACCGTGCGCGTGCACGAGATGCCGGGAGACCGCCGCGCCGAGCTGGCCGGAGGCACCGGTGACGAGCACGGTCCCGCGCTCGTCGAACACCGGGTTCGCCACCGGCACCTCGACGCTCTCCAGCCGTGGCACGCGCACCACGCCGTCACGCACCGCCAGTTGCGGTTCGCCGGTGGCGATCGCGGCGGCCAGCGCCTGGCGAGACGTGTCCTCGTCGTCCAGGTCGACGAGCACGAACCGGCCAGGGTGCTCGGTCTGCGCCGAGCGGAGCAGCCCGAGCACACACGCCTGCACGAGGTCGGCGGGCTCGCAGGGGTCCAGCTCGACGGCGCCGCGGGTCAGCAACGCCAGCCTGGATCGCGACCAGCGCTCCTCGGTGAGCCAGGCCTGCACCAGCGCGAGTGCGTGGCAGGTCGCGGAGCGCACGGCGGCGGCGAGGTCGTCGCCTGGTTGCCCGGTGGGCAACCAGGACAGCACCAGCTCCGGCACCTCGTCGTCCGGCCCCAGCGCGGCCAGGTCGGGAAGCTCTCCCGGCGCGATGCCCCCTGGGCAGGAGACCGTGTGCCAGCGGATCCCGAACACGGACTCGTCACGTGTCCCAGGCCCGCCCTGTTCGGAGGGAATCTCCCTCAGCACCAACGAGTCCACAGTCGCGACCGAACGACCACCCCCGTCGGCGACAGCGACCGACAGCGCGCCGGCACCGACCGGCCTCAGGCGCACGCGCAGCACGTCCGCACCGGTCGCGTGCAGCGCAACCCCGTTCAACGCGAATGGCATGAGCTGCCGTTCCGACCCGGCGGGCGTCCACGCGACGGCGTGCAGTGCCGCGTCCAGCAATGCCGGGTGCACGCCGAACCCTTCCACCGCACCGGCTTCCCGAGGCAGACGCACCTCGGCGAACACCTCGTCACCCGACCTCCACGCCGCGTGCAGCCCGCGGAAGGCCGGACCGTAGTGCAGGCCCTCGCCGGTCATCCGGTCGTACAGGTCGGCCACCGGCAGCGGCGTGGCGCCAGGAGGGGGCCACTCACTCAGATCGGCGGGTGCCGCTTCGGCGACGGCGAGCGCGCCGCTCGCGTGCCTGCGCCATTCCCCGTCCGGATCGTCCTTGGCGTGCACGGAAAGCACGCGACTGCCCGTGTCGTCGGGCGCGCCAACGGACAACTGCACCGCGACGACGGCGTTGTCCCCGAGGAAGAGCGGAGCCTCCAGCGTGAGTTCGGCGAGCTGATCGCAGCCGAGCCGGTGCCCGGCCCACAGCGCGAACTCGGCGATTGCCGTGGCAGGCAGAACGGCCACGCCGTGCAGGGTGTGATCCGCCAGCCACTGCTGGTCGTCGAGGGACAGCCGCGCGGTGAAGACGTGGCCACCGGAGTCCGCCAGCCCGATCACCGCGCCCAGCACCGGGTGATCGGCGGCGGTCAGCCCGACCGCCGCCACGTCGCTCCTGCGTGGCGTCATCGGAAGCCAGTACCGCTTGTGCTGGAAGGGAAAGGCCGGCAGGTCGAGCAGCCGGGCACCGGAGTCCGCGAACACCGCGGTCCAGTCGACCGCGGCACCGCGGGCGTACAACCGGCCGAGAGCTGTCAGCGACGCCCGAGTCTCCTCGTGCTTCTCCCGCAACAACGGCACGAACACCGCGTCCTCGGCCGAGCTCCCACCGAGCGCGGACAACACGCCGCCGGGACCGACCTCGAGGAACGTGTCCGCACCACTGGCCCGCAACGTCCGGACCGCGGCACCGAACCGCACGGTCGACTCGGCCTGGTCGACCCAGTGACCGGCGGAGAACACCGCGAGCGGCTCACCGGTCAAGGTGGACACGATCGGAATCGACGGTGTGCCGAAGGACATCCGTTCCGCGACGCGGCGGAACTCGGCCATCGCGGGAGCCATCAGCGGCGAGTGGAACGCGTGGCTCACCCTCAACCGCTTCGGCCTGTGTCCCGCGGCGGTGAGGCGTTCCACGACCACGGCGACCTCGTCCTCGGCGCCGGAGAGGGTGACCGACCGAGGACCGTTGACCGCGGCGATCGCGACGCTCCCGGTGAGCAGCGGCCGGACCTCGTCCTCGCTCACCGGTGCCGAGACCATCGCGCCACCGGGCGGAAGTGCCTGCATGAGGCGCGCCCGCGCGGTCACCAACTCGGCCGCGTCCGGCAACGACAGCACGCCGGCGACGTGCGCGGCGACGACCTCGCCGATCGAGTGGCCCGCGAGCAGGTCGGGGCGGACGCCCCACGACTCCAGCAACCGATACAGCGCCACCTCGATCGCGAAGAGCGCGGGCTGGGTGAACTCGGTCCTGTCCAGCAGCTCCGGTTCGAGCCACATCACCTCGCTCAGCGGACGGTCGAGGAAGACGTCGAGCGCGCCGCACACCTCGTCGAACGCACCGGCGAACGCCGGGAACGACCGGTGCAGCTCACGCCCCATCCCGAGGCGCTGCGACCCCTGGCCGGAGAAGAGGACCGCGAGCTTGCCACCCGTGGCGACGTCCTCGGCCACCGTCGAATCGCCGGTTCCCGTTGCCAGCGCGTCGAGTCCGCGCAGCAGCTCGTCCCGGTCGGAGGCGAGGACCACGGCGCGGTGGCTCAGTGCCGCCCGGGTCGTGGCCATCGCGTGTGCCACGTCGGCAACAGCCACATCGGGCCGCTCACGAAGGAACTCACCCAGCCGAGCGGCTTGTGCGCGCAGCCCGTCTTCGGTCCGTGCCGACACGGGGCACGGCGCCACCCGCATCGATTCGCCCGCGGCGGGCTCGCCGATCTCCGCGGGTACCTCCTCGACGATGACATGGGCGTTGGTACCGCTGATGCCGAACGACGACACGCCCGCACGCCGCGGACGGCCCACCTCCGGCCAGTCCCGCGACTCGGTCAGCAACTCCACACCGCCCGAGGACCAGTCCACGTGCGTGGACGGCTCGTCGACGTGCAAAGTCCGCGGCAACACCCCGTGCCGCAACGCCATCACCATCTTGATCACACCGGCAACACCCGCGGCCGCCTGCGTGTGACCGATGTTCGACTTCACCGAACCCAGCCACAACGGCCGCTCACGACCCTGCCCATACGTCGCCAGCAACGCCTGCGCCTCAATAGGATCGCCCAGGGTGGTGCCCGTGCCGTGGCCCTCCACCACGTCCACATCGGACGGAGCGAGCCGGGCGTTCGCGAGCGCGTGCCGGATCACCCGTTGCTGTGACGGACCGTTCGGCGCGGTCAGGCCGTTCGAAGCGCCGTCCTGGTTCACCGCGGAACCGCGTACGACGGCCAGCACCTGATGTCCGTTGCGACGCGCGTCGGACAACCGCTCCAGCAGCAGCACGCCGACGCCCTCGGCCCACCCCGCGCCGTCCGCGGCGTCCGCGTACGACTTGCACCGGCCGTCGCGAGCCATCCCGCGTTGCCGTGAGGACTCGACGAAGGTGGACGGCGTGGCCATCACCGTCACGCCGCCCGCGATCGCGAGCGAACATTCCCCGCGCCGCAACGACTGCGCGGCCAGGTGCAGCGTCACCAAAGAGGACGAGCACGCCGTGTCCACCGTGATGGCGGGACCTTCGAGTCCGAGTGCGTACGCCACCCTGCCGGAGGCGACACTGCCCGCGGCACCGGTGCTCAGGTATCCCTCGATGTCCGGCGGGATCGTGCCGAGCCTGGCCGCGTAGTCGTGGTACATCAGCCCGACGAACACGCCGGTCTTGCTGCCCCGCAACGAAAGCGGGTTGATCCGGGCGCGCTCGATCAGCTCCCACGACGCTTCCAGCACGAGCCGCTGCTGCGGGTCGGTCGCCGCCGCCTCCCGCGGCGACAGGCCGAAGAACTCGGCGTCGAAGCCGCCGGCGTCCTTCAGGAACCCGCCCTCCCGCGAGTACGACGTGCCGGCTCGGGCACCGTCCGGGTCGTACAGGTCGTCCAGTTCCCAGCCGCGGTCGGCGGGGAACTCGGACACCGCGTCGACGCCGTCCGACACCAGCCGCCACAACTCCTCTGGCGTGGTCACGCCACCGGGATAGCGGCAACTCATCGCGACGATCGCGATCGGTTCGTGTGCCTCCTCCTGGACCTCGTGCAGCCGCTGATGGGACTGCCGCAGGTCGGCGGTCACCTTCTTGAGGTAGTGAACGAGCTGCGCTTCGTCAGCCATTGGTGTGCCACTCCTTCACGACAGCAAGGAGCCGCGCCAGGACCAGAAGGGAGATCACCCGCCCACCTTGCACGCGCGGACCTCACAAAACCCTGGCAGCGCGCTAGCAGCTCCACCCCGTGCGGGCACCTGCCAGGTCGGTACAAGCCTGGCGCAAGCAGCACCGCCCTAGCCTCCGGTGACGACGACCGCGGCCGAACGGCGGCTCGCAGGTCCGGTGGAGGATCGGTGTCGGAAAGTCACGCGGCTCGGCCGCTCGCCGTGCTCGGCGCGGGCGTCATGGGGTGTGGCATCGCCACCCTCGCGGTCGGATTCGGGCTGCCCGTCGTGCTCGTCGACGTGGACGAGGACAAGCTCGCCTCCGCCGGCAGGACGATCGCCAGGGAACTGCGGCTGGCCGCGTTGATGGGAGCGCTGCCACCCGGCGTGGCGACCGGCGGCCTCACGACGAGCGCCTCGGTGGCGGACGTCGCGGGCGCGGAGCTGGTGATCGAGGCCGTGACGGAGGACGCCGCCGTGAAGGCGGAGGCGCTGGCCTCCCTCTCCGGCATCGTCGCACCGGACACCCCGGTGGTGTCCAACACCTCGTCCATCCCGATCGGCGAGCTGGCGAACTCGCTGCGCCACCCGGAGACCTTTCTGGGCACGCACTTCATGAACCCGCCGTATCTCATCGAGACGGTCGAGGTGATCCGCGGCGACCGGACGGGGGACGCGGCGCTCGGCCGGCTCGAGTCCGTGCTGGCGCGGCTCGGCCGCAAGCCGCTGACCGTCGGCGACAACCCCGGTTTCGTGACCAGCAGGGTGCTGCACCCCATGATCAACGACGCGGTGCGGGTCGTCGAGGAGGGCACCGCGACACCGGAGACGGTCGACGCGCTCTTCGTGGGCTGCCTCGGCCATCGCACCGGACCGCTGCGCACCGCGGACCTCATCGGTCTCGACAACCTGGCGGACTCGCTCCGCGTGCTCCACGAGCGAACCGGGGACGAGGGCTGCAAGCCCCGGGAGCTGTTGCTGGCCAAAGTACGTGCAGGTGACCTCGGACAGAAGAGCGGCCGGGGCTTCTACGAATACGGGGGCGCGAAGTCGTGACCACATCGCCGGACAAGGCCATCACAGCGGCCCACGTGGAGAAGGAGGTGCTCGAGTTCCTGACCGCGCGCACGAAGCAGAGCTGGGACCCGGACACCGACCTGTTCGCCGACGGTGGTGTGTCGTCGCTGTTCGCGATGGAGCTCGTCGTGTTCCTCGAAGAGGCTTTCGGAATCGTCATCGCGGGCGCCGACCTGCGGCTCGACAACTTCCGCACGGTGCTGCGCATGATGGAACTGGTGCGCCGCCTGTCCACGAACGATCTCGTGCACGGTGGCTGAGAAGCTGACCGCGCTCGCGGACGAGCTGATCGGCGGCCGCGCCGGGGACTGGGACGGCGCGGGCGCCATCCCCCTCGAACTGATCAGGTCGGCCGGCGCGGCGGGACTGCTCTGCGCCCAGGTGCCGGCCGAGTACGGAGGCCCCGGCCTCAGCAGCGCGGACAACGGTGAACTGACCGCGCACGTCGGCGGGCTGTGCAGCTCCTTCCGCAGTCTGATGACCTCGCAGGGCATGGCCGCGTGGGCGATCCAGCGCCTCGGCGGCCTGCGGCAACGACAGGAGTACCTGCCCCGCCTGACCGGTGGGGAGCTGGCCGCCGTCGCGTTCAGCGAACCGCAGGCCGGCAGCGACCTGTCCGCCATCACCACCTCCATCGAGACCGACGGTGACTCGATCGTCCTCACCGGACAGAAGGTGTGGACGACAGGAGCCACTTATGCCGATCTGATCGTGGTTTTCGGTCGCCTTGGGGACGGCGCCGCCGCGGTGGTGGTGCCCACGTCCGCACCGGGTGTCACGATCGAGCGGATCGCGGCGCCGCTCGGTTGTCGTGCCGCGGGGCATGCGAACGTCACCTTCGACTCCGTACGCCTGCCCGCAACCTGCCTCCTCGGTGGTGCCGGGCAGTCCGTCGCGCTGGTCGTGACGGCGGCGCTCACCTACGGCCGGCTGTCGGTCGCCTGGGGCTGTGCCGGCATTCTCCGCTCCTGTCTGCGTGAGGTGACGCGGTTCGCGAGGACCCGGGAGCAGTTCGGCGAACGGATCGGCGGGCACCAGCTCGTCGCCAGACACATCGCCGGTCTGCTGGTGGACGAACGCACCGCGACCCGCGCCGCCGAGCACGCCAGCCACTGCTGGGACGAGCGATCCCCCGACATGATCATCGCTGCCGTGCAGGCGAAGTACGTCGCGTCGACCCAGGCTTCGCGCGGTGCGGCCACCGCCGTCCAGGTGCTCGCTTCCGCGGGTGCGCACGACGGCAGCGCGGTCGCGCGGGCGTACCGGGACGCGAAACTGATGGAGATCATCGAGGGCAGCACCGAGATCTGCCAGCTGATCCTGGCCGACCACGCGCTCTCCACCACGGCCTGAACGAGGGAACAAACGTTGCCGGACCACAAGAACACGCCGACGCTGGTCAAGTGCCTCATCTGGGACCTGGACAACACGCTGTGGCGAGGTGTCCTGCTGGAGAACGACGAAGTCGTGGTCCCGGACGCCATCCGCGACGTGATCGTCGAGCTGGACGCGCGCGGTGTCCTGCACGCCGTGTCGAGCAAGAACGACCACGACCTCGCGTGGGAACGCCTGCGCGAACTGGGGCTCGCCGACTACTTCGTGGCCGCCCGCATCGGCTGGGGACGCAAGTCCGACGCGGTCAGGGAGATCGCGGGGCTGCTCGAGTTCGCCGAGCGCACCGTCGCGTTCATCGACGACCAGGCGACCGAACGCGCCGAAGTCGAGTTCCACCTGCCGGAGATA
Organism: Lentzea sp. NPDC051213; assembly: GCF_044455585.1. NCBI lineage: Bacteria > Bacillati > Actinomycetota > Actinomycetes > Pseudonocardiales > Pseudonocardiaceae > Lentzea > Lentzea sp. NPDC051213. Next base: position 444,689 of record NZ_JBITEX010000003.1, read on the forward strand.
CGGTGCTATCCAGCGGAACGCGCCACCGAGCTGCCCGGTCTGCCGGAGTTCACCCCTGTCTCCCACACGGCCGACTCCGGCCGCCGGAGAACGATGTACCAGGCGAACCTGCGCCGCAACGCCGAACGGGCCGAGTACCAGGGCCCGGACGCGGAGTTCCTCCGATCACTCGGCCTGCGGCTGACAGTGGCCCGCGCGGGCGAGGAGGACATCGCCAGGGCCGAGGAACTGACGGTGCGCACGAGCCAGATGAACGCGACCGGTGTGCACTACTCCGACGCCGACCTGCGCGCGCTGCTCACCGATGCGCACCACGAGGTGCTCGTCGCCTCGCTGTCGGACCGGTTCGGCTCGCACGGCGTGATCGGCATCGTTCTGGTCGCCAGGCACGCCTCTTCGTGGCACCTCAAGCTGCTCGCCACGTCGTGCCGGGTGATGTCGTTCGGCATCGGTGCCGCGCTGCTCGGCTGGATCGCCGATCAGGCCGCGCGAGCGGAAGTCCACTTGATCGCAGACTTCCGCCGGACGGACCGGAACCGGATCATGGAGGTGGCGTACCGGTTCGCGGGATACGAACAGCAGGACTGCGGCTGTGCGCAGGAGCTCGCACCTGGCGGGAACAACATCGAACGCCTGCACCTGAAGCCGGTGCGGCAGGAGCCACCGGTGACGCTGGCTCTCGCCGCACCCGACCTCACCGGGTGACCTGTCAGACGCCGGCCTCGGCCATCCGCAGCGCGTCGCGACGGTTCGCGTCACAACGCAGGACGTACGCCCGCATCAGGCTGTGAACTCGATAGTGCCCGAACCGCAAGGGTTCCACCACGTTCGCATCGGCGAGGGACTCGAGCACCCGCTCGGCCACGAACCGATCGCCGGAACGGGCTCCGGCCGCCGACACGTCGAACGGCCGGCTCTCGAAGGCGCTGACCGAGAGGAAAACGGTCCGCTGCTCCGCGCTGAGCCGGTCGTAGGACGTGCTGAACGCGGCGGCCAGCCCGTTCTTGCCGATGTCCAGATCCGCCATGGCGAGACGGTCCCTGCTCAGCAACGCGGTGAGGTCGCTGATGCTCCACACCGGACGGTTGCACAGCCGCACCGCCGCGAAGTGCAGCGCCAGCGGCAGTCCGCCACACATCTCGGCGAGTTCGGCGACGGCGTCCGGTTCGGCCGCGACCCGTTGCGGCGCCAGGGTCGCGGACAGGAAGTCGACCGCCTCCCGCACTTCCAGCGGTTGCAACGACACCGTTTGCGTCGTGTGCGAACCAACGAGCCGGTTGCGGCTCGTGACCAGCACGGAGCAGCCCTTGCCGCCGGGCAGCAGCGGCTCGATCTGAGCCGCGCTGACGGCGTTGTCCAGCACCAGCAACACCTTCCGGTTCACCAGCTGGGTGCGCCACACCGCGACGCGCTGCTCGAGAGTGGCCGGGATCGAGGCAGCCGGCACACCCACCGCCTCCAGCAGCTCGGCCAGCGCGGCGGCGGGATCCATCGGCTCCTGGCCTCCACTGTGCCCATGCAGGTCGACGAACAGCTGGCCGTCCGGGAACTGGTCGGCCAGCAGGTGCGCGGCGTGCACGGCGAGCCTCGTCTTGCCCACGCCGGCCATCCCGTCGATGGTCGTGATGCCCAGCGCGCTCCCGGCAACCCCGCCCGACGTCGCCGCGTCGACGATCCGGCGCAGTTCGTCGGCGCGGCCGACGAATCCCGGCGTGTCCGGCGGCAGTGAACGCCTGCCCGCACCGAGGCTTCCCGCGGGCAGTGCGAGTTCGACGTCGTGGTTGAGGATCTTCTGGTGCAACGACTTCAGCTCGGGCCCCGGCTCGACGGCCAGGTCGTCGACCAGCGCCTGCCGCGCTGTGCGGTAGACCTGCAACGCCTCCGCCTGCTGGCCGCTGCGGTAGAGAGCGCGCATCAGCAGTGCGGCAAGGCGTTCCTTCTTCGGGTGCTGCAGGAAGAGGGTGCGCAGCTCGGGGATGACCTGCGTGTGCCGATCGAAGGCGAGGTCGATCTCCAGGCTCTCCTGCCGCGCGGCGAGCCGTTCCTCGTTGAGGCTCACCGCTTCCAGCTCCGCGAACGAACCGGGGATCTCCGACAGCGCCGGGCCCCGCCAGATCGACAGCGCCGACGACAGCGCCTCGGCGGCCTCCGTCAGGGACCCCACGTTCAGCGCCGACCGGCCGTGTTCGATCCGCTCCCTGAACACCTCCACATCGGACTCACCGGGCTCGAGCCGAAACCGGTAGCCCGTCGCGTCCGTCAGGATCCTGTCCTCGCCGTCCAGTCCCACCGAGGCCAGCCGGGCCCGCAGCCTGCACACGTACGAATGGACGGTTGCGGAACTGGTGAGCGGCGAATCGTCATCCCAGGCCGCATTCACCAAATGCTTGACCGAAACGGGTTGATTCCCACGAAGTACCAATGCGGCGAGCAACGCGCGCACTCGTGGCCCGCCCACCTGAACGACGGAACCGCTACTGCGAACCTCGAACGGCCCCAAGAACCGAAACTCCACAAAAGCCCCCCAGCTCTTTGTGATGATCACGCACGTCAGGAGGGCGACCGACACTCACTGCACGTCAGACGGTGTCCAACGAGACAGGAAGCGCTACCTGAGCGGGGTCCGAACAGGACCGGCGACTAGACGATGAAGCCAGACGAGAACAAGGCAGGAAAATTCCCGCAATCCACCGTTGAAACGGTGCTCGTACTCCCGGCGAACCCCCCAGGTTCCTCCGCGCCCGACGATACCCAGCACCCACAGCTCTGCGCAACATCCGCTGATCACAGAGTTCGAACACCTATCAGTACGAGTAGAAGCCTCGTCCGCTCTTACGGCCGAGATATCCGCCATCGATCATGCGCAGCAGCAACGCGGGTGGGGCGTGCAGCGGTTCCTTGGTCTCGGCGTACATCGACTCGCCTACGGCCGCGACGGTGTCGAGGCCGACGAGGTCGATCAGCGCGAGCGGTCCCATCGGGTGGCCGCAGCCCAGGGTCATGCCGCGGTCGACGTCCTCGGCGGAGGCCGTCTCCGACTCGACCATCCGCACCGCCGCCATCAGGTACGGAAGGAGCAGGGCGTTGACGACGAAGCCCGCCTGGTCCTTCGCGGCGATGACCTGCTTGCCCAGCGTCTTGGTGAGGAACGACGTCGTTCGCGTGATCGTGCCGGTGTCCGTGGCGAGAGAGCTGATCACCTCGACCAGTGGCATGACGGGCACGGGGTTGAAGAAGTGCACCCCGATGACCCTGCTGGGGTTCTCGGTCGCCCGGCCCAGCTTCATGATCGGCAGAGACGAGGTGGTCGACGCGAGCACGGCCGCGGGATCGGTGATGATCTCGTCGAGCGTCGCGAAGATCTCCTGTTTGGGCGCGAGCCTCTCGACCACTGCCTCCAGCACGAACTGGCGATCGGCGAGGTCCTTGAGGTCGGTGGACCAGGTGACCAGGCCGAGTGCGGCGGAGCGGTCGGATGCTGACAGTTTTTCCTTGTTCACCAAGCGGTCCAGCGAACGTTCGAGTTGCCTGCGGCCGCGGTCGGCCGACTCGGGGCGCGATGCGGCTACCAGTACGTCGAGGCCGGCGCGGGCGCAGATCTCCGCGAACCCCACGCCCATCTGGCCGGCGCCGACGACGCCGACGCGGTCGATCGCGGTCATGCCGACCACCTGACCAGGCTGGTGCCGATGGACATGCCACCGCCGAAGCCGGCCAGCAGCACCAGGTCGCCAGCGGCGATCTTGCCGGTTCGCACCGCGTCGTCCAGTGCGACGGGCACCGACGCGCTGCCGAGATTGCCGTACCGGTCGACGGTGAGGTGTGTGTGGGCGGCACCGAGGCCGCTGCGCTCGGCCAGCTCACGCAACAACACGCCGTTGGCCTGGTGTGGAACGAAACAGTCGACGTCGGCGATCCCGCCGTTCTCGACCTCACCGACAACCACGGCGCCAGCGCCGTCGCCCAGCAGTACCGAGGTGCTCCGATCGCTGAAGTCGAGGATCCGCGAGAAGACGTCGGCGCCGATGACGAGCGCGAGCGCGCCGGGCCTGGCGGCCACGAGTGACCGTGCCAGTTCGACGCCGTAAACGAACCCGGCGCAGACGGCGTTGATGTCGAAGCAGGCCGCGCCGGTCATTTCCTGCACCAGGCAGGCCGTCGGCGGCTGTGGGAAGTCGCTGGTCGAGGTGGACAGGATGAGGTAGCTGACCCGGTCGGCCCGCACGCTGGCGCTTTCCAGCGCACGGGTGGCGGCGACGGCCGCAAGGTCCGACGTCGCTTCGCCGTGGCGGGCCCAGCGGCGCGTCGCGATCCCGGTCTTGCGCAGGATCCACTCCGGCGTCGCCTCGGTGACCAGTTCGGCGATCTCCTCGTTGGTCACGACGCGGTCGGGAACACACGAACCGGTGCCCAGCACTCCGATGGCCATCTCACACACCGATCCCCGCAGCGATGCCGCGCAACGGGTTCAGCCTGTCCTCGCCGATACGGGACCGCAGCTCGGGGTTGGTGACGCCGAGACCGCGGCCCGGCGCCATGCACAGCACCGCGATCTTGCCGAGGTGCCGGTTCGTCTGCACCAGGCGGGTCGCCTCCGCGACCTCCTCGAGCGGGTAGACCGCGGACATCGTGGGCGCGATGTGGCCGAGTTCGATGAGCCGATTGGTGTCCCACACCTCCTGGAGGTTGGCGCCGTGACTGCCGATCACCCGCTTGAGCTTCATCCAGAGATAGCGGTTGTCGAACACGTGCTGGTAGCCGGTGCTGGAGCCGCAGGTGACCACGACACCGCCACGGCGCACCACGAACACCGAGACACCGAACGTCGCGCGGCCGGTGTGCTCGAACACGATGTCCGGGTCGCGGCCGACCTTCTCGCGGATGATCGAGCCGAGCCTGCGGCCGACCTCCAGCACGCGTTCCGGATCGTCCGCGATGTCGTCACCGAGACCGAGCTGCTCGCGGTTGATCACGATGTCGCAGCCGAGCGCCTTCAGCGCCTCGGCCTTGCGTTCCGAGCTGACGACGCCGATCGGGATGCCACCGCCGTTGCGCACGAACTGGACGGCGGAGCCGCCGAGACCGCCGGCAGCGCCCCAGATCAACACGACGTCGCCCTGCTTCATGCGGGCGCCGCGGTCGCTGACGAGCATGCGGTAGGCGGTGCCCGCGCACAGCGTGTTGCTGGCGGCCTCCTCCCACGTGAGGTGGGCGGGCTTCGGCGCGAGCTGGCTCGCGCGCACCACCGTGTAGTCGGCGAGCCCGCCGAAGTTGGTCTCAAACCCCCACGCCCGCTGTTCGGCGCCCATCATGCCGTCGGAGTGTGTCGCGGGTTCCTGGTCGTCGACATGGACGGGGCTGACGACCACGTGGTCGCCGGCCTTCCAGCGCCGTACTCCGGATCCGACCCGGACGACGACGCCCGCGCCGTCAGAGCCGACCACGTGGTGCGGCAGGTCGTGCCTGGTCGCCCAGCCGCCCTGGCGGGCGAACTGTTTGAGGAAGCGGAACGTCGGGATCGGCTCGAACATGGCCGACCACACCGTGTTGTAGTTGATCGAGCTGGCCATCACGGCCACCACGACCTCGTCCGGCGCAGGCTCCGGCATCGGCACGGGGCCGAGCCGCAACGACTTGCGGACGTCCTTGTCGACCACCCCGCGGAACATCTCGGAATCCTCGACCCGCAGATGTGCGGCCAGAAATTCCGCCGGCAGCGGAATGCGCTCGATCTCCTCGGGTGTCGCGCCGCCGAGCAACGCGTCAGACAAAGTGCTCATCGTCGCCTCTCGTGTGCATCACGGTTCTCCGCGCCGAAAATGGCGACGAGAACAACCACCACAAAGGCCAGGTCAGCCAATCGCACACTGTTCACCTTCCAGAACAGCCGAGATCAGGTCGGCGGCCGCGCCGACCCCGCCGGCCGCGGCGAGCTCACGTCCCCAGTGGACGGCTCGCTCCCGCAGACGGTCGTCGGTCAGCAACCGGCGGAGCTTGTCCACCAGCTCGCCCCTGCCAACCGACCGCACGTCCTCCACCATCAGCGCACCGCCCGCGTCGACGAAGCGCACAGCCAGGTCACGCGTCTCCCAGGACCGCGGCGTCAGCAGCAACGGCTTGCCGAAGCGCAGTCCGTGATGGCTGCTGTTGCCGCCGTGTGCCCAGTACACCCGAACGTTCGGGTGGGCGAGGACCTCCACCTGCGGGACCCACGACTCGACCCGCAGGTTGGCGGGCAGGACATCCGGAAGCAGCGTCTGCTGCGCCTTCGTCATGCTCCACAGGAAGTGGTGCTCGGGACCGAGACGCTCGATCGCCGCGACCATCTCGGCCGCGGTGGCCGCCGACACCCGCATGAGACTGCCGAGTCCGATGTAGACGACGGACTCCCGCCGGTCCAGCCAGTCGAAGAGGTCCGCGTCGGTTCCGGACGCCTGACCACGCGGCCGCACCATCGTGCCCAGCATGTGCACGGAGGACGGAGCCGGGAACGGGTACTCGATGCCGAACACCGTGTTCCCGAGAATCGCGGCAGCCCCGTCGGCGTAGACGGTGTGCACGACCTTGAGGTTCTTCATCCCGAGCTCCTGGCGACGGCGCTGGTGAGCGACCATCCGCTTGAGGAACGCAGGCTTGCCGATCATCATCAGCTTCGGCAGCACCTTGAACAGGCGGTTCTCCCAGCTCTGCCGCCAAGTCATCCGCAGCGGCAGTCCGCTCAGCATGGCCGGATATCCGCTCGGCACCCGAGTGGCGAACAGATAGCTCACCGGTGCCGCGCTGTTCATCACGTACGGGATGTTCCTGTTCATCGCCGCGTCCAGGGCCGCGAAGTCGGCCGAATCGATCACCATCAAGTCCGGTCGCACCCGATCGATGACCTCCAGCGTCCGCTGGTACATCCGCTCGCCGTGCTCGGGGTCGAACAGCAGCTCGAAGAACGCCACCAGGCTGCGCGAGCGAGACGAGTTGTTGACGAGGTCGTAGGTCTCGTCGCTCCACTCGGTGGGCTGCAAGTCGGCGTGTGGGCCAGGTCCGCGTGACACGAACCGCGGCGATCCGCCCATGGCCGCCACATCGGCCTCCCGATCGTCCGTGCACCCGAACCAGAGTTCGTCCGCGCCACGGCCGGCCAGTTCCCCGGCGATGGCCGCCAGCGGGTAGAAGAGTCCTGCGTGCGTCTCACTCGTGAAGAGGATTCGGCCCACAGGTCAGCCCTGCCCGAACTGACGTGCGACCCAGGCGACCGGGTCCTCGGTGCGAGGCATCCACGCCGCCGAGCTCTGTTCCTTGTTGAGGCCCTTCTCGACGACGGCCATGTTGTGGTGGAAGTGCACGGCGGTGACCGCCAGCTCGATCTCCGACGGGGTGTACCCCCCGTCCCGGACCTGTTCCTGGTGGTGCAGCCCGTCCACGAGGGACTTGAGGTGGCCGATCGACGTGCCGGAGGCGCCGTCACCCGCGCTGCTGCCGCCCCAGCCCGGCCAATAGGCGGTCTGCGTGTCCTCCACGACGTACAGGCCGCCCGGCTTCAGATGCGGGAACAGCGCCTGGAACGAGGTGATCACGTCCGCGTTCATGTGGCTGCCGTCGTCGATGATGACGTCGAACGGCCCTGCCGCCTCAGCGAACTCCGTCAGGAACGCGACGTCGGCCTGGTCGCCCTGCACGGGACGCACCCGCGCCTCGGCGATGCCGGACTTGTCGAAGACGTCGAGCCCGTACACCACGCCGCGCCGGAAGTAGTGCTTCCACATCTGCAGCGACGCACCACCGCCGGCGGGGTCGGCGTACCCGCCGATGCCGATCTCCAGCACGGTGACGCGCTGGTCTCGTAGGGAGGCGAAGTACCGCTCGTAGTTGCCGGTGTACCAGTGGGCGCCCCACTTGTCCGACCCGAACCGCACCGCCAGCGACGAGAGAGACGGCCGGTGGTCGCTCAGTGCGGCCAGGAGCTGTGAGGCGGCCGTCACGACCACCTCGCGCTGCTTGAGGAAGGGGTCGCTGGGGTCGAGGATCGGGGTGTCCGACTCCGTCACCTGGATGTCACGGGTGAAGTCACGGCGCCCAGGGGGACCGAACAGGGCGAGCAGCACCTCGGCGACGTCCTGCCGGATCACCACGAGCGGATCGCTCAGTTCTCCGGGCTCGACAGCGACCGTGCCCGCTCCGAAGACGACCGTGTTCGGGAACACGGTGCCCCCGAGCACGAGGTCGAACTGGAGAGCCGCCTTCTCGTGCTGAACCGAGTTCACGGTGACCCGCGACACCAGCTCGGCCAGCAGGACCTCGACGACTCGGTCCGCGTCGTGCCCGGCGAGCTCCGCCTCGACGTCCACGACGGACCTCTCGGCGATCCGCAGCAGGTCGTCGACCAGCCCGGCGGCAGCGTTCGTCATCCTCAACCCCCCATTTGACCTACAGGTTCGTCGAGGACCCTAGGCACGGGGGGCTTTCAAAAGCCTGACAACGCTGCTGACGTCGTGTCTGGTCAGCTCGGGTCGGCGGCCGGAATGACCGAGGGCATCTTCATCCGCTTGGACGCGCGGGCCTCCATGGCGGCGGTGACGATGATCGTCGCGATCATGGTGAACGCCAGCGCCTTCGGATGCAGCCACGACACGTCGCGAAGCAGCACCATCACCCCGAGCAGAATGATCATCTTGAGCATGAACCCGCCGAGTGCGGCAGCCATCACGAAGTGCACCTCGAGCGCCGCTGTCTTCCGCATCAGCCACAACGTGCTGAGCGAGGACACGCAGATCACGGCGCCACCGACGAGTGCTCCGAGCAGACCGGGCACACCGACCCAGATCGTGGACACGACGACTCCGAGGACCACCGTCGCAACGGTCGCCCAGAGCGCACCCCGGAACATCTCGGCGGCGAGCCCGCGCACCAGAGACGCGTGCGTAACTTCCTCACTCATACCACCGAGTGTAGAAAGCCCCTGATTCCGCACCTCAACTGCGGTCACTGACCGCTTCGGCGGGCGTCTCGCAGCCGAGGGATCACCGAGACCACGAACGTCACGATCAGCCCGATGACGAAGCACGTGGCCACGATGATCGGGTCGAACAACGTGAGCGCCACCGCGCCGAACGCCAGCACACCGGCCCACAAGTAGATGAGCAGCACCGCCCGCCGCTGGGAGTGCCCGATCTCCAGCAACCGGTGGTGCAGGTGCATCTTGTCGGGCGAGAACGGGCTCTCGCCCCGACGAGTGCGGCGGATGATCGCCATCAGCAGGTCGAGCAGCGGCACGAACAGCACGGCGGCGACGACGATCAGCGGCGACAGCAGACCGAGCAGGTCGGCCGCGCTGCCGGTAGCCTGGTTGATCTTGCCGGAGGCGCTGGTCGTGGCGGCGGCGAGCATGAGGCCGATGAGCATGGAGCCCGAGTCGCCCATGAAGATGCGCGCGGGGTTGAAGTTGTGCGGCAGGAAGCCGAGGCACGCGCCGGCGAGCGCGGCGGCGATCAGCGCGGGCGGGTAGGCCTCGACCGCGCCCTGCCGTTCGACGAGCAGGCCGATCGAGAACGCACAGGTGGCCGCGGCGGCGATGAGGCCGATGCCAGCGGCGAGCCCATCGAGCCCGTCGACGAAGTTCATCGCGTTGATCATGGTGACCGCGAGCAGCACCGTGAGCAGCGCGCCTTGGTTCTGGTCGAGCGAGATGGTGGCGCCGCCGTCCCACGGCACCCACGCGATCATCCACTGCAGGCCGAACAACACGAGGATGCCCGCCGCCGTGACCTGCCCGGCGAGCTTGGTGAGCGAGTCGAGCTCGAACCGGTCGTCGATCGCCCCCACGAGCACGATGACGCCGCCCGCGACCATGACGCCCCACGGGTCGTTGGAGAAGTCGAACGCGGCCCGCAGCACCGGCAACTGGTGCGCGAGGAACATGCCGCACAGCACGCCGCCGTAGATGGCGACACCACCCATGCGCGGCATCGGCTGCACGTGCACGTCGCGCTGCCGCGGATAAGCCACCGCCCCGATCCGGAACGCCATCAGGCGCACCAGTCCGACGAGCAGGAACGTCACAACGGCGGCGATCAACGCGACGAGCAGGTACTCGCGCACAGGAAGGACGAACGAGTATGCGGGCCCCACGGGCCTACCAATCAATCGGGGAATTTCGGGGTGCGCGCCACGCTACCCGCGGCGACATGATCAATTCTGGCACCAGCGCGTCACCGCGCGAGTTCGACCTCGATGCCGAGCACCTCGTCGACCTCTTTCTTGCTGACCGCACCCTCACGCAGGATCAACGCGTCCGGCCCGGTCAGGTCGACGATGGTCGAGGCGATGTTCTCACCGCTCAACCCGCCGTCCAGGTACACGGGCACCGCGTCGCCGAGCTGGTCCCGAGCCTCCTGCGCACTGGACGCAGGCGCCTGCCCGGACTTGTTCGCGCTGGACACGGCCATCGGCCCAACGTCGCGCAACAACTCGAGGGCCACCGGATGCAACGGCATGCGCAGCATCACCGTGCCGCGCGTCTGCCCGAGATCCCACGCGAGGCTGGGCGCGTGCGGCAGCACGATGCTCAGCCCTCCAGGCCAGAACGCCTCGATGAGCGCCCGAGCCTGCCTCGGCACGCTCAGCACCAGCCCGTCGATCGTGGTCCAGGACCCGACGAGCACAGGCACGGGCATGTCAGGCCCGCGTCCCTTGGCGTCGAGAAGGCTCCGGACGGCTTCCGCGTCGAACGCGTCACAGCCGATCCCATAAACGGTGTCGGTGGGCAGGACGACAAGGCGCCCGCTCCGCACCGCCCCGGCAGCAGCGGCAAGTCCCGCCGCGCGGTTGCTCGGTTCGCTGCAGTCGTAGACCGTGCTCACCTCGGTGAGCCTAGCCAGCCGTCCCGACAGGGTGACGTGAGACCCGTCCAATAACGCAGCGCAGCCATCTGCCGTTGGCTACATTGAGGCCGATCTGGGGGGATTTCTGGGGGATTCATGTCACTTGACCAAAACATGTGGGCTCCGCTGACGCCACCGCCATCGCGCCCACGCAGACCGTTGATCATCGGCCTCTCACTGGGCTTCGTCCTCTTGCTGGCCATGGCCGCCGCAGGGCTGTTCTTCATCGTCCCGCTGGTAGCAAAACGCATCGCTGACGCCGCACCAGGCCCCATCAAGGGCGACCCCGACAGCATCGTGCTGCGCCAGGAACCCGGCACCGGCCCCGCCTTCAAGTACGGCGGCACCCCGATCTACGACGCGTGCACGCTCGTGACGATCGCCAGCCTGGAGTCGTTCGGCCTGAAGCTGGCGCGCGACTACAACGTCGGCCACGAACACCTGGACGCCGACGTGCCGGCAGACGCCGCGATCGCCCTGGGCTCCGGCCCGGACAGGATCAGCAACTGCTTCTACATGCTGGACAGCAAAGACTCGCTCCACGTGGACGTGCACCAGACCCCGTTCACCACTCCGGCCGACCTGACGGTGGATCAGAACCGCGCCAAGTTCGGAGGCGCCGAGATCCGCACCTCAGCCGGCTTGTCACTGGCCTCGTGGCGCGACGACAGGTACAAGTCCGACCACGTGATGCTTTGGAACGCGGACCTCCTGGTAGAGGTCACCATCCGGCAGACCGACGACTCCACCGGAGCCCTGGACGTAGCCGCCTTCGTGCCAAAACTGGAAAGTCTCCTGCAGTCAGGAATCGCAGCGGGCCCGACCGCCCCGATGCGCCACGTCTACGACTCCCCCGTCGAGACGGTGAAGGACCCGTGCGCGATAGCCAGCGCGGCAGCGTTCTCCGCGGCCTTCCCGTCCATTGCCACCGCACCATCCATTGTGGACGGTTCCTACCCGATCGACGCCACGATCCCGGAATCCGAGCAGGGCCGCAGTAACGCCCGCCGCGCCGATCTCGCGTGCTCGCGCACCAACATCGTGCCGCGGGGCAGCCTCAACACGGACTCGTACCGCGTCCTGAAGGTCGACCTCTTGGTGTGGGACCGCAAACTGCCTGCCGACACCCGTAACGCCGCGCATTGCGACCCCAGCACGGAGCACACCCGGATTCCGGTTGCGCCGTCGATCGGCACCGGGCAGGCCTGCCTGGTCGGCTCTTCTGGCGAGTGGGAGCTGAAGTTCCAGGTGGACAACGTGAACGTGGGCGTTCAGTACGGGGATTCGGATGCCAGGGCCGAGTCAGCCGTTCGGCTGGAGCAGTTGGTGCCTGCCGCTAAGTCGATCGATTCGGCTGGGCTGTTCCGCTGACCGCTGTCGCCTGATCGGCTTTGCTCTGTCGGCAAGACCTTCCTCGCACTGACCCGATCGGGTTTGCCCGTGCTGCAAACCACCCGCAGGCATGTCCTTGGAACGCGCCGGCGAACTCATCGACGCCTCCGCCACCAAGATGAGCTGCTCAGACGCGACACTGGACTCAAGGTCGTCTACCTCGAAACCTCACGTCCAGCTTGTTCCTCGAAGAACCGGAGGAGATCGAGACGTACGAGAAAGCCATCCGGCTTCTGGGTCCTACGCGCACGGCCTGAGGGAGCATCACTGGAAGTGATCTCCGAGCTGGCGCGTCGATGGGAACAGGGTGGACTGGCGTAAGAGCAGCTACAGCGACACCCCAGGAGAACTGCGTCGAGGTGGCGTTCACCACCACCCATGCAGGTGTCCGCGACTCCAAGCACCCGTCTGGACCTGCGCTTTCATTCTCACTTAGCGCATTCAAAGCCTTCCTGACCAGGGAGAAGTTTTAGCCCAAACAGGGCTAAGTAGTTCAACGCATCCCCCGAACGGCCGCACGACGGTAAGGTCATGAGCCGACCACAGAGCGCAATCGGGGAGGGTCGAGCTTCTGTGTCCGAAGAAGCAACATTCACAAGGGGCGCCAGCTTCGCCGACAAGGTCGCAGGTGGTACCTGGGACTCACTGATGGGTGGCGGTCTCAGTGCCATCGTCGCAGCCGGCAAGGCAGTCGCGATCGCGGTCGAGACCCAACAACTGTCCGTCGACCCACACCTGGTCGACACCATGATCAAAAAGCTCGCCGACATGCAGGCTGCGCTAGAAAGCATCCAGGTGCGCGCATTTGACTTGAGCGCCGACACCAAGCTGGGCGGCGGCTACGCAGAGAAGATCAGCCAGAACAACAGAACGTTCGGACAAGAGGCGCAGAAGACGCTCAAGAGCCTCTACGACGCGATCGACGGTCTGAAAACCCAGATCGAGAAGAGTCGCGCGTCTTACCATGCGGTCGACACTGGGAGTGCCGACTCGCTCAAGAAACTCGACGGGAAGTCATGAAGCGGATCGCAATTGCCAGCGTCCTCGGTATCGCGTTGCTGACTGCCGCGTGCACCGGAACAACTGGCGCACCCAAGCCAACCCCCACCAGCGGTGAAGGCACGCCGACGAGCACACCGGCAGCGTCGGGGCTCGAAGCACTGGAGCCGTGTGGTCTCCTAGCGGAATCCGAGGCAACCACCATCGGAATGTCCTCCCCGGGCAACGCCGTGCAGGTCGCGTCGTCCGACGGCTGCGAGTGGCGTGCGGCCAGCGGTGGTGGCGGTGTGCGTGCAGGCATCCGTGCGAAGGCCGGCGTGAAAGAACTGAACCTGAACGGCGACAAGCTCTCGTCGATCAAGGTCGGCAAGTTCGATGCAACCAAGGTCGAGGCTGCGGACGGCGCGAAGAACCTGTGTGCCATCGCGATCTCAGTGACCGAATCGTCGTCGGTTCTCGTCATTGCGAACTTGAGCCTCAGCTCAAGCGACACAGCGGCCGCATGTGAGCGGGCGTCCAAGACCGCCGATCTGATCGCTCCGAAGCTGTCGTAACAACGCCCGAGGGGGATTCTCATGGCGCCGCCAGTCAAGCCAGTCGTTCCGCATCCGGATGCGCACTACCCAGGCCAGCCGCATGAACAGATGAAGAAGCTGGTCACCGAGAAGTACGAGCCTGGCGCGGCCACCAATGTCGCCACGGCGTGGGCTGAAATCGGTAATCAGTTCAAGGAACTGGCCACAGACTTCAACATCCTCGTCAACGGCTCGCAGGACGGTTGGAAAGGACGCGCCGCCGAGGGGGTTCGTGCTGCGCTTGGCAAAGTCGGCACGTTCGCCGACCAGACCGGTGACGGCTTCACCCGCACGGCGAATGCGATCGAGACCCAGCGGGACGCGGCTGTTCAGGCGAACAAGAGCATGCCTGAGCCGGTCAGCTACAACCCGGTGGACATCATGAAGAAGTGGGCCACCCCCTCGGTCCTCTTCCCGCCGGCCATGGCGGCCGCACCCCTCGAAATGCTCTCCAAGCACAACGAGCAGCAAGAGGCCAAGGCCGAAGCCGTCCAGGTCATGCAGACGCGCGACAACACGATGATGTCGGCCGCGATGTCCATGCCCACCATGGAGTCGACCCCGGTCGTCACCCAGGACCAGGCCGTCACGCAGACCAGCAGCACCACGAGCACGAGCAGCCTCAGCAGCGTCAGCCGGCCTCCGAGCACGACCGGCATGCCCGGCATGCCGCCTCCCGGCACGAGCAACAACGGCACCACCAACACCTCGTGGGTGGCGCCGCAGACGACGCCACCGCCGGGAATCACCCCGCCTGGCAACAACCAGAACCTCCCGCCCGGCAACAAGCCACCGCTGATCGCGCCTATCAACGGGTATCCGCCGCCCGGCATGAGGCCACCCGGTGGCGGCCAGACCGGCCGCCCCGCTGGTGGCGGTCCGGGTATGCGTCCCGGCGGCGGTCCAGGTGGACCCGGTGGTGGTGCAGGCCGCGGCATGGGTCCCGGCAGCATGGGCGGACCCGGCGGCGCAGGTCGTGGCATGGGTAGCTTCGGCCCGGCCAGCCCCGGCGGCAGCGCCGGCGTCATGGGCAGCGGCAGCGGTCCCGGCGGTGCAGGTGCAGGTGCAGGCGCAGGCGCAGCAGGCGGTCGCCAGGGCGCCGCTGGTGCCGGCGGCGCAGGCGCCGGCGCAGGCCAGGGCGGTCAGGGTGGGGACGACAAGGAACACAAGTCCAACTACCTGATCCCGACCGACGAGTTCTTCGACGACGATCGCATGGTCGCGCCGCCGGTGATCGGCGGATGAAGCAGATCGCCCAGCTCTCCCTGCCCGCGTTCGAGGTCCTCTGGGAGGACCTGCGGGCAGGGAGCATTCCCTATCCCTTCGACGTCAGCCAGCACGGCGAGACGTTGGACGAGCGCGCTCGCATCAAGGCCGCGGTTCACGCGGACCTCGAGCGCCGGAACCTGGCGCGGCGCGGCAGGCCGGAGCCCGACCTCGAGGACGCGCTGAACCTGTTGGCGCGCCCTGAACTCCGCGTCATCGCCCTGTGCATTCCGGACATGAACCAGCAGAAGCTGGTTCGAGCGAGCGTCGTGGCACGCGGCGGTTATGCGGTGCTGGTGACCCAAGAGGACACCACCGTGACGCTGAACCTGGTGCAGCCCAACGAGATCGCGACCAGCCTCGCGAACGCCATGCCGCAGGGACGACCAGGGCCGGGCAAGCTGGTCACGGTACCCGCAGAAGCCTTCGAGAACCGGCCGCAGCAACAAGAAGGCTTCCGCCAGGCGGTCCGCACGATGGAGAACGACGACGTCCGCCTCGCCAAGCAGATGCTCACCGGCCCGGCCACCGGCAACGGACACTTCCTCGTCAAGATGGAACAGGCCCGTACCAAGCGGGACTTCCCGCCCGTCACCTGGATCGACACGAGTCAGGGCCGCTACTCCAACATCCAGACCCGCCCCGGCTGGTTCACCATCAGCCCCGCGGACAACATGGGCCTGGCACGACACCTCGGACAGGTGCTGGCGATGACGAGCGAACGATGAACCCCGAGCAGATGATCGCGGACCTCGAGTCCAAAGCGCAGCAGCTCCAGCAACGCTCCCAGCAGATGCAGGAGCAGATCCAGCAGGCCAGCAGCAGGGTCACCTCTCCCAACGAGGCGGTGACCGTGACCGTGGCGCCGAACGGGGCGTTGCAGCACATCGAGTTCTCGCCCGTCGCGATGCGCCTCACGCACGTCCAGCTCAGCCAGCTCGTGATGCAGACCGTGCAAAAGGCCCAGGTCCAGTCGGCCGAGCAAGTAGCGTCCATTGTGGAGCCCGAGTTCGGCGGCACCGAGGCGATGGACTTCCTGCGCAGCTTCATCCCGCAGCAGGAGGAAGAGGAACCGCCGCCACCGCCGGAAGACGGTCAGGTCATGCGCGAGGTGTCCTGGAACGGCCCCGCGCACCAACCGCCGCCGCCACGTCCTCAGCGTCCCGCAAACGATGACGACGAGGACGGCTTCGGGAGCGTGCTCCGATGACCGGTCCGGGCTTCAGCGTCGACTCGACCGAACTGCACAAGTTCGCCAAGGGCCAGCGGGCCAGGGAAGACGCCCTCGACGCCGCCGCCAACAAGGCGGCGGCAGTCAACCTCGGCGGCGACACGTTCGGCCAGCTGCTGTCCTTTTTCGCTTCGAACGCCCAAGAGTGGGCAGAAGGCACCACGGCTGCGATCAGGGACCTGGCTGTGGCCGTCGGCAACGCGTCCGACGACACCAAGACCACCGCGTTGACCTACGAGTCCCACGAAGACGCCAACCGCAACCGGTTCGGAGGCCCCAGATGAGCTGGACCGGATTTGGCGACGGCGCGGCGAGCCCCGACAACTTCGCGGGTGGCGGACTCGCCGAGTCTCTGATGCAGACCATCGACTCTGCCGACCGCCTCGGCGAAGGTGACTTCGCCGAGTTCGGGATGAACCTCGCGGCGACAGGGTTGGATGCCTTGGGTGCGGCGATGGACCCGGTGGGTGCCCTGGCCACCGCCGGCATCGGATGGCTCATCGAACACCTCAGCTTTCTGCGCGAACCGCTTGACTGGCTGGCCGGGAACGGCGACAAGATCAAGGCCGCTGTCACCACGTGGAACCAGGTCGCAGCCGATGTCCACAACATCGGAGAGCAGCAGGACAAGGCCGTGAAGAGCGAGCTTCCGTGTTGGGAGCAGGGCACCGCGGCCGAGAACTTCCGGCAGAGTCAGGGCGAACTGGCCACCGAGATCGCAATGGTGTCGAAGATGAGCGCTTTCGTCGCGTCTGAGATCGCCACGGCGGGCACCATCACAGCAGCCATCCGCGGCATGATCCGCGACCTCATCGCACTGTTCGTCTGGGAAGTCATCCGCAACGCCGCCATTGCCCTCGCGTCGTCGGTGGTGTCGCTCGGCAGTTCGCTCGCGGCGTTCTCGGCCTGGGCTGTCGGACGCGGCGCGATGGTCCTCGGCAAGATCACGCAGCAGCTGGCCAAGCTGGTCAAGCTCGTGACGCGCATCATGAGCCGCCTGAAAGGACTCTTCAGCCAACTGGGCAGCGCACTCAAGCGCCTCGGCAGGTTCGGCAGGGGTGGCGGCGCCGGCGCGCCACATGCCCCGAACACCCCGTCGACTCGAGGAGACGGCCTCGCGGATGCGGGCAAGCGGCTCGAGGACTGGGGCAACACGCGCCCGACGCTCAGTGACGCCGGCGACAAGCTCAAGCAGGCAGGCCGCGAGTTCAAAGACGGTTACGGAGACGCTGGCAACTTCTGGAAGAACAAGTACGAGGAGCCCTGGAGCAACAACGGCGTGGTCAAGAAGATCCCCCAGCCGGTCCAGGATGCGGTTGGGGCCTACACCCCTTACAAGCCGCGCACACGCCCGGACGGCACGGTGACGCCACACTCGATGCCCAGCATCGCGGACGGAGGCTGGGTCACGAAGGCAACAGCGGACCATCTCCGCGAGTGGTCGAAATACGACGAGTTGGAAAACCAGGGTAGAACGTTCCCGAGGCAGCAAGGGTCGTTGGACGAGTGAACGGCACCAGACCAGAGTTCCAGCCGAAGAAGCTCGTGGCCGCGGGCCTGTTCACGCTGGCGATCATGCTGGGCAGTTTTCTGATCATGGCAGTCGGCAAGGCGGTCATCGTCGTGGCCTTCGCGCTCATGATTTGCTGGCTCGGCTACGTGTACACGGTGTTGGGCTACCGGCCGAAAACGTCGAAGTGGGAGTTGCTCCCTGCCATGGCACTCGGCATCATCACCCTCTTCCCCGCGAACATCGGCAGCCACTCGCTCTGGCTCACCGCGTACGGGGAGACTCTGCACTGCACGGTCACCAGCATCGAGACCCATGTCAACCGGCGCAGCCCGAACTCCTACAGCAACGAGCTGCGGTGCGGCGATCGACAGGTCCACTACACCCCGAGCATGTATCGGTCTGCTCAGAAGCCCGGCAGCGAGATGGACATCGTCGTCGACAGGACTGGCTTCATCCCCAGCCTCGAACCCGACAAGGTCGCCCTGTGGCGCAACTTGCTCCTGCTGCTGGCGGTGCTCATGAACGCCGTCTTCTTCTTCCTCGTCGCCTGGCTTCCCGTGCGCGAACCTGAGCCGGCAGTCGAAGAGTCCAGGTAAGGGGCACACGCGGTCACGCGCGAGGCGGCGGTTCCTCGAGCGCGTGACCGCGTGCCCTCCCCAGCGAGCAAACATACGACCATTTGGCCCCAACGTGACCAAACGTCGTGTTATTGGCCAGTATTTGGCAACTCTCCCCACGACTCCACGACGCAGAGGCCGCTGCGCAACGCGGTGAGCCCCTCGCGGAACACGGCCATGAGCCGGCGCAACGGCACGTGGGCCGCCTCGCCTCGGCGGGTGCTCTCCAGTAGGGCCTCGACACCCGCCGCCAGCGAGTCCAGGGACGCCACGCCGAACGACTCGACGACGTCAGCAGCGCGTAGCGCGCGGTCCACCTCGAAAGCTCGGCGTTCGAAGCGACGTCCGGCGTCCTGCAGTCGCACCGCGGCCGGCGCCAGCCGGGCAACGTCGGCGCCGCTGGCGAGCACGTCCTGGAACTCCCCCACCACGGCGGACGCCGCAGCCATCACTGCGGAGACGTCATCAGAGAACCGCGCCAGCTCGGCCGCCACATCCACGTGGGCGACGGCAGGGGCGACGACCAGTGCGCGCTCGGCTGCTTCGACGCGGTCCACCAGTTCGGAAGCCAGGGCAAGCATCGTGCGGCGCCAGGCGGCGGATGCCGGGCCTTCGATCCACGCCTCGCGGACGCTGCGGAACTGGCGCTCCACGACGAGCTGGACGGCCAGGTCGGGGTTGTCCTCGGTCAGGAACCCGTTGCCCAGCAGCACTACCGGGAGCAGCAGGCCGCAGACGCCGTCGACGAAGGCCTGGTTGTAGAAGAGGAAGAGCTCCTCGCGGCAGTACGGGCGGTCGAAGTAGCGGCGGGTCAGGACGGGCAGGAAGACGGTGGTGCTGCGGACCGACGCCCTGATCGCCGGCTGGACCTGCTCGCCCCAGCCGATGGACGACCGGTCCACGAAGATCTCAAGCGAGCGGCCGCGGTCGGCGTAGGCGTAGTGGCGCAGAGAGTCGGCGAACGGGCCCACGAAGTCCATCACCACGTCGTCCTGGCGCGCGTAGCTCAGGAAGCAGCTGATCGGCGGGGCGTCCGGCAAGCGCGTCATCTGCCCTCGTTCGGCGCATTGACAATTCGCAATTCATCCACCTTTACCCGATTCCGAGCAGGAACGACTATTGTGCCAGCCAGTAGCCCAAAATACCTCGGAAATGTGTGTTGTTCGTTGTCTCACCACGTCCCTGACCAGCACAGATGCGAAGTGCTCGATTCAATGACAGAAAGTGGACAGGACAATGTCATCTCCTGCGGCGACGCCGAGAAGCGATTCTCCGCTGTTACGCGACGACACGACTCGTTTCCTCTGCGGAGCCGCTCACCGCGACGAGGAGTTCGCGGACGCGGCCATTCGCGAGTACCTGGTGGAGTCGACGAGGTCGATTCCGCGGTCGCCGGGGGTGAACACCGGCGCGGTGTTGCGGGAGGCAGTGGCCGGGCGGTCGCGGCGCAAGGTGCGCGACGGCGTGCTGCTGGTGCTGGCGGTCGTGGTGCTGTTCGCCGCGAGCGGGATGTTGATGGCGGCGTGGCTACCGATCGCCTTGGTGGTCTCGATCGCGGCCGGAGCGCGGTTCGGGGTCGGCCTGCGGGGGCGGACCGTGTCGCCGCACGGGCGGGGGCCACTCGTGCTCGGCGGGATCGCCAGCGCGTTGGCGCTGTTCTTCGTGCTGTACAAGTTCTCCAACGAGCTCAACGAGAGCAGCAGCTACAGCAGGTACTACGCGCGGTACGAGCCCGAGAGCAACGACACCGGGCTCGTGGTCGCGATCATCGCGATCGTGCTGATCTTCGCGGTGTTGCTGGCCGATCGGGTCATCACGTGGCTGCTCGTGACGAAGAGCTTCCGGCGCGCGCACTTCCGCACCAGCGAGGGCGAGGAGGAGTTGTGGCGCAACGAGTGGAAGTTCCGGCGGCTCGGGCACTCGAACTACGCCGAAGCGCTCGCGCTGTATCCCGTGGAGCACGACGAACCTGACAGCCCGGACGAGGCGCAGGTGATCGTCTACTACGGCTATCGGCCGTTCGTCGGCTCGGGCACGATGTTCGAGCCGTGGTCCATGGCGCTGCCGCTGAAACCCGCCGAGGACAAGAAGATCGAGGGAGAGCGGCCCGGTTTCGCGCTGCCGGAGCTGTACGACCACATCACGGCGGAGCTGATCAAGACCGGCCGGTCGCCGTCGCTCTCGCCCGGTCACCGGCTGCGGGAGCTCAGGACGGGCGACCGGGTCGTCGTGTCCTCGGTCGAGCTGATCGACCACATCGAGGACGACGAGACACGGATCGTGTTGCCCAACAAAGACCACTCGCCCGAGGCCGCGGTGGGGCAGTCCGTTGTGGACGATCTGGTCGTCAGGCCGATGGAGTGGATGCGCTACTTCCGCTCGTTCCAGGTCGAGACGTGGGACCGCGACGTCGTCGTCTCCGCGTACCTCACGTTCGGGCTCGACGAGGAGATGCTCTACGCCGAGTGGACGCCCTGCATCCTGCACCCGATCCAGGTGCGGCACCGCGAGATCGACCTGCTGCCGGAGCAGTCCATGCGGCCCTTCCTCGAGGCGGTCGTCGACCTGCTGAGGTTCCCCGCCACCCTGCCGAAGCGGTTCGCGACGGCCGTGAGCTGGATGAACCCGATCTACCAGGCGGAAGGCACGTTCGTCGCGGAGAAGTACGGCGCCAGGTCCAGCCTGCGTGAGCTCGCGACCACGAACCAGGTCGACAACTACTTCCAGCTCACCGACGTCGAGCGCTACATCAAGGTGCTGGAGTCACGACTGCTGCGCACGATGGGCGAGTTCCTGGAGAGCAAAGGCATCTCGGTCACCGCGTTCATGGAACAGGCCCTGCAGGTCACGAGCAACAACGTGCACATCACCGGCCCGGTGATCTCCAGCAACATCGCCACGGCAGGCAAGGCACGCGCGGGCAACACGAGCACGAGCAAGGAACAGCGATGAAGGACCAGAACTTCGAGATCCAGGGGCCGGTCATCGGCAGCAACCTCGGCACCAGTGGACGCGCCAGAGCCGGAGACGTCC
Source organism: Lentzea sp. NPDC051213 (assembly GCF_044455585.1). NCBI lineage: Bacteria > Bacillati > Actinomycetota > Actinomycetes > Pseudonocardiales > Pseudonocardiaceae > Lentzea > Lentzea sp. NPDC051213. The sequence goes on from NZ_JBITEX010000003.1 coordinate 466,186, forward strand.
ACATCGGACACATCAAGGACGTCGCCGCGGTGCTGCGGCTGCTCGACGAGCTGCGTGAGGACCTGAACGAGGCCAAGGCGCCGACGGCGACCATCGAGGCCGTCGACGACCTGCGCATCGAGGCGCGCAAACCCCAGCCCAGCAAGGATGTCACGGCGCACCTGATGGACAAGCTGGCCGACCGCGGCCTCGGCGAGCAGATGAAGGAACTCGCGAAGGCCTTCGACGCCCTGTTCTGAAGCGCCTGGGCTGAAGCGCCTGCGCTGAAGCGCCTGGGCTGAAGCGGCTAGACCTTGCGGGCCGTCGCGAACCTCGGCCGGCCCGCGAGATCGGCGTGATCCGCGACGTCGGCCAGGACCCGGCGCGCCGCCAGCAACGCCGGCACGGACTCGCCCTGCGTGTCGTCGTGCTCGATCCCGACCCACCCGCCGGGCTTGAGCCACCGCGCGGCCGCCGAGACGACGTGCCGGATCACGTCCAGCCCGTCGGCGCCGGAGAACACCGCCTGGTGCGGGTCGTGCACCCCGACCTCGGGCTGCACGGGAGTTCCCTCTGGCACGTAAGGCGGATTGCACACCACGAGGTCGACGGAGCCGTCCAGGTCGGACAGCAACGAAGGCGAAGTGGCGTCACCGGAGTGCAGCCGGATCGGCGTGTCCCCCGCCGCGATTCGCGCCTCGGCGTTGCGGCGCGTCCACGCAAGCGCTTGCGGGTCCAGCTCCACCGCGTGTACCAGCGCGTCCGGCCTGGCCGCGGCGATGGACAACGCCAGCGCGCCCGTTCCCGTGCAGAGGTCCACGACGACCGGAGAAGCGACGCCGACCAGGGCCTTCAGGCCCCACTCCATCAGCAGTTCGGTCTCCGGCCGCGGCACGAACACCCCCGGTCCGACCTCGACCGAGATGGGACCCATCTGCGCCCACCCGAGGATGTGCTGCAGCGGAATCCGGGACGCCCGCGTCCGGACGAGCTTGTGCAGCTGGTCGATCACGGACGGATCGACCAGCGGGATGAGCGGCAGCCGCCCCCGTTCCACGCCGAGGACGTGCGCGGCCAGGTACTCCGCGTCGACGCGCGGGCTGTCGACGCCCGCGTCGGCGAGGATCTTGGCCGCCTCGGAGATGGCGAGACGGAGCGGCTGCCGGTTCATCATGAGAAGGGGAAAGCTACCTCAGAAGTTGATCATGTGCCCGGCCAGGCCGTGCACGGCTTCCTTGACCGCTTCGCTGAGCGTCGGGTGCGCGTGGACGTTGCGCGCGACCTCGTGGACGGTGAGATCCCACTGCTGGGCCAGCGTGAGCTCGGGCAGCAGCTCGGTCGCCTCGGGGCCGATGATGTGGCCGCCGAGCAGTTCGCCGTGCTTGCCGTCGCTGATGAGCTTCACGAAACCGCCGAAGTCGCCGAGGCCGTGGGCCTTGCCGTTCGCGGTGAACGGGAACTTCGCGACCTGGACGTCGAAGCCCTTCTCGCGGGCCTGCGCCTCGGTGTAGCCGAACGACGCGATCTGCGGCTGGCAGAACGTCGCCCGCGGGATCATCACGTAGTCGAGCTCCATCGTCTCGGCACCGGCGATGGTCTCGGAGGCGATGATGCCCATGGACTCGGCGGCGTGCGCGAGCATCAGCTTCGCCGTCACGTCACCGATCGCGAAGATGTGCGGCACGGACGTGCGGCAGCGGCTGTCGATGTCGATCGCGCCGCGCTCGGTGAGCTTCACGCCGGTGTTCTCGAGGCCGTAGCCCTCGACACGCGGCACGAAACCGATGGCCTGCAACACCTTGTCGGCTTCCAGCACCTCGGTGGCGCCGTTCTTCGACACCGACACGCGCACCTTGGGGCCGGACTCGTCGATCGAGTCGACGCGGGTGCCGACGCGGACGTCGATGCCGAGCTTCTTGTAGCGCTTGAGCAGCTCGGTGGACACGTCGGCGTCCTCGAGCGGCACCATCCGGTCGAGGAACTCGACGATGGTGACCTTCACGCCGTAGTTGTGCAGCACGTACGCGAACTCGACACCGATCGCGCCCGCGCCGGCGACGATGATCGACTCGGGCAGCTCCTCGGTCATGATCTGCTCTTCGTACGTCACCACCCGGTCGGACTTCTGCGTGTTCGGCAGCATCCGGGTCGTCGCGCCCACGGCGATGATCGCGTGGCCGAACGTGATGGTCTCGTCCCCGACCGTCAGCGTGTGGTCGTCGGTGAAGTTGGCCCACCCGTTGTACTCGGTGATGCCGTTCTTCTTCATGAGGAAGTGCACGCCCTTGACGCGCCCGTCCGCGACCTTGCGGCTGCGTTGCCACGCGGCGCCGTAGTCGAAGCTGACGGTGCCCTCGACGTTGATGCCGAACGTCTTCTGCTCGTGCGTGAAGATGTGCGCGAGTTCGGCGTTGCGCAACAGCGCCTTCGACGGGATGCAGCCGACGTTCAGACAAACGCCGCCCCAGTACTTCTCCTCGACGACGGCGGTCTTCAGCCCGAGCTGAGCCGCCCGGATCGCGGCGACGTAGCCACCGGGACCCGCACCCACGACGACGACATCAAAGTGTGCGCTCATAAGCACACACCCTAGGTCCCGAGCTGCTCCTGCAAGAACTCAACCGTCCTTTTCCAAGCGTTCGCCTGAGCGTGCGCGGTGGCGTGCGGAACACCACCACCCGAGAAGGTGACACCGGGCCCCGGATAGGTCACGTCGGTGGCCGGCCGGTGCGGCGGGCCCGCGATCAGGTGTCCTGCCTCGGGATACACGACGTGCTCGTACGGGAACGGGTGCTCGTGGTCCTTCAGCCGCCGCATCGCGACCTCGCTCAGCTCGACCGACGGCCACCCGTCGTCGTGCCCGGACGAGATGAGCAACACACCCCCGACGATGTTCTCGACCCGGATCTCGGTGTCCTCGGGGATGCCGTCAGAGGTGTCGAACGCGAGCCGCAACGGCACCGGTTCGTCGTTGACGATCTTGGTGCGCAGCTCCGCGCCCACGTAGTACGGCAGGTACGGCAGCGGCTCGCCCTTGAGCGTCCACGACGCCGCCTCGTACGAGAGCTTCTGCAGCAGGTTCGCGCCCGGCCCGATCGCCTGGGTCACCACCCCGCTGCCGACCACGCTCACCACGGCCCGGACCTGCGGGAACGTCGAGCCGACGAGCAACGCCAGCTCACCACCGCGAGAGCCACCGATCACGCCGATCTCGCCCGCACGCTCCGCGAGGTAGTCGATCGCGGTCCCGAAGTACTCGAGCGGGATGTCGACGAGGTGTTTCGGCAGACCCTTCATGCCGAAGTAGCCGAGCGCCAACGTGACGAACCCGTGCGCGGCCAGCAGCGCCGCGTCCGTCTCGTGCAGGCCGCCCTCGGAGCCACCGAGCACGATGACGCCCGGCAGCTCGCCTCCGTCGTCCTCAGGGGCGAAGAGCGTGCCCACGAGGCCGTTCTCCCTGACCTCCAGGCGCTCGACGCCCTCGGGCACGGTGAGCCGTTCGAGAACGCGATCACCCACGCCGTCGACGGACAGCACCATGGGACCGGGCTTGCCGCCGACGCGTTCCAACGACCAGAACAGCCCCATGGGGTCGACACCGCGGTAGCTGCCCTCCAGCGGTGCGTGCCTGGTCAGATCGACAACACCACGGTCGTCAGCGGCAAAGACGCCATGAGAAGCACGGTCACCCGTGGAGAGCTGGACCGTGGTCAGATAGCCGGGTTTCAGGCCGACGACGAGTATGTCGACCGGCTCGTCGAGGGGCGCAGACTGCGGATTCACCAGGATCTCGGCCACAACGCGCCCCTCTCACGACGTCACCCGCCTGCGAGCCGCTCCGCTCGATCGGCGGCGGCCAGCGCGTCCACCACCGCGTCCAGGTCGCCGTCGAGCACCTGGTCCAGGTTATGCGCTTTGTACCCAACCCGGTGATCGGAAATTCGCGATTCGGGGAAGTTGTAGGTCCTCACCCGTTCACTGCGGTCAACGGTGCGGATCTGGGTGCGGCGGGCGTCGCTCGCCTCCTGCGCCTTCTGCTCCTCGGCGAGAGCCACCAGGCGGCTCTGCAGGACCTGCATGGCGCGCGCCTTGTTCTGCAGCTGGCTGCGCTCGTTCTGGCAGGAGGTGACGATGCCGGTCGGAAGGTGCGTGATGCGAACCGCGGAGTCGGTGGTGTTGACCGACTGTCCACCCTTGCCACTCGAGCGGTAGACGTCGATGCGCAGGTCCTTCTCGTCGATCTCGACCGCCTCGACCTCCTCGGCCTCGGGGAACACGAGCACGCCGGCGGCCGACGTGTGGATGCGGCCCTGCGACTCCGTGACGGGCACGCGCTGCACGCGGTGCACGCCGCCCTCCCACTTCAGCCGGCTCCACACCCCGTCGGGCGTGGTGTTCTTGGCCTTGATGGCGACCGTGACGTCCTTGAAGCCCCCCAGGTCGGAGTCGGTGCCGTCGAGCATCTCGACCTTCCAGCCCTGCCGCTCGGCATACCGCGTGTACATGCGCAGCAGATCCCCGGCGAACAGCGCAGACTCCTCGCCGCCCTCACCGGACTTGATCTCCAGCAGCACGTCGTCCCCGTCGTGCGGGTCGCGCGGCAGCAGCAGCTCGGTGAGCTTCTCCTCCAGGTGCGGGATGCGCTCCTCGAGCTCCTTGGCCTCGTCGGCGAACGCCTGGTCCTCGCTGGCGAGCTCCTTGGCGGCCTCGAGGTCGCTCCTGGCCCCCTCGATCTCGCGAGCGGCCTTCACGATCGGCCCCAGCTGCGCGTAGCGCTTGCCGAGTTTGCGGGCCCCTGCCTGGTCAGCGTGCACGGAAGGGTCGGCGAGCTTCTTCTCGAGCTCGTCGTACTCGGCGAGCAGGCTGTCCAGCGACTGCGACACTTCGGGGCTCCTCTGGGCGGGTGGTCCTCAGGAAACGGCAACGGCGCCTGCCCCCGGCAAGTCTGCCGAGGTCAGGCGCCGTTAACGCAGCTACTTGTTGCGCTTGCCGTAACGCGCCTCGAAGCGCGCGACGCGGCCACCGGTGTCCAGGATCTTCTGCTTGCCCGTGTAGAACGGGTGGCAGTTCGAGCAGACCTCGACGTGCACGGAGCCGGAGGTCTTGGTGCTCCGGGTGGTGAAGGTGTTGCCGCAGCCGCACGTGACCTCAGTCGTCACGTACTCCGGGTGGATTCCAGTCTTCAAGATCTTGTCCCTTTCAAGGATGGCCGCCGGGTCCCTGTCGTGACGGGTGAACCGGAGCCGGACTCGACCATTTAGTTTGCCAGACCGTTCAACACGTGCAAAAACGCGGTTGTTCCCGCAGCTCCGGCGTGGCTGAAGTCACAACCGCTCAACCTCTGTGATAGGCCGTTCGGCGCAAGGTGAGCCCGTTCGGCCACATACGGCTCCGTGTTGTTGGACACCGTCCCTCACACTGTGTGCCGTGTTCTGCACCGCCGAACGGCCTATGAACCAGCGCCTCTGGCTGGCTGTGCCGTTCCTGTTCTCCGCCGCCGTGTTCGGCCTGATGGGGTCGGCAGGGCTGATCACGGCATCCTGGACCACCGTGCCGCTGTCCCCGGTCGTGTCCGGAGCGGGGGTGGCAGTCGCGGCGGCTGTGTCCGGCGGTGTGCGGTGGCGGCGCGCGTGGCAGCGCCACTGGCTGCGGTGGCCCTACCTGGCCGCGGTGCTGACGCTAGGGGTGCTGGTGGGCGCGGTGGAGGTACCCGCGCTGGCCACGACCGTGGTGGGCCTGCCGGTGCTGCTGGGCCTGGTGTTCCAGTGCCTGGTGCAGAACGACGAGAGCCAGTCGACGGCCGACTGCCGCTGAGCCCAGTTGGCTGTTTGGCGGGAAAAGCACGTTCGGGCCATCTAGCGGCCCGAACGTGCTTTTCGCGCCAAACGGGACCAGCGGAGCGGGCGGTGGCGTTCGAGTGAACGGATGCGAAAAGACCCCCGGTGAGCTGCACCGGGGGTCTTTTCACGTGAAACTTACGCGGGCGGTCAGTCCTGCTCGGCGCCCGGCGTCGTCTTCGCCACCTGCATCAGGAACTCGATGTTGGTACGAGACTTCCGCAGCCGATCCAACAGCAGATCAATAGCCTGCTGCCCATCCAACGCGTGCAGCACCCGACGCAGCTTGTGCGTAACAGCCATCTCATCCGGAGAGAGCAGCAGCTCTTCCTTACGAGTACCCGACGAGTCGACGTCGACAGCCGGGAACGTCCGCTTGTCCGCGATCTTCCGGTCAAGCTTCAGCTCAGCGTTACCCGTGCCCTTGAACTCTTCGAAGATCACCGAGTCACCAGCGGACCCGGTCTCAACGAGAGCAGTCGCGATGACGGTCAACGACCCGCCACCCTCGATGTTGCGGGCCGCACCGAGGAACCGCTTCGGCGGGTAAAGGGCAGTCGAGTCGACACCACCGGACAGGATGCGACCGGAAGCCGGAGCCGCCAGGTTGTACGCACGCCCGAGTCGAGTGATCGAGTCCAAAAGCACAACCACGTCGTGGCCCATCTCGACCAGGCGCTTCGCCCGCTCGATGGCGAGCTCGGAGATGGTCGTGTGGTCCGACGGCGGCCGGTCGAAGGTCGAGGCGATGACCTCACCCTTCACCGAACGCTGCATGTCGGTGACCTCTTCCGGACGCTCGTCCACCAGGACGACCATCAGGTGGCACTCGGGGTTGTTCGTCGTGATCGCGTTCGCGATCGACTGCAGCACCGAGGTCTTGCCGGCCTTCGGAGGCGACACGACCAGGGCGCGCTGGCCCTTGCCGATCGGCATCACCAGGTCGATGACACGGGTGGTGAGGATGTGCGGCTCGGTCTCCAGGCGCAGACGCTCGTTCGGGTAGAGCGGCGTCAGCTTGGTGAAGTCCGGGCGGTTGCGCGCCTCTTCCGGGTCCAGGCCGTTGATCTTGTCGACGCGGACCAGCGGGTTGAACTTCTGGCGCTGCTGCTCGCCGTCACGCGGCTGGCGGACGGCGCCGGTCAGGGCGTCGCCGCGGCGCAGGCCGTACTTGCGGACCAGCGACAGCGAGACGTAGACGTCGTTCGAGCCGGCCAGGTAGCCCGAGGTGCGGACGAACGCGTAGTTCTCCAGCACGTCCAGGATGCCCGCGACCGGGAGCAGGACGTCGTCGTCGCGGACCTCGGTCTCGCGGTCCGGACGCTCGCCACCCTCGGCACGGCCACCGCGGCGGCGGCGGTCGCGGAAGCGGCCACGACGGCCATCGCCGTCGTCGTCCTGCTGCTGGCCACCGCCCTGGCGGTCGCGGTTGCGGTCGCGGCCACCGCGCTCGTTGCGGTCACCCCGATCACCACGGTCGCCGCGGTCGCCGCGGTCACCACGGTCCTGACGCTCGCCACGGTCCTGGCGCTCACCGCGGTCCTGACGCTCGCCACGGTCCTGGCGCTCAGCACGCTCGCCACGGTCCTGACGCTCACCGCGGTCGGAACGCTCCTGGCGCTCGCCCCGGTCAGAGCCGCGGTCAGGGCGCTCGGAGCGCTGCTCCTGCTGACCCTCACCGCCATCGGCGTTGCCGCCACCGCGACCGGAACGACGACGGCGATTGCCGCGGCGTCCACCGTCATCGGAGCGGCCGGACTCGTCAGAGCCGGACTCGGCAGGCGCGGCGGCAGGCTTCTCGGCTACCTCGAGCTGCTGCTGAACAGGCTTTTCGGCGGCCTTTTCGACCACCTTCTCCGCGACCTTCTCAGCCGCGGGCTTGGCGGGAGCAGAGGCCTTGGCCGGCTTCTCCGCTTTCGCGGGGGCGCCGGAGCCCTGCTTCTCCTTGATGGCCGCGATCAGGTCGCCCTTGCGCAGACCTGCGGTTCCGGTGATGCCCATTTGGCCGGCGAGCTCGCGCAACTCAGCGAGCACCATGCCGGACAGACCCGCGCGGCGGCGCGGCGTCGTGCCGTTCGAAGGGGTGGACAGAGCGTTCTCCTCGGCTCCAGAACCAGAAGCAGCTGCGACATCGCTGCTCAGCAAATCGGTGTTGCTCACACATGTCCTTCCTGACCAGGCCCCGCCTCCTACGTGGCCCAGCGGACCCGTCTTCCCACTTCAACTGGGGAACGACGGTCAAGTCCGATGCAGACGGAAGCACACACCGCTTCCGGCAAGCACGGGACTTTTCTCAGGTCACACGGCGATCGGGTGCCTCTTTTGCGTCCGCCCCGCCCGCACGGCACAGAGCCGGAACACAAAAGGATTGCGACTCGGAACGAGTGTCCGAGCGCGACACCGGCGCCCGTGCGCGCGGTGACTGATCGCCCCCGAGGGTAGACGCCGGTCTCCCGGCATGCAACAACCGGGGTCGGGCGTGTCAGTCCAATGGACGAACGCGCACGCCGGCGGTGTCGACGTCGAGTCTCCGCACGTCGAAGCCGTGCACGTCGACCTCGGGCGGCAGGTCGCCGAAGGCGATCACTGTGGGTCCCGCTCCGGACACGCAGGCGGGAACACCGAGCTTGCGAAGATCGTTGATCACTCGAACGGTGTCGGGCCAGGCCGGCTCGCGGTAGTTCTGGTGGAGGCGATCCTCAGTAGCGGCAAGGAGAACGGCCGGATCCGAGGTCAGCGCGTGCACCGCAAGGGCAGCCCGGCCCGCGGCGTGCGCGGCGTCCCCGTGCGGCACCTCGGCCGGAAGCAGGCCGCGCGTGGTCTTGGTGGAGGACTCCTGGGCCGGAATGAGCACGACCGGCCGCACCCGTGCGTCCGGCTCCAGCCGGACCGCGCGGTACCGCTCTCCTTCAGACCACGCAACAACAACTCCGCCGTACAAAGACGCCGCCGCGTTGTCCGCGTGGCCCTCGAACTCGGCAGCGATTTGCAACGCGTCCGTGTCCAACTCGCGACCCATCAGGGTGAATCCGGCTGCGACACCCGCCACGATCGCCGCCGCCGACGAGCCCAGTCCGCGTGCGTGCGGAATGACGTTGCGGCACTTCAGGGCGAGCCCACCGGTGTATCCGGCGGCACGGACGGCCCGCACGACGAGATGGCTCTCGTCGAGCGGGACCTCACCCGATCCGGCGCCCTCCACCGAGATCGAGAGGCCGTCCGCGGCCTCCACCTCGATCTCGTCGTACAGGCCGAGCGCCATGCCCAGCGCGTCGAACCCCGAACCGAGGTTCGCGGTCGACGCGGGGACCGAAACGACGAACTTCACGCGAGCTCCAGCGCGTGTGCCACGGCGCCGGGGTCGACCGGAACCGGCTCGACCTCGGTGGTGCCGAGCAACGCGGTGTCGGGGTCCTTCAGACCGTGACCCGTGACGGTGCACACAACCGTGGATCCGCGAGGCAGGCGCCCGTCCTCGGCGGTCATCAGCAGACCGGCGATGGACGCGGCCGACGCCGGCTCGACGAAGATGCCCTCGCTGGACGCGAGCAGCCGGTACGCGGCCAGGATCTGGTCGTCGGTGACGGCGTCGATCAGGCCACCGGACTCGTCACGGGCGTTGATCGCACCCGTCCACGAGGCAGGGCTGCCGATCCGGATCGCGGTCGCGATGGTCTCCGGGTTCGCCACCGGCTGGCCGCTGACCAGCGGTGCCGCGCCCGCGGCCTGGAAGCCGAACATGCGAGGCAGACCGCGGTCGTAGGACGTGTAGCCCTTCCAGTACGCGGTGATGTTGCCCGCGTTGCCGACCGGCAGGCAGTGCACGTCCGGTGCCTGCCCGAGCACGTCGGCGACCTCCCACGCGGCGGTCTGCTGGCCGACCAGCCGCACCGGGTTCACCGAGTTCACCAGCGTCACCGGGTACTCGGCCGCGGTCTTCGACGCCAGCTCGAGGCAGTCGTCGAAGTTGCCGTCGATCTGCAGGATCTTCGCGCCGTGCATGACGGCCTGCGCGAGCTTGCCCATCGCGATCTTGCCGCTGGGCACGAGCACGGCCGCCGTCAGACCCGCCTTGGCCGCGTAGGCCGCGGCGGACGCCGACGTGTTGCCGGTGGAGGCGCAGATCACGGCCTTCAGGCCGGAGGCGAGGGCGTACGTCATCGCCACGGTCATGCCGCGGTCCTTGAACGAACCGGTCGGGTTCGCGCCCTCGACCTTCACCCACACGTCCGAACCGGTGGCCGCGGAAAGCCTCCGAGCGTGCACCAAAGGCGTGCCGCCCTCGTGCAGCGTCACGACCTCCGCGCCCTCTGGGATCTCGATGCGGTCCCGGTAAGCGTTGATGAGACCGGGCCAGCCTGCTCTGACAGCGCTCACTCTTCGCCCTCCACCCGCATCACGCTCACGACCTCCCGCACCACGGGGAGACCGCCGATCTTGTCCACAGTGGACCGCAGTGCGGCGTCGGTCGCCGCGTGCGTGACGATCACCAGGCTGGCGTCCTCGATGCGGCCTTCCTGGCGCACCGCGGCGATGCTCACGTCGTGCTCGGCGAAGACCGCGGCGACCTGCGAGAGGACACCTGGCTTGTCCGCCACGTCGAGGCTGATGTGGTAGCGGGTGGGCGTGTTCCCCATGGGCTGCGCGGGAAGCGCGGCGTAGGCCGACTCGCGCGGACCACGTCCGCTCGCGACCTTGTTGCGCGCCACGGCGACCAGGTCGCCGACGACCGCGCTCGCCGTCGGGGCGCCACCGGCACCCTGCCCGTAGAACATCATCTCCCCTGCCGCGTCAGCCTCGACGAACACCGCGTTGAACGCACCGTGCACGCTCGCCAGCGGATGCGTCCTGGGGATCATGGCCGGGTGAACTCGAACGGCGACTGATTCCTGACCGGACGGCGACACGACGCGCTCGCAGATCGCGAGCAGCTTCACCGTGCGGCCGAGGCCCTTGGCCGCCGCGATGTCGGCCGCGCTGACCTGACGGATGCCCTCGCGGTACACGTCCGCGGCCGTCACCCGCGTGTGGAACGCAAGGGACGCAAGGATCGCGGCCTTCGACGCGGCGTCGAACCCGTCGACGTCCGCCGTCGGGTCGGCCTCGGCGTAACCGAGCCGCGAGGCCTCCTCGAGCGTCTCGGCGTAGCCGGCGCCCGTGGCGTCCATCGCGGACAGGATGAAGTTCGTCGTGCCGTTCACGATGCCCATGACGCGCGTGATCCGGTCTCCCGCAAGGGATTCCCGCAACGGGCGCAGCAACGGGATCGCACCGGCGACGGCTGCTTCGAAGTAGAGGTCGGCACCGGACGAGTCAGCGGCCTCGAACAGATCTGACCCGTGCTCGGCGAGCAGCGCCTTGTTCGCGGTGACGACGGACTTGCCCGCCTTCAACGCGTCCAGCAACAGCCCGCGCGTCGGGTCGATGCCACCGATGACCTCGACGATCACGTCCACCTCATCCGACGCGACCAGCGCGGCGGCGTCCGTGGTGAGCAGGTGCTCGGGTACTTCGCGGTGCTTGTTCGGCCTGCGCACGGCGATGCCCACGAGCTCAACCGGCGCGCCGATGCGCTGGGTGAGGTCCTCGGCCTGGTCCGTCAGCAGCCGGACGACCTCCGTGCCAACCGTGCCGCAACCCAGCAGGGCAACGCGAATAGGTTTCACAGAGTTCGCCTCCTTGGCTGGCACTGTCCTATACCTCCAGACGGAACAAGTCGTCTTCGGTCTCGCGACGCAGCAGCAGCCGCGCCTCTCCACCGGTCACCGCGGCGAGCGCGGGCCGTGGAAGTCGGTTGTACCCGCTCGCCATCGAGTAGCAGTAGGCCCCGGTCGCAGCGATCGCGACCAAGTCTCCCGGAGCGAGGTCATCCGGCAACCAGCAGTCGCGAACCACGATGTCACCCGACTCGCAGTGCTTGCCCACGACGCGGCAGAGAACGGCCCGCGACTCGGGCTCGGCCGCCCTGGACACCAGCTTGCAGTCGTAGACCGCGTCGTAGAGCGCGGTGCGGATGTTGTCGCTCATCCCGCCGTCGACGCTGACGTACCGGCGCCGCGCGCCACCGTCCAGCTCGACGTCCTTGATGGTGCCGACCTCGTACACGGTGACCGTGCCGGGACCGACGATCGCGCGACCGGGCTCCACCGCGATGCGAGGCATCTGCAGGCCGTTGTGCTCGCACTCCTTCTGCACGATGTTGTGCAGCTGCCGCGCCAGCTCGGCGGGCGGGGGCGGGTCGTCGTCCGGCGTGTACGCGATGCCGAGACCACCGCCGAGGTCGACGACCGTGAGCGAGTCGATCTCGCCGTGCTCCTTGCGGACGTCGGCGAGCAGGCCGATCACCCGGCGCGCGGCGACCTCGAAGCCCGAGGCGTCGAAGATCTGCGAACCGATGTGGCTGTGCAGGCCGACCAGCTTGAGGCCGCTCGCCTTGAGCACGCGGCGCACCGCCTCGGCCGCGTCGCCGGAGGACAGCGAGAAGCCGAACTTCTGGTCCTCGTGCGCGGTCGCGATGAACTCGTGCGTGTGCGCCTCGACGCCGACCGTCACGCGGATCAGCACCGGCTGCACCACACCGCGTTCGCGCGCGATCTGGTCGAGCCGCGCGATCTCGTGGTACGAGTCGAGCACGACCCCGCCGACGCCGGCCTCGACGGCCGCGATCAGTTCGGGAACGCTCTTGTTGTTGCCGTGCAACGCAATCCGCTCGGCGGGAAAGTCCGCCCTGAGAGCGATCGCGAGCTCGCCGCCGCTGCAGACGTCGATCGAGAGGCCCTCTTCGGCGACCCACTTCGCGACCTGCACGCTGAGGAACGCCTTGGAGGCGTAGTGCACCAGCGTCGGGTCGCCGAACGCCTCGGCGTGCTCGCGGCAACGTGCGCGGAAGTCCTGCTCGTCCATGACGAACAACGGGGTGCCGTACTGCTCGGCGAGCCCGCGCACGTCCACGCCCGCCAGCTCCACGACGCCGGAAGCGTTGCGGGAGGCGTTGCGCGGCCACACCGTCGGGTGCAGGTAGTCGAGCTGCTCGGCGGTCGAGGGGCGGTCGCCGGCGGTGGTGCCGGGGACCATGACGTCGGCGTGCCGGGGTCCGGCCGGATGCGCGCGCATCACATGCGCTCCGGGGCGCTCACGCCGAGCAGGCCGAGGCCCGCGGCGAAGACGCGCCTGGTGGCGTTGACGAGCTGAAGCCTGACCTGGTGCAACGGAGTCGTCTCCTCATCGCCGCGCGGGAGCACGCGGCAGTCTTGCTGGAAGCGGTGGTACGTGCCCGCGAGCTCTTCGAGGTAGCGAGCGACGCGGTGCGGTTCCCGCAGTTCGGCGGCTGTGGCCACCACGCGCGGGAACTCGCCGATGGTGCGGATGAGGTCGCCTTCGCGCTCGTGGGTGAGCAGCGCGAAGTCCTCACCCGGGGTGATGCCGAGGTCGGCGGCGTTGCGGAGGATCGACGACGTGCGCGCGTGGGCGTACTGCACGTAGTAGACCGGGTTCTCGTTGCTGTGTTTGCGCAGCAGGTCGAGGTCGATGTCGAGGCTCGAGTCGACGCTGGAACGGATCATGGCGTAGCGGGCCGCGTCCACACCGACCGCGTCGACCAGGTCCTCCATCGTGATGACCGTGCCCGCGCGCTTGCTCATCCGCACCGGCTGGCCGTCGCTGACGAGGTTCACCATCTGGCCGATCAGCACCTCGACGACGGCCGGGTCGTCGCCCAGTGCGGACGCGGCGGCCTTGAGGCGCGCGATGTAGCCGTGGTGGTCCGCGCCGAGCATGTAGATGCACAGGTCGAACCCACGCCCTCGCTTGTCGACGAGGTACGCGATGTCACCGGCGATGTAGGCCGGGTCGCCGTCGCTCTTGATGACGACGCGGTCCTTGTCGTCACCGAAGTCGGTGGACCGCAGCCACCAGGCGCCGTCCTTCTCGTACAGCGAACCGTTCGCCTTGAGCTTGGCGATCGCCTCGTCCACGCGCCCGGACTTGTGCAGCGAGTCCTCGTGGAAGTAGACGTCGAAGTCGGTACCGAAGGCGTGCAGGCTGCTCTTGATCTCCTCGAACATCAGCCCGACGCCGATTTTGCGCACTGTCTCGGGGTCGCTGAGCGCACCCGGTTCGCGGCGCAGCACCTCGGCTGCGATGTCGCTCACGTACGTGCCCGCGTAGCCGTCCTCCGGGGCCGGCTCGCCCTTCGCGGCGGCGATCAGGGACCGGACGAACCGGTCGATCTGCGCGCCCGCGTCGTTGAAGTAGTACTCACGCGTGACCTCGCCACCACGGACTTCGAGGATCCGGCCCAGCGCGTCGCCCACGGCCGCCCAGCGCGCGCCACCGAGGTGGATGGGGCCGGTCGGGTTCGCGGAGACGAACTCCAGGTTGATCTTCTTGCCGCCCAGCTCCGCGCCCGTGCCGTAGCCGTCCGCCAGCGCGTCGCGGACGATCGCGCCCTGCGCCTCGGTGGCGATGGTGAGGTTCAGGAAGCCCGGTCCGGCGACATCGGCCTTGGCGATGGCGGGCTGGGTCAGCAGGGCCTCGGCGAGCCACGTCGCGAGGTCGCGCGGCGGGACGCCGACCTTCTTGGTGAGCTGGAGCGCGATGTTCGTGGCGTAGTCGCCGTGCTCGGGGTTCCTGGGTCGCTCGACCGTCACCTGCTCAGGGGCAGCGGCGGTGTCCAGGCCTCGGTCAGCCAGCAGCTGGGCAACCGTGGTCCGAACCAGTTCGGCGAGCGCTTCAGGGGTCACGCTCCAAGAGTTTAGAGAAGCGTTGTCGCAGGTCTCGACCGGGTTACCGGGTCCCGGAGGGTGAGACGGCAAGTGTTAACGCGGACGTGGTATCGCAACTCGCTGACAGTGATCAGACACGGAGTCCCTACACTGGCGCCGGTTGACCAGGACGACATCTGAGGCGGACATGACCAGCGGCAAGAAGACGAAGGCCACACGCAGCAGCGTGGCCGCAGCCCGTTCCTCGGTGGTGGCGAGCAAGCCTAAGCCGTGGGGCACGATCATCGCGGTGATCGCCGTGCTGGGCCTCGCGGGCGGCGTGTTCGGATATGCGTATTCGCAGATCCACGCGAACAACGTCAAAGAGGCCGCCCTGGCCAAGTGGAAGCCCTCCGACACGAACAAGGACCCGTCGACGCAGCTCGCGGGCATCGTCGTGAAGGAGTACAAGGGCTCCAAGCACGTGCAGCCGACCCAGCGCGTGGCGTACGACCAGACCCCCGCCTTCGGCGGACCGCACGACGGCACGTGGGCCGACTGCACCGGCGTCGTCTACGAGAAGGCCATCCGCACGGAGAACATCGTGCACGGCCTCGAGCACGGCGCGGTCTGGATCGCGTACAACCCGGACCAGGTCAAGGACGCCGCGCTCACCAAGCTCAAGGCCAAGGTCGAGGGCATCCCGTACATGGCGCTGTCGCCGTTCCCCGGCCTCGACAAGCCGGTCTCGCTGCAGTCGTGGGGCCACCAGCTGAAGGTCGACAACGCCGACGACGAGCGCATCGACCAGTTCATCTCCTCGCTGCTGCGCAACCCGAACACCTACCCCGAGGTCGGCGCGTCCTGCGAGAACCCGCAGTTCCTGTCGAACCCGGCCCCGTTCGTGGCCGAGAAGCCGGGCGCCGACGCCGTGCCGATGGACGGCGGCGTGGACGAGTCGAAGACCGAGGGCCAGCCGAACGCCAGCACGCCGCCGCCGTCGGGCTCTGCCTCGACGCCGCCTTCGAGCTGATGCCGGCACCCGCTGACGCCGACGCGGACGAGGTCACCGTCGTGAGCTCCGAGCGACCCTCCGGGGTCGCTCGGACGCTCGTGATCGGTGCCGCCGTCCTGGCCGTGCTCCTGCTGGGCGCGGCCGTCGGCCTGCTCGTGAAGCTCCCCGGCTCGTCGACGTCCTCGGCACCGGCCTCCGGTTCCATCGACGTCGGCTTCTGCCAGGACATGTCCATGCACCACCTGCAGGGCATCCAGATGGCCAACACGGCCAGGGATCGCTCTGTGGACCCGGAGATCCGCCAGCTCGCGTTCGACATCTCCTCCACCCAGCTCGAGCAGGTCGGGCGGATGAAGGGGTGGCTGATGATGTGGAACGAGCACGAGCAGAACGTCTCCGGCGTCTACATGGCGTGGATGAACGACGCGGGTGTGCACGGGCACGGCGCGACCACGCCCGAGGCGGGCAAGCCGCTGATGCCGGGCATGGCCACGACCGAGGAGCTGGGCAAGCTGCGGACGCTGTCCGGGCGCGAGTTCGACGTGTACTTCCTGCAACTGATGCTGCGGCACCACATGGGTGGGGCGCCGATGGCGGAGTACGCCGCGACCAAGGCCGGCCAGTCGGTCGTCAAGGTCCTGGCGGACAACATGCTGAAGTCGCAGACCGCCGAGACCGAGCTGATGAAGGACTACCTGGCCAAGCGCGGAGCCGCTCCGCTGCCGTAGCCCGGTTTTGCGTCATGAGGGTGACCTTCATGGACCTGAGGTCCATGAAGGTCACCCTCATGGCATTTCACCCTCCGGGTCGGTGGACATCGGACTACCGGCGAGTAACGTGGGTCACACCCCTACTCGGAGGTAACCATGACCGTCGACGAGCGCGCGGCCAGGCAGGTCGCCGAACAAGCACGGGAAACCCGCTGGCAGCGACCGAGCTTCGGCAAAGAGCTCTTCCTCGGTCACTTCCGGATCGACCTCATCCACCCCCACCCGAGCGGCACCGACGAAGACCGCGAGCGCGGCGACGCGTTCCTGGAGAAGCTCCGCAAGTTCACCGAGTCCCAGATCGACAACACCGTGATCGAACGGGACGCGCAGATCCCGGACGACGTGCTCAAGGGCCTGAAGGACCTGGGCGCGTTCGGCATGAAGATCAAACCCGAGTACGGCGGCATCGGCCTGACCCAGGTCTACTACAACAGGGCGCTCATGCTGGTCGGCAGCGCCAGCCCCGCGATCGGCGCGATGCTCTCGGCCCACCAGTCCATCGGCGTTCCCCAGCCGATCGCGATGTTCGGCAGCCCCGAGCAGAAGCAGGAGTTCCTGCCGAGGTGTGCGAAGGGCGAGATCACCGCCTTCCTGCTCACCGAGCCGGACGTCGGCAGCGACCCCGCGCGGCTCGGCACGACCGCTGTCGCGGACGGCGACGACTACGTCCTCAACGGCGTGAAGCTGTGGACCACCAACGGTGTCGTGGCGGACCTGCTCGTCGTCATGGCCCAGGTGCCGGACCGGGGCATCACCGCGTTCGTCGTCGAGGCGGACGCCGAGGGCGTCACGGTCGAGAACCGCAACGCGTTCATGGGCCTGAGGGGCCTGGAGAACGGCGTCACGCGGTTCCACAACGTCCGAGTGCCCAAGAAGAACGTCATCGGCAAGGAAGGCGCCGGTCTCAAGATCGCGCTCGCCACCCTGAACACCGGCAGGCTCAGCCTCCCCGCCCTGTGCGCGGGCAGCGCCAAGTGGTGCCTGAAGATCGCCCGCGAGTGGAGCACCGAGCGCATCCAGTGGGGTCTGCCGGTCGGCAAGCACGAGGCCATCGCGGGCAAGATCGCGTACATCGCCGCCACGGCCTACGCGCTGGAAGCCGTGCTGGACCTCAGTTCCGAACTCGCGGACGCCGGCAAGCACGACATCCGCATCGAGGCCGCGCTGGCCAAGCTCTACGCGTCCGAGAAGGCCTGGCTCGTGGCCGACGAGCTCGTGCAGGTCCGCGGCGGACGCGGCTACGAGACGGCGGAGTCCCAGGCCGCCCGCGGTGAACGCGGCATCGCGGCCGAGCAGGTCCTGCGCGACCTCCGGATCAACCGGATCTTCGAGGGCTCCACGGAGATCATGCACCTGCTGATCGCCCGCGAGGCCGTGGACGCGCACCTGTCCGTCGCCGGCGACATCATCGATCCCGACGCGGACCGGCAGAAGAAGATGAAGGCGGCGGCGAAGGCCGGCGGGTTCTACGCGAAGTGGCTGCCGACGCTCGTCGTGGGCAAGGGGCAGAGTCCGGCCGGGTACACGGAGTTCGGGCCGCTGGCCAAGCACCTGCGGTTCGTCGAGCGGTCGGCGCGCAAGCTGGCGCGGCAGACGTTCTACGCGATGTCGCGCTGGCAGGGAAAGATGGAGCGCAAGCAGCGGTTCCTCAGCCGGATCGTGGACATCGGGGCCGAGCTGTTCGCGATCAGCGCCGCGTGCGTGCGTGCCGCGCAGGACAAGAACCCGAACTCCCGGCTGCTGGCGGACGCGTTCGCGAAGCAGGCGCGGATCCGGGTCGACGAGCTGTTCGAGAAGCTGTGGAAGAACACCGACGACAGCGACCAGGTGCTGGCCAAGCAGGTCATGGACGGCGAGTACACGTGGCTGGAGGAGGGCATCATCGACGCGTCCATCCCCGGCCGGTGGATCGCGGACTCGACGCACCGCGCGGCGACCACGCCGAACGTGCACCGGCCGACGCCCAGGTAACCGTTACTGCACTGGGCAGGCTGATGGTGCGGGCGCGGCACCTGCCCAGTGCACGGCCGGTAGGGGGCTACGTCCCCCGCATCCCCCTACCGACTCCCCTTGCAACGGAAGGACACAACACCCTCCAGGTGGAGGTTCCGGTAACGCTAAGCCACTCCATCGTGTTCACAGCTACGACAATTGAGTGAATTACCAGGTGAGGGCTACTCAACTACTCTCAGAGAGTAACTTCGAAGACCAATTCACGGGCGGCCTTGAGGCCCATCGCGAGGGCTCCGGACAGCACCGCTCCGTCACCCAGCGAACCAGCCACGATCCGCGGCGCCAGCGGCGTCATCGTCCGCAGCGCGGCCTCGAGCGGCGCTAGCAACAGGTCGACGTTCGACCCCACGCCACCGCCCAGCACGATCAGCTCCGGGTCGATCACCGCGGACACCGCGGCGACGAGGAACGCCAGCCGTTCGGCCTCCACCCGCACGACCTCGACGGCCTGGCCGTCACCTGCCCGCGCCAGATCGAACACCTCACGGGCGGACCGGGCCGTCAACCCGCGCTCACCGGCCAGTGCCACAACGGATTCCGCCGCCGCGGCGTCCTCGAACTGTCCACGTTGGACGTCCGCAGCGGACTTCCCGAACGGCAGGAAGCCGACCTCGCCGGCCGCCCCGTGCGCGCCGCGGAACAACACGCCGTCGACCACGATGCCCATGCCGATGCCGGTACCGACCGTCGCGCAGACGAAGACCCGAGCGTCCTTGGCCGCCCCGTAGACGTGCTCGCCCACCGCGGCCAGGTTCGCGTCGTTCTCCACGACCACCACCGGCCCCAGCGCGGACTCCAGCTTCTCCAGCACGCCGGCGGACTCCCAGCCGGGCAGGTTGGGCGCGTGCCGCACCACCCGCGAACGCTGGTCGATCACGCCGGGGCTGCCGATCACCTTCACCACGACGTCGGTCAGCGCGATGCCCGCATCCGCCACGGTGCGGGCGGCCAGCTCGGTCACCGTGCGCACCAGGGCGGTGGCGGACCGGCTGCGGTTGCGCTCGTCCACGCGGGCGACCACGGATCCGCCCAGGTCGGCGACGGCCGCCCGAATGCGTTCTCGGCCTATGTCAATGCCCAGTACATATCCAGCGGCCGGATTCGGCTCGTAAACCACGGCGGAACGCCCCGGGCCGGCCGTCGTACGGCCGATCGGACGCACCAGATCGTGGCGTTCGAGATCCACCAGGGCCTGGCCGACCGTGGGCTTGGACAGCCCGGTGTCCTTCGCGATCTGCGGCCGGGTGGCCGCGCCCAGACGGCGCAATCGGTCCAGCACGGCGCGTTGGTTGAGCACGCGCATGCCCGCTGGTGTGCCCACCTCTGGCGGCTTGCGGTCGGTCACCAACCGAGTCTAGATCTTCGACGAACGTCCACGATGGCAACAGTGAGAGGACAGGTTCGAAGACAATTTGTGTCCGCTCCCTTGACAACGATGTCAGGTAAAGAAACGCTCCCTCGCGAATGGGGCGGGCAAGGCGGCGGCGGAAGGGTTGCAATGAGGCAACTGGGGAAAAGACGAACAACTGCTCTGTTGAGCGTTGCGATCACTGCGACACTGGTGTGTGGCGTCACCAACGGCTACGCGGCCGCCGCACCAGAGGAGTCAGGCGTGGGCTTTACGTCGTCCTTTGAGGACGGTCAACCTCAACCTGCGTGGGCGAACACCGTCGAGACCGACGCGGCGGGCAACCCCAAGTCGGCCGGCGTGATCGGCTCCGACGGCTCGGGCATCCCCGGCAACGTCTCCGAGAAGGTGCTGGAGGTGAAGGCCAACGGGGAGTTCGCGGACGCGGGCGAGGTGAAGGAGAACCTCGTCGACGGCAGTGCGAACACCAAGTGGCTCGTCTTCACCCCGAGCGGCTGGGCCACGTTCCGGTTCGGCGAAGCCCAGACGATCAAGAAGTACGCGCTCACCTCGGCCAACGACGCCCCCGAGCGCGACCCGAAGGACTGGAAGCTCCAGGGCTCGACCGACGGCACGAACTGGACCACGATCGACACCCGCACCGGTGAGGCGTTCGCCGAGCGGTTCCAGACCAAGGTCTACGACATCGCGTCGCCCACGGCGTACGCGCACTACAAGCTCGACATCACGGCGACCCAGGGCGGCGTGAACCTCATCCAGCTCGCCGAGCTGCAGCTCTCGGACGGCACGACCACGCCTCCGTCGCCGAACATGCGCAGCGTCGTGGGCAACGGCCCCACGGGCGGCTACGCGTCGAAGGCACGCGTCGGCTGGACGGGCGTGAAGGCGTTCCGCTTCCAGGGCAAGCACACCGCCGAGGGCCGGGCGTACAGCTACAACAAGGTCTTCGACGTCGACATCAAGGTCGAGCAGAAGACCGAGCTGTCGTACATGATCTTCCCGGACTTCGTCACCGACAACCTGAACTACCCGAGCACGTACTCGTCGATCGACCTGGCGTTCTCGGACGGCACGTACCTGAGCGACCTCAAGGCCGTCGACCAGCACGGCGCGGTGCTGTCGCCACAGGGCCAGGGCGCGGGCAAGTTCCTGTACGCCAACCAGTGGAACAAGGTGAAGTCCACGATCGGCGCGGTGGCGGCCGGCAAGACGATCAAGCGCATCCTGGTCGCCTACGACGGGAACAAGGGCCCGACGGAGTTCGGCGCCTGGGTCGACGACCTCTCCATCGGCGACGCCGTGGTGAAGCAGTACGCGAAGCCTTCCGACTACGTGCTGACCACGCGTGGCACGAACTCGAACGGCTCGTTCTCGCGCGGCAACAACTTCCCCGCGACCGCGGTGCCGCACGGCTTCAACTTCTGGGCCCCGATGACGAACGCGGGCTCGATCTCCTGGCTGTACGAGTACCAGCAGCGCAACAACGCGCAGAACCTGCCGACGTTGCAGGCCTTCACCGCGTCGCACGAGCCGAGCCCGTGGATGGGTGACCGCCAGACGTTCCAGGTCATGCCGTCGGACAAGGCTCCGACGCAGGACCGCGCGGCACGGTCGCTCGCCTTCAAGCACGACAACGAGGTCGCGAAGGCGCACTACTACGGCGTGACCTTCGAGAACGGCCTGAAGGCCGAGATCGCGCCGGCCGACCACGCGGCGCTCTTCCGGTTCACGTTCCCCGACGAGGGCCAGAAGAACCTCACGTTCGACAACGTCAGCAACCTCGGTGGCCTCACCCTGGACGCGGCGAACGGTGTCGTGACGGGCTACTCGGACGTCAAGAGCGGCCTCTCGACGGGTGCGACCCGCCTGTTCGTCTACGGCAAGGTCGACAAGGCGGTCACCGGCAGCGGCCGGCTGACGGGCGCCGGGCGTGACAACGTCGGCGGCTACTTCTCGTTCGCGGACAAGACGGTCCAGCTGCGCATCGCCACGTCGCTGATCTCGGTCGACCAGGCTCGCGCCAACCTCGACCAGGAGATCACGGCGGCCGACTCGTTCGACGCGGTGCGCGACCGTGCGCAGGCCGCGTGGGACAAGGTGCTCGGCATCATCACGGTCGAAGGTGCGACCGAAGAGCAGCTGATCACGATGTACTCCAACATGTACCGGCTCTACCTCTACCCGAACTCGGGCTTCGAGAAGGTCGGCGACAAGCTGCAGTACGCGTCCCCGGTGGCGCCGCTGGTCGGTGAGAACACGCCGACGAAGACCGGCGCGAAGATCGTGGACGGCAAGATCTTCGTCAACAACGGGTTCTGGGACACCTACCGCACGACCTGGCCCGCCTACAGCCTCTTCACCCCGTCCAAGGCGGGCGAGATGGCCGAGGGCTTCGTCCAGCAGTACAAGGACGGCGGCTGGATCTCGCGCTGGTCCTCCCCCGGTTACGCGGACCTGATGACCGGCACGAGCTCCGACGTGGCGTTCGCGGACGCGTATCTGAAGGGCGTGTCGAACTTCGACATCAAGGCCGCCTACGACGCCGCGGTGAAGAACGCTTCCGTGGTGCCGCCGAGCAACAACGTCGGCCGCAAGGGCATGGACAAGTCGATCTTCCTCGGCTACACCGGCAACGACCAGCTCGACGAGGCGTGGTCGTGGGCGATCGAGGGCTACGTCAACGACTTCGGCATCGCGTCGATGGCGAAGGCACTGCACGAGAAGACGGGCGAGAAGCGGTACGCGGAGGAGTACGAGTACTTCCTCAACCGCGCCCAGAACTACGTGCTGACGTTCGACAAGCGGATCGAGTTCTTCCAGAACCGCAACGTCGACGGCTCCTGGCGCGTCGAGGACCCGGCCAAGTACAACCCGCAGGACTGGCGCTACGACTACACCGAGACGAACGGCTGGAACATGGCGTTCACGGTGCCGCACGACGGGCAGGGTCTCGCGAACCTGTACGGCGGTCGGGACAAGCTGGCGCAGAAGCTCGACCAGTTCTTCACCTTGCCCGAGACCGCCAAGTTCCCCGGCGGCTACGGGGGCGTGATCCACGAGATGATCGAGGCGCGGGACGTGCGGATGGGCCAGTACGGCCACTCCAACCAGCCGTCGCACCACATCGCGTACATGTACAACTACGCCGGCAAGCCCGCGCGGACCGCGGAGAAGGTGCGGGAGATCCTCGCGCGTCTCTACGTGGGCAGCGAGCAGGGCCAGGGCTACGCCGGTGACGAGGACAACGGCGAGATGTCCGCGTGGTACCTGTTCTCGTCGCTGGGCTTCTACCCGTTGCAGATGGGCAAGCCGGCCTACGCGATCGGTTCGCCGCAGTTCACCAAGGCGACCGTGAAGCTGGAGAACGGCAAGAAGCTGGTGATCAACGCGCCGAAGAACAGCGCGAAGAACATCTACGTGCAGGGCGTGAAGGTCAACGGCAAGGCGTGGAACAAGACCACGCTGCCGCACGACGTGCTCGCGGCCGGCGCGACGATCGACTTCGACATGGGCCCGGCGCCGTCGGCGTGGGGCACGGGCGCTGACGACGTGCCGGACTCGATCACCAAGGGCGACGCGGTGCCGACGCCGTTGCGCGACGTTTCTACCGGCATCACCGATGGTGCGCTGGTGGACAACAACTCCGCGACGTCGGCGGTGGTGAAGTCGTTCGACTTCAAGGCCGCGGACGTCAAGGAGAAGGCGGAGTTCTACACGCTGACCAACGCGAAGACGGGCACGTCCCCGTCGTCCTGGGAGCTGAAAGCCTCCTACGACGGCAAGACGTGGGCGACGGTCGACAAGCGTTCCGGCGAGAACTTCCAGTGGCAGCAGTACACCCGGTCGTTCAAGATCGCCTCGCCGGGCCGGTACAACTTCTACCGCGTGGAGTTCTCCGGCGACGTCGCGCTGGCGGAGTTCGAGCTGCTGTCGAAGCCGCTGCCGGCTCCCACCACCACGGTGACCGGGACGGTCAACGGTCCGCTGCAGGTCAAGGGTGTGACCTATGTGGACGGTGCCACGATCAACGGCCCGGTCACGGTCGCTCGCGGCGCCACGCTCTACGTCTTCGGCGGCGAGATCAAGGGCCCGATCTCGGCGGCGGACGCGGCGTCCGTGGTCCTGGTCGGGGTCAAGGTCGGCGGTCCGGTGTCGGTGCACGGTTCCGCCACCGAGGTCGCGGTGGAGAACACCTCGGTCGGTGGCCCCGTGTCGCTGACGTCGAACAAGACGAGGTCGGTGGTCGCCTTCTCCACGGTCGGCGGACCGTTGTCCTGCACGGGCAACAGCCCGGCACCGTTGAACAACGGCTTCCCGAACGACGTGAAGGGGCCGAAGGCAGGGCAGTGCTCTGGCCTGTGAGTGATTGAGGAAAGGCCGCGTTCCGCCACGGAACGCGGCCTTTCTTGCTTTTACGCGGCTATCTGGCGCCGGCGAGCCTTGGCACGCTGGTGGATTCCGGCGCCGATGAGCTTGTGGAGCAGCCGGACCGGAGGCGGAAGCAGGCGGAGAAACCCTGCCCGCTCCTGAGGCGTTGATTCCTGCAGGATCATGCCGATGGTGTCGAATCCCTTGGCGCCCTTGGGCATGCCGCTCGCGCCGTTGCGGCCCAGCGCGTCCCACTCGGCCTGGGTGATGTACACCGAGACGAGCGGGAGGACCTTGCTCTCCTCCTCGCCCAGGTGCTCGATCAACGGCCCGGACATGCCTTCGAGGACCTCGGCGAGTTCGTTGCGGATGGCCTCGTCGGCCCCTTGCTTCCACCTGGGCAGCAGTTCATCGACCCGCTCCAACGCCTTGCCGACCACCTCGTGCTGCTGTTCCATGCGCTGCACGAGCTCGCTGTCGAGGCCGCCGACGCGCTCCAGCAGCCGAGGCCAGAGCATCTCGTCCTCGCCCACGTGGTGGTGATGCAACAGGCTCGCCATCATCTCGATGAACTCGGCGACGTATCGCGCGCCATCGCGGTCGCCCGGAGCCACGCCCCGGACCAAGGCGGGCATCTGCGCGAACTCGCGCTTGAACCACCTGTGGATCACCACCATCTCCCAGGTGTCCACTGTCTCCCCGGTGGTGCGGGGCTGCCTTCCGGTGTCCATGGCGGCGACGGTAAGTCGCCGGTGCGGCCCCTGCCAGGCGATCGGCGATTCCGTCCCGTTCGGGTGTTTGTGGAACAGCTTGCCGGGTTTCAGGACATGACCTTGAACGGCGTCGCACCATGGCGTCATGAACGCAGATGCGGCGTCGCGGACTGGTTCGGCCGGCTGGTGGCCCTGGGCGTTGACCGTCGGTGCGGTCGCGCTGTTCATCGGCGGCATGCTGCACCCGAGGAAGGACCCGGCGCTGTCCGGGCACGCCGCGGAGGCGGCCTGGATCGGTGACCCGATGTGGGTGCCCTCGCACGCCCTGGTCCTGCTGAGCTCGACCCTCTTCGCCCTCGGCCTGGTCGGCTTGCTCCGCCATCGGCCAGACCTGCCCGCCGCCGCCCGCCGGGCCGGCTGGACCGCGGTGGCAGGAGCGGTCCTCTCGGTGATCGAGAACGTGCCGCACCTAGCGGCGACCACCGAGAGCGACGCGGCAGCCGCAGGTCACGCGACACCGTTCCTGAGCACTCACATGGTGTTGGCGTTGCTGGCGTTCCCGCTGTTCGGCTTCTCGGTGGCCGCGCTGGCCGCGCTCAGCAAGCGGCACCTGGCCCACCCGGCACTCGGGGTCGGCGCCGTGATCGGCGGGATCTCCTGGGGCCTGGCCCCGTGGGTCGTCGGTCCGCTGGGACTCGAGTCGTTCAACGTGTTGTTCATCGTCGGGATGCTCATGGCGCTGTGGTTCGCCGCGGTCGGCATCGGAAGCCTGATCCCGGCCCGCCGCACGGCCAGCGGAGCCGCGCAGTGACAGGCGAAGGGGCGAATGCACTGGTCTGTAACGACTAGCTGACCCTGGTTCGCTCTCGTTTGAACCGAAAAGGCCGCGTTCCGTCACGGAACGCGGCTTTTCTCGTTCACCTGAACGGATCTATCCCCTTCAGACATACTTCGATGAGATCTTGGCAATTCACGCGGTGGTAGTTGGGGAGGCTCTTGTGGTGCCGTTCGAACGAGGCCGAGTTCGGATCGCCGTGCCGCAACCCCGAACCGAGACCGTTCCGTCACGAAGCGGCGCGCCGTCCACTAAGGACGAGATCCGCGACCTGCCCGGCTCACCACGAAAGCTCCCGGCACCGCTGCGCTGACGAGCCGCCCTCGACCTGAAGGGTCGCGTGCTCGATGTGGTACTTGGTCGCCAGCAACGACTGCGCGGCCTTGAGCACGTTCTCGTGATCGGCGTCCTGCGCGGTCGTGAGGTGCGCCGACGCGACCTCCATGCCGCTGGTGAGCGTCCACACGTGCAGGTCGTGCGCCTCGGTGACACCGGGCAACTCGGTGAGCGCCTTCTGCATCTCGGTGACGTCCAACCGCTCCGGCGCGTGCTGGAACAGGATGTGCAGCGCGTTCTTCGCGAGGTTGTACGTCCGCGGCAGCACCCACACGCCGATCAGCACACCCATGATCGGGTCCGCGTACTTCCAGCCCGTGGTGATGGTGATCAGGGCGGAGATCAGCACGCCCACCGACCCGATGAGGTCGGCCAGCACCTCGAGGTACGCACCCTTGACGTTGATGCTGTCCTTGGCGCCTTCCCTGAGCACGCTGAAGCTCACGAGGTTTGCCCCGAGCCCGAGCGCCGCCGCGATGAGCACCGGCACCCCCGGCACCGAAGGCGGGTCCTGGAACCGCCCGACCGCCTCGTAGATCACGTAACCCGCAACCCCGAACAACAGGACCGCGTTGGCCAGCGCCGCGAGCACCTCGGCCCGGTAGAACCCGAACGTCCGATTCTTACCGGCCTTGGCCCGCCGGGCCACCATGATCGCGGCCAGCGCCATCCCGACCCCGAGCACGTCGGTGAGCATGTGCGCGGCGTCGGAGATCAGCGCGAGCGAGCCCGTCGCGAAGCCCACGATGAACTCGACCACCATGAACACCGCGCCCACGCCGAACGCGACCCACAGCTTGCCGGCGTGACGCCCGCTCGCCGACGCCGATCCGTGCCCATGCCCGTGACCCATGACTGGGAACATATAGCGACATGCGCATGAG
This sequence comes from Lentzea sp. NPDC051213, assembly GCF_044455585.1. Lineage (NCBI taxonomy): Bacteria > Bacillati > Actinomycetota > Actinomycetes > Pseudonocardiales > Pseudonocardiaceae > Lentzea > Lentzea sp. NPDC051213. The sequence continues at coordinate 493,007 of NZ_JBITEX010000003.1, forward strand.
TGCAATCGGGGCATTCCTGATCTGGGGCGGAGGTGACGGACGCCACCTTCTCTCGGCTCCGGGGGTAGGCGTGAAACGTGGTCGGCGCGATGCGCTAGGATCTTTCACGTAGCTACGGCCCCCGTAGCTCAGGGGATAGAGCACCGCCCTCCGGAGGCGGGAGCGCAGGTTCGAATCCTGCCGGGGGCATCGAAGGTCGAAGGGCGAGGTGTGTCCGCGGAGAGCGCGGACCCCTCGCCCTTCGCGTGTTTTCTGGGGGCCGAGCCCCCAGACCCCAGCCGGGGGCTTCGCCCCCGGACCCCCTATTCTGTGCGTCCGCCAAACGCATGGACTGCGAGGCTGGGTATTCGCTGCGGGAAATCGAGCTATTTGGATAGCTTGGGTGTCTCGGAACTTTCGGCTGCATGGTGATGTGCTGACATTGCTTTCTGTACTGTGAGCCGAAGCTTGGCGCTGGCGACTGGCGTGGTCGGGTCCCGTCTAGGCGGCTGATCCCCTGTCGCGGCTTCCGCGAGGGTTGGTCGCGGTGGTGTGCCGGCATCAGCGGATTCACGGCCCGACAGCCCGGTCCGCACCGGGTTCCGTTGCACATCGTGCAACTAGCCGAACGAATCGGCTATCCGGCGTAAGCAAACCGTCCAGATGCCGTACGGAAGTCGGACATCTGGACCGTACCGGACCTCCGATAGTCGGGGTGGGCGGACACCGAACTATCGAGACGCCCGGCCACGAGATTAAGGCTCAAACACTGGTCGTCGGCTGACTGGCCCCGACCTGACTGTTACTTTCGTTCACATCTTCAAAATAATGCGATTCCCGGAAGTCGGGAGAGAAAGTCGTCGAGCGTGGTGGCCACTATTGACCTCCCACTGTCGCGACTTTCCCGAATTACCGGGAGGGACTCGTCGAACTCAGGGATGTCAGACGAATTCGGCGGGTGCGTTGTCTTCGGCTTTGTGTTCCGCGGGTGTGCCGGGCGCGGGATCCGGTGGCCGTTAGTCCTGCCCGGCATGAGGTGATGATTCGGATGGTCACTTCCACAATGCACGCCAACCCGTGGGTTCGCCGGTATCACCGCACGTCACAGGCCGTCTCCCGACTGGTCTGCTTCCCACACGCAGGAGGGTCGGCCTCCAAGTACTTCGCCCTGTCCGCTGCACTCAGCCCGCAGGTCGACGTCATCGCGATCCAGTACCCCGGCAGACAGGAACGCCGGGGGGAACCGTTCGTCGACGACATCGGACTGCTGGCCGACCGGATCCACGAAGCACTCCGCGACGAGGACGAACTGCCGCTGACGTTCTTCGGGCACAGCATGGGCGCCGTCGTCGCCTTCGAGGTCGCTCGGCGGTTCGAGGCCGAGGGGCGCGAGCTGGCGCGGCTGTTCGCGTCCGGGCGCCGTGCCCCGTCGTCTCGCGGCGACGAGACGGTGCACCTGCGCGACGACGACGGGATTTTGGCCCAGCTGCGCCTGCTCAGCGGCACGGATTCGGCGGTGCTCGACTTCAAGGGCATGACGAGCCTGTTCCTGCCGGTGCTGCGCGCCGATCTTCGGGCCATCGAGACCTACCGGGGGTCGGCGGACGCGGTACTGCGCTGTCCCATCTCGGCCCTCGTCGGCGACGAGGACCCGCTGACGAGCGTGGAGGAGGCCTCGATGTGGGTCCGGCACACCACGGGCCCCTTCGGCGTCCGGGCCTTCCCCGGCGGCCACTTCTACCTCGACGACCAGGCGGCCGAAGTGGTCGGGGTCCTCGAACACCACTTCGACCGAACTCGTGGAGCAGAAGGGAAAACGACCGCATGACCACTCTCGACCACAGCTCCCGCGCGCCGTTCGCGCTGGTGGGTACGCCCATCGGGCGCCTGGCCGACGAGGAGATCACGGCCGTCACGGCGCCGGTCCCCCCGGAGGCGGGTGCCGGCACCGCCTACCTGATCCTGGTGGTCAGGGGTTCGACCACCGCGCTGGCGGACCAGGTCTCCGAGTACTTCGGCAGGTACAACATCCCCGGCACGCTGCACGCGCCCGGTGACACGGGCGCCGTCGTGCTCGTGCCCGACGGCGACGAGCTCCGCACGCGCTGGCTCGTGGACGAGTTCCGCGAGTGGCTCGGCGAGCGGGCCTGGTGCGCCACGGCGAGGCGGACGCGCGCCGAGATCCAGTCCGGCTACCAGGAAGCGGCCGACGTGCTGGACCTCGTCCTGGCGGCGGGGCGCGGTCCCGGCGTCTACGACATGGACGACGTCCTGGTCGAGTACGCGGTCACCCAGAACGACGCGGTGTCGAGCAGCCTGGTGGCGATCGTCGCGTCGCTGATGGCGTCGAGCAGCGTGAGCTTCGAGACCCTCGACGCACTGATCCGGGCGGACTACAGCCGCACCCAGACGGCCGCCGAGCTGTGCATACACCGCAGCACACTGGACTACCGGCTGCGCCGCATCGAGGAGCTCACCGGATACGACCCGGTGAGCGGCCGGGGTGTGCGGGTGCTCGGTGCGGCCATGACCGCGTACGCGCTTTCCACCATCGGCTAGATTCTCGTCGTTCTCTGAATACCGACCCCGCTTCCGCTCTGACTTCGTCAGGCAGGGTGCGGGGTCGGTTTCGCGCATATCACCGACATCGCGCCCTGACTTTATGCCGGCCAGGACCTTGACAGAGCCGAGTGGGGCCGGTTCCGATTCGGGCAAGTTTCTCGAGTGAATCGGGCAGCGGCCTTGGTTTCCTGGTCCGGAAGTTCACGACGGGTGAGGTCGCGGAAACCGGCCGACGGATCCGCCGCATCAGCGGCGTGCACACCGAAACCGCTGGTAGAGAGGCTCGCTCGACGACTCGGATCACCCCGAAAATGATCGACCACCACAGTGCGAATGATGCGTCTCATTTGGCGTGAGTTTACGGTCTTTCCGGAATTCCGCATCCTGCGCATGGACGGCCTTGCGTCCGTTGCCATAGCGTCGAATTCACGGGTCCGGTTCCGCCCGGTCCGTTCGGGCAAGAGGGAGGAAACATTGGCGATGAATTCCGCAAACGACCACGATGAGGATTGGCAAAGCCTGGTCTCCTCGCTCACCGATGTCCGGAAAGGGCACGGCGCCGTCGTCCTGCTGGAGGGCCCGCCCGGCATCGGCCGGAGCAGGCTGATCGCCGACGCGCTCGACCTCGCCGCCGAGCAGGGGATCGCTACCTGCGCGGCCCAGGCCGACGAGCTGACCCGGTGGACGCCGCTGGCACCCATCGTCTCCGCGTTGGGAGAGACGATGTGGACCCTGGCGGGCAGTCCGATGAAGCTCGCGGCGCGACTGCTCGGCAAGATCGAGGAACGCGCCGAGGCGGGCCCGCTGGTGATCGCGCTGGACGATCTGCAGTGGGCCGACCTGATCACGCTGGCGGCGGTGCAGTCCTTCGTCACGCACTTCCGGACTCGTCCGGTGGTGTGGCTGCTCGCGTGCCGCGACGGCGCGGGCGAGGCGATCACGGTCGGGCGGTTGTTCGACCGGCTGGCCTCGGCCGGCGCCACCCGGCTCCGGCTGGAACCGTTGCGGGAGAACGCGGTCGCGAAGATCGTGGCCGAGTACCTCGGCGCGACGCCCGGAGACGACCTGGTCGAGCTGGCCGCGGGGGCGAGCGGGAATCCGGCCCTGTTGACCGAACTGCTCGACGGGCTGCGTGCCGAGCAGGTGGCGGAGACGGGCGAGCCCGGTGCCCGGCCCGTCACCCGGCGGCTGCCCCAGCGCTTGACCTCGGCCGTCCGCACCAGGCTGGAGGGCTTCAGCACCGACACGATCGGCGTCCTGGAGATCGCCGCGATCCTCGGCAGGTCGTTCCGCCTCGTGGACGTGGCCGAGGTCCTCGGCCGGACGCTCGCGGACATCCTGCGCGGCATCCGCGAGGTGCTGCGGGCAGGTCTGCTCGACTGCGACGAGGTCGCCGACACCCTGTCCTTCCGGCACGAGCTCGTGTGGCGTGCCGTGCGCGAGACCATCGCCGCGCCGGTCGCCGCGGCGCTCCATCGCCAGGTCGGTCAGATGTTGTTGCAGCGCAACAGCTCCGACCCGGAAGCCGCCGCCCACCTGGTCTCCGCCCTGGAGGACGAGCTGGCGAGGTACGAGACGGCGGGCGCTACTCAGGACGTGGCCAGGGTTCGCAGCGAACTCAGGGCGCTCGGCGTCCGGAGGCGGCACTGGACCTACGCCGAACGGTCGGCGACCGGGTGGGACAGCCTCACCGAGACCGAGCGGAACGTCACCGAGCTCGTCGCAGAAGGACTCACCAACCGGCAGATCGCCGCACGGATGTTCGTGTCCCCGCACACCGTGCACGCCCACCTGGGCCGGATCTTCCGAAAGCTCGCGGTCAACTCACGGGTCGAGCTGACCGGTCTCCGTTACCGCGTCGCCTGACTGCCGCCACGTCCACAACAAGGAGTTGCAGTGACCGACACCCAGCTGGACGTTCGGCGCGACTTCGTCACCGCGCCCTACGAGCTCGTGAGCAGGCAACATCGGCCCGGCCGATCCACCGTCACCGTCGGCGGAGTGCCGTTCGGTCCGGGCACGGTGACCCTGGTCGCCGGCCCGTGCGCGGTGGAAACGCCGGAACAGACCCTGGATGCGGCGCTGATGGCGCGCACCGCGGGTGCCGCGATGCTGCGCGGCGGCGCGTACAAACCGCGCAGCTCCCCCTATTCCTTCCACGGTCTCGGCGAGGACGGGCTGAAGATCCTCAGCGAGGTGCGGACCGAGACCGGTCTGCCGTTCGTCACCGAGGTGCTCGACACCCGTGACGTCGACCTGGTGGCCTCCCACGCCGACATGCTCCAGATCGGCACCCGCAACATGCAGAACTTCTCGCTGCTGCGGGCCGCCGGGGCGACCGGCCTGCCGGTCCTGCTCAAGCGCGGCATGACCGCGACCATCGAGGAGTGGCTGCTGGCCGCCGAGTACATCGCCGAACAGGGCAACCTGAACATCGTGCTGTGCGAGCGCGGCATCCGCACGTTCGAGACGGCCACCCGCAACACGCTGGACATCAGTGCCGTGCCCGTCGTCCAGCGGTTGACCCACCTGCCGGTGATCGTCGACCCCTCGCACTCGGGCGGCAGGCGCGACCTGGTGTTCCCGTTGAGCAGGGCCGCGATCGCGGTCGGCACCGACGGGCTGATCGTGGACCTGCACCCGCGGCCGGCGGACGCCCTGTGCGACGGGCCGCAGGCACTGGAGCCGCGGGACATGGCGGAACTCGCCGGCATGATGCGCGAGGTGCCGCTGCTCGCGGGCAGGCTCGTCGCCGCCGGCCCGGACATCGAGGGGTCGAGGCGATGACACCCAGCGGACTGGTGACGTGGCCTGAGGACCGCGTCACGGCCTACCGGCTCCGCGGCCACTGGCGCGGCCGGACGCTCGGCTCACTCGTCACGTCGTGGGCCGACTGCTACGGCTCCGAGGTCGCGGTGGTCGACGACCGCAGGCAGCTCACCTACCTCGACCTCGCCGCCGAGGTCGACGTGCTCGCCGAACGACTCCTCGGCCTCGGCCTGCGGCCGGGCGACAGCATCGTCGTGCAGCTCCCCAACTGCGCCGAGTTCGTCGTGCTGATGCTGGCCTGCGCGCGGGTGGGGGTGGTGCCCACCATGATGCTGACCGCCCACCGGGAGCACGAGCTCACCCACATCGCCCGGCACGTGACGGCGAAAGCGATCGCCGTGCCCGGCCGGGTGCACGGCTACGACCACCAGGCACTGGCCCGGCGGGTCGCGGCGGACTGCGACGACCTCCGGCACGTGCTGGTGGCGGGCGAGGGCGTCGAGCCCGGCCACGTCGACCTGCGGAAGCTGATGTCCCCCGACTCGCAGACGTGGGAGCGCAGGAACAGGCTGGACGCGCTGGCGCCTGACGCGTCGGACGTGGCGCTGTTCCTGCTGTCCGGCGGCACGACGGGTGTGCCGAAGGTGATCCCCAGGACGCACAACGACTACGAGTACGCCGCGCGGCACAGCGCGCGGGTGTGCGGTTTCGACCGGAGCACGGTCTACCTCGTCGCGCTGCCCGCCGCCCACACCTTTCCGTTGGGGAGCCCGGGGTTGCTCGGCACGCTGATGAACGGCGGGCGGGTCGTCCTGGTGCCCTCGCCGCGGCCGGAGGTCGCCTTCGAGGCGATCGCCACCCACCGGGTGACCGTCGCGGCCGCCGTGCCCGCGGTCGTGCAGCGGTGGATCGAGTCCAGCGAGTCGGCCGAGTGGGACCTGTCCAGCCTGCGGCTGTTGCAGGTCGGCGGATCACGGCTGTCGCGGGAGCTGGCGATGCGGATCCGCCCTGCGCTGCGCTGTGCGCTGCAACAGGTCTACGGGATGTCCGAGGGTCTGCTGAACTTCACCCGCCTCGACGATCCGGCCGAGGCCGTGGTCTCCACGCAGGGCCGGCCGATGAGCGCGGACGACGAGATCCGCATCGTCGACGAGCACGGGCGGCAGGTCGAGGACGGCGACGCCGGCGAGCTGCTGGTCCGGGGCCCCACCACGATTCCCGGCTACTTCCGGGTTCCCGAGCACAACGCCGAGTGCTTCACCGCGGACGGCTGGTACCACACGGGAGACATCGTGCGGCGCCACTCCAGCGGCAACCTGGTGGTCGAGTCGCGGGTGAAGGACGTGATCAACCGGGGTGGCGAGAAGATCCACGCCGAGGAGATCGAGGACGTCCTGAACCGGATGCCCCAGGTCGCGCGGGCGGCCGCGGTGGCAGCGCCCCACCGGGAGCTCAGCGAGGTGGTCTGCGCCTGCGTGGTCCTGGAAGCCGGGCAGTCGATCACCCTGGAGGAGATCCGGGACTACTTCGACGCCAGTGGCATGGCCGCCTTCAAGTTCCCGGAACGACTGGAGGTCCTGGACGAGATGCCGCTGACCCCGGTCGGCAAGATCCGCAAGCAGAGTCTTCGCGAGCTGGCCGCCGGGATGCGGACCCTCCGTCAGGTCGAGGAGGTCGGGGCATGACCCGCCGCCACGAGGTGACGCTGGAACCGGGCACGTTCCGCTACCGCGAGCTGACGCTGGACATCTCCCTCGACCCCGTGGCCGTCGCGGCGCGGCTGGCCCGCGACGGGGGTTTCGACACGCACGTGGTCTACGAGGCGGGCGGGCGAGCGACGTTCGCCGGGGGCGTTCTCGGCGAGATCATCGTGGACCGCCACGGTTTCACCACCCGGTGGGGCACCGAGGAGGAGGAGTGGCGGCCGCTGGACGGCCCGCCCCTGGACCAGGTCGCCGACTTCCTGCGGCTCGCCCCGGTCGGGGACTGGCGGGCGTACGGCTTCGCCGCCTTCGAACTCGGTCACCTGCAGGCCGGTCGGGTGGAGATGGCGGGCGACGACACGTTGCTGCACCTCGTCATCCCGCACGTCCAGGTGGTGCTGGAGCACGACCGTGCCGTGGTCAGGGCGACCGACTGGGACACCCTGGACCAGGTCGCCGACCTGGTCTGTGCCGACGAAGCCGCTCCCGTCTACACCACGCGACCGCTGACATCCGACAACAACGGGTCGGCTTACATCACCGCGGTGGCCTCGGCCGTCCGGGAGATTCGCGCACAGCGGCTGGACAAGGTCATCGTGTCCAGGGTGGTGCCGGTCGACTTCGACGTCGACCTGGTCGGCACCTACGTGGTCGGCAGGCGGGCCAACACACCCGCCCGGTCGTTCCTGCTGCGCATGGGCGATCTGGCTGCGACCGGGTTCAGCCCGGAGACCCTGCTGGAGGTCGAGCCGGACGGCCGGGTCATCACCCGGCTGGTGGCGGGCACCTGCGCCCGCACCGGTGACGCCGACACCGATGCCCGGCTGCGCGACGAACTCCTCAACAACCCCAAGGAAGTCTTCGAGCACGCGATCTCGGTGCGCTCGGCGGCCGAGGACCTGGCGAAGATCTGCCTGCCGGGGACCGTCAAGGGCCACGAGTTCATGTCGGTGCAGCAGCGCGGCAGCGTGCAGCACCTCGACTCGACCATCACCGGCCGGCTGGACCACGGACTGTCCTGCTGGGACGCGTTCGCGAAGCTGTTCCCGGCGGCCGCGGTGTCCGGCATCCCCCGCGACACCGCGTACCAGGCCATCCACCGGCTCGAGTCCGAGCCGCGGGGGCTGTACAGCGGAGCGGTGTTCACCTGCGGCGCGGACGGCGACTTCGACGCCGCGCTGGCGCTGCGCTCGATCTTCCGCGCCGGCGGCCGCAACTGGCTGCGCGCCGGCGCCGGGATCGTGGCTCAGTCGCGTCCCGAGCGGGAGCACGAGGAGACCCGCGAAAAGCTCCGCAGCGTGTCACGGCACCTGGTGCCGGTGCTGCCTTACGACGGGGAGTTGCCATGACTGTCGTGAAAGCGCCGAACAGCGAGGCGCTGTCGGCGAACGCGATCACCGCCGTGTCGCACTGCATCGGCACGATGCGCGCCGTGCGCCGCTTCCAGCAGGCCGACATCGACCCGGAACTCATCGACTTCGTGCTGCGGCACGCGATCCAGGCCGGTTCGGCGAAGAACCGCCAGCCGTGGCGGTTCGTGGTCGTGCGCGATCCGCAGCAACGGATCCGGCTCGGTCACTGGTACCGCAAGGGGTATCAGGACATCCTCGCGTGGTCCCGCACCGAGGAGATCCGCAACGACGCCGCCCCGGACGAGAAGCAGCAGATGACCGCCGCGGGACAGCTCGCCGCGCACTTCGACGAGGTGCCCGCCGTGATCGTGGTGTGCTACCTGCCGACCCGGCGCAACCCGGCCGACTTCTTCGGCGGGGCGTCGATCTACCCGGCGGTGCAGAACCTGTTGCTCGCCGCCCGTGCCGTGGGGCTCGGGGCGACCCTGACCACGTTGCAGGCACTCGGCGGCATCACCGCGGAGGGCGACGCGGCCGGTCCGGTGTCGATCTACGACGACCTCAGGCACATCCTCGGGATCCCGAGCGGCATCGTTCCGGCGGCCCTGATCCCGGTCGGCTGGCCGGCGGGCCGGTTCTCGGCGGGCAGGCGGAAACCCGTGCCAGAGGTGGCCTACCGGGAACGCTGGGGACAGGCGTGGGGCAATGACTGACGAGCGGACGAGACACCCAGAGGAGGTTTGCCGTGCCAGTGATCTCCGCGCCACACGAGTTCAACGTTGACGACCTGTACATCGATCTCCAGCAGGTCGTCGGGCGTCCGCTGTACCTGAAGTGCGAAGGGTTCAACTTCGCCGGGTCGATCAAGCTGAAGGCGGCGGCCGAGATGATCGACGCCGCCGAGCGGTCCGGGCTGCTCACCTCACGGACGACGCTGGTGGAGTCCTCCTCCGGCAACCTCGGCGTGGCGCTGAGCATGATCGCCGCCAGCCGGGGCTACCGGTTCGTCTGCGTCACGGACATCCGGTGCAACCGGGTCGCCGTGCGGCTGATGGAGAGCTACGGGGCCGTGGTGCACGTGGTGACCAAGCCGGGCGCCGACGGCGGCTTCCTCGGGGCACGACTGGAGCACGTGCGGGACCTGTGCGTCCGCGACGACCGGAACATCTGGCTGAACCAGTACGCGAACCCCGGAAACTGGGGCGCGCACTACCGGACCACCGGACCGGAGATCATCAAGCAGTTCCCCGACGTCGAGGTGCTGTTCGTCGGGGCAGGGACCACCGGGACCCTGATGGGCTGCGCCAGGTACTTCCGCGACGAGGGGCTGCCGGTCGAGGTGGTCGCGGTCGACGCGGTGGGATCCGTGACCTTCGGCGGCCCCATCGCCCGCAGGCTGATCCCCGGTCTGGGCACGAGCACTCGGCCGGAGATCTTCGACCGGTCCTATGTGGACGACGTGGTGCACGTCGAAGAGCCCGACTCGATCGCGATGTGCCAGGTGCTGGCGGCACACGGGTTTCTGCTGGGCGGCTCCACGGGAACGGTGCTCGCGGGCGCACTGTCCTGGCTGGACGCCCACGAGAAGTCCCGGTCCGGCACCGCGGTGCTGATCTCCCCCGACCTCGGCGAGCGCTACCTGGACTCGATCTACGACGACAACTGGCTGCGGGCCAACTACACCGACGACCTGGTGGCCGTCGGCAGCACGGACGAAAGGAGAGGCGCATGAGCACAGTCCTCGACGAACGCAAGGCCACCATCAAGAGGCTGGCCTGCGCCGCATTCGAGATCGAGCCGCACGAACTGGACGAGACGACCAGCTTCATCGAGGACCTCGGGGTCGACTCGCTCAGCACGATCGACCTGCTGGCGAACCTGGAGACGGAGTTCGGCATCGAGATCGACCAGGACGAGTTGCCCCGCATGGTCGACCTCGACGGCGTCTACGACGTCGTGGCGCAGTTCGCGGGCTGGGAGTCGGCCGTGGACGAGAACGCCGCGGTGCGATGACCACGCCGGGCGAGGAACGCCGCAGGGTGGTGGTGACCGGCATGGGCGTGGTGTCGAGCATCGGCATGGGTGCCGGCGAGTTCGCCGACGGCCTGCGTGCCGGCCGGAGCGGCGCCGGACCGGTCACCGCCTTCGATGCCTCGGGGTTCCCGTCCGACATCGCCTGCGAGGTGCGGGATTTCGAGCCGGAACGGTGGATCCGCACCGTGCCGGCCAGGGAGTTGGGCCGGGCCAGCCAGTACGCGGTCGCGGCCGCGCGGATGGCGGTGGACGACGCGGGCGGCGACTCCTGCTCGCTCGGCGACCGGCGCGGCCTGGTCGTGATCGGCACGACGGGCGGCGAGGCACAGGACGTCGACCGGCTGGCCGAGCTGGAGGTCACCGAGGGCGCGGAGCGGATGGACCCGGAGATCGTCGGCCGGGTGTCGGCCCAGAACCTCGCCGTGTCCGTCGCACGCGAGCTCCGACTGTCCGATGTGGACGCTTATGTCATCGGGACGGCGTGCTCGGCGGGGAACTACGCCATCGGCGACGCGTTCGACGCGGTGCGGCTCGGGGAGGTGGACTTCGCCCTGTGCGGTGGCTCGGACGCGTTGAGCCGCCGGACGTTCGCGACCTTCCACCGTCTCGGGCTGGTCGCCCCCGACGTGTGCCGGCCGTTCGACCGCGACCGCAAGGGCATCCTCACCGGTGAGGGCGCGGCCGTGCTGGTGCTGGAGAGCCTGGACTCCGCGCTGGCACGCGGCGCGACCATCCACGCGGAAGTGCTGGGGTACGGCCTGAACTGCGACGCCCACCACCCGGTGTCCCCGCTGCGGTCGAGTGTCGCCCGCGTCGTCGGGCTGGCGCTGGACGACGCGGGCGTGAAGCCCGGCGACGTGGACCTCATCTCCGCGCACGGCACCGGAACGAAGCTGAACGACGTGACGGAGTGCGAGGCGATCAGGGACGTCTACGGGGACGACCCTCCACCCGTGGTGTCGATCAAGTCGATGCTCGGCCACACCATGGGCGCGGCCAGTGCCCTGGCGACCGTCGCCTGCGCACTGGCGATCACCGGCGGGTTCATCCCCCCGACCGTCAACCACCGGGAGACCGACCCGGCCTGCGAGATCGACTGCGTGCCCAACCACGCGGTCGACGCGGACCTCCAGGTGGTGCAGAACAACGGACTCGCCTTCGGCGGGGACAACGCGGTACTGGTGCTCGGGAAGTACGGGAGGACGGTCTGATGGCGGCCACTGCTCCGGTGATCACCGGCTGGTCGGCGGTGTCGCCGTTCGGCCACGGCCGAACGGCGTTCGCGGCGGGCGTGCGGTCGGGACGGCCGACGGCGGCCGCGGTCGACACCGACCGGTGGTCGGTACCGGACACCCAGGCCTGCCTGGTGCCCGACTTCGACGTCGAGGAACTCGTGGGCGGCAAGGGTTTGCGGCACCTGGACCGGGCCAGCACGCTGGCGCTTGCCGCCGTCGGCGACCTGGTCGAGCAGGGCGTGGACACCGGCCACCGCGCCGGTGTCGTGCTCGGCACCACGTCGGGCAGCATGCAGACCGAGATGACCCACATGCGCGACTCGCTGCTGAACAGCAGGCCGCATCTGCTGAACCCCAAGACGTTGGCGAGCGGCTCGATGAACTGCGCGGCGGCCCAGTGCGCCATCCGGTACGACATCACCGGTCCGAACACCACGCTGGCGGCCGGCCGGGGCGCCACGGTGCACGCGCTGAGGTACTCCAGCAGGCTGCTCGCCGCGGACCGGGCCGACTCGGTGATCGTCGGGGCGGTCGAGGAGTACTCGGCGGCGCGGCACTGGCTGGCGCGGCACAGCAGAGGCTCCGAACCACTGCTGGGCGAAGGAGGCGCGGTCTTCCGGCTCGAACCGGGGACGACCGGCCGCGCGGCGCTCGCGGAGGTTCTGGGCGTCGAGACCAGGGTCTGCCTGGACGGCGCGGCGCACCCGGCGCTGATCGAGTGCGTACGCGCGCTGCTGAAGCGCGGATCCGTTGCGACACAGGAGGTGTGGGCCGTCGTGACCACCACCACGTCCGGGGCGGAACGCGAGGCGATGGCCGAGCTGTTCGCCCCGGACGTCCTGACCCGCGTCCCCGGCCCGCACCAGATCGGCGACACCGGGGCGGCGTCCTCGGCGTTCGCGATCGCCTCGGTGCTCAGCGTCGCGGAACGCCTGCCGGAAGCGGCTGGCCGGCCCGTGGTGATCGTGTCCGGCGATCCGACCGGCGCTGTCGCCGCTGTGCTGCTGCGTCTGGCGGGTGAGCTCTGATGGCGGGCGTGGCACTGGTCAGCGGGGGCTCACGGGGCATCGGCCGGGCTTGCGTCCGGCGGCTGGCCGCCGACGGGTTCGACGTGGCCTTCTCCTACCGGTCGGACGAGCAGAGCGCGGTGGAACTGGAGAAGGAAATCGCCGGCCTCGGCACCCGCGTGCTCGCCTCGCAGGTCGACGTCACCGACCCCGACGCGGTGTCGGAGTGGGTGGCGCGCACCGAGCGCGACCTCGGCCCGATCGGCGCGGCGGTCACCTCGGCGGGCATCATCGCCGACGGCCTGGTCGTGTCGATGCCGACGGCCAGGTGGAACGACGTGCTGCGCACCAACCTGGACGGCGTCTTCCACGTCTGCCGGGCCGTCGCCTTCCCGATGGTGAAGCGGAAGTCCGGCAGCATCACCATGATCTCGTCCGTCTCGGGTGTGCACGGCAAGGCGGGTCAGGCCAACTACGCGGCCGCCAAGGCCGGGATCATCGGGTTCGGCAGGTCACTGGCCAGGGAGGTCGGGGCACGTGGCATCAGGGCCAACGTCGTCGCTCCCGGCCTGATCGACACCGAGATGACCGCCGGCCTGCCAGAGCCGGTGCGGCGCAAGATGTTCGAGCAGATCGCGCTGCGCCGGGCAGGCCGGCCGGAAGAGGTGGCGGATCTGGTGTCCTACCTGAGTTCCGACCGCGCGACCTACGTGACCGGGTCGGTAGTGGAGGTCCACGGTGGATACGGTGGCTGACCGGCGCGTGGTGGTCACCGGCATCGGCGTGCTCTCGGCCATCGGCAACGGCAGGGACGGGTTTCTGGCGGGACTGCGGGAGGGACGCAGCGGAGCCGGACCCGTCACGGCCTTCGACACCACGGGTTTCGGCTACGGCCAGACGTGCGAGGTGGCGGACTTCGCCGACGACGAGCTGTCCGAGTACGGCCGGGCCACCCGGATGGGCGCCGCCGCGGCCGGCATGGCCGTCCGGGACGCTGGCCTGACGCCGGGAATGCTGTGCGGCGTCACGGGTCTGGTCGCGGTCGGCACCACCGAAGGGGACGCCCGCGACGTGGACGACCTGGCCGCCACCGAGGTGGCGAAGGGCCTGGCGGACCTCGATCCGCTGCCGGCCAGGCGGGCCCGGTTCAGCCGGATGCCGACGGCCATCGCGGACGAGCTGGGGCTGGCCGACGTCGAGCTGATCACGCTCCCCGATGTCTGCGCGGCGGGCACCTACGCCATCGGCTACGGGCTGGACGCGATCCGGTCCGGCGACGTCGACTACGCGTTGTGCGGCGGTGCGGACGCCATCTGCCACCGGACGTTCGCCGCCTTCTACCGGATGGGCGCGCTGTCCCGGGACGTGTGCAGGCCGTTCGACCGGGACCGCACGGGTGTCGTGTTCGGGGAGGGCGCCGCGATGCTGGTGCTGGAATCGCTGGACTCGGCGCTGGCCAGGAACGCGGTGATCCACGCCGAGCTGCTCGACTACAACCTCAACTGCGACGCCTTCCACCCCACCCGGCCGGTGAAGGAGTCGGTCGCCGAGTGCATGCGCGGCGCGTTGGCGAACTCCGCGGTGGCGCCGGGCGAGATCGACCTGATCATGGCGCACGGCACCGGTACCCCCACCAACGACCCGATGGAGTCCGCCGCGTTCGCCGAGGTGTTCGCGGGCGGCGAGATCCCTCCGGTGTCGGCCTTGAAGTCGATGATCGGGCACACCATGGGCGCCGCGAGCGTCCACTCGTGCATCGCCGCGATGCTGGCCGTGGAACACGGTTTCCTCCCGCCGACCATCAACCACCGCACCCTCGATCCCGACTGCCCGGTGGACTGCGTGCCCAACGAGGCACGGGCGGGCGAGCCGCGCACCGTGCTGGTCAACGCCCTCGGGTTCGGCGGTGCCAACGCGGCCGTCGTCCTGCGGCGCTACCAGGGGGTCTCGCAGTGATCATCTCGGCGATGTCCGTGATCTCCCCGTTCGGACTGGGGGCCGACGCCTTCACCGAGGGCGTCCGGACTCGAGGACCAGCACTGTCCCTTGTGGAGGAAGATCTGCCGTACGCGTTCCAGGGGGAGGTCGGCGGGTTCGACATCGGGGAGATCCTCGGTGAGACGAAGAACCTGGCCAACCTCGGGCGGTCGGCGAGCCTGGCACTCGGCACGGTCGCCCTGCTGCTACGCCAGCACGATCTGGCCGAGTTCGCGCCCGCCGAGCGCGCGCTGGTGCTCGGCGGCGACCTGATCGGCATGGACCGCGGGATGGGCATCATGCGCGAGTCGCTGACCAACGCGCAGCCGTTCCAGGTGAACACCAAGGCGTACCCCAGCAGCATCATGAACTTCTCGGCCGCGCAGTGCGCGATCCGGTTCGGCTTCAAGGGTTCCAACTCGACGGTGACCACCGGCCGGATGACCGGGCTCTCGGTGTTGAACTACGCCAGGAGGATCCACCGCCACGGCCGGTCGCCGATGGTGCTGGCCTGCGCCGTGGAGGACCTCAACCCCCGGCGCTCCTGGCTCACCTGGCACGGCCTCGGCACGCGGGACCCGCTCGGCGAGGGGTGCTGCGTGTTCCTGACCGAGTCGGCGGAGTCGGCTCGCACGCACGGCAGGCAGCCCGTCGCCGAGGTGCTGGCACTGGAGTTCGGGTACGCGCCGCGTCCCGAAGCGGTGGCGTACACGCTGGCCGCACGGATCGGGCGGGCGCTGCGGCGGGCGGACCTCGACGAGGACGACGTGTGGGCGGCGGCGGTGTCCGGGTCGTCGGCCGACGAGCTCGCCGCCGTGTCGGCCGTGCTCGGCGCGGACGCGCGAGTGCTGGAGCCCGCGAGCCTCATCGGCGACACCGACGGGGCGTCGGCCGCGTTCCAGCTGGCCACCGCGATCGCCCACGGGATGGACGGCGACATCGCGATCGTCACCTCGGCCGACCCCGACGGCCAGGTCGGCTGCGGTGTGTTCCGGATCTTCGACCGTTGACCAACTTCTACGTCTGGAGCCAAGCATGTCCCAGGCCCCGTCCTTTTCGGTGATCTCCGGCGCCCAGGTGAGCCGGGTCCTGCGCGGGCAGGAGAAGCGCGTGGTCGAGCTGATCGAGACCGCGTACCGCACGCACGGCCTCGGCCGCACGGTGAACCCGCCCTCGTACTTCCTGCGGTTCGAGGACCGGCCGACCGCACGGATCATCGCGTTGCCCGCCTCCATCGGCTGGCCGGCGAACGTCGACGGGCTGAAGTGGATCTCCAGCTTCCCGGAGAACGTGGCGAGCGGGCTGCCGAGGGCGTCCGCCGTGCTGGTGCTCAACTCGCCCGCCACCGGCTATCCCTTCGCCTGCCTGGAGAGTTCCATCATCAGCGCCGTCCGCACGGCGGCTTCGGCGGCCCTGGCGGCCGACCGGCTGGCCAAGGGGCGGGTCCGCCCGGCACGGGTCGGGTTCATCGGGACCGGGCTCATCGCGCGCTACATCCACACCTACCTCACCGGGACCGGGTGGGACTTCGACGAGGTCGGCGTGCACGACCTGTCGATCGAGCACGCGACCGGGTTCAAGTCCTATGTGGAGGGTTCCGGCGGCCGGGCGCGGGTCCGCGGCAGCGCCGAGGAGCTGATCCGCGAGTCCGACCTGGTGGTGTTCGCGACCGTCGCGGGCACGCCGCACGTGCACGAACCGGCGTGGTTCGAGCACAACCCGCTCGTGCTGAACGTGTCGCTGCGGGACCTGGCCCCGGAGGTCATCCTGTCGGCGGTCAACATCGTGGACGACGTGGACCACTGCCTGAAGGCCGACACGTCGCCGCACCTGGCCGAGCAGCAGGTGGGCCACCGGGAGTTCCTGCACGGCACGCTCTACGACGTGCTGACCGGCGCGGTCGACGTGCCGGCCGATCGGCCGGTGGTGTTCTCCCCGTTCGGTCTGGGAGTGCTCGACCTCGCCGTGGGCAAGCACGTCTACGACGAGATCGTCGCGGCCGGTGAGCTGCAGGTCGTGCCGGACTTCTTCTCCGAACTGCACCGCTACGGGTCGCCACGATGACCGGCATCGTCCTCGGCGAGGTCGTCGCGACCACCGCGACGACCGGGCCGTCGACCGCCACCGTCAGCATCGGCGCCGACGAACCCGTTCTGGCGGGCCACTTCCCGGACTTCCCGATCTTCCCCGGCGTCTGCGTCGTCGAGTGCGTGCACCGCGGCGCCCGGTTGACCGCTCCCGCCGAAGCCGGGCGCGTCAGGCTCGTCGCGATGGAGTCGGTGCGCTGGCTCGCCCCGGTGTTCCCCGGCGACACGCTGACCATCACGGTGGACTGGCGCGGGGAAGACCCCACGTGGTGGTGCACCGGGCAGGCGAGCACGGCAAGCGGGGTCGCGGCCGTGGTCCGGCTGCGCTACCAGGCCGGAGCGGCCCGGTGATCGACGTGACGGACATCAGGACGTTGCTGCCGCACCGCTACCCGATGCTGCTGGTCGACCGGGTGACCGAGCTGGTCGCGGGCAGCCGGATCACCGCGATCAAAGCGGTGACGTGCAACGAACCCTGGTACGCCAGGCTGACGAACGACGACGACCACGGATACCCGGAGATGCTCCTGGTCGAGTCCTGGATGCAGGCCGCCGGTCTGCTGATCCTGCTGGCACCCGGCCGGTCCACCACGCCCGGCGAGGTGATGCTGGCCGGGAGGCTGTCCGGCGTCGAGTTCCACCGGCAGGTGCTCCCCGGCGACGTGCTCAGGCACGACGTCCGGATGGTCAAGGACCTGGCGCACACCGTGATGGTGGAAGGAGAGTGCACGGTCGACGGCGCGCCGGTGCTCACGGTGTCCAGGGCACTGCTCGCATTCCGCCCAGAAGGAGCCGTCCAGTGGTAACGCGGGACATCACGTTCGTCAGCGGTGAGCTCACTCTGCAGGGCACGGTCCACCTCCCGGCCGAATCAGCCAGCCGCCCCGGCGTCGTGCTGGTGCACGGCTCCGGACAAGGGCTGGGCTCGCAGTTCCGCGCCGAGGCCGAAGCCTTCGCGAACGCGGGCATCGCCACCCTCGTCTACGACAAGCGGACGACCGGCTACTCCTCCACCGGCCGCGACTACTCGCTGCTGGCCGGCGATGCGCTCGCCGCCGTCCGGGCACTGGCCGCGCAACCCGGGGTCGACCCGGCGAAGGTCGGTCTGTGGGGGTTCTCCGAGGGCGGCTGGGTGGCGCCCCTCGCCGCGTCCCGTTCGGCGGACGTCGCGTTCGTGGTGACGGTCGGCGCGAACGGCCTCACGCCGAGCAGGCAGCAGGCCTGGGCCACCGAGTCGTACCTGCGCCGGCACGGGATCACCGGATCGATGCTCAAGGCCATCGCGGACACCGGCATGCGGCAGATCGTCGCCGCCGGGCTGTTCCCCGAGGCGCACTACGACACGGTGCCGGTGCTCGAGCGGGTGCGGCAGCCGGTGCTGGCGATCTGGGGCGAGCTGGACCGCCTCACCCCGCCGGGGGAAAGCCTGGACATCTTCCGCCAGGCCTTCGAACGCAGCGGCAACAAGCGGTGCACGCTCCGCACGCTCCCCGGTGCGGAACACGCCGCGCACCTCACCACCGACGGCTACGACCGCCTGCCCGAGTTCGCCCCCGGCTACCTCGACCTGGTCACCTCGTGGATCACCGACGGGGCCACCGGCGCCACCACCGACCCCCCTGCCCACCAGGACGTCCGGAGCAAGCCCGTCGCCGGGGTGGCGTGGTGGGAGTCCGGTCCGGCCCAGATCGGCGCCCTGGCACTGTTCGTGGTCGCTTTCGCCGTCGGTGGCGTCCGCGGGCCCGGCCGCTGGGGTGCCCGTTTCGGGCTGGCCGCCGTGCTCGGCTGGGCCGGCTACTTCTTCAAGCTGACCACCACCGAGAACCCGGCCCTCGGCCCGGTCGTCGGCGGCCGTTCGGTGCCCTGGCTCGTTCTCCAGCTGCTGTCGGCAGGCGTGCCCGCGGCGACCGTGCTGACCGTGCTCCGCGGCCGCGGCACGCGGACCGGGCTCCGGATCCGCCTGCTCACCTTCGCCGGCGCCGCGTTCGTGCCTTGGGCTTCCTACTGGGGCCTGCTGAAGCGCTGACGGGGCTTTGGTTTGGCGCGAAAAGCACGTTCGGGCCACTAGACGGCCCGAACGTGCTTCTCGCGCCAAGAAAGGCATGTCCTGTCAGCCGCCGATCGCGGCGAGCACGAGGGTCGTGACCGCCGCGGCGGACAGCAGCAGGCTGATCTGGGGCTGGTGCCAGGTGGCAGGGGTCCGGGTCTGACGCGGCCGACGCGTCTCAGGCACCCCGAACCACAGGCGGACCTTGGCGAGCAGGGTGGGCATCGCGGGCAACGAGCCGGCGACCGCGACGGCCACGACGACGGCGGGCGAGTAGCCGGACAGTGACGTGAACGCCTGGCTGACGGCCACGTGCAGGCCCGCCATCGAGACGACACCCGCGGCCGTGCACACGACGACGGACTGCCCGGTCGTGGTCCTCGTGGTGTCCATGGTGCGGAGCTGAGCACCAGGCCTGCGGGCCAGCTTGGCGAGCTTCACGCTCTCCCGCCTCAGCCGGAACAGCGAGTGGTCGACCCCGACCGCCGTGCCGACCCCGAGCATCACCAGAGCCACGCCGGTCGCGGACGGCAGGACCAGCGCCAGCACCGCCGACAGACCCACGGCCGATCTGAGCGTGGACAACCCCACGGGTGCGGGCAGGCCCGCCGTGATCACCGCCCCGAACGTGCACAGGACGATCGCCAGCCAACCAGGTGTGTCGAGAAGCGCGGTGCTCATCCCCGACCTTCCGTTCGACGGTTCGTTGCCTGTCCAATGGTGGTCGGGCCGGCCCCACCGGTCAGTGGTGGACGCACCCCTGTCGAGGTAGGGCTTGCCCTACGCCCGTTGTGGCACCTCGAAAAACGAGGGTGAACAGCACGGAAGCCGGGAGGGTGTGGACGTCACCTCCCGGCTTCCCGGTTCTCGCTCACCGTGCCCTTCAGCCGGCGGGCGACCGCACGCTGGGACTGGCCGTCGCGGCCCCGGTCAGCAGCAGCATCAGGCCGCCGATCGCCAGCACCGTCGTGGTGACCCCGAGCGACTCCAGGGCGAAGCCGCCCAGCAGCGAGCCGAACGCGAGCGGGCCGTAGGACAGCAGGGAGACCACGCTGGTCACCCTGCCGAGCAGCTCGTCCGGCACGATCCGGACCAGGTGAGCGCCGACGGCCACCGTCCACACCGCACCGACGTACGAGGTCGCCCCGTACAGGAAACCCAGCGCCACGGCGTTGTGGGTGAACGCGATGAACGGGACCAGCAGCGCCCACGCCAGGTTCGCGCCGATCACCAGGCGCGGCAGGGCGATCCGGCGGATCCACCAGGTCGCGTTCAACGCACCGAACACCCCGCAGACGCCCGAGACCGTGAAGATGACCGCCGCGGCCACCTCCGAGCCGCCGTCCTGTCTGACGATGACGAGCAGCGCCAGGAACATGACCTGGAACAGCAGGTTGCTCACCGCGATCAGCCCGGCGCAGGCCCTGGCGAACTTCTGCCGCCACAGCCATCTGACGCCCTCCGCCAGTTCGGCGAACACCCGCCGCCGCCCGGTGGCTCGTGGGGCCTGGAGCTTCTTCTTGATCAGCAGCACGGTGCCGAGCGAGAACACGTGCGCGACCGAGGTGAACAGGAACGGCGCCCACTGGGCGAGGCCGGCCAGGACTCCGGCGACGGGCTGGCCGAGCATGCCCGACGCCCGCTCGCGGGCCTCGTTGCGCGAACTCGCCAGGTTTAGCTGGTCCTCGTCCACCACGCTGCGCAGCGCGGCCCGTTCGGCGATCCGGTACACCACCGTGAGACTGCCCTCGACGAAGGCCACGACGGCCAGGTGCCAGAGCCCGAACCCGCCGAACAGCACCACGACCGGGATGCTGCCGACCGCCAGCACCCGCCCCAGGTCGCACACGACCATGAGCCTGCGCCGGTCGAACCGGTCGACGACGATCCCGGCGGGCAGCTGGACCACCACGTAGGGCAGTTGCGCGGCGAAGGCGACCAGGCCCGCCAGCGGCGCGGACCCGGTGGCCCACAACACGATCAGCGGGTACGCGAAGGTGCTGACGCGGGAACCGAGGAACGAGATCCCCGCGCCGCTCCACAGCAGCAGGAAGTCCTTGTTCCCCCGAAGGCTGACCGCCTGCCGGCCCGTCTCGGTCGTCACGCGCCGAAACCGCCTCTTCCTGCCTGGCACCAGTCCAGTACCGCCATGGCGCTGTGCAACTTGTTCGTCGCCTGCGCGAAGGCGATGCTGGCGGGTCCGTCGAGGACATCTGCCGTGACCTCCTCACCCCGGTGGGCGGGCAGGTCGTGCATGAACACCGCCCGCGGACTGGACTCCCAGAGCCCGGAGTGCACCTGGAACGGCGCGAAGATCGTGCGCCAGTCCGCGTCCGGCTTCGTGGTGCCGGTCGTCTGCCACCTGGAGGTGTAGACGACGTCGAACCCGCGGGGCAGGTTCGCCATGTCGTGCCGTTCGACCACCGAGGAGTCGTAGCGCTTCGACTGATCCGCGACGACGTCGTGGAACTGCTCCGCGAGCCCGTAACCGGGCGGGGTGCGCAGTTCCAGCTCCACACCGCGGAACCGGCTCAGTGCGAGGGCGAGGGCGGAGGCGGTGTTGTTGCCCTCACCCACGTAGAGGACGCGCAGTCCCTCGATCCGGCCGAAGTGGCGCAGCAGGGTGGTGAGGTCGGTGAGCGCCTGGGTCGGGTGCTCCTCGACGTTCATCGCGTTGACCACCGCCATGTCCGGCTGTGCGGCGAGTTCCGCCAACCGGTCGGCGGTCAGCACCGTGCGCGCGACCAGGACGTCCAGCATGCCCGCGAGCACCTGTCCGGTGTCCGCCAGGTTTTCCCCGGTGTTCGTCTGCAGATCCCCCGGCCCGTAGGTGATCACGCGGGCGCCCAGCCGCAGCGCGCCGCTGGAGAACGCGGTGCGCGTGCGGGTCGAGGTCTTCTCGAAGAAGACGCCCACGATGTCGCCGGCCAGCGGCAGGGAGGACGGCCGCCGGTCCCGCGCGAAGTCGACCCCGCGTTCGAGGATGTACGCCAGGTCCACATCGGACAGGTCGTTGATCGACAGCAGGTGTCGTGCCCGCGCCGTTTTCAGTGCGTCCACCGGATTCCCTCCTCGGTCATGACGGTGTCGATCAGCTCGGCCAGCTCGGCGGCCCTGGAGGGCTGGAGGATCCCGTCGTGATCGCCCGCCACCCGGTGCACCCGCAGACCGCCGGCGGCCAGTTCGTGCCAGCGGGCCAGGTACGTCGCGTAGGACTGGTCCCGCAGGACCCCGTGCTTCTCGTGCGCGCACTCGTCGGTGACCACCAGGTGCACCGGGGTCGTGATGCTCGGGTAGCGGTAGGTGTACATCGCCGCGGTCAGCATCCGCGTCCGGTCGACCTGGCGCCGGATGGTGTCCACATCGGACTCGGCTGGTGACAGGCCCGCGATCGCGAGCAGTCCGGCGAACTCGTCGTCCGCCGGCGGGACGCCCTGATCGAACAGTTCGGCCAGTCGTTCGGTCAGCCAGTCCTTCCGCACCGGGCTGACCGCCGTCGCCGGGTCACCGATCGGGTCGATCAGGACGACAGCCGTCGCGGGCGTTCCGGCGGCGGCCAGCTGCCTGCCCATCTCCCAGGCGAGCGTGGCACCGGAAGACCAGCCCAGCAGGAAGAACGGGCCCTCCGCGGACATCTCGCGCAGGTATCGCGCGCTCAGCTCGCCGAGGTCGACCGGACGGTCACCGATCGACGCGGGCGCCTCGAACACCGCCACCGAACCGTCCGTGCCGATGTGGTCGGCCAGCGGCACTAACCAGTGCCCGCTGCCGCCCTGCGGATGCGCGCAGTACAGCGCGGGCCGGTTCCCCTTCGGCCTGAGCCACGCGAGCGCCCGTTCGCCCGCCGGGTTCGGCCCGGCAGCAAGCAGACCGGCCAGACCGGCGATCGTGCGGTGCTCGAAGACGTCCCGCACCGACACGGCGAAGCCGCCGGAGCGCAGCGCCGACACCAGGTTCAGCGTGCGGATCGAGTCGCCGCCGAGAGCGAAGAAGTCGTCCTCGACACCGATCTCGCCGAGACCGAGCACCTTGCTCCAGACCTCTGCCAGCCGGGCTTCGGTCTCGCTGCGCGGCGCGACAGGCGCGGTGGCCGCCACCGAGGCGCGGTCCGGGGCGGGCAGTGCCTTGCGGTCCACCTTCCCGTTGGGCGTCAACGGCAGCGCGTCCAACACGACCAGCGCGGAGGGCACGAGGTGGTCGGGCAGGATCGCGCCGATGTGCTCGCGGACGGAGCCGGTGTCGATGTCGCCGACGACGTAGCCGACGAGCCTGGCCTGGTCCACCTTGGCCGCGGCGTCCCGGACACCGGGAGCGCCCATCAACGCGGCCTCCAGCTCCCCCAGCTCGATCCGCTGGCCGCGGATCTTGACCTGGTTGTCCCGTCGCCCGACGAACTCCAGCTGGCCGTCCGGGCGGTGCCGGACCCGATCACCGGTCCGGTAGAGCAGGTGGCCGGGGTCGGCCGAGAACGGGTCGACGACGAACGCGCGCGCCGTCCGCTCCGGGTCGTGCAGATACCCGTGGCCCACCCCCGCACCGCCGACGTGCAGCTCACCGAGGATGCCGACCGGCACCGGCTGCCGATGGACGTCCAGCACGTACAGCCTGGTGTTGCGGATGGCCTTGCCGATCGGCACCAGCGGCCGGTCGAACGCGGTCCCGCTGGTGAGGAAGGCGTGCGTCACGTCGTCCGAGCACTCCGTCGGACCGTAGGCGTTGACCATTTCGACACAGGGGAACCGGGCGAACCACCGCACGCAGAGCTCGGGCGGCAGGGCCTCACCGGTCACCAGCAGCCAGCGCAGCCCGGCCAGGTCCGGGACGGGGACACCGGCGTCCCAGCCGTCCAGCGCGGCCCGCAGCAGCGACGGCACGACCTCGAGGATCGACACCCGCTCGTGCTCGACCCGCGAGAACAGCTCGGCCGGGTCGGCTGCGTGCACCTTGCTCACCACGCGCACCTGGCCGCCGACGATCAACGGCGCCAGCATCTGCCACACCGAGACGTCGAAGGTCAGCGGGGCGTTCTGCACCACCACGTCGCACTCGCCCATGTCGAGGTCCTCGACCTTGGCGAGCAGGTGGTTCACCATGCCGCGCCGGTGCACCATCGCGCCCTTCGGCAGTCCGGTAGATCCGGACGTGTAGATCACGTACGCCAGGCCCAGCTCCCCGTCGGGCGGCGACTGGGGCACCCACTCGTCGTGCGGGTGCTCAGCCTCGCCGAGCACCCGCACGCGGACCGCCAGGCCGGCGGTCGCTGCCACGGCGTGCTCGCGGTGATCCGGGCCCACTAACAGGATCCCCGCGCCACTGCCGGACAGCAGCTTGGCCGTGCGCCCGACCGGCACCGCCGGGTCGAGCGGGAGATATGCGTGACCGGCGCCCATCACGCCGAGCACGGCCGCGACGAACCGGGCGCCGGGGTCGTCGAGGATCGCGACCAGCGAGCCGGGCTCGTCACCGGTCAGGCACTCCGACACCGCGCTCGCCCGCCGAGCCAGCTCCTCGTAGGTCAGCCGGTGGGTCTCGTCGACGACGGCGACGGCGTTCGGCGTCACACGCACGAACTCGCGGAACCGCTCGACCACGCCCTCGTCGGACAGCGGCCGTTCGGTGCGGTTCCACTCGGTCAGCAGCGTGCGGCGCTCCGCCTCCGGCAGGAACGTGACGTGCGCGTCCCCGTCGAGGTCGAGGATCATCGCCTCCAGCACCGACCGGTACATCGCGATCAGCCGCTCGCCGTTCTCCTTGGTGAGCACCTCGGTGTTGGTGTGCAACAGGATCACGTCGCTCATCGCGGCGATGGTGAGCGCGAACTCGTTGGGGCTGTCGTCGATCACCGACTCCGGGTCGACATGACCGGTGTCGATCACGTGGAAGTCCAGGTAGATGAAGAACGTGTCGATCAGCCGTTCCGCCGCGCCGGCCTCGCGGTGGATCTCGGGCAGCGGGAAACGCCGGTGCGGCCACAGCCCGACGTGCCCGGCGAAGGTCTCCTGGACCAGCTCGCGCCAGGTGCCCGCCGACCGCGTGAACGGGAACGGCACGGTGTTCAGGTACATGCCGTGCACCCGGTCCGCGCCGAGGATCTCCGGTCGCGCGTCGCACACGAGACCGGTGAACATCGTTGCCTCGTCGGTGAGCGTGCTCATCACCTTGAGGTAGGCGGAGTGCAGCACGCTCTTGAGCGAGACGTCGGCCTTCTTCGCCACCGCGCGCAGGTCGCCCATGATGTCCGCGCAGGGAAGTTCCAACCGGTAGGACTCGCGCGGCACGCCTTCACCGCGCCACGCCGACGGCAGCTCGAACTTCGGGTGCCTCGCGACGATGTCGCGCCAGTACTCCCTGGACTCGGTGGACTCCAGCGACTCCAGCTCGGCGGCGACGTAGTCCGCGAACCGCACCTCGGGCATCGGCGGGGCCTCCACCTGCCCGCCGGCGCGGATCTGGTGGTAGGCGGTCAAAAGCTCCATCAGCAGCGAGTGGTAACTCCAGCCCTCCAGGATCACGTGGCACTCGGTGATGGAGATCCACCAGCCGTCGTCGACCACGTGCACGAAGTACCGCAGCAGCGGCGGTGCCGCGACGTCGAACAGCGTCGCGCGCTCCTGCGCGGTGAACTCGTGGAGCACGGCGGTTTGCGCAGCAGTGTCCATGCCGCGCAAGTCGCGCGAGCCGATCGGCATCTCGGCGGTGGCGTGCACCAGCTGCATCGGCACCGAGTACCCGATGGCGTCCAACGAGGTCCGCAAGATCTCGTGCCGCTCGACCAGGCTCGCCGACGCGTCCCGCAGGGCCTGCTCGGAGAACGGGTGTTCGTCGGTGATCTTGAAGGAGCAGACGTTGTGGTAGATGTTGTCCGAGCCGCCCACGAGCATCTCGACCAGCATCCCCGCCTGCACCTTCGACAGCGGGTACGCGTCCACCACGCCGGGTCCGACCAGGGCGCGATCGGCCTGAGAGATCAGCTCGAACGGCTGGACCAGTCGCGTGGCGGGCGCCGGATTCGTTTCCCCGTCGACGAACTCGGCGAGCCGGGCGATCGTCCGGTGCTCGAAGACGTCCCGCACCGCGACGGTGAAGCCGTTCACCTTCAGCATGCCGACGAGCGCCACGGCGCGGATCGAGTCGCCGCCGAGGTCGAAGAACCCGTCGTGGACGCCGAGCGTGTCGATGCCGAGCACCTCGCGCCACACGGCCGCGATCCTCGTCTCGGTCACCGTGCGCGGCGCGACGACCTCGACGTCGGAGCGGATCGCGGACTCGTCCGGCGACGGCAGCGCGCGCTGGTCGAGCTTTCCGTTGGTGGTGAGGGGGAACTTCGCCATCGACACGAACGCCGAGGGCACCATGTAGTCCGGCAGGGTGCGGCCCAGCAGCGTGCGCAGCTCGCCGGGGTCGATCACGGCCGCCCCGGCGGGCACGAGGTAGGCCACCAGTCGCTTGTCGCCCGGCTCGTCCTCCCGCAGCACCACGACCGCGTCGCGCACCGACGGGTGCTCCGCCAACGCCGAGACGATCTCGCCCAGCTCGATCCGGAAACCGCGCAGCTTGACCTGGTGGTCGATCCGGCCGAGGAACTGGAGGCTGCCGTCGGGCATCCTGCGGGCCAGGTCGCCGCTGCGGTAGAACCGCTCCTCGTCGAGGACACCGGTCACGAACCGCTGTTCGGTCAGCTCGGGCCGGTTGAGGTAGCCGCGGGTGACGCCAGGACCGCCGACGTACATCTCGCCGGGCAGGCCGATGGGCACCAGTTCGCGGTGCTGGTCGAGCAGGAGGATGCGGGTGTCGTCGAGCGGGTACCCGATCGGGTTGCCCGCGCCCGGCGCGAAATCGCCCTCCACCAGGCGGTGGAACGTGGAGTGGACGGTCGTCTCGGTGATGCCGTACATGTTGATCAGTTCCGGTTCGGCGCACCCGAACCGGTCGACCCACGGCGCCAGGTCGGACAGCTCGAGCTTCTCGCCCGCGAAGACCACGGCTCGCAGCGCGAGTCCGGCGAGCCGCGGATCGTCGAGTCCGGCGGCGGTCACCAGCGACCGGAACGCCGACGGCGTCTGGGACAGGATGGTCACCCGGTTGGCGACGAGCAGGTCGATGAAGTCGTCGGGCGACCGCGACACGTCGAACGGCACGACGACGAGCCGGCCGCCGTGCAGGAGCGCGCCCCACATCTCCCACACCGACACGTCGAACGCGTAGGAGTGGAACATCGACCAGACGTCGTTCCCGTCGAAGCCGTAGTGCCGCCGCGACGAGGTGAACAGGCGCAGGACGTTGCCGTTGGTCACGCAGACGCCCTTGGGACGTCCGGTCGAGCCGGACGTGTAGATCACGTAGGCCAGGTCGCCCGGTGAGCCCGCCGGCTCGGGGTCGGTCTCGGGCAGCGCCTCGAGGACCCGCGCGTCGTCGTCCAGCACCACCACGGTGCCCGCGTGGATGTCCCGCACCATGTCCAGGTGCCGGGACGTGGTCACGACGACGGACGCGGCCGCGTCGGAGACCATGAACCGCAACCGGTCGGCCGGGTAGGCCGGGTCCAGCGGCAGGTAGCCCGCCCCCGACTTGGTCACGCCGACCAACGCCGGCACCAGGTCGTCGCCGCGTTCCAGGCAGACCCCGACGAGCGATTCGGCGCCCACGCCCAGGGCGCGGAGGTGGTGGGCCAGGCGGTTGGCCCGTCCGTTCAGCTCGGCGTAGGTCAGCTCCGCGGTACCGCACACCACGGCGACCGCGTCCGGCGTCCGGGAGACCTGCTCCTCGAACACCGCGCGCACGGGGCGGTTCGGTCCGGCGACCTGGTCCACCGGTTCGCCGGTGAGGACCTCGAACTCCTCGTCCAGCAGGAAGTCCAGCTCGCGCACGGACGTGCCGGGGTCCGCCGCGATGCTGTCCAGCAGGCGGGTGAAGTGCTCAGCCAGCCTGCGTACCGTGGCGGCGTCGAACAGGTCGGTGGAGTACTCGATCTGACCGCCGAGCCCGCCGTCGGGCAACTCGGCGATCTGCATCGCCAGGTCGAACTTGGCCACCTGCCGGGAGAGGTCGACGTGGTCGATGC
Source organism: Lentzea sp. NPDC051213 (assembly GCF_044455585.1). Lineage (NCBI taxonomy): Bacteria > Bacillati > Actinomycetota > Actinomycetes > Pseudonocardiales > Pseudonocardiaceae > Lentzea > Lentzea sp. NPDC051213. The sequence goes on from NZ_JBITEX010000003.1 coordinate 520,820, forward strand.
GCAGACCCGCCACCTCGACGCCGTTGGCGGGCACGCCGTGCATGGTGAACGCGACCTGGAACAGCGGGGTGACCGACATGTCGCGCTCCGGCTGGATCTCGTCGACCAGGCGGGCGAACGGCACCGCCTGGTGGTCGAACGCCTCCAGGACGTTGATCCGGTTGCGCACCAGCATGTCCTGGAAGGACGGGGATCCCTCGATCCGCATCCGGAGCACCAGGTTGTTGATCACGTAGCCGAGCATCCTGGTCAGATCGGGATGTGTGCGGCCGGACGCGACGGTGCCCACGGCGACGTCGTCCTGACCGGTGTACCGCGCCAGCAGGCACTGAAAAGCCGTCAGCAGCACCATGAACGGCGTCGCGTTGTGCTCCTTCGCGAGCACGTCGAGCGCCCCGACCGTCTCGGACCGGACGCTGAACGGGACCGCGGCGCCGTGCCAGCGGCGCACCGCGGGCCGCGGCCGGTCCGTCGGCAGGTCGAGCCGGGGCAGGTCGGCCAGCGCGTTGCGCCACCACCACAGGTGGTGCTCCAGCGCGTTGTCGGACTGCCATTCCTGTTGCCACGCGGCGTAATCCGCGTACTGCACCGTGACGGCGGGCAGCGGCGAGGGCCTGCCGGCCGTGAACGCGGCGTAGAGCGCGCCCAGCTCGGTCAGCAGCACTTCCTGGGAGATCGCGTCCGACGCGATGTGGTGGAAGACCGCGACCATCAGGTGCTCGGTGGCACCGATTCGCAGCAGGGTGATGCGCAGCGGGAGGTCGTGTTCCAGGTTGAACGGGATCAGCGCGTCCTGCTCGGCCCTCGCCGTGGCGGCGGCCTCACGCTCCTCCGGCGGCAGGTCGCCGAACTCGACGACCGTCCACAGAGGAGGCTCCGGGGGCAGGACCACCTGGGTGGGCTCACCGCCGACGACCTCGTAGCGGGTGCGCAGGATCTCGTGCCTGGCGACCAGCTCGCCCCAGACCCGCCGCAGCGCCGGCTCGTCCAGCGGCCCGCGCAGCCGCAACACCAGGGGCACCAGGTACTCCGGGCCCTCCGGGTCGAGCTGGTTGAGGAACCACAGCTGGCGTTGCCCGAAGGACAGGGGCAGCGGCCGGTCCCGATCGGCCCGGCCGATCGAGACCCTGTTGCCGATCAGCCCTCCGGCCATCCGCAAGCGGATGAGCTCTTCGCGGAACGCCTCAGTCCCCTGCCCTGCGCTCATGTCTGCCATCCCTCGGTCCGCATCGTCTCGGCCATCACGTCGGCCGCGCTGAGCCGGTCGACGTCAGCCCTGATCTCGTTCTCGACCGCGCTCGCCAGACCGGCGATGGTCGGCTGGTCGAACAGCACCCGGATGCCGATCTCGACGCCGAACCTCTCCTGGATCGTGGAGACGACCCTCGTCGCGGAGATCGAGTGCCCGCCGAGCTCGAAGAAGTTGTCGTGCACGCCCACCTCGGCGTGCAGCACCTCAGACCAGATGTCCGTGATCGCGCGCTCCAGCACGGTTCGAGGCGCCTCGCCACCTCCGTCAGCCCGTGTGCCTGCCGTGGGCAACGCCCGGTGGTCGACCTTCCCGTTGGCGGTCAGCGGCAGCGACTCCAGCGGCACGAACACGTCCGGGACCTGGTGCCGCGGCATGGACTCCACGAGCGACTCGCGCAGCCCGGACACGCCGTCCCCCACGTAGTAGGCGACCAGCCGGTCCTCGCGCAGCACGACCACGGCCTCCCGGACGTCCGGGTGCGCCAGCACGGCCGCCTCGACCTCGCCGAGCTCGACCCGGTAGCCGCGGATCTTCACCTGGTCGTCCGCGCGGCCGCGGAACTCGACCGCGCCGGTCCCGGTCACCCGGCCGAGGTCACCCGTGCGGTAGAGCCGCGCGCCGGGCGGTCCGTACGGGTCGGGAACGAACTTCTCCGCGGTCAGCGCCGAGTTGCCCACGTAGCCTCTGGCCACGCCGACACCGCCGACGTAGATCTCCCCGAGGGCGCCGATCGGTGCCGGGTTCAGGTGCTCGTCCAGCACGTACATCGTCGTGTTCGGGATCGGCCGCCCGATCGACAGGAACTCACCGCTCCACGGCTCGCCGGCGTGGAACACCGAGTTGCCGACGGTGATCTCGGTGGGGCCGTACTCGCCAGCGAACCGGGCGTCCGGCTGACCGGTCACCTCGCGCCAGCGGTCGGCCATCGCCGCGGGCACCCGATCGCCCGCCGCGATGACCAGGCCCGCCAGCGGACTCGGCGCGCGAGCCGCCAACTGGTGCGACACCAGCTCCAGCTGGGCGGGCGCCATCTTCATGAAGCTGAACGGGCCGGCGTCGGCCAGCATCGCCCCCAGCTTGGTGAGGTCGACGTCCTGCGGGAGCAGGTGCACGGGCTGACCGGTGATCAGCGGCGTGTACAGGTTCGGCATGCCCAGGTCGTAGGCGATCGACGAGAACACCGGCGCGCCACCGGTTCCGTGCGCGGCGTAGGCGTCGACCGTCCACAGGAGATAGTTCGCCAGCCCGAGGTGGGTCACCGCGACGCCCTTCGGACGACCGGTCGAACCCGAGGTGTAGATGACGTACGCGAGCCGGTCCAGGTCGTCGGGCACCGGCGGCGCCGTACCGGACGCGGTGGCGATCTCCGCGTGGTCGCCGTCGACCAGGACCGTCGCGCCCGTGAAACCGCCGGCCAGCACGGCGAGCCGCGTGTCCGTGAGGAGAACCTCGGCTCGAGAGTCGGCCAGCACCAGTGCCACCCGGTCGGCCGGGAACGACGGGTCCAGCGGCACGAACGCCGCACCGGCCTTCCACACGCCGAGCAGGCAGGCCACCAGGTCGACGCTCCGGTCGAGCAGGACGCCGACCACCGACTCCGGCCCGGCCCCGCGGGCGCGCAGCACGGTGGCGAACCGGTTCGCGCGCTCGTCCAGCTCCGCGTACGTCGTCGGGTGGGTGGTCACCAGCGCGACCGCGTCCGGCCGCCGGGCCGCCTGCGCCTCGAACAACCGGTGCACGGGCAGGTCCGCGACAGGACCGGCCGTGTCGTTCCACTCCCGCACCAGCAGGTCGTGCTCAGCGGGCGTCGTGATCTCCACCGCCGACACCGGGCTGTCCGGTGCTGCGGTGAGGGTTTCGGCCAGGCGGACGAAGTTCGCCGCCATCCGCTCGACCGTGGCCTCGTCGAACAGCGCGGTCGCGTACTCGAAGACGCCCTGCAGGCTGCCGTCGCCGTGCTTGCGCATGATCAGCGTGAGGTCGGTCTTCGCGGTCGTCCAGATCGCCCGCATCGTCTCGGTGTCGACGGAGTCGGAGTTGGTCGACGACAGCGCCTCGTCGTGCAGGTCGAAGATGACCTGGTACAGCGGAGTCCTGGACAGGTCCCGGTCGACGCGCGCCTGTTCGACGAGCCGCTCGAACGGGATGTCGGAGTGCGCGAACGCGGCCAGGCAGGTGGCCCGGACCGCCGCCAGCGCCTCGGTGAACGTCTGCTCCGGGCGCACCGCGGCACGCAGCACCAGCGAGTTGAGGAAGAAGCCCACGACCTCGCCGACCTCGGGGCGGGTGCGCCCCTCGATCGGCGTGCCGACCGCGACGTCCCAGCCGCGGCTGTAGCGGGCCAGCAACACGTGGAAGACGGTCAGCAGGGCCATGAACGGGGTCGCGCCCTGCTGCCTGCCCTGCTCGACGAGCGCCTTCGCCGTCGCGGGCGGCACCGTGAACTCCAGCGCGGCGCCCCGCGAGTCCCGTTCCGCCGCACGCGGGCGGTCGACGGGCAGCTCCAACGGCCGCAGGCCGTCCAGGGCGGTCTTCCAGTATTCGGACTGGGTGGCGAACACGTCGTCGGTCAGCGCCTGCCGTTGCCAGATCGCGTGATCGGCGTACTGGATCGACGGCGCGGGCAGCTCCTCGCCCGCGCACAGCCGCCCGAACTCCTCGGCCAGCACGACCACGGACCGGCCGTCGCACGCGATGTGGTGCGCCGTCACCAGCAGGGTGCCAGCGCCGCCGGGCCCGCGGACGAGCAGCGCCCGCCACACCGGGCCGTGCTCCAGGTCGAAGCCCAGCGCCAGTTCCGCGCGGAACAGGGCGACCGGATCCCCCTCGACGGTGCGCAGGTCGACCGGCGTGGGCGGATCGATGACCTGGTAGGGCTCACCGTCCTCCAGCACGTACCGGGTCCGCAGCACCTCGTGCCGGGAGGCCAGGGCGTCCAACGCCTTCCGCACGGTCGCCTCGTCGGTCTCGGCGGCCACGTCCAGGAAGAGCGGGACGGTGTACTCCGGATCGCCCTGCCGGAGCTTCTCCAGGAACCACAGGCGTTGCTGCCCGAAGGACAGCGGCACGCGCGGGCCTCGCGGCCGCGCGACCGGGGGCGGCGCCGCACTGTCCTGTTCGGACAGAAGCCGCGCCTGCGCGCGCACGGTGGTGGAGGCGAAGAGGGTGGCCATCTCGACGCGGCGGCCGGAGATCGCGCGGAGCCGTTCGGCGAGCTGGGTGATCAGCAGGGAATGCCCGCCCAGCTGGAAGAAGTCGTCGTCGAGACCGATCCGGTCGGCGGCGAGCAGCTCGGACCAGATGTCGGCGACCATCCGCTCGGGAACCGTGGCCGGCCGCACGTAGGCGAGTCCGCGGACGTTCTCGGTGATGTCGAGCGCTCGCAGCGCGGTGCGGTCCACCTTGCCGCTCACCGTGAGCGGCAGGGTCGCGACGAGCATGAACACGGTCGGGACCAGGTACTCCGGGAGGCGCTTGCGCAGGAACGCGCGCAGCTCGGCTGTGCCGACCTCGTCGTCGGCGACGACGTAGGCGACGAGCCGCTTGCTGCCCTGGTTGTCCGGCACCCCGAGCACGACGCAGGCGTGCACACCGGGGTGCGCCTGCACCGCGATCTCGATCTCGGCGGGCTCGATCCGGACACCGTTGATCTTGAGCTGGTCGTCGAGGCGCCCCAGGTACTCCAGCACGCCGTCCGACCGCCACCGCGCTCGGTCGCCGGTGCGGTAGAGCCGGGAGCCGGGCGGGCCGATCGGGTCGGGCACGAACTTCTCCGCGGTCATCGCGGGCCTGCCGAGGTACCCCATCGCGACCCCCGCGCCGCCGAGGTGCAGCTCGCCGGGCACGCCGATGGGCGCGAACTCCCCGTTGTCGTCCAGCACCAGGACGTGGGCGCCGGTGATCGGCTTGCCGATGGGCACCGGCCCGGAGGTCTGCGCGGGATCGCACCGGTGCGCGGTCACGTCGATGGCGCATTCGGTGGGGCCGTAGGTGTTCCACGTCTCGACCGGGAGCTGGGCCCAGAGCTGCTGGAGCAGCTCGGCGTGCAGCGCCTCGCCCGCCGAGAACAGCAGCCGCAACGACGTGCAGTCGCGCAGAGCGGGTTCGGCGACCAGCAGCCGCAGCACCGAGGGCACCACCTGCAACACGGTCACCCGGTGCCGCACGACCGCCGCGAGCATCATGGCCGGGTCGCGTTCGGCGCCGACGGGCGCCAGCACGACGGTGCCGCCGCTCACCAGTGGCGCGAAGACCTCCCACGCCGCGGCGTCGAAGCTCAGGTTGGTCTTCTGCAGGATCCGGTCCGCCGCCGACAGCCCGTGCGTGCCGACCGTCCAGCCGACCCGGTTCGCGATGCCCGCGTGGGTGATCACGACGCCCTTGGGCTTGCCGGTGGAACCGGAGGTGTAGATGACGTAGGCCGCGTCACCCGCGGTGGCCGCGCTCGCCGCCACCTCGCCTGATTCATCCACAAAGGACTGAAGTGACTGCGCGGTGAGCACCAGCTCGCAGCCGGTGTCGGCCAGGATGGCGGCGAACCGCTCCTCCGGGTGCTCGGGGTCGAGCGGGACGTACGCGGCGCCCGCCTTCCAGATGCCCAGCAGCGCCACCACGAGGTCGGCACCTCGGCGCATGCGGACGCCGACGATCGAACCCACGCCGTGACCGTTGGCGCGCAACGCGGCGGCGAGCAGTCCGGATCGGCGGTCCAGCGCGGCGTAGGTGATCTCGTGCCGGTCGTCGAGCACCGCCACCGCGTCCGGGGTCGTCCTCGCCTGCTCGGCGAAGAGGTCGGGCAAAGTGGGGTTCACGCGCTTTCCATTCCGACTCGTCGGCGCAGGCTCGACGGCCTCAGGTCCGTCCACTCCCGCGAGATGCGGTCGAGGCAGTCCTCGCGGTTCGCGGGCGCTCCGTCGGCCGCCCAGCCCGCCGGTGGTTCGCGGTCGGCCGGCCAGATCGAGTACTGCTCCTCGTCGTTCACCACGACCCGGTAAGCCGGACCGCTGCCGTCTTCGTCAGTCATGAACCCCTTGTCCTTCCTGGAGTTGTCAGCGGCCGGTCGCGAAAGCCAGCAGACGGGCGCGTTCGGACTCGTCCGTCAGCGGGACGTCCACCACGCGCTGGTCCGGGTCGGCCGCGGCCGCGCGGAGCAGCCGCACGAAGTGGTCCGAAAGCCTGCGGATCGTGGCCTCGTCGAAGAGATCGATGTCGTACTTGAAGTCACAGCGCACCGACGAGACGGTGCGGACGACCTCGAGGGTCAGGTCGAACTGGCCTTCCTGCTGGCCGACACCGATGGTGGACAGCCACAGTCCCGCGTAGTCCATCTCGAACCCGTGGCCTCCCGCGGCCATCTCCATCAGCGACTTGGCGCGACCGACCGAGACCATGCTCACCATCACCTGGAACAACGGGCTCGTACCGGGCAGCCGGGGCAGGCCGAGTGCCTTCGGCAGCAGGGCGAACGGGTAGTCCACGTGCGCCATGCCCGCGACCAGCTGGCGGTTCACCTCCGCGGTGACGTCGCTGAACGTCGTCCCCGCCGCACAACGCGCGCGCAACGGGATCGTGTTGGTGTAGAAGCCGGGAACGCCCTTGCGGTCGAACCCGAATGTCGACGTGGCCGCGCAGCCGAGCAGGAAGTCCTGTTGGTGCGTGTGGCGGTAGAGCAGCGTCTGGAACACCGCGAGCAGGTGCCGCACCGGGGTCACCCGGTTCGCGCGGGCCGCGGGGACGAGCCCCACCACCACGTCGTCGGGCAGCATGATGTCGACCGACGCGCCCCGGAACCGCTGCCGCGCCGGACGCGGCCGGTCGGTCGGCAGGTCCAGCAGGGTCGGCGCGCCCGCGCAGACGTCCCTCCAGTGGCCCACCAGCACGTCGGCCCGAGGCGAGTCGAGCAGCTTGCGTTCCCTGGCGACGAAGTCGGCGTAGGTGAGGGTGAGCGGCGGCCAGTCGGGCCGTCCGCCGGCCAACAGGGCCTGGTAGGCGTCGAGAATGTCCTGGAGCACCACCACGAGCGACGGGAGGTCCATCGCGATGTGGTGCGACACGAACACCAGCGCGGCGTTGTCGGCCGCCACCCGCAGCAGCACGAGCCGGCACGGCGCGCCCGCCTGGAGCCGGAACGGCCGGGCGACCTCGTCGCGGACGAGCCGCACCAACTCCTCGTCGTCGATGCCCGGCACGTCGCGCACCTCGAGGCCGAACGGCCCGGTGTCGCTGATGATCCGGCGCGGCAGGCCCTCGACCTCGGTGAAGACCGAGCGCAGGACACCGTGCCGCTCGGCCGCCATCGCCGTCGCCCGCGCGAGGGTCGGCACGTCGATCCGGGTGTGCACCCGCATCGGCCACGCGACGTTGTAGACCGCGCTCTCGGGCGCCATGCGATGGATGAACCACAGCGCTTCCTGTCCGACGGACAACGCGCATTCCACGATGACAACCTCCGGGTGGAAGTGCCGAACCCGTTACGACACAAGTGCTCCGTCGCAACGAGTTCGGCGGTTCAGCGTCCTCAGCCGTTGTTGTTCACGTTGTTGACGTTGTTGTTCAGGTTGTTGTTGTTGACGTTGTTGTTCATGCGATTCACCACCTTGGGGGCGTTGTGCGAGACCCCGGAAGCCTTCGCGAAGTCTCGGATCAGCCAGGCGGTAACAACGATCTCCGGCACCAGCCGGGAGCACATCGCCCATCGTGCTACTCCGGATTACGCCCACGTCCTTGACAACATGGGCGATGTGGCACGCGGCGGCCCTGTCCACTCTGGACGACCATGACGACTCAACTGAACGTCGGCAGCACGCTGCTCGATGACGTGAACCCCGTGGTGCTGAACAAGAGCGATCGGCAGGCCGTCCGACGGCTCGCGGCAGACCTCACCCTCGACCCGGACGCGGCGATCGACACGACGGAGTGGATGGACCAGGCGCGCGAGTTGTCCAATCAGCTGCCGCTGGGGCTGCGCGAGTCCCTGCGCCGCTTCCGCCGCGACCCCGGCAGGGAAGGCGTCCTGCTCGTCCGGGGGCTGCCGGTCATGGGGCCGAACGCCGTCCCGACCCCGAACGTCGCGGGCTCGGTGCAGCGCAGGCCGACCGAACCGGCCGGCGCCCTGGTGCTGGCGTGCATGCAGGTCGGCGACGTGGTCTCGTTCCGCCAGGAGAAGGGCGGCGCGCTGGTCCACGACGTCGTCCCGGTCCCCGGCCAGGAGGACTTCCAGGGGAACGCGGGGTCGGTCACCCTCAAGATGCACACCGAGAACGCGTTCCACGAGCACACCCCGGACTACGTCGCGCTGCTCTGCCTGCGCAACGACCACGACAACGTCGCGGGACTGCGCACCTCGTGTGTCCGGCGGGCGGTCGAGCTGCTGCCCAGGCAGATCCGCGAGGTGCTCGGCCAGCCCCGGTTCGTGACCAGCCCGCCGCCGTCCTTCGGCAACACCGTCAGTTTCGCGGGACCGCGCCCGGTGCTCGAAGGCGATCCTGAAGACCCGAACATCCGGGTCGACTTCTCGGCGACCGACCCGGTGGACGTGGTGGCGGCGACCGCCCTCGACCAACTGCGCGAGGCCTTCGACCAGGTGCGGCGCACGTTCATCCTGCAGCCGGGCGACCTCGCGATCGTGGACAACCGGCTCTCCCTGCACGGCAGGACCTCGTTCCACCCCCGCTACGACGGGGAGGACCGCTGGTTGCAGCGCGTGTACATCCAGCTCGACCCCAGGAGGTCACGGGTCGCCCGCGCCGGAGGCGGGAACATCCTGACCTGACTCCTGCCTGCGCAGGAGTCGACGGCGCCGCCGGACGGTGGCGGCGCTGGCGGGCGCGGCACGGTGGCCGGCGCCGCGCAGCACCCGTGCGTGGCTTCCGCTCCGATCCTGTCGGTCACCTGTCGGTGACCCGCCACCCCGCGCACGCCACCGACGACAGCGGCCAGGGCCTGATGGGGCGGCTCTCCGTGCCCTGCGAGCACCGGACGTCCTGATCAAGCCCTCACCGGACCGCCCGCGCGCGGATCGGCCGAATTCCGTGCGGCAGCGCCGATTCGGTGACAAGGCCGCTGATCCGGTAGTGCCCCGATCGACTGGGCAACTAAGACTTCCCGCGTATTGAGACGAAAGGCGTCACGACCGCGCATTCGACCACAGCAATAGAACCTGAATGCATTTCATGTTAGCTGATAGATTTCGAAAACGGTTTCATTCCCGCTCGAGGCCATGGTGAGTAGAATCTTTGCGCTGTTCGCGCCACGTACCGCACAAGAAACTTGACGAGTCAAGATTCGTCCAGGCGGAACGAGTGGTGCCGACACGGGGCCCCTGTTGACATAGGCCCGACATGGTCCCGACATGGTTCCGCAGAAGGAATCGTCTATCCCGACGATAGAATCAATTTTCACCGGACGAATGCGCGAATAGCCGCTAGTGTAGTTGTCACTGCGAGGCCGCCGCATAGCAGTTTGTTCGCATTGTGTCTGTTGGAGGCTGGCCGTGTCCGTCGCACCGATTGGCCGAGGCAATGAGCTAGAGGTGCTGGCTGATCGGATGGCGTCTGTTCGGGAGGGCCACGCGCAGGCGGTGGTGGTCCGCGGCCCGGCCGGGATCGGGAAGGCCGCCCTGCTCGACGCGGTCCTCGCCGGACCGTGGTGCGACGACGCGATGGTGCTGCGCACGATGTGCGAGCGGACCGGTTCCCAATGCTCGACGGTGCGCGCGCTCTTCGCGCCGCTCGGGCTGCCGTCGTCGGTGCTCACACCCGACTCGCTGCACCAGTTGACGGTCAACCTCCTGAAGGACCGTCCGCTGGTCATCGTGCTGGACGAGGCGCAGCGGTGCGACACGCGTTCGCTGCGCTGGGTGGAACTCCTGCTGCGGCTGTCGGTCAACCTGCCCCTGCTGCTCCTGCTGTCGGAGCGCACCGGCGAGCCTGTCAGGGGCGAGGCGGTGCGGGCGGAGATCGCCGCGCACGAGCGGTACACCACCCTCGACCTGGCGCCGTTGCCCTCCGGTGCCGAGCTCGGTCCCAGGTCCGGGTTCAGCCAGGCCGTGGCGAGGGCGATCACCGTGCTCGGCACCGCGGAGCCGGAACTGGTCGGCGCACTGGCGGGTGTCCCCGACCAGCAGGTCGCCGCCGCGATCGACGACCTGCGCGCGAACAGGCTGCTGACGATGAAGGGGCAGGCCACCGACGCCTCGGCCCTCGACGGGTTGTCCTCGGACGAGCTGGCCGACCTGAGGACCCGCGCCGCCCGGCTGCTCAACGACGCCGGGTACCCCGCGGGGCGGGTCGCGGACCAGCTGGTGTCGCTGCCGTTGATCGGCGAGCGGTGGATGATCGACACGCTGCGGGACGCCGCGCACCGGGCGTGCGCGCGCGACGCGGCGCGTTACCTGCTGCCGGTGCTGGCCGCGGAGCCGCTCGACGTCGACGTCCGGGTCGAGCTGGCCGACGCGCTCTGCCAGTCGGCTCCCCCGTCGGCGCTGCCGCTGTTGAGGGAGACGCTGGGGATGACGTCGGACGTCCGCGTCCGCGCGAGGGTCGCGCTCAGGTTCGCCCAGGCCTCGATCACCGTCCAGCGCGCGCAGGAGGGGTTCGACGTCCTCAACGGGGTGCTGAAGGAGCTGGAAAGCGAACTCGGGGACGCGCCCGGCTCGGCGGACCGGGACCTGCTCATGCTGGTCTGGACCGCGCTCCTGCTCACCGGCATGGCGGAGAAGTCCACCTTCGCCGCGGTCCAGGCCCTGCGCATCCAGGCACCCGCGGGCGACACGCCGGCCGAGCGTCGACTGCTCGGCGTGCTCGCCCTGGCCTCCGCGAGCGGCGGCGGATCCGTCGAGTCGACGGTGGCGCACGCGCGGCAGGCACTGCGGCTGCGCCAGGTGGAGCTCGACGGGTTGTCGTTCCTCACCTCGGCCGAGGTGCTCCTGCTCGCCGGCGAGTTCGCCGAGGCTCTCGACGCTCTCGACCTGGTGGTCAACGCCTGCAGGCGGCTCGGGGAGGCGTCGTTGCACTACGCGGCGCTGGCGTTGCGGTCGGCCGCGTGGGCGGACGTGGGCGGACTCAACGAGGGCGCGGTGGACGCGCGGGTCGCGGTGCGGATGGCCGGCCGGGAGGACTGGGAAGGCCACGCGGCGAGACCGCGGATCGCACTGGCGTCCATCCTGGTCAAGCAGAACGACGCCGAAGGGGCCAGGGCGGTGCTGCCACGACTGGGCCAGCTCGTCAGCTACTCGCCGTGGTTCTGGATGGCCAGGGCGGAGATCGCCGTGGCGGAAGGCGACCAGGAGGGCGCGCTGGAGGACCTGCTGGCGTGCGGCCGCATGCTGGACGAGGCGGGCATCGTCAACCCGCTGCTCGCGCCGTGGCGGCTGGACGCCGTCTGCCTGCTGATGGAGTCGGACCAGCCTCAGCGAGCGATGGCGATCGCCGAGCAGTGCGAGGAACTCACCCGGTCCTGGAGCACGACGCAGAGCGTCGCGCGCGCCCTGCTGGCGCGCGGAGTGGCGACACCGGGACGCCGGGGCATCGCCCTGCTGGAAGAAGCGGTCGAGCTGCTGGACACCTCGCCCGCCCGGCTGCTGCACGCCAGGTCGGAGTACCTGTTGGGCCGGGCGCGGTTGGGGCTCGACGACGTCAAGGGCGCCCGTCTGCACCTGCGCCGGGCCGTCGACTCGGCGGCGCGCTGCGGCTACCGGCGCCTCGCCGTCGTCGCCCGCGACCACCTCGTCCTGGCGGGCGGGCGGATGGGGCCGTTCGCCGTCGCACGGGTGGACGCGTTGACGGAGAGCGAGCGGAAGGTGGCCGTGATGGCGGCGAACGGCATGTCCAACCGGGAGATCGCCGAGTCGTTGGTGATCTCGGTCCGCACGGTGGAGACCCACCTGACCGGCACCTACCGCAAGCTCGGGGTGGCCGGGCGCGCACATCTGAAAGCGGCACTGCGGATGGATCCGGTGGATCGATTATCCCCGTGAGGAGGTCTGCCAGATCGGGCAGGACAACGCTGTCTGCCGAAACCTTCGAGGGGGTCGTCGTGAGTCCGAAGTCGCCTGGTCGTCAACTTCCGCGGTTGGGTGCCGATCACCAGCTCGTCGAGCGGGACACCGAGCTGGCGGTCCTGCGCCGCGCGGTGTCGGACGCGTTGTCCGGCGAGGCTTCCGCGGTCGTCATCAGAGGACGGACCGGTCTCGGCCGAAGCGCGCTGATCAGGTGGGCGGGCGCGCACGCACGGCACAGCGGATGCCGCGTGGCCGTCGGGCACTGCTCGTGGACGGAGACCGAACAGGGCTTCGGCCTGGTCGCGCAGCTGGATCCTGGTGCCCCGGCGCCCACCGAGTCGATCCCGGTGCTGTGCCGGAACTTCCTCGACCGCAACGAGGACCGGCCGCTGCTGCTCCTGGTCGACGACGTGCAGTGGATCGACGAGGAGTCCGAGCACTGGCTCCAGGTGCTGCTGCGGAACCTGGCGGGCACCCCGCTGGCCCTGGTGCTCACCACCAGCGAACCGTTGCGGCACACCTGGGACCAGGTCTTCCGCTCGAACACCTCGGTACCGGTGCGGGTGGTCGACCTCGCCCCGCTGCGCGCGGACGGCGTGCGGACCCTCATCGAGCAACGCCAGGGCGAGCCCGTCCCAGAGTGGTTCGCCGAGGGGGCCGTGGACGCGACCGGCGGCAACCCGTGGGTGCTGCACGCGGCGCTCGACGACGTCGTCCGCGCCGGGCTGTCGCCGCTGACCGACCACGTCGACGAGTTGACCACCCGTGCCGACGAGGCCAGGGGCGACCAGATCGCGCACCTGGTCGACGGGCTGCCCGGCGAGGTGGTCGAGATGCTCCGCGCGATCGCCGTGTGCGGCCAGGACGTCGGGTTCGAGCTGGTCTGCTCGCTCGCCGGGCTGCGGGAGGTGCCTCCCGCGGTGGCGCTCGGCAGGCTGGTCGACGCGGGGATCGTGACCGACGAGCGGGCGCCGCGGATGGTCGACGCCATCGGCGTGAAGCGGGTGCTCGCCGGGATGAGCGTCCGCCGGCGCGAAGACCTGTACGCCAAGGCCGCGGAACTCGGCTACCGCACCGGGATCGCCGACGTGGGTCTGGCCAGGATGCTGCTCGGCGCGCGTCGCGTCGGCGCGGACTGGGCGGTGTGGGCGCTGTGGTGCGAAGCCGGTCGGAGCGCGTCGCGTGGCGACCACCGCGCCGCCTCCGCACTGCTGGCCAGGGCCCTGCGCGAACCGATGGACGACCTGCGCCGGGTGCGGCTGCAGATCGAGCTGGCCGTGGCCGAGGTCTTCGGACTCCCGGACTCCAGTGACCGCAGGCTCGTCGGCGTGCTCGGGACGGTCGGCGCGCAGGCCGCGCGGCACCGGCTGCACGCCGCGGACCTGTTGCTGGGCAGAGGAGATGTCGACGCGCTCCAGCGCGCGGTCATCAAGGTGTGCGACCGGCCGGGCATCACCGAGTCCGAGCGCGCTTCACTGAACTCCCTGTACTGGCTGGCCGAGGACGCCCCGCACGACGCGCCCGAGATGAGGCAGCCCGCGGTCCGCGAACTGCCGGAGCACCCGTCGGATCCGGACCGGGCGGGCGTGGCGGCCTGGGAGGTGCTGGTCAAGGGCAGGGACCTGGTGGGCGCGCGGGCGTTGGCGTTGGCGGCGCTGACCGACCGGCGGCCCGACCGGCTCGTCCTGCCGCGGCTCCAGGCCTGCCGGACGTTGGTGCTGACCGACGACGTGCGGATGGCGGCGGCCGGACTGGAGACGGTGATCGCCGACGCGCGCAGCCGCGGTGCCCACGTGCTGACCGCGACCACGCTCGTGCGGCGCGCGGAACTGCACTCGCGGCTCGGGTTGCTGGACCAGGCGACGGCCGACCTGGAGGAGGCGCTCGCGATGGTGCCGCTGCACAGCTGGCACCCCATGAGACAACCGTTGATCGTGTCGGCGCGGGCCATGGTGCACCTCGAGCACGGGAGGTGGGACCTCGCCGAACAGGTCGTCGACATGTCGTGGCCGGGCGGGGTCGAGCGCGGGTCGGCGTGGATCCGGCTGCTGTTCGTCAAGGGCCTGGTGTGCCTGCACGCGGGTGAGCCCCGGCTCGCGCTGGAGCACTTCCACGAGTGCGGGCGCAGGCTGCGGGCGCGGCAGTGGGTGAACCCCGCGCTGGCGGCGTGGCGGTCCCAGGCCGCCCTCGCGCACCAGGCGTGCGGCGAGACCGAGGAGGCGATCAGGCTGGTCGACGAGGAACTCGGCCTCGCCGAGCGCTGGGGTGCGCCGAGCGTGGTCGGCGCCTCGCTGATGTGGGCCGGGATGGTCATGGAAGGCGCGGACGCGGATCGGAACACCGCGCGGGCCGTGCGGGTCCTGCGCGGTGCCCCGTGGCGCCTGAGGTACGCGGAGGCAGTCGTCGAGCTGGCCGAGCTCAAGCTCAAGACCGGGATGACGGCGGACGTCGTGCCGTTGCTGCGGAAGGTGACGGAGCTCGCGGCGGTCCACGGCGTGCGGCCGCTCGGCTGCCGGGCGCACGAGTTGAGCACCAGGATCATGTCGGTGCTGTCCCCGTCCGAGCGACGGGTCGCCGGGCTGGTCACCCGAGGCCTGTCCAACTCGGACATCGCGCTCGGGCTCGCCGTGACCAGACGCACGGTCGAGGCACACCTGACCAGCATCTACCGCAAGATCGGCGTCGCCGGGAGAGCCGAGCTGGGTCCGGCGCTGGACCTGGTGGGCGAAGGGGGTGATCTGGATGCTGTTGGAGCGTGAAGCCGAGTTCGACCAGGTCGAAGAAGCCCTGCACCAGGCCATCGCGAGCAGCGGATCCCTGCTGGTGATCGGCGGCCCGCTCGGCAACGGCAAGTCGTCGTTGCTGGCTGCCCTGCCCGATCTGGCGGCGGAGCACGGGGTGCGGACGCTGTCGGCGAGCGCGTCGGCGTTGGAGAGCGACGACGAGTTCGGGTTGGTCCGCAGGCTGCTCGGCGTGGCGGCGCCCGCCGACGACCCGCTGAGCCTGGAGAGGCGGGTGCGCGAGTGCACCGCCGCGCAACCGCTGATGCTGCTGGTCGACGACCTCCAGTGGGCGGACGAGGTGTCGCTGCGATGGCTGGGCAGCCGGGCCAGACGGCTGCACGGCTTGCGGCTGCTGGTGGTCGTCTCCATCAGGGAAGGTGACCTCGGCGCGGAGGTCCCGCTGGTCAGGGACCTGGTCGCCGCGGCGTCGAGCGTGCTGCGGCCCCCACCGCTGTCGGTGAGGGCGATCAGGACGCTCGTGCGCGAGCACTTCGGCGAACCGGGGGACGAGGAGTTCGTGCTGGCCTGCCACGAGAGCACCGGTGGCAACCCGATGCTCCTGTGGTCGGTGCTGCAGGACCTGGTCGACCGAGGGTGCCGGCCGCTGGCGGACAGCGCGGGCAAGGCCCGCACAGCGCGTCCGCTGTCGCTGTGCGACTGGTTGGACCCGTGCCTGCGCGCGCAGCCGTACTCGGTGCGCGCCCTCGCCAAGGCGATCGCGGTGCTGGGCGACGGCGCGGACGAGGACCTGGCCATCCGGCTCGCGGGCCTCGACCCCGTTGGAGCCGTGGAGGCGTTGCGCTCCCTGCGCAGGCTGGGACTGCTCGCCGCCGACTGGTCGCCAGGATCGATGCTGCGCTCCGTGCGGGACGCGGTGCAGCGGTCGATGGCGGTCGACGAACGCGAGCGCATCCACGCGGGTGCGGCGAAACTGCTGCACGAGCACGGTTTCCCGGCCGAACAGGTCGCGGCACAGCTGCTGGTGGTCACCGCGCCCCAGGGTCCCTACGCGATCGACGTCCTGCGTTCTGCGGCGGACACGGCACTGCGCAGGCGGGCGCCCGAGTCGGCCGCCCGCTACCTGCGGCGCGCGTTGCTGGACAGCTCCGTCGACGGCGAGGACCGCGGCAGGCTGCTGGTCGAGCTGGCCACGGCGACCCGCGGCATCGACACCGCCGCGTCCGTCCGGCACATCTCCCAGGCCGTCCCGCTGCTGAGATCACTCCGCGAGCGCGCGGCCGCGGTGGTCCGGCTGGCACCGTCGGTGCTCGGCGCGGCCACCCGGCCGGTGCGGGACCTGATCCGGGACCTCTCGGACGAGCTGGGCGTCCCGGCCGGGTTGGTGGGCGTGGACCGCGATCTCGCGCACCGGCTGGAGGCACGGGTCCGGCACGCGGACGTCGGCCACCGGATCGGCCTGGAGGGAGCGGTCGAGCGCCTGCGCGGACTCGGCCACGTGCCGAGCGTGGAAAGCGGGGGCGAACGGGAGCTGCTCACCGTGCTCCTGCACGCGACCACGATCGCGATGCGGGCGAAGGCGTCCGACGTGGCCGCCCTGGGCGAGACGATCCTGGCCCACGAGCCCGCCTCCCTGGCCCACGTCTACACCGCGATGCCGCTCCTGGTCACCACCCTGGCGACGGCCGACTCGCTGACCGAGCTGTCCTCGTGGCTGGACGTGGCAGAGGAGCACGCGCGGGAGCAGGGCGCGACGACCGAGCGGAACTTCATCGGTCTCGAGCAGTCGTTCGTGCTGATGCACTCCGGCCGGATCGAGGAGGCCAGGGCGCGCGCGGTCGAGTCGCTCGAACCGGACGCGTTCGACTGGGACATGGCGGGCCCGCTGGCCATGATCACGCTGGGCTCGGTGGCGCTGGAGACCCGTGACGAGTTGCTGTGCGAGCGGCTGCTGGCCCGCTACGACGAGGCGGCCACCGCTGACCACAGCCTGTCGGCGGTGATGCGGATGGTGAGCGGATCGGTGGTCGCGGCCCGCGGCGACACCGCGACCGCCCTCGAGCAGTTCCTCGACTGCGGCAGGCAGCTGGACCTCGCGGGCTGGTCCAACCCCACGCTGTTCCCGTGGCGGGCCTGGGCCGTCGGGCTGCACGAGAAGCTGGGCGACGTCGACGCGGCCATCGATCTGGCCGAGGAGGAGTACGGGCGGGCGTACGCCTGGGGTGCCCCGGCCGCGAAGGGGCGCGCGCTGCGCGTGCTCGGGAGGCTGATCGGCGGCGGTCGTGGCGTCGCGATGCTGCGCGAGGCGGTGGACGTGCTGGAGCAGTCGGCCAACACGGCCGAGCTCGCCAAGTCGCTGATGTCACTGGGCAGGCTGCTCAGCGAGACCGACCGCCGCAGCGCCGAGGAGTACCTGGCGCGCGGCCACCGCCTGGCGACGGTGGCCGGGCTGATCGACCAGACCGCGGCCGAGTCCGCGGACGCCCCGAGCCCGCACCCCGTCGCCGCGACCTCGGGGTTGACCAAGACCGAGCTGAGGGTGGCGAAGCTCGCCGCCGAGGGGCGCACGAACCTGGAGATCGCCACGCGGTACGGGGTGAGCCTGCGGTCCGTGGAGAAGCACCTCACGAACCTGTACCGGAAACTGGCCATCCGCGGCCGGGCGGATCTCGCGGAGGTCATCGGCCTGACCGGCTGACCGGGCGGTGATCACGCTCGGGCCCGGCCGCGGCCCGAGCACCGGCAAGATCGTCCACTCCGGACACGGCGACCTTCAGATTCCTTTTGGGACGGCGAGGATCCGGCGCGTGGTCGCCACCACGGTGCAGACCGACGGGAGCACGTGCCTCGGTCCCGGTTCCTTGACCCATCGCCAATCCGTGCCCGGAGTCGGGATCACTGTGTGAGTACCTGCGCGCTGCACGCCGGGCAGATCGATGGCCAGGCCTGGCGTGGCCGGCTGGGTGAGGAAGGTCCAGAGCGTGCCGTCGGGGTTCGCGATGACGGGGCCCGAGAGCATGGCGATGCCGAGTTGGGTGTGGACCTGGGTGGCGAGAGGGGCGGGCATGACGATCGCGTCGAGGGTTCGCCCCAGCGCGATGGCGAGGTGTCGCTCGTGGATCGAGATGCTCACCGGCCAGCCGAACCGCTCCTCGTAGTGCATGCGGGCCGTCGCGAGGTCCAGGAGCCATTGAGGCAATGCGGAAGTCTTCATTTTTCACACACCTGCCGGGTCGCAGCGATGTCATGTTCAGGTATAAGCGACAGGACCCGGCAATGGCGAAAAGGGGCGGTAAAGAACTGCGCGCTTCTGCGACCGGGCTTCGGTGAATAGTCGCACCGGCGCGACGGCGCGGTATGTCGGAGATGGTGACGTGCGGTTTACATTCCTTCACATGGTATTAACTCGAACCGCTGTCACCGATAGTGATGGTGCGATCACCCTGACCTGGGGTTACGCCGAACGGTAGCCGATCGCCGTCACCAGGGGTAATAGATGGGCGGGCTGGTCCACCGTTCGTCGTATTGACAGTGTTTTGACCTCGTGCAACGTTATCGCGTGCCCAGGCGGGGGCAATGGCCGGGAATCGTTTTCGTGGGCGGATGTCGATTCCACAATCGGAGGACGCTGTGAACGCACGCCACCAGTCAGCGTCCGGCATCGGCGCACCTGCCGAACTCTTCAAGCGGTTGATCACGCCGCGGACGATTCGCCACCGGTTGACTCAGATCCTCCTGGTGTCGTTGGCGCTCGTGCTGGCCCTGCTCGGCGTGACGATGGTCGGTCAGTTCGCCGACTACTCCGCCGCCTCCAACACTCAGAAGGCTGTTTCGCTCGCGCTGACCGTGCAGGACGTGGCGCATGAACTGCAACGCGAGCGCGGACTCACCAACGGCATGCTCGGCGGCGAGTCCCGCTACGCCGCGACGATGGGTCCCCAGCGGGAAGCGACCGACAAAGCGTTGGGAACGTTGAACAACGCCGTCGCGGACGACAGCACGCCCGGTGCACCCGCGGTGCGCGCCGCGCTCGATCGGCTCAACCTCCTGGTCACGACCAGGCAGAACGTGGACGCGGGTCGTGCTGACAAAGCCGCCACGTTTCAGTGGTACACCGCCGGAATCGCCGCGCTGAACGAGGTCGAACCCGGTCTCGACCAGGCGCGCGACTCGGACCTCAGGCGCGGCTTGCAGGCGCTCGGTGCGCTTGGCGCGGCCAAGGAGGCCACCGCGCAGGAACGCGGATTCCTCAACGGTGTCTTCGCCGCGGGCCGTTTCGGTGCGGGCGAGTACATCCGCTTCACCGAGATCCGCGCGGCCAAGCAGGTCGCGCTCGCGGCGTTCCAGCGCGACGCCGGCGTGGCCAGGCGGGCCCAGTTGGACGGCAGTCTGAAGACCGAACTCGCTCTGAAAGCCGCCGACTCCGAGACAAAAGCCGTCGCGTCGGCGCAGGGGCCGATCGCCGAGCGCGTCGATCCTGTCGAGTGGTGGACGCAGATGACCTCGGTCGTCGACCAGATGCGGGAGGTGCAACGCGCGGTCGGCGAGGATCTCCGGCAGCGCGCGGCCGGCCTGCGCGACGACGCGACCGGTGCGTTGGTCGTGTTCCTGATCCTGGCCGTGCTCGCGATCTGTCTCGAGGTGGCGTTGGTGGTCGGCAGTCTGCGGTCGATCGTCCGGCCGCTGGCCGTACTCGCCGCGGAGGCGCACGACATCGCTGCCCGGCGGCTGCCGGACTCGGTGGCCAGCTGGCACGCGCCGGGCGCGAGTACGCCCGCTCCGCCGGAACCGGTGCGCGCGCCTGCCCGTGCCGGGGATGAGATCGCGTCGGTCGCGCATGCTCTGGATCGGGTGCAGAGCACGGCTTTCGAACTGGCCGGCGAGCAGGCCCTGTTGCGCCGCAACACCACCGAGTCGCTGGCCAACCTGGGCAGGCGCAACCAGAACCTGGTCCGCCGACAGCTCGGCTTCATCAGCGAGTTCGAGCGCGAGGAGCTCGACCCAGCGGCGCTCGCGAACCTGTTCGAGCTGGACCACCTCGCCACCCGCATGCGCCGCAACGCCGAGAGCCTGCTCGTGCTCGTCGGCGAGCAGAGCCCGCGGCGGTGGGCCGAACCGCTCGCCATCACCGACGTCATCCGTGCCGGACTGTCCGAAGTGGAGGATTACCGGCGGGTTGCGCTGCGCCGCGTGGACACCGTGCACGTGACCGGCGCGGTGGTCAGCGAACTGGCGCACATGCTGGCCGAGCTGATCGAGAACGCGCTCGCGTTCTCGCCGCCGGACCTCGAGGTGGAGATCCACGGCCGGCGCCTGGGCGACCAGTACATGCTCGCGGTCGTCGACCACGGCGTGGGCATGTCGCGGGAGCAGCTGGCCAAGGCCAACGCCCGGCTGCGCGGCGAGGAGGACTTCATCGTCGCGCCGACCCGGTTCCTCGGCCACTACGTGGTCGGCAGGCTGGCCGAGCGGCTCGGCATCGAGGTCGAGCTGACCGTGTCCCCGGTCAGCGGAATCGTCGGCCGGCTCCTGCTTCCCGCGGAAATCCTCGCCGACAAACCTGTGGTCGCACCAGCGGTCGTACCGGCGCAGGCACCGGCCGAACCGACCGGGGAGATCAGGTGGCCGGTGGTCGAAGCGGACGTCCCCACCACCAACGGCACCGCCACCGCGGTGCTGCAGCGACCACCACGCGTCGAGACCCCCGAGCCCAGCCGGACCACGCGCAACGGCCTGGTGAAACGCAACCCCAGGAACAAGACCATCGAAGCCAGGCCGAACCCGCCCCGCCCGGCCCACGTCGCGGTGGAGGAGCGGTCGCCCGAGGAGGTCCGCACGATGCTGACCCGGTTCCGCTCGGCACATCAGCGCGGCACCGACGAGATCGAGGAGTCCCCGTGACGGCCGACGTTCGGCAGAAAGACCCGCAGACCTTCAACTGGATGATGGTCAACTTCGTGCGGAGCACCGACGGCGTGCGCGACGCCGTCGCGGTGTCGTCCGACGGGCTGCTGATCGCCATGTCCGACGGTCTGACCCGCGACGCGGCCGATCGGCTGGCCGCGATGGTGTCCGGGCTGGTCAGCCTGTCGCGCAGCGCGGCGCGCAGCTACGACTTCGACGGCCTGAAGCTCGTCATGATCGAGATGCAGCGAGGTTTCCTGCTGGTGTCGGCGATCGCGGACGGCAGCAGCGTCGGCGTGATCGCGGACGCTTCCTGCGACATCGGCCTGGTCGGCTACGAGATCGCGGTGCTCGCCGAACGCGCGGGCACGTTGCTCAACCCGGCGCTGATCACAGAACTACGAGAAACCCTGCGGCGATGAACTTCGAAGACCCACACCGGCTCCCGGATCCCAGGATGATCCCGGCGAGCCGACCGCAGTCCTGGTTCGAACCGGCCGCCGACGCGCCTGCGGACCCGCGCCAGATCAGGGAGTCCGAAGTGGACGAACTGGTGGTGCGGCCGTTCATCGTCACCAGCGGGCGGACCCGGCCGGTGCGCGACGACCTGCGGATCGAGACGTTGGTGCAGGCGCAACCGGCCGCGTTGTCCGCCCCACTGCAGTTCGAAGAGCGCGCGATCGTCCGCCTTTGCCAGCGGCCGCTGTCGACCGCGGAGATCGCGTCGGCGCTGGGGGTGCCGATCGGGGTCGCGCGAGTGGTCATCGGTGACCTGGCCACGGCCAGGCACGTGTCGATCGCGGAGTCCGGTGAGCTGCCGCTCGCCACCATCGAAAGGATGCGCGACCTTGTCCGGGCGCTCTGACCCCTCACGCGGCCCCTCCTCGGCGAAGATCGTCATCTCCGGCGGGTTCGGGGTCGGCAAGACCACCTTCATCGGCGCGATCTCCGAGATCGAGCCGCTGGTCACCGAAGCGGCGATGACCGAGGTCGCGGTCGGCGTCGACGACTCCGGCGCGTTGCCGGACAAGCACACCACCACGGTCGCGCTGGACTTCGGCCGGATCACGCTGGACGAGTCGCTGATCCTGTACCTGTTCGGCACACCGGGCCAGGACCGCTTCGTGTTCCTGTGGGACGACCTGGTCGACGGCGCGCTGGGCGCGATCGTGCTGGTGGACACCCGCCGCGTCGAGGACTGCTACCCGGTGCTGGACTACTTCGAGGTGCACGGCACGCCGTTCATCGTCGCGGTCAACCATTTCGACCAGGCCCAGATGTTCGACCTCGACGAGGTGCGCGAGGCATTGGGCGTGGATCAGCACATTCCACTTGTCGCTTGCGACGCGCGAGACCGCGAGTCGGTCAAGGAAGTCCTCGTCGCGGTGATCGAGCAGGTGTTGCTGCAACGGTTGAGCGGCGCCAGGGCATAGGCGTTTCGGCGTTGGCGGGGCGAAGCCCCCACCCCAGTCGGGGGCTTCGCCGCCTGTCCCCCCGGATCCCCGGCGGGGGCGCGAGGCCGTTCACTCGGAAGGCCCGGCGATGAGAGTGCGCTGAAAGCCGGGCAGCACGAAATGCCGGGCGCAGCGCTCCTGTCCGGCTTCGATGACACCCCCAATGCTGGCCATCGAAGCCGGACGTGTGGTGTATAGCGTGGTTGTGTTGTCAGGCGCCGGAGAGCGACGCACCTGACAACTCGATCCGAGGGGAAGACGTCAGGTGCCAAGACCAGAGCGACCGCTGGAGCTCGATGGGACCCCTCTTGTCGAGTTCGCCGTTGACCTGCGGCTTTTGCGTCAGGACGCGGGCGGCCCGTCCTACCGCGAGCTCGGGAAGCGCGGCGGCTACTCCGCGACGACGCTCGCCGAGGCCGCGGGCGGGCGCCGGTTCCCCACTCTGGAGGTCACGCTCGCCTACGTCCGCGCGTGCGGCGGCGACATCGAACTCTGGGAGCAGCGGTGGCACTCTCTCGCGGCCGAACTCAATGCGACGGTCGCTATCGAGCCGGACGTCGCCGAGCCGGACGATGACGACGAGGCGCCCTATGTCGGGTTGTCCGCCTATCGCGCCGAGGACGCGTCACGGTTCTTCGGCCGGGAACGCCTTGTCGAAGATCTCCTCACTCGTGTGCAACGGCAGAAATTCGTCGCGGTGTTCGGCCCGTCCGGGTCGGGAAAGTCGTCGTTGATTCGCGCGGGACTTCTTCCGCAGCTGCCGGCGCACATTCTTCTGACGCCGGGCGAACATCCGTTGCAACTGGTGCCCGGTTTCCCGGCCGACCAGGAGACCGTGATCGTGGTCGACCAGTTCGAAGAGGTCTTCACCCTCTGCCAGGACCCGGACGAACGGTCTCAGTTCATCGCCGAACTGCTCAGTCGCAGAGCGGTGCTCAGCGTGCGGGCGGACTTCTACACGCACTGCTGCATGATCCCCGAGCTGGCGGCCGCGCTGCAGGACGCCCAGTTCACCGTCGGCCCGATGACGGCCGAGGAGCTGCGCCAGGCGATCACGTTGCCCGCGATGAAGGCGAACTGCACGGTCGAGGGCAACCTCGCCGCCACGCTCGTCGCGCACGCCCACGGCCGGGCGGGTGTGCTGCCGCTGCTGTCGCACGCGTTGCTGGAGACCTGGCGTCGTCGCAGCGGAAATCGGCTCACGCTCACCGGATTCCAGGCCGTCGGCGGCATCGACGGGGCGCTCGCGAAGACGGCCGAGGCGGTCTACGGCTCGTTCGACGCACGCCAGCAGGACCGCGCGCGGGACCTCTTCCGGCGCCTGGCCGTGCTGGGCGAGAGCACCGAGGACACCAAACGCCGCATCTCCCCCGCTGAGCTCGACGACGACCAGGACACCGCCGTGGTGCTGGAGAAGTGCACCGCCGCACGGCTCGTCGTGCGCGACACGGAGAGCATCGAGATCACCCACGAGGCGCTGATCCGCACGTGGCCACGGTTGCGGGAATGGCTGAGCAGCGACCGCGACGGGCAGCGCGTGCACCGGGAGCTGACCCACGCCACCGAGGTGTGGGAACAACTCGACCGCGACCGCAGCGCGCTGTACCGGGGAGCCCGGCTGGCGATCGCCCGCGAGTGGGCCACCCGATCTCAGGCGCTCACGGCTCGCGAACGGGCGTTCGTCGAGGCCAGCACCGATGCCGAAGCCGAGGAACACGTGCTCGCCCGGCGCCGGGCGAAACGCCTCACCTACCTGGTCGGCGTGCTCGCGGTGCTGTTGACCGTCTCGGCGGCGACGACGATCTACGCCGTGCGGGCGCGCAACGAGATCACGTCGCAACGCAACAGCGCGATCGCCCAGAACCTCGCGTCCGAGGCGGTGGTGGAGCACCGCGCGAACCCGTCGCTCGGGCTGCAACTCGGCCTCGTCGCGCACAACCTCGCCGCGACCCGCAAGACCCGTGACGGCGTGCTGAGCACCCTGGCCACCGTCGTGACCGCTCACGACGAGGCGGTCTACGCGGCGACGTTCAGCAAGGACGGCACGCTGGCGACGGCGGGCCGCGACCGGCTGATCCACCTGTGGAACGTCGACGACCGGCGCAAACCGGCGCGGCTCGGCACCCTCACCGGCCACACCGGCGCCGTACGCGCCCTGTCCTACCGCCCGGACGGAAAGGTCCTCGCGTCCAGCGGCGACGACGGCACCGTGCGGCTGTGGAGCGAGCAGCAGCAGATCGCCGTGCTGACCGGCGAGGGGGCTGTCCGCGCGGTCTCGTTCAGCCCGGACGGGCGCACTGTCGCGGTCGGCTCCAGCACGGGCGTGGTGCGGCTGTGGAACGTCAGCGACCCGCGCAACCCCGTCGAGACCGCCGTGCTGCGGGGCCACACGGACGCGGTGCGCGGGGTGGCGTTCAGCCCCGACGGCAGGACGCTCGCCACCGGGAGCGACGACCACAGCGTGCGGCTGTGGCAGGACGGCGCCGAGATCGCGACGCTGTCGGGCAACCGGATCGACGTGTACGACCTGACGTTCAGCCCGGACGGGCGCACGCTCGCGGTCGGCAGCGGCAACGACAAACCCGTGCGGCTGTGGGACGTCTCCGACCCCCGCAAGCCTTCCGAGCATCCCGCGCTCATCGGCCACGAGGACGTCGTCGGCAGCGTCGCGTTCAGCACCGACGGGCGCACGCTCGCGTCCGGCAGTGACGACCGCACGGTGCGACTGTGGGACGTCAGCGATCCCCGGCACGTCACCGAGATCGCCACCCTGACCGGAGCCGCCATCGCCGTCGCCGACATCGCGTTCAGCCCGGACGGCCGGACGCTGGTGTGGACCATGTTCGATCCGACCATGCGGCTGCTGAACGCGAACCTCGACGCCGCGATCGCCGAAGCCTGCGACTCGGCGGGGCCGCGCCTCACCGAGGACGAGTGGCGCCGGCACGTTCCGGACGTCCCGTACACCCCACCCTGCTGACCGGCCCGCCAGGTCCCTACTCGGGAGCGGCGAAGACGACCTCGCTGACCGGCACCTCGTTGCCGGCGTCGTCCAGGAACGCCACGCGCACCGGCCGATCTCCGTGGCGCGTGCGCCGCAACGCCGATGGTCCAGAGGGCCGCGGCAGGTTGCTGTCACCCCACTGCTGGAAGGCGGCCAGCACGATCAGGAGGTTCTTCCCCGCGGCCGTCAGGTGGTAGCTGTCCCTGGGCCTGCTGCCCGCCTCCTGGTAGGTGCGGGTGTCGATGACGTCCGCGTCGATCAACGACTTCAGCCGTGCGCTGAGCAGGTTCGGCGCGATCCCGAGCGCCTCGCGGATCTCGCTGAACCGGTGATGACCTCGGAAGATCTCCCGAATGATCAGGAGCGACCAGCGTTCGCCGAGGATCCCGACACTCCGCTCGATCGAGCACGCAGGCTCGTCGGAATAGACCCTCATGCCGCTCATCCTAGCCGAACTTGTGAACTGAAACTCAGCAATCATCACTCCTATCTGAGTTGTGTTTATATATCCAGACTGTAGAGTGGAGACTCAACCGGAACGGAAGTAGGACCATGAGCCAAGACGCCGTCCACGTGCAGGAGATCTCGCCCGCGTACTGGCAGGTGACCTTCGACAACCCGCCGCTCAACGTCGTCGACACCGCCTTCCTCGCCGGCCTGCGCGAGGTCGTGGACCGCATGGAGGCGAGCGACGAGGTCCGCGTCATCGTGTTCGACAGCGCCATCGACGACTTCTTCCTCGCGCACTTCGACATGACGGGCCAATCCGTGCCCGCCGCACGCGAGATCGGCCCGTCCGGCCTGCCCGGCATGACCGACCTGTTCACCCGCCTCGCGTCCGCGCCGGTCCTGTCGATCGCGAAGATCCGCGGCCGGGCCCGCGGCGCGGGCAGCGAGTTCGCCCTCGCGTGCGACCTCCGCTTCGCCAGCGAGGAGAACGCCGTGCTGAGCCAGCCCGAGGTCGGGGCAGGCGTCATCCCCGGCGGAGGCGGCGTGGAACGCCTGGCACACCTGGTCGGCCGCGCACGCGCGCTGGAGATCATCATCGGCGCGGACGACTTCGACGCGCGGACCGCGGAGCGCTACGGATACATCAACCGCGCGGTCCCCGACGCCGAGCTGGACGCGTTCGTCGACGCGTTCGCCCGCCGAGTCGCCTCCTTCGACAAGCGGCCCGTGGCCTCCGCCAAGCAGCTCACCGACCGGGTGACGCTGCCCGCGACCGAACACCTGCTGGAGAGCCAGACCGCCTTCGGCAGGGCGCTGGCCTGGCCGGAGACGCAGCAGCGCGTGGCCAAGCTGTTCAAGAAGGGCATGCAGCAGCCCGGCGACCTCGAGATCCGCTTCGGTCACCACCTCGCTGACCTTCTCGAGGACTGAGGGCTGGCCGCGCCCTCTCAGGCAGTCGGTGGGTCGGCGGTGTGGCGCGACCGCATCCCGAGGACCGGCTGCCCACCTCGGCCGCCGCGATAGCCGCGGTCCCACGGCCACCGACCCCGATCGTCCGCGTGCACCAGTTGCAGAGCACGCAGTTCGGTGCCGTAGAGCTCGACCGCCATCCGCAGATGCGCGGAGGGCTCGGACAACTCGACGTACTCGATGAGCGGCCCGCCGATCAGTTCGACCTGCACGCCCGCCGCCGGCACGTCGGCGTGCAGCAGGTGGGCCGCGACGGCGTTCAGCAGTTCTTGTGACCGGTCGAGCGCGAGGCCCGTCACCACCAACTCCGGCCTGCCGTGCGCGGTGAGGCCCACCGTGTAGGCCCACGGCGGATGCACCCGATCTCGTTCAACTCCTTGTACCGCCCAGCCGCACTTGCGGATGACCGCGCGCAGATTTTCGAGGTAGTCGCTCAGTTCGGCGGTGGGATGGTCGCAGGCCCAGCACATGGTTCCTCCTCGGCATCGTGGATGTGACACCACTATGCCGACGAGCACCGACAAGATCGTCCACTGCGGACACCGGCCAGACCTCAAGCCTTGTCGTGGATGGTGATCGCGTACCCGTCCGGGTCGGAGAAGGCGAACGTGCGACCGAACGGCCCGTCGAACGGCGCCGTCACGATCGGGACGCCGTCGATGACCAACTGGTCGTGCAGGGCTTGCGCGTCGTTGGCGTGCAACCACAATGCGACCCCCACGCCCGGACGTGGGTGCACCGCGTCCAGGTCCACCCCCGGCAGTGGCTCCCGCACCGCGAACGAGATCGGCGCGGTGTCGAACACCACCGCACCGGGCGGGTTGGCGGGCAGCCTGTGCAACCCGAGGTGAGCCTCGTAGAACGAGGCCGCGCGCTCGAGGTCGCGCACCTGCAGGGCGAGGAAATCTGGTCCGGTCACAGTCATGTCGTCCTCCACTCGGATGTCAATGTACTGACATCCGAACGGTATGTCATCATGCTGACATGGGTCAAGGCGAGATGGTCGGTCCGCTGGACAAGGCAGTCGGTTACACGTTGAAGCGAGCGGCTGTCGCGCTGCGCACCGCCATGGACGCCGCCCTGCGTCCGCTGGATCTGACCGTGCCCCAGTACTCCTGTCTCGAAGTGCTCTCACAACAACCGGGACTGTCCAACGCGGAGCTGGCGCGGGCCGTGTTCGTCACCCGCCAGTCGATGAACCTGGTGCTGCGCGGACTGCAGGACCGCGGACTGGTCACCCGGCCGGCGACCGCGCCGCACGGCAGGGCCCTGCCCAGCGAGCTCACCGTCGCCGGCCGCGCGCAGCTACGCGCCGCCAGCAGCGTCGTGCGTGCGGTCGAACAGCGGATGCTCACGCCGTTCTCCACAGCCCAGCAAGACCGGCTGCTGCACGATCTCGCCGTCTGCGTCGACGCGCTCGCTCCCCACGACTAGAGCCCTTTCTCCGTCCACCGCCAGTCCTGCCGCTGATACAGGTCCTGCAGCCCGGCTCGCCGCAGGTTGTTCAACGACCTGTTGCTCTGCCCCGGCTCGGGCACACCGGTCTCCGCGACGACCCATCGGCAGCCGGCCTCGTGCGCGGCCTGCGCGCGGGCCGCGATCAAGGCCGACTGGGCGCCGCGACCGCGGTACTCGGGCAGCGTGCCGCCCGTGTTGATGGAGCCGACGTCGCCGTGCACGAGCAGGTTGCCGCCCGCGACCATGGTGTCGCCGTCCCACGCGGCGAAGCCGTGGAAGTCCGGGTTCGAGACGCTGTTCGCGACCATCTCCGACAGCGGTGTGCCTGGGGCGCCGAAGCTCTTGAGGATCACCTCACCCCACTCAGCGGCGTCGCTCTCGGCGACTCGGGTGATGCGGAAGTCGGTCTTGGCGATCTTGACGTCGCTGGTCGCGCACCCCAGCTTCACGATCGAGCCGGCCTCCTCGAGGCCCACCTCGGCTGCGAGATCGGTGAACGAGTCGGGAAGGACGTGCGGCGCGAACTGCAGGACCGCCGTCGTCGCGTCGCAGGACCGGTAGAAGTCGAGGATGCGCTCGACCAGCTCCGGCGTGACGGTCTCGGTGAACCCCAGCGCCTTGCTCCAGTACGAGATGGGGTCGTGGCGCATGTGCAGGGCGACGCCGCCCGCGAGCCGGACCGCGGTCACGCCGAGAGACTCGGGCGCGGCGGCTTCGTACTGGTACATGAACTCCGCTTCGGCGGATTCGCTTTTCTGCTGCATGCCCATCCCGATGCGAGGCGCGGCTCGGAAGTTCGAACCTGGGGAAGTGTCGTGGCTCACATTCGTACACTCGTGCTGTGCACGCCAGCGAGGGGCTTCCGGACGCCGAGTTGACGCTGTGCGCGCAGGCAGGTGATGTCGCCGCTCTGGGCGTGCTGCTCCAACGGCACCAGGCAGGCATGAAGGCCGTGGCGCTGACGGTGCTGGGGCACCGGCCTGAGGCGGACGACGCGGTGCAGGACGCCGCGCTGACGGCCCTGCGTCGCATCGGGGACGTGCGTGACCCCGCGGCGGTGGGCGCGTGGTTGCGGGCGATCGTGCGCAACTCGTGCCGGATGCGGTTGCGCAGCGGCATCGACTCCGGAATCCCGTTGTCCGACACCTTGATCTCGGCGGAGCCGAGCCCGGACCAGGTCGTCGAGACGCACGCGCTGCAGGACTGGATCTGGACCGCGATGGGAGAGCTCTCCTCTCCACTCCGCAAGGTGCTGATGCTGCGGCACTTCAGCGGGGTGACCGCGTACGAGCACATCGCCGAGGCGTGCGAACTGCCCGTCGGCACCGTCCGGAGCAGGCTCAACCAGGCGCGGACCAAGATGGCCGCGGCCTTGCTCGCCACCGCCGACAGCACGCACGACAGCGCTGCCGATCTGAACGGGGCGACGCGTCGCGAGGCAGTGGAGACCCTGGCCGCGGCGGAGGCAGGGCGGTTCCACGAGGTGGCCGCCGAACGGTGGTCCTCCCGGTTCAAGATGGTCGGCGGGCGCGGCCAGCAGTACGGACTCGATCAGACTCTCGCCGCGATGGACCGCGACCTCGAAGCGGGCGTGCGGCAACGGCCCGTCAACACGATCGCCGGGCGCGACGTCGCCATCTGGGAGATGGACCTGATCAGCCCGCCGGACGATCCGGAGCACTGCCCTCCGTCCGTGGTGTGGCTGATGACCATCGGGGACGGCCAGGTCCAGCGACTGCGCCTGTTCCACCCCGACCGAGGGTGACCTGGATCACCACGCCGAGTTCGAACTTCGTCCCCTGCTCCGCATCTCGTCTGTGTCGCAACGGCACTGACGAAATCGGAGACGATCGTGAACGCACTGACGCCGGGACCGCACTCCGTCGACATCGACGGCGTGTCCCTGAGCTACCACGTGGCGGGAAGTGGCCCGGTGTGCCTCGTACACCCCGGCGGCCCGGGATTCGTCTGGCAGTACCTCCAGATGCCGGCCGTGGAGAAGCACCTGACCACGGTCTACATCGAACCGTTCGGCACCGGCGAGTCGGGCCGGCTCGACACCCACCCGCACGGCTACACGCGTGACCGCTACACCAGGGCGGTGGCCGGCCTGATCGACCACCTCGGTCTGCCCAAGGTCCACCTGCTGGGCCATTCCCACGGCGGTTTCGTCGCCCAGCACTGCGCCCTGCACCTCGCCGACCGGCTGGCCGGGTTGGTGCTCTACGAGAGCGCTCCCGCAGTCGGCCAGGAGCACTTCGCGGAGGCCAGCCGCAACCTGACCGACTTCGTTGAACGGCACGCCGCGACCGACGTTCTCGAGGCCTGGCAGTCGGTGGGCGGTGTGGCGAGCGACGACCAGTTCACCGCTGTGGCGCGCCGTCTGCTGCCGGCCTACTTCGCGGACTACCAGGGGCGCGCCGAGGAGTTCGCCGATTTCGCGGCCGGGGTCGCCGGCACCTTCATCTCGGGGCTCGATGAGCTGGGCGTGCCGACTCAGATCGATGATCGCGAGGTGTTGGGGTCGATCGACGTGCCCACTCTCGTTGTGGTGGGGCGGCACGACTTCATCTGCGGGCCTCGGTGGGGGACGGAGTTGCACGAACGCATTCCCGGGTCGCGGTTGGTCGTGCTGGAGGAGAGCGGGCACTTCGGGCACATCGAGCAGCCCGACGAGTTCGCCCGTGCTGTGGCCGACTTCGTGCTCGCCACGCCGGCGTAGACAGACGGCGCGAAAAGCACGTTCGTGCCACTAGACGGCCCGAACGTGCTTTTCGCGCCAAAACGGCCGCGGGCGTTAGTTGCCCGCCTGCTGCCAGTCGCCGAACGGACTGGTGGCCCCAGGCGTGGACTGCTTGCGCTCGTAAAGCACGGCATCCCCGCCAACGATCAGCACGCGCACGTTGCCCATAGCGTCGCGCACAGCGGCCGGACCGACCTCGGCGTAGCCGCCCAGGTCCTCCCACGGCGAGAACGTGTTGCCGTTGGTCTGCCGCGCCACGCTGATGCCGTAGTCGTCGTTGCGCGCGAAGGCGAGCACTCGGCCGGTGGCCCCACCGGACGTCACCGCCGCGACCGGGCCGACGCCGCCCTGGCCGCCGAGGTGCGCGATCGCGCCGAACGTGCCGTTGCTGGTGAGTTCGGCGATCGTGCCCACGGCGCCGTCGCCGTGCTCGCGGACCAGGGTGCGCACCTTGTCGCCGTCCAGCGCGATGCCGGGCGCGTGCGTGCTCTCTGACGTGATCGGCTTGAACTCGACCCCGGCCCCGTTGTTCTGGTGCCAGTGGTTGAGCTTGCCGTTGGCGTCGGTGAACAGGTGCATCCTGCCGGTCGACGAGGTGAAGCCGACGGGCGGCGACAGGTTGATGCTGCCGTCGCCGGGCAACGCCTCCCAGGCGCTGAACGATCCGTTGCTCTCCTGCCAGGCGTTGCTCACGCCGTTGGACTGGTTGATCGCGAACAGCTCCAGCCCGCCGGTGCCGTTGAGCACGAGGCCCGGCGTGCCGTATGCGGGGTTGGCGCCGTCCGGGTTGCCCACGTTGACCCAGGTGCCGAAACCGCCGCCCGGTGCGGACTGGCCGGCGGTGAGGATCGAGCCGCTGTCGAGGTCCAGCACGGCGACCTGCACGCGGCCGGATCCGTTGAGCGCCACCGCGACGCCCGGTGCGAACGTGCCGCCGCGCAGCATCTCCGGGCCGACCCAGGCGCCGTTGTTGGCCTGGTGCCACCACATCAGCGAGTCGCCCGCCGCGACGAACGCGTGCAGCGTGCCGGTGCCGTCGACGATCGCCCACGGCGCGGCGACCGGCCAGCGGTGGTAGTTGCGGAAGACGTGCTCGTCGAACGCGTCCCCGGTGTTCGGGTCGAGCTCGGCGTACGCGCTGTAGGCCGCGGCCTTCGGGCCGAGCAGAGCGTCCGGCACGTT
This sequence comes from Lentzea sp. NPDC051213, assembly GCF_044455585.1. Lineage (NCBI taxonomy): Bacteria > Bacillati > Actinomycetota > Actinomycetes > Pseudonocardiales > Pseudonocardiaceae > Lentzea > Lentzea sp. NPDC051213. The sequence goes on from NZ_JBITEX010000003.1 coordinate 552,976, forward strand.
CTTGGGCGCCGCGCCGATGTTGTAGCAGCGGTACCGGGTGAGCAGGACGAACCCGCGCCCGTTGGTTCCCTCGTAGGTCTTGACGGCCTTCGTCGCGAACTTCGCCGCGTGGATGTGGTCGGTGTGTTCGGTGGGTTCGCCGGGCAGGGCGAGGAGCGGCTGCGGGTCCTGGATGCGGATCACGGTGGGCTGGTACTCGTCGAGCAGCCCGACCAGGACGTTGTGCACGTCCGCCTGGTTGTACCACTGAGCGTCCTCGACCGGGCCGCCCGTGGGCAGGATCGCCGGGCAGGCGAAGTTCGGGTCGTTCCAGAGGTTCGCCAACGCCGTCGGGTTCGCCGGGCTACCGCCGTCCGGCAGGTTCAGGTAGATGAGCTGCACGTTCGGCGCACCGACCAGCGTGGCCACCTCGATGACCATCGTGGCGACTTCCTTGGTCTCGCGGTGCCACTCGTTGGGCTGGCCCGCGAGCGACGCGTACGCGGAGCGCTGTCCCTCCCGCAGACGCGCCGACAACTCCTCGGGAGTCAGAGGCGGAATCTTGGAACCGTCGTCCTCGTCACTGGTCAGGACGATCGTCCGGGCCGGCTGTCCAGAAAGGATGGACGGCTGGATGTCCGGGTTGACGAACAGAAGATCGTCGTCGGAGTGAGCGACGATCGTGACGAAGCTTCCCCCGGTGGGCAGGCTGCGGGCCCCGGCCGGCGCGGCGAACGCGACGCCGCTTCTGGCCAATGCGGTTGCGGCGGCGGCAGTGGCTCCTGCGGCCAGCACTGTACGTCTGCTGACGTGAGTCATAGCGAATCCCCCAGATTCGTTTTGTGTTCAGCACTCCTCATGACGTGCAGCACCGGGGGAGGTTGCGCCTAGGTCCAGACCACTCGCAGGGGATGCGCAAAAGGTCCCGCCGTGGACAGGCTCCACGGCGGGACCGGATGGCGCAACCGAGTTAGTTCTTCTTCACCTGGTTGAGTCGGGTGATGACGGCACCGCCGTCCTGCGGGCCGAAGGAGTTGCAGGCGGTGTCCCAGGGGAACCGGCTGCAGGCGTTGGACTGCACGACGACATCCTGCTCGGAGTTCCACCCGCTGCCGATGCTCTTCCCGGCGGTGGACTTCCACACCTTGGTGACCGGGTTGTAGCTCCACCAGAGCAGGTTGCCGTTGTTGGCGTTGACGGAGTAGAACACCTCGCCACCGGGCGAGCTGAAGTTCTTCATGTTCTGCCAGCCGGTGAGGACCTGGGCGGTGGGCTTGACCCACTTCGCGGTGGCGTTGGTCCAGAAGTCGATGTGGTAGCGCCACAACGCACCGGCGGCGGTGCGTGCGTACACCACGCCGCGACTGGTCGCGATGATCGCGTTGTACTGGGTGAGCCCGGTGTCCAGCAGAGCATCCTGCACGGCCCACTGGTGGGTCGCGAAGTTGTAGTAGTGCGCCTTGAGGTTGCCGGCGGCGTCCAGCGTGTAGATGACACCGTCCTCGTCGACCGAGATCCGGTACCGGGTGTTCGCCGCGGAGTAGGCCCACCCCTGCCCGAGGACCTTGTACTCACCTGCCCCCGCGATGTCGTCCCAGTTGGTTCCGTTGTAGTGCAACAGTCTCAGCTCACCACCGGTGGTGATGCTGAACATCCATCCGCTGGGGCCGGCGAGCACGCGGCCCTGCCAGCCGGCACCGACCTGGTAGCTCTCCCCCCAGGCGAAGGTGCCGGTGGCCGGTGTCGAGTGTTCGAACAGGTACAGATCGCCGGCCGTGTCGCACGGGTAGACCGGAGCGAGGCCGTAGCGGGCCGACAACGTGGTGCTGGGTCCTGGCATCTTTCACTCCCCCCTCAGAGGTTCAGCATGTTCGTGCACGCGTCGACGATCAGGCGCTCGGTCGACCCCGGTGCGGCGGCGCCGCTCGGGGTGAACTTCAGCGGTGCGGGCCAGGCGTAGAAGGTCGTCCACGAGCCAGGGCCGGACATCGTCGAGTCGTCGGTCCAGCCGGCCTCGTAACCGAAGTGCTGCGACTCGCCGGACTGCAGGACGCCGTTGCCCGCGACGTAACCCTCGCACTCGTTGGCGTAGCCCATGATCCAGAGCCAGCCCGGGGTCTGGGCCTGCAACTTCACCTCGTACTCCGAGAGGACCTCGTGCGCGAGCGCGAGGATGTTGAGACCGCCCAGGTTCCAGCGCTGGATGGGCATCGGGAGCACGCGGTCCAGGCCGTCGCCGTGGATGTAGTCGAGCATGCGCTCGGCGTGGCGGAACGCGAAGTCGTCGTTCGGGAAGTCGTCGAGCCGCTGGCTGTAGGCGTTGCGGGCGCGGATCACCGCGGCCGGGTCGCCGAGGTCCACGGACAGCGGGAGGTTGAGCTCGCTGTAGAAGGTGGTCATCGGGCCGTTGACGGCGTTCCAGCCGCCGGAGTTGACCATCTGCACCACCGCGTTGCCCAGGGTGGTGCCGAGGTTGGTGACCTGGCTCGCCTGGTGCGGGTCGTTGGGTTCCTGGTCGCCCGCGGCGCCCTGGAAGAACAGCGCCTGCACGCCGAGCGCGTTGCTCACCACATCTGTTGCGGCACCGGGGAAGTCGCTGCAGAAGACGCGGTCGTTGCCCCGCGACACGGGGTGGCACGCGTATCCGAAAAGGACGGTGAACAGGCTGTTGTTGCTCGTGCGGCGGGCGATCAGCGCGGAGATCGTGGTGAGGGTGTGCGGTTCCTCCGCCCGGTTGTGGCCGATCGTCGTGCTGCCTTCCTTGTACCACAAGGTGACCGGCGTGCGGGCCATCGCGAGGGTCTGCTGCACGAGGGCGATCATCTGGTTCATGAACACCGTGGTCGTGCCCTCGATCGCGCTGATGTCCGCGGCCGAGAGGCCCATCATCACGTACGGGTCCGGCCGCGTCGTGCCGATCATCGGGCCGGAGTGGGTGTGGCTGACGATGATCAGGAAGTTGCCGTTGTTGTTGCCCACCAACGGCACCACCGCTGACCTGATCGCCCAGTGGACGTATCTCGGGATGCTGACGACGTCGATGCGCAGCATCACCTTGGGGCCCGCGCCGTCGTCGATGACGACGCACTGGGCCCGCAGCCTGCGGTCCACCTGGCCCTGGTTGCCGCGCGGCGCGCCGGCGTAGCCGCCCATCCAGAGACTGGGGTAGGTCGGCCAGGTCGGGGTGTAGTCCAAAGTCTTGACGGCCATGGAGAAAGGCATCGCGGGTTTCCTCCGGCGCTCAGGCGGTCTCGACGAACGCGACGCAGGTCGGCGTGTTCGAGTTGGGGGTCGACAGCGAGTTGTCCGGCTTACCGGTCGAGGTGTCCGCGGATGTGGCCTTGCGGTTCTTCTTGTCCAGCACGAACGCGCGGCCGCCGTCCTTGCTCATCGCGAGCGGGCCGTTCGCCTTGCCGTTGACCTCTTTCGTCCTCACCTTGTTGGAGTTGACGTTCACCGTCACCAGCTGGGAGTCCGTGTTGCGGCCGGTGTAGAGGCTCACCACCGCGAACGTCCCGTTCGGGTGCACCGCCAGACCACCGGGGATGCCCTCCAGCGGGGTCGAACCCGACTTGCTGCCACGCAGGTCGAACGTGATCAGCTCCCGCGGTGCCGCGACGTACAGGCTCTTGCCCTTGGGATCGACGGCGAGCTGCAGCGTCCGGCTCTCCGTCTTGAACCCGCCCGACACCGCGTTCCTCGCGGTGTCGACGATCGTGATGCCCTTGCCCCGCTCGTCCCCGACGAACAGCTGCGTGCCGTCCGGCGTCAGCGCCAGCGTGTGCGGCAGCAGACCAGCCTGGATCCGGGCGCGCACCTCACCGCTCGCGGCGTCCACGACGGCCACGTGCCCGCGGGAGCCACCCCCACCGCTCGACCCGGTCGCGACGTACACGACCTTGCCGTCGGGCGAGACGACAACGTCGTTGGCGAACCCGCCGACCGCGATCTCTCCGGTCACCCTCGCGCCGTCCACGTCCACGACGCTCAGGCCCGGCCCGAAGATCGTTGCCACGTAAGCCCTCAGCCCGTCCGGCGAGCCCGTGATCCCGTTGGGCTGGCCGTTGACGGCGACGACCGTCGGTGTACCGGTCAGGCCGGGGTCGGCCAGCTGCAGGATCCCGTTGCCCAGCGGGTCGACGCTGCCGATCAGAAGCTTCTTGCGGCCGGCCGCCGCGACGGCGGCTCCGGCGAACAGGCTCTGACCGACGATGCCTGCCGCGGCACCGCCAAGTGCGGCCGTCAGAAGCGTTCGTCGGGATAGAGGTCGGTACTCAGATGTCATGTCGTCGGCCCCCTCTGGTCCAGCTCGACTGGTTGAGGCTTCGACAAACTGGGCCTGTTCGTTATCACTACGAGTGACCATATCCAGGCCTGTGACTAAGTTGAGACCTTTCATAGACGATGGATACGCACAGTGCACGTGGCGTCACCTGGCGCGTTTGACCAGCGCTTCTATTCCATGCCAGGGAAGGGACTTTGTGCTCTGTCAGCTTCGCGTTGTCTGATGTACACGCGCGCGATGGCTACCCATAGTGATGGTCTCACACCTGACCCGGGCAGGTACCGGCGGAGGTCTCTCCGGTCCGGAAGAACCGGACAGCCTTCTCGCCGCAATCGATGCCCCACAACGAGCCGTGCGTGCTGTCGACCACGGTCAGCAGCGCACCACCGATCCGCCGCCGCATCTGCTCCGCCCAGACGTGCGGCGTGGTGGTCTCGTACCGGTGGCCGACGAGCTGCAGCGGGCTGGACGTCCGCTTCAGCTGCCACGGCTGCGCCGGCAACGGCCAGCCCGCGCACCAGTTGCCGTACCCGGCACCGTTGCGGAAGAACGGGTACGTCTCCTGCCGGTGCTGCACCTGACGCCACGCCTCGTCGACGTCCGGAGCCTTGCCCTGGTCGTTGCACACCACGGCGCGCTGCATCAGCAGGCCGCCATGCGGCACCGGTCGCAGGCCGAAGCCCTCGTTCTCCGGTTCATCACCGGTCAGCGGCGGCACACCACCGTTCTGGAGCGCCACGATCGACTCGGCCACCTGCTGCCAGTGCACCCGCTTGTACGACAGCATCGCGCGCACCGAGCCGCCGGTGTACCTGCGCGGCTGCCCGCCGGGCGGCGTGACCGTGACCGGCTCGCGGTCGAGTTTCGCGACCAGGTCGCCGATCGACCTCGTCACCGCCTGCGGGGTGGCGCCGAGGCGGAACGCCGCGTCCCGCTCGGCGAGCCAGCCGGCGAGCACCTCGTAGTCGGCCTGCTTGGCGGCGGCCGCCCCGAGGTTCATCGTCTCCAGCGTGAAGTCCGGCGGCATCACCGAGTCGAGCACCATCCGGTCGACGCGATCGCTGTGGTGACTGCGGTAGACGGCACCCAGCGCGGTGCCCCAGGAGATGCCGTAGAAGCTGATCTTCCGCTCGCCCAGCGCGGCGCGGATGAGGTCCATGTCGTCGGCGACGGTCCTGGTCGACAGGCTCGCCAGCAGTTCGCGGTCGTAGCCGACGCACCGGGCGTTCGTGCGCGCGTTGCGCTCGTAGTCCTGCCGGAACTGCTCGGCCGGGCTCGCCTGCGGGTCGGGCTCGGGGCCGTCCTCGGGCGTGGCATCGCACTCCACGCCACCGCTGAACCCGACCGCGCGCGGATCGAACCCGATGAGGTCGTGATCGACACCCAGATCGGCGAGCTTCGTCTGCATCATGTTGAGCGGCATGGCGATGCCCTGGTTGCCGGGGCCGCCGGGATTCATCAGCAGCACGCCGCGCCGCTTCGCCGGATCGGTGGCCCTGATGCGGCTGATGGCGAGGTCGATGGTGCGACCGTGCGGGCGGGCGTGGTCGATCGGCACGGTGACCTCGGCGCACTCGGTGCGGTTGTCGTCCGGGTACCAGTTCTGGTGGACCTGCCGGCACAGCTGCCAGTTCAACGTGGACGGTGCGGCGGTGGCCTGCCCGGTGGTGACGAGGGGGACGACGAGCGCCGCTACGGCTGCGCAGCGGCCCACGACCTGGAGTGAGTTCGACATCGGCCTTCTTCCGGAATCTGGCTGGCACCCGAAAGAGCAGGAAGATGATCTGTGCGCGCGGATCATGCGCGTGGATGATCCGGAGGTACGACCGGAGGTTGACCCAAGACCGCGGCCGCCGGGCTGAAGCGGAGGTAGCCGTGTTCCGCACGCTGTGGATCGTCGTGTTCACCCCGATCCTCATCGGACTGCTGGCCGCCGGGATCTTCGGCCACCCGGTGTTCCTCCTGGTGTTCGTGATCTGGCTCGGCGTGGTGGCCTGCGTGCTGCGGGCCGAAGCGCTCAACGCCAGGGCACGAGCCACACAGGCCCCCAGCCCCGGCCTGCTCGGGGCGCGGGCCGGGTGGCTGCTCCTCGCGCTCGTGCTCATCTTCGGCAGCGCCGGTCTGATCCGGGTGGTGCTGGGCTAGCGCCGGCCTGTCACAAACCGGTGATCAACGTGGTCTTAGTGGCATGACCAGTGTGGATCTGCACCTGGACGTCCGCGCACCGGGTTTGCTGGCCGGGCTGATCGAGGCGCTGCGCGACGCGGTGCGCACCGGCCGGCTCGCGCCGGGCAGCACGCTGCCCTCCAGCCGCCGGCTCGCCGAGGACCTCGGCGTGGCCCGCAACACCGTGGTCGCCGCCTACAAGGAGCTGACCGACGAAGGCTGGCTGACCGCCCGGCAGGGGGCGGCCACCCAGGTCGCGGACCGGGGCAGGGCCGTGACCGAGCACCGGCCGCCCGTCGCGAGACCTGTGCCCGGCGATCGGCCGCTGCACGACCTGCGACCCGGTTTCCCGGACATGTCGTCGTTCCCGCGCGCCGAGTGGGTCAGGGCCACCCGCCGGGCGATCGAACGGGCGCCCGGTAGCGCGTTCGCGGAGACTCCCCCTGCTGGGCGGATCGAGCTGCGCCGGGCGCTCGCCGACTACCTCGCCCGCGCCAGGGGTGTGTACGCCGCGCCGGAGCGGATCGTGATCTCTTCTGGGGCGTCCCACGGTCTCGCGCTGCTGGCCGCCGCCTTGCGGGCTCGGCAGGTCGAGACCGTCGCGGTGGAGGCCTACGGCCTGCCCCTGCACCGCGACCTGCTCGCCAGGGCCGGTCTGCGGACCCCTCCTGTGCCGCTGGACCAGCACGGCGCCCGGATCGATCGCCTGGCCGGCGGTGCCGTGCTGCTGACACCGGCGCACCAGTTCCCGACGGGCGTCGCCCTGGACGCGCGGCGGCGGGCCACCGTGGTCGACTGGGCCACCTCGACCGGCGGCCTGATCATCGAGAACGACTACGACGGCGAGTTCCGCTACGACCGCAAGCCGGTCGGGGCGTTGCAGGGACTCGATCCTGACCACGTCGTCTACCTCGGCACGGCGAGCAAGGCGATCGCGCCCGGCCTGCGCATCGGCTGGATCGTCGTGCCGGAGGCGATGATCGGCACGGTGCACCGGGTGCTCAGCGCCACGGGCGTGACCGGGGTGCTGGAGCAGCTCACCCTGGCCGAACTGCTCGACACGGGCGCTTACGACAAGCACGTGCGGGTGATGAGGAACCGGTACCGGGCGCGCCGGGACGACCTCTTCGCCATGATCGACGGCTTTGACAACGGGGTGCGCCTGCACGGGATCGCGGCCGGGTTGCACGCCCTCGTCGAACTGCCCAGGAACACCGAGAGGTCCACAGTGGACAGCGCGGTCGCCAGGCGCCTGGCGGTGCACGGGCTGGAGCCGTACCGGCATCCGGCGGTGCCACGCGACCGGGACGCCATCGTCGTCGGGTTCGGCAGCCCGACGTCCAGCGGCTGGCCGGGCGCACTCGACGCGCTGCGCCGCGTGCTGCCAGGCGGCTAACCGGTCAGCGTCCGCACCGCCGTCTCCGCCATCGTCCGCGCCTGGTCGGTGGTCGCGCCCTCGTTCTTCAGCTCGACCTGGGCACCTGCCCAGAAGTCGTTGTCGCGCACCGCACTCACGGCCGCTCGCGCACCGAACGCGTCCTGGGCGGTGCATTGCGCGGCAAATCCGGCGGCAGCGGTGGTGTGCCCGCAGTACATGCTCGTGTAGTCACGGGCGTTGCGGCGCAGCTCCTGCAACCGCGGACGCCACTGGAAGGGGTCCAGCGGCGGGCGGGCGAAGGTCACCTGGAGCCGGGTGCCGCCCTCGGACCACGTGCAGCTGCCCGGCAGGTCCCCCGGCCTGATGCCGGCGAACGCCGGGCGGAGCCGGTCGCACGAGAACGGCGTCGTGTCCGAGGGCAGCAGTGGCGACACCTCCGCCGTCACCAGGTACCGCGGCTCGTCGCAGTTCAGCGCGACCACCGAGCCGGAGACGCCAGGGCCCTGGTACTCCAGCGAGAACCGGCCGTCGGAGGCGGAGCTGTTGCTGCCGACGCGCCAGCCGCGTTCGCCGATCATCTTCTCGACGGAGGCCCTCAGGCCGGGCAACGAGGAGACCTTGCCCGCCGCCACGATCCGGTCCACGTCGGGGTCCGGCATGGCCAGCGTCGACTCACCAGGGGGAACCTCCACGCCGGATCCCGCGGGCAGCACCGACGCCGAGGCTTCTGTCACCTCACCGGGCAGCAGGAGGTCGAAACTCAGTGTGGCGACAGGCTTTCCCGACGACGCGATCGACGCGACCTTGCGGCAGTCGGGGGAACTCACCCTGGAATCAGATTGTCCACAAGAGACGACGAACAGGACCAGAACGACCACGACGAGCTTCACGAGACGCACCACCGATCCTGGTTCAGCAACCCCGCCAGCTCTGCGGCGGTGGCGGGTCCCGCACCGGAGGACTCGTCGAGCACGCGGTCGATCACGCCGGCAAGCGACTCCGGCACGGTCGCCAGGCGCTCCCGCACGGGCACCGGTCGCTCGCGCAGCACGACGGCGACCGGATCGACTCCAGGCGGGAAGTCGCGCGGCGCCGAGCCGGTGAGCATCCAGTACAGGCAGGCGGTGATCGCCCACAGGTCCACGTCGGGCCGCGCGTACTTGTAGTCGAGCAGCTGGCGTCGTGGCATGAAGGCGAGGCTGCCGTCGACCGCGCCGGTGAACGTGTGTCCCGACAGACCGGCCTGGTCGAAGGCCTTGGCCAGGCCGAAGTCCGCGATCTTCAGCAAGCCCGCCGCAGTGAGGAGGAGGTTCTGCGGCTTGAGGTCCCGGTGCACCAACCCGCGGGAGACCGTCTGACCACCATCCGCGAGACGCACCGGAATCTCGGCCGTGTGCGCATGACCGAGACCCTCCAACGCCTGCAGGGTCAACTCGACCGCCCTGGGCACCGGCAAAGTGCCGAGCTCCGCGACGCTGCCGCCCCGGCAGTACTCGCTCGAGTAGCCGAGCTGTCCGTTGTGGACAGAGCTGTCGTGGAACCGGACGATGTTCGGGTGCACGAGCGCCCTGGTGCACTCCATCTCGCGCACGAACGCGGTCCGCGCGGCGGGATCGACCTGTGCGGTCAGGGTTTTGAACGCGACGAGCTCACCGGACGCCGAGTGCCGGGCGAGGTGGACGACACCCTGCCCGCCGCGGCCGAGTTCCCGCGCGATCTCGAGACCGGGCGGCGACACCACGTCCGGATCCGAGTACACGGCGACGCGCAGGACCACGTCGCCGACGCGCAACCGATCACCGTGGACCAGCTCCCGGTCACCGTGCTCAGGCCCGAGCCGGATGTCGTTGAGGCGCGTGCCGTTGCGGCTGCCAAGATCGCGGACGTGCACCTTCGGCGGCCTGATCTCGACGACGCAATGTCGGCGGGAGACCTTCTTCTCCTCGACCGGAACCTGGACGTCGCAGGCCGACGACCGGCCGATCACGCACGACGCGCGATCGGTGAACACGTGCTCCACCTGACCGCTGGACAGGGTGACGGACCACGCCATCGGATCACCCGGCCGGCGGGAAGTCGAAGTCCCAGGCCAGTTCCCACACGTGCTTGCCGCTGCCGAGATCGGTGGTGACGAGGATGTTGCCGCTGCGGCTCAGCACCGCCTGGTCGATGCGCTCGCCGTGGCCGGGCAACGTGCGCAGGCACTGCCCCGTCCGCACGTCGAACACCCTGATCACGCGGTCCATCCCGGCACCGACGGCGAACGTCCCGTCGGCGCTCAGCGCGAGCGCGCTGGGCTCGCTGCCCATCGCCAGCGTCTGAACCCGTTGGCCGGTCAGGGGTTCCCAGACCACCATCCCGTCGCGTTCAGGCGTCATCGCGAGCCTGCCACCCTCGCTCAATCCGATCGGAGATCGACCGCTGAACGCCATGCCCGCGCAGTCCACCGCGTACAGGAACTCACCGGACTCCACGTCCCACACGGTCGTGCGCAGGCTGGTCGCGAGGATCAGGACGCGACCGTCCGAACCGAAGAACGGCAACTCACCGCCATCGCGCGGCGACAGGGTCCACTTCGGCTGCTCCGAGGCCACCTCGCGCAGCTGAACCTCACCCTCGTAGGTGCCGCCGCAGGCGACTGAGGCGGCGTAACGGCCGTCGGGGCTCAGCGCGATCGCGCGCACCTGGACATCGTGTGCGGGAATCGTGGCCAGGAGCCCGCCCGACGGCATCTCCCGCAGCCGCAGGGTGCCGGTCTCATCCCCGATCATGATCCGGTCACCGGACAGCGCGTAGGCGGTGATCTTGCCGAAGTCGTCGGTGAAGAGCTTCTTGCTCCCGTCCACCAGGCTGAGCCGCCGGATGGTGCCGGCGTTGGTCAGCACGACCACCCGCAGCCCGTCCGGGGTGAACTCCACGCGGTGCGCCATTCCGCTCTCACCCCGGTCGAACGTGTACGTCCGCTCCGCGCTCTCGATGTCCCAGATGTCCACGTGACCGGTCCACCTGCCGGTCGCCGCGTAGACGCCGTCCCACCGCACCGCCGCGCTGGCGGGCTGGGTGAACTCGCCGTGGCCTTCCACGTGGTAGAGCGGCCACACACCGATGAAACCAGCGCGACGTCCGTGCACGCCGATCTCGGCCCACGCCCGGCGCAGCTCAGGGCTGCGCGAGTAGCCGGGCAGGGTCCGAATCTCCCGCAGCACCTCGCCCGCGGCCGCGAACTCCTGCCGTTCGACGTGCCCGCGGCACTTCTCGGCGAGCCTGCCGAACGCGTCCTCCGCGCGCTCGAGTTCCTGTGCCGCACGGGGTTTCACGTAGCACCACGGCGCCCGGTAGCCGGGCACGGGCAGCGAGCGCAGGGACAGCGTGCCGTCGCGCCGGGCGAACACCACGACCCTGCCGTCCGAACTCGCCGCGACCGACATCCGGTAGCTGCCGTGCTCGAGCGTGCGCAGGCACTGCCCGGTGCGCGCGTCCCACACCTGGACCGGGTCGTCGGCCTCGCCGACCGTGATGAACGTCGTGCCTGCCACCACGAGCTTTCTCGACCATGCCAGGTGGTGCCGCGGCACCTCGGTCTGCACGACACCGCGCTGTGCGTCCCACAACACCAGCGGTCCCTGCGACCACACCGCCACGGCGTAGCGGCCGTCGGAGGAGACCGCACCCGCGTCCCGGAGGTTCACGACCTGCGGCACCGAGCCGCGCCCGCTGGCCACCGGAGCTTCCAGCTCGCGGCTGACGCCTCCGCGCACGGACCACGTGCGCACGCTGCCCGCCTGTTCGGAGTACCCGACCGAGGCGGAGACCACCTGCTGGCGGTCCTGGCTGATCGCCACCGACGTGACGGGGCCGAGATGCGCGGCCCAGGAGAAGAACTCGCGCGTCAGCTCGTCCGTCCACATGCGAACGTAGCCGTTGGCGTGGCCCGTCACGACGTCCTCGCCGTCCCGGCTGATCGCCACCGCGCTGAGCTGCGAATCGTTCAGGGACAAGGTCTTCCGCCGCTTGCGCCGCTCGAGGTCCCACAACTCCAGACCGGACGACCGGGCCACCACGGCGCGCGTGCCGGCGTCGTTCATCGCCATGCGCTTGATCGTGTCGCCGCGCCGGGTCAAGGTGCGCAACGGTTTTCTGGTCTCGCCGGGACTCCACAGCAGGAGCCGGCCCTTGCCGTCACCGGTCAGCACGACCTGTCCGGAGCGGCTGACCGCGACCGTCAGGAGCTCACGAACACGGGTGTCGATGTCGGCGCGCAGCTGCGGCGGCCGGGTCGCCAGCTCTGCCAGCGCCGCGGCCACATCCGCGGACTCCGGCTCGGCGGCCACGGCCTCCCGCAGCAGTCCGGCGGCCTGTTCGTCGTCGTGGCGTTCGAGGTGCACAGCGCCCAGCTGCAGCGCACCCCAGCCCGCCGGGGCCGTGGGTTCGGCCGCCCGCACCGCCTCCAGCTCGGCGACCACCTTCTCCCCGGTGTCGCTGCCGGACCGCCAGCGGTGCAGCGCCTGGTTGTAGACCGACGGCAGGTGGTGCGGATCGGCACCGACCGCCTGCTGCCACAACCGGTCCGCCTCCTCGGCCCGGCCGAGGTCCAGCAACGACAACGCGTGGTTGGACAGGCCGTCCGAGAGCAACCTGGCCGCTTTCGGCACCGGGCGCGAGTGGTCCGCGCCGAGCAGCTCACGGTGGATCTCCCGCAGCAGTTCCGCGACCACGCCCAGATCACCGGGACGGTCAGCAGGGTCTTCGGCGAAGCAGTCACGCAGGAGATCCACAACGGCGGGCGGGATGTCTCCGCCGTTCGCGAGGAACTCCTCCATCGCCCGGCCCGCGGCCGGACCGAACCTGCTCAGGCGGCGGCCGGCGAACATCTCCAGCACCGTCACCGCCCACGACCACACGTCGGTCGCGGTCGTCAGTCGCATGCCGCCGGCGAACTGCTCCGGTGAGCAGTAGGCCTCGGTCATCCCGGCGGCCGTGACGGTCGGCGGCACGTCCGGAGGTCGCTGCTCGTCGGCGAAAGCCTTGGCCAGGCCGAAATCGGTGACCTTCGCGGTGCCGTCCGGTTCGAGCATCACGTTGGCGGGCTTGACATCCTGATGCACGAGGCCGATCGCGTGCGCGTGGGCGAGACCCCACGCCGTCTGGACAGCGACGTCGAGCACTCGTTCCACGGTGTTCAGCTGTCCGCCGCGCACCGCCTCCCGCAGACTGCCGCCGTCGACCCATTCCGCGAACACCCTGGGCACGCCGTCGATCGTGCGGACGTACGCACAGCTCACCGTGTGCGGATGCAGTCCGAGCCCCACCCACGCACCGGCCTCGCCCTCGAACCTGGCCCGCCCGGCCGGGGTGCGGACCTGCTCGGGGCGTGGCGTCTTCACCGCGAGATCAACCTGCCACCCGAGATGGCGCACGCGGTGCACCACGCCCATGCCGCCGCTGTGCACGACGTCGCGCACCTCGTACAGGCCCAGCACGACGTCGCCCGGCTCCCAGCCGGCGCTCATCACTCAGCCAGAGCCACGAAGATCGGGCTGCCGAGCAACACCTTCATGCCCGGCTTCGGATCCAGTTCGGGATAGGGGCTCGGTCCGTGCGCGAGGCGCTTGGCCACGAACTCCAGCTCCTGCTCCGCCCCGCGCACCGTGCGGTTCGCCATGTGCACCGAACCGAGCGCGTTCGGCGGCAGCTCACCGCTCTCCGCGAGGACCGCGTCGAGTCCGGCGAGCAGGCCCGGCATCGACGACGGCGCGAAGACCACGTTCTGCTCCGGCTGGCCCTTGGTGCCGAGGACGTGCCCGGTCGCGCCGCCGAGGCCGAGCACGGTGTTCTCCGTGGCGCCGCTGAAGAAGACGACCGACGCGTCGCCCACGGGGCCCCAGCGCAACTTCATCCGGCCGCGGAAGTACTGGCCGGGCTCATCGACGGTGCCCACGTCGTAGTGGTCGTCGAGGTCGCGCACGACCCGCTCCAGCCTGGCCACCCGCTCGGACGCGGGTGTCTCGACCTTCCGCTTGGCGCTCACGACCTTGAGGCTCAGGCCGACCTCGCTGCTGCGCTTGCGCGCGAACGCCGGATCGACCTGTTCCAGCATCATGCCGACCTTGGCGTCGCTGATGTAGACGTAGTACCGCAGCGCCACAGCGCTACCCCCTCCGAACCGGCGGCGAAGCCCTTCCGTCACCGCAGGTTACTGAACGTGGCGGCTTCGCGCGGGAGTTCGGCACGGACGGTGGTCGCCGGCCCGGGAAAGGGCCGGCGACCTGACCCTTACCTCCCCATCACCGTGCAGGTGGAGGTCGCGGTCCTGCCCGGGTTGCTCTCCGACGTGGCCGTCAGCGTCACCTTCGCCGTCAACGGACCGCCGGTGCGCTGGGCGTGCACCGGCACGGTCACCTGGGCACCGAACTTGGCCGTGGCGAGCGCGTTGGGCACCGACACGGTCCAGCCGTTCTCCGCCTTCGCCGTCACCCGGTACACGTCACCGTCGACGTACTGGGTGACGGGCTCCGGGTGCTGTCCGCCGGGGGTGGCGGCGCGACCGGTGTTGATCACCGGGAAACGGCAGGTGGCGATCCCGTCCGGACCGGTGCCGGCCGTGGCCGGGTTGACCCGCACACCGCGCTGCTGCGGGCCCGCGCCGTCGAGCGACCGGATGGCCACCGTGTAGGACAGGACACCGCGGGAGTCGCGCTGCACGTCGAGGATGTAGAAGTGCAGCCGGTTGGCCTGGTCGACGAACTCGTACTCGCTGCCGGAGTTCGTGCCCGCGTGGAACAACGCGTCCGACAGCTGCCGGTAGTCGCCGATCGTGATGGGCACCTTGGTGCCGTCGGGCAGGACGTAGTCGGTCATGGCGATGTCCTGCGGGTTGGCGTCGACGACCCACGTGAACGGCGCCGCGTCCTGGTTCTTCGTCTTGGCCAGCAACACACCGGCGTCGGGCGTGAACGAGTCCGCGCCCATCCTGTCCACGACTTCGAGCGTGTAGTTGTTGTAGCCGCCGCCGTCGCAGAACGGGTTGGTCGAGACGTTGCACGCGGGCGTCTTGTCACCGGTGCCGAGCGCCAGGTTGATGCCCGTCAGGCCGGTCGTGCCGGGGTTGACCTCGCGGGCGGTGATCTTCGCGATGACCATGCCGGACTGGGGCAGGGCCTCCCGCGACAGGCGCAGCACGTTGCGCTCGTCGACGATGCCGAGCTTGATCTTGTTGCGCAGGGTCTGCTGCGCGCCCAGCGACGCACCGCCGGTGGCGGGAATCGTCCAGCGCGAGTGCGGGCCACCGGGACCGTTGAACGAACCACGCGACAGCATGTCCCACGGTCCGCTGTAGTCACGGCGCGGCGGGCTGCCGTACGGGTTGTTGTAGTTGTCGCCGATGCCGAGGATGTGGCTCAGTTCGTGCGCGTACACGCCCTGGCCAGAGCTCTCGGCCTGGGTGGACGAGCCACCGCCCGCGTTGGGCCAGATGGAAGAGCCCGCGGCCCACGAGGTCCAGTCGACGTAACGGGTGCGCGACCAGTTCGGCAGTGCGGGGTCCGGTGGCCCGAAGGCGTCGGTGACGTCCTCCTTGGTCCGGAACTTCATCATCCCGAACTCCTGCCAGGTACCGGACTCGTCCTGGCCCGCGGACAGGTAATAGATGAAGTCGTACCCGTTGGGCACCTCGCCACCGACGTCGGCGACCCACGCGGCCCTGCCGTCGGTGCGGATGTTGCGGTTGCACGAGTCACCGGCCGGGCACCCGGTGCCGCCCTGGAACTCCATGGCGTACTCGTGGTCCTTGCCCGGCATCGTGTACGGGCCGAACGCCTTCAGGTCGACGCCGTAGCGCCCGCCGGAGGTCTCCATCCAGTACTCGTGCACGGTGTGGCCGCGGTTGAGGCCGTTCGGCTTGTTCAGGAAGTCCTGGTAGAACTGCGCGACCTGAGCGCGCGGGACCCCGCTGGCCTCCGCGCTGGGGTTGCCGAACACCGTCGAGTTCTTCGGCTGCGTCACGACGAACGGCTGGTTCGGGTAGTCCAGGAGCACCAGCGCGCCCTTGAAGGTGCGCACCGAACCGCGGCCCGCAGGGTCGGCCCAGTTGGTTCCGGGGATCTTCTTGTAGTCCTGTTCCCACGTCATGTGGTCGGGGTTGACCCAGTTCTGCGGGTCGACGGGGCCGGGGAACCCGGCCTGCGCCGCCACGCGGGCGGAGTCTCTGGACTGTTGCCACGGCTGCTGCTGGGGCCAGTGGTCGAACTGCCAGTGGTGTGACGGCTCGTCAGGAGCGGCGGCGGAGTTGCCGGCGGTGAGCATCGCGACCGAGAACAGCGCGGTGATCAGCAGGGTAGAGCGCCGATGTATGCGGTCCATGGCACCACCGTGGTGCAGAGCCACCCGCGCCAGCCACCGTCGATCGGGCCGCTCGAACCCGTTGCCAGTTAACGGAATTAGGCGAGGGGCAGCTCGACCCGCACGGAGGCTCCGCGCGGACGTGCCAGGAACCGCACCGTTCCGTCGTGCACCGCGACCACGTCCGCCACGATCGCCAGTCCCAGCCCGGAGCCGGGCAGGGCACGGGCGGCGGGCGCGCGCCAGAACCGTTCGAACGCCGTCTCGCGGAACTCCGCCGGCAGGCCTGGTCCCTCGTCGCTCACGGTCAGCCACCCCGGCCGGGAGCGCACGGTGATGGTGGAGCCGGCCGGTGCGAACTTCACCGCGTTGTCCAGCAGGTTCAGCACACTGCGTTCCAGCGCGCCCGCGTCGCCGACCGTCTGCCACGGCACGGCTTCGACGTCGAAGACGTGGTCGTGGGCCCGGCTGCGGGCGCGGCGGACGGCGCGATCGATCACCGCGGCGACGTCGAGCGGAACGCTGGCCAGTTCGCGGTCGTCGCGGGCCAGCACCACCAGTTCGGTGATCAGGTCGCCGAACTCCCGGCTCTGGGCCTGGAGGCGGTCGAGGACCTCGGCGCGCTGGGGCAGCGGGCGGCCGGTGCGTTCGCTCAACGCCAGCAGGTCGATGTTGGTGCGCAAGCTCGTCAACGGAGTGCGCAGCTCGTGCGCGGCGTCGTTGACCAGATCTCGTTGGCGCCGGCGGGATTCGGCCAGTGCGGCGGTCATCGACGTGAACGCGCGGCCCAGCCGGCCCACCTCGTCCTGGCCGGACACGGTGACCGGCGTGGTGAGGTCCTCGGTGCGGGCGATGTGCTCAGCGGTCTCGGTGAGGCGCTCCATCGGCGCCAGGGCGCGGCGCGTCAGGAGCAGTCCTGCCGCCACTGCCAGCACACCGCCGAGCACGGACAAGCCGATGAGGAGGTTGGCCAGGTTCGCCATCGTGCCGTCGATCTCGGCGAGGCTGCGGCTGAGCACAAGGATCTCGCCGTTGTCCATCGGTTGCAGCAGAACCCGCACGGCCTTGCCCGATGCGGTCACGCCGTCGCGGAACGTCGTGGTGCTCACCCGGTCGTCAGGATCGGTGACGACCGGGTCGACACCGGGCGGGGCACAGGTGCTGCCGTCGATCCGGTACAGCTGGATGCCCTGCAGGAACGGCTGCAGTTCCTCGCTGGACGTGCCGGTGGCGCAGGTCAGCCGGAACCCCCGCCTCCCGCCGTCCGGGGGTGGCGGGAAAACGCGCGGCGGCAGGTTCGCCTGCAGCGACTGGTCCAGCTGGGTGCGCAGGTTGTGCGAGGTGCTCAGCCAGGTGACGACGCTGATCCCGGCGATCGTCGCGGCGACGACGCACGCGGTGATGAACGCGAGCCGGGTCCTCAGCAGCACCGGGCCCTTCACAGCGCGGCCTCGCGCAGGATGAAGCCCACACCCCGGACGGTGTGCAGCAGACGGGAACGGCCACCCGCCTCGGTTTTGCGGCGCAGGTAGCCGATGTACACGTCGAGGTTGTTGGTGCCCTGGTCGTGGCCCCACACGGCGTGTTTGAGGTGCAGCTTGGTCAGCACGCGGTCCGGTGCGGCCAGGAAGACCGCGAGCAGGTCGAACTCGGTGGGCGTCAGGTCGAGGCGGCCACCGGCCCTGGTGACCTCGCGGGCCCGCGGGTCCAGCGACAGGTCGGCGTAGCGGTAGAACCGGGGCAGCTCCGGGTGCCGGTTCTGCTTCAGCAACGCGCGGACGCGGGCCAGGAGCTCCTCCAGCGCGAACGGCTTGACCAGGTAGTCGTCGGCACCGGCGTCCAGACCGGTGACCCTGTCGCCCAGCGCGTCCCGTGCGGTGAGCATCAGCACCGGCAGCCGTTCGCCGGACGCACGCATCCGCCGGCAGGCCTCCGAGCCGTCCACGCCCGGCATCATCAGGTCGAGGATCGCCAGATCCACCCCGGTCAGTTTCCGCAACGCCTCCGCGCCGTCCGCGGCGGTGGTCACCTCGTAGCCCTCGAACTCCAGGCTGCGCCGCAGACTGTCCCGCACGTCCGGGTCGTCGTCCACCACGAGCAGTCGCATGCCGGCGACCGTAGCGCCGCTACCTGTGTGAATGCTGTGTCAACATCCTGGCTCTCACAAAACTCTCAGGGCAAGCCAAGGTCCCTCTCACGACCACCTCAGCACTCTCGGTACCAGAGCGGTCACACATCTGTGTCCACTGTGGAACGGAGAGCACATGGCGGTGAGAACCGCGCAAGCCACGGGGACGGTGGACATCATGATCCCCGTCTACAACGAGGAACGTGCACTGCCCGGCTGCGTCGAGGTGCTGCACGATTTTCTCAGGAAGCAGTTCCCGTTCGACTGGTCGATCGTGGTCGTCGACAACGCCAGCACCGATGGCACGCTGGAGGTGGCCAACGACCTGGCCAAGCGGTACGAGCGGGTACGCGTGCACCACCTCGACCGCAAGGGCCGCGGGCTCGCGTTGCGAGAGTCGTGGGGCGCCAGTGACGCGGCCGTCGTCGTGTACATGGACGTCGATCTGTCCACCGGGCTGGACGGGCTGCTGCCGCTGGTCGCGCCGCTGCTCAACGGGCACTCGGACCTGGCGATCGGCTCCCGGCTGGCGCCGGGCTCGCGGACGGTGCGCGGGCCGCGCCGAGAGCTCGTGTCACGCGCCTACAACGCGTTGATCCGGCTCACGCACGGCGCGCGGTTCAGCGATGCCCAGTGCGGCTTCAAGGCCGCGCGCACCGAGGTCGTCCGGCCGTTGCTGGGCCAGGCCCGCGACGAGGCCTGGTTCTTCGACACCGAGCTGCTGCTTCTGGCCGAGCACAACGGTTTGCGCGTGCACGAGGTGCCGGTGGACTGGGTCGAGGACGTGGACAGCCGGGTCGATGTGGTCGGCACCGCCATCGACGACATCAAGGGGCTGATCCGGGTTGCCAGAGCGAAGGCGAACGGCACCGCGCGCGTACTCGGCCTGCCCCAGCGGCCACAACCGAAGGCCATCCACCCCGACGCGGTGCTGAGCCGCAGCGAGGGCGGGCTGTCCTGGCAGGTGCTGTCGTTCGCGGTGATCGGCGTGCTCTCCACGCTCGCGAACCTGGCTCTGTACGGCGTTTTCCGGCAGTGGTGGCCGGTGCTGGTGGCCAACCTCGCCGCGCTGGTGATCACCACGCTCTTCAACACGGAGGCCAACCGCCGCTTCACCTTCACGGCCCGCAACACCTCCCGCGGCAAATCACATCTGCAGGGATTGGTGGTGTTCGGCCTCTACTACGCCTTCACCTCGGCCGCGTTGCTCGTACTGCACGCGGTTTCCCCCGACCCGCCCCGCACCCTGGAGCTGGTGGTGCTGCTCGGCTCGTCGGCCCTCGGCACGGTGGGGCGCTTCTTCCTGTTGCGGAGCTGGGTGTTCCGCCGGGACAACCGAAAGGACCAGGAATGACCGCCACTGCCGAAGTGGCCGCCGTCGCCGGCGCGTCAGCACAACCGGCACGGCCCGCCCGCTGGCCCGCCTGGGCACTCGTGGCGATCTGCGTGGTGGCAGGCGCGCTCTACGTGTGGGCGATCGGCGCCGGCCAGGCCGGCAACGCCTACTACTCGGCCGCCGCGAAGTCCATGTCGACGAGCTTCACCAACTTCCTGTTCGGCTCGTTCGACCCGGCCGGCGTGGTGACCGTCGACAAGCCGCCGATGGCGTTGTGGCCGCAGGCGATCTCGGTCTGGATCTTCGGGTTCCACGGCTGGGCGGTGTTGCTGCCGCAGGTGATCGAGGGCGTCGCGGCGGTGTTCCTGTTGCACCGCACCGTCCGGCTGTGGGCGGACGAGAAGGTGGCGCTGCTCGCCGCCCTGATCTTCGCGCTGACGCCGATCACGGTGGCGATCAACCGGGACAACAACCCCGACACGTTGCTCGTGCTTCTGCTCGTCGCCGCGGCCTACGCGTTCACCCGGTCGGTCAAGGCGACGGAGAGCAGGCCGCGGACGAAGTGGCTGCTGTGGTGCGCGTTCTTCATCGGCTGCGGGTTCCTCACGAAGATGCTCCAGGCGTGGATCGTGGTGCCCGGCTTCGCGCTGGCGTACCTGGTCGGCACTTCCGCACCGATCAAGCGGCGGATCCTGGACCTGCTGGCGGCGGGTGGCGTGCTGGTGGCGTCGTCGTTCTGGTGGGTGGCGCTGCACGCGTGGTGGCCGGGCTCCAAGCCGTACATCGGCGGCAGCGCGGACGGCGGCGCGTGGGACCTGATCATCGGCTACAACGGGCTCGGCCGGGTCTTCGGTGGCATGGGCAACCGGGGCTCGGGGGGTCAGCCTCCGCCAGGGGTGGAGATGGAGTTCGCCGGCCCCAGGGGCGGTGCGATGTTCGGCGGAGAACCCAGCGCTACCCGCATGTTCGACGCCTCGGTCGGCGGCCAGATCTCGTGGCTGCTGCCGTTGTGCCTGCTGGTGCTGGTGGCGGTCTCGGTCGCGGGCATGCTTCGTTGGCGTGCCAAGCTTCCTGGCAACCCGGCTGAGCGCGCGGGCTGGTTCATGTGGGGCGGCTGGCTGCTGGTGACGGCGGTGGTGTTCAGCTTCGCGCAGGGCATCTTCCACCCGTACTACACGACGATGCTCGCTCCGGCGGTCGCCGCGATCAGCGCCGCGGGTCTGATGATGTTCTGGCGGGCCAAGAGCTTCGTCCGGTTCCTGCTGCCGCTGGCGATCGCGATCACCGCGGCGTGGGCGTACGTCCTGATCTCGCGCGACACGTCGTGGCACGGGTGGACGCGGTGGGCGGTCGTGGGAGTCGCGGCGGCGGCGATCATCGCGTTGCTGGTGGGACTGCGCCGGGCCGGGCTGGTGGCCGCGGTGGTCGCGATGCTGCTGACGCCCGCGGTGTGGTCGACGGCGACCGCGGCGACGGCCAGCACCAACGGCGTGATGCCCGCGGCCGGACCCGCGATGCGGGATGGTGGCATGGGGTTCTACCGCGCCGGCCAGCCGCCAGGCGGAAACGGCCAGATGCCCCAGGGACAGCTGCCTCCAGGACCGAACGGCACGCAGCCGACCCGTCCGCAGATCGGGATGATGGGAGGCCCCGGCGGTGGCAACCGCGACGTGCTCACCGACGAGCAGCGGCGAATCCTCGACTACGCCAAGGCGAACAGCGGCGGCGCCGAGATCACCCTCGCCGTCGCGGGCTCCGCGCAGGGCGCGGCCCCGTACATCATGCGGTCCGACGAGGTCGTGATCGGCATGGGCGGGTTCTCCGGCTCGGACAACGCCCCGTCGGTGGACCAGCTCCAGGCGTGGGTCACCGAGGGCAAGCTGAAGTTCGTGCTCAGCGGCGGTGAGCGCGGTGGTGGTCCTGGCGGCGGCCGGGACGACAACGGGCGGCAGGCGTGGATCGGGCAGCACTGCTCCACTGTGGACCCGAGCGCGTACGGTGGCGGATCCACCCAGGCGCTGTTGGAGTGCAAGTCCTGAGAAAGCGGTGGTGGGCCGGGATTTCCGGCCCACCACGGGCTCAGCAGGACTGGTGCCGGACGTGCGCGTCCTCGTAGGTGGAGATCTTCTTGTACTGCCCGGCGGACAGGCTGAAGTCCCGCCACTGCCAGAAGCCCGGCGGCACCCACGCCGCGATCCTCCCGGAAGCGTTGCACGGCACCCAGAAGCCGTCCCAGTCCTCGCCTCGCGGGGTCTCGTCTCCCGGCGCCAGGTACATCCAGCGCGAGTCCGGCTTCGGGCCGGTGTCGCCCCAGTCCTTGATCGCCCAGAGGTGGTTGTTGCTCTCGTTCATGACCGAGCCGCAGATGTTGCCGATGCAGCCACCCATGGTCTCGAAGTCACCCGCCGGAGCGGCCTGCGCCATCCCGGCGGTCGACATCAGCGCGGCCGCCGCGAGTCCCAGTGCGGCAAGAGTTCGTTTCATCGCTTTCCTCCCCTTGGTCATGGCACGAGTGCCCATGCCTGCTGTGCGCTGGCTTTGCAGAACGCGAGCCAGCGGCTCTGCGTGGTGATCACGCCGTCGGAACCGGCCCGCGCGAGAGCCGCGGAGGAGTCGCGCTGGGTCTGCGGGCCCCAGTCACCGTCGATTCCCGTGGAGTAGCCCCAGATGTACTGGCACGCGGCCTGGACGAAGAGCGTCTGGGTGGCCGAGGACGTGTTGTAGCTGGAGTCGCCGCTGCCCGACACCGCGTTGTCGATGTGCACGTGGTTGTGGTGTTCGGCGTTGTCCAGGTACGAGATGACGTGCCGGAAGTGGTAATGCAGGCTCGCGAGCGTGCCCCAGTAGCGGATGCGGGCGACGCGCAGGGCATCGCCGGAGGAGTTCCGCCACTGGTCGTAGCGGCCGTTGAAGGCGGTGAACATCGCGCCCGTGTCGCGGTTCGTGATGAGCATGCGCGCGAGGTCGAACGCGCGGCCCTCACCGTGCATGCCGGGCTTGTTGACGTACGCGCCGTAGGAGTAGATCTTGTGCGGCGCGGTCCAGTGCTGCGGCGTCCAGTTGCGCCAGTGGACGTGCCACGTCTCCAGGCGCGAGTAGAAGCCGGGCTCGTAGCGGAACGACGTCGCGGCGCCGTTCACCTCGTAGAAGGTCGGTTGCGAGTTGATCTCGCTCTGGGTGACCAGGGTCGCCGCGGTGGCGCGGCCGGTGCCGAGCAGAACCGCCGCTGAGCCCGCCGCCGCTGCGGCGAGGATGCTCCGGCGCGACATGGATCCGTTCATGCCCAGCAGTTTTCAGCCGGGCACGAACGGAATCCCTAGTCCTGCGACCAGTCTTCGGCCGCGGGGACGCTGACCGGCGTCTCCTCGACGCAGGCCGGCTCTTCGTGCTCCGCCTCGTCCACGAGCCCGAGCATGCGATGCACCTGTTCCCTGCTTGCACCGAACATGAAGCACATGCCGTTGACGCTAGGCGCGACCGCGGGCCTGGGCTTCTCGATTCCTGCTCGCTATGCGCGCGCCGAGGCCGAACGCCACCAGCAACGCGCCGGCCAGGCCGATCCCGAGCAGTGACGCACCGGTCTTGGCCAGCACGACCTTCGGGGTCGGCTGCGCCGGACCGGCGGGACCGGTGGGAGCGGTGGGAGCGGCGGGGTTGTGGGGCGCACCCGGTTCACCTGGCTCACCCGGTTCGCCAGGGGTCGGCGGCCACGGCTCCTTCGTCTCGTCCGGCTCCAGGCGGATGTCCCGGGACATCCCGCCACCACCGACGACCTTGATCTCTCCCTGGGACGAGTCGGAGTACTTCCACTTCCCGTCGATCGACGCCTTGTACGGACCGGCAGGCACGCGCGGGATCGTCAGCTGACCGTTGGCATCCGGCACCCCATCGGCGACGACGGCGTTGCCGAACCAGTTGCGGAGCACCATCCGGACGTTCGGCACTCCTTCGCCCTCGTCGACCCGGTAGTTCTGGTTCTTGTCGTGGTAGAGCCGGACGTTCACCGAGCCGAACCCACCGGGCACGCTCGCCCAGGCCCTCCCGACGGGGAGGTCGTAGTTGCGGTCGACGTCAGGGCCGAACCGGCAGTACACCTGCACCTCGCCGAACTGGAGCGCCCCCTGGGGAACCTCCTCGACGACGGTGATCGTCTTCGTCTCACCGATGTCCACGGTCACGCCGCCGGCCGCCGGAGCGAGGTCGCCCCACTTCGGCCCCACGCCCAGGTAGCTCTTGTCGTACACCCAGCAGGCGGCCGTGATGCCGGCGATCGGGCGGTCACCCGTGTTGGTCAGCTTCACCGTGAGCCTGGCGGACTCACCAGGCTCGTAGGAGGCCTTGTCGAACGTCGTCGTCGCCTGGAGCACCGCGGCGGTCGACCGTTCGGCCCGCACCGAGAGATCCACTCCGGCGGGCGTCACGAGCACGCTGCGCACCGAGGTGTCGCTGTCGGGCACCTTCCACCCGTAGATCGTGTAGTTGAGGACCCATCGACCACCCGGCGCGTCCTCGAACACGAACCGGCCCTCCGCGTCCGTGACGCGCGTCGCCGCGTACCGCGGAACGGCACGGGAGATCCTGACCTCGGCCCCTGCCAGCGCCTCACCGGGATCCTGCTGCCCGTTGTGGTTCTTGTCGCCGTACAGAACGCCGCGCACGTCACCCACGACGAACGTGATCGTGGTGCTGCCGGAGAACCAGTCCTCCCTGTTGTCCTTCCTGCCGGCGTACTCCAGGTAGTGCTCGAGCTTCAGCGTCTGCGGTTCGGGCCGCCAGTCGTTGATCGGGCTCACCGCGACCACCGTCCGCGTCTCACCCGGTTCCAGCCGCAGGCCGGGGCCACCGGGCTTGAGGGGGCCGTAGTCGGTGATGTCCTCCCTCGGGTTGCCGATCAGCGCCCACGGCAGGCGCACCCGTTCCGCGGCCTGCTCCCCCGCGTTCGTGATCGTGAACTTCATCCGCATGGTCTCGTGCGACTGGTAGTTCGGCTTGTCGAACTCGAGGGTCGTCCGCAGGGCCGCCTTGGAGGTCGGCGCCGGGTACATGAAGTACGTCGTGGTGGAACCCGGCGCGTAGACGTACACCTCGTACGGAGCGCCGCCGACGGTGAAGGACCACGGGCTGGACGGCACGGCGTGATACGAGCCGACCGGCACGTCCTTGAACGCGACCACGCCGTCCGATCCGCTGACGACGCTGGCGACGTCGGTGCCGCTGACCGGATCGCGCAGGGTGACCGTCGTGCCGCTGATCGCCTCACCGTCGTCGAACTCGCGGTTCTTGTTCTTGTCGTCGACGAGGACCATCGTCTTGCCGCCCTTGCCGCCGGTCACCTTCACACGGGCGGAGACGGACACGCCGTAGTTGTCGGCGGCATCCGGTGCGAAGTTGCACAGGAGCAGGGCCTCACCCCAGTCGCGAGCACCCACCGGCACGGTCTCGTTGATCACGATCGTCCGCTGCTCTCCCACCGCGAGCGTCACCCCGCCGCCGCGCAGGACGTCCCACTCGGGCCCGTGGCCGAGGTGGTGCCCGACCCCGGTCTGGGTGCAGTCCGCCTGGATGCCAGTGATCGGGTGACCACCGGTGTTGGTGAGCGTGACCGTGATCCGCGCGGTGGCCGGGTAGGCGTAGCCGGCCTGGTCGAACGACGCGGTCGCGGTGAAGAGCTCGGCGTACGGCCGCTGACCGGGAACCGTCAGTTCCGCGGTCTGGTTCGCCTCAACGGTGACGTGCGCACCGCCGGACGGGATGTGTGCTTTCCAGCCGTCGGGCAGTTCGTAGTACAGCCGGTACCTGCCGACCGGGATGCCGGTCAAGGACGCGCGGCCGGACACGTCGGTGAACTTCGTGTGGTCTCCGCGGGAGTCGAGCAGCGAGACCTTCGCGTCCTTCAACGCCTCGCCCAGGTCGAGCGTGCCGTTGCGGTTGGCGTCGGCGAAGACCACGGCGTTGACGTTGCCGGTCTGGGCCACGGCTTCGGTCCTGGCGGGTGGCGCGGTGGTGGACGGCGGTGCCGGTTGCGAGGTCGGCGCCGGTGGCTCCGATGGTGGTAGAGGTGGTTCTGACGTCGGAGGTGGTGGTGTCGTGGTCTCCGTTGGTGGCGGCGACGCCGATGTGGACGGAGGAGCCGGCGGATCGGTCTCCTGGGCCAGTGCGGTCGTGGCGATGCCGCCGAGCGCGAGCATCGCGGCTGTGGTCAGCGCACCCAGTCCGAGCAGGGCGCGGCCGACTGTTCTGTTGGACAAAGTTGATCCCCCATGTATCAACGGCAGTCTTCCTGCCGATTTCCCAATGCACCGCCTTCCCGGTTTGTTGAGTTCTCCGGCCGCCGTGGCCGGATCAGAGGTGAGGGGTCTCATGACCGATCGCGGGGACCGCATCGTGAGCGTGCTCGAGGACGCCTTCGCCGGGCTGATGAAGGCCGACCCGGCCGCGTTCCGGCACAAGTTCCGCAAGATGGCGGCCGAACCGTTCACGTTCTACCGGGGCAGCGCGTGCCTCTTCTACGCCGACATGGCCGAACTGCCGGACGAGTGGACCGATGAGCGGACCAGCCGCATCTGGATCCAGGGCGACCTGCACGCGCAGAACTTCGGCACGTACATGGACTCCGAGGGCACGCTGGTGTTCGACGTCAACGACTTCGACGAGGCGTACCTCGGCTCGTTCACGTGGGACGTCCGCCGGTTCGCGGCGAGCATGGCCCTGCTCGGCTGGCGCAAGGCGTTGCCGGACAGCGCGATCATCGACCTGATCCGCACCTACGTGGCGGCCTACGTCGGCCAGGTCCGCTCGTTCGCCGAGCGCCCCGGCGACGAACTCTTCAGCCTGCGCCTGGACAACACCGAGGGCGCGCTGCACCGCGTGCTGCAACGGGCGCGGCTGGCCACCCGGATCGGCCTGCTGGAAGAGAAGACCGTCATCGTCGACTACGAGCGCACGTTCCGCCACGACCGCGAGGGCATCCACGACCTGTCGCCGTCGGAGCGCGAGGCGGTGGGGCGGGCGTTCGAGTCCTATCTGGACACCATTCCCAAGGGCAAGCGGGCCAGCAGCCGCACCTACGCCGTCAAGGACGTGGTGGGACGCAGCGGGTTCGGCATCGGCTCAGCCGGTCTGCACGCGTACAACATCCTCGTCGAGGGCCGCTCCCAGGCGCTGGAGAACGACGTGGTGCTGTCCATGAAGCAGGCCAACGTCGCCGCGCCCAGCCGCATCGTGGCCGACTCGCGCATCCGGTCGTACTTCACCGACCACGGCCACCGGACGGCCGTCTCGCAGCGGGCCCTGCAGGCGCACGCCGACCCGTGGCTCGGGCACACCGAGATCGACGGTGTCGGCTACGTCGTGGCCGAGCTGTCGCCGTACGAGGCGGATCTCGACTGGTCCGACCTGACCGAGCCCGCGGACATGCTGCCGGTGCTCGGCTACCTCGGGCGCGCCACGGCGAAGATGCACTGCGTCGCCGACGAGGACTCCGCGCAGACCCTGGTCGACTTCCAGTGCGAGGAGGCGATCGCGGCGGTCATCGGGGGCCGGGAGGCCGCGTTCGCGGACTCGATCGTGGAGTTCGCGCTGGAGTACGCGCAGCAGACGCGCGAGGACCACCGGCTGTTCGTGGACGCGTTCCGGGAGGGGCGGATCAAGGGGGTCGGCTCGACCGCGTGAGGCTGGCCTGGGACCACGCCGAGCGGTGGCCGGCCCAGCAGGCCATCACGATCTTCACCCACCGTTGATCCTGGTCACAGCGGAAATATCTGGCCAGCCCGACAGTTTGTACTGGTCGTGAAGCTCGTCTACGTCTTCGACGCGTACTGCGGCTGGTCGCACGCCTTCTCCGGCACCCTCCAGGCCGTCACCGCCCGCCACCCCGACCTGCCGGTCGAGGTGATCTCCGGCGGCCTGTTCACCGGCCAGCGGCGGGTGCCGATCCGCGAGTTCGGGTTCATCAAGGACGCGAACGTCCAGGTCACCGCGCGGACCGGGGCGCGCTTCGGCGAGGCCTTCGACCGCCTGCTGGACGAGGGCTCGTTCGTCATGGACTCCGAGGCCGCCGCGCGGGGCCTGATCGCGCTGCGCCAGGCCGCGCCCGCACGAGCCGCGGAGCTCGCCGTCGCGATGCAGAACGCGTTCTTCCACAACGGTTCGAGTCTGTCCGATCCGGACACCTACCGGGCGATCGCTACCGACTTCGGCCTCGACGCCGACGCGGTCGTGGCCGCGTTCGAGAGTGGACGGCCGGAAGAGGACTTCCAGCGCGCTGCCCGGCTCGGCGTGAGCGGCTTCCCCACGCTGATCGCCGTGCGCGGCTCCGACATGTTCGCGCTCGCGCGTGGACACGCCACCGCCGACGAGGTCGAGGAGCGTCTGACGGCCCTGAGCCAGCGGTAGCCGGCTGTCAGTGCGCCAGGCCGTGGTGGCGGCTGGTCCACGCGGCCACGGCCGGCAGCACGTCGTTGATCCACTCGCGGGCCGCGGCGGTGAGCTCGTAGCGCGCGGCGCGGCGGAGCACAAACCCGTTGTCCTGCAAGCGCTCCAGAGTGCGGTACACCTTCGGGCCGAGGGCAGGGACGAGCTCCTCCACCGCCTTGGCACCCTCGGACAGGGCGACCAGGACGTGCGGCAGCAGGTCGTTGCTCATCAGGTCCTGCAACGTGAGCAGGTGCTTGAGGGCCGAGGTGTCCGTGTTGCGCTCGGCCGCGAACGCGCTGTGGTCGTGCACCTGGACGCGCGCACGGCCGTTGCGCTTCGCGCGCTGCAACGCCGCGTCGGTCTCGCGGACGAGGTCGATGAGCGTGTCTTCGCCGCCGGGGACGTGCGCCGCTACGCCGATGGACGCGGTCTGGCCGTAGAGGGTGAGGCCGTAGCCGTCGTTCGTGGTGACCTCGGTCTGCAACGCGCGGATGCCGCGCAACATCCGTTCGGCAACGACAGCCGCCTCGCCTGCGGTGGTTCGCGGCAGCAGCACGAGGAACTCGTCACCGCCGTACCGGCACACGAGGTCTGCCGAGCGCGTGTGCTTCGCGAGCACTTCGGACACATCCGTCAGCACGACATCGCCCGCGGGGTGACCGTATTCATCGTTGATCTTCTTGAAGCGGTCCAGGTCGATCATGAGGAGCGCGACCTGCTCCCACCGGCGTTGCGCACGGCGGTACACGGCGGGTGCCTGGTCGTCCCAGCCCCAACGGCCGAGAAGACCCGTCAGGCGGTCCGTCGCCCACGCGCCTACTGGCTGCGCGCAGGAACCGCAGCGTGAGGGAGCGCTCTCATCGTGCACGTGAAGAGAGCGGGCTGCACCATCATGGTTCACCGGAAGCCCCATCCGCACAGTCGTCATGAGTCCCCCCAGACTTCAGCTCTGACTGGCCCGAGCTGCCCCTTTCAACTGAGGTGACGTCGTTCGGGTCAAACGCGACACAACAGTGGAAGCGGCGGACTGTGATCATAGGGCTACACACAGGTGGATTCAACCCCTGTGATGCCATATGCTCTGCGGGTTCCACAACAGTGGAATGATCGCTGGCCAGGGGTCGCTCAGCGGAGGTGTGGCGTGAGGCCGTTCGCCGAGGTGCTCAACGAGCTGTGCAACAACCCGCCCAACCGCCAGGGCAAGGTGACCAACGTAGCGCTTGCCGCCGCGGTCAAGGAGCGGGGCGGCGACATCGGGCACGGCTACATCTCGCAACTGCGGCTCGGGGTCAAGGACAACCCGACCTGCCAGGCGATCGTCGACCTCGCCGGCGCTTTAGGTGTGCACCCCGCCGTCTTCCTCGGTGGCCGGGGCGAGGTCCATCCCGGTGAGCGGCCTGGTTGGCGCGCGCACGCGGTGAGCACGCTCTTCGAAGCGGTGCACCCGCCGGACCGCGGGCCGTGGTCCCCGGAGGAGGTCGCGGCCTCGATCAGCTCGTCCGGGCAGTACGGCAGCATCTCCGCGAGCTACATCCGCGAGCTGATCAGCGCTACCAGCGACAACCCGCGCCTCAAGCACATCCTCGGGCTGGCCGACCACTTCGGCGCCGACCCCGCCTACTTCTTCGACGACGACCTGGCCGCACGGGTCGACTCGGAGCTGACCGACTTCCTGGCGCTGCGCGAGCTCGGTGTGGTCGAGTTCGTCACCCGTCTGGCCGAACGCACGGGTCAACTCTCCCCACAGGCCAGGGCCGCTGCGGTAGAAGGGTTCCGGCAGGCCCTGGAGGTCGGCGAGGGCTGGACGTTCCCGATGAAGGGCCGACGAACGCCCCCGGATCAGACGTGACGCCGGTGTGAAGATCTCTGTCTGGTCCGCCCCGAGAGACGCCACAGCAGACATCGAGAGGAGGCGACGGGTGAACCGCAGGAAACTGCGCAAGCTGGTCGACGAGGCCGCCCGTGACCTCGACCTGCCGCCCGACGCCACGCACAAGGACGCGAGCCGCCGCGTGTGCGAGCTGATGAGCGAACGGCTGGGGCGCCCGGTCGACGTCCGCTTCGCCGCCATCACGAACGCGGTCTGCCTCAGCGGCGCGACGGCGTTGCTCGAGAACGGCACCTACCTCGTCATCTGCGCAGACTCTCCGTCCTGGTACCACCGTCTGCACGTGCTGCTGCACGAGTTCGCCCACGTGTTGCTGGAGCACCAGCCCGTGGCGCTGAGCCGCAGCGAGGGCATGCGCAAGCTCGCGCCGCACCTGTTGCCTAGGATGGCGCAGATCATCGCCGGGCGGACGACGCTGACCGAGGACGAGGAGCGCGATGCCGAGAACCTCGCCGACCACCTGCTGGAGATCCTGACCGAACACCGGGTGTGGGCCGACACGGCCGCCACCGAGGCTGCGCCGCACGTGCGGCGCGTCGCCGAGTCTCTCGAAGGAAGATCACGCTGGGTGCGACGTGGCGATCTTTAACCTGATCTACCTCTCGTGCGGCATCGTCGGCCTGCTCCTCCTCGCGTACAAGATCCGGGCACTGCGCTCGAGCTGGGGCAGTCCGCGCGTCGTCGCGTTGATCTCGACCGTGTTCTTCTCGGCGTTCGCCGTGCTCTTCGCCGCCCCCGCGAACATCACCTGGATCAACTGGGTGAGCGGGATGCCGAACTTCGCCGCGTTGATCGTTTATAGCCTCGTGGTCTGCTTCGCCGGCGCCGCGTTCGCGTTGGTGCTGTACTGGCGGTACCCGCCGGAGCAGGCGTGGCACCGCGTCCGGCTGATCATCATCAGCTACGGCTCGATCGTCGCGGCGATGATCGTGCTGTTCTTCAAGTCCGAGGTCGGGGAAGAACGCCAGGTCGACTTCGACACCTTCTACGCCACGCAGCCCACGGTGGCGGTGTTCCTGTTCATCTACCTCGTCGCCACGATGGTCGGCTGCGGCGGACAGGCCTACCACTGCTGGCAGGGCGCACGGGACGAGGCGATCTCCGCACGGCCGTGGCTCGCGCGCGGCCTGCGCTGGTACTGCTTCGCCGGGCTCTTCCCGGTGGCGTTCGCGGTCATCAAGCTCTTCGTGCTGCTGATGGACTGGGTCGGTGAGCGCAGCTTCGACGTGCTCAGCATGACCGCGCCGCTGATGGCGTCGCTCTCGATCTTCCCCCTCGTGATCGCGATGGCGCTGCCGGTGTTCGGGCCGCGCCGGCCGTCACCATCGCTGTGGGTGCGGCGCTGGCGGACGTACTTCGCGCTGCGGCCGTTGCACCGGGCGTTGGTGCACGTGAACCCCGGCATCGTGCTGATCGCGCCGGGCAAGTTCCTCAACCCGCACCACCGGGTGCGCCGGCAGATCATCGAGCTCAACGACTGGCGCTGGGCGCTCACGCCGTACTTCGACCTGTCCGTCGGCGAGACCGCGACCTCCCTCGCGCGCCAGGCCGCGCTGCCCAAGGACGAGCTCGCCGCCGTCGTGGAGGCCGCCCAGCTGCGGGCCGCCGGGTCCGGTGGACGCCGCAAGCCCGCCAAGCGCCGGCCGGCCGCGGAGATCGTCGACGGCACCGACCTCGCCACCGAACACGACAGGTGGGTGCGGATCTCGCGGGCGTTCCAGCACTCGCCGATCGTCGTCGCCGCCATCTCCGACGCCGCACGCGTGGACGCAGCAGGGGGAAAAGAGTAGATGGCACCCACACACGCCGTTGTCCTCGGTGGAGGACTCTCGGGCATGCTGGCGGCCTCTGTCCTCGTCAGACACGTGGACGAGGTCACCGTCGTGGAGCGCGACAAGTTGCCGGACGGCCCCTCGCCGCGATCCGGTGTGCCGCAGGCGAAGCACGCGCACCTGCTGATGTCGGGCGGGGCACGGGCGATCGAGACGGTGCTGCCGGGAACGATGGACGCGCTGGTCGCCGCCGGTGCGCACCGGATCGGCGTGCCGAACGACCTGGTGTCGCTGAGCGCGCAGGGATGGGTGCCGCGGTTCCCCGAGATGCAGTTCATCGTCTCCTGCAGTCGTGGCCTGCTGGACTGGGTCGTGCGCAGCCAGGCGTTGCGGGACAACAAGATCTCGGTGCTGACCGGTACCGAGCCGGTGTCGCTGCTCGGTGATCGGCACGCGGTCACCGGGGTCCTTGTCGAGGACCGCGTGTCCCGCGAGCAGATCTCGCTGGAGGCCGACCTCGTGATCGACGCAACCGGGCGGAACTCCCGGTTGCCCGCCTGGCTCACCGACCTCGGCCTGCCCGAGGTCCACTCCGAGAGCGTCGACTCCGGACTCGCCTACGCCACGCGGATCTTCCGCGCGCCGTCCTCCGCGTCCTCCGGCTTTCCGATCGTCAACGTGCAGGCGAACCCCCGTGACCCGCATCCGGGCTGCACGGCGACCCTGCTGCCCATCGAGGACGGCCGGTGGCTGGTCACGCTGTCCGGCACCCGTGGCGGCGAGCCCACGACGGACGAGTCGGAGTTCGTCGCCTTCGCCCGCTCGGTCCGCAACCCGGTCGTCGGTGAGCTGATCTCGCAGGCCGAGCCGCTGTCGCCGGTGTACGGCTCGCACAGCACCGCGAACCGGCGGATGTTCTTCGAGCGCTTGAAGTCCTGGCCGTCCGGCATTCTCGCGCTGGGCGACTCGGTGGCCACCTACAACCCCGTGTACGGGCACGGGATGTCGATCGCCGCGCAGAGCGCCCTCGTGCTGGACGCCGAACTGCGGTCCGGCCTGGTCGCCGAGACCGCCCAGCGGGTGCAGCGCGGCATCGCGAAGGTGGTCGACGGCGCCTGGGCCATGGCCACCAACCAGGACATCCTGTATCCGGGCGCGGTCGGCAAGCCGTTGCCGCTGACCGGGCGGGTGCTGCAGCGCTACGTGGACAGGCTGGTGCGCACCGCGACGACCGAGGCGCCGGTGACCAGGGCGTTCCTCGACGCGTTCACCCTGTCCGGCCCGATGGCCCGGCTGGTCAGCCCGGCCGTGATGTGGGCGACCATGCGTGGGCCGCGGCGTTCGGTGTCGCCGGAGCCCACGCTGACCGCGGCCGAGCGGGAGCGGGTCACCGGATCGACGTCGGCGTGAAGTCCGCGCTCTGCACGTAGTCCATGGCCTTGGCGAACGCCGGGTCCGCGAGCCTGGCGTTCAGCTCGTCCTCGGTCGGCTCGGCGACGCGCTGGTGGATCCACCACAGGTTGCCGAACGGATCTTCGAAGCGGCTGACCCGGTCGCCCCAGAACAACTCGGTCGGCTCGGTGATGACCTTCGCGTTGCGAGCCGTGGCGCGCTTGAGGATCTCGGCGTCGTCGGCGACGTAAAGGCGGAGGAACGACGGCGTGTCCGGCCAGTTCGGCTTGTCGAAAAGCATGACGACCGAGTCACCGATGCGAACCTCGGCGTGACCGATGGCCGGCGCCTCACCGACGCGGCCGAGATCGGTCGCGTCGAAGACCTCGACGATGAAGTCGATCAGCTCGGCCGTGTGGCCGTTGGTGATCAGCCACGGCGTGACGGTGTGGTAGCCCTCGGGCACGACGTTCATCGGGTCCATCCCCTCGTTGGTTGAGACGACCGTATTCCGGATGTAGGACAATATCGGTCCTAGTTCTGAACTAGATTTGCCGGCATGAGTGATGCGGCCCGGTTGTTGCGTCTGCTGTCGCTGCTGCAGACACCCCGCGAGTGGCCAGGCAGCGAACTGGCGGCCCGCCTGGAGGTGACCCCGCGGACGGTGCGCCGCGACATCGACCGGCTGCGCGACCTCGGCTACCCCGTCGAGGCCACGATGGGCATGCTCGGCGGATACCGCCTGGTCGCGGGCAAGGCCCTGCCGCCCCTGCTGCTGGACGACGAGGAAGCCGTCGCCATCGTGGTCGGCCTGCGCACAGCAGCACGACAACCGGTGGCAGGCATCGCCGAGGCCTCATCGCGAGCGCTGGCGAAACTGCAGCAGGTGCTACCGCCCCGCCTGGCGCGCCGCGTCTCGTCGCTGACCTCGGCCACCGCACCCGGCGCTGCCTCGTTCGCCTCCCTGGTCGACCCGGCTCAGCTCACCGTGGTCGCCGGAGCCGTGCACAGCCGCGAACGGGTGCGGTTCTCGTACGTGGCCCATGAGGGTGTCGTCTCCAAGCGGCACGTCGAGCCTGTTCAGTTGGTAGCGCTCGGCCGGCGCTGGTACCTCCTCGCTTTCGACCTGGAACGGGATGACTGGCGGATCTTCCGGCTGGACCGGGTCTCCTCGGCGCTGGCTACGGGTGCGCGGTTCACGCCCCGCGTGCCGCCTGGCGGGGATGCTGCGGAGTACGTGACGCAGAAGATGTACGACGCGGCGCCTACCTATCGGGCTCGCGCGACGTTGCGGCTGCCGGTGGGGCTGGCTCGGGCTCGTCTTGCGGACTTCGCTGGGGAGTTGGAGGCCGTTGACGATGAGTCGTGTCGGTGGCACAGCGTTGAGGACACGGTTGATTACCTCGCTTTTCGGCTCACCTTGCTGGGGTGTGAGTTCACCGTGGATGGGCCGGTTGAGTTGGTTGAGCATTTGCGGGGGCTTGGGGAGCGGATTTCGCGGTCGGTGGGGTAGCGGCGGCTCGGGCGCGGTTGACGGGGTAGCTGGCGGGCACGGTTGGTGGGGTGGCGGCGGGCTTGGGCGGCGGCTGGTGGGCTAGTGGCGGACTCGGGCGGCCGGTGGGCTAGCGGTGCGTTGGGGCGCGGCCGGTGGGGTAGCCGGCGGACTCGGGGGCAGTCGGTCGGGTAGCCGGCAGGCTCGGGCGCAGCCAGTCGGGTAGCCGGCGGACTCGGGCGCAGCCGGTCGGGTAGCCGGCGGACTCGGACGCAGCCGGTCGGGTAGCCGGCGGACTCGGACGCAGCCGGTCGGGTAGCCGGCGGACTCGGACGCAGCCGGTCGGGTAGCCGGCGGACTCGGGCACGGCCGGTGAGCTAGCCATGCGCTGGGACGCGGCCGGTGCGGTAGCCGGCGGACTCGGGCACGGCCGGTGAGCTAGCCATGCGCTGGGACGCGGCCGGTGCGGTAGCCGGCGGACTCGGGCGCAGCCAGTCGGATAGCCGGCGGACTCGGGCGCGGCCGGTGAGCTAGCCATGCGCTGGGACGCGGCCGGTGCGGTAGCCGGCGGACTCGGGCGCAGCCGGTCGGATAGCCGGCGGACTCCGGCACAGCCGGTGGGCTAGCGGTGCGCTGGGGCGGGGCTGCTCGAGGCTCGGGCCACCAGTTCGGGACGCGGGCCCGCCAAGGCGCCACCCACCCCAAGCGCACCGGCCTCTACGCACCCCAGCAAGAACCACCGCAGCACCCGCTCACCCACCACCCCGACTAGGCGGACGAGCTCTAACCCCCAACACCGGCTGCCCTCCCACCACCCCGGAGTACTCGCGATCCCAAGGCCACCGCCCCTCCAAATCCGAATGCACCAACTGCAACGCCGAAATCCGCTCCCCGAACAACCGCGCAGCCACCAACAGGTGAGCCCAAGGCCGCGCCACCGCCACAACCTCCAACAGCGGCCCACCCGCCAGCGCAAAACGCTGCCCCGGCGACGGCAGGCAGCGGTGGGCGAAGTGCTCGGCCGCGTCGTCCAGCAGCCGACCCGCCTCGAGCGGCGCCATGCCCGTCACCACGAGCTCCGGCAGGCCGCGCGGCGACAGACCCACGGTGTACGCCCAGGGCGGATGGGCTCGGTCTCGTTCTATCGCCTGCACCGCCCAGCCTCGGGCGTCGATGCAGCGGCGCAGGGTCGTCAGGTGGTCTTCCATGCGGCTCGCGGGGTGGTCGCAGTCCCAGCACATCGCGGTCTCCTCAGATCGAACGTGATGGGTCCAGTGTGGCGAGAAGCACCGACAAGATCGTTTGGGCAGTTCGTGGACAGAAAGTGGACAAACGATCTGACGGCCGTCTGGATCGTTAATCTGCGACGCACGGAGGATCGTCCATGCGCCAACGAACGCTTCTCATCACGTTGGCCGTTGTCGCACTCATCGCGGCCGCGGGCATCGTGGTCGTGCTTGTGCCAGATGACGCTGCGGCACAACGGCAGCAGCCGGGTTTCACCGTGTCCTTCGCAGCGGCGGAGGGGGCGTTCAGCGAGGACGAGAGCGAGCGGAACGACCAGATCAGGGACTGGGCCCGCATCGGGCTCGCCTCGCACCTCGAGCTGGACACCGACCGCCTGCGCGACGCCACGTACGACACGTTTCCCATCAGGGACAACGGGTTCGCCGACCTCGCACGGCAGCCGACCGGGCCGGGACGGGCGCTGGCCGACGGCGACACGCTGCACCTTCTCGTGCCCCGCGATGATGTCAACGACAAGCGCACCGCCGGACTGCTGCTGGACCAGCACCGCACCGACACGGGCACCGATCCGGAACGCGTGCAGGTCCACCGATACGAAATCCGCAGCGGCACCATCGACATCATTGATGGCGATCCCCAGAGCACCAACGACTTCCGCGCGCAGAGCGGGTACGTCAACTCACGCATCAACGACGCGAACGCACTCGCCACATTCCTCGCGACCGCGAAACACCTGTCCACACTGGAGATTCGCGACGGCGAGGTGTGGGCGGGCGGCTGGAACTGGGCGGGACCGGAACTCACCGCAGACGACGTCTCTGTGCTGCAACGCGCCTACACGAAGCACGAACAGCCGGCGTTCTCCCTGGACCCGCCGGACGACGACCCGACAGAGCAAGACGTACGCGCGGTCCTCAAGAACATCGCACCGGAGATCACAGAACGGCTCCTCGCCGGGGAGATCGACCCGCAACTGGTCGAGCTGGCCATCTTCGGCCAGGCGACACCGGAGGAACTACGAGGTCTCCCCACAGACCGCACGGACCTGTGGACGATGTTCAACCTGCTGCGCGGCCGCCCGCTGTACAACATGGCCCGCTACGAAGGCGGCATCGCCGGCACCGAAGTCGGCATGACGCTCTTCTACACCGACCTGATCGCCAAGCAGTGGGTCGACGGCGTCGGTGACGGTGTGCCGACCATCAGCGGGTTCCTGCCGGACAGCAAGGCGGTCACCCCGCCGAGCCACTGCGCCAAGGAGCCCGGCGCCGAAAGCGGGCGGTTGTGGTTCGGGCAGAACGACTCCGCGTTCGGATTCACGAACGACAAGGCCCACCTCGGTGCCCAGTCGACGCGGCTGTTCTCGCGATCGGACGGCGAGGTGGGCGAGGTCGAGCCGACCTACGCGTTCGGCAGGGGGCTCCGGTGGTGGGACCAGCACTACCAGGCCGTCGCCGACTACGAGCCGCAGTACGCGCGGCTCGACCAGATCATGCGCTGGAGCGGCGCGCTGGAGTGGTTGACCGGCAAGGGAAAGCAACTCCCGCTGACCACGCCGCGCAGCGATCTGAAGTTCGCCGAGTGGTACAAGAGCCGCGATGATCTCAAGGAACGCGGCGACATCCGACCGGTGCAGCCCCCGTCGGCCACGCAGGAAGCCGTCCTGACCAAACCGTCGAAAGCCTTCCAGAACTGCGGCTTCTACGGCGTCCGCGGCGGGGTCTCGCTCGGCGACCGGATCGCCCGCATCGGCGACGGCTTCAAGGCCGACCTGCCGGAACCCGTGCGCCGCGCCGGGCCGAAGGACACGAACTCGGTCCTGAGCAACGGCAACGGCAAGATCACGGACGTCACCGTCGAACTCTCCCCTGCTGGCCGGCGCCAGGTCGTCGACAGCGTCGAACGCACCCTCAGCACCGCCAACGGAACAGCCGAGGTCCGCACGGCCGCGACCGGCCGCCAGGTGATCCCGCTCGGCGAACTGAAGGTGCTGCAACCAGCGACCTCACTGCGCCAGCTCGCCACCACCCTCAAGGCGGAGAAGGGAAGGATCGACTACCAGGTCGACTACCAGGGCCAGCGCCTCGGCACGCTCGTCGCCGACAAGACCCGGTCGTTCATCTCGCTCAGTTGGGCGGCAGGCCCGCTCCAGCGGATGATCAAAGCGCTGCAGCCGGTGCAGAAGGGCAAGGACTTCAAGGACCACGTCTTCTACAGCCAGCGCGACGCGAACGGCCTGGTGCAGCACCGCATCGGTGGCGCGGACGAGCCGTGGCTCGTGTTCGGGCCGGACGGCCCGGCCGGCGAAGGCCTCGCGCTGAGGGTCGGGGTGCCGAACGCCCAGGGCCCCACCGGTCACCTGCTGGCGAAGCTCGCGCCCC
Organism: Lentzea sp. NPDC051213; assembly: GCF_044455585.1. Taxonomy (NCBI): domain Bacteria; kingdom Bacillati; phylum Actinomycetota; class Actinomycetes; order Pseudonocardiales; family Pseudonocardiaceae; genus Lentzea; species Lentzea sp. NPDC051213. Next base: position 591,173 of record NZ_JBITEX010000003.1, read on the forward strand.
GAGGGCCTCCGACCGGCGGGTACATGACGATCGCCGCCGCTCCGGACGGGCCACCGGTCGTGCAGTTCGGCAACACCCCGCCGAGCGGCAGCCAGTACCAGGTCCGCACCCCTGACGGACGCACGTCCGCCCTGTACGTCCACGACGGCAAAGCCACCGTCGCCAGCGCCGATCCCCTGCTGGGCCACAACGGATCGGTCGAAGGCGCCGCCATGCTCCGCGACATCGCGGACGTGCTGGCCAAACCCGGCGAGACCGACGCACTGCTCACCGCCGTCCGGTTCGGCGACGTCGGCGCCATGATCGGCAAGCAGGAGATCTTCCTGAGCCCACCGGGACACCAGTGGTCGACCAGGGTCCTCGAAGCGCTGAACGGCGAGACGTCCGTGTCCATGCGCATCACCGACGGCAAGGCGATCCACGTCGACAAATCGCCGCTGCACCGCGTCAGCACCCAGCAGCTCACGCTGGGCGAGGTGCTGAACTCCCCCGGCACCACGTTCTACGTCAACGAGAGCTTCCTGGCCTCACTGCCCACAAAGGACGGCCCGGTCGTCGCCGACGCACTCCCCCAGAACCTGACCGTCACGGTCCGCGAGGTCACCAAGGAGAACCGGCAGGCAGTTCCCGCTGACGTACAACAGCACCGCGGCGCGGACTGGATGCGGATCGACACGGCACCGCGGATCGGCACGCCCACCGGGCTCAACATCGTGATCACCCTTCCCTCCGCACCCCCCAGCGGCACGAAGAGCCCGGCGAACCCTGCCGCGCGCATCGTGCTGATCTGCCCGGAGGACGACGGCGCGAACGGCTGCGGGGACTGAGTGGAGATCGAACCGGGCACGCCCCTCGCGAACGCGATCCTCCGGGCTCAGGCCGCCGTCCGCCGCGGCAACGTGCACGGGACCGACCACTGGTACTCGGTGGCCGCCAAGATCAGCCTGATCGTCGCCTACGACCACTGCGCCGCCCTGCTCGGCCTGGGCGCGCTCGCACTGGCCGCCCAGCGCTGCGACGAGTACCTGGTCGTCGCGCCGAACATCGAGCTGAGGGTGCTCAGGGCCCAGATCCGCAGCGCCGCGACGGATCACGCCAGAGCCGAGCTGGACGTGCGGGAGCTGCGCAAGGAGGAGCTCACCGAACTGCAGCAGGCGATCCTCGCGCGGGTCGCCGCGCTGGCCGCCGCCGACCGCTACGACCACCCCACCGCGGAAAGCGAGCTGGACGCCGCCGAACGCCACTTCCGCCGCTCCGGTCACCCCGAGTTCCTGGAGCACATCGGCAACGACCGGCTGCTCCTCGACGTGCGCAGGGGCGCCCAGTTCCCGAAGATCGACGGCCAGGCACCGCGCACCCCGGCCCAGTTCCTCCAGCGAGCCGCGGCCCTGCGCCGGGAGCTGCGGTACGAGGAAGCACTCGCGCTGATGGTCCGCTGCGTCACCGGCTACGAGATCGAACCCGCCCTGCGGTTCGCGGTCCTGTACGAGCTGACAGTCCTGCTGGTGATGACCAGGCAACCGGGCGCGGCCCGCAAGCTCTTCCCGTTGCTGGTCGCCGCAGCGGGTCCCGAGGCGCTGTCACGGCTCCCCGACGCCACCCAGACGCTCAGCCCCGAACGCCGCCTGCACCACGTCCGCCGCCTGGTCGCGGACGACCGGCTGATCGAGGCGGAAGGCCTGCTGGAGGAGGGCGGCACCGCGCTGTGGCACCTGACCGCGGCGGAACTCGCCTACGCCAAGGGATTGCTCGAAGAGGCCCTCCGCCACTTCCACGAGGCCGTGCTCCGCACGGACCACGCCGAGCTGAAAGCGCTGGCACTGCGCAAACTCGGCGACACCTACGCCGACGCCGGCCACGCGGACGAGGCCGCCCGGCACTGGGCCGAGTCCCACCACATCGAAGAAGACGTTGCCGACCAACAGGAAACGCCCGGCACCAAGATCAGGATGCTGCGTGCAGCACGCGACGAGCACGACGGCCGGGTGCTGGCCGCGGTCCGCCGCGTCGAACGCGAAGGCAGGAAAGCGCTGGCCGGCCTGGTCGTCGCGGTCGAGGCGGCCCGTGGCGCGTCGATCCTGGACGAACCTCGCGACCTCCCCCGCTTCACCGATCTGCCGGCGGCACAACGGTGGCTCGGCAAGGTGACCGCGCAGCTACCGCGCGACCAGGTCGTGTGGATGATGCACGCCACCCCGGACCAGCTGCACCACGTGATCATCGGCCGCCGGGTCGTGCACTTCGCGACCGACGTCCACATCAGCGCGCTCACCGAGACGATCCAGCGGCTCAAGGCGTGGAACCCGCGACACGACCCGGCGATCCTGGGCAGACTCCTCGTCGAGCTCACCGGGCTGGTCGCGCTGGCGGACGTCATCGGGGCCCTCCCGCAGAAGACCACCCGGATCGCCGTCGTGGCAGGCGATCTGCTCGCGGACATCCCCCTCGCCGGCCTGCCGGTGCCCGGCACGAGACTGCACCTCGGCCAGACGCACGCGCTGTCCAGCCTGCCCTGCCTGTCCGCGCTACCACCGCTCAAACGCCGCTCCCGCAGGCAACGCGGCGACAACACGGCGATCTTCACCCCGGACCCGTCGCTGCTCGCGGCCAGGGCACCGGGCGCGAAGTTCACCGAGGTCACCGACCTCGAGCGGGAGCTCAAAGAGCATCGCTACCAACGCATCCGCATCGTCGCCCACGGCAGCCACGACCGCATGCACCCCGAGCGGTCCTGGCTGCGCTTCGGCAACGAGCGGGTGACCGCGGAAGCGCTGGGAACCATGGACTTCAGCGCGTGCGGCACGGTGGTGCTCGGTTCCTGCGAGTCCGGCATGGCGCAGCCGAGAGGCCGCGACGAGCAGGTCGGCATCGTCCGCGCGGTCATCACCGCCGGCGCCTCGTCCGTCCTCGCTGCCCGCTGGCTGGCCGAGCAGGAGGTCGCCGCGCTCGTCCTCGACGCCTTCGACCGCCACCTCGCCAAATTCCCCAGAGACCGCGCACTGCAGCTCGCACTGAGGGAGGTCGCCGACCGGCACCCCGCCGACTGGGCGTGCTGGTCCCTCTACGGCGATGCAGGCGTTCAGACCAAAGCGGGCCCGCTCCGCAGAAGACTCAGGAAGAACGGAGAACCCGTGCCGCTCGAGACCCGCCCCAAGGTGTTCCTGTCGTTCGCCGGCAAGGACCGCCCGCACGCCGAGCAGCTGCGTGCCGAGCTGGAGGCACGCAGCGTCAACGCCTATCTCGACGAGAACGAGATAGCGCCGGGCGAGAACGTGGTCAGCGCCATCAACGAAGCGCTGGCAACGTCGGACTACTACGTGCTGCTGTGGTCGGCGAACACCCCGCAGCGCGAGTGGGTGACCAAGGAGTGGACCGCGGCGTTCAACCTGGAGATGACCCGCCGCCGCGCCTTCCTGTTCATCGTCCGGCTCGACGAGGAACCGCTGCCGCCGCTGCTCTCACCCCGCAAGCACATCGACCTGCTGGACGCGGCCGACCGCCTGGTCGCGACCTGGCGCGCGGACCGCAAGTCGGAACTGCCGGTGTTCCCGCAACCCGTGCCGCCGACGCCGACCGGCCCGACCGTCGCGATCTCGGTGCGCAGCCACGACCTCGGCGTCACGCACGTCGTCATGACACCGCTGCACCTGACCGGAGCCGCGCTGTACCGGGCGGTGTTCGCCGCGATGCAGCTGCCGAGCGAGCAGTCCACCTTCGACGGCGCGATCGGGATGCGGTTCTCCTACGAGCTGTACCAGCAGAACGAGTCGATCCCGGACGACCAGTCCACTGTGGAGCTGACCTCGGACGTCGTGGACATCGCGGTCCGCGTCGAGTCGTTCGGCCCGCGCGGACCGTACAACAACAAGGAGTTCCTTCCCGACGAGGAGGCACAGGGGGCTCTCGACGTCGACCAGCAACGAATGCTTCTGGTCGCTGCCTTCCGCCATCTCCTTCCGTAGCAAGGGAAAGCACGACCCCGGCGGCGAACGCCGGGGCCGTGCTCCCGCTACTCGAATCAGACCCTGCGACGACGCCCCATCAGGAGCAGGAACGCGCCGCCGATCAGCAGAGCCAGACCGGCACCGAGCCAGCCCCAGACCGACGCACCCGTGGCGGCGAGCGGCGGCTTGGGCAGCAGACCCGCGTCGAGCGTCAGGTCCGCCCGCTTGTTCGGGCCGAGCTTGACGACGTGGGTGCATCCGGTCGCCGGGTCGGCGTCGGAGTCCTTCCCGTCGTCACCGGCGTTCGGCCTGGTCAGCTTGCGACCGGCGACGAGACCCGACTGCGGATCGGCGTTGAAGCAGACCTTGTACTCACCGTCGGGCAGATCGGTGAACAGGTACTTGCCGTCCTTGTCGGTCTTGCTCTGCGCCACCGGCTTGCCGGCGCCGTCCTGCAGGAACACCGGCAGATCCGGCACGCCGGGCTCGCCGGGATCCTGCCCCCCGTTGGAGTTGTTGTCGTACCAGACGAAATCACCAACGCGGTTGGTCGGCGGCACCAGACCCAGGTCGAGGGTCGGGTTGTCCCGCTTGCCCACGCCCACGGTGACCGGTGGCGTGCAACCACTTGCGGGGTCGACGTCCGAGTCCTTCGCGTCGTCGCCGGTGTTCGGCTTCGTCGCGACCCAGCCGGCCTGCTGGCCCGGCAGGGCACCCATCTCGAAGCAGACCCTGTAGGTCCCGTCCGGGATGTTCGGGAACTCGTACTTGCCGTCCTTGTCGGTCTTCACCGGATCGCCGACGGGCTTGCCCTTCTCGTCGACCAGCTTCACCGGCACACCGGGCACGCCGGGCTCGCCCGGATCCTGCACGCCGTTGCGGTTGGTGTCGGACCACACGAAGTCACCGATGCGGTTCGGCGGTGCGACCAGACCCGCGTCCATCGTGTAGTCACGGCGCTTGCCCACGCCCACGGTCACGGGCAACGTGCACCCGGTCGCCGGATCGGCATCGGAGTCCTTCGCCTCATCGCCCGAGTTCTGCTTGGTGAGCGTGTAGTCCGCCACCGCCGCAGGCAGGTTCTTGATGTCGAAGCACACCTTGTACGTGCCGTCCAGCAGGCCGTCGGTGAAGTAGTACTTCCCGTCCGGGCTGGTCTTCTTCGTGCCCAGCTCCTTGCCCTGGGCGTCGAACAGCTTGACGGTCACGCCCTCGACGGGCTTCTCGCCCTCGTCCTGCAGACCGTTCTTGTTCGCGTCGATCCACACGAAGTCACCGACACCGTTGGCCGGCGGGTGAATGCCGGCGTCCACGGTCAGGTTCTCGCGCTTGCCGACACCGAGCTCCACCTCGGGGGCGCAGCCGGTGGCCGGGTCGGCGTCCGAGTCCTTGCCGTCGTCGCCGACGTTCGGCGTCGTGTACACGAAGTCCTTCACCGCGTCCGGCATCGGTCCGAAGCACACCGTGTACTTGCCGTCCGGCAGGTCCGGGAACTCGTACTTGCCGTTCGGGTCGGTGATCGTGGTCTTGTCACCGGCCTTCACGGGAACGCCGGGGACGCCGGGCTCGCCGTCGTCCTGGACGCCGTTCTTGTTGTCGTCACGCCACACCAGGTCGCCGAGCTTGTTCGGCGGGGACACCAGACCCAGGTCCAGGGTCAGGTCTTCCCGCTTTCCGGTGCCCAGCGTGGTCTCCGCCGTGCAGCCGTCGGCGCCCGCGTCGGAGTCCTTCGCGTCGTCACCACCGGCGTTCTGCAGCGTGACCTTGTAGTCCTTCACCACCGCGGGCAGGTTCGCGAGGTCGAAGCACACCTTGTAAGTGCCGTTCGGCAGGTCGTTGAACAGGTACTTGCCCTCGGCGTTGGTCGTGGTGGTGGCGCCCGTGTTCAGCTTGGCCGTCACGCCCGCGACCGGGATGTCCGACGCGTCCTGCAGACCGTCCTTGTTGACGTCGACCCACACGTAGTCGCCGAGGCGGTTCACCGGCGAGATCAGACCCATGTCGATGGTCGGATCCTCCGGCTTGTCCACGTTCAGCTCGACCTCCGGCGCGCAACCCGTTGCCACGTCGGCATCCGAGTCCCTCGCGTCGTCGCCACCCTCGTTCGGCTTGGTGACCTGGTAGTCCGCGACCGGCCCCGGCAGAGCGGCGAGGTCGAAGCACACCTTGTACTTGCCGTCCGGCAGGTTCGGGAACTCGTACTTGCCGTTCGGGTCGGTGGTCGTGGTCTTGTCACCAACCTTCACGGTGACCCCGGGAACACCGGGCTCGTTCGGGTCCTGGACGCCGTTCTTGTTCTCGTCGAGCCACACCGTGTCGCCGAGCTTGTTCGGCGGCCTGATGCCGAGGTCCAGCGTGAGGTCCTCGCGCTTGCCCGCACCGAGCGACGTCGGCGGCGCGCAGCCCTCGGCGTTCGCGTCGGAGTCCTTCGCGTCGTCACCGCCCGCGTCGGGACGGGTGACCAGGTAGGACTGGTACGGCGCCGGCATGTTCTTGATGTCGAAGCACACCGTGTACGTGCCGTCCGGGAGGTCCGGGAACTCGTACTTGCCGTTCTCGCCGGTGGTCGTGGTCTTGTCACCGACCTTGACGGTCACGCCCGGCACGCCCGGCTCGTCACCGTCCTGGACCCCGTTGCGGTTGATGTCGACCCAGACGTAGTCGCCCAACTTGTTCGGCGGGGAGACGAGACCCAGGTCCAGCGTCAGGTCGACGCGCTTTCCGGTGCCCAGCGTGGTTTCCGCCGTGCAGCCGTCCGCACCCGCGTCGGAGTCCTTCGCGTCGTCGTTACCGGCGTTCTGCGTGGTGACCTTGTAGCCCTTCACCGCCGCAGGCAGGTTCGCGATGTCGAAGCACACCTTGTAGGTGCCGTCGAGCAGGTTGTCGAAGAGGTACTTGCCCTGCGCGTCCGTCGTCGTGGTCGCGCCGGTGGACAGCGTCGCCTTGACGCCCTCGACCGGGATGTCCGACGCGTCCTGCAGACCGTCCTTGTTGACGTCGATCCACACGTAGTCACCGAGGCGGTTGACCGGCGGGATCAGGCCGAGGTCGATCGTCAGGTCCTCCGGCCGGTCCACGTCGAGCTTCGTCGGCGGGGCGCACCAGGTGTCGGCGGCCGCGTCCGAGTCCTTCGCGTCGTCGGAACCGGCGTTCGGGGTGGTCGGGATGTAGTCCGCGACCGGCGTGGGCAGGTTCGTCTTGTCGAAGCAGACCGTGTACTCGCCATCGGGCAGCTTGTCGAAGAGGTACTTGCCGTCGGCACCCGTCTTGGTGGTCAGGTCACCGGCCTTCACGGTCACCCCGGCCACCGGCAGTTCGCCGTCGTCCTGCTGACCGTTCTTGTTGACGTCGATCCACACGTAGTCGCCGAGCCTGTTCGGCGGCCGGATGCCCGCGTCCAGCGTCAGGTCCTCGCGCTTGTCGGGGCCCAACGTCGTGGTGTGCGTGCACTTCGTCGCCGGATCGGCGTCGGAGTCCTTGTCGTCGGCGCCCGCGTTCAGGCGCGTCAGCAGGTAGCCCGCGTACTCGGCCGGTGCGGTCGAGATGTCGAAGCACACCTGGTAGGTGCCGTTGGGCAGCTGGTCGAACAGGTACTTGCCGTCCGCTCCCGTCGGCTTCGGCTGGCCCACCTGCGTGCCCGCGCCGTCCTTCAGCGTGACGGTCACGCCGGGCACACCCGGTTCGTCGCCGTCCTGCAGGCCGTTGCGGTTGGTGTCCTTCCAGACGAGGTCGCCGAGCCTGTTGTTCGGCGGCACGAGGCCCGCGTCGAGCGTCAGGTCCTCGCGTTTGGCGGCGCCCAACGTCGTCGTCGCGGTGCAGCCGTCGACGGCATCCGCGTCCGAGTCCTTCGTGTCGTCGCCGGCGTCCTTGCCGGTGAAGACGTACCCGGCGTACTGCGCGGGCAACGTCGACAGGTCGAAGCAGACCTTGTAGACACCGTCGTCGAGCTGGTCGAACAGGTACTTGCCCTGCGCGTCCGTCAGCTTCGGCTGGCCGACCTGCGTGCCGTCACCCTTCTTCAGCACCACGGTCACGCCGGGAACACCCAGCTCGCCGGTGTCCTGCAGACCGTTCTTGTCGGTGTCGACCCACACGAAGTCGCCGAGCCTGTTGGTGACCTTCGCGACGATGCCGGCGTCGACGGTGTGGTCGACCGAACCCGGCTTGCCGATGGTCACCTGGGCCTTGCCCGCGGCGTCCACATTGGAGTCGATGACCCGGTCGGGGCCCGCCTCCTTGGTCGTCCACTTCAGATCGGCCTGGTTCGGAGCACCCGGCAAGGTGGCCGCGTTCACCCCGGTCAGGTCGAAGGTCAGGTTGTAACAGGTGTCCGGCTTCAGGCCATCGGCCGTCCCGAAGTAGTACTCGCCCTTGGCGTTCGTGGTCTTCGGCTGCAGCGCGGCTCCACCGCCGGTGCACGGCGTCGCCGTCACCTTCACGCCGGGGATCGCGGGCTCGTTGCCGTCCTGCGTGCCGTCACCATCGGTGTCGAACCAGGCGCGGTTGCCGAGCTGGACGGGCGCCAGGTCGCACAGCGCCTCGAGGTCGGCGAGACCGTTCGCCTTGCCCCAGCCCTCGGTGTTCTGGTTGGAGATCTCGTACGAGTTGGAGTGCTGGGCGTTCTCCATCGTGCCGTCGGCGCGGTTGAACCAGCCGACACCACCCGTGACGATGGTCAGCGGGTCCATGATGATCGCCGGCATCCGGTCGGCGGACTTCACCAGCGCGGTCGCGCCCTGCGACGTTTCGTGGTGCGGGTTGTAGTCGGCCGTGCCACCCCAGAACTCGCCCGGGTAGTACTCGATGACGTCCGCGGCCTCGTTGCCGGAGTTGCCGTTGGTGCGGTTGTTCGGGCAACCGCCGGTGCCCTCCCAGTTGTAGGTGTTGCCGGACTTGCAGGCGCGGTTGAGGTCACCGCCGCTGAAGCCCTCCCAGCCCTTGTTCGGCTCCTGGCCGTTCGGCGCGGGCATCTCGAAACCGGTCATGTCACCGAAGCGGTCGCGGAAGTCGAGCACCAGGTCGCCGTTGGCCTCGACCTCGATGTCGGTGAGCAACGCCATCGGCCGGGCCGCGCAGTTCGGGCAGTCCTGGTTGCCCTTGAGGATCTGGGCCCAGCTGTCGTTCCACGGCAGCCACTTGTTGCTGCCCGGCACCAGGTTCGACGCGTAGCCGCGCGGGAAGTTCAGCGACTTGTTGACGGCCGCGGCACCGAACGCGCCGTTCTGGAACGGGTAGACGACGGCCTTCATGTCGTTGGCGTTGTTGGAACTCTGCGCGGAGCAGACGCCGCCGAGGTAGATGACGCCGTCGCGCACCGCCAGAGCGCCCGGCCGCCAGTCGCCCGCGTTCGCGCACGCGCCGGCCGGCGTGGCGTAGGAAGCCTTCGGCGCGGCCGCCGTCGCCTGGGTGGCGTCGTAGACGTAGAGCTTCTTGTCGGCCATGTTGACGACGTAGAGCTCGCTGCCGTCCTCGGACAGGTCCAGGTCACCGAGCGACTCGGTGCCGGGAACGCTGTAGAACGGCCCGTCGAAGTTCGTGTTCATGTTGTGCGGCTTGGTACCGGCGTCCGGCACCTTGGTGAACAGCGACGCCGAGCCACCGGTGGACGGCGTCACGTAGATCGCGCCCTGACCCTCGGGACCGTAGGCGGCGAGCCGCTTGGCGAACGCGCCCGCGAAGATCCGCTTGTCCTGCTTGCGGTACGCGAGACCGAACACCGTGCCGATGTCGCTCTGCTTGAGCAGCTGCGTCGGCGCCGGCGCCTTCTGCCGCGCGGTGAACGGGAACGAGATCAGCGAGCGCGCGTTGTTGTCGGCGCCCGGCTTGACCGCGTTGCGCTGGCAGGCCGTGATGAGCGTCGGGGTGGACTGGCAGTAGTCGGCCGGGTTCCACAGCGCCGTCGTGACGCTCACGTTCTTGTTGCCGGAGACGTCCACGAACATCGTGTTGCTCTCGAGGCCGGTACCCGCGGGGGCGGGCTTGAGCACGCTGCCGGCCGGAGGGTTCACCTGCACGCGGTACTTGCCACCGCTCACCGGGCCGAGCCCCACGGTCACGTTGCCGTCCGCACCGGTCGTGCCGGTCGCGGACTGGCCCGCGGGGTCGGTCACGACGACGGAGGCACCGGCCACGCCGACTTCGAGCGCGGCCTCGTACGTGCCGTTCGCGTTGACGTCACGGATGACTTTCACGGTCAGCGAACCGTCGCCTGGACCGGCTTGCGCCGCTGGGATCACCACGGCGGACGATGCGGCCACGAGCGCGGCGAGCGCGGCGGCGAGCGGGCGTTTCACGAAATCGCTCCTAGGCAGCAGGTCGGGGGGCACACTGCGGGAATCTGGAAAGTGCCACCGTTTCCGCAGGTCCGCCCGTCGTTGACCACGCTCGGGCATCCACTTGTCGCTCTTCTCGGTGAACTTGCCGCCCGTACCCGGCCGCCTGATATCCGTTTTCTGTTGCGGTCCGTAGACCGTTCTCCCCATGTCGGGTGTATTGCGCTTCACGATCGTGAATTCGCGTTTAGACCAGGACGTTGCGGAGAGCGACTGTCCACTGAGGAGGTTCGCTCCACCGGGTCATCTCTGATCGCGCAGGTCACGGCTTGACCTTTCGGCTGATGACTCTGAACGGGTGAATCCCCACTTCGGACTCAGCTTTTCCTGGTTTCAGCGCCTGTAACCGGTGAAGGTCGCCTGCGGGCGCTTAAGGACACGAGCGGATGCTGAAGGGAAGACCGTTGAGCACACCGGAGCCGGTCGACGACCAGGGCTTCGCCGACTTCTTCCGCAGCTGCCTGCCCGTGCTGACCAGGACGCTCGCGGCGCTGACCGGCGACACCCGCGTGGTCGAGGACGTGGCGCAGGAGGCGTTGCTGATCGCACGCCACCGGTGGGACGACATCCGCTCGTACGACAAACCTGAGGCGTGGGTGCTGAAGGTGGCACTGAGGCTGATGCGCCGCTGGCAGCAGCGCCACCAGTGCGAGACGCCCCTGGTCGCGGTGCCCGCGGTCGATGCGCTCGACCAGGTGCACGAGGTGGAGGCGGTGCACTCCGCCCTGCGGCAGCTCTCCCCCAGGCACAGCGAGGTCGTGGCGCTGCACCACCTGCTCGGCTACTCGATCAGCGAGATCGCGTCCGTGCTGATGGTCGGCGAGTCGACCGTGCGCACGCACCTCACCCGTGGCCGCGCCGAGCTGCGGCGGATCCTGGGAGGCAGTGATGACTGAGAGGACCGACCGGCTGCTGGCCCGGTTCGAACTCGACGAGGCGGTCGAACGGCTCTACCGCGCGGGCGAGGCCGCCGAACGGGCCGGAGACCTGCGCGAGGCGGCCGTGCGGTTCCGGGTCGTCGCCGACCAGCGCCTCGGTGACGCGGCCGTACGGCTGGCGCGCGTGCTGTTCGCACTCGGCGAGAACACCGAGGCCGCACGGTGGTGCCGGCTCGCCGTGGCCGACGGGTTCCCCGAGGCCGACGAGCTGATCCAGGAGAACTCCGAGGCCAGGCAACGGTTTCTGGAGCACGCGGCCAGGGTGATGGTCGGTGCGCCGACCTTCGACTGGCTGCCCGCGGAGGCGCCGTCCGAACGCATCGCCGCGGAACGAGTGCAGGCGCGCACACGGGCGTTGCGCGAGCTGGACCGGCGCTACGGCGGGATCGCCTGCCACGCCTCGGTGCTGGAGCACCTCGCCGCCGTCGAACCGCAGATCGTCATCGGGGACGCCCCGACCTGGACAGCGGTCGCGGAGGTGCACGAACTGGCGGGCTGGACCGCGTTCGACAGCGGGCTGCCCGGCGTGGCGCTGCCGCACTTCTCGCGGGCCCTGACGCTGGCGAGGCAGGCGGAGAACGAGTCGCTGATCGCCTCCGTGCTGACACGGGCCGGACGAATGTTCCTGCACCACAACGCACCTCAGGAAGCGCTGAAAGCGTTCCAGCTCGGTTTCGTGGCCGCGCACAACTCGTGGACAGACCAGCGCGACCTGACCGATCCCGCGCGGGCAATCGCGTCACTCACAACAAAAGTTGAGACATATGGCGAGGAACGCGTGCGTGCCCGCACGATCGCGTTGACCGTGCTGGCCCGCAACCACCTCGCGATCGGTGACACGGCCACTGCCGGCGAGTGCGCCGGCGAAGCCGTGGCAGCGGCGAAGAACCTGCGTTCGGTGCGCGCCGACGACCAGCTGCGGTGGCTGGACCACGAAGCCCGCGTCGCCGGCGCGTCCGGGCTGGTAGAGCAGATCTCGGCCCGTTTCGCGCGCTGTGACTGACGTTTTCACCCGATCCGGGCCGATACACGCGTGCGCGCAAACGGGTAGGTTCTCCGGCATGGCCGAGCCTTTTTCGTGGGTCCCCACAGGAATCAACACGGATGTGCCCAGCGCGGCACGGGTCTACGACTTCCTGCTGGGAGGTGGCCACAACTTCGCGTCGGACCGCATGGTCGGCGAGAAGGTGCTGCAGGTGCTGAAGGACGGCCGCGCGATCGCGTCGTCGAACAGGTCGTTCATGCGCCGCGCGGTCCTGCTGATGATGGAGCAGGGCATCACCCAGTTCCTCGACCTCGGCTCGGGCATCCCGACGGTCGGCAACGTCCACGAGATCGTGCAGCAGGAAAACCCCGACGCACGCGTCGTGTACGTCGACTACGACGAGGTGGCGGTCTCGCACAGCCAGCTCATCCTGGAAGGCAACGACAACGCAGGCGTCGTGCAGGCGGACATGTGCCGGCCGGACGACGTCCTGTCCGACCCGGTCGTGAAGGACCTGATCGACTTCTCCAAGCCCGTCGGCCTGCTCATGGTCGCCGTGCTGCACTTCGTCTCGGACGAGAAGGGCCCGGCCGAGGTCGTCGCCCGCTACCGCGACGCCATGCCGGCCGGCAGCCTGATCGCGCTGTCGCACCTGACCGCGGACTTCAAGCCGCAGGAGATGGGCGCCGTCGTCGAGGCCATGAAGCACAGCCGAGACCCGATGTACTTCCGCTCGCACGCGGACTTCGAGCCCATGTTCGCGGGCATGGAGGTGCTCCAGCCGGGCGTCGTCGCGGCACCGAAGTGGCACCCCGAGCTCGGCCCGGCCGGAGAAGGCGGCCCCGAGGACGTGTACGTCGGGGTCGGCCGGAAGCTCTAGCCCTGCGCTAGCGGAACTTCCAGACCTGGGCTGCGGACGCGTTACAGCTCCAGATGTTCAGACGCGTTCCCGGCGTGCTCGACGCGCCGGGGTTGTCCAGGCACAGCCCCGACTGCGGGTTCTGCACCGTGCCGTCCGGACGCACGCGCCATTGCTGCGCACCGGTCCCGTTGCACTCCCACAGCTGAACGATCGTGCCGTTGACGGTGCCGCTCTTGTCGACGTCCAGGCACTTGCCGGAGATCGCGATGGTGCCGTCCGCGACGACGCGCCACTTCTGCGCATAGGAGTTGTTGCACTCCCAGATCTGCACCGGGTTGCCGTTGTCGCTGCCGCCGCCGTTGTTGTCCAGGCAGAGGTTCGACGGCAGCTCGACGGAACCGGCACCGGAGGGAAACCGCTCGGTCGGCAGCGCCGGCGTGTTCGAGTGGTAGAAGTCGATGGCCAGGTAGTTCGCGGTCTTGCGGGCCGCGGGCTCGCAGAAGCGGCGGGCGCGGTCGGCGGCCTTCGAGTTGTCCGTCGCGACGGTGCCTGACATCGGGACGTCGCGGAAGTGGTTCATGACGAAGAGCGGGCGGAAGCCGGCTTCCGTTGCGGTGAGCGGCTTCTCGCCCCAGCGGGAGTAGCAGGACCAGTCGGAGGCGCCCGCACCGGAGCCCATCGACCAGTAGTTCTCGACGGTCCAGTCCTTCTGGTACAGCACGCCCGAGTTCTCGCGGCCGTCCTTGCTGTGGTCGGTGAAGATGAGCAAACGCTTGCCACTGGCCCTCATCTGCGACAACGTCGGCCAGCCGTTCTCCCGCACGCCCTCGGCGCGGTAGAGCACGTCGTTCAGACCGCTGACCTTGGCGAGCTCGGCTCGCAGCACGTCGGCGGAGACGTAGTCCTCCAGGAAGACCGTGACGACCTCGGTCGGGCGTGACTTCAGGAAGTCGACGATGCGCTTGATGTCGACGTTGAGAGCGACGGGCTTGCTGACGGCGGTACAGCTGTTGTGGCAGAGGATCGCGCCGTCGGACGTCTGGTGGATGTCGAGCATGAAGCCGCGGACGCCGTCGCCCAGCTGTTGCACGATGCCGCGGGACTGGTTCGGGGCGATGTTGCCGAAGGTGAAGCCACCGTCGACGCCGTTCGCGTAGGCGTTGTGGGAGGTCAGGAACGTCATCTGGTCCAGGCGCGGGTCGCTCGGGGCCGGGACGCGGACGGGGTTCACCGGCGTGAGGAACCAGGTGTCGTTGCCGGTGCCGACGCGGACCTGGTCGGTGCCGGAGGCGATCAGGTAGCGGGACGAGCCGGGGTCCTTCAGCCGGTAGCGGTCCTGGTCGTCGAGGGTGGCGACCCACTGGGCGTCCGCGCTCGAGCAGCTGACCATCTGGGCGGCGTCGCCGGAGCGGCCGAGGCACTGGCCGCCCTCGGACAGCGTGCTGCCGTTCCAGGTGAACTGCTGGCGGTCCTCGTTGCCCTTGGGGCGGTGCTGGACCACGGAGGAGCCGGAGACGGCCGCGTTCTGGCCGGTCACGGCACTTTGCAGGTAGTACGAGCCGTTGGGTGCCGCCTGGGCGTCGACAGGGACGACGACCAGCAGCGACAACAGCGCGAGTGCAGGGATGATGCGCATGGGGTGCAGGCTCGCGGATCAACGTGAACGTGAAAAGGCTTCACACGGAATTCCGTCCGAACCGAGACATCTGTGGGCCAGGCCACACAAGCCGATGCAGCGGATCGAGGGGTCGCGGGGGTTTCCCGGACCGCCAACGACCACGGACACGAAGGGGGCGGCGTGGGGTTCGACCAGTTCGTCGCTGACCGGCTCGACCGGCTGCTGAGGTACGCCACCGCGCTCACCTGCGACAAACATCTGGCGCAGGACATCGTGCAGAACGTCCTTCTGCGCGCGCAGGGCAAGTGGGGACGCATCGGGGAGATGGACGTCCCCTATCTCTACGTGAAGCGCATGGTGACCAACGACTACCTGTCGTGGCGGCATCGCAGGGCCGCGCGGGAGATCGCCGTGGAACGCAGCGAGCTCGCCAAGCACGTGCCGTCCACGGCTGATCCGGCCGACGCGCACGCCGAACGAGAGGCCATGCGCGCACGCATCGCTGTCCTGCCGCGCAAGCAACGTGCCGCATTGGTGCTGCGGTTCTACGAGGACTGCTCCGACGCGGAGATCGCACAGGTGCTCGGCTGCACGGAATCGACCGTGCGCAGCCAACTCTCTCGCGCGCTGCAGACGTTGCGCGCCCACGAAATCGCCCGATCCGCCGCCCTGGGGGTGCACTCATGAACGACCTCATCCGCTCGGCCATCGCAGCGGAGGCCGAGGAGCGCGTCGACTCCCGGACCGTGCTGGCCGAACTGCACAAGCGCAATGCCCGCAAGCCGTTCGGCATGATCATCGGCGTCGCGACGCTGACCGTGGCCGCCGCTGCGGCGGCATTCATCGTCCCGACGGCCATCAAGAAGACCGAGGCCGCGCCGCCGGCGACGAGCCCGACAGCGCCGAGCACCGCGCAGAACGTGCTGCTCCTGGGTCTCGACGAGGTCGGCAACACGGACTCGATCGTGTACGCGCGATTCAGGGAGGACGGCACCGTGAGCGCCGTGTCGCTGCCGCGCGACGTGCTGGTCGGCCAGGAGAAGATCAACAGCCTGTTCCTGGCGGACCCGAAGAAGCTGACCAGCGCCGTCGAAGCGCTGACCGACACGAAGGTGGACCACTACGCCGCGATCAAGATGTCCGAGTTCGGCCGGCTCTCGTCGGCCGTGGGCGGTGTCGAGGTCTGTTTGAAAGCCGCCACCGAGGACGACATCAGCGGTGTGAACCTGCCTGCGGGCAAGTCGATCCTCCAGGGCAAGGACGCACTCGCGTTCCTGCGCCAGCGCCGCAACCTGCCCAACGGTGACCTGGACCGGATCAAGCGACTGCACGCGGTCCTCAGCGGGATCGCCGCGAAGGTCACCAAGGACAACGCGCTCCCTCTCGCACGCGAGATCAGCAGGTCGATCAGCGTCGACCAGGGGTGGGACGTGCTGGAGTTCGCCCAGCGGTTCCAGGGCCCGGTCAAGATCCGGACGACGATCATGCCGGTCGGCACCCCCAAGGACATGAACCCTCCCTACGAAGTCAGCCCTGGGACGGGGAAGACGTACGTCGGGAAGCAGTTCGCCGACCCGACGCCCACCGAGACCGGGTGCGTGAACTGACGTTCACACCAATGGAGCATCAAGTCGCCCCTTTGGACAGCCGATGACCAGCATGTAGCCCGCCGAATGGCCGCTACGATCACTCCGTGCGCGAACCCCTTGAGCGAGACCACGAGATCGCGCACATTCGTGAAGCTCTGGACGCGGCCACCCGTGGTGAGGGTCGTGTCGTCGTCATCGAGGGCCGTGCCGGGATAGGCAAGACCAGGCTCGTGCGCGAGTGCCGTGAGCTGGCCAAGGAGCGCGGGTTCGGGCGACTTCAAGCTGTCGGCGACGCCCTGGAGAGCGCCATGGCGTGGGGCGTCGTCCGGCAGATGGTCGAGCGCTCGGTCACGCGGTACTCCGGCGAGATCAGGGAGAAGATCCTGGCCGGGCCGTCCGGGGCCGCGCTCAAGGCCCTGGACGACGCCGCGCTCGACCCCAGCGAGGCCGAGCTCGCCCGCACGCTGCACTCGTTGTGGTGGGTCGCGGTGGATCTCTCCTCCACCCGCCCGCTGCTGATCACGGTGGACGACGCGCACTGGGCGGACCTGTCGTCGTTGCAGTTCCTCGTCTACCTGTCCCGCCGGATCGCCGACCTGCCGATCGCGCTGGTCGTCGCGACCCGGCCACCCGCGGACAACTTCGGGCCGCTCGCGCAGCTCAGCGTGTCCGCGGACCGGTTGATGCCCCGCCCGCTCACCCCGGAGGCGATCCAGGCCCTGGTGGGCGGGCATCCCGAGGTGATCGCCGCGCTGCACGCGGCCAGCGGCGGCAACCCGTTCCTGACCGGGGTCCTGGTCGACGAGCTGCGGGCGCTCGGGCTGCCGCTGGACGAGCCCGCGACGGCCGAGCGGATCAGCGGGCTCGGGCCCAGCACCGTCTTCCGGGCCACGCTCGGCCGGCTGCCCGCGCCCGCCGTGGCGCTCGCGGGTGCGGTCGCCGTGCTCGGGTCGCACGCCGATCCGTGGCAGGCCGCCGCGCTGGCCGACGTCGCCGACCTACCGGCCGCCGTCGAGGCGCTGGTCGCGGCGAACGTGCTCGTCACCAGTGAGTACCTGGAGTTCGTGCATCCCGTGGTGCACGAGGCGGTGCTGACCGGCCTCGGACCGATCGCGCGCGCCTCGTTGCACGCGCGCGCTGCGACTTCCTTGTGGGAGGCGCACGCACCGGCGGATCGAGTGGCCGCGCATCTCGTGCACGCTCCTAAAGGGACCCTGCCGAACGCCGCGGAGGTGCTGCGCAAGGCCGCTTCCGCACTGCTCGCCGCCGGTGATGCCACGACCGCGGCGGCGCATCTGGCGCGAGCCGTGGACGAGCGCCCGGACGACGCCGGGTTGCGGGCGGAGCTGGGGCGGGCGTTGCTGCGGACCGGGGACGCGGTGAACGCGCACCGGCATCTGAAGGCGGCCGCGGTCGGGTTGCCGGACGCGGAACTCGTGGCGGCGGCCGCGTCGGCGACGGCGGTGATCGAGGGACCGGCGGCGGCGATCGACGAGCTGACCGAGGCCATCGCGGCCCGGCCGGACGGCGAGTCGCGGCTGCACCTGGAGGCACGGCTGGCGGTGTTCCGCTCGTTCCTGCCGGAGCAGCGGCCCACGGCGTCGCTGCACCTCAGCGGCTACGCGGGTCTGGCGGGCGGCACACCGGACGAACGCACGTTGCTCGGCCTCGTCGCGCAGATGGGGCGCTACGAGGTGTGGCCGCACGACGAGGTGGCCGCGACGGCGACGCGCGCGCTCGCGAACGGTGCGTACCTCGACGACGCGACGGGCAGCACGGACGCGATGGTGGCGTGGCTGGTCGCGTTGCTCGCGCTGATGGCCGCGGACGGCGTGGACACCGCACGGCGCGAGATCGACCGCGCCCGGCTGAAGGTGCGGGCGCACGGCTCGCCGGTCGAGTTCGCCATGGTCACCAACGCCTCGCAGTTCCTGAACTGGCGCTGCGGCAACATGCAGGTGGTCGAGGCCGAGGCGGAGGGCGCGCTCGCGGCCATCGCCCAGGAGGACCCGGTGTCGCAGGTGATCGGCCTGCGCGCGACCTCGACGCACTTCGCCGCCTATTCGGCGCTGGAACGCGGTGACGTCGCCGCGGCGCAGGCGGCGATGGACGCGTTCGACCTCGCGCACGCCGGGTCGCCGCCGATGATGCCGACGATCTGGCTGCACGAGGTGCGGGGCCTGATCGCGCTGGCCCGCGGAGACGCGGCACAGGCGCTGATCGAGGCCCACCGGCAGCGGGACGCGATGGCCGCGGTGCAGGTCGACCCGCCGACGATCCCGTGGCGCGGGGTGGCCGTGCGGGCGTTGCTGCTGCTCGGCGAACCGGCCGGGGAGCTGGCCGCGGAACAACTCGACGTGGCGCGCAAGTGGGGTGCCGCGACCGAGGTGGGCGCCGCGTTGCGCCTGCTCGCGCACACCTCCGCCGGGTCACGGCTGGAGCTGCTGACCGAGTCGGTGTCGGTGCTGGAGGGGTCACCGTCCCGGCTGGAGCTCGCCCGGTCGCTGGTGGACCTCGGCGAGACGCTGCGGGTGGCACGGCGGCGGACGGACGCGCGGGAACCGTTGCACCGAGCCATCGAGCTGGCCGCGCAGTGCGGCTCGACCGCGCTGCGAACGCGCGCTGTCGAGGCGTTGGAGGCCCTGGGCGACCGGCCGCGGCGGCAGATCGTGATGGGTGCCGAGATCGCGGGTACGGGGTCGCTGACCGCGTCCGAACGGCGGGTGGCCGACCTGGCCGCGGCCGGGAGGGCGAACCGGGAGATCGCGCAGGAGCTGTTCGTGACGCCGAAGACCGTGGAGAATCACCTCGGCCGGATCTACACGAAGCTCGGAATCGCAGGTAGACGGGATCTCGCTCGCGTTCTTGCCTAGTACAGATGCGGGTGGGGGTGGTCCTGATACACCCATCTTTCGCGGTTTCGAGTTGAGGGATCTCCCCTCATGCGTCTGGGGGTCTGCCTCGGCGAATCTTGTGTCACCACAGGGGAACACAAGATCTCGAAGGGGAAACCGAAATGATCCGCAACGCTCTGATCGCCGCCGCCGCTCTCACCGCCGTAGTCGCCCCCGCCACCGCGATGGCTGACCCGATCGTCGGCACCCCGGCACCGTGCGTCACCGCTTCCGACCTCACCGGCCCGGACTTCAACGTCCGCAAGTGCGGCGTGAGCGATGTGGACCAGTTCCGCGTCAACCTGGACAACAACGGCAACGCCTACTGCGGCCCGACCTCGCTGTACAACGTCCTGCACTACTGGGGCCACGTGAAGGGCGCGCCGATCGGCTGGGGGCCCACGAGGGTCAGTGACATCGACCCGCAGAAGCAGAGCGACTACGACCTCAACACCGCAGCCATCGGCAAGATCGGCTTCGACGCCAAGTACAACGGCGCCACCAACCTGACGAACCTGCGCACCGCGTGGGACATCGCCACCCAGCCCGCCCGTGACGCCGGCTGGCAGACCTCCCGGGGTGTCGTCAGCACGCTCGAGAACCCGGACTTCGCCGGTGACCTCGCCCGCAAGCTGAACGAGGGTCCCCTGCAGCTCGTGTACGGCCGCTACAAGGACGCTCCCGCCCCCTACTCGTTGCAGCGCAGCGGTGGCCACATCGTCACGGTCGTGTCCGCCACCGGCTCGTTCGGCGGCAACGTCATCAAGCTGAAGCTGGCCGACCCGGGCCGCGCGGCTGACCACAACAAGACCGCCGACTACCTGCTGACCCAGTCCGACTACGAGGCGCTCGACGTCACGCTGACCAAGCGCGTGTTCCAGCAGTACTCGCCGAGCAAGGACGACGAGAACACCGCCGAGGACGAGTCGATGGAGCCGGGCACCTACAAGTGGGTGACGCGCTGGGAGCTGACCGGCACGCGCTACGTCAGCGACACGACCCGTCAGATGGTCGAGGGCTTCAACTGGTTCGACATGGCCAAGTGATCACTGGTTCTTCCGGGGCCGCACCCTTCAGGGGTGCGGCCCCTTCGCCATAGCCTGATCACCATGGCCAGCCGCGACCGGGAAGAAACCCGCCGCCGGTTGCTCGACGCCGCGTTCGTGGAGTTCGCGGCCTACGGGTTCGGCGGCGCGCGCATGGAACGCATCGCCCGCATCGCCGGGTGCAGCGCCGGTCTCGCCTACACCTACTACGGCGGCAAGGACGCGCTGTTCGATGCCGTGCAGTGCGAGGTGGTGGACGCGGCGTTCGTGGAGTTCGACGCTCACGACCTGCCCGAGTACGCGGCCCGGTTGTACGACCGGCAGCACCGGCATCCTGAACTCGCCCGGCTCGCCACGTGGCACCAGCTGGAGCGGCCGGGCCGGGTCAGCCGGGCCGCCGAGGTCGAGGCGATCCGCCGGGCACAGCGGCAGGGGCTGGTGTCCACGTGCTTCACCGCGGAGCAGGTGCTCGCGCTGGTGCTGGCGATCGCATCGATGTGGTCCAACGCGCCGGACGACGGCTCGGACCACGTGGCGCGGCGGCGGACCGTCGAGGACGCGGTGCGGCGGCTGGTCGGGCCCTGACTCAGCCGGCTGCGGTTAGCCTGGCTGTATGCGCGTTCTCGTCGTTGCCGCACCGTTGCTGGGTCACGTCTTCCCGTTGATGCCGCTGGCCCTGGCCCTGCGCGAGGCCGGCCACGAGGTCGTGGTCGCGACCGGCGGCGAGGCACTGCGGGTCCGCGACTCCGGTCTGCACGTCGAGGAAGTGGTCCCCGCGGACGTCCGGTTCGGACCGATCGCGCTGCGCATCATGGTCACGCATCCGTTGGTGGCCAAGAGGGAGCTGCGCGGGAGCGGCAGGCTCGACTTCGTGTCCCGGCTCTTCGGCACGGTCGGGAACGCGATGACCGAGCCGCTGCAAGCCCTTGCCAGGCGGTGGAAGCCGGACGTCGTCGTGCACGAACCGCTGGCCGCCGCCGGGTCCGCGTTGAACGTGCCGTCGATCGTGCACGACGTGTCCTTGTTCGACGGACTGGAGCTCACCGCCGCCGTCGGGGCTCGGATGAAGGCCGAAGTGCGTTCCCCCGCAACGGTTCTGCGCACCGCTCCGCCGACGCTGGCGGAGTTCCCCGGAGGGCGGCTCATGCGGTTCGTCGCCTACAGCGGTGACGGCGAGGTGCCTGCGTGGCTCGCCGAACCGTCCGGCCGGCCGCGCATCCTGGTCAGCCGCAGCACGGCACCCGGTCCCGGTGCGGGCCGGATGATGGCGGCGGTCGCGAAGGCGGCGGACCGCGTCGACGCCGAGTTCGTGCTGGTGCGGCCGGCACGGACGGAAGGCCTGCCGGACAACGTCAGGACGGTCGGGTGGGTGCCGATTCCGCGCGTGCTGCCGTTCTGCGACGGCATCGTGCACCACGGCGGCGCCGGCACGGTGCTCGGCGCCTTGGCCGCCGGCGTGCCGCAGCTCGTCGAACCGGGCCCCGGTGACCGGACGGTGCACGCGAACGCGATCACCGGGCGGGGCGCGGGGCTGAAGGCGGGGCCGCGGGAGATCACGCCGGAACTGCTCACCCGGCTGATCGAGGACTCGAAGCTGCAGCGGGCCGCCGGTGAGCTGTGCGAGGAGATCGCCGAGATGCCGGCACCGGCGGACATCGCCGCTCAGTGGGAAAGCCTCGTCTCCGCCGAGATCGAGTAGGCCACTCGATATTTGCCCCACCGTAATAGAGCAACACCTAATGTGTTCGCGTGCGCATTCTCTTCTCGAGCTTAGGCTCGCACGGACACACATACCCCTTACTCCCGCTCGCGATCGCCGCCCGCGAGCAGGGACACGACGTTCTCTACGCCGTCGACCCCGGATTTCACCAGACCGTGGCAGAGCTGGGTTTCACGGTGGTCGATGCGGGCCTGAGCATCTGGGCGGCGTTCCGCCAGGCCAACGAATTGCACGGCACACCCGAGTTTCGACGCGAGATGTTGCGGCAAACGGCGGTCGACGCCTTCGGTTCCGTGCTGCCGAGGGCCTACCTGACCGACCTGGAACCGGTGCTGGAACACGACAAGCCCGACCTCGTCGTGTTTGAGATCATCAACCCCGGCGCGGGTCTCGCCGCCATGAGGGCGGGGATTCCGGCGGTGTGCCACGGTTTCGGCAAGATGGACGAGACCCTTGTCCCCGAGGCCATGAGCGACCTGTTCCTGGAGTACGTGACGGAACTCGGTATTACCTTGCCTGATGGGCATCATTATGGACTCGGATCACCTTATCTCGACGTCTTCCCACCGTCTTTGCAGGATCTGAGCTATCTCGCGGACGTCGATCGGATTCCGATGCGGCCGATACCGTTCGCCGAACCGGGCGAATTGCCCGAATGGGTGGCCGGGCACGCGAAGCCGCTGGTGTATCTGACGTTCGGCACGGCTTTCGCCAATCCCGACGTGCTGGGGACGGCGATCGCCGGGCTGGCCCACCTGGACGCCGAGGTGCTGGTCGCCACCGGGCCGCAGGTCGAGCCGTCCGCGCTGACCGACGTGCCGGGCAACGTGCACGTGCTGCCGTGGGTGCCTCAGGCGGATCTGCTCGCGCACGCAGATCTCGTCGTGCACCACGGCGGCGCCGGCACCACGGTGAGCTCGATGGCGGTCGGCCTGCCTCAGCTGGTCCTGCCTCAGGGGGCCGACCAGTTCCGCAACGCCGAGATCGTGGCGAACGCCGGACTTGGCGCCCAGCTCGTCGGCGAGGAGTTCACGCCGGACGCCGTCCACGAGGTGACGCGGAAGCTGCTGCAGGACAACGACGTGCACCGCGCGGTGGCGGGCATCGCCGCGGAGATCGCGGAGATGCCACACCCGGACGACGTCGTGCCGAAGCTCGTCGAGCTGGCCGGGTGAGAACCCGACCGGTGCCCGGTGACTACTCGCTGGGCACCGGTTTCAGCGCCGACACCGCCTCGTCCACCGAGTCGTGCAGGGACAGCACGTCGACCACTCCCGTCACCTGCAGTGGTCGCTTGACCGCGCGATGTGGTGCCACGACGTGGAAATCCGTGCCGTACTCGCCTGCGAGCTCGTGGGCCGTGATCAGCGTGGAGATGCCGGTCGAGCCGAAGAAGCTGACCCCGGTGAGGTCGGCGACCACGGCGGGACTGGGGGATTCGAAGCCGAGACGCAATGCGTCCAGCACGATGTCCGCGGTGTCGACGTCCATCTCGCCTTCCACCGCGACCACCACCACCCCGGCGAACTCTCTAGCACGCACGGTGAGCAGTGGAGACTCCTTGAACCGATCTTCGTTCACCAGTACTCCCCGGTGGCCGAAGCACATGTAGCTCGGACTCCGAGCACACTGCTGAACCCGGCTACCCACGACGTTACGACCGTTGCTTCCACACCACAACCTATTGCCCGCCCAAACGACGGACGGCGGCGACCAGCTCGGTGTTGCGGGCGCCTTTGGCCAGGTAGTCCATGACGCCGGCCCGGCGCATCTCGTCGACCGCGCCCGCGTCGGTGTAGGCGGAGAACGCCAGGATGCGTGTGCCGGGCGTCCGCTGCAGGATCTCGGTCGCCGCGTGCGAACCGCCGCCGTGCGGCATCCGCACGTCGAGCACCACCACCGTCGGAGCGTGCCGTTCGGCCAGTTCAACGGCCTCACGGGCGTCCGCGGCGACCGCGACCACCTCCATGTCGGGTTCGTCGTCGAGCACGTCGCGCAGGACGTCCCTGATCAGGGGATCGTCGTCGGCGATCAGCACCCGGAGGATCACGGCCGCACGTCCGGGAGCCAGAACTCGACCACCGTGCCGCCGCTCTCCTGTCTCATGACGGTGCACCAGCCGCCCGCAGCCTCCGCCCGTTCCCGCATCTCGATCAGGCCGAAGTGACCGGCGTTCGGGTCGAGATCGGGCAGGCCCACGCCGTCGTCGGTCACCCGCACCAGGAACCCGCGGTCCACTGTGGACAGCGTGGCGGTGACGGTCGTCGCCCGAGCGTGCTTGCGGACGTTGGTGAGCGCTTCCTGGCAGATGCGGAAGATCGTCACGGCCGCGTCGTTCGAGGGCTCGCGCTGGAGCGTGTTGCGCACCTCGCCCGACATGGCGGTGTCGGAGAGGTAGGCGACCAATGACTCCGTGAGCCCCTGGCGTTCGATGCCGGGCGGACGGACGCGGAACACCAGGTTGCGCAGCCTGCCGATGGCGTCGCGCACGGCGTCGTCGAGCTGCTCGACGGCCTCGCGGTGCTCCTCCGGGAGCTTGCGGGCGAGCAGCTGCAGCCGCATGTCGACGGCGACCATGGCCTGGATCGTGTCGTCGTGGACGTCCCACGCGATTCGCTGGCGTTCCTGCTCCTGCGCCTCGACGAGGTGCGCGAGCAGCCGGCGCCGATCGATGAGCTGCTGCTCGGCGCGCCGCCGTTCGGTCATGTCCCTGGTGACCTTGCCGAACCCGCGCAGCTCGCCGTCCTCGCCGCGCAGGGCCGTGATGATCACGTTCGCCCAGAACCGGGTGCCGTCCTTGCGGACCCGCCAGC
Source organism: Lentzea sp. NPDC051213 (assembly GCF_044455585.1). Lineage (NCBI taxonomy): Bacteria > Bacillati > Actinomycetota > Actinomycetes > Pseudonocardiales > Pseudonocardiaceae > Lentzea > Lentzea sp. NPDC051213. Next base: position 615,914 of record NZ_JBITEX010000003.1, read on the forward strand.
CCTCGTCCTCGAGCGTGCCCTCCGCCCGCGCGACCCGCAGCTCCCAGTCCGGTTTGCCCGACTGCACGTCCTCCGGCGGGTAGAACGTGGAGAAGTGCCGCCCGATGATCTCGTCGGCGGTGTAGCCCTTGATGCGCTCGGCACCGGCGTTCCAGCTCACGATGTGCCCGCCGGGGTCGAGCATGAAGATCCCGTAGTCGCGGACACCCTGAACGAGCAGCCGGAACAGTTCCTCGCTCTCCTGCACGGCGTCATCATGACCGCTACGCCGTCAGCTCACACCAGACGACCTTCTGACCATCGCGTTCGGCGACGCCCCAGCGGGATCCGAGCTGGGCGACGAGCAGGAGTCCCCAGCTGCCGGCCCGCGGCGCCGGGTGGGCGTCGTCGTCGACGACCTCGACCAGCACCTGCCCCTCACCGCCGAGGATGCGCACGAGCGGACGCCCGCTGCCGTGGCAGACGGCGTTGGTGGCGAGTTCGCTGACGACCTGCACGACGTCCTCGTGGTTGCCGCGGTAGGCACAGGTGACGGTGGCGCGGCGAGCGAAGTCGCGGGCGAGTGCCACGCCGCCACGCCGGTCCTCGTCAGGGAGGGAGAACACGGCTTCGGTGAGCGAACTCGTGGCCACTGAATCACAGTGCAGCAGCGACGTGGATCGGTGCAGACGCAGGTGACTCAGGCCGTCTGGTGCAGTTGCATCAGTCGAGCAGGCCCTCGCGCCGGGCGATGGACACCGCCTCGAGCTTCGACCGCGCACCCAGCTTGTCCAGCACGCGCTGCACGTGGTTGCGTGCGGTGTTGCGGGCGACGCCGAGCCGCGTCGAGATCTGGTCGGTGCCCGCGCCGTCCGCGAGCAGCAGCAACGTCTCCTGCTCGCGCGCGGTCAGCGTGGCACCGGTGAGCTTGACCCGTCCGGTCAGCCGGTCCAGCACGCCGGCCAGCAGCTTCGGATCGAACACCGACTCGCCGGCCGCGACCTTGAGGACCGCGTCGACCAGCTCGTCGAGGCGCGCCGACTTGAGGATCAGCCCGGCACCACCGGTCTCGGCGACGCGGGCGGCGATCGACGCGGTCGCCTCGCCGGTCAGCACCAGCACCCTGGCGCCACCCGCGACGAGTTCCGGGATCAGCGCGGTGCCGTCGCCGTCAGGAAGCCTGCGGTCGAGGAGGACGACATCGGGCTCGCCACGGCGACTCTCCACGAGCGCCGCCGCGACGGTGGCCGCGCGGGCGATCACCTCGATCCCGGCACGTTCCAGCGCCAGCCCGATCGCCTCGGCCACCATGTCGTGGTCCTCCACGAGAACCACTCTGGTCATACCGATCAGCCTACGGCGTACACGAAGTTCTGCGACTTGCCGACCACAAATGGCCGCACCACGTCGAACACCTCTTCGTGCTGCTCGCGCACGTGCAGCCGGGGTGAGATCAACTTGAGCAGGTGGGTGGCGTCGATCTTCAGGGCACCGCCGAGCGGGACCAGGCCGAGGAAGATCGGCACGCTCGAGTTCGCGGCCGTTTCCCGGACGCGGTGCAGCACGTCCAGCGGCAGGTCGTTCAGCAGGACGTTGTCGCCCTGGTAGGTGTGCGGCGGCAGCGGGGCGCCGACGGCCTGCCCGAACGGCTTGGCGCTGAGCTCGTCGGTCAGCCTCGGCGCCACGCGGAGGTGGTCGACGCTGAACGGGCGGGTGCTCGCGTACGTCAGCCGCACGATGTCGTGGCCGGGGAAGGAAATGGTGGTGAGCGACGTCGTAACGTGGTCCGGCAGGTCCCACCTGTGGAACGCGTCGAACACAGCTTCCGCGTGCCGGGCGTCGAAATGCATCTCGCCGCTGTGCACCTGGCCGACCTCGAGGAGCTCGAACTCCAGCGCGGTGACGACATCCCCGACCTTCTCCGTGGTGCGGACGCGGTCCTTCGCGAAGCCGAACTCGCGGGCCAGCACGCTGTAGCCGCCGCCGAGCGTGTAGCCGACGACGCCGACGTCCGACGCGTCACCGCTGAGCGGGGCGAGACCGTGTGGCGCGGCCTTGTCGATGACCTGCTGCCAGACCGCGCCCGCCCCGGCCCTCGCGATTCTGGTGACCGGGTCGACGTGGACCTCGTTCATGCGCCTGGTGGAGATGAGGACGCCGGTGGCCGGGGTGGTGAGGCCGTGGCCGGTGGCCTGAACGGTGTGGTCCAGGCCGTGGGTTTCGGCGTACCGCAGGGCTTCTTCGACGTCCTGCGCGCTCTCCACCGCGAAGATCACCTGCGGCTCGTGCTTCAGGCTGGTCTGGAAGCCGCTGCGTTCGTCGTCGTAACCGGAGTCGCCGGGGTGGAAGATCTGCATGCCTTCAGCCTGGTCTTGCTGCGGTTATAAGTCCAAGATCTGGTTCTGCTGCTGGCTATAATCGTTGGTTATGGAGCTTCGCCAGCTGGAGTACTTTGTCGCGGTCGCCGAGGAGGCCTCGTTCACACGGGCGGCGGAACGGGTCCACGTCGCGCAACCCGGTGTGAGCGCGCAGATCCGGCGACTCGAGCGGGAGCTCGGGCACGACCTGCTGGACCGGTCGGGGCGCACGGTAACGCTGACCGACGTGGGCGCGGCGGTGCTGCCGTTGGCGCGGGCGGCGCTGGCCTCGGTGGAGTCGGCCAGGCGGACCGTGGAGGAGCTGGCCGGACTTGTGCGCGGCGTCGTGCGCGTCGGCATGGTGGTGTCGTGCGGGATCATGGACCTGCCCGAGCTGCTGTCGGCGTTTCACTCTTCGCATCCCGATGTGGAGATCACGCTGGTGGAGGCCAACTCCGACTCGCTGGTGTCCTCCCTTGTGGACGGTCAGCTGGACTTCGCCCTGGTCGGGTATTCCGGCGACGTGCCTGCCGGGCTGTCGGTCCGGGTGCTGGCCGACGAACCGCTCGTGGCCGCGGTCGCCGCTCCGGATCCTTGGTGTGACAGGGAATCCGTCACGGTGGAGGAGCTGCTCACGCGCGGGTTGATCAGCCTGCCGCCCGGTACCGGCCTGCGCGGGGCGCTGGACGCGGCCTGTGGCACGCGGCGGCCGCGGATCGCCTTCGAGGCGTCCGCGCCACCGATGGTGATCACGCTGGCGCAGCGCGGGCTCGGTCCCGCGATCCTGGCCGAGTCGATGACCGCCGGCCTGCACGCGGTGCGGATCACCGACCCGTCACCGCGGAGCAGGCTGTCGTTCGCGTGGCGGACCGATGCCCCGCACAGCCCGGCCGCGCGGGCGCTGATCCGGCTCGCGGAAAACCACGTGACAGCGAATCGGTAGCTCTGTCACGATCATGAGCATGTTCCTGACGGCTGAGCACAACACGTTCGCAGGTGTTCCTGCGGGCGCGCTCGCCGTTGCCTCGGCACAGCTGGCCGGCGCCCGACTCTGACCCTTCTCCAGTCCATCCTTCAGGACCGCTGGAGGAGGGTTGTAGCGGTTCATCGGTTCTGAACCTCCAGCTGTTATTCCGAGGATTAGGGCAATGAAGCAAGAGTTCGTGCGCGCCAAGCCGCACCTCAACATCGGCACCATGGGGCACGTCGACCACGGCAAGACCACGCTGACCGCCGCGATCACCAAGGTGCTGTCGGAGATGGACCCCTCCGGCACCACCTACACGGCGTTCGACCGCATCGACCGCGCGCCGGAAGAGGCGGCCCGAGGCATCACCATCAACATCGCGCACGTCGAGTACGAGACGCCCACGCGTCACTACGCGCACGTCGACATGCCCGGCCACGCCGACTACGTGAAGAACATGATCACGGGGGCGGCGCAGCTGGACGGTGCGATCCTGGTGGTGTCCGCCGAGGACGGCACGATGCCGCAGACGCGTGAGCACGTGGTGCTGGCGCACCGCGTGGGCGTGCCGTACGTGGTGGTGGCGCTGAACAAGGCCGACGCGGTGAGCGACCCGGAGCTGCTCGACCTGGTGGAGCTGGAGATCCGCGACCTGCTGTCCAGGTACGGCTTCGACGGCGACGCCACGCCGGTGGTCCGGGTGTCCGGCCTGCGCGCGCTGCAGGGCGACCCGGAGTGGACCGCGTCGGTGGTGTCGTTGCTGGAGGCCGTGGACACGCACGTTCCGGTGCCGTCGCGTGACCTGGACGGCCCGTTCCTGATGCCGATCGAGAACGTCATGACCATCACCGGTCGCGGCACCGTCGTGACCGGCGCGGTGGAGCGCGGCGTGCTCGGCCTCGGCGACACGGTCGAGGTGCTCGGTCTCGGTTCGGCCGTGACGTCCGTCGCCACCGGCATCGAGACGTTCGGCAAGCCCATGCAGCAGGCCCAGGCGGGAGACAACGCCGCGGTGCTGCTGCGGGGCGTGAAGCGCGGCGAGGTCCGGCGCGGCCAGGTCCTGGCCCTGCCGGGCAGCGTGGCGCCGCACACCCGGTTCCGCGCGAAGGTGTACCTGCTCTCGCACGCCGAGGGCGGCCGGCACACCGGAATCGCGTCGAACTACCGCCCGCAGTTCCACTTCCGCACCGGCGACGTCGTCGGAGTGGTGGAGCTCGACAGGACGCTGGCCATGCCAGGTGACACCGTCGAGGTCACGGTGGAGCTGGGCAAGGCGGTGGCGATGGACACCGGGCTCGGTTTCGCGATTCGCGAGGGCGGCAAGACCGTGGGTGCCGGCACGGTCGGCGAGATCCTCGCTTAGGGCGGCGGTGACGACCCGAGAAGGTGGTCGCGCTGCCTTGGAGAGCGCGGCGGGACGGCTTGTCCCGCCGCGCTTTCGTCATGCCACTAGCTGTTCTCGCAGATACGCGTTGTCGTGGGTTGCGATCGAGCGGGTCAGGTAGAGCTCGTCGAGCGGCCGGACGAGCATGAGCAGTTCGCGGGCCGCCTTGGTGGGCAAGGTGAGCAGAGCACAGCGCAGAATCGCGCGGTTCCAGTCCGGTTCCTCGTACTCACAACAGGGACAGAGCCCGTAGTCGAAGTCGTTGCCGGCGATCGCACGGATCGGTCCGTGCACGAACCTGGTCCAGGCGGCGAGTGCCCGGGCGATCGCGCCGGGGTGGAAGTGGGTGCGTTCGAACGTGGCGATGGCACGTGAGGTGGGTGCGGAAACCCCGGCTACTCGGGGAATCGGCCGTCCGGGCGTTCGCTGCCGCAGCGGCAGACGGGCGCGGACCTGATCCGGGCGCCTACGCGGCATGGCCCTTTCTGGTCGTCATGGCAACGACCCTAGCCCGACCTGTCACCCACCGGCTTCGATTCGGGCGAACCGCGCTGCCGCAGGTGCACGCTGAGAATCGCCATCGAGGCGATGGCGAGGAACTCCGACTGCCAGTTCTGCAACGAGCGGTTCCAGAAGTCCGCGCTCAGGAAGTACCCGCCCAGGCTGGTCTGCTCCGCCAGCGGATCAGCGTTGTTGGCGTACCAGCCCGCGATCCACTGCATCGTCCACGAGAACAGGAACAACGAGAGCATCGCCAGGCCGAGCGAGTTCTCGTACAGCCAGTGATGTGTGCGCTTCGGCCGCAGACCGGCGTCCTCCACGCGCTTCGACTCCGGTGAGCCGCGCTCGACCAGCCAGACGGTGGCGGTGACGTACAGGAAGAACTGCAGGTACTCCGACTGCCAGTTCTCCACGACGTCGACCAGGAAGTCGGCGGAGAACAAGTACGAACCGAGGGACAGCAACGGCTGACCCAACGCGGCCTGACGCTCGTTGTAGTCGGCATGCCCGGCGAAGAACTGGCCCACCAGCGCCGCGAGGAAGAGCCCACCGAAGACGAGCGTCAGGCTGTGCTCGCGCAGGAATCTCCTCATAGGACCGAATTCCCTGCGCACACCAGGAACTAAACATCGATCAACGGCACGACTTCCTTCGCCCAGAACTCGAAGAACTCCCGCTGGGACGGCCCGATCTGCTGCACGTAGACCTCGTCGAACCCGGCCTCGGCGAACTCCTTGATCTTCTCCGCGTACGGCTCCGGATCGGGCCCGCACGGGATCGATTCGCGGATCATGTCCGGGGTGACGAGCGATGAGGCCTGTTCGAAGTGGCGCGGGGTCGGCAGCACCTGGGCGAGCTCGCCCGGCAGGCCGTCGTTGGGCCACAGGCGATGCGCCGTCGCGACGGCGTCCTCTTCGGACTCCGCGTAGCAGACCTTCAGCCCGCTCTGCGCCGGGCCGCGGCCGCCTGCCGAGCGGTACTGCCGCACCAGGTCCTTGGCCGGACCGACGCAGATGTACCCGTCGCCGGACCGGGCCGCCAGCCGGACCGCCTTGGGGCCGAACGCGGACACGTAGATCGGCACCGGCCGTTCGGGCAGGGTGTAGATGCGGGCGTTCTCGACGGTGTAGTGCTTGCCGTGGTGGGTGACCTCGACGCCCTCGTGCAGCGTGCGGATGAGGCCGATCGCCTCCTCGAGCATCTCGAGCCGTACGTCGGCGGACGGCCAGTGCGTGCCGAGCACGTGTTCGTTCAACGCCTCGCCGCTGCCCACGCCGAGCACGAAGCGGCCTTCGCACTGGACGGCCGCCGTGGCCGCGGCCTGGGCGATCACCGCCGGGTGGATGCGGACGGTCGGGCACGTCACGGCTGTGGTGATCGGCAGGGAAACCCTCTCGGACAACGCGCCGATCGTGCCCCAGACGAAGGGCGACTGGCCCTGCTCGTCGTTCCACGGGTGGTAGTGGTCGGAGATCCACAGCGCCTCGAAGCCGTGCTCGTCGGCCATGTGCGCGTTGCGGATCAGGTCGCGCGGTCCGTGTTCTTCCGAGGAAAGGAAAAAGCCCAGCTTCACGGCAGCAACTCCTGGATCTTGGTCTGCAGGCCGCGGCGCAGCACGCCCCACGCGTCGGGATCGCCGCGCAGCACCGCCTCGGTCATGTCCTTGATCTGGTCGAACGTCGCGTGCGGCGGGATCGGCGGCACGTTCGGGTCGCAGCACACGTCGAGGACCACGGCGCCGGGCGACGCCAGAGCCGTCTCCCACGCCGGCCCCAGCTGGTCGGGCGAGTCGACCTCGATGCCCTGCAGGCCGATCGAGCGCGCGTACGCCGCGTACGACACGTCCGGCAGCTTCTGCGAGGGCTCGAACTTCGGCGCGCCGCCCATCGCGCGCAGCTCCCACGTGACCTGGTTCAGGTCGTTGTTGTGGAACACGCAGATCACGCAACGGATGTTGTACTGCCGCAACGTGAGCAACTCCGCCATGCCGTTCATCTGCATCGCGCCGTCGCCGACCAGCGCGATCAACGGGCGGTCGCCGTGCGCGAACGCGGCCCCGAGCGCGTACGGAACAGCGCACCCCATCGTGGCGAGAGTTCCGCTCAACGAAGACCGCACACCACCCCGGATGCGCAGCAGCCGCGCGTACCAGTTCGTCGCGGAACCCGAGTCGGCGGTGACGATCGCGTTGGCGGGCAGGCGTTTCGACAGCTCGGAGACGATCCGCATCGGGTTGACCGGGTCGGCGGGTACGAGCGCCTGCCGCTCCACGACCTCCCACCAGCGTTCGACGTTGCCCTCCACGGTGGACCGCCACGAGCGGTCGCTCTTGCGCTCCAGCAGCGGGATCAGCGCGCGCAACGTCTCCCGCGCGTCACCGACGAGGTTGACCTCCGTCGGGTAGCGCATGCCGATCGCACGGCCGTCGACGTCGATCTGCACGCCGCGCGCGGCACCGAACTTCGGCAGGAACTGCGAGTACGGGAAGTTCGAGCCGACGATCAGCAACCGGTCGCAGTCCCGCATCAGCTCGTACGAGGGCCGGGTGCCCAGCAGGCCGATCGACCCGGTCACGAACGGCAGGTCGTCGGGCAGCACGTCCTTTCCCAGCAACGCTTTCGCCACACCGGCACCAAGAAGATCAGCGACCTCGACCACTTCCGCGGCGGCGTCACGCGCGCCCTGGCCGATCAGGATCGCCACCCGGGAACCGGTGTTCAGCACCTCGGCCGCCCGCCGCACCTCGTCGTCCGCCGGGACGACGCGGGAGGACGGGCGCGACGGCGGGCTCGACGGGATGTACTTGAACTCGTGCTTGGGCGGCTCGTACTCCTGCTCCTGCACGTCGTTGGGGATGATCAGCACGGCCGGCGCGCGATCGGCCGCCGCCGTGCGCATCGCCCGGTCCAGCGCGTTCGGCAGCTGCGCCGGCACGTTCACGTCGACCAGGTAGGAGGCGACATCGCGGAACAACGAGTGCAGGTCGACTTCCTGCTGGTAGCTGCCGCCCTGCGCGGTGCGCGCGGTCTGGCCGACGATCGCGACGACCGGGACGTGGTCGAGCTTCGCGTCGTACAGGCCGTTCAGCAGGTGGATCGCGCCAGGTCCGGAGGTCGCGAGGCACACGCCCACGTCGGAGCTGAACTTCGCGTAGCCGACGGCGGCGAACGCGGCCATCTCCTCGTGCCGCGTCTGCACGAACTTCGGGTCGTTGTCCGCGTTGCCGAACGCCGCCACGATTCCGTTGATGCCGTCGCCGGGGTACGCGAAGACCTGCCGCACACCCCAGTCGCGCAACCGCTCCACGATGAAGTCGCCGACGGTCACGACGCGCTCCCTTCCAGCACGTACACCGTGTAGGCGGAGCGGATGATCGGCTGGGCGACGTTGCGCACCCGCACCCCGCCCGGCGTCATGCCCTGCTCGGTACCGAAGTGCGCGTGCCCGTGCACCGCGAGATCGGTGCCGGTGGCGTCGATGGCCTCGCCGAGCAGGTAGGAGCCGAGGAACGGGTAGATCTCCGGCGGCTCACCGCGCAACGTGTCCGGCACCGGCGCGTAGTGCGTCAGCGCGACCTTCACATCAGTGTCCAGTTCGGACAGTGCGCTCTCCAGCGACAGCGCGATGTCGCACGTGTGCTGGATGAACGCCTTCATCTCCCGCTCACCGAACGCGCTTCCGCACTTGCCGGCGAACCCGCCGCCGAACCCCTTCACACCCGCGATGCCGATCGAACAGCCGTGCGCGCGATGGGTGAACGTCGTGCCTTCCAGCACATGAATACCCTTGTCCTCCAGGGTCTTCGTGACCTCGAGGGGCTTGTCGTCGTGGTGGTCGTGGTTGCCGAGCACGGCGACGACCGGCACCGGGAGGTCTGCGAACTCGTCGGCGACGACGGCTGCCTCGGCGACCGTGCCGTGCCGGGTCAGGTCACCGGCCAGGAGCAGGATGTCGGCGTGCTCGCCGACCTTCTCCAGCGCGGGACGGAGATGACCGCGCATGTCCTCGCCGAGATGGATGTCCCCGACCGCGGCGACGCGGATCATCGCAGGTCCTCCTCACCGTCGGGCTCGCCCACCGGGGTGACCCGGACGTCGTTGAAGATCGTGAGCTCAGGCGCGGCCTCGTGCAGGACCTCTTCCAGGGCCGCACGGCGGTTCTCGCAGGCGACCTGGCCGGACAGCATCACGTGATCACCTCGCACGGTGACCCGGACGCCGAGTTCGGCGGTCCGCGGGTCCTCGGCCACCGCCCTACGCAGATTTGCTGCCAGGTACTGCTCGGAACTCATGGCCCCTCCCGATGATGTCCAGTCGTTCGATGAGCACCAGGAACGCCTCGGCGTACGGCGAGTGCTTGGTCTCCTCGCGCACGTGTTCCCAGTCGATCTGCTCGCGCAGCGCACGCGCGAACGGCAGCAGCTCGCTGAAGTCGCAGCGGTGCCCGTCCAGCACGAGCAGTTTGCTGATCAGCACGAACGTCGCGGGCATGACCGGCAGCATCACCGAACCGACCGGCATCTCCTCGGCCATCGCCAGGATCTCGTCGGTGACAACGCGTTCGTTCGGCCGGAACAGCAGGTCCACCAGCGAGTCGCCGTCGTAGACCTTGAGCAGCCAGTCCTCCGGGGGTTCCGCGGCACGCAGTCCGCGCGCCACGAGCACCCGCACGGCTTCGGCCGCGTCCTGCTCGCGCACGAGAAGATCGACGTCGTGCTCACTCGCCGGGCCACCACGCGCGTAGCCCGCGCATCCGCCCGTCAACGCGAACGGGATCTCCGCGCTGCGCAGGGCGTTGGCGACCTTGGTCAACGTACGCAGCAGCTCGTCCTGCACGTCGCTCATGCGCCACTGGTTACCCCGCGACGAGAGCCGTGAACCTCACGCCGGATCAGTGGCCAGCCGCGCGTGGCGTTCGGTGTCGAAGCGCTCGCCGTCGTAGAGGAGCCTGGCGCGTTCGAGGCCCTCGGCCACGAACCCCGCGCCGACCGCCACGCGACAGGAGGCCGGGTTGTCCACCCGGTGCGCGAGCTCCAGGCGGAACAGGCCGAGCTCGGTGAACGCCCACTCGCTGATCTCCCGGCAGGCACGCGTGGCCAGGCCCTTGCCGCGCGACTCCTCCCTCATCCAGTAGGAGATCCAGCCGGTGAGGTGACGGCGATCCACACTCGACACCGCGATGTTGCCGACCGGCGCGCCGCCGGCCAGGACGGCGAAGGAGTACGCCGTGTCCTCGGCCCGCCGCAGCGCCATCAGCTCGATCCAGTCCGCGGCGGCGTCGAGCGAGTCGAGGACGGAGGCGAACTGGCGGTCCATCATCGGCTCGCCGGCCGCGGCCAGCACGATCGGTGCGTCGTCCGGCCGCCACGGCCTCAGCAGGTTGTCCACCTGTCCACCCTGTCAACTACCCAGCCCTGAAGGGCTGGGCTTGCGTTCTCCGTGCCGCCACTGGGTGTGGCGTGCGGGCCACATCTACCTGTTGCCAGACAACAGGATCGGGCACGTTGACGTGTACCCACGCCGACCGTGCGCGATCTCTCACGTTCACAGCGGCGACGACATCGGCGGGTCCAGCGAGACCACACCGGCGACACAGAAAGGAGTCCCTTGTGGGACGGTTGGAGCGTTCGGTATGGCGACATCGTGGACACATCTGCGACGTGTAGCGCGCGTCCACTTCCAGCAACGGGACACCGGCCCGCCTCGCCTTGTAGGCGATGTGCGTGCCGAGCTGGCGGAAGGGCCAGGTGGTGAGGGTGGCTCGCTGGTGCCGGTGGAGCCGTACCCGATCGCGAATGCCGTCGAGCTGTTCGAGGGCGATTCCGCGGCCGGTGCGTTCGGCAACAGCCACAACCTGTTTGCTGATCTTGTGGTTCACGTGCGTCGCGTGACGGGCCTCCATACGGGCCCGGCGCTTGAGCCGACGGGTCGCGGACTTCGTGTTCTTCGCCTGGAGCTCGGCGCGTTTGCGGGCGTGCCAGCGGCGATACCGCGACAACCGGCGGCCCTGGTAGTTGTCGCCGTCGCTGGTAGTGGCGAGGTTGACGATGCCCCGGTCCACACCTATCCAGTCCACCGGCTCGAACCGTTCCCGCTCGGGAATCTCGCAGGTGGCGAGCAGGAACCAGGTGCCGTTCTCGCACACCAGGTCGGACTCGCCCCGCCGGTGCTCACGCATCGTCTTGAGCTGGCCGGGGTGGCCGGTGAACGGGATACCCCTCAGCCGACCATACACCGTCCAGATCGACACGGTCCGCGCGTCATGCTGCCAGGACAGACAGCGGTCATCGAACGGCTGCGCCGCCGCCGGGCGGAACCCGATCGGTGTCGACTCCGCCTTGGCCTTGCGTTTCCCGGCCAAGTTTCCCGCGCGGATGTTCGCGCGCAGCGTGGTGTGAGCATCCACCACCTTCTTGATCACGTGCTGGGCCACCTGCGCGCCCAAGCCACATGCTTTCAACTCGCCGTAGGTGTGCCTGCGCAACGCGTATTCACGAAACACCTGCTGGTCGAACGCCACCTGCTACACCCAGTCCGCGGCGCAATTGCAGGCGCGCAGGGTCGCCGCCAACGCCGCCGCCTGCGCGACGGTCGGCAGCAGCTTCACCCGTACCACCAGCTTCACAACCACGATGATACCGAACACATGTGCGAACCAACCCGGCTGGGGAGCGATCAGCGCATTCCTCCGGGCCATGAACGACCGGGTTCCAGAGACATGACATCTGCTGAAGATGGTGGACCGACTGCAACTCAGATCAGGCCTGAGACGTCATAGGGTCAGCCAATCCTCAGGAGCGCAGATGGTGATCTTCGGCTGGCGTACGACGATCCAGCAGCTGATGATGCTGACCTTGACGTGCGGGCACTGCCACCACCAGGCCGCGCACAGCCTGGTCAAGCGGTACACGAAGCCCACGATCTTCTTCATCCCGCTGTTCACGATCAGCCGCAAGTACGGGCTGCAGTGCACGTTCTGCGGCGTCGCCTACGACATCAGCACCGTGCACGCGAGGCAGCTCGGCGCTCACGTCTGAGCGCAGGCGGCACAACCGGGCGCGTCCTCGTCGGTGGTGACGCGCCCGCACTCCGGGCAGATCAGTTCGAGCAGGCAGGCCGGTTCAGCCTCAGGGACACGAGCGACGTCCACGTCCAGCCGATCGTCGCGACCACGTAGAGCAGCACCGTTCCGGAGGGGTTGCCGAGGAACGCCATCGGCACCACCAGGAGCACGCCGGTCAGGGCGCTCACCACCGCCAGCCATCCTCCGAGCCTACGCGCGAAGACGAAGCAGGCCCCGATCCAGCCGATCATCGCGAGCCCGAACGCGACCGCGTGCAGCAGGCCGTGCCACGACAACGACGTGGGCGGGGCGTCGGGTGTACCGACGGGAAAGCCCAAGGCAGGATCGGCGACGAACACCCCGCCGAGGATCATCCCCACACCCATCAGGCCGATCAGCCGCGCTCCCCACTTCGAGAACCGCGCCATGCCCGTGGCTGCGATGACGAACAGCGCGCCGCTGACGATGAAGTTCGCGATCTGGATCCAGCCGAGCGAACCGAGGCTGAGCATGCTGAACGGGTGGCGTGAGAGGTCGAAGCCCTCGCGGGTGAACGCCTGGGCGTACCCGACGACGAGGTAGAGCGGGCCGGCGACGACGCCACAGGCGATGCGGGACATGGGTTCCTCCTCAGTTGTCGATGGCGAGAACGGAACCACCGACAACTTTTTTTGTCAAGACTAGAAGCACTGTCTTGACGAATAGACTCGTCGGCGCCAGGATGGGAGCATGCAACGCCGGGAGGAGACCTGATGGGCCACGCGTTCGAAAGCACCGACGAGATCGAGACACCCGCGTCCGTCGAGGACGTCTGGGAGGCCATCGCGACCGGGCCTGGCATCGACTCGTGGTTCATGGGCCGCAACGAGGTGGCGAACGGCCAGGTCAAGCTCGCGTTCGGCGGCTACGAGCCGACCTCGAGCATCACCGCGTGGGACCCGCCGCTGCACTTCGCGCACGACAGCGGCAAGGCGCCGGACGGCCGGTTCATCGCCTACGAGTTCCTCGTCGAGGGCCGCGAGCACAGCAGCACCGTGCTGCGGATGGTGACGAGCGGCTTCCTGCCCGGCGACGACTGGGCCGACGAGTTCGAGGCGATGACGCTGGGCGGCGCGCTGTTCCGGCGCACGCTGGCCGAGTACCTGGGCCACTTCGCCGGCCGCACGGCCCGGCCGCTCACGGTCTTCGGCCCGATGGTCGACGACTGGGACGCGGCGTGGAAGAAGCTCGAAGCGGCACTGCCCGAGGTCCTGCCGGGCGCCGTCGAGTACCACCGCAACGCCCACACCCTCGGTCTGCGCACCGAACGGGGCATGTACCGCTTCATGCGCGGGTTCTTCGGCCCGATGATCGCCGCGCACCACGTCTTCGACGGCGACGAGTCCGAACAGGACTGGCAGCGCTGGCTCGACATCACCCTGGGAGAGACGAAATGACGCGCTTCACGACCTCTGCCGACGGCACCGAGATCGCGTACTCGATCACCGGTTCCGGCCCCGCGCTGATCCTCGTGGACGGCGCGCTCTGCCACCGGAAGTTCGGCCCGACGACCGAGCTGGCGTCCGTGCTGGACAAGAACTTCACCGTCTACACCTACGACCGGCGCGGCCGCGGCGAGACCGGCGACGGCGCCACGCCGTGGGCCCTGGAGCGCGAGGTCGAGGACATCGACGCGGTGATCAAGGAGGCCGGCGGCTCCGCGTTCGTCTTCGGCGTGTCCTCGGGCGCGGTCCTGGCGATGGAGGCGGCCTCCCGGCTGCCGGGCATCACCCGGCTCGCGCTCTACGAGGCACCGTTCGTCGTGGACGGCACGTACAAGCCGCGCCCGGCCGACGTCGTGCAGACGATGGACGGCCTGCTCGCCCGCGGTGACAGGTCCGGGATGCTGGCCCTGTTCATGAAGATCGTCGGCGCGCCCGCCATCGGCACCGCGATCATGAAGCTGACCCCGGTGTGGAAGAAGCTGAAGCTGGTCGCGCACACGCTGCCGTGGGATCTCCGCATCCTCGGTTCCGACGGCCGCGGCGAGCCGTTGCCGGCCGATCGCTGGACCGTGAAGGTGCCGACGCTCGCGATGGACGGCGGCAAGTCGCCCGAGTACCTCCGCAACGCCATGAAGAACGTCGCGGAGGTGCTGGGCCCGGACACCGAGTACCGGACGCTGCCCGGTCAGACGCACATGTACAAGTCGTCGGTCATGGCGCCGGAGCTGGTGGAGTTCTTCTCGCGAGCCCAGCGCACCGCGGGTCCCATCGCGTAGCCGGCCACGACGAACAGCCCGCCGACCAAGGCCCAGCCGAGCGCACCCCAGCCGAGCACGACGGTGGTGAGCAGGGCAGGGCCGACCATGCGGGCGACCGCCGTGCCGGTCGCGAAGAACCCCTGGTACTGGCCCTGCCGGTCGGCGGGCGCGAGGGTGAAGCTGATCTCCCACGCGCCGGAGGCGAGCATCATCTCGCCGAGCACCTGCAACGCGGCGGCGGCGATCAGCAACGCCGCCGCCGGCCACGCTCCGAAGCTGAACGCCGTGGCCGCGAAGACCGCGCACGAGGCGAGCATGATCAGCCCGGCGTGCCTGACGAGCCTGGACGCCTGGCCAAGACCGTTGGCGCGCTTGGCGATCCGCACCTGGAACAGCACGACGGCCGCGGTGTTGAGCACCAGCAGCGCGGCCGCCATCCACGTCGGCGCCTCGGTGCGCTGCACGATCCACAGCGGGATGATCAAGCTCAGCAACGGCATGTAGAGCAGCATCACCGCGTTGATCAGCGTGATCAGCGCGTACGGGCGGTCCTTGAGCACGTCGAACCTGCCCTTGGCCCTGGTCATCACGGTCTCCGGCAACGTGGCGAGAATCGTCGCCGCCGCAAGGAAACTGACGACGTCGAGCACGAACACGGCCGTGTAGGCGGCCTCGGTGCCGAGATGCAGCGCGAACCCGCCCGCCGCCGCGCCGATCGCGATGCCCGCGTTGGCCGTGGACTGGATCCGGGCGCGGGCTCCGGTGCGTTCCTCCGGCGTGGTCAGGCCGGCGAGCAGGGCCTGCCTGGACGCCTGGAGTCCGCTCTGGAAGCTCGCGTACAGGCACATGACCACCACGAACGCCGCGAAGTGCCGGGTGAACAGCAGGATCGCGATGCTCGCCGCGGTGGCGAGGGCGAGCACGACGGCCGTGGTGCGTGGCCCGATCCGGTCCGCGAGGTGCCCCAGCGCGACACCCGCGACGGCTCCGACGCCCCACGCCAGGGTCAGCGCCAGCCCGACCCTCGCCGCACTGAGGCCGACGACCTGGGTGAAGTAGAGGGCCGAGACGACGAGGAACCCGCCGTCCCCGATGGAGTTCGTCAGCTGCGCGTACGCGAGTCGCCTGGTCATGACTCTGACCGTAGGGCGACGATTGGCCCTAGTCGTGGGACAAGACCGGGCTGTTTCTCTGGGCCAATTTGGCACCGGCCCAGGAGACCAGGTACGCCAGCGCGCCGAAGATCACCGCGACGGACACGCAGGTCAGGGCCACGTCGCCGTAGCCGTGCTGGCGCGGGTCGAGGAACGGGTACGGGTACCAGTCCACGATCGGGCCCCTGACCAGCGTGTAGATCAGGTAGGCGAGCGGGAAGGCCAGCCAGGTCCATACCCGCGTGGTCCGCTCCGGCCGCAGCAGCCACTCCACGATCACGAGGATCGGCACGACGACGTGCAGCACCCAGTTCGCGTAGGCCGGTGTCTGCACGTCGACGTCCCGCAGCAGCACCGCGTACACAATGCCCGTCGTGGCCATGTAGAGCACGGAAGCACCTCTGAGCTGCGCCGACACCGGGCTGAACACTCCCAGGAGGGCCACGAAAGCGGCGATCACGTTCGACAGCACGGTGAAGTAGCTGAAGTGGTTGACCAGACGGAACTTCTCCCCCAGCACAACAACCAGGTACACCTCTGCCGAAAGAACCAGCAGAAACACGGCCATCCGGAGCAGTTTGATCACGAGGGCATTAGAGCGCGGTTCCGTCAGGGGTGCATCCGGGCGCCCTTGAAGATCTTGTCGACGGCGTTCTTCTGGCCGTGGACGGCGATCCCGACCAGATCGAGGTCCTGCGTGTGGACCTTGCGGACGGCCGCCCGGTTGTCGGTGTCGTTGCCGGTGGCGAAGAGGTCCGCGGTGAAGATCGCCATCACCTGGTTGCGGTTGAGGGCGCGCTCGTGGGCCTTGGTGAGCAGGTCCTTGTCGCCCTGCAGGACCACGACGGGCTGGCGGAACATCGGCAGGTATTTGACGTCGTCAGCGTCCACATAGGGCTCGCCGCGCAGCTCTTCCGGCAGCCCGCTGACGAGGAAGGCGGTGACGTTCAGGGCCTGCCAGCCGGCCAGGTCGTCCCGCAGCAACACAGCGATCTTGGTGTCGAACATGGACTCACGATCGCGGCAGCTCCTCCCCATCGTCTTGTACGTTTCTGACATGAGCGTCACGGCCTGGAAGCCGGACGTGGACGGCATCAAGGAAGTCTTCCACGCCTCCTTCACCACGCACGTCTACCCAGCGCACACGCACGACGCGTGGACGTTGATGCTGCTCGACACGGGTGCGGTGCGCTACGAGCTCGACCGTCACGAGCACGGCGCTCTCGTGGACGGCGTCACGCTGTTGCCACCGCACGTGCCGCACGACGGGCGATCCGCCTACCCGACCGGCTTCCACAAGCGCGTGCTGTACCTGGACGGCGACGTGCTGCCCGCCGACCTGATCGGCAAGGCCGTCGACACGCCGATGCTGGTCGATCCCCTGTTGCGGCAGCGGGTGCACCAGCTGCACCTCGCGCTGGAGGAGCCGCTCGAGGCGTCGAGCCGGCTGGCGCTGATCACCGAACGCCTCACGCACCACTTCGCGGGCACGTCACCGCAGGCGTGGGCGGATCCGACGCTCGCGGACCGGCTGCGGCAGTTGCTGGACGCCTCGCTGCCTGACGGGATCACGCTTGCCGAGGCCGCCACGGAGTTGCAGACCAGCCAGACGCACCTCGTGCGGGCGTTCAGCCGGAGGTTCGGGTTGCCGCCGCACCGCTACCTGACCGGCCGCCGAGTGGATCTCGCGCGCGGGTATCTGGTGGAAGGGCGGCCGGCGGCGGAGGCGGCGGTCCTGGCCGGGTTCCACGACCAGTCACACCTCACGCGGCACTTTCGCCGGGTGCTGGGTACGAGTCCCGGCCGCTTCGTACGCTGACACCGTGCACGTCGGCATTCTCGGCCCGGTAGAGGCGCACTCCCCGGACGGCAAGATCGCGGTGGGCGGCCCTCGGCCGCGCACCCTGCTCGCGTTGCTCGCGATCCGGGTGGGCGAGATCGTCCCGCTCGACCGGCTCGTCGACGAGCTCTACGGCCTGGAACCGCCCGCCGACGCCGCCAACGCCCTGCAGGGCCAGGTGTCGCGGTTGCGCCGGGCGCTCGGGGACGCGGCGCTGATCGAGTTCCACCCCGCCGGCTACCGGCTTGCGCTGGCGCCGGACCAGGTCGACGCGCAGAGGTTCGTCTCGCTGGCCACTGCGGGTCAGCAGGCGTTGGAGCAGGGTGATCCGCAGGCAGCGGAATCCCTTCTGGCCGAAGCACTTCAGCTGTGGCGCGGGCCCGCGCTCGCGGACGTCGACCTCGCCGATCACGCGACTCGCCTCTCCCAGCAACGATCCGCGGCGACCGGCGCGCTGATCGCCGCGCGGATCCGGTTGAACAAGGCCGACGTGCAGGAGATCCAGGACCTGGTCCAGCAGCACCCGCTGGACGAACGGCTGCGCGGCTACCTCATGCAGGCGCTGAACCAGCAGGGCCGCCAGGCCGAGGCGTTGCAGGCGTTCGAGGACGCCCGCCGGATGCTGGCCGACGAGCTCGGCACGGACCCGTCGGCCGAACTGCGGGCCGTCCACCTGCAGATCCTGCGCGGGCAGACCCACCGCGAGCTCCCGGCGCAGATCACCACATTCGTTGGCAGGCAGGACGAACTGCGCCGAATCGCGTCCCTGACCTCACGGCTGGTCACGCTCACCGGCCCCGGCGGCGCGGGCAAGACCAGGCTCGCGCTGCAGGCCGCTTCCCCGGCCGCGGTCTTCGTGGACCTGGCCCCGGCCAAGGACGTCGGGGCGGCCACGCTGCAGGCGTTGGGGCTCAAGGAAACCGTGCTGCCACCGGAAGAACGCCTCACCCTGGCGCTGCGCGAACGCGACGGGGTGCTGATCCTGGACAACTGCGAGCACCTGATCGTGCAGGCCGCCGCGCTGGCCCAGCACCTGCTCAGCACGTGCCCGCGGCTGCGCATCCTCGCCACGAGCCGGGAGGCGCTCGGCATCACCGGCGAGACCCTGTGCCCGGTGCCGCCGCTGAACCCCGAGCAGAGCGTGGCGCTGTTCACCGACCGCGCCCGCCTGGTCAACCCCGCCTTCGTGCCGGACGAGCACACGGCAGCGATCTGCCGCGATCTGGACGGGCTGCCGCTGGCGATCGAGCTCGCCGCGGCACGCACCCGCACGCTGACCACGCAGGAGATCGCCGACCGGCTGAACGACCGATTCCGCTTGCTCACCAAGGGAAATCGCGCCGCCGCGCCACGGCACCAGACGTTGCGCGCCGTCGTGGAGTGGAGCTGGGACCTGCTCGACGACGACGAACGCGACCTGGCCGCCGCGCTCGCCACGTTCAGCGGCGGGGCGAGTTTGGAAGCCGTGGAACAGGTCTGCCGGCACGACCTCGAAGTGCTGGAAGCGTTGGTGGACAAGTCTTTGGTGGAAGCCGCCGACGGCCGCTACCGCATGCTGGAGACCATCCGCGAGTTCTGCGCCGAGCACAAGCGCGTCGACGCAGAGCACGCCGCCTACTTCGGTGAACTGGCGCAGCGCGCGGATCCTGAGCTGCGCCGGCGACACCAGCTGGAGTGGTTCAGCCGGTTGAGCGCGGAGCACGCCAACCTGTTGCAGGCCGTCGAGTGGACCAGCACGCACGCACCGGACCAGGCTCTGCGGCTGATCAGCGACCTGGCCTGGTACTGGTACGTGAAGGGCAGCCGCACCGAGATCCAGGCCACCGCCGAGAGACTCCTCGCCGCGGTCGAGGAACAGGACACCGAGGGGTACGCGATCCTGCTGGTCCTGGCCGACTCCGAGCACGCGCTGAACACCCTCCTGCGGGTCGAAGGCCCTGTCCGGCAACCGTTCCTGCTCATCGCGTGGGCCATGCTCGCCGGCCCGCCGGATCCCGGCGCACCGCGCATCCCGCTCCAGGACGAGGTCGAGCAGAGCGAGGACCCGTGGATCCAGGGACTGATCGGCTTCAGCAACGCCTACACCGACTGGGCCACCCACGGCGACCGCCCGCGCGCGATGGAGATCTCTCGCGCGGCGTTGAAGAAGTTCCAGGACCTGGGCGAACGCTGGGGCGCCGCCCAGGTGCTGGACATCCTGGCGAACCTCACCGAGGACCCGCACGAAGCCCTCGCGCTCACCGACGAGGCCCTGCGCGCCATGACCGAGCTCGACGCGAACGAGGAGCTGGCCGAGCTGCGGGGCAGGCGCGCCGACCGGTTGCTCGACCTCGACCAGGACGAGGCCGAGCGCGACTACCTCCAGGCGCTGGAGCTGGCGACTCAGGCAGGTCTCTCGGCCACGCGGGCGTTGGCGAACGCCGGGCTCGCCGAGATCGCCAAGCGCAAGGGAGACCTGGCGACGGCGGAACGGCTTCTGCGCGAGGCGCAACGGGAACTCGGGAGCGGATGGATGCACGTGCCGGCCAAGCAGCACGTCGAGGCCGCACTCACCGCGCTGGAACGTACTCGGGAAGCTTGATGGCCGTTGCCCGTTGCATGTCGACGCGCGCGAACATCGGCATCTTGGGCAGCAGCCCGAACATCCTGTCCCGCGCCCACAACCCGAGCCGCGTGCTGGGCGCCAGGAACCGTCCCGTGTTGCCCTGGCAGCCGTGCGCATACGGTCCGATCAAGGCCTCGTACCGCGCGAACGCGTCTCCGCCGGCCGCCATCTCCCCCGCCAGCACGTAGGAACTGACCACGGCGACCCCGGTTCCCATGCCTCCCAGCGTGGAGCCGTACCCGGCGTCACCGATCAGCGTGACCCGCCCGGAACTCACCGCCGGCATCCGCACCCGGCTGATCGAGTCGAAGTAGACGTCCGGAGCGGTCAGCGCGTCGGTCATCAGCTCAGGCGGTACCGAGGACTTGAACATCAACCACCCAGGCGCGGCCACATATCCCGGCGCGCACACCATGTCGCGGTCATCGCCGTCCGCGTCCCAGATCGCGAAGTAGTAGCCCTGGAACGTCGGCCGGTACTCCGGGAACACCAGCCGCCGCACCGCGGACCGCATTCCGTCCGCCCCGATGACGAAGTCGAACCGCCGCGGCTGCCCGTGCGCGAACGTCACGTCCACACCGGCGCCGTCGTCGTGCAGCGACGTGATCCAGTCGCCGAACACGTATTCCGCATCAGCCGCGCTGTGCTCGTACAGCAGCCGCGACAGGTCACCGCGCCGGATCTCCACCTCGCCGGCCGTAAACCACGCCGGCAACCGTGACCGGACCCGTCCGTCAAGACCGCGGAACACCATGTCCCGCGGCGAGGTCTGCGCCTCGAACACCGCGTCCAGCACGCCCATGTGCCGGAGCACCGACAGGTGCGCCTCGCCGCGGAAGTCCACGGCCTGGCCGCCAGGCCGCAGGGCCGGCGCCCGTTCGACCACGACCGGTGAGAAGCCGAAGCGCGCCAGCCAGTAGGCGAGCGCGGGCCCGGCGATGCCTGCTCCCGAGATCAGTACGTCCATGCCAGGAAGGCAACGCCGGCCCGCTGACCGAACGCCTACCGTTCACTGTTCGCCGATGAGACCCAGCATCTGCGCGATCTGGCCCTGCCGGGTGTTGGTCACCCGCTCGGCGTACGCGACGGCCTCCGGGTTCGAGCCGTCCTTCGCCATGGCGCGGGCCATCTCGACGGCGCCGCCCTGATGACCGGTCATCAGGTTGAGGTAGGTGAGGTCGAACTCGGCTCCGTTCTTCTCCTTGATGTCGCTGATGACCTTGGCGTCGAGCAACGGCAGGCCACCGTGCGCTGCGTGCACGTTCGGATCGCTCGACGGGGTCTCCGGTTTGCCCCAGAGCTTCAACCAGGACTTGAGCATGGTGAGCTCCTCGCGCTGGGTCACGTCGACCGCGCCCGCGAGTTCCTTCACCTTGGGTTTCGAGCCTTTGGCCATCGCCACCTGCGAGAGGTCGATGCCCTGTTCCAGATGGGCCACCATCATCTGCGCGAACATCACGTCCGCGTCGTTGAACCTCGCGCTGGCGGCGGGAACGGGTGGTGCGACGGAGGTCGACCCGTGCCCGTGACCCTGCTGGGTCTCCGGCACGATCGCCTCTCCGTCGCACCCCGCCAGCGCCAGGATCGCGGCCGCGATCACCAGGCGCCTCATCAGATCAGATCCGCTCCCACAGCGACGCCGCGTTCGGCGGTTCCCAGCCGGTCAGCGACGTGTGCGCCTGACGGCAGCGATAGCTCGCTCCGCCGTAGGTCACCGTCGCACCGGTCGCGTACGCCGTGTTCGCCGCCCACGTGCCACCGGCAGGCGGAGGCGTCGGCGGGTTGCTGGTCGGCGGGTTCGGGTTGCCGCCACCACCGATCTGCAGGTCGATGCAGGAGTAGAACGCCGCGGCGGTGTCGCCGATGTTCCAGATCGCGTAGAGCTTCTGGCGGCCGGTGAACCCGCCCAGGTTGATCGTGTGCGACACGTTCCCGACCGGGGCGGCGTTGCCACCGTCGACGAAGCCGACGCGGGTACCGCCGATGTAGTACTCGTAGTCGCGGGTCCGGTGCCGGGCGGTGAACGCCCAGCTCAGGGTCAGGCTGGAGCCGGTGCTGTGCACCTGCCAGCCCTTGTTGTCGTTGTCGAGCTCGGCGAAGTCGCCACGGGCACCACTGCAGTTCTTCAGGCCCTTGGGACCTTCCGCGCTCTGCGGTTCGTAGGTGGGTGCGCCACAGCTGATCGTCTTGGCCGCACATTGCGCCGACCGGCTGGCCGGTGACGACACGTAACCGTGCGCGCTGGCCGTACCGACCGGCGCGACGAACAGGAACACAGGGACGGCCGCGAAGAGCACAGCCGCTTTTCGGGTGAGTTTCATCTTCCGAACTCCTTGGATCGTTCCCAGGCGGGGTAGTCCCCGTTGCAGGGGTGGGAACCGGGAGCGATCTCGATCGCTCGCCGATCAAGTTTCGGTGTGGTCTAGACCATAAACCGGAGTTCGGAAAGTGGTCAAGCAGTCACTCGGTGCGAACAAGAAATCGGTGCCTGTCAACAAGTCCACGCGCACAAGTGGTCCTACCGTTGACGAATCAGGTCACAGGACCAGACCAGTGGCCCCACTGGTCTGCTGATCCAAAGCACTTAGGTTGCGGAACTTTCACTGAACCGGACATCTCGGCCACCCGTATCCCTCGTCAGGGAACACCGACGGGAGGCTTCATGCGTGCGCGTCTGCTCATCATCGTGCTAGGTCTGCTAGCGCTGACGGGCTGTTCGATGACCGGGGGCGGTGCCTCGGGCGAACCAGCGGCCAACGAGGCGGATGCGACGTTCTCGTTGCGGATGATCCCTCACCACCGCCAGACCATCGACATCGCCAAGGTCGCCATGGAGCGGTCGAAAGACCAGTTCGTCGTGGACGTCGCCGACAAGATCGCCACCGCCGAGTCGGGCGAGATCGAGCAGATGGCCACCTACCTGCGGTCCTGGAACATCCAGGTGCCCGGCGACGACCCGCACGGCACGCACAAGATGGCCGGCATGATGACCGCCAAGGACGTCGAGACGCTGAAGGGCGCCCAGGGCAAGCAGTTCGACGACCTGTTCCTCGCCACCCTCTCGCGGCACCTGCGCAGCGGCGTCGACATGGCCAAGGACGCGCAGGCCAAGGGCGAGCACATCGGTTCCAAGGCACTGGCCGGCAAGATCATCGTGTCGCAGAGCGAGGTCCTCGACCAGATCTCGGCCAAGCAGAAGTCCTGACGCCACAAGGGCTTCAAAACTGGCAGGCGGCTGATGGGCCCCGTCAATAGGCTGGGCCCATGTATCCCCGGATCGAGCCCTACGACCAGGGCATGCTCGACGTCGGCGACGGTCAGCTCATCCACTGGGAGGTGAGCGGCAACCCCGACGGCAAGCCCGCGGTCGTCTTCCACGGCGGCCCGGGATCGGGGTCGAACCCGCGCTGGCGCGAGGACTTCGACCCCGCCCACTGGAAACTGGTGCTCTGGGACCAGCGTGGCACCGGGCTGAGCACGCCGCCCGTCAGCGACCCGGCCACCAGCATGGAGCACAACACCACCCAGCACCTGATCGACGACGCCGAGAAGCTGCGCGCGCACCTCGGCATCGAGAAGTGGCTGCTGATCGGCGGGTCCTGGGGCTCGACCCTGATCCTCGCCTACGCCATCCAGCACCCGGACCGGGTCAGCGAGATCATCATCCCGGCGGTCACCACCTCGCGCCCGGAGGAGCACGCCTGGATCACCCGCGGCCTGGGCATGTTCTTCCCCGACTACTTCGAAGCGTTCCAGAACGGCGTCCCCGAGGAAGACCGCGACGGCAACCTGGCCCTGGCCTACAACAAGCTCCTCAACTCCCCAGACCCCGAAGTCCGCGACAAGGCCGCGTGGGACTGGAACAAGTGGGACATGGCCACGGTCACCGGCGGAGACAACGACTTCACCGGCTCGCGGTACGAGGACCCGGTCATGCGCTACCAGCTCGCGCGGACCGTGACCCACTACTGGGGCAACGAGGCCTTCCTCGAACCGAACTACATCTTCGACAACCTGGACAGGCTCAAGGGCATCCCCGGCATCCTCATCCACGGCCGCAACGACTTCGGCGGGCCGCTGCACACGCCGTGGGAGGTGGCGAAGAGGTGGCCCGACGCCGAACTGGTGATTCTGAACGACGCCGGCCACGTCATCATGGAAGGCAACAGCATGGATCACGCTGTCACTGCTGCGGTCGACAAGTTCCGTTAAGGCGCAACGGGTCCGGGTCGGTGATACAGGTCCTCACCGGCCCACCGGATCCGGTCGGGCAACCCGAATCCGGGCGCGGCAACGAAGTTCGCCGCGTCGTTGCTGCTTCCCGAGCCGTCGTACTCGGCCCGCAACGGGTACGGGAACACCGGCCGCGTCCGCCCCGGCCCGGTGGCGATCACCTTCTCCGGCGCCCTGCCGCCCTCGACCCACGAGACGAGCTCGGGCAGCGGGTCGAACGTGGTCAGGGTGTCGCCACCCGTGCAGTGCTGCACCGACGGCACGATGAACAGCCGGGCCCAGTCCGGTTGCCTGCCACCGGTGAGCCGCTGCCAGTAGTCCAGCGTGCCCTCGGCCGGGATCGCCTGGTCGGCCGCGCCGTGCCAGATGATCAGCTTGCCGCCCGAGCGGCGGAACTCGCGCAGGTCGAGCGACAACGCGTTCGCCTTCACGGTTTCCGGTACCAGGCGCCGGAACTCGCGCTGGGTGAACTCGAAGGTCTCCAACGAGGAACCCGGCTGCCCTATGGGGTAGACGAGGTTCTTCAACCCGTTGTCCGCGAGCTGGCCGGACAACGAGCCGCCGAACTCCGGCCGCGGGTTCATCCACCACTTCCAGCCCTGCTCCGAGCCGTACGGCTGGCCGCCTGGGTAGAGGCGCACCCGTTCGTCGGACAGCCCGGCGTAGAGCCGTTTCACCCGCGCGATCTCGTCGTCGGTCAGCTGCCCGGCGAGGGTCGCCGGGTCGAACCGGCACAGCCTCGGCTCGTCCAGCTGGCGGTCCTCCAGCCCGTCGAGGCCATCGCACGCGTCGATGACGGCGTCGTGCAGGACGTCGATCTTCTCGTTCGGGATCGTGTTGCGGGTGACCCACACCTGGTACCCGATCAGGCCCGTGTAGGGCGCCGCGGGCGCTGCCGCGACGATGCCGTCGAAGTCGTGCGGGTAGCGCTGCGCCAGCACCAGTGCCTCGCGGCCGCCGTTGGAGCAGCCGGTGAAGTACGACTTGCGCGGACCCTTGCCGTAGAACTGGCCGATGAGGTGCTTCGACACCTTCGACACCACGTGCGGTGCGCGGAAGAACAGGTCGTCGCGCGCCTTCTGGTCCTTCGCCCACTCGGTGTCGAACGGGTTCCCGTTCGGCCACTCGTGCCCGTCGTCGGTCGCCGCCACCGCCGCGTCACCGAAGGACGGCCCGCACTTCGGAAAGGCCGGATCGTCGATGAGCCCGCAGAATCCGCCACATCCGTACTGGACGTAGCGTCCCCGGTAGGTCTGGGTCGGCAGCTTGAGCTGGAACCCGACGTTCGGCTCGATCTTTCCGCGCACGTCGCAGAACTCGGTCGTCCCCGCGACGACCACCGCTGACGTGACACGTGTTTTCGCATCCGGCACAGCAAATTCGCGCACCAGGTCGGCGCACTCGCGCACCGGCCGGACGGTGTCGCTCGCGGCGACGGCAGGAGCGATCCCCGCCGTGAGCAGCGCAAGCGAAACACCTGCTATCAGGAACTTGCGGAACATGGCGTCCTTCCCCCTGTAGACGGACGTACAGGGGAAAGTCTGGCAGCTATCCGACGTGCACGCGTGGGCGTCGAGTCGGATCTTCCTCCGTCGAGCGGATGATCTCCCGTACGACCGGAGGTGTATCTCCGCGGCCGAGAATCAGGTACCGGAACAGGTGTCCCAGCGGATTCCCTTCCGACCACTCGAAGTGCGCGTGCGGGATCACGCCGGTGGAATCGCGCAACGCCAGCAGGATCGCGGCGATCGCGTTCGGCGCGGCGGGTGCGGAGGCACGCAGGACCCGGTGCCCGTCGACCTCGACGCCGCGCACGCACAGCACGTTGCTGAACGCCGACGGGTCGACGATGTCGATCTCCAGGAAGATCACGTCCGCGCTGCCGGGCACCGGGTTCATGCCGCGCTGCTCGGACTCCTTCTCGTCGTACTCGGCCTTGTCGCCGGCCTGGCGGCGGTTCGCGATCAACGTGATGCGGTCGTCGTGCGCGATGGTGTCGGTGATGTACTGCCGCGCGTTCTCGTCGAACTGGATCTTGTCCACGCGCAGTTCGGTCGTCCGCGACACGCGGGAGATCAGCGAGATCACCACGATGCCGATGATGAAACCGAACGAGATCGTGATGCCGTCCGGCTTCTCGATCACGTTCTCCACCAGCGCGTACAGCAGCACCAGCGTCAGCACGGTGAACCCGATCGTCGCGCCGCGCTGCTTCTTGCGCCACGCCGAGACCGTGACCGCGAACGAGCCGGACACCATCATCGCCAGGATTCCGGTGGCGTACGCGCCGGCCTGCGCGTTCACGTCGGCCTTGAAGATGATCGTGATGATGATGCAGATGATCGTGTAGACGATCACGACCGGCCGGACCGCGCGGCCCCATTCCGGTGCCATGCCGTAGGAAGGCAGGTAGCGCGGCACGATGTTGATCAGGCCGGCCATCGCCGACGCACCCGCGAACCACAGGATCAGGATGCTGCTGATGTCGTAGACGGTGCCGAACACCTCGCCGAGCAGCTCGTGCGCGAGGTAGGCCAGCGCGCGGCCGTTCGCCGGGCCGCCTGCAGCGAACTTGTCCTGCGACACCAGCACCGTCGTGATGAACGACGTCGCCAGCAGGTACACCGACATGATCAACGCGGCCGTGGTGAGCAGCTTGCGGGTGTTGCGCACCCGGCTCTCCAGGCGCTCCTCCGGCGTCTTACCGTCCGCGGCGACCAGCGGCATCATGCTGACGCCCGTCTCGAAGCCGGACAGACCGAGCACCAGCAGCGGGAACGCGAGGATCGCCGGCCCGATCACGCCGAAGAGCCCGTCGCCGTGCGAACCCAGCGCGGAGATCCAGCGGTCGAGAGCGTCCGGCGTGGCGAAGACCTCCACGAGGCCCACCACGGCGACGACCGCGTTCAGCGCCAGGAACACCGCCACGAGCGGGATCGCGACGCCCACGGCCTCGCTGAAGCCCATCAGGAACACGCCGCCGAGGATCAGCAGCAGCACGATCGTCAGGATCATCTCGCTGCCGTGCAGCGACTCGGGGACGTTCGGGTTCTCCAGCGCGTGCACCGAGGCGTCGGCCGCGGACAAGGTGATCGTGATGATCCACGACGTCGCCACGAACCCGAGCAGCACCAGCACGAAGATCTTGCCGCGCCAGAACGGCAGCAGGTCCTCGAGCATCGCGACCGAGCCCTGGCCGTTCGGGCTCTCCTTGGCCACCCGCCGGTACATCGGCAGCATGCCGAGCAGCGTCAGCAAGACGATGAGCAACGTCGCGAGCGGCGACAACGCGCCTGCCGCCAGTGCCGCGATGCCTGGCAGGTACGACAGCGTGGAGAAGTAGTCGACGCCGGTCAGCGTCATGACCTTCCACCACGGGTGCGGCTTCGCGTGCGACTCGTCGCTCTCCGGGCCGCTCGGCGCCACCCGGTCGGCGAGCAACCACCTGGCGACCGGGCCGCCCGGCGGTTCCGGCCGTTCAGGGCTCGGCACCTCGGCGGGGACGGCGTACTCCGTGCTCATGGCGCAGAGCATGCCATCCCCGGTCGATCATGGCCGGAAGTCCGCCGGCATGCCCGCCTCTTGAATGGACAAACCGGACGGACGGAGCATTCCGATGCTGCCCTGCGTGTGCAGATCCAGGAACAGGTCGACGACGTCCGGGTCGAACTGCTTGCCCCGGCCCGCCCACAGCTCGCGCCGCGCGCGGTTCTCGTCCAGCGCGGTCTGATGTGGACGATTTGACCGCATCGCGGCCCAGGCCACGCAAACGGACAGGATTCGGGCCTCTGCCCTGATGTCCGCGCCGCGCAGCCCGTCCGGGTAACCGGACCCGTCGTACCGCTCGTGCTGCTGTTTGATCACGTGCGCCACGCCCGCGAACCCCGGCACCATCCGTGCGAGCCGGTAGCCGAAGTCCGGGTGCTGGCGCAGCAGCCGCCATTCCTCCTCGGAGAGCGCACCCGGTTTGGTGAGCACGACCTCCGGGATGATGATCTTGCCGATGTCGTGCAGGCGGCCGGAGAGCTGCGCGACCCTGATCGTGGGCGCGTCGAGCCCGAACTCACCGGCGGCCACGCCCGCCCAGCGCGACACCGAGCGGCTGTGGTCGTAGCGGTGCAACCAGCCGTCCACCCGGTCGGCGACCTGGCAGAGGAACTCCGCCATCGCGCCGTCGGTGTCCGGGTCGACCGCGGGCAACGGCTCAGGGCCGACCGCGATCCGGTTGCGCCCGGCCGCCTTCGCCGCGTACAGCGCGCGGTCGGCGATCACCACGATGTCGTCGGGGCCGTCGCCGTGCGTCGGGAAGCTCGCCGACCCCACGGACACCGTGACGGACAGCGGGATGTCGTCGTTGCCGGAGTTGACCGGGATCGGCTTCTCCGCCACCCGTTCCCGCAGCCGGTTCGCGATCACGGACAGCCTGCCGGGACCGGCCTCCGGGACGAGCAGGGCGAACTCCTCGCCGCCGTAGCGCGCGAGCACCTCACCCGACCTGGACGCCGCGCGCAGCCTGGCCGCGACCTCCATCAGCACGTCGTCGCCCGCGGGGTGGCCGTAGTTGTCGTTGATCGACTTGAAGCGGTCCACGTCGATGATGAACACCGCGACCGAGCCCTCGCTGCGTCTGGCGCGCGCGATCTCCAGCGGCAGCTGGGCTTCGAAGAACCTCCTGGTGTGCAGCCCGGTGAGGCTGTCGGTGATCGCGAGCTTGCGCTGGTCCGCCACGAGACCGGCGAGCCGCGCGATGATCAGCAACGACAGCAGGCCGCTGCCCGCCGCGACCACCAGGATGTCCTGCGTCGAGTCCGCCACGTCGTGCACCAGCATCAGGATCGGCGCGGCGAGAGCGGCCGACGACAGCGCGATGATCCGGCCGCGGCTCAGCCCGACGTCCTTGACGTGCGCGCGGTCCACGAGCCGCGCCATCGTCGGGTGCAGCGCTGCCGCACCCATGCACAGGTTCGCCGACAACCAGATGGCGTCGAGGAAGTTGCCCGCGTGGTAGCTGCCGTCGAGGCGCTGCAGCACGTAGATGGTGTCCGCGGCCAGGATTCCCAGCAGGTTGGCCGTGAGCAGGACGAACGCGCGCGGCCGCGGTCCGGCGCCGAAGATTAATCTGAGTGCCACCACGAAGAGCGCGAGATCCATCATCGGGTACCCGAGCGACGCGATCTTCACCAGAACCGGTGACGTGAGCCGCGCCTGCGGGCCGATCACGTACAGCCAGGAGGCCATGCCCGCGACGACCGCGAGCACCGCGGCGTCGAGCAGGCTCGGGAGGTCGAGTCCTGGCGTGCGGCGGCGGATCAGCAGGATCACGCCCGCCACCATCAACGGGTAATGGCCCAGGTAGAAGATGTCCGCGTACGACGGGTAAACCGTGTAGTTGAAGACGTAGTGCGATGTGTAGAACGTGAGGTCGGCCATCGCGTAAACGACCTGGCTGAGCGCCAGGAACACCCACGGCCGTCTCCATTGCGGACGGTTGCGCTTCACTCCGGCGAATGTCGCGACAGCGGCCGAGGCGCTGATCGTGCAGTAGAGCACCACTCGTACCGTTTGTCCCGTTGTCCCCGCAGGGCTGACCGGAATCAGGTAGTAGACACCCAGCAGCAGGTGACCTGCCGCCAGGTACATCCACCACACTCCGGTCTGGCCGGTACGGAAGATGGTCACCCGAGACCCCTCGTTCTACGACTTGGTACAGCCAGGTGATGATGCCCGACTTGGGATGATCGCGGCACCGCCGTTACTCCAATGAGGTGACCCACTAATACGGACGCTACCGCAAATCACCGTTCTGCTTTCTCTGCGAGAGAAATCCCAGTGCCGCTGCGGCAGCCGGGTATGCCAGCTCACCCAATCCGCCCACGGGCTCGTCCGATGCCACGACGACCACGTTGATCTCGGGTGTGTCGCCGATCCTCGCCCACGGGTAGTCCCCGAACGATTTTTGCACGACTTTTCCCTGCTTGACCGTGATTCGCGCACCTTTCGTGGTGGATACCGCGTCCATGATCGCGCCTTCGACCTGGTGGCGGACACCCGAGGGGTGCAGCGCCTGGCCCACGTCCACCGCCGCCGTGACTTTAGTGCTGCCGTCATCTCTCGTTTCAGCGATCACCGCGACGACCGAACCGAAGTTCTCATGACACGCAACGGCTTGCGGCTCTCCGTCGTGCGCTTCCGCCGCCGCTTCGAGCGTTTTTCTGACCCGCTGGTCAGTCAGCAGTTCCAGCCGGCGTTCCAGCTGGTCGTACGGGGTTTGGAGCTCACTCAAGAACATCTCTTCCGCATAGCCGAACTGGCCCGCGTAGACACTTCGCCAGAAACCCGTTCTGATCGGCGCCTTCGAGATCTTGACGTTGACTTCACCCTCCACGTCGTACGGGTAGTGGTCGCCCATCATCTTCACGAGCGCCGGGTTGTTCGTCGCTTCCACCGCTGCGAGAGGCCAGGTGGAAACAGCGTGCTCCCGCCAGATCGGTAGACCTTCGTCGTTGACCGTTGCTCGTATGCGGTGAACGGACAACGGGCGGTACGAGTCGTGCCGGATGTCGTCATCTCTGGTCCACAGCACTTTCACCGTCTTGCCGGTGTGCCGTGCGAGTTGGACTGCTTCCAGCACGAAGTCGTTCTCGAACTTCCTGCCGAACGCGCCGCCCGCCCGCGTCGGGATCACCCTCACCCGTGCGAAGTCTTCTTCGAGCTGGTTCCGCAGCCAGTCGGGGGCCTGGGTCGGTACCCACACGGTGACTTCCTCGTCATCCGCTTTCGCCGTTGCCGTCGGCGGTTCCATCGGGGCGTGCGCGAGCATCGGCAGCCGGTAGAACTTCTCCACGAATCCGGCCTTCGGCTTCTTTCCTTTCGGCAGTGCGGCTTCGAGGTCCTCCATCCACCGGTCGCTGTCCGCTTCCGGCGTGCCGCCCTCCCAGAACGTTTCGAGGTCGTCCCTGGCTTTGATCGCGGTGTACGTGTCTTTCGCGACCAGCGCGAATCCGTTCGCGAGCGGGACCACCTCGGCATTGCGCACCTCGGCGGCGTCGAAACCCGTTGGGATGGCGCCGATCCACGGTGGCCTGGCGATCACCGCGACCAGGTCGGCCCGCTGGTCCACGCCGAACGCGGCCTTCCCGGTGACGAGCGCGGCCCGGTCGACCCGTTTGACATCGGGATTGCCGAGCGTCTTCCACTCGTGCCGCGGGGTCAGCCGCACGTCGGTCGGCGTGAGGGTCGCGGCCTCCTCGGCGAGTTCGGCATAGCTCAGCGTGCGCTGTCCGCAGTGGACGAAGCCGTTGTCCGCGCGGCACTCGTCCT
Organism: Lentzea sp. NPDC051213; assembly: GCF_044455585.1. Lineage (NCBI taxonomy): Bacteria > Bacillati > Actinomycetota > Actinomycetes > Pseudonocardiales > Pseudonocardiaceae > Lentzea > Lentzea sp. NPDC051213. Next base: position 647,558 of record NZ_JBITEX010000003.1, read on the forward strand.
CATCGGTCTGCCAGCGCATCGCCGCGGCCTTGACCAGCAGGTGGCGGACGGTGGCCGCGGCGGTGCGGATCGGCTCGTGGATCGACTGCATCGTGTTGGAGTTGGCCGAGATCTGCCGGCCGTAGGTCTCCGGATCGCCTTCGGCCTGCTCGATCTCCAGAGCGTCGACCGGGACCTTCAGCTCTTCGGCGACCATCATGGCGACCGCGGTGCGCACGCCCTGGCCGGTGTCGGGAACCGGCACGGTGACCGTGATGCGGCCGGATCCGGGTTCGACGCGGACGAACGGGTTCACGCTTCGGCTCGCATTCGTTCGGCGGCCCTCTTGATGGCCCTGCGGATCCGCGGATAGGTGCCGCACCGGCAGACGTTGTCCCGCAACGCCTCGTCGATGTCCTCATCGGTCGGTTCTGGGTGCTTGGCCAGCAGCGCGATGGTCGCCATGATCTGGCCTGGCTGGCAGTACCCGCACTGCGCGACGTCCTCGTCGAGCCACGCCTGCTGCACCGGGTGGCCGGTGATGCCGTCGATGGTCTGGACGTCCTGTTCCCGCATGTCCGCCACGGCGTGCTCGCAGGGCCGGAACGCCTGGCCGTCCACTATGGACGTGCACGCCCCGCAGGCCCCGACCCCGCAGCCGTACTTGGTGCCGGTCAGGCCCAGGTGGTCGCGAAGCACCCACAGCAGAGGCGTTTCCGGTTCTGCCTCGACGTCGTGGATCTCTCCGTTGATGTGCAGCCGGTACATCGTCACGTCACCGAGCGTAGCGGCCCGAGCACTGTCGTGGATGCGGCGAGCAGGTGCGATCAACGGGATATCGTGGGCCCGTGGACGGCGTTCGGTTCGGGGTGCTTGGGCCGCTGCTCGTCACCCACGAGCAGCGGGACGTACGCATCCCCGCAGGTCAGCCCCGTCAGGTCCTGGTGCTGCTGCTCCTGCACGCCGGGCAGACGGTGAGCGTCGACCACCTGATGTCGATCTTGTGGGACGGCGACCCGCCGCCCAGTTCGCGCAAGGCCGTGCAGGTGCACGTCTCGCAGCTCAGGAGAGCCCTCAAGGACCTGCCCGGGGTGCACCTGGAGTGGTCGCGGCAGGGCTACCGGCTGGACATCCCGCCGGGCTCGCTCGACCTGCAGCTCTTCCGGGACACCGAGGATCCGGACGAGGCACTGCGCCACTGGCGCGGCCCGGCGCTGGCCGAGCTGACCACGAACACCCAGCTCGCGAACCAGCTCGAAGAGGAGCGGCTCGCGGCGATCGAGCGACGGATCGACAAGGCGATCAAGGCCGGCCGCCACCTCGAGGTGATCGGCGAGCTGACCGGGTACGTCGACGAACACCCGACCAGGGAACGGCTGCGCGGCGCGCTCATGGTCGCGCTGCACCGCGGCGGGCGGCAGGCCGACGCGCTCAGGACGTACGACGACGGCCGGCGGCTCCTCGCCGACGAGCTCGGGCTCGATCCCGGGCCGGAGCTCCAGGAGCTGCACGCGGCGATCCTGCAGGGCGACCTCCCCACCGTCCCCCGCGAGCTGCCGAAGGCGCCGGACCCGTTCGTCGGGCGCCGCGCCGAACTCGAGCTGATCACCGGCAGCGACGAGACGGTGATCGCCGTGCACGGGCCGGGCGGGCAGGGCAAGAGCGCTCTCGCCACCACGGCGGCGCACGCATTGGCCGCCCGCTTCCCGGACGGCCAGCTGTACGCCGACCTGCACGGCGCCACGCCGGGCCGCTCGCCGCTCTCCCCCGCCGAGGTCATCAGGAGGTTCCTGCGGGCGCTCGGCACGCCACCGCTCGCCGTGCCGACGGACGTGTCGGAGGCCGCGGCGCTCTACCGGTCGGCGCTCGCCCGGCGCAAAGTCCTGATCCTGCTGGACAACGCGGTGGACGCGGCCCAGGTCGGCCCGCTGCTGCCGGGCGAATCCGGCTCGGCCGTGCTGATCACCAGCCGCCGCATGCTGGCGACGCTCGGCGCCAGGCACATCGCGCTCGACCCGTTGCCGGAGCAGGACGCGATCAAGCTGCTGGACGACGACGCCTGTGACGACTCTGGGGCGGCCAGGCAGGTCGCGAAGGCCTGCGACTACCTGCCGCTCGCCCTCACGATCGCGGCCGCGCGGCTGCGCTCGCGGCCGGACTGGACGACCGCGACGCTGGCGAAGCGGCTCGCCGACCAGCGCCACCGGCTCGACGAGCTGCGCTTCGACGATCTCGGGGTGAGGTCGAGCTTCCAGCTGAGCTTCGAGGGCCTGAGCGACAGCTCGACCAGGGCGTTCACCCTGCTGTGCAGCCTCAACGTGCCCACCGTCAGCGAGTCGGCCGCGCAGGCGCTGCTCGGCCAGGACGACGTCGACCGCGCGCTGGACCCGTTGGTGGACGCCAAACTCGTGGAACCGTGCGGACCGGAGCGGTACCGGGTGCACGACCTCCTGCGCCTGTTCGGTGCCGAGCACGACAACCACGAGAAGCACGCCGCCCTCACCCGCGCGCTCACGCACTACCGCGAGACGTTGACCGCAGCGCTCAAGAAGCTGCGCCCGCACGCGTACGGCGCACTCACGAACTCCGCGTCCCCGCAGGACATCGACGAACCGCTGCGGTGGCTGACCGACGAGGCCGAGAACCTGCTGGCGGCAGCGCGATCCACGACGAGCGAACCGGCACTGGCCGAGCATGCGCTGGCGATCGCGCACATGCTGTACCCGCATCTGTTCAAACAGGACAGAGTGGCCGACCTGATCGAGCTGGGCCACATCGCCGCCCAGGCCGCGCGGACCATCGGCACCTCGCAGGCGTTGCAGACCGCGCTCCTGGTCCAGTCGGCGGCCAACCGCAGGATCGGTGCGTTCGACACCGCACGCGCCCAGCTGGAAGAGGTGCTGGAGGCACGCGCCGACGACCCGTTCGGGCAGGGCCGCGCACTCACCGGCATCGGCACGATCCAGCGCGAGCTGGGCGAGCTCGACGGGGCACAGGACACGCTCACCCAGGCGATCAAGCTGACGACCGAGCACGGACCTGCTGGCGCACAACGGGTTCCGCTGTCCGCCCTGGCCCACGTGCACCAGGTCGCCGGACGTTACGAACAGGCGCTCGAAGCCGCCACCGAGAGCCTCGCCCACGCACACCAGGACGCCGCGGGAACGGCGTACGCGCTGGCGTCGCAGGGACAGGCGCTCTTCAAGCTCGGCCGGCTGGACGAGGCGAAGGCCGCGCTGGACGAGTGCATCGAGCTGTGCCGGGCGACGGGCGAGCACAACGACGAGTGGCAGGCCCTGCTGTGCCGCGCGGAAGTGTTGCTGGCTCAAGGAAAACCCGATGCGGCCGCGGCGGACGCCGAGCGCTGCCTGCAGATCACGAGTGCGCGCGGTGACCGTTACGGCGAGGGCGTCGCTCACCGGGTGCTCGCGAGGGCAGGCCGGGAGGAGCACGCGGACCGGGCGGCCGAACTGCTCGGCACACCCGGTCTGCGCAGGGACAATCTCTTGGACAGCGTTGTCGGCTGATCAGCGCTGTCGGCTTGCGTACGAGGAAGGTCAGTCGGTGATGTAGCCGGTCATGGCGCGCCCCCTCAGCAGTCGCTCGACGCGAGGCGGGCAGTGCGGTGGACGCCGGCGGAGCAGTTCGACTTCATGGCGCTGACACTGCTGATCTGCGCTCACAGCGACCTGACAGCTCCTGCCGGTCGGCTGTCAGCGGGGTGTCAGAAGGCCACGTCAGCCAGCGGTGCGCGATCGGTCAGCGCCGCAGGTGATCGTGCTCGCATGACGTGGATTCGGAAGCCTTGGGTGGGCCCGCTGGCCTTCGTGGTGGTGGCGTTCGTGGCGTTCTCGCTGCCGCCCTACCTGACCGGTGATCGGTTGCAGGCACGCGTGCAGTCGGACTGGGGGCCGCACTACCCCCTGCTGGTGATGCACGTCGTGTTCGCGACGGTCGCGATCCTGGCGAGCGTGGTGCAGATCTGGCCGTGGTTCCGCGGCCGCTTCCCCGCGTGGCACCGGCGCATCGGCCGGGTCTACGTGTGGGGCGGCGTGCTGCCGGCGGGCCTGTCCGGCCTGGCGATCGGGGTGAGCGCGCCGTTCGGGCCGGTCGCGATGGTCAGCAACGTGCTGCTCGCGGTGCTGTGGCTGACGTTCACGTGGCTGGCGTGGCGGGCGGCGAGGCGGCGGCAGTTCCGCGATCACCGGAAGTGGATGATCCGCAGCTTCACGCTGACCATCTCGATCATCACCAACCGGATCTGGGGTGTGGTGGCGTTCCTGGCGCTGGCCGATCGGATTCCGGAGGCGGAGCTGCCGCACGCGATCGCCGGGATCGCGACGTGGCTCGGCTGGACGGTGCCGTTGCTGATCTCGCAGTGGTGGCTGGAGCGCAAGCCCGCCGGCCGCCGCACGCCGGTTGAACAGCGTGAAACCGTTCCCGTCTGACGTCGTGGCGGCTACGGTCGGCAGTCATGAGGCTACTGCTCGCTGTGTTGATGATGGTCGTGCTGGCGCCCGCCACCGCTCAGGCGGCGCCGCCGACCGCGAAGTGCGAGTTCATCCCGACGCCGGAGAACCCGGCCGCCCGTCCGGTCGGGCCGCCGCCGTCGGTGGTGCCCGCGAAGGGCACGGTCACGGTCAAGATCGTGACGAACTACGGCGTGGTGATCGCGAAGCTCGACCGCGCCAACGCGCCGTGCGGCGTCGAGAACTTCGCGCACCTGGCGCGGAACTGGTTCTACACGCTGACGCAGTGCTGGCGACTCACCAACACCGCGCGGCTCGGCGTGCTGCAGTGCGGTGACATCTACCGCGCGGAGGAAGGCGGTCCCGGCTACCGGTTCGCCGACGAGGTGACCGGCAAGGAGACCTACCCGCGCGGCACCATCGCGTACGGCAACCAGGGACCCGGCACCAACGGCAGCGAGTTCTTCATCGTGCACTCGTTCGCCAACATCAAGCCGGTCTACACGGTGATCGGCCACGTCACCCACGGCATGGACACGCTCGACCGGATCGTCGCGGCCGGCATCGTGCCGCAGCCGGACGGCCTGCTCGACGGCGCACCCAAGAAGCCGGTCAGGATCCTGCACGTCCTGGCGCACTGAGCGCCGCCAGACCCTCCCGACGACGCAGCGCACGTGCCACCGGCACGTGCGCTGCGTTCTGCTCGGTGGCGGATCGTCGGCATCGCCGAGGAATACGTGGACAAGTCCCCGGCCACGCGGCCGCGCTGCTTGAGTTGGCACGGGAATAGCGCGACGAGAACGACGAATGTTGACATGTGAGCGAAAGTCACAAACCCGGGAAAGCGACCTCGCTCACACCGGTGATCAAAGCTTCAACCAGTAGGTACTCACCCGGAAGGGGCAACGGGACCATTTGAGATTAAGGCGGACTTGATATTACGTGTGATCCCCCTCGCCCCCCGGAATCAATTGCGCTGCTCTAGCGCTTCTCTCACCTGAACGGCGGTTGTACCAGCCAGTAGCCTTGGTAATAGGTCAACCCCCCGCATTAGCAACAAGTCGGTCAGGGCGCCCGCCAGCTCCATGCATCGACACATTTCGCGCGCGCCCGAACGGGCTCCGTTGATACGAGGAGGCACAGAGGTGGTGGCACCCGAGTTCGAGCCGGCTCAACTCGACGACATCGATGATCTTCTGAAGGTGTACCGGCGGGCGCACGGAGCGAACTACCCGATCGCGATGGGCACCGACCCCGAGGTCATGGCCGCCGAGATCGAGGCCGAGCACACCACGTGGCTGGTGTGGCGTCAGAACGGCCGGGTCGTCGCCTCCATCACCGGGCACGTCGAGGCGCAGGACAGGATGGGCAAGATCGCCGGCCTGGTCGTCGACCCCGCCGCGCAGGGCGGCGGCATCGCGCACCACGCGGTCGGCCAGATCACCGACCACATGCTCGCGAGCGGCAAGATCGACTCGGTCTACGGCACGGCCCGCACTGTGCACATCGCGCCGCAACGGGTGTGCCTGCGCAACGGATTCCACCCGCTGGGTCTCGTGCCGAACCTCTTCAAGCACGCCAAGCGCGAGACGATGGCGTTGCTGGCCAAGCACCGCGACGGCGTGCTCGACAACCGGGCCGAGGTGCACAAGGTGCCTGCCAGCCTGGAGAAGCTCATCATGGCCGCCCACCGGACGATCGGGCTGCCGGTGCTGCCGGAGTTCGTGCGGGACACCGACTTCCCGGCCGTCGAGCCGTCGAGCCTGGAGGTCATCGACGCGCCTCAGTTCGTGCAGCGGCACTTCGAGCGGACGATCAACGACCCGGCGCGCCGGTTCTACCCGATGCACAAGCCGAACGTGCTGCTGGCCGACGAGGACGGCGACTACCAGATCTACGGCCACCTCAACCGGCACGACGGCTACTGCACGATCTTCGGCAGCACCCCCAGCGCCATGGCCGTCGTGCCGCACCTCGGCGGGGTGATCGACACGCTCGCCGCCATGGGCGCGCCGCACGTCGAGACGCTGGTGCCACTGCACGAGTTCGAAGAGCTGAGCGCGCTGCTGGCGTTCGGTTTCCTGCCCGTCGCGCTTTACCCGGCGATGCGCAGGGACGGCGACCACTACCACGACTACGTGGTCATGGTGCACACGCCGCAGCCGCCCGATTTCCGCGGGCTCACCATCGACGAGGCGTTCCGGCCCTTCACCGAGCAGTACATCGAGCTGTGGACGCAGAAGTTCCTCAACACAAACGGAGTTTTTCGCGCATGAACCCGCACCTCGGACCGGCAACGGTGCCCGATTCGAGCCTTCAGGCCGTTCAGGCATTGTGCGACATCGCGGCGCCGTACGACCACAGCGACGACGCCCTGTTCCTCGAAGCGATGAACGAGTCGAACCGCTGGCACGCCCAGCGCAACGACTTCTTCCGCAGCCTGTGGAACGGCAAGCCCATCAAGGACATCACCGAGCAGCCGTTCGTGCACGCGAACTTCTTCAAGATGCACGAGGTGCTGTCGGTGCCGCGCGACGAGGTCGTCGTGCACGCCACCTCGTCCGGCACGACCGGGCAGAAGTCGCAGATGTTCTGGGACGCCTGGACGTTGCGCGCCGGTCAGCGGATGGTCGCGCGGATCTACGACCACAACGGGTTCATCGACGACTCCGAGCCCGTGCACTACCTGCTCAACCTGAACCAGCCCACTCCGTCGGTGAAGATGGGCAGCTCGTTCACGGGCCAGTTCATGACCGACTTCGCGCCCGTGCAGTCGGTGGACTACGGCCTCGCGCACACCGGCACCGGCCACGAGTTCGACGCGTTCGGCAACATCCGGGCGTTGCAGCGGTTCGCCGAGGACGGGTTGCCGGTGCGGATCTTCGGGTTCCCCGCGTTCCTCAGCTTCACCATCGACCGCATGCAGGCCATGGGCATCGAGCCGGTGCGGTTGAACGAGCGCTCGATGGTGTGGTTCGGCGGTGGCTGGAAGGGCAACGCCGACAAGCAGATCTCCAAGGCCGAGCTGCGCGCCAAGGTCACCGAGATGCTCGGCATCCCGGACGAGCGGATCCGCGACAGCTACGGCTCGGTCGAGCACTCCGTGCCGTACGTCGAGTGCGCGCACCACAACCTGCACGTGCCGACCTGGTCGCGGGCGATCGTCCGCGACGTCCGGACGCTGGAGCCGTTGCCGTACGGCGAGTCCGGCTACATCCAGTTCGTTTCCCCGTACATCACCTCCGCGCCCGCGCAGAGCGTGCTGATGGGTGACCTCGCCGCACTGCACGCACCTGAGGAATGCGGTTGCGGCAACGAGACCCCGTGGTTCGAGATCCTCGGCCGCGCCGGCGTCTCCCGCAACCGTTCCTGCGCCATCGCGGCCGCAGAGCTCCTGAAGGGCAAGTCATGAAGCGGCACTACTGGCAGGGTGAGTGGGTCGACGGGGAGGCCGTCACCAGCAGGCTCGACACGTTGGACGACCGCACCCAGCAGATCATCACCGGCCCGCGGCTGAGCCCGCTGGTGGTGCTCGCCGCCGCCGAGAAGCTGGTCGGGCAGCTGGACCAGCACCGCGCGGCTCTGGTGTCGTGGGGTCTCGACGAGCTGGAGATCGAGGAGACGCTCGACGCGTTGCAGCACGCGATGAGCCGTCCCGAGCTCGAGCGCAAGCTCCAGCGCGAGCTCGGCAGCCTCGACCCGGCGCGGCTGGTCCGCTTCGACTTCCGCACGCCGACCTACGAGGCCTGGGTGCCGCTCGGGCTGCTCGCCCACGTGACGGCGGGCAACGCGCCGGCCGCGGGTGTGCTGAGCGCCGTCGAGGGCCTGCTTTCCGGCAACCTCAACGTGGTCAAGGTCGCGTCGGACGACCCCGGCTTCACCGCCGAGGTGCTCGCCGCGCTGGCCGCGCTGGACACCACCGGCCAGATCGCCGCGCGGCTGATCGTGCTGCACTTCTCGTCCTCGCAGACCGACTGGATGACGCGCATGCTCGGCGCGGCCGACGCCGTCGCGGTCTGGGGCGGCGAGGAGGCCATCACCGGCGTCACCGAGCTGGTCCGGCCCGGCACGCGGGTGATCGACTGGGGCCCGAAGCTGTCGTTCGCCTACCTGACCCGCGACACGTGGTCCGATGTGGACGCTCTGCACGCGGTGGCGGCGGACGTGTGCCAGCTGGAGCAGCAGGCCTGCTCCAGCCCGCAGGTGATCTACCTCGACACCGAGGACCCTGCGGAGGTGTTCGCGTTCGCCGAGCGCTTCTCCGCCGTGCTGGAGCTGACCGGCCCGCCGACCCGCGAACCCTCGCAGGCGGAGTGGGCCGAGATCACGAACACCGTGGTCGTCGCCCAGCTGGAGGAGCACCTCGGGCTCACGAAGGTGCACACCGGTGAGCACTGGCGGGTGATGGCGGACGTGCGGTCCGCGCTGCGCACCTCGCCGCTGTACCGGTCGGTGTGGGTGAAGCCGCTGCCCCGCAAGGAGATCACCGCCGTGCTGCGGCCGATGCGCCGTTACCTGCAGACCGTCGGCCTCGCGGCCGGGCGCCCGGACACCGCGCTGCTGGCGCGGGCGTTCGTGTCGGTCGGCGCCCAGCGGGTCACCACGCCCGGTTCGATGCTCGGCGGCTACAGCGGCGAACCGCACGACGGCGTGTACGCGTTGCAGCGCTACAGCAACCGCGTGTCGGTGCAGCTCGACGACCGGTTCGTCACGGACGCCTCGCTGGACGAGCTCGCCGAGTCGAACCAGCTGCCGGTGCCTTCCGTCGCGGTGACGGAGAAGGCGGACTTCGAGTCGCTGCAGGACCGGCCGGCGGACGTCTACTTCCGCAGCGGCGGCAGCTCCGGCGCACCGAAGCTGTCCGCGTACACGTGGGCGGACTGGGACGAGCAGATGTGGGTCGGCGCCGAGGCGTTGCTGGCCACCGGACTCGACCCGCGGCACGACCGGATCATGAACCTGTTCTTCAACGGGCACATGTACGCGAGCTTCGTCAGCTTCTTCTCCGCGCTGGAGCGGATGAACGCCGTGCAGTTCCCGATGGGCGGCGAGTGGGGCCAGCTCGACTCGATCGCGCAGGCCATCGTGGACAACCGCGTCGACACGCTGCTCACCGCGCCGTCGTTCGTGCAGCGCCTGTTCGCCGAGCACGGCGAGCAGCTCAAGGAGTACGGCGGCATCCGCAAGATCTTCTACGCGGGTGAGCACTTCGGCGCGCAGGCCATCGCCCGGCTGCGCGAGGAGTTCGGCATCGAGATCATCCGTTCCGCCGCCTACGCCACCGTGGACGCGGGCCCGGTCGGCTACCAGTGCCAGGCGTCCAGCGGCAAGGTGCACCACCTGTTCACCGGGCTGCACACGCTGGAGATCCTCGACCCCGAGTCGGACACCGCGGTCGCCGCCGGGGATCCCGGACGGCTCGTCTTCACCACGCACACGCGGCGTGGCCAGCGCCTGGAGCGCTACGAGATCGGCGACCTCGGCCGGTGGGTCCCCGGTGACTGCGAGTGCGGTCGCCGCACGCCGCGGTTCGAGCTGCTCGGACGCACCGGTGACGTCTTCCGCGCGGCCGCGCAGACGTTGAACTACCGGAGGTTCCTCACGATCCTCGAGGACGAGTACAGCTACTCGGGCGCGTTGCAGATCGAGCTGAACGAGGACTCCACCGGCGAGGAACTGGTGGTGCGCCTGGAAGACGGTCGTGCGCCGGAGACCGCCGCCACCGAGATCACGTTGTTGTCCAAGTACGCCGAGGTTGCCGAGGCGGTGGAGCAGGACAAGCTGCTGACCGTGCGCGTGGAGAACGCGCCGCTCGCGGACTTCCAGCGAACCCGCAGCAGCGGCAAGCTGATCGGCGTCGTCGACCAGCGCAGCAGCAGGAGCGTGTGACGATGTCCGTACTCGACCTCATCTGTTACGCCCGCTCGCACTCTCCGTTCTACAAGGACCTGTACGGCGGCATCGACTCCTCGGCCACGCTGGCCGACCTGCCGGTGATCGACCAGGCCGCGTTCTGGGCCGCGAACACCATCCGGAACAACCAGGTGCTGACCCGCACGCACACCGACGGCCTGATCTTCAAGACCGGCGGCACGACCAAGGCTCCTCGGGTGTCCTTCTACACCAACGAGGAATGGGACGCGATGTGCCGCACGTACGCGGAAACGCTGCCCGCGACCGGGTTGCGGCACGGCGACCGGGTCGCGAACCTGTTCGCGGCCGGCGAGCTGTACTCCAGCTTCATCTTCGCGTTGAACGCGCTGCAGAGCTCGCCGATCGACCTGGTGCAGCTGCCGATCACCGGCAGCGCTCCGGTCGAGTTCACGCTGACCACGATGCAGGACTTCGACGCGTCCGTCGTCGCCGGCTTCCCGACGACGTTGTGCCGGCTGGCCAAGCACGTCGTCGCCGAGGCCGGCTCGCTGCCCCTGGTGCGGCTGATCCTGTTCAGCGGTGAGGCGTTGTACGACGACCAGCGCGCGTTGCTGTCGTCGGCGTTCCCCAACGCCGAGTTCCGGTCGTTCGTCTACGGCAGCGTGGACGGCGGGATCATCGGCACGGCGGTCCTCGGCACGGAGGACCCACGCGTCTTCCGCTCCTTTGTGGACAGTTCGGTGCTGGAGATCGTCGACGTCGAGACCGGCGAGGTGATCACCGCGCCCGGCCGGCCCGGCCGATTGCTGCAGACGGACCTGACGCGGCGCTTGCAACCGATGATCCGGTACCCGGTCGGTGACATGGCCGAGTGGGTGGACGTGAACGAAGGCGTCTTCCGGCTCCTCGGGCGGGCGGACGAGGGTGCGCGGGTCGGTCCCGTGACGTTGCACCTCGATCACCTCCGTGCCGCCGTCGACAAGGCCGGCGTCGCGCACACCGGCGTGCAGATCGTGATTCGGCGCGTGGACGCGCGGGATCAGCTCGTGCTGCGGGTGGCCGGAGCTCCTCAGGACCTGGTCGAGGCTGTGCGCGCCGAGGTCTACGTGATCAGCCCGCGGTTCGAGCTGCAGGTCGGGCGCGGCACGGTCGCTCCGCTCGAGGTGGAGTGGGTCTCGGCGCTGGAGGTCAATCCCCGCAGCGGGAAGACCGTCCGGCTGATCGACGAACGCCCGTGCTGACCCGCGACTTCCGGCTGGTGTGGCTCGGCCAGGTGCTGAGCCAGGGCGGTACCCGGCTCTACCAGATCGCCCTGCTGTGGTGGCTGCTCGAACAGATGCCCCCGTCCTCCCGCGGGCTGGCCGCCGGCGCGTTCCTCGTGGTCGGCGTGCTGCCGTCGCTGACGCTGGTCGGCTACATCGGGCGGGTCATCTCGCGGGTGCCGTCGCGGACCGTGATGCTGCGGGCCGAGGCGGTCGCGTTCCTCGCGGCCTCCTCGTTGCTGCTGCTCGGCAACCCTCCAGTGTGGAGCGTCTACGTCGTCGGGCTGGTGCTGGCGACGTGCCAGGCGTTCTTCGACCCGACCCTGATGAAGGCGTTGCCGGAGCTGGTTCCCGCCGCGGACGTGCCGCGAGCGGTCGGCTACGGCTCGTCGACGCAGCCCGTCGCGAACTTCGCCGGCGCCGCCTTCGGTGCGGTTCTCCTCGCATCGGTCGGGTTCCAGGGTGCGATCGCGGTCAACGCGGCGACGTACCTGATCTCGGTCGCGTGCCTGCTGCTGGCCCGGTTCGCCCCGGCTCCCGGGGCCGCGTCCGGCGAGCGCGGCACGTGGGCGTTCCTCGGCACGTTGCCGGGCGTGAAGCCGGTGTTGCTGGTCTTCGCGGGCGTCAACTTCTTCTCGACGCCGACCGTGCTGGTGCTGCCGCTGTACACGAAGTCCGTGCTGGGCGCGGGCGCCGGAGCGTTGGCGCTGCTGGAGTCGGCGGTGTGGCTCGGGTTGATCGCCGGTGCGTTGCTGGCGCCGCGGATTCCGGTGCGGGGTTCGGTGACCTCGTTCGGTGCGGTGTGCGTGGCGCTGTTCGGCGTCTTCCTCGCCGTGCCCGGTGTCGTGGTGTCGCTGCCGATCTACGTGGTCGCCTTGGCGTTGAGCGGGTTCTGCCTCGGCGTGTGCAACGTCAAGTTCATGACGCTGTTCCAGCAGATCGTTCCGGCTGCGTCGAAGGGCCGCTTCTTCGCGGCGCTGACGGCGGTGCTGAGCTTCACCTACCCGGTGGCGTTCCTCAGCTTCGGCGTGTTCGGCGACCTGCTCGGTGCCCAGGTGCTGGTCGTGGCGCAGGGTGTCGGCCTGCTCGCGTTGGGCGCCGTGCTGGCGCGCGTTCGAGAGCCCGTGCCCGTGTAGTTAGTGTGTCCGGGTGCGAAAGATCCTGGTCATCGGTATCGGCGCGGGCAACCCCGACCACCTGACGCTGCAGGCCGTCAAGGCGTTGCAGACGGTCGACGTGTTCTTCGTGCTGGACAAGGGTTCCGTCAAGCAGGAGCTGGTCGACCTGCGGCAGTCGATCCTGGCTGCTCATGTGACGGGCCCGTACCGCGTGCTGGAAGGCCGCGACCCGGAGCGTGACCGCACGGCCACCGACTACGTCGGCGCGGTCGACGACTGGCGCCGGGCCCGCGCGGACGTGTGCCAGGAGCTGCTTTCGCAGCTGGGTGCCGACGAGGTCGGGGCGTTCCTGGTGTGGGGCGACCCTTCGTTGTACGACTCGACGCTGGCGATCCTCGACGACCTGCTGGGCCGCGGTGCGGAGTTCGAGGTCTCCGTGATCCCCGGTGTGACCTCGGTGGCCGCGCTGACCGCAGGCCACCGCGTCTCGCTGAACCAGGTCGGCAAGCCCGTGCAGATCACGACCGGTCGCCGGCTGGCCGCCGCGTGGCCCGCGGACGTGGACGACGTGGCCGTGATGCTGGACGCGAAGTACTCGTTCGAGGGCGTTGACCCCGACACGTGGATCTACTGGGGCGCCTATCTGGGGATGCCGGACGAGATCCTGGTGTCCGGGCGGGTCGGTGACGTGGCGCCGCGGATCCGGGCGTTGCGTGATGAGGCTCGCGCGCGCAAGGGCTGGATCATGGACACCTACCTGCTGCGCAGGACCTGAGCCTGCTTTTCGGCCTTTCGGCCTTTTCGGCCTATTCGGCGACGAGCCGGCGGACCGACTGCTCGACGAGTGCCCGGTTCGCGTTCGGCGTGCTGAACGCCAGGATCGACATGTGCACGACCAGATCCAGCAGGCTCGAGGCATCGAAGGCCGCGGAGATCTTGCCGTCCAGCTGCGCCTTCGCGACGGCCTCCACCTTGTGCCGGTATGCCTCTTCCTCCGCCTTCGGGATGGCGTCGAAGCCGTTCTCCAGCCGGTGGTAGGCCGCGAGCCGCAGCAACTGCGGCTGCTCCAGGTAGAAGTCGAACAGGCGACCCGCGTAGCCCGGCAGGTCCTCCGGAGTGATGGGGACGGCCGCGATCACGCGGTCGATCTGGATCCTCAGCAGCTCGTCGAACAACCCTTCCTTGCTGCCGAAGTAGGCGTAGATCATCGCCTTGTTGCAGCCGGCCTTGGCCGCGATGCGATCGACCCTGGCACCGGCGATGCCGTGCTGGGAGAACTCCTCCAGCGCCGCTTCCAGCAGTTTCGCCTTGGTCGCTTCCTTGTCCCTCACCACACCCCCATTCTAACCAACCGGTTGGTAGAAGCAACCAACTAGTTGGTTGACACGCGGCCGCAGGCGTGGTTGCCTGAGACTAAGCAACCAACCAGTTAGTTAGGAGCGGGAGCCATGAAGGTCGCACTGGTCACGGGTGCCTCGTCGGGGATCGGTGAGTCGACGGCGCTGGAGCTGCAGAAGGCGGGATACACGGTCTACGCGGCGGCGCGCCGGGTGCAGCGGATGGAGGGCCTGGCCGCGCAGGGCGTCCGGGTGCTCGAGATGGACGTCACCCAGGACGAGTCGATGGTCGAGGGCATCAAGAAGATCATCGCCGAGACCGGGCGGATCGACGTGCTCGTGAACAACGCCGGGTACGGGTCGTACGGCGCGGTCGAGGACGTGCCGCTGGACGAGGCGCGGTACCAGTTCGAGGTCAACGTGTTCGGGCTGGCGCGGCTGGTTCAGCTCGTGTCGCCGCACATGCGCGAGGCCGGGAGCGGCCGGATCGTGAACGTGTCGTCGATCGGCGGGCGCATCTACGAGCCGCTCGGGGCCTGGTACCACTCGACGAAGTTCGCCGTGGAGGGGTTGAGCGACTCGTTGCGGCTGGAGCTGAAGCCGTTCGGGATCGACGTGGTGGTGATCCAGCCCGGCGGGATCAAGACCGAATGGGGCGGGATCGCCGTCGAGAACATGCAGAAGACGTCGGGCGGCGGTGCCTACGCGGGTCAGGTCAAGCAGCTGTCCGGGCTGTTCTCGCAGGCCGATCGCGGCTCGGAACCGAAGGTCATCGCGGACGTCATCGTCAAGGCGGCACAGGCCCGCCGGCCGCGCACGCGGTACGCCGCCGGGTTCGGTGCGCGGCCGATTCTGTTCGCGCGCAAGGTGTTGTCCGACCGGGCCTTCGACGCGATGTTCCTCGGGGCGATGCGGCGCTTCGCCTAGCGCCTGAACGACCTGGTCTGAGCAGGTACCTTCGGTTCAGAACCACCGAGGGGAGTCGTGTGCACGAGGGGCTGTCGCAGGAAGCCGAGCAGCTGTACCTGGAAATGTTGCGCGGCAAGACGAGCGAGCCCAGTGCGGTGCACGAGGAACTCGAACGGCTCGGACTGCTGCGCAACGACGAGGTGCGCCCGCCGAGGTCGGCGCTGGCAGCGATCGCGCTGAGCCACGAGGCCGCGGCCATCCGGGCCAGGGAGACCGCCGAGGTGCTGGCCGCCGCCTATGCCGAGCGCGGCGCGACCGAGGTCGACTTCGTCGAGGTCCTCAAGGACGCGGGCGAGGTGATCAGCGCGTTCGAGGAGATGCAGAGCCAGGCCAAGACGGAGATCCGGGCGCTGGATCCCGGTTCGTACCTGAGCCCGCAGCCGGAGGCGAGTCCCGCACAGCCTCCGGCGCTGGCCCGCGGCGTCGCCTACCGGGTGGTCTACGACTCCTCACTCCTGCAGACGGAACTGGGGTACGCGTCGGTGCAGGGAAGCATCGCCGCGGGCGAGCAGGCACGGGCGTTTCCTGGCGTGCCGCTCAAGCTCGTGATCGCCGACTCGGACCGGGCGTTGATCGCGGTGCCGACGGTCACCGGCGGGAACGTCGTGGCACTTCTCATTCACCCGTCCGTGCTACTGAGCGCTCTCGTCGAGCTGTTCGAGGCGTTCTGGCGGATGGCCGTGTCGATCACTCCTGGCAGCCAGGAAGACACCCAGGAAGAGCCGACCACCGCGACCCGGCGGCTGATGGCGCTGCTCAGTGCCGGTCTGACGGACGAGTCGATCGCGCGCGAGCTCGGTGTCAGCGAGCGGACGGTGCACCGACGAGTGAGCCGGTTGCAGCAGTTGCTGGGCGCGCAGACGCGGTTCCAACTCGGCGTGCAGGCGTCACGGCGCGGGTGGCTCTAGTCACCCAGCGTCAGTACATGAGGGTTGTTCATCACTCTGTGAACACCTTTCGTGACAGTTTTCAGACATGGCGACTTTCTGCCACCCCTCGCGAGTGTCAAACGAGGGAAAACCCCTTCCTCCCCTGACGAAAGCGCGGTCTCACCAAGGCCGTGCGGGGGCAGGAAGGGATCGACCGTGAGGAAGTACTTCAGAGGCGGCATCGCCGCGCTGACAGGGGCACTGGTCGCCACGAGCATCGCGCTCGTGCCGGCGACGGCGAACGCCGCACCGAATCAGGATCCGGACACGGCCAAGCTCTCGGGCGCGCTGGCCACCCAGGCCGTCACGTGGGAAGACTGCACGTTCCCCGGCGTGGCGGAGGAGACCGTCAAGCGCTTCAAGACCGTCAAGGGCCTCGCCTGCGCCACCGTCCAGGTGCCGCGCGACTGGCACAACCCCGGTGACGGCAACACGATCGGCATCCGCGTCTCCAAGACCGAGACCGCGTACAAGGGCACCAGCCGTCAGGGCATCGCGCTGGTCAACCCCGGCGGCCCCGGCGGCTCGGGCCTGCCGTGGGGTGCGGCGATGGCGCTGCGCAGCCCGGTTCTCGCCGGCCAGTACGACTTCATCGGTTTCGACCCGCGCGGTGTCGGCCTCTCCACGCCGCTCAAGTGCAGCTACACGGTCCCGACCAGCACTGACGTCAACGTGGTGAACAAGGCGAAGGTCCAGGGCTGCCTGGAGAACCCCCTCACGCCGTTCATCACCACCGAGCAGACCGCCTACGACATGGACTTCATCCGTGTCCTGCTCGGCGAGAAGAAGATGAGCTACATCGGCTACTCCTACGGCACGTGGCTGGGCACCTGGTACGCCGCCACGTTCCCGGGCAAGGCGCACCGCTTCCTGCTCGACTCCGCCGTCGACGCCTCACAGCCGACCCTCGAG
This sequence comes from Lentzea sp. NPDC051213, assembly GCF_044455585.1. Classification (NCBI taxonomy): domain Bacteria; kingdom Bacillati; phylum Actinomycetota; class Actinomycetes; order Pseudonocardiales; family Pseudonocardiaceae; genus Lentzea; species Lentzea sp. NPDC051213. Next base: position 664,407 of record NZ_JBITEX010000003.1, read on the forward strand.
AAGACCTGGGACCTGCAGCCGCGCACCCGCGACCGCCAGTTCCAGGAGGCGCTGCTGCCGTACATGGCGCGCAACGACGCCGAGTTCGCCATGGGCACCGACCCGATGGAGATCCGCCGCAAGTGGGAGAAGGCCGGCGGCACCCGCGAGTTCCTCGGCATGCTGTTCACCGCCTGGTTCATCATCCCGGCGATGTACGACACCACCCAGTACCCGGTGGCCGGTTCGGCCGTCGCCGCGGTGATCGGTGACTCCGCGCCTGCGGGCACCGACTCGGAGAAGGTCTCCGCGCTCGTCACGAAGATGCTTGCGACGCCGGGCCTTTCGGCCGAGAACAAGGCATTCATCGCGAAGGGCAAGGAGAACGCGCTCGCCGCGATCGCCAAGAAGGAGCGCGTCGCGGTGAAGGCCACGACCGCGGCCGCCGAGGTCGAGACCTGGGACGCCACGTTCGAGGCGATCCGCTGCCAGGACGGTCAGTGGAACCAGAACCTGCACTACTGGAACTACTGGCTGGCCGACCTGACCGTGAACGCGCCGTTCATCGCGCCGTTCATGAGCACGCCGCTGTGCGCGTACTGGCCGACCAAGAACTCGATGCCGAAGCCGGACAAGAAGACGTTCCCGCGCCTGCTGATGGCCCAGAGCGAACTCGACGCCGCCACGGCGTACGAGGGCGGTCTGTCCACGGCGAAGGCGCTGCCGAACGCGAAGCTGATCAGCGTCGACAACGAGGGCTCGCACGGCCTGTTCCCGTACAACACGGACTGCGTCGACGACCCGATCGTCTTCTTCTTCCAGACCGGTGCGACCCCGCGCAAGCAGTTCACCGGCTGCCAGGCGCTCCCGCTGCCGAACGAGGACAAGACCTTCGAGGTCGGCGGCAAGCTCACCAACGGCAAGGTGAAGATCAAGATGATCACGCCCGCCGTCAAGGAGGCCAACAAGATCGTCCGTGACCTGCTCAGCGGCTCCGCCACCGCGGAGGCCGACGAGTCGGGCATGCCGGCCAACCTGTAACACCCTTTGAGCTGCGGCCTCCGGCACGTTGTGCCGGGGGCCGTTTCCATTCCCTAGCGCTGCCACCACTTCTTGCGGACCACGTCGGTGATCACGCAGGTGATGTTGTCCGGCCCGCCGTTGCCGTTCGCCAGCGCGATCAGCTGCCAGGCCGCCTCCGCACCGTCCTCAGTGTCCTGAAGAATCTCGTGAACCTCTTCTACGTCTGCATAATCCGTCAGCCCGTCGCTGCACAGCAGATACCGATCACCCAGTGAGGCCTGGTGCCACGACAGGTCCGGCTCGTGCGAGTTGCCGGACTGCAGCGCCCGCAGCACGTACGCCCGCCGCGGGTGATTTGCAGCCTCCTCCGGCGTCATCCGACCGGCGTCGACGAGCGCCTGCACCATGGTGTGGTCGTGGGAGATCTGCCGAAGGTCCCCCTCGCGCAACAGGTACGCCCGGGAGTCGCCGATGTGCGCCAGCTGGAAGGCGAGACCTTCCCAGCGCATCGCGGTCAGCGTCGTTCCGGCGCCCTGCGGAGCCTCGGCGTCGAGTCTGCGCGCGATCTCGGCCACCGCGGGACCGAGATCGCCCCGCCACGCGGCGAGGACGTTCACCGCGATGGCACTGGCCACTTCGCCGTGCTCGTGGCCGCCCATGCCGTCCGCCACGGCCTGAAGGTCCGGCCGGACGTAGACCGAGTCCTCGTTGTGCTCACGAACGAGCCCAGGATCGGTCGCCACGGCGATGCGCAGCTCGTGTGTCATGTGATCAGTACACCAGTTGCGAACTCACTCCGGCGCGAGCGACCGGTCCAAGACGGGTCCGGACAAACAGCTCAAGCCCGCACCCCAGTGCAAACCAGCAGCTCAACCCGGGATCCGATTCACCTCATGATCCCCAGTAGCCCACAAATGCTGCACAGCGTAAGCCCGCCAAGGCCGCCACACCTCAGCCCGCCTGACCAAGGCAGCCGGAGTCTCAGGCAGCCCCAAATCCCGGGCAGCCAACCGAATCCCCAGATCGGTGGGCAGGAACGCATCAGGGTCGCCCAACGCCCGCATAGCGATCGACTCCACCGTCCAAGGACCGAAGCCGGGCAACGACGTCAGCCACTCACGCGCGACCGCGCGGTCCGCTGACGGGCTCAGGTCCAATCCGGACCGGAGTGCGTCCAGCAGCGCGGCCATCGTGCGGCGGCGCGACTCGGGCATGGCCAGCTCGGCGGGATCGAACTCCAGCGGGAACAGGTAGAGGTCGCCAACCGGTGTGCCGTAACGCGATACGAGGCGCGCGGCGTGCGTGCGGGCCGCCTTTGTGGAGACCTGCTGTCCCAGCACGGCGCGGATGGCGAACTCGGCGCCGTCTACGGTGCGCGGTACGCGGCGGCCTGGCGCGCGGGAGACCAGTGGTGCCAGCAAGGGATCGGCGGAGAGTGCGTTGTCCACCGCGGCTGGATCCGTGTCCAGGTCCAGCAGAAACCGGCAAACGTCAACGGCGGCTTGGCGGTCGCGCGAATCGGAGAGTTCCAAAGTGCACGCGACGTGATCGGTAAAGGGTTGCAAAGAGGCGATCCCGCATCCAAAAGGGAGTCGCATTGTGCGCCGATACACACCGTCCCGCCATTCCTCCACACCGGGCACGGCGGTCGCGATCAGGTGCCCGAACAAGTTGTCCGGGCAAAGAGGTGCTTGAAACGACAAACGTTCCGGGAACTCCACTAGGCGCACGTCCGCAAGCATGTCCCCAAGAACACCACCAGGCACACCCGCAGGCACACCTCCACGCACACCCACAGGCACGTCCACAAGCGCTTCTACAGGCGCGAGAGCAGGCCCAAGAGCAGGCGCAACAGCAGACACACGAGCAGATGCGAGAGCAGGCACAAGAGCAGGCATGTCCGCAGCATGACGCCATTCCAAGCGAGACGCTGGCGGGAAAGGGACATCACTCTGGACGGGGCCAACCGGGTGACCTGCTTCGCGCCGCGAAAATCCGTGGCTAGTCTGACTGCTGCGCCGTGGAGAAGTCAGTTTCAGCAGGGAAGGGCGGCGTCGCGTGCGATGAGAGCGGCCTGGACGCGGTTGTCGCACCGCAGTTTTGTCAGCAGTCGGCTGACGTGGGCTTTGATCGCCCCCTCCGAGAGGTACATGAGCCTTGCTATGCGCGCGTTCGCCATGCCCTGTGCCAGATACACCAGCACCTCCTGCTCCCGCCGGGTGAGCAGGCCGATGCGGTTGCGGGCAGCGTCACGGCGTTCCGAGTCGGCGCCGGTGAAGTGGTCGACCAGTGCGCGCGTCGCGGACGGCGACAGGATCGCCTCGCCGGCGGCGACCACGCGGACCGCGTTCACCAACGCGTCGGGTTCGCCGTTCTTGAACAGGAAGCCCGCGGCGCCGGCGCGCAAGGCCGGGAACAACATCTCTTCTGTCTGCGGGGTGCACAGCATGATCACCTGTGTTCCCGGCACGTACCGGCGGACCATGCGCACGGCCCCGACGCCCTCCATGCCGGGCATCGCGGCGTCCATCAGCAGCACCTGCGGGCGGTGGCGCCGCGCGAGTTCGACCGCGCCGCCGCCGTCGCTCGCCTCGCCTACCACCACCACGTTGCCGGCGCGTTCCAGCACGCCGCGGACTCCTGTGCGGATCAGCACCTCGTCGTCGGCGATGCCGACGGTGATCGTGCGCGGCTTGTCCACCAGCTGCAGACCTGCGCTCGACCACGAGCTGCCCGTCGTCACCGTCATTCGCACTCCCTGTCAGACCGGACCAGTCACCAGTTTGTTCCCGAACGAGGATCTCGGGAAGGCAGGCATAACGAGCACAACGCGAACCGTCTCGCACGCGGACACGTGTAACGGGTTGCACGGGGCAGGTCACCACCCACGACCTGCGCAATCACCAGACCGAGACAGGGACTGCCTGCCGTTACGACTGGAGGAGAGAGACACATGATCAGCACTGGACGTTGCGCCCTGTGCGACAGCACGCTGCCTCCCGCCACCTCCGAGCAACGCAGGTCCTACTGCTCCAACGCGTGCCGCCAACGGGCGTATCGCCGCCGTGCGGCTGTTCCGGCGCCCACGCCCGCTACCAGGAAGAACCTGCGGGTGCTCGCGAACCTGCCCGCTGCCCGCGACACCTTCATCGGCCGTCAGCAGGAGCTCACGAAGCTCGACCAACTGCTGCGCAGGCATCGTCTCGTTACACTCGTGGGCAATGCGGGTGCGGGTAAGACCCGGCTCGCTCTGGAGGCCGCCGGCCGGTTGCGGCGCGGACGGACGGACAGGGTCCTGCTCGTCGAGCTCGGCGAGGTCGTCCACGGCACGGACGTGCTGCCGGCCGTCGCGTGTGCCCTCGGGGTGTTCGCGCAGCCGGACGAGCCGTTGCGCGACACGGTGCTCGAGACGCTCGTGAACATGAAGGTGGTCGTTGTCCTCGACAACTGCGAACACCTTCTCGACACGTGCGCCGAGCTCGCGGACCTCCTGCTCAACCGCTGCCCCGGCGTCCGCGTCCTGGCCACCTCGCGCGAAGCCTTGTGGATCACCGGCGAGGTCAGCTTCCACGTCGAGGGACTGCCCGTGCCGTCGACGGATCGGGACCTCGTCACGACCGCGGCGCCCCGCTCCGAGGCCGTGAAGCTGTTCGTCGACCGGGCGCGCGAGCGCAAGCCCGACTTCCGGCTCACTCCGGAGAACACCGCTGCTGTCGCCTTGTTGTGCGCGCGACTGGAGGGCATGCCGCTTGCGATCGAGCTCGCGGCGCGCTGGGTTCAGGTGCTGCCGGTCGCCGACATCTGCGACCGCATGGACGAACCGCTCGAGCTGCTGACCCTGGGCTGCCGCAAGTCCCCGTCGCGCCAGCGTTCCCTGCGCGAGGCCATCGACTGGAGCTACCAGCTGCTGGCGCCGGACGAGCAGTTCGCGTTGCGGCGGCTCAGTGTTTTCGACGGTGGCTTCGACCTGGCCGCCGCCACCGAGGTCTGCTCGTCGGAACGGTCCGCGGAACCGGTGCTGGACGTGTTGTCGCGCCTGCAGGCCAAGTCCCTGCTGACCGCGGTCCCCGGCACGACGCGATTCCGGCAGCTGGAGACGGTTCGGCTGCACGCACGGGAGAAACTCGTGACGGCGGGCGAAATGGACGTGGCCTTCGAGGCGCTGGCCCGCTGGTTCGCAGACCTCTCGGACGTGCTGATCACCTCACCGCTGTCCGTGCCCGCCGAGGTCCAGGACAAGCTCGACAACCACGTCGACAGCTTGCTGGGCACCGTCGAGTGGGCCGCCGAACGTTCCGACGAACGGTTGCTGCTGCTGACTTCCGCGTTGGCTGACTGTGCCGCGCGGCGAGGACGGCTGGGGCAGGCGCGGGTGATGCTGCGGGACGCGCTGCGGCGACCGTCCACTCGGGACGATTACCGATGTGTGGCGCTGAACCACGCTGCGCGTTTCGCGGCGGAGCAAGGTGATCACGACGAGGCGATCATGTTGTCCGGTGAGGCTTCCCGGCTGGTGCGGGACATCGGGCATCCGGCCTTGCAGATGAGCAGCCGGAGCACGCTGGCCGCGGTGCAGCAGTCGTCCGGCGAGTGGGAGGCGTCGAACGCGAACAACACCGAGTGCTTGCGGGTTGCCGAGTTGCTGGGCGAACCGTTGGCGCGCGCCACGTGTTTGGTGGATTTGGCGCGCACGGCGTTGTCGCTGGGCAAGCACGAACGCGCCGAGAAGGCCGTCATGAAGGCATTGCCCATCTCACGTACGTCCGGCGCGCCCGCCCGCATCGCCTCGGCGCTCAACACGCGTGGAGCGGTCGCGTTGGTACAGGGTGATCTGGACGAGGCGACGCACGCCTTCCAGGAGGCCCTGCGGATGGACGGGATGAACCCGTTGACCGCGCCCGACGCGTTGGAGGGGCTTGCCGTTGTCGCGCTGATGCGCGGCCAGGCCGAGCGCGCGCTGCGACTGGAGGCGACCGGGCGAGCCCTGCGGCGTTCTGTCGGGGTGGTGCCGGATCCGTTCTGGGCGGAGAAGGTCGCTGGAGCGATGCGCACGGCGCGGCTGATGCTGCCCGTTGCGAGCGCGGAGGCCGCCTCCACGCCGTTGTCCGATACGGAAGCCGAGGCGTTCATCCAGGACGAGGTGTGGCTGGACAGGACCGAGGCGGCGCACGACTCGTTGGACGACCACGAGCGGCGGGTGATCGCGTTGCTCGCCACCGGGCTGACGAACCAGCAGATCGCGAATCGGCTGAACGTGTCCGTGCGGACCGTGGCGTCGCGGTTGCAGCGACTGCGGGACAAGCTGGGCCTGCAGAGCCGCGAGGACATCGCGGCATGGGGAGCGGAGCGCGCCATCGGCTGACCAGCAGTTGGGCGTGAAAACCTTTACTGCAACGAGAAACACTTTGGCCTGGAACGAAAACAGGCCTCACCGGTCTTGGCGAGCCCGATTGGCAACCAAGTAGACAAAGACCGGACAGCAGGGGTGTCGCTAAACCGTTTTCGCTCTACTCCATTCGAGTGACGGCAGAGGTCTAGACCTTGACCTTCGAGTGGTCTAAACCACATCGTTCTCGCACCCCCTGCGACTGAGGAGACCGATGTCCAAGTTCCGATGGCATCTAGCTGCTCTCTTCGCGGCTCTCGCCGCGATGGTCCTCGGACTCGCCGTTGTGCCCGCCGCTAGCGGTGCCGGTGGCGTGTCCGCCACGTTCTCCAAGGGTTCGGACTGGGGAACGGGCTTCGAGGGCAAGTACACGATCACGAACAACAGCACGGCGGCCCTGACGTCGTGGACTGTCGAGTTCACGATGCCGGCCAACCACCGGGTCACCTCGCTGTGGGACGGCTCCTACACGACGAGCGGCCAGACCGTCACGGTCAAGAACACCTGGAACGGCAACATCGGCGCCGGCGCCTCGGTGAGCTTCGGCTTCAACGGCGCCTACTCCGGCCCGTTCGCCGCGCCCACGAACTGCAAGCTGAACGGTGGCTCGTGTGACGCGGGCGGGACGAACCCGACCACGTCGACCACGACGACCACCACCACGACCACTACGACGACCACGACCACGACCGGCCCGCCGCCGCCTCCCGGCAAGATCAACCTGGGCTACTTCGCGGAGTGGGGTGTCTACCCGGCGCGCAACTACCAGGTGAAGAACATCGACACCTCGGGTTCCGCGTCGAAGCTGACGCACATCAACTACGCGTTCGGCAACGTGGCCGGCGGCCAGTGCACCATCGGCGAGTCCTTCCCCGCCATCGAGAAGGCGATGACGGCCGCCGAGGCCGTGGACGGCGTCGCCGACACGTGGGACCAGCCGGTGCGCGGTAACTTCAACCAGCTGCTCAAGCTGAAGAAGAAGTACCCGCACCTCAAGGTGCTGTACTCGTTCGGTGGCTGGACCTGGTCCGGTGGCTTCGGCCAGGCCGCGCAGAACCCGGCCGCGTTCGCCGAGTCCTGCTACAAGCTGCTCGAGGACCCGCGCTGGGCCAACCTGTTCGACGGCATCGACATCGACTGGGAGTACCCGAACGCGTGTGGTCTGTCGTGCGACACGAGCGGCCCGGCGGCGTACAAGAACCTGATGCAGGCCCTGCGTACCCGCTTCGGTTCGAACTACCTCGTCACCTCGGCGATCACCGCTGACGGCTCGGAGGGCGGCAAGCTCGACAAGGCCGACTACGGTCCCGCGGCGCAGTACCTCGACTGGTACAACGTCATGACGTACGACTACTTCGGCTCCTGGCCGGGTGCACAGCAGGGCCCGACGGCTCCGCACTCCCCGCTGACGAGCTACAGCGGCATCCCGCAGGCAGGCTTCAACTCAGAGGCCGCGATCTCCAAGCTGCGCAGCAAGGGTGTTCCCGCCAGCAAGCTCCTCCTCGGCATCGGCTTCTACGGCCGCGGCTGGGCGGGTGTGACGCAGGCGGCTCCCGGTGGCACGGCGACGGGTGCGGCTCCTGGCACGTTCGAGCCCGGCATCGAGGACTACAAGGTCCTGAAGAACAAGTGCCCCGCAACGGGCACGGTCGCGGGCACGGCCTACGCGTTCTGCAACGGCGAGTGGTGGAGCTACGACACGCCGCAGACGATCGCGAGCAAGATCTCCTGGGCACGCAGCCAGGGCCTCGGTGGTGCGTTCTTCTGGGAGTTGAACGGTGACACCGCCAACGGCGAACTGATCACAGCGATGAAGAACGCCCTGGGCTAGGTTTTTCGGGGTTAGTCCTTCACAACGCCGGGAGGGGAGCTGGGTCAACCCAGCTCCCCTTTTGTTGTTCCCTAACAGAACACCGCGTCGAGCAGCTTGAAGTAGCCGTCGCCGGGTTCGCCGCCGTCGGCCGCCGCGGTGACCGACAGCGCCAGGCGCTTGGTGCCGTCGAGCGTGCTGATCATCTCGGCCCCGAAGCCGGGCATTCCGCCGTCGTGGCCGTAGATCGTGGTGCCACAGGACAACGGCGTCACCGAGACACCGAGAGCGTAGTTCGGGCTATTCGGCGTGATCTTGGTCAGTTCCTCCTGTTGCTTTGACTTGAGCAGCTTCCCGGCGAGCAACGCGGCCAGGAACGTGTCCACGTCGCGAGTCGTCGAGATCATCTCGCCGGCCGCCCCTCCCCACGACGGGTTCTGACGGGTGACATCGACCGGTTTGCCGTTCGTGTCGGGAAAGTAGCCGTGTGCGTGCGGTCCGGGAATGTCCGCGCTGTTGCGAGGCAGCACGGTGTCCTTGAGGCGCAACGGCTTCAGGATGCGCTGCTCCACGGCCTGCTGGTACGGTCTGCCGGTGAGCTTCTCGATCAGCAGCCCCGCGACGGTGTAGTTCGTGTTGGAGTAGCTGTACTTCGTGCCCGGCAGGAACCCGAGCGGCCGGGAGGTCCCGATGGCGACCAGCTCGCGCGGGTCCCAGGTCTTGAAGCGCATTCCGGGGAAACCGGCCGGGTCGAGCGGCAGGCTCTCCGTGTAGTCGTAGAGACCGCTGGTGTGCTGCAGGAGGTTCCGGATGGTGATGATCTCCCCGTCCGGCAGCAGGCCCGGCAGGTAGCGCGCGACCGGCGCGTCCAGCTCGAGCTTCCCTTCGCCGGCGAGCTGCAACACCACGGTCGACACGAAGGTCTTGGTGACGCTGGCGATCCGGAAGGTGCCGTTGTGCGGCACGGGTTTGCGAGACCCGTGTTCGGCCACACCCGACCTGACGGTGAACGTGTCCCTGCCGGTGACCCGACCCTGAATGCCGAGTGCGCCGCCGGTGCTGGTGAGTTTGTCGATGATCTGCTGCACGACCTCCCGCTGCTCCACCGGTGCCGCGGACGCGACACCGGTGGAGGCGAGCAGGGCGGCCGCGGTGAGTGCGACTACCAGCTTCATGTTCAGCAGAAGACCTCGTTGAGAAGGGCGTTGTAGGCCTGACCGGGGTCACCGGGGACCGGCGCGCTGGTCGCCGACATCTCGAGGCGCTTCTTGTTGTCCGGCGTGGTCAGCAGCTCCGTCGAGTATCCGGGGATGCCGCCGCCGTGACCCACGACCTTGGTGCCGCACGGCATGGTCAGCACGGCCAGGCCGAGGCCGTAGTTCGGGCTGACCTCCGTGGTCTTGTCGAGCTCCTTCTGCTGCGCGGGCTTGAGCAGCTTGCCGCTCGTCAAAGCCACGATGAACGTGTCCAGGTCCTTGGTCGTGGACACCATCTCGCCGGCCGCCCACGCCACCGACGGGTTGATGCGGGTGATGTCGGACGGCTTGCCGTTCACCGCCCAGTAGCCGTGCGCGTGCGGGCCCTTGATGTTCACGCTGTCGCCCGGCACCTCGGTGTCGTTGAGGTGCAACGGCTTCAGGATGCGCTGCTCGACGGCCCTCTCGTACGGCCTGCCGGTCAGCTTCTCGACCAGCAGGCCGGCGACGATGTAGTTGGTGTTGGAGTAGCTCCACTTCGTGCCGGGCGCGAAGTCGAGCGGCTTGCTCGTGGAGATCGCGAGCAGCTCCTTCGGGTCCCAGTGCTTGTAGCGGATCTTCTCGAACTCGGCCGGGTCGAGCGGAAGCGCGCTCGTGTAGTTGTAGAGGCCGCTGGTGTGCTGGAGCACCTGGCGGACGGTGATCTGCTTGTCGATCAGGCCGGGCAGGTAGCGGTCGACCGGTGCGTCCAGGTCGACCTTGCCCTCACCCGCGAGCTGCAGCAGCACCGTCGACACGAACGTCTTGGTGATGCTGCCGACGCGGAACCTCCCGTCCAGCGGCACGGGTTTGTCGCTGTCCAGCTCTGCCTTGCCGGAGCGGGCGGTGAAGCGCTGCCGCCCATCCGTGACGCGGGCCTGCAGGCCGAGCGCTCCGCCGCTCGACGTCAGCTGGTCCATGGCCTGCTGGACGACCTTGCGGTCGACGCTCGCCGTCTCCGTGCCGGCCGACGCGACCCCCGCGGTGGTCAGAGCCAGCAGGCTCGCTGCGGTCACTGTTGCTACCAATCGAATCCCCATGCGGTCCACCTTGCCCCCACCGCCCTGAGGCCGCATCAGACCTTGGGCTGAAGTCACCTCAGGGAGATCCCTTGCTCCTAGCAGAAACCCTCGTCGATGATCTCGCCGTAGGCGGGGTTCCCCGCGCTCGGCGCGCTGGTCGCGGACAGCTGCAGGCGCTTTCCGGTGTCGGGCGTCGTCACCATGAACGTGACGTAGCCGGGGATGCTGCCGCCGTGGCCCCAGATCCTGGTGCCGCACGACAGCGTCTGGACCTGGAGGCCCAGGCCGTAGTCGGGGCTGACGTCCGTGGTCCTGCCGATTTCCTTCTGCTGAGCGGGCCTGAGCAGCTTGCCGCTGGTCAACGCGACGATGAACGTGTCCAGGTCACGTGTCGTGGACACCATTTCGCCGGCGCCGTACGCCAAACTCGGGTTGATGCGGGTGATGTCGGTCGGTGTGCCGTCGACCGACCAGTAGCCGTGCGCGTGCGGGCCCTTGATGTTGACGTTGTCGCCCGGCACCTCGGTGTCGTCGAGCCTGAGCGGCTTCAGGATGCGCTGCTCGACGGCCTTCTCGTACGGCTTACCGGTCAGCTTCTCGATCAGCAGGCCGGCGACGACGTAGTTGGTGTTGGAGTACTTCCACTTCGTACCTGGTGGGAAGTGGAGCGGGTGGCTCGTGGCGAGGGCGAGCAGCTCCTCCGGCTCCCAGTGCCGGTAGCGGATCTGCTCGAACCCGGCCGGGTCCAGCGGGAGTTCCGGTGTGTAGTTGTAGAGGCCGCTCGTGTGCTGCAGCACGTGCCGGACAGTGATGTCCTTGTACGGCACCAGGCCAGGTAGGTAGCGGTCGACCGGGGCGTCCAGGTCGACTTTGCCCTCGCCGGCGAGCTGCAGCACCACCGTCGACACGAACGTCTTGGTGACGCTGCCGATGCGGAACCTCCCGTTGAGCGGGACAGGTTTCGCCGTGTCGAACTCGGCGACGCCGGAACGGGCGGCGAACCGCTGCCGCCCGTCCGTGACGCGGGCCTGCAGGCCCAGCACTCCCCCGCTCGACGTGATCTGGTCCATGACCTGCTGGACGGTCCCGCGGTCGGTGACCTCCGCCGACGCGGTGCCCGTGGTCAGCGCCAGAACGGTCAGTGTTGCCACTGCTGTGAATCGAATCCCCATGGCCGTCACCCTGCCGCCGCCGGGCGGAGGTGACATCGGACCCAGGTCCGAGTTTCAGCAGAAGACCGCGCCGAGGATCTTCTGCAGACCAGGAGAAGGATCGCCCTCACCCAGCGAGGTGTTGGCGTTCAGCGCGACGCGTTTCCGCAAGTCCGGCGTGGTCAGCACCAGCGAGCCGGAGCCAGGCACACCACCGTCGTGACCCCAGACCGTCGTGCCGCAAGGGAGGACCTGGATGCTCACGCCGAGGCCGTAGCCGGGGCTGACGGCCGTGGTCCTGGTGAGCTCTTGCTGCTGCGCGGGCCTCAGCAGCCTGCCGCTCGCGAGCGCGGCGACGAACGTGTCGAGGTCCTTCGTGGTGGACACGATGTTGCCCTCGGCCCAGAAGACGGACGTGTTGAACCGGGTGATGTCCACCGGCTTGCCGCCGATCGCCCAATAGCCGTGGGCGTGCGGGCCGTCAATCCGGTCGTTGTCGCCGGGTAGCACGGTGTCGTTGAGGCGCAACGGCTTCAGGACGCGCTGCTCGACCACCCGCTCGAGCGGCCTGCCGGTGATCTTCTCGATCAGCAGGCCCGCGACGACGTAGTTTGTGTTGGAGTACTTCCACTTCGTGCCGGGTCGAAACTCCAGCGGCCTGCTGGTCGAGATCGCGACGAGCTCCTCCGGTTCCCAGTGCCTGTACCGGATCTGCTCGAAGCCGGCCGGGTCGAACGGGAGCGCGTCGTTGTGGTCGTAGAGGCCGCTGGTGTGCTGGAGCAGGTCGCGGACGGTGATCTGCTGGTCGATCAGACCAGGCAGGTAGGTCTCGACGGGCGCGGCCAGATCGACTTTGCCCTCGCCCGCGAGCTGCAACACCACCGTCGACACGAACATCTTGGTGATGCTTCCCGCACGGAACTTTCCGTTGAGCGGAACGGGTTTGTCCTTGTTGAGCTCGGCCTTGCCGGAACGGGCGGTGAACTGCTCCCCGTCGCTCGTGGCGCGGAGCTGGACGCCGAGCGCTGCCGTCGCGACGACCTGGTCCAGCCCTTCCTGGACGACCTCGCGGTCGACGCTCGCGGTGGTGTCCGCGAGCGCCGTTCCCCCCGTGGTGGCGATCAGCAGGATCGCCACGGCGACTGTTGCGGTGAATCGGATCCCCATGGGAGTCCACGATGCCGGTGAGGGCGCTCGCCGGCTTCCTGGATCGCCCCTAGGGGTAGCTCAGTCACAGCCGCTAGTAGGGCTGGTGCGCCGCCTTCATGGCCGAACCGAGCATGGAACGCACTTTCGGCCAATGCACGTCCGCCTGGCACGAGTACGGCGGGACGAAACCGCCGCAGGTACCCGACGAAGCACCGATCTCCCACACGAAGCTCGGCACGCCGAGGTCGTCGTACACCCAGTCGTCGGTCGCACCGGACGCGTTGTAGATGAGCTCACCCGGCTGACCGGCCCGGAAACCCGAGAGCTGAGCCATGTCACCGGCCATCTTGCGCAGCGCGGCGTCGTTGCCCGTCTTCTGGGTGCTCCAGCCCCACGGGAAGAGCACGTAGTTCCCGTAGCTGTGCATGGAGATCACCGCACCGGTGGTGTCGGCGGCGGCCGCCGCGGTGTCTCCTGGCGCGCGGGTGTCGCGGTAGAGCTTGCGCCACAACGCCTCCAGCGCCTGGGTCTCCACCTCGGAGTCGGCCCGCGGGCCGCGGTAGGTGTCACTGCACTTGTTGGTCGAGGCGCCGACCTCACCCCAATGCGAGCCGGCGTTGCGGTTGAGGTCGACGCCGCGCGGGCCGTTCGTGCAGGTGCCGTTGGCGTTCTTGCGGTGCAGGACGGGTGAGTCGCCGCCGGACTCGACGATCTCGACGCCGTCGGGGTTGGCGATCGGGACGACCCAGACCTCCAGATCGCCGAGCAGCGCCGTGAGATCCGAGCCGCTGACCAGGTCGTCGATGAATCGCCACGCCATGTCGCCGGTGGTGATTTCGCGGGCGTGGAGTTGGCCCATCACGAACAGGCGCGGCTTCGGCGCGGTCGGCACCAAAGCGCAGTCACCTGGGCGTTTACGGGTGATGCAGACCGCTTTCAGGTCATATCCGCCGGAGCCCTGGGTCTTGCGCCACGAGTCGCCGTAGTCGACCACCGTCGCGAGATCGGGATGGGCCGCCGAGATCTCGTCGAGATGGGCGATATGCGCGGTAACCGTGCGATAGCCGCCGTAATAGGTCGTATCTCCGAGTGAGCGCGGGGCCCATTGAGACGAAGGCATCGCCGTCTCAATGGCAGGCCGGAAACCGTCGGCACGGAGTTTGTCAGCGGTGTGCGCGTCGCCGACGACGAAGAGGTCCTCTCCGTCGCGTTGCTCCACGACGTCATAGCCCAGGCCGAGCAGCCGTTGCGCGGAGTCACCGAGTGGAGCGGGCACACGCAGCACAAACGTCGCAGGCGGACCTCCGGCCGGCGCCGGCGAGGGGCTCAGGAGCAGGGCCAGGCTGGCGAGCAGGGCGAGGGCGGTCCGCATGATCGTCGATCATCGGCTGTCCGGGTGAGTCACGCCAGTCCGTTCGACCGACCGGATGATTACCGTCCGGTTCTTGAGACGGGGAAACCGGCCACTTGGCGGCGTGTGACGCAAATCAATAGTATTTCCACCAGCATCGCAGCGGTTATTGTGTCGACAGGCCGAAACCGACTCGAGTTCAGCGAGGTCCGCATACGTCTTGGGAAGGTAACAGGAGCGCCGACCATGGATCATCTCTACAACGACAACGTCGCTGAGATCTCCTACTACGGGTTGCCGGATCACCTGTACTTCCCCTGGCGCGGTTCCCTCGTGGACGACGACGAGGGGTTGGAGCCGACCATCGTCCGCAGCATGGACTGACCAATTCGGGGGTTCCCCATGTCCGGCCTGTCCACTGTCGTCAAGGGCACCGGCCCGGCTCTGCTGCTCGTGCACGGCGCGGGCGGCAGCATCCAGGCCAACTACGGCCCGATCCTCGGGACCCTCACCCAGTACTTCACCGTCATCGCGCCGGACCTGCCCGGCTCCGGCAGTTCGCCGAAGGCCGCGGGCGCTCTCGACCTGGCGAAGCTCGCGGACGACCTCGTCGACATCGCGGTCAAGGCCGGGCACGAGTCGTTCTACGTCTCCGGCTACTCGATGGGCTGCGCGGTCGCCGCCACGGTGGCGGTGCGGCACCCGGAGCGGGTGCGCGCGCTGGTGCTGAGCACGCCGTTCACGAAAATCGACGACGCGACCAAGGCGAAGATCAACGAGTGGAAGTCGCTGCTGAACGGGTCCCGCGAGGTGCTGTCGCGGTTCATCCTGTCGGTGATGTGCAGCAAGGAGTACCTGGCGAGGCTCACGCCCGCGCAGGCGGAGGGCTTCGCCGAGCTGATCGGCGCGAGCGTGCCGACCGGGTCGCCCAGCCACGTCGACCTGATCCTGAAGATCGACCTGTCCGACGTGCTGCCGCAGGTCACGCAGCCGACGCTGGTGATCGGCGCGTCCGGCGACCAACTGCTGTCGCGGGAGCTCGGCAAGGAGGTCTCGGACCTCATCCCCGGATCGAAGTACACCGACATCGCGTGTGGGCACGCGATCGCGCTGGAGTCCGCGATGCCGTGGGCGCGTCTGATCACGGACTACCTGACGTCGGTCTGAGTTGTTGTTCTGAGGCGGTGGGCCAATGCCGTGTGGCGGCGGCCCGCCCCAACGGTTCTGACGGCCTGGCCGATGGCTTTCTTGCTGCCCACCAGCACCACGAGCTTCTTCGCCCGCGTGACAGCGGTGTAGAGCAGGTTGCGCTGCAACATCATCCACGCGCTGGTCGTGATCGGGATGACCACGCACGGGTACTCGCTGCCCTGTGACCGGTGGATGGTCATGGCGTAGGCGTGACTCAGCTCGTCCAGCTCGGAGAACTCGTAGTCGACGTCCTCGTCCTCGTCGGTGCGGATGCTGAGCTTCTGCTCGACCGGGTCCAGCGCGGTGACGATGCCCAGCGTGCCGTTGAAGATGCCGTTCTTGCCCTTGTCGTAGTTGTTGCGGATCTGGGTGACCTTGTCACCGACCTTGAACACCCTGCCGCCGAAGCGCTTCTCCGGCAGGTTCTCGCGCGATGGCGTCAGTGCTTCCTGGAGCACGGTGTTGAGCGCGCCCGCGCCTGCCGGGCCGCGGTGCATCGGGGCGAGGACCTGGATGTCCTTGCGCGGGTCGAGCCGGAACTTGCGCGGGATGCGGTTCGCCACGACGTCGACGGTCATCGTGGCGGCCTCTTCGGCCTCGTCCGTGCTGAACAGGAAGAAGTCCGGAAGTCCTTGCACCAGCGGGTAGTCACCGCTGTTGATGCGGTGCGCGTTCGTGACGACGCCGGACTCCTGGGCCTGGCGGAAGATGTGCGTGAGGCGGACGTTCGGGATCGGGCTTCCCTGTGCCAGCACGTCTCTGAGCACCTCGCCGGCGCCGACGGACGGGAGCTGGTCGACGTCGCCGACCAGCAGCAGGTGGGCGCCGGGCGGGACGGCCTTCACGAGTTTGTTGGCCAGCAACAGGTCCAGCATCGAGGCCTCGTCGACGACGACTAGATCGGCGTCGAGCGGGTGGTCTCGGTCGTACGCCGCGTCGCCGCCCGGCCGCAGCTCCAGCAGCCGGTGGACGGTGCGGGCCTCGTGGCCGGTCAGCTCGGTCAGGCGCTTGGCGGCGCGGCCGGTCGGGGCGGCCAGCACGATCTTGGCGCGTTTGGCCTGGGCCAGGCGGACGATCGAGCGGACGGTGAAGCTCTTGCCGCAGCCGGGGCCGCCGGTGAGCACCGCGACCTTCTGCGTGAGGGCCAGTTTGACCGCTTCCGCCTGGTGCTGCTCGAGGTCGGTGCCGAGCCAGGCGAACGCCTTGTCCCAGTCGACGCCCGCGAAGCTCGGCATCCGGTCGTTGTCGGCGTGGAGCAACCGCTTGAGCTGGGCCGCCATCGAGATCTCCGCGCGGTGGAACGGGACCAGGTAGACGGCGATCTCGTCGTCCGGCAGCTCCTCCCGGACGACGCCCTCCTCCTCGACGAGCTCGGCCAGGCAGTCGATGACGAGGCCGGTGTCGACCTGGAGGATCTTGATGGCGTCCGCGATGAGGGCCTGTTCCGGCAGGTAGCAGTTGCCGTCGGTGGTGGCCTCGGAGAGCGTGAACTGCAGGCCTGCCTTGACCCGTTGCGGGCTGTCGTGCGGGATGCCGACGGCCTTCGCGATGACGTCGGCGGTCTTGAAGCCGATGCCCCAGACGTCGCTCGCCAGCCGGTAGGGCTCCTCTTTGACGACCTCGATGGCCTTGTCCGTGTACTGCTTGTAGATGCGGACGGCGAGGCTGGTGGAGACGCCGACGCCCTGCAGGAAGACCATGACCTCCTTGATGGCCTTCTGCTCCTCCCACGCCTCCGTGATCAGCTTGGTGCGCTTCGGGCCGAGCTTCGGGACCTCGATCAACCGCTCGGGCTCGTGCTCGATGACGTCGAGCGAGGCGACCCCGAAGTGGGTGACGATCTTGTCCGCGAGCACCGGGCCGATGCCCTTGATCAGGCCGGAACCCAGGTAGCGGCGGATGCCCTGGATCGTCGCGGGCAGGATCGTCGTGTAGTCGTCGACGTGGAACTGCTTGCCGTACTGCGGGTGTGAGCCCCAGTGGCCGCGCATGCGGATGGACTCGCCCGGCTGCGCGCCGAGGAGCGCGCCGACGACCGTCACGAGGTCGCCGCGGCCGGTGTCGACCTTGGCGACGGTGTAGCCGTTGTCCTCGTTGGCGTAGGTGATCCTTTCCAGGACCGCTTCGAGGACGTTCATGCCGGGAAACCTACAGCGGGATGTTCCGGTGGTGACCACGCCGCAGCGGAGCCCTGGAGAAGGCGTCGACCAGGGCCCGCCGGGTGTCGCGCGGGTCGATGAGCTCGTCCACGCCGTCCTTCTGCGCGCCCGGCCAGGCGAAGACCCTGGTGGCGCCGAGCGAGCGGGCGTTCATGGTGACGTTCGCGGCGCCCGTGACCAGGGTGATCCTGGGGACGACCGACTCCGCGAACGCGTGCAGCAGCTTGGCGCCGCTGCGGACCTCCCTGCCGGGTTCAGGAGAGCCCGCGACCACGACGAGCGGGATGCCGAACGCGTCGCACATGCGCACGAAGCGCGCGGCTTTCTCGGCGGCCGGTGCGTCCAGCGGGCCGGACTCCGCGACGACGCCGATCGTGCGGCCGCTGAGCCGGCCGAGACCGATCTGGAGGTTCCGGCCGATCTCGTTGCGCAGTGGCAGCAGCGGGGTGTCGAGGATGGCGTCGAGGGGCTCGTCCGGTTCGAGCGGACCTGGTTTCGGCGCCCGGCCGAAGTCGCCCTGCTGCCCCAGCAGCGCGACGACCTGGCGGGTCATGAACGCCGCCTCGTACTCGGTGGTGACGAGGACGTCGGCGATCTCCGGGTCGGTGGACACGACGATGTCGTGCAGTGCCGGCCCGTACGCGGCGGTGCCGTCGATGCGCTCCAGCACGACCGCGACCTGCGGAACCCAGCCGGACGCCCGCGTCATCGCGGCGAACACGCGGCCGATCTCCTCGATCTCCTCGCTGTCGGTGGCCTTGGAGTTGCACCACGAACCGACGACGGGGCAACCGTCGCGGACCGCGTGGTCCACCGCCGCGACCACGCCATCTGCGGTGGGGGTGTCCAGAGAGGCTGCCTGGTACGCGTACGCGGGGGCGCCGTGGACGTCACCGCGGGCGTACACCGACCCGAACCACGTCGCGGAGTCGGGATCGAAGAGCGCGTTGAGCCCGGCCATGTTTCGGAGCCTAATTAAATGGTTCGCTTTGTTAACAGTGCGCGCGTTCCTCCGCGCGGTAACTCGGCGGTAACCGCGTGGGTCTGCACACGATCTTCACAAGTTGTCCCGGCGTCCTCCACGACATGCCCATAAAGTCCCCGTCATGACAGGTCAGCGCCGGGTGCTCGTCGTGGAGGACGACATCACGATCGCCGAGTCCGTGGCCGTGCGGCTGCGCGCCGAGGGGTTCGTGGTGTCGGTGGCTCACGACGGGCCGTCGGGGGTCGCTCAGGCCGCCGCGTTCCTGCCTGACCTGGTGGTTCTGGACGTGATGCTGCCGGGCTTCGACGGGCTCGAGGTGTGCCGCCGGATCCAGGCATCGCGTTCGGTGCCGGTGCTGATGCTGACGGCGCGGGGGGACGAGACCGATCTGCTGGTCGGTCTCGCCGTGGGGGCCGACGACTACCTGACGAAGCCGTTCTCGATGCGTGAGCTGGCGGCGCGTGTGCACGTGCTGCTGCGGAGGGTGTCGCGGGCTGCTTCGTCTACTTCTATGGAGCTCGGGGATCTGGTCATCGATCTGGCCGGCCGCCGTGTGCGCCGCTCAGGCGTCGAGGCGCATCTGACGCCCACCGAGTACGACCTGCTGGTGTTCCTGGCCGAGCGGCCTTCGGCCGTGCAGGCGCGGGAGAGGTTGCTGGCGGAGGCGTGCGGATGGCACGAGGGGGCGTCGTCGCGGACGGTCGACAGCCACGTGAAGGCGCTGCGGCGCAAGCTCGGGGCCGACCTGATCCGGACCGTGCACGGGGTGGGGTACGCGCTGGAGGTACCCAGGTGAACAAGCTGCTGGGTCTGCTCGACATGTTGCCGCGTCCGCTGGACTCGGTGCGGTCGATCAAGCTCAAGCTCGGGATCGTGATCGTGGTGTCCGGGTGCGTGTCGTTCGCCTACTTCCGGTACGTGACGGGGTGGTTGCCGCCACGGACGACGTTGATCGCCCTGGGGCTGGGGCTGCTGACTTCGCAGTTGCTGGCGCACGGCATGACTTCTCCGTTGCGGGAGATGACTTCCGCGGCCCGGTCGATGGCTTCCGGGGATTACTCGCGGTCGGTGCGTGCGACCTCGTCCGACGAGGTCGGGCAGTTGGCCGAGGCGTTCACGGTGATGGCCGCCGACCTCGCCGCCGCCGACCTGCAGCGGCGTGAGTTGATCGCGAACGTGTCGCACGAACTGCGGACGCCGATCTCGGCTTTGCAGGCCGTGCTGGAGAACGTGGTCGACGGGGTGGCGGTCGCCGATGCCGCGACCATGCGGACCGCTTTGGCGCAGACCGAGCGCCTGGGGCGCCTTGTGTCGGAGCTGCTGGACCTTTCGAAGATCGACGCCGGGGTGCTTTCGCTGAACCGGGAGTCGTTGTCGGTGGCTGCGTTGGTCGCCGATGTGGTGGCGGAAGGGGCCGTCGCGGCTCCTACGGCTTCCTTTGAGGTGTCGGTTGATTCTGGGCTTTCGGTTTTCGCTGATGGGGAACGGCTGCACCAGGTGCTGGTGAATCTGGTGGACAACGCTGCCCGGCACGGACCCACCGGGGGGTTGGTGTCCGTGACCGGGTATTCGGCTGATTCCTGTGTGGTGCTGGAGGTTCGGGACGAGGGGCCGGGGATCGCGCCGGCTGATCGTTCGCGGATCTTCGAGAGGTTCACCCGAGGGGAGAGGGCGGGCGGTGGCGGGACGGGGCTCGGGCTCGCCATCGCCCGGTGGGTGGTGGATCTGCACGGAGGAACGATCGCTGTGGTGGACCCCGGGTCGTGCATCCGGGTGACTTTGCCGCGCTGACCACAACTTTCTTTGTCGCACCGCGTCTGGTGTGACGGTGAAGCACGCCCTTTTTGGGCTGGGAGAGTGACATGACTGACTCGACGCATTCGCCTGATTCCGCTGGGTCTTCTGGGGGCTCCGGGGGTTCTGGGGCTTCTGGGCCTGGGGATGGCTCGGAAGACGTTGCTGCGCGGAAGCGGTATCGGAACTTTCGGAAGGTTGGGTACAGGCCGGTGGCCGGGGGTGGGGAGCCGGCGGGGCCTGGGGGTTCGCCGGCTCCCTCGGAGGACTCGGAATCCGAGGCTGTTTCGGAGGTTTCGGGCGCTACGAAGGCTTCAGAGGCTCCAGCCGAACGCCCTGCCGAAGCCCCCAAGCCAGCCCAGGTCGCCACCGCCACCCTCCCCCCGCCCTCCCCGTGGCAGGGCCAGCCCCGCTACCCCACCCCGGCAATGGCGGGCCAGGTGATCAGACCCACCCCGACCCCGCTCATGCCGTGGTGGCAACCACCAACGACCGGCGCCCCCTCCCAGGTCCTCCTCGTCGGCCTCATCACGGGCCTCGCGGCAGCCTTCCTGGCCCCGCCCAACAACGGCATCGGCTGGTTCCTGGCAGGCCTGTTCGGCGTCGGCGGAGTGCTGTTCTACGCGGGCAAACCGACGGTTGAGCGCGCGCTCTGGCTGGCGGCGGCGCTGGCGTTCCTGGCGATGGGCTTCCTGCGCGCGGCGGAGTGGATCTTCCCGCTGTGCGTGCTGGCCTCGTTCCTGTGCGGCTCGATCGCCATGGCTGGCGGGAAGACCGTTCGTGGGCTCGTGTTCGGCGCGTTCGGCGTCGTTCTGGCCGGGTTGCGGTCGATTCCGTGGGTCGGGAAGGGGCTGTCCAGGCGGGGGCCGATCGGCATCCGGCCGTTCGTCTCGGTCGGTGTCGCGCTGGTGTTGCTGGTGATCTTCGGGTCATTGCTCGCCGGGGCGGACCAGGCGTTCAGCGACTTCCTCGTCGGCCTGGTGCCGGACCTCGACATCGGCGTCTACGTGCGGATGGGGTTCTACGGAGTTGTTGCGGCGCTTGGCGCCGTGGGTGCGTGCTACCTCGTGGCGGCTCCGGCGCAGATCAACGAGGACGCCGAGGTCAAGCCGGGGTCGTTGCGGCTCAAGGACTACGGGCTGCCGGTGGGTGTGCTTGTGGTGCTGTTCACCGGGTTCGTGGGCACGCAGCTCGCGGTTCTGTTCGGTGGCGAGGCTTACGTGATGCGGACGGCGGGCGTCACGTTCGCCGAGTACGCGCGTTCCGGTTTCTGGCAGCTGTTGTGGGTCGCGATTCTCACGCTCGGGATCATCGCTGGTGTCGCGCGGTTCGCGGCGAAGAAGACGTCGCAGGAACAGTTGTGGCTGCGGATTCTTCTCGGCGCGCTGGCCGTGCTCACACTTGTCATCGTCGCGAGTGCCTTGAGCCGCATGTGGTTCTACCAGCAGGCGTACGGGTGGACGGTGCTGCGGCTGCTCGTCGCGGCGTGCGAGGTCTGGCTCGGGCTGGTGTACGTGATGGTGATCGCAGGTGGGATCACGTTGCGCGCCAAGTGGTTGCCGAAGGCGATCATCGGGACCGGGACGGCGTTCTTCCTCGCGGTCGTGGTGATGAACCCCGAGCGGGTGGTCGCCGACTACAACGTCACGCGGTTCGAGGCGACGCAGAAGATCGACACCGTTTACCTGTCGCGGTTGTCGGAGGACGCGGTGCCGGCGCTGCTCCGGTTGCCGGAGCCGCAACGCTCGTGTGCCTTGCGGTTCTTGAAGGATCGCAACGTCGAGGCGGACTGGCGAGAGTGGAATCTCGCGCGCCACAACGCTCGCACGTCACTCGAAAGTGTTGCGGTGACTGAGCTCACCTGTGAGTCGGCCTACCTCGGCGAGAGGTAGTACGTTAACTGGCGGTAAAGTGGCCGGTCTGCACGTTGCCGAGAGGGTGAGAAGTGACGCTGAAGTGATGATTGCGGCCGAACCCGTTGTTCTTCGATCGATGTTCACGGCAGGCGAGGCGCCCACCCCGCGCACACTCCTGGACATCCTGCGCACGAGTGCCGAACTGCACCCGGAAGCGCTGGCCGTCGACGACGGCACCGCCGCGCTCACGTATCGCGCGCTGATCTCGGAAGTACTGGAACTCAAGGAAAAGCTCGCCGCCGAAGGTGTCGGGGTTGGTGACCGGGTCGGCATTCGCGTGCCGTCCGGCACCGCCGACCTCTACGTCTCGATCCTCGCCACCCTCGCGGTGGGCGCCGCTTACGTGCCCGTCGACTTCGAGGATCCGGACGAGCGAGCCGAGCTCGTGTTCGGTGAGGCGGGCGTGTCCGCTGTGCTCGGCGAAGGCCGAGCCATCGTGCTGCACGGAACGCCCATCGGCGTTCCCGGCGAGCCCTCGCTCGACAACGACGCGTGGATCATCTTCACGTCCGGTTCCACCGGCAAGCCGAAGGGCGTCGCCGTGACGCACCGTTCGGCGGCCGCGTTCGTGGACGCCGAAGCGCGGCTCTTCCTGCAGGACGAGCCGATCGGGCCGGACGACCGCGTACTGGCGGGCCTGTCGGTCGCCTTCGACGCGTCGTGCGAGGAGATGTGGCTCGCGTGGCGCTACGGCGCCTGCCTGGTGCCCGCGCCCCGTTCGCTGGTGCGCACCGGGATGGACCTCGGCCCGTGGCTGGTAGAGCAGGAGATCACCGTCGTCTCCACGGTTCCGACGCTGGCCGCACTGTGGCCGGTCGAGGCGCTGGACGACGTGCGGCTGCTCATCTTCGGCGGCGAGGCCTGCCCGCCGGAACTCGCCGAGCGCCTTGCGGTCGACGGCCGCGAGGTCTGGAACACCTACGGGCCAACGGAAGCGACCGTCGTCGCCTGTGCCGCGCAGATGACCGGTACCGGTCCCGTGCGCATCGGCCTGCCGCTGGACGGCTGGGAACTCGTCGTGGTCGACGCGGCCGGCGAGGTCGTGCCGATGGGCGAGTCCGGCGAACTGGTGATCGGTGGCGTCGGCCTGGCCCGCTACCTGGACCCGGCGAAGGACGCCGAGAAGTACGCGCCGCTGGCCTCGATGGGCTGGGACCGCGCGTACCGCAGCGGTGACATGGTCCGCGCCGAGCCGGAGGGCCTCGTCTTCCTCGGCCGCGCGGACGAGCAGATCAAGCTCGGCGGCCGGCGCATCGAACTGGGCGAGGTGGACGCGGCGCTCGCGGCGCTGCCCGGTATCGCCGGTGCCGCTGCCGCCGTGCGCACGACGCGTGGCGGCAACCAGATCCTGGTCGGCTACGTGGTGGTCGACGGCGAGTTCGCCCCGGGGTTCGACCAAGAGGCGGCCATCGAGCAGCTGCGGGGCGAGCTTCCCGCGGCTCTGGTGCCGCTGATCGCGGTCGTCGACACGTTGCCCACGCGCACGTCCGGCAAGGTCGACCGCGCCGCACTGCCGTGGCCGCTGGCGTCGATGGACACCGCGGGCGTGGTGTTCTCGGGTCTCGAGGGCTGGCTCGCGGAGCAGTGGGCGGCGGTGCTCGGTTCCGGGCCCGCTTCCGAGGGCGCGAACTTCTTCTCGTCCGGCGGTAGCTCGCTGGGCGCCGCACAGCTGGTCTCGATGGTCCGCACGCGGTACCCGAGCACCTCTGTGTCGGACATCTACCAGAACCCGACGCTGTACAAGCTGGCGCGCCGCCTGGAGTCGTACGGCGACACGGCGGAGGTGCACGAGGTCGCGCCGACGCCGCGATGGACCGGCATCGTCCAGACGCTGCTGATGATCCCGCTGCTCACCATCGCCGGTGCGCGGTGGGTCGTCGGGCTGACCGCGCTGTCGAACGTCCTGGGCTGGACCTCCGTTTCGTGGTGGTGGGTCGCCGCCGGTTTCGCGGTGTTCATCAGCCCGGCGGGCAAGCTCGTGGTCTCCGCCGGTGGCGCGCGGTTGTTGCTGCGCGGCGTGAAGCCCGGCACGTACCCGCGCGGCGGCTCCGTCCACATGCGACTGTGGACCGCCGAGATGCTGGCGCAGATGTCCCGTGCCACCGAGCTGTCCGGCTCCTGGGTGACGCACTACGCGCGAGCGCTGGGCGCGAAGATCGGCCCCGGTGTCGACCTGCACTCGTTGCCGCCCATCACCGGCATGCTGAAGGTCGGGCGCGGCGCGGCCGTCGAGCCCGAGGTCGACCTGTCCGGCTGGTGGCTCGACGGCGACCGGCTGAAGCTGGGCCGGATCCGGATCGGCGCCGGCGCGACGATCGGCGCGCGCAGCACGCTGTTCCCCGGTGCGAGGATCGGCAAGCGGGCCGAGGTGGCGCCGGGATCAGGCGTGGTCCGCTCGGTGCCGACCGGCCAGCGCTGGTCCGGCGTGCCCGCGACCCGCGAGGGCAAGGCATCGCGCTCGTTCCCGTCGCGTCGCCCCACCCGCTCGTACTTCTGGAACTTCATGTACGGCGTCTCGTCGTCGTTGCTCGGCGCGCTGCCGTTGCTGGCGGCGGCTCCTGCGCTGCTGTACGTGCTGCGTCAGCCGGTGACGCTGACGTCGGCGCTGTGGGACGTGCCCGCGGCTTCGGCGATCTGGTTCGGCTCGTACGCGCTGCTGGTCCTCGTTTCCGTGCGGCTGCTCGGCATCGGCATGAGCGAGGGCCACTACCCCGTGCACAGCCGCGCGGCGTGGCAGGCGTGGACGACCGAGCGGTTGATGAACAACGCGCGCTCGGCCCTGTTCCCGCTGTACGCCTCGCTGTTCACACCGGTGTGGCTGCGCCTGCTCGGCATGAAGGTCGGCCGCGGCGTGGAAGCGTCCACCGTGGTCGCGCTGCCGAAGATGACCCGAGTCGGCGACGGCGCGTTCCTGGCCGACGACACGATGGTCGCGTCGTACGAACTCGGCGGCGGCTGGCTGCGCATCGCGAACGCCCGCGTGGGCAAACGAGCGTTCCTCGGCAACTCGGGCATGACCGCGCCCGGCCGCAACGTGCCGAAAGGCGGGCTCGTCGGCGTGCTGTCGGCGGCTCCCAAGCGCGCCAAGGCCGGTTCGTCCTACCTGGGCATGCCGCCGATGAAGCTGCCGCGCTCGGCCGAGGTCTCCGACCAGTCGCGCACCTTCGACCCGCCCAAGCACCTGATGTGGGCGCGGGCGCTGGTCGAGCTGTGCCGGTTCGTCCCGGTGATGCTGAACGTGGCGTTGGTCGTGCTGGTCCTGTTCGCTCTGCGCGAGTTCGGCCTGTGGTGGTCCGGCGTCGTGCTGCTGGGCGCCGGCGTCGCCGCCTGCCTGGTGGCCGTGATCGCCAAGTGGGTGCTGGTCGGCCGCTTCCGCGTGCGCGAGTACCCGCTGTGGTCGGCGTTCGTGTGGCGCAACGAGCTGGCGGACGCGTTCGTCGAGGTGCTCGCGGTGCCGTGGCTCGTCGGGTTCTCCGGCGGCACGCCGCTGATGAACCTCTGGCTGCGTTCGCTGGGCGCCTCGGTGGGCCGTGGCGTGTGGTGCGAGTCGTACTGGCTGCCCGAGGCAGACCTCGTGTCACTGGGCAGGGGTGTTTCGGTCAACCGCGGCTGCGTCGTGCAGACGCACCTGTTCCACGACCGGATCCTGCGCATGGACCGGGTTTCGCTGGCAGAGGGCGCTACTTTGGGCCCGCACGGCATCGTCCTGCCTGGAGCCTCGGTGGGCGCTCACACCACGATCGGACCCGCCTCGCTCGTCATGCGCGGAGAGGATGTACCGTCGGGAACCCGTTGGCTGGGCAACCCGATCTCCGCGTGGACATGAGCTTCTCCGTACATCATTACGCACTAGAGCTTGACTACAAGCCGCACTCCGCACGCCTTGCCGGGCGTGCGGTGCTGCAGGCTTCGTGCACTTCCCTGTCGTCGTTCGAGCTGTCCTTCGGCCCGCTGCGGATCTCGAAGGTGCTGGTGAACGGCAAGCCCGCGCGCTATGTGCACTCTTCAGGTGTCCTACGCGTACGCGCCGCCGTGCGCGGCTCGTTCTCCGTGGAGGTCCGCTACTCGGGGATGCCCGTGCCGGTGCACACTCCGGAATGGGGCGACCTCGGCTGGGACCACCTCACCGACGGCGCGATCGTGGCCTCACAACCGGTCGGCGCGCCGTCGTGGTTCCCGTGCCTGGACGACCCTTCCTCCAAGGCCTCCTACCACCTCGAAGTGACCGCGCCCTCGCCGTACATGGTGGTGTGCAACGGAGTTCTGGTCGACGGCAAGGTGTCCGGCAGCACGACCCGCTGGACGTACTCGATGGCCGCACCGATGGCGACCTACCTCGCCACCGTCCAGATCGGACAGTACGTCGAGGTGCTGCCCTCGGTGTGGGCACCGGCCCGGCTGCGCCGCCTGGTCGCGCATGACTTCGCCCGGCAGGACCAGATGATCGCGCTGTTCTCGTCGCTGTTCGGGCCGTATCCGTTCGCCAGGTACTCGGTCGTGGTGACCGACGACGATCTGGACGTTCCCGTTGAGGCGCAGGGGCTTTCGACGTTCGGCGCGAACCACGTCGACGGCCGGCGCGGGTCCGAGCGGCTGGTGGCGCACGAGCTGGCGCACCAGTGGTTCGGGAACTCGGTCGGGATCGCCGCGTGGGAGCACATCTGGCTCAACGAGGGCTTTGCCTGCTACTCGGAGTGGTTGTGGTCCGAGGCATCCGGCGGGCGGTCCGCTGATGCTTGTGCCGCTGGGGCCCGGGAGTTGTTGCGGCGGCTGCCGCAGAACCTGGTGATCGGGCGGCCGCCGCGGGCCGACTGGTTCGATGACCGGGTTTACAAGCGCGGGGCTCTTACGTTGCATGCTTTGCGTGGGGCTATGGGGGATGACTCGTTTTTTGCGCTGTTGCGGGAGTGGTGTGCGCGGAATCGGCACGGGTTGGTGACCACTGAGGACTTTTTGGCGCTGGCGGGGCATCGGGAGCTGTTGACGCGGTGGCTGTTCGAACCTGGGCTGCCTGTCTAGTCACGCTGACGAATAGTCCTCGAACTCGTAGTGCCCGAGGCGGGTCAGTCGCTCAGCGACTTCGGACCAGGAGTCGGCCTCGACGCGTTCGATCGCCGCTCTGACCGCGTCGAGGATCTCGCTGATCTTTGCCGTGCCGACGATTACCAGCGACCTGCCGAAGAGGACTCGTTGCGCTGACACCGTCGAGCTGAGGCTGGCGAGGGTGCACACGTTGAGCTCTAGTGACTCCTCGCCCTCCGCGCCTACCGGGCCGACTATCGCCTGGAGCAGGAAGGAGAAGTCGTCCGGGTCGTCTGGACGGAAATCCTCCAGGTCCACGTCGGGACTCATGAAGTACCTCACAGCCGCTCTCATGCCGCCATTCTGCCTGTTCAGTCCTGCTTGGAGCTGGGTATCCCGCACGAAACTGGAGGAGGAACGACGTGCTTTTCGTCGTGCTCGGCTGCTCGATAGCGTTCGCATTGCTGGTGGTGGAGGTGATCCACCGCCTGGTGCGCCGCTTCACCCACAGCGGCAAGATGTACCGCCCAGGCCAGGTGTTCGGAGCGTTGCTGGCCGCACAGATAAGCCTGAGCGTGTACCCCATGGACCTGCCGGTCGTGCTGCACGCGCTGGGAATCGCACTGATCCTGGCCGGCGCGTGGCTGTTGGCGGCGCTGATCAGCACCCTTGTGGACATCTCACTCTCGAAGGTGCGCACCGATGTCACCGACAACCGGCACGCGCGGCGCGTGCACACGCAGATCACCCTGGTCCGGCGGCTGGTGCTGGTGGTCATCGGCGTGCTGGCGGTCGGCGCCATCCTGATGACCTTCCCCGGTGCACGGGCCGTCGGGTCGACCGTGCTGGCGTCCGCCGCGGTGATCGGTGCGGTGGCGGCGTTGGCGGCGCAGTCGTTGCTGGGCAACATGATCGCGGGGATGCAGATCGCGTTCAGCGATGCGGTTCGGCTGGATGACGTCGTGGTGGTCGAAGGTGAGTGGGGGCGCGTTGAGGACATCACGCTGACCTACCTGGTGCTGCACCTGTGGGACGACCGGCGGCTTGTGCTGCCGACCTCGTACTTCTTGAAGACTCCCTTCGAGAACTGGACTCGCACGCAGTCGGCGCTGCTCGGGACCGTTGAGCTCGATCTCGACTGGACGGTGCCGGTGGACGCCATGCGGCAGGAGATGCGGTCCATGCTGGAGGGCAGCGACCTGTGGGACGGGCGGGTGTCCGTGTTGCAGGTGACGCAGGCCGTGCAGGGGTTCGTCCGGCTCAGGGCGCTGGTCAGTGCGGCTGATGCCGGGAAGTTGTGGGATCTGCGCTGCCTCACCAGGGAGCACCTGGTGGATTGGGTGCAGCGGCGGCACGACGGGGCGTTGCCGCAGGTGCGGACACGGGCGATCACGCGGTCGGCCAAGCCGTCGCCCGCCGGCGACCAGCACACGGATGCTCGGGTGTTCGGGGAGAGCGCCGATGGGGCTCAGCGGGAGCAGGCGTTCGCCGGGCCCAAGCCGTAGAGCGGGCCAGGACGTCCTCGAAGGCCCCATCGCAACCCTGAGTTGCTCGCTGTGACGATCCGCGAGGCATCCACCACACTGAGTGCATGAGAACTGGGGATCAGGTCGTCCAGGGCCTGCCGTGGCGGTGGCGCGCGCAGGGCACGATCTTCGTCATCGGCGGACTCGGGTTCCTGTTCGACGCGTGGGACGTCACGCTCAACGCGTTCCTGATTCCGCTGGTCAGCGCCGAGTGGAACCTGTCGCTCGCCGAACGCGGGTGGGTCGGCACGGCCAACCTCATCGGGATGGCAGTCGGCGCGTTCGCGTGGGGTGCGGTCGCGGACACCATCGGGCGCAAGAAGGCGTTCAGCCTGACGATTCTGATGTTCTCGGTGTTCACGGTCGCGGGCGCGGCGTCGCCGGACTTCGTGACGTTCTGCGCGTTCCGGTTCCTGGCCGGGGTCGGGCTCGGCGGGTGCATTCCGGTCGACTTCGCGCTGGTCGGCGAGTTCACGCCGGCCAGGGTGCGCGGGCGGGTGCTGGCGGCGATGGACGGGTTCTGGCCGCTGGGCGCCACGCTGTGCGGGCTCACCGCGGCCTACCTCGCTGACCTGGGCAGTTGGCGGCTGCTGATGCTCACGATGGTGCTGCCCGCGCTGTTGCTGTTCTGGATTCGGCGCGGAGTGCCGGAGTCGCCGATGTTCCTCGTCGCCAAAGGACGCCCGAACGAGGCCAAGCAGGTCATCGACGACCTGATCGCCAAGACCGGGGCGCCGGAGGAGGAGTGGCGGCTGCCCGAACCTCAGCAGGTCCAGCGCCTCTCCCCCGGGGCGATGGTCACGCAGCTCAAGGACATCTGGCGGTTCGACCCGCGACGCACAGCGGCGCTGTGGCTGCTGTTCCTGGCCGTGTTCCTGCTGTACTACGGCGCTGTCACGTGGCTGCCGAGCATCCTGAAGGCGCAGGGGTATGGCACGTACGCGGCGTTCATGGTCACGACGCTGACCGTGGCGGTGGGCATCGTCAGCGCGCTGATCAGCGCCTGGCTGGTGGACGCGTTCGGGCGCAAGTGGGTGATCGCGGTCAGCGCGCCGCTCGCGGCGGTCGCGCTGGTCCTCTTCGCCTGGCAGATCGACGTCGACGCGGCGGCCAGGACGTGGATCACGCTGTACGGGATGTTGATCCAGATCGCGATTCCCGCGCTGTACGCGTTCGCGCCGGAGCTGTACCCGACGCACCTGCGGGCCAGCGGGTTCGGGTGGGCGTCGACGGTCAGCCGGATCGGGGCCGGGTTCGTCCCCGTGCTGTTCGGGGCGCTGTTGTGGCCTCGGCTGGGGCTGGCGATGACGTTCGCGGCGATCGGTGCCCTGGTGGTGGCCGCGGTGGTCGTGATGATGTTCGCGGTGCCGGAAACCCGGATGCAACCGCTCGCGGAGCCCGTTCCGTCCTAGGCGCATGAGAAGACCGCTCGCCGTCGCGTTCTGCGCGCTGGCTCTCGGAAGCTGTGGTACGAACGGGTCTCCAGCCGTGCCGTTGGCGGAGGTACCGACCGTGTCTTCAGCAACACCGGACAAGAACCGGATCGAGCAGGCGAAACGCGACGGCCACCTCACCGTGCCACTGATGATCTCCGTGCAGCCGGGACGCAGCGAGGAGGTCGAGCAGGCGTTGACGAGGCTGGGCGCGACCGTCGAGGCGCGCGATCCCAGAATCGGCTACCTGCGGGCCGAGATGCCGGTGGACAAGGTGGAAGACACGTACCTTCTCGCCGGTGTGTCCAAAGTGGACGTGGACGAGCCGCTCGGCAACAAGCTCCCAGAACCGTAGAAAGCCCCAGGATCACGTGGACCCTGGGGCTTTCTGCGTTTTCAAGAGCGACTAGCTGACGGACTGCACGACCACGGCACCGCGGCCGACGACGTTCTCGTCCGCCGTGCGCACCTCGAGCTCACCGCGCAGCACGCGGCCGGCACCCGGCTGGCCGAGCGGGGTGATGACGCCCGCCACGTTCCAGGAGGAACCGGCGGCGCGGTCGGCGTTGCTGTCGGTCACGCTCAGCGTGCCGAGGCCGGCCGAGGTGTAGACGTCGAAGTAGTCGTACTCCGTGGTGCCCGCGGGCACCGCGTAGCCGTCCACCTGGACGCGCCAGAGACCGGCGGCAGGGTTGTTGACCGTCGCCGACTCCTCGGAGTCCGCGTCGGCCGACTGACCGGCGACCACGCACGTGCCCGTGGTGCAGTTCAGCACGAACAGGTCGAGGTCGGCGGCCTGGTCGGCGGTGTTGCCGATCGTGGCCGTGAGCCGCGACGTGCCCGCCGGAACCTGGATGTCGAAGAACTTGGTCTCCAGGTTCGCGATCGACGGGCGGTCCGTCTTGGCGCTGCCGACCGTGCCCGCCGCGAGCCGGCCGTTGAACACGGCCTGCGTGTTCGTGACGGTGTAGCTGCGGTTGATCGGGGTGCCGATCGTGCCGGACGCGATGGTGTCCGGGTTCGGGCTGATCGACGTGCCGAGCACGGACGCGGTCACCGAGTACGGCGCCTCAGCGGCGTCGGAGGTGCGGCGCGCCTCGACCACGATCTCCCAGACACCGGCCATCGGGTTGGTCACCGTGCGGCTGGTGGGGGTGCCGCCGACACAGCCGGCGCCCGCGTCCGGGTTGTAGCAGTTGGTCGAGCTGGTCACGTCGAGCGGCACGCCCTGCGGGGTGAAGCGCAGGAAGCGGACCTGGCCCTTGCCGGCCTCGGCACCGCCACCGGTCAGGTCGATCTTCAGCGCGCTCGTGCCCTTGGGCACGTTCACGAAGAGGCTCGTCGACTGGTTGCGCGCGATCGTGCCGGACTTCGTCGCCGAGAACTTGTTGGCGGCGTTGAAGTTCTCCGCCGCGAACACGGCGTTCAGGGTCTGCACGTCGACGCCGGGGGTCTCCGGGTTGTCGAGCTGCAGCACGGCGCTGTGCGCACCGGAGGTCTTGGCCTTGACCTTGACCGGGAACTGCACGGGCGTGTTCAGCGGCAGGCTGACCGTCTTCGGCGCGGTGAACGTGCCGTCGTTGCCCTTCCAGGAGACCTTGTACAGCTCCTCGTCGTGGCCCGTGGTGCGGGTCAGCGTGTAGGTGCGGGTGTACTCCTGGCCCGCCGTGACGCCTTCACGGTCGTGGATGCCGACACCGACGTTCGGGGTGGCGAGCAGTCCACTGAGGACGGTGTTGACCGCGACGGACGTGGTGACCTTGTCCGGCACGGAGTGCTTGTCCAGCAGGGTCCACGCGGCGTTGGTGTTGAACAGACCGGCACCCTGCTCGTAGGCACCGAGGGTGCTCACGAAGTTCGCGCTGCGCTGGATCGCGAAGCGCAGCTCGGCGCTGGTCGGCTTCTGGCCGTTGTGCGTGGCCTTGAACGCGCTCACGAGCAGCGCTGCGGCACCGGTCGCCTGCGGGGCGGCCATCGAGGTGCCGTTGAACATCGCGTAACCGGCCGGGAGGGTGTAGGTACCCGCCACCGGGCCGGGGTTCTGCCAGCGCGGCGTGGTGGAGATGGCCGAACCCGGCGCGACGATGTTCGGCTTGAAGCCGCCGTCCTCAGCCGGGCCGCGCGACGAGAAGCCGTGCAGGTTCTGCTTCTGCGCGGTCGTCGAGCCGTAGTTGGAGAGCCAGGTCTCCTTGGTGATGTACGAACCGACGCTGACGGCGTCCGTGGCGACCGACGGGTCACCGACGGTGTTCGCGCCCGCGCCCGAGTTGCCCGCCGAGATGAACAGCTGGACGTTGTACTCGTTGATCGTGCGGTTGTAGAGCTCCGCACGGGCGTTGTTGCCGTCGTTGAGCGCCGGGAGGCCACCGATGGAGATGTTCACGACGTCGGCGCCGTTGCGCGCGGCGTAGAGGACACCGTCGATCAGGCCGGAGCTGGTGCAGGCCGGCGTGGAGAGGCAGGCCTTGATGGAGATCAGCTTCGCGCCGGGAGCGGCACCGGCCATCTTGCCGTCGAACAGCTTGTGCGCCGAGGTGATGCCGGCGACGTGCGTGCCGTGCGCGGCGGCCGAGATGCCCAGGTTGACGTACGGCGTGCCCGCGTTGTCGTAGATCGAGCGGTCGGTCTGCACGACGAACGCGACGCGGTCGACCACCGGGGTCGCGGGGTTGTCCGTGCCGAAGAAGCCGGAGTCCTGCTTGACCTTGTAGTCGATCATGCGCTTGTTGTTGGTGAA
The DNA here is from genome assembly GCF_044455585.1 of Lentzea sp. NPDC051213. NCBI lineage: Bacteria > Bacillati > Actinomycetota > Actinomycetes > Pseudonocardiales > Pseudonocardiaceae > Lentzea > Lentzea sp. NPDC051213. Next base: position 697,276 of record NZ_JBITEX010000003.1, read on the forward strand.
GTTGGCGTCGCCATCCGTGTCGACGAAAACTTCCTTCGTCGTGATGTCCTGGATGACGCCCCACGAGTCGAGGCGGTCGCCGTCGCGGTTGATGTCACCGCCGGTCTCGCTGCCCGCCCCGCCGAGGTCGCCCGCGATCTCGCGGAAGAGGCCGAACGAGTAGGGGCCGCCGGTCGCCGGCGCCGTCCACTCCTTGCCGCCCTCGGTGAACTTGCCGACGCGCCCGGTCTTGGTCATGGTGACCCAGGTGCCGTCGCCGGAGTTCGTGGCGTTCGCGTTGTACCAGTCGACGATCTTGCGCTCACCGGTGCTGGTCGTCTGCAGCGCCGGGGTGTCCAGGTCGACGCCGGAGTCGATCACGGCGATCGTGGCCCCGCGGCCGTCCCACTTCGGGTGCGCGGTGGCGAACTGGGCCGCCTGCGTGTCCTGCGTCGGCATGTACGGGTTGGTGCGCGGCGTCTTCGAGTCCGGCGCCTTCTGCGGGGCCGGGTTCTCCATGCCCTGCGGACGCGGGTCGTCGAGCGCGATGAGGCCGTCGACGTCGACCGTGTCGACCGACTTCAGCTTGGCGGCCTTCTCCGCGTTGTCACGCGGGATGGTCACCTTGACGTAGTCGACGTCCTTCTCGGTCTTCTGGACCGTGGCGCCGAGCGCCTTCAGCTCGGTGACCGCGGCGTCGGTCTTGCCTTCCTCCGCGGCGACCAGCAGGTCGACGGTCGGCTTGCCCTGGCGGGCGGCCTCGTCGACGAGCTCACGGTCCTGCTTGTCGAGCTGCTTGTCGGCAGCCGGCGTGGTCTGCGGCGCGTTCTGCGCCAAGGCGGGGGTGGCGGCGAAGCCGAACCCGGCAGTGCCCAACACCGCGGTCAGCAAGACCGTGCCGGTGCGGCGTCTCCAGTTCTTCACGGCGCATTTGCCCTTCGTGGGGTAAGAGTGCTGTGAAGCACATCTCTTCGCCTTACGAGGGGCAATCGTCGGATCGGAGTATTCTTCAGATCCACATTGGACTGTTCAGCGGCTTGTGCAGACAAGCACTTAGTGCTGCCGGTTCCGAAATAGCCGTGGAACGAGCAGTTCCTCTTCAGTCAAGAGCTGATAGAGGGGAATGTCAAGGCTGCGTCAACGGTGAATGCTCTTGCCCTGTAACAGGATCATGTCAGCGGACGATGGACCGATCACCATTTCCGCTGAATAGCGACCGCAATCGAGACCGCAGGCGACCGACGAGTCCCTGGCTGGTCGCGACCGCTTTCGGCTGCGCTCCGCACCGCGGGCAGTTAATGCGGTGCGCGCGCAACGCCGCGTTCAGTTCGGCCACGTGCCGCCCGGTCCGTTCGGGCACCGAGTCCTTTTTGATCGAGAGCAACGAGAGCTCGGTCAGCGTCGCCTTGCCGCGGTACCGCAGGCGGACGACCGGCGCGATCGTGTGGAAGAAGATGAGATTGCGGCGTCTGCTCGGTTCGATCGTCTCGACGTCGCACCACTCGATGGACGTGCGCCCGTCGAGGTTGCTCGACGTGATGCCGTCAGCGGCGAGCTTCGTGCCCATGCCGAAGCTGCGCCACGCGACGGTGCCGCCCATCAACGACCAGAGGCCGCCGAAGACGTAGCCGTACCACGGGCCGCCCGCCATCGCGATCGGTCCGCTCACGGCGACGCCGGCGCCGAGTCCCACGAGAACCCATCTCCACCTGGTGTGCATCTCCCTATCAGGTGTACCCGATTTCGCCTCGTCAGCGAGACGTGGCCGGTCAGAACCGCTAGCTTGCGCTCTCATGGACCTCAAGCCGGTCGCCGACGAGCTCTACGGGCTGCCCCCGAAGGAGTTCACCGCGGCCCGCAACGCCGCGGCCAAGCAGGCCGGCGACAAGGACCTCGCGAAGGCCATCGCCGACCTGCGCAAGCCGACCGTGGGTGCCTGGGCGGTGAACAGGCTGGTGCGGGACACCCCGCCGGGCCTGGAGGAGGCCCTGGGGCTCTCCACGGCGCAGCTGACCATGCGGGAGCTCGGCCGCAAGCGCAAGGAGCTGCTGGAGGCCCTGGTCTACCGCACGCTGGAGCTGACAGGCCCGCTCGCGGACGACGCCGTCACGCAGGTGCGCAACACCCTCACGGCGGCCATGTCCGACCCCGAGTCGGCCGAGCAGGTGCGGGCAGGGCACCTCAGCAAGACGCTGGAGTACTCGGGGTTCGGGTTCGCCGTGCCGGTGCCGGAGCCGCCGTCGGACGACGGTGAGGACGCGCTGGCCCGCAAGCGGCGCGAACGTGCCGAGAAGAAGCGGGCCGAGGCGCAGCAGGCGCTGGACGAGGCGGAGCAGGCGCTCGGGGAGGCCCAGGCCGACCAGCTGGCGGCGCAGCGGGCGTTCGACCGCGCGGCGGAACGGCTGGAGGACGCCAAGCGGATCACGTCGGGAGCGGAGAAGGCGCGCAAGGCCGCAGAACGCAAGCTCAACGACCTTTCGTGAGCGGGTGACCACGTACCGCTTTCGCTCCGCCTCGAACCTGAAGGCGAGCTGAAGGATTTGAGCCCGGTCACAGTCAAAGGCAACCGGAACACAGCGGTCCGGTTGTACGTTCAACAATGTGGTTGGCCGCTGGCGTTCGAGCCCGCGCCAGGGCGATCCGGCACCCCCAGGCCGGAAAAGCCCTTCCGCAGGCGATGTGTGCTCGCGCCGCGGCCAACCCGCCGTCGACCGGCACTCCGGAAACCCCCCTCACCGGTAGTGGCGGTCGGCGGCACCCGTCTACAGGTTGTACTGGTCGTGCCGGGCGTAGAAGGCCTCCAGCGCCTCCGGGTCGAGCCCCTTCGCCTCCCCGACCTCCAGGAAGAACTTCTCCCGAGCGATCCCCGGCGAGAACAGGATCAGCATCCGCACGGGAGCGTCGCTGTCGTTGCGGAACGCGTGCGGGCGGTTCGGCGGCACGTAGAGGAAGTCGCCCTCACCGCCCTTGATCCACTCGTTGCCGTCGAACAGCGTGATCTCGCCTTCGAGCACGTAGAACGACTCGGAGAAGGTCTTGTGGAAGTGCGGGCGGGCACCCGGCTGGTGGGCGTCCATCCGCCACTCGAACAGGCCGAACTCGCCGTTCGTCACCGATCCGGGCGCGACGAATCGGGTGGTCCTGGTGGTGAACCCCACCTCAGCGGCTGGCCGGAAGGTCATGTTCGTTCTCCCCAGAAAGTGAAATTAACTCAGGTCTCGTGCGTGACCTGCGGTGGATCTAGACTCGCCCGATGGCACATGACGCGGATGTCATCGTCGTCGGCGCGGGCCTCGCCGGTCTCGTCGCGACCGCAGAGCTCGCGGACGCGGGCCGCAAGGTCATCCTCCTGGATCAGGAGCCGGAAGCGACCCTCGGCGGCCAGGCCTGGTGGTCGTTCGGCGGGTTGTTCCTGGTCGACACGCCCGAGCAGCGCAGGCTCCGGGTCAAGGACTCGCACGACCTCGCGTTGCAGGACTGGCTGGGCTCCGCGGCGTTCGACCGCGACAGCGATCACTGGCCCCGGCTGTGGGCACAGGCCTATGTGGACTTCGCCTCGGGCGAGAAACGTTCGTGGTTGCACAACATGGGGGTGCGCTGGTTCCCGTTCGTGCAGTGGGCCGAGCGCGGCGGTTACCTCGCAGGCGGCCACGGCAACTCGGTCCCGCGCTTCCACGTCACCTGGGGCACCGGGCCGGGCATCGTCGAGCCGTTCGAGCGGCGCGTGCGCGAGGCCGTGGCGAAGGGGCTCGTGACGCTGAAGTTCCGGCACCGGGTCACCAACGTCAACGTCACGAACGGTGTGTGCGACGGCGTGGCCGGCGAGGTGCTGGAGCCGTCGCCGGTGGCACGCGCGGAGCCTTCGTCGCGCAAGGTCACCGGGGATTTCTCGCTGTCGGCGCAGGCCGTGATCGTCACGTCCGGTGGCATCGGCGGCAATCACGACATGGTGCGGCGCAACTGGCCGGAGCGGATGGGCACGCCGCCGAAGTTCATGCTGTCCGGCGTACCGGACTTCGTGGACGGGCACATGCTGGAGGTGACCCAGAAGGCCGGCGGCGCGATCATCAACGCCGACCGCATGTGGCACTACCCGGAGGGCATCGCGAACTACGCGCCGGTGTGGTCGCGGCACGGCATCCGCATCCTGCCCGGCCCGTCGCCGCTGTGGCTGGACGCGAACGGCGAGCGGCTGCCGATCCCGCTGTTCCCCGGCTTCGACGCGCTGGGGGCGTTGCAGCACATCACCACGAACGGGCACGAGCACTCGTGGTTCGTGCTGAACAAGAAGATCATCGGCAAGGAGTTCGCGCTGTCGGGCTCCGAGCAGAACCCGGACCTGACCGGCAAGGACACCCGCGCCGTGCTGAAGCGCGCGTTGCCGGGCGCGGTGGCGCCGGTGGAGGCGTTCGCCCAGAAGTCCAAGGAGTTCATCCAGGCGGGGACGGTCGCGGACCTGGCCCGCGGGATGAACGCGCTGACCGGTGACGACCGGATCGACGCGGCCGCGCTGGAGAAGATCATCGTCGAGCGCGACCGGCAGGTGACGTCGGGGCTCGGCAAGGACATGCAGGTCAACGCGATCCGGGCCGCGCGGCACTTCCTCACGGACAAGCTGATCCGCGTGGTCGAGCCGCACCGGTTGCTGGATCCCAAGGCCGGTCCGCTGATCGCCGTGCGGTTGTCGGTGCTCACGCGCAAGACGTTGGGCGGCCTGCACACCGACCTCTCGTCGCGGGTGCTCGACAACTCCGGGCAACCGGTGCCGGGGCTCTACGCGGCAGGTGAGGCCGCCGGGTTCGGCGGCGGTGGCGTGCACGGTTACCGCGCGCTCGAAGGAACCTTCCTCGGCGGCTGCCTGTTCTCCGGGCGGGTCGCCGGGCGTTCGGCGGCGGACGCGGTTTCCTAAGTTACACAACCGAACTGAGACAACGGGTTCGCCGTTCCTTGCGCAAAATGCCCTCTGCGGAAGGAACGGCGAATGCTGTTACGAGGTGGAATCGTGGCCGCCCTGCTCGTGCTCATGGCGGGTACGGCGGTCGCGGACCCGTCCATCCAGGTGGTCGGCGGCACGCGAGCGTCCATAAAGGACAACCCGTTCGCGGTGTACCTCGCCCCCACCGCCGACACGCGTGACCCGAGGTGCACCGGGGTGGTGGTCGCACCGAACAAGATCCTCACCGCCGCGCACTGCGTCGACGAGGGCGTGACCGGGCCGAAGCCGATCCCGTTGAACAAACGCGTCGTCGTGGCGGGCCGCGAGAACGTGCACAGCACCGGCGAAGGTGTCGTCGCGAAGCTCACGAAGATCGTCATCAACCCGAAGTACGACGGCATCTCGTTCGACTCGGCGGTGCTGACGCTCGACCGCGTGCTCACCCAGAAGCCGATCAGGATGGCCGGCGCCGCCGACCGCCACCTGTACGCGCCGGGAAAGTCCGCCACGGTCATGGGCTGGGGTGCGGTCAAGGAGGGCGGCAGCACCAACGGATACCTGATGAAGGCCCAGATCCCGATCCTCGAGGACGAGACCTGCCGGGTGTTCTGGGGTGACGACGGCGAGGGCAGCGACTTCTACGAGAACCGTTCGATGATGTGCGCCGCCGTCATGAAGGGCGGGATCGACGCCTGCAACGGCGACTCGGGCGGGCCGTTCGTCGCGGGCGGCAAGCTCATCGGCCTCGTGTCGAAGGGTCAGGGCTGCGCGCGGCCGGACCACCCGGCGATCTACGCGCGGGTCGACGCGATCAACTCGTGGGTCGCGAAGGAGATTCTGGCCTGATCCCGCGTGGTGGACGCGGGTTGACGCTCCCCCGCCTTGCGGCTGTGCTGGAGGCATGACGCAGATCGGTGTTCTGGTCGGCAACCCGCGGCCCGCCTCCCGCATGCTGCAGGCGGCCCTGACCCTGCGCGAGGCACTCGCCTCGACGCTGGGCGTACCCGTCGACGGGCCGGTCGTGGACGCGGCGACGCTCGCCTCCGCCGTGTTCACGGACGCGGACACGATCAAGGCCGCGCTGGCGGCGCTCGGCGAGGCGGAAGTGCTGGTGGTGGCCACGCCGACGTACAAGGCCGCGTACACCGGCCTGCTGAAGGCCGTGCTGGACCAGGCGCCGTCCGGGTGGCTGCGGGGCAAGGTCGTGGTGCCGTTGCAGATCGCGGCCTCGGACAAGCACGCGCTGGCCGTCGAGGTGCATCTGCGCCCGGTGCTGACCGAGCTGGGAGCCCTGGTGCCGCAGGCGTTGTTCCTGAACGAGGCTTCGTTGCCGGCGCACGTCACCGACTTCGAGCTGGAGGCCGATGTGCTGAAGGCGCTGGTCCGATGAAGGAGCAGCTGCGGGACGCGTTGAAGCACCACGCCCAGGCCGTGACGATCGTGACGGCTCACGGCGCGGACGGACCGGTCGGCACGACGATCAGCTCGTTCAGCTCGGTCTCGTTCGAGCCGCCGCTCGTCGTGGTGTGGATCGGCGAAGGTGCTTCGGTGTGGCCGGTGCTGCGGACCGCGCCGTTGTTCGCCGTGCACCTGCTGGACACCGCGCAGACCGGACTGGCGGATCTGTTCGCACGCAAGGGCGCCGACCGGTTCGGTGCCGGCACGCGGTGGCGGCCGGACGACGACGGCGTGCCGTGGCTGCTGGACGCGCCGGTGCGGCTGCGGTGCCGGACGTCGCGGCGGATCGCGGTCGGTGACCACGTGGCGCTGATCGGCGAGCCGCTGGACATCACGCACGCCGAGATCGCCGCGCCGCTGGTGCGGCACCAGGGGCGCTACACCTCGGTCGCCTGACGCACGCTGAAGCCGTTGGCGTGCACAAAATCCGGGAACTGCGAGGCCGGGACCGGTTCGAGGCGGCACTTGAAATGCCGCAGGATCGCCGGTGATTCGACCAGTCGGTAACCACGCATCCGCTCAGGGTTGCGCGCGATCGCCGCGATCGTCTCCGCGACGTACTCGAGATGGCTCTGCGTGTAGGTGCGGCGGGGCACCGCGAGCCGAACGAGCTCGTGCCTGGCGGGTTTGGTCAAAGTGCCGTTCTCGCTGATCGTTCCGTGGAAGAGCGATCCCAGCTCGACAGACCGCACGCCACCGGCGAGGTACAGCTCGACGGCCAGTGCGTGACCGGGGAACTGATGCGGCGGGATGTGCGGAAGCAGGCGACCCGCGTCTACGTAGACCGCATGCAGTCCCGATGGCCGTACAACGGCGACACCCGCGCCCTGGATCAGCTGTGCCAGGTAGTCCGTCGCCGCGGCCCGCGCGCGGAGGTACTCGGGGTCGGTGACCTCGCGCAGGCCCTGGGCGAGCATGTCGAGGTCGCGCCCGGAAAGTCCGCCGTAGGTGGGAAAGCCCTCGCTCGCGATGAGCAGTTGCTCGCAGCGGGCGGCCAGTTCCGCGTCCCGCAACGCCAGCATCCCTCCCATGTGGGCGATGCCGTCCTTCTTCAAGCTAGCCACGCAGCCATCGGCCAGTGCGAACGCCTCCTGTGCGACGTCGTACGGCCGCAGGTGCCCGTAGCCGGGCTCGCGCTGGACGACCAGCCACGCGTTCTCCGCGAACCGGGCCGCGTCAAGGAAGAACGGCGTGCCGTAGCGGCGGCAGATCTCGCTTGCCGCACGCAGGTTGGCCATCGACACGGGCTGCCCGCCGCCACCGTTGTTGGTGATCGTCATGATCACCAGGCCGACGCCGCCCGCGTTCGGAGAGCTGAGCGTTCGTTCGAGCTCCAGGACGTCGATGTCACCCTTGAACGGGTGGTCGCTGTCCATGTCGGCGGCTTCGGGACACGGCAGGTCCCGTGCCTCGCAGCCCAGCATCTCCACGTTCGCGCGCGTGGTGTCGAAGTGCGTGTTGCTGATGGAGACCTGGCCGGGTTCGAGCAACGTGGTGAACAGAATCCGTTCGGCGGCACGGCCCTGGTGCACGGGAAAGATGTGCGGATAGGACGTCAGCTCGGCGACGACGTCCCGGAACCGGTAGAACGAGCTACCTCCCGCGTACGACTCGTCGCCGCGCATCCCCGCCGCCTGCTGTTCCGCGGAGAGCGCACCGGTTCCCGAGTCGGTGAGCAGGTCGATCGTGACCTGGTCGGCACGCAGGTTGAACAGGTTGTACCCGGCGGCCGAGATCAGCTGTTCCCGCTCGGCGCGTGTGGTGATGGCGAGGGGCTCGACCACCTTGATTCTGTAGGGCTCCATCAGTTGCATGAGACCGACGCTAGGTGCGTCTGTTGCGAGCCACGTCTGTTCGACAGGAACGGTTCCGATGACCGGTTCTAATCACCTAGCGTGCGGAGAAGCGCACTTACGATGATGTCGTTCTGCCGGAACGCCGGGGCGTTCGTGTGCGGCCGCGCGAACGCCGCGAACGCCTTCCCTGTCGTATAAGGACCGACGGCGAACCGGACCGGATCCTCCTCTCCCTGCTCGTTGATCAGCCGGCCTTCCGCGGTCACCCGCACCAACCCGGCCGCGTCCTCGGAAACGTCACCGACCGCGCGCAACGACCGCAGCACCGGATCCTCCGTGCGGGACAAGGAGTGTGCAGGAAGCCGAGCCTCGATCAGGCCGTTGGCGCGCACCACGTCCGGTGTCGTCGGGCTGCCCGCGAGAAACGCACCGTCCACCGCCTCCACCCACATGTCGGCGCCGACGAACCGCACGATTCCCGCGCGGGACAACGCCAGCAGCTCCTCCAACCGGTCCGGCGGCGGGCCGGAGGCGAGGTAGCTGAAGTAGCCGTGCCACCAGCCGTCGTGCGGCATCAGCTGCGGCAGCTGACCGTAGACCGACAACAGGGCCAGAAACGCCCCCAGATCGGCGCTGTGCCGCGGATCCGAGCGGCGGGTCACGTCGGCCTCGATGTAGGACCGCAGGTGCTCCTGGAACTCCTCAGCGGTCGCGAACGTGAGTCCGGTCAGCGGACGGTCGAGGCGCTCGAAGTCGATCCGGTCGGCCGGATCGGGTACCGCCAGGACCTCCAGCTCGCGCATTTCCTCGCTGTACCAGTCCAACGCCGCGAACGCGGTCGCGAACTCCACGAAGGAGATCCCCACCAGGCCGGGATGGCCGGTGAAGAGTTCGTGGTAGTAGCCCCAGGCGATCTCCTTGGCCATCAACGGCCACACGTCGTCGCGGAAGTCGAGCCGCCACCCCCGCAAGGCGTCCGCGACGAAGAAGTGCGGTAGCGACGGACGAGTTCCCTGCAGTCGGTAGCCGGTCTTCGAGTGGTACGGGACACCGCGCCGCGAACCCACGTAGAGCGTCGGTTCCGCGCCAGAAGGGAGGTATTCGAGCCGATCGGTGCGCACGTACCGGCCGCCGCGCCCTTCGGTCAGCAGCACCATCAGGTCGACGAACGCGAGCCCGAAGCCGCGCAGCACCACGTCACCCTCGACCGCGGACAGGTCGGCGTCGGCCGAGTACAGCGGCGGCACGTAGACCAGGCCGTGCTGCGTCGCGTGGTCGGCGAGCTTGCGGTGCTCCGGTTCGGGTTCGGCGTCGAGGTGACCCAGAGCCAGCACGAGGACGTCCGCGTTCAGCGAGTCGCCGTTGTCCAGCCACACCCAGTTGCCGACGACCTTCAACGCCTTCGCCCGATGCACGGACACAGAGATGTTCGGTGGCAGAGATTTCCTTACGTGGTCGAAGAACCACGAGAGATACCGGCTCTGCACCTGGCGTGACGGGAACGACGTCGGTTCGACATCGGTCCACTCCGCCAGTGACGGACCGGGACAAATCGGGCCCGCGCCGTCGAACGAGGAGTCGGTGAAGACAGTCACGTCCTCGGCCATGGAGTTCATGCGCAGCAACGGGGATTGGGCGTGCCGCCACACCCGGCCCGCGCCCGGCGGGAACGGGTCGACGACGTGCACGGTCAGCCGCACCTCGGGCGACTGGGCCGCGATGCGTTCCAGCAGGCCGGCGGCACGGGGGCCGCCACCGATGATCACGAGTGAGCGCATGCGCGTCTTTCCGTTGATGGGCAACGAGAAACGAGCCGCGCCCCTCAACGCAACACCACCACAGTACCCCGCGCGTGCAAGCAAATCCCGCTCTGTGGACGTCGTTGCGGCGAACGAGATCCAGGTGTGCACTCGAAGGGCGTTTCCCTCGACGCGCCCAAGTTCCACTACCAGCTCTGGGGTATCGGCCATGCCAGTTGAGTTTCTCGGGATCGCCGCCACGAACGACGGGTCGGAGACGACACCGCGGTCCGGCGGAGCGTTCGACAAGGACTACACGATCAGGCTCGCGCGGGCACACGAGGACCACGGGTGGGACCGCGTGCTGTTCGCCTACGGGTCGGGCGCTCCGGAGCCCGCAGCGGCGGCGGCCTACCTCGCCACCAAGCTCGACAGGCTGCAGATCCTGCTGGCGCACCGGCCGAACGTGTCCTACCCGACGTTCGCGGCCAAGACGTTCGCGACGCTGGACCAGATCAGCGACGGCCGGATCACGGTGCACTTCATCACCGGCGGCACCGACCACGAGCAGCAGCGCGAGGGCGACTACCTGACGAAAGACCAGCGCTACAGCCGCACGCGCGAGTACATCCAGATCGTCAAGAAGGCCTGGACCAGCCGGGAGGCGTTCGACCACGAGGGCGAGCACTACAGGTTCGCGGACTTCGTGAGCGATGTCTTTCCGGTGCAGCAACCACGCCCGAACGTTTCGTTCGGCGGCTCCTCCCCTGCCGCGTATGCCGCGGGTGGTGCGGAAGCGGACATCTTCTGCCTCTGGGGCGAGCCGATCGAGGAGACCAGGCAGCAGATCGAGTCCGTCAAACAGGCGGCCAGGGATGCGGGCCGCACCGACGTGCCGAGGATCCAGGTCGCGTTCCGGCCGATCATCGCGCCCACCGAGGAACTCGCGTGGGAGAAGGCGTATCGCACGCTGGACCGGATCGAGGCGCGGAAAGCGAACGGCCCGCTGAGTCGCCGGCATTCGCTGACGAATCCGGAGAACAGCGGCTCGCAACGGCTGCTGGCCGTGGCGGAACGCGGTGAACGATTCGATCGGGCTTTGTGGACGCCCACAGCGAAAGCGACCGGCGGCGCCGGCAACTCCAACGCATTGGTCGGCACTCCCGAGACGGTCGCGCAGGCGTTGCTCGACTACTACGACCTCGGCGTGGACATCTTGTCGGCGCGCGGTTACGACCTGCTGGACGACGCGATCGACTTCGGCCGGTACGTGATTCCACTGGTGCGCGAAGAGGTCGCCAAGCGGGACCGGGCCAAGGCCGCATGACCACACTCGAAGTGCGCCGCGTCCGGCAGTCCGACCCGGACGCGGCGCCGTTGGTCGCTGAGCTGACGTACGAGTACACGTCCCGCTACGGGCCTAGGGGCGCCCAGGAGATGCAACGGCCGGCCGACGTGTTCGAGCCGCCGAACGGGCAGTTCCTGCTGCTCCTGGAGGCCGGCGAGGCCGTCGCGGGCGGGGCGTTCATGCGGCACGACGAGGAGACCGCCGAGCTGAAGCGGATCTGGACGCACTCGCAGCACCGCAGGCGCGGGCTGGCGCGCCGGGTGGTCGTCGAACTGGAGAAGGAGGCGCTGGCGTTCGGGTACCGCCGGATCTACCTGACCACCGGGCCCCGCCAACCGGAAGCAAAAGCGCTTTACCTCGCAACCGGTTACACACCGTTGTTCGACGTCGACGCCGATCCGGTGACAATCGGGCACCTCGCCTTCGATAAGCGGCTCGGGTGATTCGTTGGTTCAAACGAGTGAATTCTTGGATCAACCCAGGATTTGCGACCGGAACTCGGGGTTCGGTTGGACAGGTCTGGCGTGATCAGTAAGCTTGTTCGTTGGACCCACACCCGGTGGTGGTACTGGACGGGGCTGTCACCCGTTCGACCGAATCTGGCGGAAGTGGGTTGCGAGGCGTATCGAATGGCGCCCGACGATCGATCAACGGATCACACCGGTCCCCACGAATGGCCACCTGAGCTGAATGAACATGGTCGACAGCCGAGAGCCCGCCGTTCGCTGGGCGGCGGCGATCTCCAACACCCTTCTCGCGAACCTCACGCGCGAGAAGCTCGAGGAGCTGCTCGGCGGATTCGTCGAGCAGCTGCTCACCGGCGGTGTTGCCGAGGCTCGGCAGGTCGGGCGATCCCTGGTGGCGAACGACTTCATCGCCTCCTCGACGCTGGAACAGACGCTCGCGTACCTCGGTGACCACGCGCCCGTGACGCCGGCTCAGCTCGGCGCGCTCGCCGCGGGCTACGCGGAGGGGTTGCGCGACCGCACGCTGGACCAGCAGGAGATCAGCCGCACGGCCGCGATCAACACGATGCGTCGCGCGGAAAGCGCTGTCCGGGTGAGCGAGGCGAAATTTCGGGCGATCTTCCACAGCGCCGCGTTCGGGATCATCGTGAGCAGCCTCACCGGCGAGATCATCGACGTCAACGAGGCGTTGCTGACGATGCTCGACTACAAGCGCGAGGACATCCGCACGCTGAGCGGCCGCGACCTGGTGCACCCGGACGACCGGGTGGCGCTGAGAGAGATGGCCCAGCAGCTGATCGCGTCCGACCACGACAACATCCGGGTCGAGAAGCGGATGATCCGCAGCGACGGCGAGACGATCCAGACGCACATGGCGATCTCGTTGGTGCGTGAGGAAGATGGCGCGCCGCCGTACTTCGTGACGATGATCGAGAACATGAACGAGATGCGCGCGCTGCAGACGCAGCTCGTGCGGCAGAGCCTCAACGACATGCAGACCGGGCTGCCGAACCGGGCCCAGTTCCTCGGCTGGCTCGAGGGCGCGGTCGGCACGAAGGGGCCGGAGGCGCTGGCCCTGGTGCAGGTCGACATCGACGGGTTCCGCGGCGTGAACGACGCGTTCGGCCACGAGGCGGGCAACCGGGTGCTGATGCACGTCGCGACGCATCTGCGGGCGGTGTTCTCGGAGCAGGTCGGCAAGGTCGCGCGCATCGGCGAGGACGAGTTCGGCGTCCTGATCAAGGACCCGCAGGACGTGCGCAGCGTGATCGCCCTGGTCGAGGAGTTCACCAAGCAGCTCGAAGAGCCGATCTGGATCGGCGCGAACGGCGTCGGCGTGACGACCAGCGTCGGCATCGTGGCGAGGGCCGCCCGCGGTGGCGACGCCGTGGATCTGCTGCGGGCCGCGGACGTCACGGTCGGCTGGGCCAAGCGCGACGGCAAGGCCCAGTGGGCGCTGTACGACCGCGACCGGGACCTGCGCGACAAGGAGAGATACGCGCTCGCCGCATCCATCCCCGGCGCGCTGGAAGAGGGCCAGTTCCGCGTCGACTACCTACCGGTCTACTCGCTCGCCGACGGCTCAGTCCTCGCGCTCGAAGCGAAGATCGTCTGGAACCACCCGGTCCACGGGGTGCTGTGCCCCGACGTGTTCCTCGACCAGACCTCCGACAACGGCATGATCGTCCGGCTCGTGCGCTGGGCACTGGAGGACGCGTGCCGGCAGGCGGGCCAGTGGTACGAGACGCTGGGCTCGCGCACACCGGCGTTGTCGATCGACCTGCCGCCACGGCTCTGCCAGGAACCCGAACTCGTCGCCGAGGTCTTCCGCGTGCTGGACCGCACCGGCCTGCCCGCGTCGCAGCTGCGGTTCGAGCTGCACGAGCACCTGCCGGCGCTGCTGAACGACGAGCAGATGGAAGAGCTGACGATCCTGGCCGAACGCGGCGTGGGCCTCGTCCTCGACCAGATGAACGGCGGCAACGTCGGTGTCGACCGCCTCCGCCTGCTGCCGCTGACCGGCGTGAAGTTCACCGGCACCGTCGTGCACGGCCTGGACGCGGGCGCGAACCGGGTGGACGAGAGCGCGTCGGTGGCGCTGCTGCAGTGGGCGTCGATCCTGCGGCTGCCGCTGTACGCCGAGGGCGTGCGGACCGAGACCGAGGCACGCCGCCTGGCACTGCTCGGCGTCTCGGGCGGCCAGGGCTCGCACTTCGGGCCGCCGCTGTCGGCCGACGAGGTCTCCGGGCTCCTTCTCACGTAATTCTTATCAGGGTTTCTTTGGCTTTCCCCACAGGTTGCTCACATGATGGCGGTCCATCGTGGAGTCATGACCGAGCAGAGCTTCCCCGCGATGAGCGGGTCACTGGCAGAATCGCAGCCCGCCGTTGCGCCGGCGCCGAAGTTCTGGCGCCGCACGGCTCCTATGGTGACGGCGGCGGCGCTCGTCGCCGGCCTGTTCGGAGGTGTCACCGGAGCGGTGATCGCCTCGCCGGACGGCACCTCACCGAGCACTTCCGTCGTGGCGCAAACGGTCTCCAACACGTCCACACTGGACTGGAGCACGGTCGCCTCCGGCGTCCTGCCCTCGGTGGTGCAGGTGAACGTCGGCAACGGCCTCGGCTCCGGCGTGATCCTGTCGGCGGACGGCAAGATCCTCACCAACAACCACGTGGTGGCAGCGGCAGGCGGCCAGGTCACCGTCAAGCTCAACGACGGCCGCGAGGTGCCGGCCACCGTCGTCTCCACCGACCCCACGTCGGACCTGGCCGTGCTGCAGGCTTCCGGGGTGTCCGGGCTGACGCCGATCAAGTGGGCGAACTCGGACCAGGTGAAGGTCGGTGACGCCGTGATGGCCATCGGTTCGCCGTCCGGCCTGCAGGGCACCGTGACTACCGGCATCGTCTCGGCGCTGGACCGCAAGGTGACCGTGCCCGGCGAGACCCGGCGCTCCGGTTCCGTTTCGTACCAGGCCATTCAGACCGATGCGTCGATCAACCCCGGCAACTCCGGTGGTGCGCTGGTGAACGCAGCCGGTGAGCTGATCGGGATCAACTCGGCGATCTACTCGCCGGCTTCCAGCAGTGGTGAGGCCGGGAGTGTGGGGATCGGGTTCGCCATCCCGTCCAACCAGGCCAAGCAGATCGTGGACAAGCTGAGCTAACTGATCACGTCGAACGTGCACTTGGCCCCTGGAGCGGAGGCCAAGCGCACGTCGCACGTGATCAGCGTGGCGCGAAGCTGCTCGGCCAGCGCGACGTACGCGGCGTCATACGGGGTGATGTTGTCCCGCAGTTCCCACATGCGGGACAACAACGGCGCCAACGCCATCCGGCGCACGGGCAGGCCGGTCAGGTGCTGCAGCGCCGAAGGCACCGCCGCGGCAAGCGCCGGGGCGTTCCTCGACATCGTGCGCAACGCCGAAACCACCTCCACATCGAGGTGAGCAGGGGCGAACAAAGCGTGCCCAGCAGACATGCGGACGACCGTCTGTTGACGCCGAGGATCACTGGCCGAGTAGAACGCGGCCAGTACGGATGCGTCGACCACTGCGAGACTCATGAAGCGTCCCGCACCTCGCGCACAGCGGCTGTCGCGTCTTCCACCGTGATTCCGGTTCCGCTGGGTGGCTCGTAGGTCGCCAGGTAGTCGCCGATGCTCAGCACCTGGGCGACTTCGGACAACCTCTCCACCACGAACGCGTTCAACGACTGGCGGCTCGCTGCGGCACCGTCCGCGAGCGCCGCGTAGACCTCGTCCGGCACATCTCTCAGGTTCATCCGCTTCATGGTGCCATTGTGGCACCAATCGCCCCGATCGGGGCATCCACGTTGAGGCGAACCGGGTCTCCGATGCGCAGTTGCAGCAGGTCAAGGCGGCGGAAGCCGCTGTTTACCTGGTCACCGCGGTCTTCACGCCTGCGAGCCCCTGGACAAGCTCAGCTAATGGCGTGACTCAGGGCCGCGGCGGAGTGCCGCGGCCCTTCGACGTTCAGGACAGCCAGTCCGGCCGCAACGGCATGTGCGACACAGTCCCGTCCAGCTTCACCCCGAGCACCTGGTGCAGCTGGATGTTGTTGCGATCGAACCCGAGCCGCGAAGCAGCCAGGTACAGCCGCCACACCCGAGCCCGTGCCTCCCCGACCTCCTCCACGGCCTCGTCCCAGTGCGCGTCCAGGTTGCTGCCCCAGGCGGCCAGGGTGAGGGCGTAGTGCTCGCGGATGTTCTCCTCGTGCCGCACCTCGAAGCCGGTGTCGGTCATGAGCGACACGATGTGGCCGGGCCCGACGAGCTCACCGTCCGGGAAGACGTACCGGTCGATGAACGCACCCGAGCGGGCGCGCTGCTTGTTGTCCGGGCGGGTGATGCAGTGGTTCAGCATGCGGCCGCCCGGCTTGAGCTTGCCGTACAGCGAGGAGAAGTAGCCGGGGAGCTTGGCCTTGCCGATGTGCTCGGTGAGGCCGATGGACGACACCGCGTCGAAGCCCGTCTCGCGCACGTCGCGGTAGTCGAGGTGACGCACCTCGGCCAGCTCGGACAACCCTGCCTCGACGATCGCCTTCTGCGCCCACTCGGCCTGGTTGCGGGACAGCGTCACGCCGATGGCGCGCACGCCGTACTCGCGGGCCGCGTGCATGACCATGCCGCCCCAGCCGCAGCCGACGTCCAGGAGCCTCATGCCCTGACGCAGGCCCAGTTTGCGCGCCACCAGGTCGTGCTTGGCGAACTGGGCTTCCTCCAAAGTGGACTCCGTCGACGGGTACACCGCGCAGGTGTAGGCCATCGACGGGCCGAGGATCCACTCGTAGAACTGGTTCGAGACGTCGTAGTGGTGGGCGATGGCCTGCTGGTCGCGGGCCTTGGAGTGACGCAGGCCGCGCAGTCTTGTCTCCTGCGGTGGCGGGGCCACTCGGTGCGAGAGCCGGACGCCGCCGAGGAACCGCAGCAGCTCTACCCGTTGCAGCCACGGGATCTCCCGCAGCGAGAACTCGGACAGCTGGGCGAGCCCGGCGTGCACGTCGCCGAGGATCTCCAGGTGCCCGGTCACGTAGGCGCGCGCCAGGCCGAGCTCGCCTGGTGCGGAGGCCAAGTAGGACAAGGCTTCCGGCGTTTTGATGTCGATGGAGACCGAGGCACTCGTAGGTCCCGCGGTGCTGCCGTCATAAGCCTGGAAGCGAACGTCGCTGCCACCGGTGATGCTCTGGAAAATGGAGGCCAACCGCATTCATCGTCCCCTGACACACTTGGCGTACAGATCAGGCAAGCGGTTCGTCTGGTCGTACCGCGCCTTCACGGAGCGGTACAGCGAACCGTTGTAGTGCCGCCAGAAATCGTCCTCCTCGTAGTAGGAGTCCGAGTACAGCGACTTGTGCCCGCCCAGCCGCGCCACCTCGCGCTCGATCAGCCGGTTGCGGTCACCCATCCGTTCTCCCGGACGCACCGGGACCTCCGACCAGAACCCGACGTTGACGTACAGCACGTCCGGGTTCATCGGGTACAACGGCCAGCCCGTGGTGTCGCGCAGGCGCACGGGACACAGCCACACCGGTGCGATACCGATCTCGCGGTCGAAGAAGTCGAGGAAGTCGGGCAGCGCGCCCACCGGGATCTCCACGTCCTGGATCACCGGTTCGACGTCGGTGCGCGGCCGCAGCTGCCGGTGCTTGGCCACGAGCTTGCGGTACACGTCCGAACGCAGGTACCGCTTCGGCCACATCCGGCGCACCACGGGGTTCTGCGCGCCGAACGCGCGGGAGCACCAGAACCAGTCGGTGTCCCAGCGCCACAGGTAGTCGTGGATCGTCAGGTGGTCCGTGCGGCGCTTTTGGATGGACCGGTAGTAGATCTCGTTGCCCGTGTAGTCGGACGTGTACGGCGCGATGTCCGCGTAGTGGCCCAACGTCAGGTACATCTCGCCGCGCGAGAACACCGTGCCGTCCACGAAGTCGGCCGAGCCGTCCGCGCAGACCTCTTCGATCACCGCGGCGCATTCCTTGAAGGACCCGAACGGAACGTGCCGCAGCCGCACGTACTGGCGCACCGGCTCCAGCTCGATCTCCAGCCGCAGCGCGTACCCCAGCGTCCCGTAGGAGTTCGGGAACGCGCGGAACAGATCGTCGTCGGGCTTCGCGATCACGACCTCGCCGTCGCCGGTGAGGATCTCCAGCTCGCGCACGGACTCGTGCGGCAGGCCGTTGCGGAAGGACGTGGACTCGATGCCCAGACCGGCGACCGCGCCGCCGATCGTGATGGTCTTGAGCTGCGGCACTACCAACGGCATCAGGCCGTGGCGCAGTGTCGCGTCGACGAGATTCTCGTAGGTGGTCATGCCCTGCACCTGCGCGGTGCGTCCGACCGGGTCCACCGACAGCACCCGGTCGAACCTGCCGACGTCCAGCCCGCCCGACTGCTCGGCGCGGAACCGGAACAGGTTCGACGTCTTCTTCGCGAGCCGCACCGGCGCACCTTCGCGCATAGCGGCGTACTGCGCAGTCAGCGCAGACACGGCCGAGCTGTGCCCATGGTCACTCACGCTGACGACGTTATTCCTCGTCAGCGCCGTTGGCACGCCCAGTTGCCCGAATGGTCGAGTGATCTTCCCTCGGACCCTGCCGAAAGTTACTACCGAGTAGTAACGTGCGACACATGGCAACGCACGAGGTGACCAACCAGGTTCCGCCCTTGACCGGTCATGACGTCGCGGCCGATCCGGCGCTGCTCAGCTGGGTCGACGACGCCGACCTGCACGAACTCGGCAGGCTCGCGGGCAGCGACGAGTGGCAGGAGCGCGGCCGGCTGGTGAACACCTACCCGCCGGTGCTGCACACGCACGACCGGTACGGGAACCGGATCGACGAGGTCGAGTTTCACCCTGCCTGGCACGAGCTGATGAACGTGGCTGTTACGCACGGATTGCACGCGTATGTCGACGGTGGTCACTTGGAGCGTGCGGCCAAGTTCTACGTGTGGTCACAGGTCGAGGCCGGCCACGGCTGTCCGATTTCGATGACTTACGCCGCGGTGCCCGCTTTGCGCGTGGCGCCGGAACTGGCCGCGACGTACGAGCCGCTCCTCACCTCGCGCACCTACGACTTCGGACTGAAGGCACCGCTCGGCAAACGCGGCCTGATCGCGGGCATGTCCATGACCGAGAAGCAGGGCGGGTCCGACGTGCGGGGGAACACGACGGTCGCCCGGCCCGTGGCCGACGGCTATGTGCTGACCGGGCACAAGTGGTTCACCTCGGCGCCGATGTCGGACATGTTCCTGACGCTCGCGCAGGCCCCTGGCGGGCTGACGTGCTTCCTGGTGCCGCGGGTGCTGCCGGACGGTGCGCGCAACCGGTTCTACCTGCAGCGCCTGAAGGACAAGCTGGGCAACAAGTCCAACGCGTCCGCCGAGATCGAGTACCAGGAGGCGTTCGCCTGGCGGATCGGCGACGAGGGCCGCGGCGTGCGCACGATCATCGAGATGGTCAACATGACCCGTCTCGACTGCGTGCTGGGGTCGGCGGCGGGCATGCGGGCAGGGCTCCGGCAGGCTGCGCATCATGCGGCGCACCGCAAGGCGTTCGGGAACTACCTGATCGACCAGCCGGCCATGCGCAACGTGCTGGCGGATCTGGCCGTCGAGTCCGAGGCCGCCACGACGGCCGCGATGTGGCTCGCGCAGCACCGGCCGCGGCTCGGGCTCGCGGTGACCAAGTACTGGGTGTGCAAGCGTGGCCCGGCACACGCGGCCGAGGCCCTGGAGTGCCTGGGCGGCAATGGTTACATCGAGGACAGCGGCATGCCGCGGCTGTTCCGGGAGTCGCCGCTGATGTCGATCTGGGAGGGGTCGGGCAACGTCGCCGCGCTCGACGTCCTGCGCGCGATGCAGAAGGAACCGCAGACGGTGCAGGAGTTCCACGAGACCGTCAGCGGGGTCGACCCGCGCGTCGACAAGGCGCTCAACGAACTCGCTCTGTCCGATGTGGACGAGTCGCAGGCGCGGCGGGTCGTCGAGCGGATGGCGTTGATCCTGCAGGGTGCCCTGCTCGTCAAGCACGGGCACCCCGCCGTCGCGGACGCGTTCTGCGCCAGCCGCCTCGGCGGCGACTGGGGCAACGCCTTCGGCACGCTCCCGCGCAACACCGACTTCGCCGCGATCATCGACCGGGCTGTGCCGAAGCTCTAACCCGCGGGGCAGCCGTTGGCCTGGCGTGGCGAGTCCACGCCGTAAAGGTCACCGGTCAGGAAGACGCACGTGGGTTGCTGCTCGAAGTCGTGGATGTCGTTGATCTCCAGGATGGTGAAGTTGCGCTGCTGCCCCACCCGTGACACGGCGAAGTCCGTGCGTCCGGTGGCACCGTGGAACTTCAGCTCGCGGAACTCCCCGCCGACGGCACCGCGGTGCGGCGTGCCGCCCGGCTTGCCCTGCAACCGGCGCTGGGCATTGCGCACGGCGTCGAGAAAGAGCCCGGCCGCGTCGTAAGCCACGCCCATGTGCTCGCCCGGCCACGGCTTGCTGGGCTTGTCCTCGGGTGGCAGCGGGGCGTCCCTGATCTCCTGGGCGAGCCTGCTGTAGCCGGCGCAGAACGCGTCCAACGGCAGACCGCCGCGCACCTTCTGGTCCGGTTTGCCCTCCACGCAGGACTTGCCGGCGAGCACCACGAGCCCGGCCATGCTCACGTAGGACACGCGCATCCCGGCCAGCGAGTCGTGCACTCGGCTGGCCTTCTGCGCGATGAACCGGATGATGGCGTCGTCGGCGACGATGCGCGGCAACCGGTTCTTGTCGTAGCAGTCCTTGCCGATCGCCCGCAGGAACTCGCCGAAGTCCTCCTCGCGGCCCGCGAAGAACACGAGTTCGCTGGAGTGGTCCTCCCCGCAGAGCGACGACAGCTCCTGAGGGCTTCTGGACCACGGGTCGGCCACGTACCGCACGCCCGTGTTCGCCAGCTCGGTGCCCAGCATGTTGACCAGGTCGTCGAGGTAGACGTCGCCCCGGTTCAGCGGCGGGTGGTAGATCCTCACCACGCTCGCGCCGATGTGCTGCGCGTACCTGCGCACGAGATCGGCCTGCCGGGCGTTGCCGGGGATCAGCTGGAAGTACATCGCCGAACGGTCCGGCAGCGACGCCTCGGTGAGCGTGGTGCCGATGGTCGGCACACCGAGCGACCCGAGCTCGGTGATGACCTCCTGGGTCTCCGCGACGCTGCGGTCGAGCCCGATCACGCCGATGATGCTGGGATCCTTCTCCAGCAACGGGGTCAGCATGTCCCTCAGCACGTCGGGCGCCCGCTGCATCACCGCGCCGCCGTTCGCGATCACGATGCGCAGCAACGGTTCCGAGCGCGACCTGTCGTTCTGCTGCCGCTGTTTGAGCAGGATGCCCTCGAGTTCCTCGGCCCTCGAGTGGTCGGCGTCGGGGTTGGTGTCGCGGTGGGTGAGGCTGGAGAAGTAGAGCAGCGAGACGAACGGACGGCCGGGATCGGCGTCGTGCAGCCGTTCGGCCTCCGCGTTCTGCGCGAACACCGCCTGCTGCGTCCACCGCAGCCGTTCGTTCGAGCCGAACACCTGGCTGGCGTTGTCGCTGTAGCCCACGCATTCGGTGTGCCCGTCCACGTCCATCAGCCGGGTCGACACCCCCGGCGAGGTGGCCGAGCCGACGATCGAGCAGTTCGCCTCGATGTTGCTCTGCACCGTCACGAACCCCGGGATCAGCAACACCACGGCGACCGCCGCGATGATCGCCTCCAGCCGCCGCGACCGCGCGAGCCACCGCACCGGGGCCGCCTGGAAGGCCGGCGTCCCCTGCCACTTCTTCTTGTCCTCGCGCGGGAACGGCAGTCTGATCATCAGGTAGCGGGCGTCCGGTGCGAGCATCTGCCGTTTGCGCGGCAGCTCCTCCCGCCACGTCGCCAGCGCGTCCGCTGTCTCGTCCGGCGCCACCGCAGTGGTCCCGAGCTTCTGCGAGAGCGTCGGTTGCACCGAGCTCGCGGCGATCACCAGCAACGGGTCCAGCTCGCCGGTCTCGTTGCGCACGTCGTTGATCAGTTCGAGCAGCTGCCAGCCGCCGTTGTCCTTGCTCACCCCGTCGAGCAGCACCGGGATGTACGCCGTGCGGCGGAATCCGGCCCGGCGGAACCCGAACCGCCCACGCCGCCGCCGGAACGCGATCCGCAGGTCCTCCAGGAACGCGTGCACGAGCAGGAGCTTGATCTGTTCCTGGTTCTCGGACTCCCGCCGGCCCAGCGTGAGCCGCTCGGCGAACCCGAGGAACTCGATGGAGTGGTTGGGCAGCGCGAAGTTCTGCCCGCGCATGAACCACTTCGACTCCCGCGAGAGCCCCGGCACCCGCTTGCCGAGCCAGCGGAAGCCCGCCTTGCTGCCGACCCAGGCGACCAGCCCGAGCCCCAGCCGCGTCACGAGGTTCGGGATGAACGCGTCCACCGCGCGGTTCAGCGCCTCGCCGTGCTCGGCACTGCGGCCGGTCCACAGGCGCAGCAGCTCGATGACGCTCGCCCGGTCGTCCCGCCCCGGCTTGCGCGGCAGCTTCTTGCCGGTGAGCCAGTCTACGAGCCGGTAGTGGTCGAACCGGGTCAGCCGCTCACGGCCGACGTGGACCTCCGACAACTGAAAGGCCAGCTGATCCAGCAACGGCAGCAGCGGTGGCGTCTCACGCGACTCGGGTGGCCATCTTTTGGCAACTTCTGCAGCTGCCGCGGCCACATCGACATAGGCATGCGGTATTGCTGGAGAACCGGCGTCCAGCTTCGCTTCGAGAGCGCGCAGGAATGGCGTCGGACTGGCTTCGCTCTCCAGGTAGAGGAGCGGAAGCGGCTGGTCACCGACTACTTCCTCGGTCTTGCTCCGGTAGAAGAACCCCGGCCGGTCGCATAGGCCGTGAATGACCTCGAGGAGAACTCGTAATCCGGGGAAAACCGGTTCTGGCCGACTACCTGTCATCTGCACCCTCACACTCGTGCGGAAGGCAGACGACGGTAGCCGGACTCAGCGATTCACACCGGCACTTTCGTACTATTCAGCTGGATCGGACTAAAGTCCCAACTCGCGGGCGATCAGCATCTTCTGCACCTCGGAGGTGCCCTCACCGATCTCCAGGATCTTGGCGTCGCGGTAGAACCGCCCGACCGGGTACTCGTTCATGAACCCGTAGCCGCCGAAGATCTGCGTGGCGTCACGGGCGTTGTCCATCGCCGCCTCGGACGACACGAGCTTCGCGATGGCGGCCTGCTTCTTGAACGGCTCGCCGCGCAGCATCCGGGACGCGGCCTCGTAGTAGGCCAGGCGCGCCGTGTGCACGCGGGCCTCCATCTCTGCGATCTTGAACTGGATCGCCTGGTACGTGCCGATCTTCGCGCCGAACGCCTCGCGCTCGTGCGCGTACTTGACCGACTCGTCCACGCAGCCCTGGGCCAGACCGACCGACAGGGCGGCGATGGCGACCCGGCCCTCGTCCAGCGTCCGCAGGAACTGGGCGAAGCCGCGGCCACGCGTGCCGAGCAGGTTCGCGGCGGGCACGCGGCAGTCGGCGAACGACAGCTCGCGGGTGTCCGAGGCGCTCCAGCCGACCTTCGAGTACTTCTTCGACACCGTGAAGCCCGGCGTGCCGGACGGGACGATGATCGACGAGATCTCCTTGCGGCCGTCCGGCTGCGTGCCGGTGACCGCCGCGACCGTCACCAGGCCGGTGATGTCCGTGCCGGAGTTCGTGATGAACGCCTTGGTGCCGTTGATGACCCACTCGTCGCCCTCGAGGCGCGCGGTGGTCGCCAGCGCACCTGCGTCCGAACCGCTGCCGGGCTCGGTCAGGCCGAACGCGCCGAGCTTCTCGCCGGACGTCAGCGACGGCAGCCACTCCGCCTTCTGCTCGTCGGTGCCGAAGCGGTACACCGGCATCGCGCCCAGAGACGTCGCCGCCTCCAGGGTGATCGCGACCGACGAGTCGACCCGCGCGAGCTCCTCCAGCGTGATGCACAGGGCGAAGTAGTCGCCGCCCATACCGCCGTGCTCCTCGGGGAACGGCAGGCCGAACAGGCCCATCTGCCCCATCTTGGCGATGACCGGGTACGGGAACTCGCAGCGCTCGTAGTAGTCGCCGATGACCGGGGCCACTTCGTCGCGGGCGAACTCCTCGACGGTCTTGCGCAGGTCCTCGTACTCGCTCGGGAGCCTGAAGTCCAACATCTGTGTCACTCCTCGTGAGAGACGACGACGGCCAGCACCTGGTCGAGTGCGACCTGCTGACCTGCTTGCACGTTCACTTCGGCGAGCACGCCGTCGACGGGTGCCGTCACGGTGTGCTCCATCTTCATGGCCTCGACCACGAACAACGCTTGACCGGCGGTCACTTCCTCGCCGTTCTGCGCGCGGACGACCAGCACGGTGCCGGGCATCGGCGACTTCACCGGACCGCCAGAGGCAGCCGCACCTTCTGCGGCACCGACCAGGAACTCGGCCTCGGTCAACGCCCAGGAGGCGCCGTCGTGACCGAGCCAGAGCACGTCCCCGTCCCGCGCCATCGCGTACCGGCGCGACCCGACGAGCAGGTCCGCACCCTCGCGGCGGGCCCGCGCACGCACCGGTTCCCCAGCTCCCACAACGACTTCGTCGCCGCGCACGCGGACGTCGACGTCGTTGATCCGCCAGGTCGTCCACGCGTGCTCACCGACGCGCCAGCCGGACAGCTGGTCCCACGGGTCGTCGCCACTCGGCTCCAGCGACCGCTCCAGGCCGGCCGCGACGTACACGGCGTCCGGGATCTCGGCCGAGGTCAGCGAGTCGAGCTTGCGTTCGACCAGACCGGTGTCCAGTGCGCCGGAACGAACGTCCGGATCGCGCAGAAGTGCCCGCAGGAACGGAATGTTCGTCGTGACGCCGAGCAGCACCATCTGCCCCAGCGCGTGGTCCAGGCGCCGCAACGCTTCCTCACGGGTGCGGCCGTGCGCGATCACCTTGGCGAGCATCGGGTCGTAGTCCGAGCCGACGACAAGTCCCTCGTACAGCCCGGAATCCACCCGGACGTCCGTGGGCTCGTGCAACGCCAGCACCCGGCCGCCGGTCGGCAGGAAGCCGCGCGACGGGTCCTCGGCGTAGACCCGGGCCTCGACCGAATGCCCGTTCAGCTCAACGGAGATGTCCAGGACCTCGCCGGCGGCCACGCGGAGCTGCCACTCGACCAGGTCGACGCCCGTGACCATCTCGGTCACCGGGTGCTCGACCTGCAAGCGGGTGTTCATCTCCATGAAGAAGTAGTCGCCGGTCGCACCGTCCACGATGAACTCGACGGTGCCCGCGCCGACGTAGCCCACCGAACGAGCGGCGTCGACCGCGGCCGCGCCCATCGCCTCCCGCACCTCAGAGGTCAGGAACGGCGACGGCGCCTCTTCGATGATCTTCTGGTGCCGGCGCTGGAGGCTGCACTCGCGCTCACCGAGGTGGATCACGGTGCCGTGGGAGTCGGCGAGCACCTGGATCTCGATGTGCCGCGGGTTCGTGATGAACCGCTCGATCAGCAGCGTGTCGTCACCGAACGACCCGCGCGCCTCGCGCCGGGCCGACTCGATCGCCTCACGCAACGCGTCGCCGGAGTGCACCAGCCGCATGCCCTTGCCACCACCACCGGCGGAAGGCTTGAGCAGAACGGGAAAACCGATCTCCAGAGCCGCGTCGACGAGCTCGTCGTCGGACATGCCCTCACGAGTCCGGCCCGGCACCACGGGAACGCCCGCCGCCGACACGGTCAGCTTGGCGCGGATCTTGTCGCCCATCGCGTCGATCGCCGACGCGGGCGGTCCGACGAACACGATGCCCGCCTCGGCGCAGGCCGCCGCAAATGCCGTGTTCTCGGCCAGGAACCCGTAGCCGGGGTGGATCGCCTGCGCGCCAGTGGAAACGGCGGCCTGAACGATCTTCTCGATGGACAGGTAGCTCTCACGAGCCGCCGCGGGCCCGATCCGGACGGCCTCGTCGGCCAGCCGGACGTGCAACGCGTCGGCGTCGGCATCGGAGTACACGGCGACGGAACGGATCCCGAGCGACCGCAAGGCGCGGATCACCCGAACCGCGATCTCCCCGCGGTTCGCCACCAGAACGCTGTCGAACATCATCACATCCGGAAGACGCCGTAGGAAACATCGTCGATGGGGGCGTTCGCCGCGCTGGACAACGCCAGCCCGAGCACCATGCGGGTGTCGCGCGGGTCGATGACGCCGTCGTCCCACAGCCGCGCGGTCGAGTAGTACGGGTTGCCCTGGTCCTCGTACTGCTGGCGGATCGGCGCCTTGAACGCCTCCTCGTCGTCCGCGGACCACTCGGAGCCGAGCTGATCACGCCGCACCGTCGCGAGCACCGACGCCGCCTGCTCGCCGCCCATCACGGAGATGCGCGCGTTCGGCCACATCCACAGGAACCGCGGCGAGTACGCCCGGCCGCACATCGAGTAGTTGCCGGCACCGAACGAGCCGCCGATGATCACGGTGAACTTCGGGACCCGCGCACAGGCCACCGCCGTCACCATCTTGGCGCCGTGCTTGGCGATGCCGCCCGCCTCGTACTCGCGGCCGACCATGAACCCGGTGATGTTCTGCAGGAACACCAGCGGGATGGATCGCTTGTCGCACAACTGGATGAAGTGGGCGCCCTTCACCGCGGACTCACCGAACAGGATGCCGTTGTTGGCGATGATCCCGACCGGGTGCCCGTGGATGCGCGCGAAGCCGGTGACGAGCGTCTGCCCGTACTCCTTCTTGAACTCCTGGAACTTCGAGCCGTCCACGACCCGTGCGATCACCTCGCGCACGTCGTAGGGCGTCCGGGAATCCGTGGGCACCACACCGAAAAGATCGTCGGTGACGGCCGGAGCCTCGACGGGCGCGACGTCCCACGGACGCTGCACGCGCGGGCCCAGCGTCGAGATGATCGAGCGGACCATCCGCAGCGCGTGCGCGTCGTTCTCCGCCAGGTGGTCGGTGACGCCGGAGGTGCGCGAGTGCAGGTCGCCGCCGCCGAGATCCTCGGCGGTGACCACTTCACCCGTCGCGGCCTTCACCAGCGGCGGGCCGCCGAGGAAGATCGTGCCCTGGTTCCGCACGATGATCGCCTCGTCGCTCATCGCCGGCACGTACGCGCCACCCGCGGTGCACGACCCGAGCACGGCGGCGATCTGCGGAATCCCGCGCGCCGACATCGTGGCCTGGTTGTAGAAGATCCGGCCGAAGTGCTCGCGGTCCGGGAACACGTCGTCCTGCTTGGGCAGGAACGCGCCGCCGGAGTCGACCAGGTAGACGCACGGAAGGTTGTTCTGCAGCGCGACTTCCTGCGCGCGCAGGTGCTTCTTGACCGTGATCGGGTAGTAGGTGCCGCCCTTGACCGTCGCGTCGTTCGCGACGATCACGCACTCACGGCCGGAGACGCGGCCGACGCCGGTGATGATGCCCGCGGCCGGTGCCTCGTCGCCGTACATGCCGTTCGCGGCCAGCGGCGACAGCTCCAGGAACGGCGAACCGGGGTCGACCAGCGTGTCGACGCGCTCGCGCGGAAGCAGCTTGCCGCGGTCGATGTGGCGCTGGCGTGCCTTCTCTGGACCGCCGAGAGCGGCGGTGGCGAGCTTGCCGCGCAACTCGTCGACGAGCGCGGTGTGCTCCTTGGCGTAGCGGTCCGATGGCTCGGCGGCGCTGCGCAGGACCGGTGCGTCCATGCTCCCCAGACCTCAGGTTAGCGGGCGTTAACAAGGCCATGTTAACGCCCGCTCACCTAGCGGTCCACCGGAACGACTCGAGAGTGACCAGATCGCAGGTCAAGCACCCTATAAGGCACTCTCACGTTCCGGAATCACCTAGCCGATGACGGACCGCAGAGCGGGCAGATATCCGCTCTGATGACCGCCCCGGTTCGGGTGGTACGACTCCTCGACCGGCCAGCTCAGACTGTTCAGCCACCAGCTCGACGAGCAGATCTCGTGCCCCGTGAACGCCCCGCGCACGTCGATGTACTGGAACCCCGCGGCCGCCGCCCGCGCGCTGATGGCGTTGTGCAGCGCGTCGGACCCGGAGTTGATCGCCGCCCGCTTGGTGTCGCTCAGCCCGACGTTGCACGAACCCGGCACCTTGTAGAGACGCGGGTAGCCGAGCACGACCACGCGTGCCGACGGCGACTTCGACCTGATGGTGCCGTAGACGTTGTTCAGCAGGCCGGGAAGCGTGTTCGCGATGAAGGTCTTCGACTGGTTCACCCGGTTGGTGCAGTCCTGGTCCGACCCGAAGGTGCAGGTCGTGATGACATCCGTGAATCCGGCGTCGTTGCCGCCGACCTGCACGGTGACGAGGTTCGTCGACGCCACGACCGCGGCGGCCTGACTGATGACGTCACCTGTCTTCGCGCCCGAGCAGGCGACGGACTTGAAGCTCGCGGGAGCTGTCGCCGCAGCCCACAGGGCCGGATAGGCCAGCGGACCGCGCTTGCAGCTGCCGGTGGCACCGTCGTACGAGCCGGTACCCAGGCCGGATGCGTACGAGTCGCCGAGCGCGACGTAGTTGACGGGGGCGGCGCCGGCCGGGTTGGCGAGCGCGATGAGAGCCGCAGCGGCGGTGACCGCTGAAGCGATGAAGTGGGCAGGGCGCATCGAAGCCTCCCGAAGGGGCCGCAGGGATGTGATGCATTGCACGCCAATGGTTGCTCAGGTGTAAGGCCCGTGTGAAGTATTGGTCAAGAGTCAACATTTGGCTCTTGTACCTGCGGAAATTCCACCCATCGGACGTCGATGTGAACGCCTGCTAACCTCCCGATGTGGCCGATAAACCCTCACGTCGGGACCAGATCCTCAACGCCGCGGCAGAACTCTTCGCCCGTCACGGCTTCCACGGCGTGGGCATCGACGACATCGGCGCGGCCGTCGGCATCTCCGGCCCGGCGCTGTACCGCCACTTCAGGAGCAAGGACGCGATGCTCGGCGAAATGCTGACGTCGATCTCCGAACGGCTGCTCGACGGCGGCCAGACCCGCGTGGACGCGGCGACGAGCGCCGAGGACGCGCTGCAGGCTCTGGTCGGCTGGCACGTCGACTTCGCGCTGGACGACCCGGCGCTGATCACCGTGCAGATGCGCAACCTCGCCAACCTCACGGACCCGGACCGCCGGCGGGTGCGCGCCCTGCAGCGCCGCTACGTCGAGGTGTGGGTCGAGACGATCCGGCGGACCGTGCCGGAGTTCGACGAGCCGACGGCGCGGGCGGCGGCGCACGCGGTGTTCGGCCTGATCAACTCCACGCCGCACAGCGCGCACCTCGACCGCGTCCAGATGGCGGCCCTGCTGTCGCGCATGGCGCTCGCGTCGCTCACGACGCCGGTCGCCGTGAGTTCCTGAATTCGGCGTCCGATCGACGGATGACGTGCGGCTGACCAGGTGAACTGGCGATCAACCGAGACCGTTCCGTAACCTGGCGCGACAATGGGCGCTCGCACACTCCTCCTCCGACTCCCGGCCTGGTTCCGGTTCACGGTGATCACGCTCGCGGTGTTCGTGTGCGGGGTCATCGCCTCGCGGCCGGCGAACGGCGCCGACGAACCGCCTACCAGCGGTGACGTGATCGCCGCGGCCAACGCCGTCAGCGCGTTCACCGCGCCGTCCGCGACCCGTGACCCGCGGCTCAGCCTCCCTGCGGACTTCGCGAAGGAGCTCGGGCGCGATCCGAAGACGGTGGCGGCGCCGGACGGGACACTGCGGGTGGTCGACGCCTCCGGCGGGTGCTCCGGCCCGGCCGGCGACACCGAGTGGGACTTCAGCGTCGCGTGCAGCGCGCACGACATCGGCTACGACATGCTGCGCTACGCCGAGCACAAGGGGCACGCGCTCGCGCCGCAGGCACGCAAGGCGCTGGACGACCGGCTCACGACCGACCTGCACCGGCAGTGCGAGCTGAACCCGCGCGGGGCCGGGCAGACCTGTCACGCGGTCGCCGAGACCTACGCCATGGGGCTGAAGTTCAACTCGTGGCGGCAGCGGTGGGGGCCGCCGGGTCACGAACCCGTGGTGGCGTGGGCGTTCGGCAGCGCGGTCGTGGTGTTCCTCCTGCTGGCCCGCCTGCACGGCAAGCGCCGCCGCGAGGACCATCCCGCTGCGGAACAGCGGCCGTCGAACATCGAGCAGGACAGGTACGCGACTTTCCTGCGGCTCTTCAGCCTGGCGTTGCTCGTCCTCGGCGAAACCGTTGCCACGCTTGCCCATCTGCGCGGAGTCGGCACACCGTGGCTGTGGGCGCTGCAAGCCGTGCCGTTGTTCTTCTTCGCGGGCGGGCACGCGAACCTGCGGTCGTGGCAGGCGCACGAGGGCGGCCTCGGCTGCTGGGTGTCCAGCCGGACGTCGTGGCTGCTGCGGCCGGTGCTGGCGTTCGTGCTGCTGTGGGTGGTGCTGTTCGCGGCGCTGAACCTGATGGACGTCCGGGTCGACGCGTACAGCCGCCTGATCACGCATCCGTTGTGGTTCCTCGGGGTCTACCTGCTCGCGGTGGCCGCGACACCGGCCGCCGCGTGGCTGCACCAGCACTTCCGGCGCGCCACGCCGTTCGTGCTGATGCTCCTGACGCTCACGGTCGAGGTCGCGCGCACGTCGACGGACTGGAAGACCGGCGGGTACGTGAACCTGATCGTCGGTGCGTTGCTGATGCAGCAGCTCGGGTTCTTCTACGCGGACGGCACGTTGCAGCAGATCTCCCGGCGGGTGCTGGCGGCGCTGGGCGCGATCACGTTGCCCGCCTTGGTGTTCTTCAGCGGCTACCCGCGCTCGATGATGGTGCTCGGGGTCGCGCAGGTGTGCCTCGCCCTGCTGGCCCGCGGGCGGGTGACCGCGTGGCTCAAGGGCCGTTCGTGGCACGTCGTCGACTTCGCCCGCCGGGCCCCGATGACCGTCTACCTCGCCTACCTGGCCGGGGTCGGCGCGGTCGTCGGACTGCTCGGGCTGACGCAGGCACCGATCTGGCTGGTGGTCCTGCTGCTGCCGCTCACCCTGCTGTTCCACCGGTTCGAGGCCAGGCTGGTGCGGTTCCCGCGCCTGTCGCACGAGTCGCACCGGACCCGGCTCGCGACCGCGCTGGGCGTGCTGTTCGGGACCTTGGGCGTGCTCGGGTTCGTGGTGAGCGGGTTCCTCGGCGAGGGCGTGCTGGTGCTGCTGCCGGTGGACCCGTTGCAGAACCTCATCCACCTCCTGCTCGGCTGGTACCTGATCCACACCGCCCGCACCGGCAGCTGCGACACCCGGTTGCCGTGGCTGCTCACGGCGCTGGCGTGCGTACCGCCGATGCTGGCGCTGCAACCGCTTCCTCCGGTGGTGGTGCTGCACGCCGTGCTGATCGGCCTTGCAGTGCTCGGAGCCATCCCCAGGTCACGGCCGCGCACACCGGCAGCCACAGCAGTCGTTGCCACACCCAGTCCGGATGATCTGGTGGCTGCTGGAGCCCCGGCAACGGTCCCCACGCGCTGAGCGCCAGCGTCACGGTGACCAGCGCGCTCTGGTGCGCCAGGAAGATCCCCAACGCGCGTTTGTTCAGCCACCGCACGGGTTTCGTCGTGCCGAGCCGGGTGAGCAGCGGCGCGATCGTGAGCACCAGGCCGATCTGGGCCAGTGCCAGCGCGAGCGTGGCGTAGTTCGGCGGGTTCAGGTTCGAGACCGTGGCGCCGGGGATGCCGACGGCCGAGGTCGGGTAGCCGCCGAAGCTCGTCAGCAACGCGTACCCGAGCACGCCGATGACCAGCAGCGGCGGGCCGGGAATCCGGCGGCGGGCCAGCGCGTGGCCGAGCTGCCAGGCCGCCCACCACACCGCGTGCGGCAACACCAGCACCAGCGCGATCGGGACGAGCACACCCCAGGCGTACTCATCCAGCTTGCGCACCAACGGCTTCAGCGCCAGCAGGATCAGGTAGACGCCCAGGAACCACAGCGGGGTCGTGACCAGGTAACCGATGTTGAACGCGGTGCCCTGGTCGACGCCGCGCACGGTCAGTCCGAAGAGGACAGCCGCCCAGCAGCCGAGCATCAGCAGTGTCGGCAACGCGAGCTGCTTCAGCCTCGTGAGGAACGACGTCTGCGAGCGTGCGGCCGCGTAGCCACCGACGAAGAAGAACAGGCCGAGGGTTTGCAGCACCCAGCTGACCGGTGTGAGCTCGGGCAGGTGTTTCAGCGGACTATCTATGACCATGCCGGTGGGTGTGTCCACGAGGGACGTGACGAGCCAGTGGCCGAGCACCACCGTGATGACAGCGATCGCACGCACCGCGTCGATGAACGGATTCCGGCTGCCGGCCGCCGCAGCGATGTCGCCAGACACGGTGTCCTTCACAGCTGTTCCCCCGAAGCAATGCGGGTGAGCGCGGTGAGAGTCGCGCTACCCGGCTGGTAGTAGGTGTCGTGCTTGCCGCCCTCGAACCGCAGCACCGTCGCCCCGAAACCGTCCGAGGTGGGATCAGTGCCGTGCCCGAGGTCGAACAACCGGGCGTTGGGCACGAACCGCATCCAGTCCCCACTGGACCGCAGCGCCCACACCTTCGCCCCGGTACCCAGGTCGGCCGCGGATTTCGCCCGCACGCCAGGACTTCCGGTGAAGACGATGTTCGCGACGTCGAGGTCGTGCGCCGCGAGCGCGACCACGACCGAGCCGTAGCTGTGCCCGAAGACGTGGATGCGCGCGTTGGTGTGCAGCGCTCGCACGAAGTCGACGAGTGCGTCGGCTCCCTGCCGGGCGAGCCGGCCCGTCGCGGCGTCGACCCCGAGCCCCTGCGGTGTGCGGTAGCCGAGCCACGCGATCACGGCGAGGTCGTCGCGGTGCGCCTGCTCGTACAGGTCCGTCGCCATCTTGCCGACGGTGCGGTCGAACCGGTCGACGTCCACGTCGGATCCCGGCACGACGATCACGACGTCGCGTGCCGTGCCGAGGTCACCGACGACGGCGATCCGGCGCTGGACATCGGCTTTCCACTCCGTGACGGAGGGACCGACCGCGGGGACGGCGATCAGCAGGAGGAACAGGAGGGCTCGGCGCATGAACCGAAACTAGGAAGGTGACGAACCCCGGATCATCCCTCTGACGTGCTGTTTTATCGCTGCTACCCCGGTACTACGAGCCCGCTCTCGTAGGCCGCGATGACGGCCTGGG
This sequence comes from Lentzea sp. NPDC051213, assembly GCF_044455585.1. Lineage (NCBI taxonomy): Bacteria > Bacillati > Actinomycetota > Actinomycetes > Pseudonocardiales > Pseudonocardiaceae > Lentzea > Lentzea sp. NPDC051213. Next base: position 730,145 of record NZ_JBITEX010000003.1, read on the forward strand.
CGCGGTCGCGGAGGCCGAGTTTGGTGAGCACGCGGCTCACGTGCGTCTTGACCGTCTGCTCGGCGAGCACGAGGTGCGCGGCGATCTCGGTGTTCGACAGTCCCTGCGCGACCAGCACGAGGATCTCGGTCTCGCGTTCGGTGAGGACGTCGAGGCGCGCGGGCCGGACGCGGTCGGTGCGGCGGGACTTCACGAAGTCCTCGATCAGGCGCTTGGTGATGGACGGCGCCAGCAGCGCTTCTCCCGCCGCCACAACGCGGACGGCGTTGAGGAGCTCACGGGCGGGCGCGTGCTTGAGCAGGAACCCGCTCGCGCCGGCCTGCAACGCCTCGTAGACGTAGTCGTCGAGGTCGAAGGTGGTGAGCACCAGGACTTTGGTGTCGGTGTCTCCGTTGAGCAGCAGACGGGTGGCGGTGAGACCGTCCATCTCCGGCATGCGGATGTCCATCAGCACCACGTCCGGTTTGACGTTGCGCGCGAGGGACACGCCCTCCACACCGTTGCCCGCCGAGCCGATCACCTCGATGTCGTCCTGAGCGGCGAGCAGCGCGGAGAACCCCTCGCGCACCATCTCCTGGTCGTCGACCACGACCACCCTGATCACTTGTCCCCCAACGGAATCCGAGCGCGCACCATGAACCCGCCGTCGTCGGTCGACTTCACGGTCAACGTGCCGCCGTGCACCGCGACGCGTTCGCGCATGCCTACCAGGCCCTGCCCACTGCCACCGCCCATGGACGGTCCACCAGCGGTGTTTCGCACCAGCACGTCCAGCTGATCGCCGTTCTTGCGCACGTGGACGGACGCCGTCGAGCCGGGCGCGTGCCTGGTCGCGTTCGTCAGCGCCTCCTGCACGATCCGGTACGCCGTCAGCCCGACCGCCTCCGGCACGTCGTCCACGTCGACCTCGGCCTCGTCGCCCGGCCTGGTGAGCTCGGGGATGCGGCTGATGCCGGGCTGCGGCTCGCGTTGCGGCGCCTCGCCGTTCGTCCTGAGCACGCCGAGCAGCCGTTGCATGTCGGTGATGGCGTCCCTGGCCGCGCCGCCGAGTTCCTCGAACTCCTGCCGGGCTTCGTCGTTCAGATCCTTGAGACGGTAAGGCGCGGTCTCGCACCTGACGACCACCAGCGACATGTGGTGCGCCACGACGTCGTGCATCTCGCGCGCGATGCGGGCACGTTCCTCAAGGGCCGCCTTGGCGTCGCGCTCTGCTTCGAGGTCGCGTTCCGCTCTGCCGCGCGCGCCGAACAGGTAGACGACCGCCGCGATGGCCGGCACGAAGAAAGCCAGCGAGGCGTCGTGCGGTTCGGCGAACGGGACCAGCGCCATGCTGATCAACGTGGCCGTGACCACGATCCCCTGCGAGTAGAAGGCCGCCACCGCGACGAGGAGCGGCACCGTGCTCCAGTACTGGAAGGGAGCGGCACCGGCCCACTCGATCAGCACCGCGATCGGGACGAACCCGGCGGCAGCGAGTCGCCACGCGTACAGCGGCGACCAGATCAGCAGCACGTACGGACCCAGGGTGGCGAAGAAGATGAGCACCCACCAGCCGTCACCGCGTTCCGGTGCGCCGGCCGGGAGCGGCGTGTCCACGTACAGGACACTGCCCATGATCGCCCAGACGAGGCCGTAGATGACCAACGCGGCGAACGCGGGGATGCGGAAGCGGCCGAGCACTTTCGTGAGCGCTCGAGTTCGATCAGGACCGAAGACGGTTCGGTACAGCGCGCGGAACACCACCCGATGCTAGGTGGATTCGTGGAATGCCACATTGACCTGCGGAGTGACATACCCCGGTAGCACTCTGATCAAGATGGGGCATTGCGAACGCGTGACGCCGCGCGGTAGGCAGTACCTGTGAGACCACCACAGGATCCAGATCGCTGGTCACGGCTGACCGCCGTGGCCGGTGAGGCGCTGGCTGCGGCCAGGGCCGGCGAAGACGCTGTGGCGGTCGACCTCGTGACCGGCTACCTCAGCGGATCACCCGAGGGCAACGAGGAGATCAGGGAGCTCGTGCTCCTGCTGTTCGCCGAGTGCAGCTCGATGGTCAGCGCGCTCGGCTCCGGCGGCGCCACCCCGGTGAAGATGCAGGTCTTCGACGAGGAGGGCCGCGAGGTCCAGATCGACGACGCCGACCCGCCCGTGCGGACCGCCATCAGGGCGCTGCTGGCCGAAGTGCACGGTGACCAGGACGCGGCCTCGGAGCAGATCGAGATCGCCCTCGCCAACGGCCAACCGCAGGAGCTCGCGACCGTGGTCTTACAAGCCCTGCGGTGGACCCTGAAGCTGGCGATCGAGTGCGAGACGCGCGAACTGCCGGTCGCGCCGTGGATCACCGCGTCACTGGACGACCAACCCTGACGTGCAACAGCGCGTCCACACCGTCGAGCAGGTGCTGGTCGAGCGGGAAGTAGCCCATCACCTGCGTGGTGTCGGTGCGGTGCTGCCCGGTGGGTTTGTCCGCGGTGATGCCCCAGGTGGTGAAACGCGCCTGCAGCGCGCCTTCCAAGGTGTCTTTGTCCGGTTCACCGAGTCCGAACGTGTCGTTGCGGCCGAGCGTGCCCGCGATGACCGTGTACTGGTCCCCCAGCACGGGCGCCACGAGTGCGCCCGCGGAGAACCACTCGATCCGTTCGCCCGCCATCTCCATGGAGCTGCTGGTGCGCTGCAGGTGGGCGTTGTGCGCGAACGCGAAAGTGGGACCGCGCCCGGCCTCGATGCGCCGGATCTCCAGCAGGTTGCGCGCCATCACGCCGTCCCGCATGGCGCACAGGCGGTTCAGCCGCACGCCCAGCGGGTTCGGCTCCGCGCACTCCCGGTGGTACCGGAGCAGGCTCAGGCCGGCCGTCAGGTACGTCTCCGCGCGGACCCAGGCGTCGTCGGTGCTCTTCCGCGCGTGCAGCTGCTTGAGCATCGCGGTACCGATCTCACGCAGCCTGATGGCCTCTGGCGACCGTCCCGGTGACTGGGTCAGGTCGAGCACGGCCTCCTCGCGGCTCCACTTCTCGTCGTCGATCGTGAGATCCACGTCGAGGCCCAGGTAGTCGCGGGCGTGCTCCAGGTAGGTCCGCGGGCTGGGCGCGCTGGTCGTCTCGTTCTGGACGTCGAAGCCGTGGAACGACAACCGATCCTCTGCCGGTTTGTCCGAGTTGTACTCCCGCATCCAGGCGACCAGCTCGCGGTTGGCCGGCCACTCGCCGAAGCTGTGCGAGAAGCCCTCTTTCATGACCGTGTCGAGGTCACCGGGGCCGCCCTTGACGTAGTCGTCGACCAGGATTCCCCTGATCCGGCAGGTCTCCATGGTGATCGAGCGGAAGCCCAGACCGGCCAGCTGCTCGAACAGCTCGTTGCGGACCCAGGTGTGGGCGTGTTCCAGATGCGTCGGCTCGCCGAACGCCAAGAGCTCGGTGAAGGGGCTGAAGAACTCACGAATGTCCTGGCTCATGTGGCTCAACCGTAACATTGAAAGCTCTGTTGAGACTTTGGCTCATCTTTGGCAGGAATTCTCGCCTAAAGTCTCAACCGTGCGACCAACCGACCTAGCCCGTGAACACGGTATCTCGACCCAGGCGGTGCGCAACTACGAGCAGGACGGGTTCATCCCGCCCGCTGCCCGCACGGAGTCCGGCTACCGCGTCTACACCGAGGTGCACGCGGCCGCACTGCGCGCCTTTCTCGCGTTGATCCCCGCCTTCGGGCACGCGCGGGCGGGCCAGATCATGAACGCCGCCCACGCCGACGAGCTGGACGACGTGCTGCTGATGATCGACCGCGGCCACGAACAGCTGCTCCGCGATCGGGAAACCCTCGACTCGGTCAGCCGCGCCGTGCACGACCTGACCGACTTCGAACCGGTCCTGCAACCACGCTCGATCGGCGAGCTCGCCCGCCGCCTGGGCGTGACCCCGGCGACGCTGCGCGCGTGGGAGGACGCGAGCATCCTCACCCCTGATCGCGAGAGCACGGGCTACCGCGTGTTCCGCGCCGAGGACGTCCGTGACGCCGAACTGGCCCACCTGCTGCGCCGCGGCGGCTACCCGTTGGCGCGGATCGCCTTGGTGGTGCAGCAGATCCGCACGGCGGGCGGCACCGACACGCTGGCCTCCGCGCTGGCCGACTGGCGCGGCCGGCTGACGTCGCAGGGGCTGGCCATGCTCGCCGCGTCCGCGCGGCTCAACGACTACCTGCTCCAAAAGTCCGTCCCAGAGGCGGGGCACCTAGGCTGATCGCATGCGAACAGCTCTGGTCGGCTACGGACTAGGTGGGGCGGCCTTCCACGCCCCGTTCATCGCGGCAACCCCCGGCCTGGAACTCTCGGCCGTGGTCACCGCGAACCCCCGACGCCAGGCCGAGGTCGCAGAGCGCTACCCCGCCACCCAGCTGCTGTCCTCTCTGGACGAGGTGTGGTCCGGCAAGTTCGACCTGGTGGTCATCACCACCCCGAACCGGTTCCACGCCACCCACGCCCGCCAGGTCCTGGAACACGGCCTGAACGTGATCGTCGACAAGCCGTTCGCCGCCTCGGCCGCCGAAGCACGCGCGCTGGCGTCGATCGCGGCAGCGCGCGGCCTGATGCTCGTCCCGTTCCACAACCGCCGCTGGGACGGCGACTTCCTGACCGTCCGGAAACTGTTGGACGCCAAGACCCTGGGCGCGGTGCACAAGTTCGAGTCGCGCTTCGAGCGCTATCGCCCGGAGATCAAGTCGTCCTGGAAGGAATCCGGCGACCCGGCCGACCTCGGCAGCATCCTCTTCGACCTGGGCACCCACCTGGTGGACCAGGCCGTCTGCCTGTTCGGCCGCCCGCTTTCCGTGCACGCGGAGATCGCCACCGTCCGGCCTGGCGCCCGCGCCGACGACGACGTCTTCCTCTCGCTGTCCCACGAAGGCGGCGTCCGCTCGCACCTGTGGATGAGCGCGCTGGCCGCCGACCTCGGCCCGAGGTTCCGCGTGCTCGGCCACGACGGTGCCTACGTCAAGTACGGCATGGACCCCCAGGAGGAACGCCTCAAGGCAGGCGAAACCCCTGCTGGTGAAGACTGGGGCGAAGAGCCCGAGTCCGACTGGGGCACGCTGAACGGCAAGCCCCACAGCACGGAACCCGGTGCGTACCAAGACTTCTACGCCTCGGTGGCCGCCGGCACCGCCCCGGTATCGCCCCAGGACGCCGTAACCGGCCTGGAAGTCATCGAAGCCGCCAAGCACTCCGCCGCAACGGGCGACTCCGTCCGCCTCTGAGTGCACGCGGGGAGCTTTCGTGCACTGTGAGCGCACGAAAGGGCCCCGCGTGCGCACGGCAACAAGTCAGCCGCGCGTCAGTGGGGGGTGCAGTGCGGTGGCAGGCCCGCGGCGGAAGAGGGCGGCGGGCCGGCCACCGTCCCGTGTGGTCGTCTCCCCCGTGGGTTCCAGCAACCCGTCCACCCCGGTCACCTTCCGGTGGAAATTGCGCGGGTCCAGCGAAATCCCCCACACGATCTCGTAGACCCGCCGCAGCTCCGCCACCGTGAACTCCGGAGCGCAGAACGCTGCCCCCAACGGGGTGTACTCCAGTTTGGCGCGCGCCCGCTCCACCCCATCGGCCAGGATCGCGGCGTGATCGAACGCCAGTGCGCCCACCTCTGACACCGGCACCCAAGAGGCAGCCGCCGCATCGGTCCCCGCCACCGGCACCGGCAGGTCAGGCGCCAACGCCAGGTAAGCCACCGAGACCACCCTCATCCGAGGATCCCGCCGAGGCTCCCCGTAGGTGCCGAGCTGCTCGAGATGCAACCCGGACACCCCGGTCTCCTCCGCCAGCTCGCGCACGGCCGCGGCACCAACGGACTCAGCCACCTGAACGAACCCACCAGGCAACGCCCACCGCCCCTTGAAAGGCGCCTCCCCACGCCGGACCAGCAACGCACACAACGCCTCGGCCCGCACGGTCAGCACCACCAGATCGACCGTGACCGCGAAGGGAGGGAAATCACTTGGCGAGTACACGCCACCCAGTATAGGGTTATCGTCAGATTGACGACAAGGAGACGAGACGATGGCCGACATCAGCACCTACCCCGGACTCAGGCACCTCAGAGGAGCCCCGACGGTCCACATCAGACACGTCAACAAGGGCAAGCTCGTCCACGAGGGCACCGGCCTGAGCTTCTGGTTCCGTCCCAGAGCCGCGGTGCTGAGCGAGGTCCCGGTGGACGACCGCGAGCTCCCCATGCTCTTCCACGCCCGCACGGGCGACTTCCAGGACGTGACGGTCCAGCTGACCGTCACCTACCGCTGCACGGACCCCGAGACCGCCACGGCCCGCATCGACTTCTCGATCGACCCCGACACCGGCACCTGGCGCCAGGACCCGTTGAGCCAGATCGCGAACACGCTGACCGAGAGCACCCAGCAGCACGCCCTCAAGATCCTCGCCACGCTCGACCTGGAGACCGCCCTGCGCACCGGCGTCGAACGGGTCAAGGAGGCCACCGCGAGCAACCTCACCGCGGCGCACATCGGCCTGGAGATCATCGACATCCGCGTGGTGGCGATCCGCCCCGACCCCGACATGGAGAAGGCCCTCCAGACCACGATCCGCGAGCAGGTCCAGCAGGAGGCCGACAAGGCCACCTACCAGCGCCGCGCCATGGCGGTCGAACGCGAGCGCGCGATCAGCGAGAACGAGCTGCAGAACCAGATCGAGCTGGCGAAGCGCGAAGAGCTGCTGGTCGTCCAAAGAGGAGCGAACGCCCTCAAGAAGGCCGAGGACCACGCCAGGGCCAGCCGGATCGCCGACGACGCCAAGGCCGACGGCATCCGCAAGCTCGCCGAGGCCGAGGCCGCCGGCGAGAAGGCCCGTCTGGACGCCTACCGGGACGTTCCTCAGGGCACGCTGCTCGCGCTCGCCGCCAAGGAACTCGCGGGCAACCTGCCGGAGATCGGCAGCATCACGCTCACGCCGGACCTGATCCAGCCGATCCTGCAACGACTCGCGCGATGAGCCTCGCGCCGAGAATTGTGCTGGTGCACCGGCGCACCGAGCTGACAGAGTTGCTGGCACGGCATGGCACCCGCGGCCAGGTCGAGTTCTTCCTGAAGTCCCGCAACAGAACTCTGGACGAGGTGGTGGACCGTGACCAGCAGGCCCGCAGGGCGTTGGGAGAGGTCGGTGCCGCGATCCCGCTCGACTGGCGCCGTGGTGTGGTCGAGAGGCAAGACCTGTCGCGGTTCCTGTTCTCGCCCGAGGACGTAGTCGTCATCGTGGGGCAGGACGGGCTGGTCGCGAACGTCGCCAAGTACCTCGACGGCCAGCCCGTGATCGGCATCAACCCGGAGCAGGGCGTGCTCGCGAAGCACGCCCCCGGCGAGGCCGCCGACCTCCTCCACAACACCGGGAACACCGAAGACCGCACGATGGTCGAGGCACGCTCCGACGACGGCCAGACCCTCCTGGCGCTCAACGAGATCTACGTCGGCCACCCGAGCCACCAGACCAGCCGGTACCGCGTGCACGGCGAACGCCAGGCGTCGTCCGGCATTCTCGTCGGCAGCGGCACCGGCGCCACGGGCTGGTGCAGTTCCGCCCACCGGGAAAGGAAAAGCCCGCTGCGACTCCCCGGGCCGACCGAGCACAGGCTCGTGTGGTTCGTCCGGGAGGCGTGGCCGTCGCCGAGCACCGGGATCGAGCACACCGAGGGCGAGATCACCGACGGGCCGCTGGACGTCGAGATCGAGTCCGACGGGATGGTGGCGTTCGGCGACGGCATCGAGAGCGACGCGCTACGCCTCGGCTGGGGCCAGCGGCTGAGCGTCGGACTCGCCACTCGCCGGCTCCGCCTCGTGTGCTGAACCGATCACCAGCAGGCACACGCCGGACAGCACGGCGCCGGCGATGAGGTAGCTCGCGATCGCCCAGGTTCCGGTGCGCAGCAACGACTGCGCGACCAGCGGAGCGAGCCCGCCGCCCAGCACGGCGCCCAGCTGGAAGCTCAGCGCCACCCCGCTGTAGCGCACGCGGGTGCGGAACAGCTCGGCGAAGTACGCGGCGGACGGGCCGAACAACGCCGCCGAGCCCACGAACCCGAGCACCATCGCGAACGTGAACCAGCCCGAGTTCGTCAGCCAGAACAACGGGAAGGCGAACGCGGCCTGGAAGATCGCGCCGCCGAACATCACCGGCAGCCGGCCGATGCGGTCCGACAGCCACGCGAACGCGGGCACCGCGATCACCTGCGCCAGCGCACCCACCACGGTGGCCACCAGCAGGTCGTCCGCCGAGATCTTCAACGCCGTGCGGCCGTACCCGATCATGAACACGCTCAGCACGTAGATGAAGATCGTGAAGCCGAGGTTCACGCCGGCACCGAGCAGCACGACCCGCCACCGCGTGCGCAGGACCTCGGCGATCGGCAGCCGGGACTTCTCGGCCTTCGCGAACTGCGGGCTCTCCGACACCCGCAGCCGGATGTAGAGGCCGATCCCGACCAGCACGATCGAGAACAGGAACGGCACCCGCCAGCCCCAGGTCAGGAAGTCCGGCCCGGAAGCGCGGGACGACAGGTACATCGCCAGGTTCGCGAGCACGAGTCCGACCGGCGAGCCGATGAACACCCAGCTGCCGTACCAGCCCCACCGTCCAGGTGGCGCGTGCTCGACGGCCATCAGCGACGCACCGCCCTGCTCGCCGCCCATGAAGAAGCCCTGCACGAGCCGCAGCAGCACCAGCAGCAACGGCGCGAAGATGCCCACCTGTGCGTAGGTCGGCAGCAACCCGATCAACGCGGTCGAGATGCCGGTGACCGAGAGGGTCACCACGAGCATCGAACGCCGCCCGATCCGGTCACCGAGATGCCCGATCACCGCGCCACCCAGTGGTCGCGCGAAGAAGCCCGCGCCGAACGTCGCGAAGGCGAGCAGCACGCCCACGCGCGAGTCGAACTGCGGGAAGAAGATCTTGTCGAAAACGAGCGCCGACGCCGTGCCGTAGAGCAGGAAGTCGTAGAGCTCGATCGTGTTACCGACCGCGGATGCCACCGCTACTTTGCGTACCCCCGTCATCGTTCCAGCCTGGTCGAGGGATTGACAGTGCGCAATGGTCCGGTCACCCTTCGTCCTACGTTCCTACTCTTCAGTAACGAGGTAGCAATGACGCGCCGAGTGACTGTTGTTTCCCTGCTCACAGCCCTGATAGCGACGTTTCTGGTCCCGCACGCCAGCGCCGCGCCGAGGTATCGGAACTACGTTTCACTAGGAGATTCCTTCGTCTCCGGACCGTTCATCCCGCTGCAACGACTCGACCCGCTCTCGTGCTTCAAGTCGACCCAGAACTACCCGTCGGTGCTGGCGAGGAAGCTGGGCATCGCGAACTTCACCGACATCTCCTGCGGTGGCGCCCAGACCAAGGACATGGCGGGCGTGCAGAGCGGAATCCCCGGCCAGTCCGTGCCTCAGCTGTCCGCGCTGAAGGCCGATACGGACCTCGTCACGCTGTCCATCGGCGGCAACGACATCGGCTTCATGGACATCATCCTGACCTGCGCGGGGAAGAGCCTGCTCGACCCGCACGGTGCGCCCTGCAAGGCGAACTACGGTGACGAGCTCGCCCAGCGCGTCGCCGCGACCGCGCCGAAGGTCGCCGAGGTGCTCAAGGGCATCAAGCAGCGCTCGCCCAAGGCCAAGATCGTGCTCGTCGGCTACCTGCGGATCCTGCCGCCGTCCGGGGGCTGCTGGCCGATCGTGCCCATCTCGAGGGGCGACGTCCCGTACCTCGACACCGTGCAGAAGCAGCTCAACGGAATGCTCGGTGCCGAGGCCGAGGCCGCCGGTGCCACTTTCGTGAACCCGTACGACATCAGCCTCGGTCGCGACACGTGCGCGGCACCGTGGGACAAGTGGGTCGAGGGCATCATCCCGACCAGCCTCGCGTTCCCGGTTCACCCGAATGCCAGGGGCATGGCAGCGGTGGGTAAGCAGGTCGCCGGAGTGCTCGGTTCCGGGCTCGCCGGGACGGAGTTCGACGGCGTCTAGTTGCACGTACTTGAGGCGGTTTACACGATCCGGTGTTACCGCCGAGTTGGTTGGAATTCCGGGTCCTTGCCGCGCCACAGTGTTGGCATGGCAAGGACCCGACTTTTGTTTGCCTGCCTCGCGCTCGCAACGCCGCTCGTTCCCGCGACGGCCACCGCGGCGCCGCTGCCCGCATCCGGCCTGGTGCTGTCGGTGCGGCAGGAGATGGGCACCTTCAGCACCACGCAGCTGTCCTGCGAGCCCGCAGGCGGACTGCACAAGAACGCCAAGGAGGCGTGCGCCGGCCTCGCTCCCGTCGAAGGTGACTTCACCAAGATGAGCCCGGGCGACGCCATGTGCACCATGGAGCTGAACCCGACGAAGGCGACGCTGCGCGGAAAGTGGCGCGGCAAGAAGGTCGACTTCCAGGAGGTCTTCTCCAACCCGTGCGTCATGCACGTGAACACCGGCAAGGTGTTCGAGTTCTAGACCGCGTTCGCCGGTGTCCCGCCGCACCGCCGTCGCGGCGGGGCACCGGCAACGCCCTTACTCGGGCAGACCCCAGGACGGTGCGGGTGCACCGACCACCGGTCCGACCTTCAGCTCCGGCTTGTCTCCCGCGCGGTGGATGACAGCTTCCTCACCGCGCTTCAGGTCGATGCGCAGATCTCCGTTGCCCAGCACCGAGAAGTGCTTCTGCCGGCCGTACCGATCGCGCACAACGGGGTCCTTGATGTCCGTGCGGACAACGCACGGCGCCCCGGCCTCGCTGCGCAGCCTGATCCACCGCGTGACGCCTTTCTGCCGCGAAGCGCTGAGCAGGAACGCGCCCTGCGTGCGGAAGTTGTCGAGCGAGATCTCGGGCCACGGCACCGCCGGGAACACGCGGATCACGCCACCCCAGCTCTGGCACAGCATGTCGTACATGGACTGCACCGCGGACAAGGGCGTCTCGATGACCGGACCGGACTCCTGGTACATCGTGTTCGGCTTGATGTACCGGCGCATCAGCTCGCCGAGGTAGAAGTCCGCCTTGTCACCGCGCAACATCTGCGCGCTGATCGACGCCGCACCCGTGAACGTGTAGCCCTGCAACGCACCCTCGAAGCTGACCCAGTGGTTCAGCGACGTCTCGATCAACTGGCGCTGCGCCGGGTCCTCCCAGGTCACCTCGTACAACGGGTAGATCTGCAGCAGGTGCGAGTAGTGCCGGTGCGACTTCGCGAACGGCACCCCGGCGCCGATCATGTAGCCGTTCTTGTCGACCGGGTACGGAGTGAGGTTCGCGAGCGTGTCCTGCCACTTCGGGATGAGCGGATCGTTGACGCGCAACGACTTCGCGGACTCGATCAGGGTCTGGCAGCCCCACCGGATCAGTGCGAGGTCGTAGTTGCAGTCCGCCGCGTTGACGCCGTACTCGGGTGAGAAGGTGAACGGCAGGTGCCACTTGCCGTCCGCGCCCTTCGTCAGGAAGTGGAAGTAGTAGTTGATGGCTCTGCGCAGCAACGGGAACAGCACGTTGCGCAGCACGCGGTCGTCCATCGTGTGCCGGTAGGTGAGCCAGACGTTGTGCAACGTCCAGGTCAGGTTGCCGACCTCGGGCGTCGGCACGTCCTTGCCGGGAATGCCCACGCCGTAACCGGAGTTGCCGATCCCCGCGCCGTTGTTCAGCACGGTGTCGGTGGTGCGCGGGATGCCGGCCGAGTCGTGCCGGTACTCCGCGGGCACCTGCTCGACGAGCACGTCGCGATACCTGTCGACGGAGTACGTGACGGCGTCGAAGTCGACGTGGTTGGAGCCGTGGATCAGCCAGTACTCCAGCTGCACGTTGAGGTTCCACCACGTGTTCGGCCACGGCGTGTTCTCGAGCCACGGCCCGCAGGTCGCGATGGCGGGTGCCTCCTTGCGCGCCGCGGACGCGAACTTGTAGAGCTGGATCCAGTAGAACGCCTGCAGCCGTTTGTCCGGAATGGACAGGAAGCTCTTGCGGTAGAAGTCGTGCCACCACAACCGGTGGTCGACGGCGAGCCCTTCGATGGAGCCGCACCGGACGTTGCCGATCGCCTTGCTCACCGCGGTTTTCGTCGGGTGTGACCAGGCGACGCTGGTGTAGAGCGTGCGACGGGTGCCACGGGTGACTTCGCGCCACGCCGTCACGTGCTCGCCGCCCGAGTTCAACGGCTGCACCGCGAGTTGCACGTCACCGCTGCTGGTGAGCTGGACGGGCGGGTTGTCGGTGAAGCCCGCGGGTGGCTGGCGGCCCCACTTCGGGTCGGTGCGCGGGCTGATCGCCTTGAGCGGGTGGAAGACCCACTTGAACGAGCGCTCGCCCTCGGTCGCCTGGACGTCGATGGCGTAGAGGTCGCGCTCGGTGTGGATGAACGCCCGGAGTCGCAGGCTGCCGGCGGCCGTGGTGATCGTTCCGGTGAGCTCCGCGTTCCACAGGTCGAGGCGCCAGTCGACGCCGGTGATCGCGCCGACGGGTTCGAGCGTGAAGTACCCGATGGGCAGCCGGGCGAGGCCGAACAGCGCCCCGAACTCCGGCCGGTGGTCCTGCACCTGGGAGTGCTGGACGTTGAACCTGATGGCGTTGGCGTTCGGCTCGGCGTAGATGCCGGACCCCAGGTAGCCGTTGCCGAGGTACGGACCCTCGTACCACGTCTTCGGCATCCTCTTCCAAATGAGATCCGATGACCCGAGGAAGTCTTGCCAGTTGAAGTCGTCCCGCGCGAACGCGCTGCCAGGGAGCAGCGCACTGCCCGCCACCCCAGCTAACGCGCCTCCGATCAGCGTGCGCCGGTTGAGTTCGACCACTTTCGGACACCTCACTTCGATGTGCGGTCATGTCAACGCGGGCGGCGATTCATCGGATCTTTCGTGACTGCCGTGCCTCAAGTCAAGGCCCGTGCATAGGCTTCGATCATGGGGGACTTCCTCGTCTACACGATCGGCTTCCCGATCACGTTCCTGCTGCTGGTCCTGGGCATGGCGCTGGCGGCGCGCCGAATTCTCGGCCTGCGCATCGGCCTGATCCGCACCGCGCTCGTGTGCCTGCTGGCGATGTCCATCGCGTCCACCGCGTTCGGCGAGACGACCGCCGAACCGTCGTCCGGGCTCGTCACGATCCAGCTCGGGCTGTCGCTGCTCGTGGTGATCGGGCTGCTGGCGTTCGCGGAGATCATCGTGCCGACCGGCTCGATCCCACCGCCGACGGAGTGGTGGGGCATGGCACGGCGGCGGATCGCGCGGACCCGGCGGTACTCGCGGATCACCGCGATCGCGTTCCGGCACGGGCTCGGGCCCTACCTGCGCGGCCGGGAGCGGACCTCCACCGGCCTGGCGCGGTCCTTGCGGCTGGCGTTGCAGGACGCGGGCGTCACGTTCGTGAAGCTGGGGCAGGTGTTGTCCACGCGGGCCGACCTGCTGCCGGAGGACTTCGTGGAGGAGCTGAGCCTGCTCCAGGACAGGGTGCCGCCGGCGTCCTGGGAGTCGGTGCGGGCCGTGCTGGACGCCGAGGTGGGGCTCGACTCCTTCACCTCGGTCGATCCCGAGCCGCTGGCCGCCGCCTCGATCGCCCAGGTGCATCGGGCGGTGCTGAAGTCCGGCGCCGAGGTCGTGGTCAAGGTGCAGCGGCCGGACGTGCGCGCGGTGGCCGAGGGCGACCTGGACATCGTCTCCCGGCTGGCGGAGACGTTGCAGCGCACGCGGTGGGGCTCGGCGCTGGGCGTCAGGGACCTGGCGGCGGGGTTCGCGGCGGCGTTGCGGGAGGAGCTCGACTTCCGGGTCGAGGCGCGCAACATCGCGGCGGTGTCGGCGGCCTCGGACGCGTCGGTCGGGCTGCCGAACGTCCACCTGTCGACCTCCCGCGTGCTCGTGATGGACCGGCTCGACGGCGTGCCGCTCAAGGGCGCGGCGGAGGACCTGGACCTCGCCAGGACGTTGCTGCGGTTCGTGCTGCGGCAGGTGATGCTGGACGGCGTCTTCCACGCGGACCCGCATCCGGGCAACGTGATGCTGCTGAGCGACGGACGGCTGGGGCTGCTCGACTTCGGCTCGGTCGGGCGGATCGACTCGGTCCTGCGCTCGGCCCTGCAACGGTTGCTGCTGGCGATCGACCGCAGCGATCCGGCGGGGCTGACGGACGCGTTGCTGGAGCTGACCTCACGGCCGGAGGACATCGACGAGCAACGGCTCGAACGCTCGCTCGGGCAGTTCATGGCGCGGCACCTGGGCGCGGGGATGCGGCCGGACGTGGAGATGTTCGGCGACCTGTTCCAGATCGTGTCGCGGTTCGGGCTGAGCATCCCGCCGGAGATCGCGGCGGTGTTCCGTGCGCTCGCGACGCTGGAGGGCACGCTGGCCGTGCTCGCGCCGGGCTTCAACATCGTGGTCGAGTCGCGGTCGTTCGCCGCCGAGCAGATCTCCGAACGGCTCACGCCGGAGTCGGTGCGGCACACGCTGACCGAGGAGCTCCAGGCGGTGCTGCCGATGCTGCGGCGGCTGCCGAGGCGGATCGACCGGATCACCGGCGCGGTGGAGCAGGGCCGGCTGAGCATGTCGATGCGACTGTTCGCCGACGAGCGCGACCGCTCGTTCGTGACCGGCCTGCTGCACCAGGTCATGCTGACCGCGCTGGGCGCGACCGCCGGCGTGATGGCTGTGCTGCTGCTGGGCTCCACCGGTGGGCCGCAGATCACGCCGGACGTGGGGTTGTACCAGGTGTTCGGCTACAACCTGCTGATCATCTCGATCCTGCTAGGCCTGCGCGTGGTCGTCACCGTGTTCAGGCCGCGGGCCTAGAACTGCCTCCGGTAGACGGACACGTCGTCACGCCACACGCCGAACTGATCAGGTGCCGATTGGACGATCGTCATCTCGTTGAGGTTGCCGAGGATCCGCCACGACCGGGCCATGGCCTGCGCGCCCGCGTAGGCGATCGTGCAGAACCGCCGCGGCTCGACGACCGTGCGCACCCGGTCGACCTTGCCGACGTTCATCGGCGTGTCCTGCCAGAGGTCCAATGTGTACCCCGTGCGGATGGGATCACCGGACCCCAGCACGCCTTCGATGCTCACGACGAGCCGGTCGCCCTCCAGGCGCAGGTCGTGGTGACCGCTGCGGGGAGGCACACCGCCGGTGTACGCGGAACGCGCCGGGTCGAGCACCCAGTGCCCGAGAAACGGCACGAGATCGTCACTCATGTGTGTCTCCTTCTCGGAACCTGCGCCACTGGCGGATTGTCCGGCGCATCGAGGTGGGCGACCATCACCCGATGAGTTATGAGACAGGCGTCCGGTGGAAGTGGATACCGGCCGTCGTGCTCGGCTTCGTGCTGCTGAGCTGGATCGTGTTCGAGGCACTCGACCTCATCGACTTCGAAGGTGTCGTGACGTGGGTGCGTGGCATCGACCCGGTGTGGGCGGCAGTGGCGATCTTCGCCCTGCTCGTCGTGGACGTGCTGCTACCCGTGCCGTCGACTCCGCTCATCGTGCTCGCGGGAACGGCACTCGGCCTGCCCGTCGGGCTGGCACTCGCGATCGTCGGGTCCCTGGGTTCCTCTGCCGCAGGGTACGCCCTCGGCCGGTATGCAGGCCCGTGGTTGGTGCGCCGGGTCGTGACCATTGACGAACTGACTGAAATGCGGCGCTGGGGCCGCCAGTTCGGTCCCTGGTTCTTCGGCGTGGCGCGCGGCATTCCGATGATGGCGGAGACCGTGTCGGTGTCGGCAGGCGTGTCCAGGGTGTCATTCCGGACTTTCATGCTGTTCACCCTCGTCGGAACCGTGCCGATTTGTTCCGCCTACGTGTTCGCGGGTTCGCAGGCGGACACCATGGAGCAGATCGTGATGATCAGCGCGGTCGGATTCCTGCTGACGGTGGGGCTGTTCTACCTGCTGCGCCGGCTCGTGAAGGCGGCGCCCTAGAAAAATCGCTGGCGCAGCGTGGTTGTATGAGTGTGCACCCGGTGCGAAGCCAGCGGTTACTTCGTCTCGAAAACGCAAACAACCCGTTGGCGACCTTGATCTCGGGAGCGCACAACTTCACACGTGGCCCGGTGCGAAGTGGGGGGTTACTTCCACTGTTAATGGGGCGGTCGCAGGTTCGAATCCTGTCAGCCATTCGGCTGTAGCTCAGTCCGGCAGAGCACCAAACACCTTCCGCGACTTTGATCTCGGGCCACGTGTGGAGTTCGTGGGCTCCCTTTTCTTTTTCTCTGAGGGGGGAAGAGCCGATGTCGAAGTTCAACATCTTCCGCGCGCGTCCGGCGGGCACCAGCCCGGTCGCCACGGCGCCGGCTCCGTCCGGCCGCACCTACGAGGGCGGCGACGGTTACGCCCGCGACACGAAGTCCGAGCTGTTCCTGCTCGCCGTGTCGAACATGGGCGGCGAGGACACCTTCTACGAGTCCTCGGACCAGCGTGACACCCGCTTCGCCCAGCTCGTCCACACCGCGGCGCTCGCGGATCCCGAGTGGACCGCGCGCCTGCTGAAGTGGCTGCGCAGCGAGGCCAACATGCGCACCGCGTCGCTCGTCGGCGCGGCCGAGTTCGTCCACGCACGGCTCGCGGCAGAGTCCGACGCGGGCGTCACCAACCGCGCGGTCGTGGACTCGGTGCTGCAGCGAGCGGACGAGCCGGGCGAACTCCTCGCCTATTGGACCGGCACGAACGGCCGGCGCGTGCCGAAGCCGATCAAGCGCGGCATCGCCGACGCCGTCGCTCGCCTCTACGACGAGCGCGCCGCCGTGAAGTGGGACAGCGACGCACGCGGCTTCAAGATGGCCGACGTGCTCAACCTCGTGCACCCGTCGCCACGCGCCGGCTGGCAGGGCGACCTGTTCGAGTACGTGCTCGACCGGCGCCGGGACGGCGACGCGGCGGTACCTGAGTCGCTGCGGGTGATCACGGCACGGCGTGAGCTGATGGCGTGGCCGGTCGAGGAGCGGCGTGCCCTGTTCGAGCGTCCTGACGCGGCCGACGTGCTGCGCCGGGTCGGGATGACCTGGGAGTCGGTGGCCGGGTGGCTGCAGGGACCGCTGACGAAGGAGGTGTGGGAGGCACTGGCGCCGTCCATGGGTTACATGGCGCTCCTGCGCAACCTGCGCAACTTCGACCAGGCGGGAATGTCCGACGAGGTCGCCGCGCAGGTGGCGGCACGCCTGGCCGACCCGGCTCAGGTCGCTCGCTCGCGCCAGTTCCCGTTCCGGTTCCTGTCCGCGTACGAGGCGGCACCGAGCCTGCGCTGGGGCCACGCCCTGGACCAGGCGCTGCAGGCGTCGCTCGGCAACCTGCCGGCTCTGCCCGGCCGGTCGCTGATCCTGATCGACACCTCGGCGTCGATGACGCACACCACGATCTCGGCGAAGTCCAAGGTCACCCCGGCCAAGGCCGCGGCGGTGTTCGGCGTCGCGCTGGGCGCGAAGGGTGAGCGGGTCGACGTCCACGGGTTCGCGGACGGCACGTTCCGGCACGACATCGCGCCGGGCGCGTCGGTGATCCGGACGGTCGACCGGTTCCTGAAGCGGATCGGTGAGGTCGGGCACGGCACCGACATCGCCGGGGCGCTGCGGCGGACCTACCGGGGCCACGACCGCGTGTTCATCATTTCGGACATGCAGACCCAGGGCCGGGGCGTCTGCAACGCCGTGCCGCGGCACGTGCCGATCTACGGCTTCAACCTGGCCGGATACCAGAAGGCCGCGTACGCCACCGGCAAGGCGAACCGGCACGAGTTCGGTGGCCTGACCGACGCGACCTTCCGGCTCATCCCCCTGCTCGAGGCAGGTCAGAACGCCGACTGGCCGTTCTGATGACCCCGAGATAGCGCTAACTTTCGGTTAGCGCTATCTCGGGGTATTCTCGGCCGGTGGAGTACAACGTGTTCGCGAAGGCGTGTCCGTCACGCCCGACGCTGGAGCACGTCACCGGCAGGTGGGGCAGCCTGACGATGGGCGTGCTCGTGGACGGTCCGCTGCGGTTCAACGAGCTGCGCCGCCGGGTCGACGGGGTCAGCGAGAAGATGCTGTCCCAGACGTTGCACGCGCTGGAGCGCGACGGCCTCGTGCACCGCGACGCGCAGCCGACGAACCCGCCGCGCGTCGACTACAGCCTCACGCCGCTCGGGCAGGAGACGGCCGAGCGGGTGCTCGCGCTGATCCAGCTCCTGGAGGCGCGGATGCCGGACGTGCTGGCGGCCCAGCAGGCGTACGACGCCCGCTGACCTGCCACTTCGCGCCGGACGAGCACTCGCTCGCTTGGCGGCGGCTCGCGCCCGCCGAGCCGATCCGGGAGTGGTTGCTCACCCCCGCACTGCGCGTGCGGCTGTCCGAAATGGACAACGAGCACGCGCAGTACGCGGCGATGCACATCGACGCGCTGGTGGAGATCAGCACTCGATGACGTTCACGGCGAGCCCGCCTCGAGCTGTCTCCTTGTACTTCACCGACATGTCCTTACCGGTGTCCCGCATGGTCTTGATGACCTTGTCCAGCGACACGAAGTGCGAACCGTCACCGCGCAAAGCCATGCGCACCGCGGTGATCGCCTTGATCGACGCGACGGCGTTGCGTTCGATGCACGGGATCTGCACCAGGCCGCCGATCGGGTCGCAGGTGAGGCCGAGGTTGTGCTCCATGGCGATCTCGGCGGCGTTCTCGACCTGTTCGGGGGTGCCGCCGAGCACCTCGGCGAGACCGCCGGCGGCCATCGAGCAGGCCGAGCCGACCTCGCCCTGGCAGCCGACCTCGGCGCCGGAGATGGAGGCGTTCTCCTTGAACAGCACGCCGATCGCGGCCGCGGTGAGCAGGAACTTGATCACGCCGTCATCCGAAGCGCCCGGCACGAACTTCGTGTAGTAGTGCAGAACCGCCGGGACGATGCCGGCCGCGCCGTTGGTCGGCGCGGTGACGACACGGCCGCCCGCCGCGTTCTCCTCGTTGACCGCCAACGCGAAGAGCGTCACCCAGTCCATGACGCGCAGCGGGTCGGTGACGAAGTGCTCTCGCTCCAGCGTCTTGCGCATTTCGGCGGCACGGCGGCGGACCTTGAGGCCGCCGGGCAGGATGCCGTGCTCGTTGCAGCCGCGTTCGACGCACTCCTGCATCACGTGCCAGATGTGCAGAAGTCCTTGGCGGATCTCGTCTTCGCTTCGCCACGACTGCTCGTTGGCCATCATGATCTCGCTGATGGACAGGCCCGTCTCGCGGCACCGCGCGAGCAGCTGGTCGCCGGTGAGGAACGGGTGCGGCAGCGGGGTGGTGTCCGGCTTGATCCGGTCGGTGCCCGACGCGTTCTCGTCGACGACGAAGCCGCCGCCGATCGAGTAGTAGACGGCGTGCTCGACCGACTCCTCGCCCCGGTACGCCTCGAAGCTCATGCCGTTGGGGTGCAACGGAAGCGACTTGCGCCGGTGCATGACGAGGTCGCGGTCGTGCACGAAGTCGATCTCGTGCACGCCGCCGAGCCTCAGCCGGTTGCCGGTGACGATCTCCTCGACGCGCCCGGCCGCGACCGCCGGATCGACTTCTTCCGGGTGGTTGCCCTCGAGGCCGAGGAAGACGGCTTTCGGGCTGCCGTGGCCGTGCCCGGTCGCGCCGAGCGAGCCGAACAGCTCGACGTGCACGCGGTCCACTTCGGACACTCGTGCACCGAGCTTCTCGACGAACATCGCGGCCGCCCGCATCGGGCCGACCGTGTGGGAGCTGGACGGTCCGATGCCGACGGAGAAAAGGTCGAAAACGCTGATCGCCACTGATCAGTCCTTCGTGGTGGTGGGGCGGTCAGTCAGTCTTGGTGAGCTCGGCGTACTTCGCCGACGTCAGGAGGTTCTCGGCCGACTCGACGCGCACGCGGAAGAGCCAGCCGGCGCCGTACGGGTCGTTGTTGACGATCGCCGGGTCGTCGACGACGGCCTGGTTGACCTCGAGGACCTCGCCGCTGACCGGGGAGTAGAGGTCGCTGACCGACTTGGTGGACTCGAGCTCGCCGCAGACCGCGTTCGAGACGACCTTGGTGCCGACCTCGGGGAGTTGCACGAAGACGATGTCGCCGAGCGCGTCCGCCGCGAACTCGGTGATTCCGCAGGTGAGCGGGTCCTGGGTACCCGGCGTCCAGTCGACCCACTCGTGCTCGACGGTGTAGAGCAGGTTCTCGGGGAACTCCACGGCGACTCCTCTGGCATCTCTGGCATCACGGCTCGGTCAGGAAACTTGCGCCCCCTCCGCCGTGCAGAGTTGCCTACCCCGAGCGGTCTTGCTGCCTGAGAGTGTGCGGGAGCTTGCCCCTTCGGCGCCCCGACTCGTTCGTCGAGGTCTCTCCCACTCGGGTTCTGATGCCAGTGGCATCGCGGCGATCTTCAGTTCTCGGAACGCCCGAACGCTATGTGCGGCCACCGCCAAGTGTCAACGCGAAGTGGGTTGACATGAATGAGGGAGCGGTCTCAGATGAAGGGAGACATCGGAGGTCTTATGAGGACAGCGCTCCCTGCCGCTCTGCTCGCCTCACTTCTCGTCGCACCGCTCCCCACCGCGAGTGCAGCGGAAGCTCCCCAGCCCATCCCCGTACCGATCAGCTCCCACTTCAACAACGACGGCATCGACTCCGCCGCCGACCGGACCGGCAACTTCGACGGTTCCGGTTACGCCTTCCCTGCGGAAGGACTCCCATCCGGGCAGGTCACAGCCGATTCCGTACCGTACTTGTTCCCGGAACATTCACAGTCGCGGCCCAACAACGTGGTCGCTCTCGGTCAGCGGATCGACCTGCCGCGCGGCCGTTACTTGACCGCGCACTTCCTCGTCTCGTCCAGCTACGGCACGGCGGGAGGCACCGTGACGGTGCATTACGCCGACGGGACGACGACCACCGGCGGACTGACCGGACCCGACTGGTACACGGGCAGTGGTCCGATCTCCGCTCCGTTCCGCTATTCGCCGGACGGAACCGACCAGCACCCTGTGTCGATCGGCACTGGTCAGGTGTGGACGGATCCCGCGCGGGAGGCCGTCGGCATCACGCTGCCGACCACGAACCCGGCCGTCGAGGGCAAGTCATCGCTGCACGTGTTCGCGCTGTCGTTGCAGCCGGCGGGCAAGGGCGAGGTGCTCGCGGTCCGTTCCGCGCGCAGCACGGCCAAGCTGCCTCGCGTGGGTGGCCAGACGATCGAGGCGACCGTCGTGAACCTCGGTGACCAGTGGATCTCGAACGTGTCGGTGCGCGCCGAGGGGCTGGGCGTCGTCACGCTGCAGCCGGCCCTGGTGAAACGCCTCGCTCCCGGCGAGGACGCGCGGGTGCGGATCGGCGTCCACGCGTACCGGACCGGCACGTTCGACGGGAAGGTCATCGCTCAGACTGCCCGTGTGACCGCCTCGCAGAAGGCCCGGTTCGTCCTGGGCGTGGCGGACTACCAGGCGACCGACGCGTCACTGGCCGCGCACGAGTCGCCGTACTGGTTCGACGACGCCAAGTTCGGCATCTTCATCCACTGGGGCCTGTACTCGGTGCCCGCGTGGTCGCCGCCGGGCGAGCAGTACGCGGAGTGGTACTGGCAGTGGATGCAGAACCCCTCGAACGCCGTGCACCCGTACCACGCGGCGACGCACGGGAAGGACTTCGCGTACGACCAGTTCATCCCGCAGTTCACCGCCTCGAAGTTCAACCCGCGCGAGTGGGCCGAGCTGTTCCAGGCCGCCGGCGCGAAGTACTACGTGCTGACCTCGAAGCACCACGAGGGCTTCGCGCTGTGGGACTCGAAGGTGTCCGGACGGGACTCCGTCGATCTCGGGCCCCGTCGCGACCTGGTGAAGGAGCTGTTCGACGCGTCGCGGAAGTACACGCCGGCCATGAAGAACGGTCTCTACTTCTCGATGCCGGAGTGGTTCAACCCGGACAACCCGTGGAGCGGCAACGCGCCGCGCAACCCGTACACGGGCGCTCCCGAGCCCTACACCGGCTACCAGGCCGGGCGGGACTTCGTGCGCGACTACCAGGCGCCGCAGATGACCGAGCTGGTCGACGGCTACGACCCGGACGTCATCTGGTGCGACATCGGCGGTGCGAACGACAGCCGCCGCGTGCTGGCCGACTACTTCAACAAGGCCAAGAACCGGGCGAAGCCGAAGGACGTGACGGTCGACGACCGGTGCGGCATCCCGACCCACGACTACACGACGCCGGAGTACGCGACGTACCCGAACACCGTGGTGAAGAAGTGGGAGGCCTCGCGGGGTCTCGACCCGCGCTCCTACGGGTGGAACCGGGCGACGCCCGACTCGATGTACATGACCGCGGACGAGGTGGTCGACACGCTGGTCGACACGACGTCCAAGAACGGCAACTTCCTGCTGGACATCGGCCCGCGGGCGGACGGTTCGATTCCGGAGATCATGCAGCAGCGGCTGCGCGAGACCGGTGCCTGGCTGAAGACCAACGGTGAGTCGATCTACGGCACGACGTACTGGTCGCGGATGGCCCAGCTCGGTTCGCTGCGGTTCACCGTGAAGCCGAACGAGGCGTTCTACATCACCTCGTTGGTCCAGCCGGGGTCACAGCTCGTGGTCGACGCTCCGGTGCCGCTCAAGGACGGCGACAAGATCACCTTGCTCGGCCATGACAGGCCCCTGAAATGGACCCGATCGGGTGGAAAACTGGTGGTCGACGTGCCTGCCGGCGTTGGCCAGCACGCATGGGTCTTCAAGGTGGCTTTGTCCTAGCAGAACAACCGGACAGTGACCGGATAGTGCGATCCGCACGGTGACATGACCTTCAGGCTGCCTCACATTGTGAGATGTCGGCCACCGAACGGAGGAGTCATCGTGCGGATCGCTGTTCCCCGCGAGATCAAGAACCACGAGTACCGCGTCGCCCTCACCCCTGCCGGTGCCCACGAACTGACCAGCCGCGGCCACGACGTCTACGTCGAGCAGGGCGCCGGTCTGGGCTCCGCGATCACCGACGAGGAGTACCTCGCCGCGGGCGCCAAGATCCTCCCCACGGCCGACGACGTCTGGGCCGAGGGCGACCTGGTCCTCAAGGTCAAGGAGCCCATCGCGGAGGAGTACCCCCGCCTGCGCGCCGGCCAGACCCTCTTCACCTACCTGCACCTCGCCGCCGACAAGCCGCTGACCGAGGCCCTGCTGGCCTCCGGCACCACGGCCATCGCCTACGAGACCGTGCAGCTCCCGAACCGCTCGCTGCCGCTGCTCGCCCCGATGTCCGAGGTCGCGGGCCGGCTGGCCCCGCAGGTCGGCGCGTTCGCCCTGATGAAGCCCTCCGGCGGCCGCGGCGTGCTGCCCGGCGGCGTCCCCGGCGTCGCCCCGGCCCGCGTGGTCGTGATCGGCGGCGGCGTGGCCGGCATCAACGCCGCCACCATCGCCGTCGGCATGGGCGCCGACGTCCAGATCCTCGACACCAACGTCGACCGCCTGCGCCAGATCGACGCCCAGTTCCAGGGCCGACTGCGCACGCTGGCGTCGAACGCTTTCTCTGTTGAGCAGGCCGTCCGCGAGGCCGACCTGGTCATCGGCGCCGTGCTCGTCCCCGGTGCCGCGGCCCCGAAGCTGGTCTCGAACGCGCTCGTCGCCGACATGAAGCCGGGCTCGGTGCTCGTCGACATCGCCATCGACCAGGGCGGTTGCTTCGAGGACTCCCGCGCCACCACGCACGCCGAGCCGACCTACGAGGTCCACAACTCGGTCTTCTACTGCGTGGCCAACATGCCGGGCGCCGTCCCGCGCACCTCGACCTACGCGCTGACCAACGTGACGCTGCCCTACGCGGTCGCGCTGGCCGACAAGGGCTGGGCGCAGGCGCTGAAGGACGACCGTTCGTTGGCCCTGGGCCTGAACGTCCACGCCGGCCAGCTCACCAACGGCCCGGTGGCCGAGGCGACCGGCCTCGTGCACACGCCGCTGGAGACCGTGATCTAACACAGGCCAACTGAATGAATGAGGCCCCCGCACGCGATCACGCTGCGGGGGTTTCGCCTATTCGGCGAGGGTGACGAGCTGCGGCCAGCCACCGAGGTGGCGGAACTGGCGCAGGTAGTGCTCGCACCGCCGGGCGAAGGTCAGGTCGCTGCGGGCCAGCCGGGTCGTCGCGATCACCCGCTCCGGTTCGTACGTCAGCGGCCGCACGATCGCGCGCTCCTCGTCGAGGTACTCACCGCCGCCGAGGTCGGCCGCGGCCACGGCGATCGCGATGCACAGCACCACGCTCACGCAGCTGATTCCGACGTTGTGGCGCGGGCAGACCGAGACGAGCACGGGCCGCGGGGCGACGTCGAGGAGCTCCTCCTGGATGAGCGTGCCGACCTCCGCGCCGTCTCCCGTGGCCAGCAGGACCTGGAAGTCGAAGTCCGGTCCGTGCCGTCTCGATGGTCAGCACCGGGGCGTTGGCTGTCAGCTCCGGAAGTTCGTCCAACGCCAGCAACTCGCGCAGCACCTCACGGGTGCGCTGCACCAGCGTCGCGACCTCGACCGGTCGCGTGATCTCGCCGTACAGGCTCCAGCTCATGACCGCGGCACCGCGACCCTCGCCCGGACGCCGTCGATCACGCAGTCCAGCCCGAACTCGAACTGCCCGTCCACCGACCACAGCGCGGGCTCGTCCAGCATCTCGACGTAGTGCGGGTGCCTGTCGCGGTACAGATCGGCGATCCTCGACATGTCCGGCGGCGCGACGTCCATCCTGCCGCTGCCGTTGAAGTTCACCTCGGCGATCGCGAACCCGATGACGAAGCTCGACACCGTCGACACCGACCGCGACGCCTCGACCACCGAAAGACCGGCCGCCCGCAGGCATTCGAGCATCGCGTCCGCCATCGCGACAGCGTTCGGGCCGATCGTCGCGAACTCGCCGATGTTGCGCACCCACCACGGGTGCCTGAGCGCGAGATGACGCAACGAGTGCATCATCCCGCGCAACGCCGTCTCCCAGTCGGTGCCGGACTCCGGCCGCCCGAACTCGCCCCAGACCTCGTCCAGGCAGAGTTCGAGCAACGCGTCCTTCGTCGGCACGTGCCAGTACAGCGACATCGGTGCCGCGCCGAGCTCGGCGGCGAGCTTGCGCATGGAGAGCTTCTGCAGGCCGTGTTCGTCCAGCACCTCCAGCGCCTTGCGGACGATGGCCTCCCGGCTCAGGCCGAGGGGCTGCCCGCTGCTGGGCCGGGGCTTGCCGAACCACACGCTGTCCACAGCAGCGATCCTAAGCACGCCGAAGCAACACGCTGGCCACAACACCTCCCAGGAACACGGCGATCGCACCGATCACCAGGCTCACGGTCATGCCGTTCGAGAACGCCTCACGCACGACCGTGAGATCCGCACCGCTGTGCAGTGCCTCGGACAGCGACCGCGACGGCACGCCGTCCGGCAGCGAAGCCGCGAACCGCGCCGACAGGAACGCGCCCAGCACCGCGATGCCGAACGACGCACCCAGCTCCGTCAGCGTGCTCGACAGGCCGGACGCGATGCCCGCGCGCTCCGGCGGGATGGCGCCCATCAACGCGTTGACCGCAACCGGTTGTGCGACACCGACACCGACGCCGATCAGGATCAGCCCGGCCAGCGTGGGCGGGTAGGTCGCGCCGATCGAGAGCAGCACCACGCCGCCCGCGACGATCGTCATGCCGAGCAGCATCGCCTTGCCGGCGCCCAGCTTCAGCACGAGCTGGCCGAGGGTGTTGCTGGTGACGAGCAACGCGATCGCCATCGGCGCGACGCGCACCCCCGCCTCCAGCGGGCTGTAGCCGAGCACGCCCTGAAGGTGTTGCGTCAGCAGGAAAAGCGAGCCGGCCATGCCGAACGACGCCAGCACGCCCGACGCCACCGCGCCGGTGAAGCGGCGATCCTTGAAGAACCCGAGGTCCAGCATCGGTTCCGCGGTGTGCCTCTCCCACAACGCGAACGCCGTCATGGTGACGAGCCCGAGCGCGAGCGGCAGACCGAACTCCAGCGAGCCGAAACCGTTCTCCGGCACCGAGATCACCGCGTACACCAGCGAGACCATGCCGATGATCGACAGGATCGAGCCGAGGACGTCCGGCCTGCGCACGGTCGGATCCTTCGACTCCGGCACGAGTGCCGCCACGGCCGCGATCGCGAGGACCGCCACCGGGACGTTGATCAGGAACACCGAGCCCCACCAGAAGTGCTTGATCAGCGCGCCACCGATCACCGGTCCGGCCGCGAAGCCGAGGCTGGTGACCGCGGCCCAGATGCCGATGGCTTTAGGGCGTTCCTTCTCGTCGAACAACTGCATCAGCACGGCCAGCGTGCCGGGCATCAACATGGCGGCGCCGATGCCCATGAAGCCGCGAGCGGCGATCAACGCCTCGGACGAACCCGCGTAGGCCGCGACGGCGCTGCCAGCGCCGAAGAGCGCCAGCCCGGTCAGAAGTGCGCGCTTGCGGCCGAAGCGGTCGCTCAGCGAGCCGGTCGTCAGCAGCAGCCCGGCCAGTGCGAGCGAGTAGGCGTTGATCATCCACTGGATGTCCGCGGTGCTGGCGCCGAGACCAGTGGAGATCGACGGGATCGCCACGTTCAGCACGGTGTTGTCGAGCACCACGACCATCACGGACAGGCAGAGCACGCCGAGCACGGCCCAGCGCTGCGGGTGCGGCTGCACCCCGACCTTCTCGGTCGTTGAAGTCATCTCGTCCCCCTTACGGTGTACGAGCAACTTACAGTGTACGAGGCCTCAGGGCGCAAGAGGATTTCACTGAGGGAAGAAGAGAGAGCTTGCGGGGGTTTGTCACCCGGATACGTAAAGGGCGGCCGCGCTCAACCAGCCTGGGGGTCACTGGGAGCGGGGCCGCCGTAATCAAATATAGCGGGCCGATGGCAGCGGCGCCCAGCACCCCCGCCCAAACGCGACCCAAAAGTTTCCCCGACTGGACCACCGCCCGTGTTCGGCCCGTCCAGCAAACGAGTGAATTCCCCGCGGGACGGTGCGCCGAGCAGGGCCGACGGCCGATGAAGACGGAGTCGGGTGTCCCTCGAAGGGAGATTCCATGGCTGAACCACAGGGATGGATCCACTGCCACGACCCGTTCGGTCGGGACAGATCGATGACCGTTCTGGTCGAGAACGACCGAGTTCTGCTGGTCGCGCCGCCCGGCGAGACCGCTGTGATGTCCGCCACTCAGACGCGTCGACTGGGCTCTTTGCTCGACCAGGCCTCGGCGAAGATGTGATGGACGAGACCCTGCGCGACGCGGTGCTGCAACGTCTGGCACTGCTCGACAAGGTGGCCGAGCACGGCGAGGCCGAGGCGCTGGTTCCGCTGGCACGCGCGGAGATCCACCGCCTGGCGGACGGCTGGCGTCTGCTGCTGACGGTCCACCAACCCGACGAGGACGGCCGCTGCAAGGCCTGTCCCGGCTGGCTGCGCCGCCGCCGGTGGCCGTGCCAGATCTGGAACATGGCGCACCAGCACCTGATCGGAGAGGGCCTGCCGCATCGCGAGCGCCGCAAGCCGTTGCGCAACCCTTTCACCCGATCGGGCACGATCGACGAACTGCCCGTGGAAGCACCCGCAGAGCTCACCGCTGAGCTGCCGATCTTGACCGACGCACCGCCCGTGGTGCACCGCGCTCCCGTGGTGACTCGGCCGAAGCACGCCTTGCCCGACTGACCTGTCGGGCAGGATGGGTCGCATGCATGACGGCAGCGGCCTCATCGCGGTGCAGAACCTGACCAAGCAGTTCGGTTCGGTGACCGCGGTGCAGAACCTGAGCTTCACCGTGTCTCCTGGCACCGTGACGGGCTTCCTCGGCCCGAACGGCGCCGGCAAGACGACGACTCTGAGGATGTTGCTCGGGCTCGTCCAGCCGACCTCGGGCACGGCGACGATCAACGGACGGCAGTTCCACCAGCTCGGCCAGCCCGGCCGCGTGGTGGGCGCGGTGCTGGAGGCGCAGGGGTTCCACCCCGCCCGCACGGCCCGCAACCACCTGCGCGTGTACGCGGCGGCCGTCGGCGTGCCGGACGCACAGGCCGACCAGGTGCTCGGTCTGGTCGGTCTCGGTACCGCGGCCGACCGCAGGGTGGGCGGGTTCTCGCTGGGCATGAAGCAGCGGCTGGCGCTGGCGACGGCGTTGCTCGGTGACCCGCAGGTGCTCGTGCTCGACGAGCCCGCGAACGGCCTCGACCCCGAGGGCATCGCGTGGCTGCGCACGTTCCTGCAGTCGTACGCGCGGATGGGCCGCACGGTGCTGATCTCCAGCCACCTGCTGGCCGAGGTGGAGCAGACCGTCGACCAGGTCGTGATCATCTCGCGCGGTCAGACCGTGTACTACGGGGCGCTGGATCACCTGCGCCAGCAACAACAACGCCGCGTTCTCGTGCAGCCGTCGGACGTCAACGCACTGGCGGCCGCGCTGCGGGAGGACGGCATCGAGACGATCGAGCAGCTCGTGGACGGGCGGCTCGCCGTGTCCGGAGTGGACTCGAAGCACGTCGCGGACGTCGCGTTGCGCGCCGGTGTGTCGGTCTACGGCATCCAGGAGGAACAGGTCGACCTGGAGCGGCTCTTCTTCCAGCTCACCAGTGGCCAGTACGCCGGATACGCCCCGGCCCCGGCTCCGTTCAATCAGCAGGGTGGTTGGGCCTGATGGGCAACCTCGTACAGGCGGAGCTCCGCAAGACGACGACGACCGGCCTGTGGTGGGGTCTGCTGATCCCGACGGTGCTGCTGGCGCTGGGCGGCGGTCTTCTGTCCGGCCTGATCGGCCAGTGGTTCGTCAACCTGATCTCGACCTCGGAGGCGGAAGAGCTTTCGCAGGTGCTGGGCGTCACGCCGGACCAGTGGCGCGTCTCGATGTTCGGCATGGCGCGGTCCATCAACCTCGCCACGCTGTTCCCGCTGGTGTTCGGCGCGCTGGCCATCTCCGGCGAGATCAGCAGGCGGACGATCACGACGACGTTCCTGACCGCGCCGTCGCGGATGCACGCCATGCTGGCCAAGATGCTGGTCTACGCGTTCTGGGGCGCGGTGTACGGGCTGGCGATCATGGCGTCCACCGCGCTCGGCGTCGTGCTCGTCAGCGAGTCCTCCCAGCTTCCCGACGCGGGCGGCTGGGCGATGCTCACGCTGGTCTGCGTGCTGTCGTCGATCCTGATGACGATGTTCGGCATCGGCATCGGCGCGTTGATCCCGAACGTCGCCGGGGTGGTCGTGCTGCTGATCATGTACTTCCTGGTGATCGAGAACGCGCTGCAGCTCGGACTGCGGATCTCCGGCACGCCGGAGACGCTCGTCGGCTTCCTGCCGAACGGGTCGGTCGACGGGCTCACCGGCACGGTGGCCGTCGACCTGTTCCTCTCCACGGCCGGCGTGGTGCCCGAAGAGGGTGTCGAGTGGCTGCGGATCATCGCGGGTGCCGGTGGCGCGCAGGCGTGGTGGCTGTCCGGGCTCATCTTCCTCGGCTGGGTCGGGGTCGCCTTCGGTGGCGGCTGGGCGCTCGTGGCGCGCAAGAACATCACCTGACCTGCGGTTTCTGAGATCACAATTTTCTGTCGGACCCCGTCCGTAACCTGGGACGCGTGACCAAGGGCTGGATCCGCCGACTGACCGCGGCCTGCTGGCAACACCCCCGCCTGGTGGTGTTGTCGGTGGTGGCCGCGGTCGTCGGCGTCGGCCTGCAGGCGGCGGGTCCGTTGCTGCTCAAGACCGCGATCGACGACTCGACGACGGGCCGCACCGACAGGTTGTGGGTGCTGACGGTCGCGCTGATCGTGCTGGAGCTGCTCACGTTCGGGTCGGCGTTCCTGCGCCGGTATCTGGGCGGGCGGCTGGCGCTGGGCGTGCAGCACGATCTGAGGCTCGGGGTCTTCTCCGCCGTGCAACGGCTCGACGGCGCGAAGCAGGACGAGATGCGGACCGGGCAGATCGTGTCGCGGTCGATCACGGACCTGCAGCTGGTGCAGTCGTTGCTGATGATGGCGCCGTTGGCAGTCGGCACCGTGGTGTTCGCATTGGCCGCTCTGGCCGCGATGCTCTACCTGTCGGTGCCGCTGACGATCATCGCGCTGGTCGTGCTGCCGCTGGTGGCGTGGCTGGCGGGCCGCACCCGGCTGACGTTGTTCCCGGCCACGTGGTCCGCGCAGCAGCGGGCCGCCGATCTCGCGCAGCACGTCGAGGAGACCGTCACCGGTGTCCGCGTGGTGAAGGGGTTCGGCCAGGAGGCGCGTGAGGTCGCGCGGCTGGAGAAGCACGCGAAAACCCTGTTCGCGGAACGGATGCGGGCGGCCAGGTTGTCGTCGCGGCCGCTCGCGACGGTCACCGCGCTGCCGTTGCTCGGCCAGGTCGCGGTGCTGGGCCTGGGCGGCTGGCTGGCGTTGCACGGCCAGGTCACGCTGGGCACGTTCCTCGCGTTCACGGCGTACGTGGCAAACCTGGTGGGCCCGACCAGGTTGCTGTCGAGCCTGATGGTGTCCGCGCAGCTGGCCCGCGCCGGCGTAGAGCGGGTGTACGAGCTGATCGACTCGCAGCCGGACGTGCGGGACGGGCCTGGCGAGGTGCCGGACGGTCCGCTCGGGATCACGTTCTCGGACGTGACGTTCGGCTACGCCCGCAGCGAACCGGTGCTGAAGGACTTCTCGATCTCGGTGCAGCCGGGCGAGACGCTGGCGCTGGTCGGCACCGCGGGTTCCGGCAAGTCGACGGTTTCCCTGCTGCTGCCCCGGTTCTACGACGTGCACGCCGGCGCGGTCCGGGTGGGCGGCGTGGACGTGCGGACGCTGCGCCTGGAGTCGTTGCGCGGCGCGGTCGGCGTGGTGTTCGAGGAAGCGTTCCTCTTCTCCGACACGGTGTTCACGAACATCGCGTACGGCCGTCCCGACGCGTCCAGGGCCGAGGTCGAGCAGGCCGCGAAGGCCGCAGAGGCGCACGAGTTCATCGAGGCGCTGCCGGCGGGCTACGACACGGTGGTGGGCGAACGCGGCCTCACGCTGTCGGGCGGTCAGCGCCAACGCGTCGCGCTGGCGCGTGCCCTGCTCTCCGACCCCCGCGTGCTGCTGCTGGACGACGCGACGTCCGCGGTGGACAACGCGACCGAGGCCGCGATCCACGCGACGCTGGCCTCGGTGACGGCGTCACGCACGACGTTGTTGGTGGCGCACAGACGTTCCACGCTGTCGTTGGCCGATCGCATCGCGGTTCTGGACGCGGGCCGCGTGGTCGACGTGGGCACACACGACGAGCTGATGTCCCGCTGTTCCCTCTACCGCGATCTGCTGGCGGGCCCGGACGAGGCGATCGAGTCGACAGCTCCGGCCGTGTCCGGCGAACTGTGGCCTGCCGTCACCCAGACCGAGCTGGACCAGCGCCTGATCGACGAGGGCAGAGCACCCGCGCCGACGTCGTCCGGTGGCAGGAGGGGCGGCGGTGGTGGCGGCATGTCCGCACTGTCCGGCGGCCCGCCGACGCCGGAACTGCTGGCCCAGGTCCGCAAGCTGCCGCCCGCGACGGAGGCCCCGGTGCTGCACGGCGAAGACCCGCGCGCCCCCGACCCCGGCTTCCGGCTGGCCCGCCTGCTCCGCCCGGTGCGCTGGGCGCTGGCCGGCGTCGGCGTCCTGGTGGTGCTGGACACCCTGCTCGGCATGGGCATGCCCGCGCTGGTGCGCCTGGGCATCGACGGCGGCGTGGTCGCCGGCACCGAGGCGCCGCTCTGGCAGGCCGTCGGCCTGGGCGTCGCCCTGGTGGTGGCCGGCTGGTTCACGACGGCGGGCAGCACGATCTTCGCCGCGCGCCTGGGCGAACGCCTGCTCTACCTGCTCCGCGTCCGCAGCTACGCCCACCTGCAACGCCTCGGCCTCGACTACTACGAGCGCGAGATGGCCGGCCGCATCATGACGAGGATGACGACGGACGTCGACGCCCTCTCGACGTTCCTGCAGACCGGCCTCGTGACGGCCGTGATCAGCCTGTTCACCGTCGTCGGCGTCACCGGGGCCCTGGTGGTGACGGACGCGTCGCTGGCCCTGATCGCCCTGTCCGTCGTCCCGGTGCTGGCGGTCGCCACGGTGATCTTCCAGCGCCTCTCCTCCGCCGCCTACGCGGAAGCCCGCGAACGCGTGAGCGCGGTGAACGCCGACCTGCAGGAGAACGTCTCGGGTCTGCGCGTCTCCCAGGCCTACACCCGCGAACGCCGCTCCGCGGAAGCCTTCGCTGAACGCAGCGACGCCTACCGCCGCACCCGCCTGCGGGCCCAGCGCTACATCGCGACGTACTTCCCGTTCGTGGCAATGCTCTCCGGCGTGGCCCAGGCCCTGGTCCTGGCGGTGGGCACCCACCGGGTGGCCGCCGGCACGCTGACTCCGGGCGTCCTGCTGGCCTTCCTGCTGTACCTGGGCCTGTTCTTCAGCCCGGTCCAGCAGCTCTCCGGCGTCTTCGACGGCTACCAGCAGGCCCGCGTGGGCTTACGTCGCATCGGCGACCTCCTGCGCACCCCGAGCGCGGTCGAGCCCCCGCCGAACCCGATCCCAGTCCCCGCCCGCCTGCGCGGCGAGGTGGAACTCCGCAACGTCACCTTCACCTACGCGGGAGCCGACCACCCGGCCCTCGACGACGTGTCGCTCCACGTGACCCCCGGCGAGACCGTGGCCCTGGTCGGCGAGACCGGCGCCGGCAAGTCCACCCTCGTGAAGCTGGTGGCCCGCTTCTACGACGCCACCGCCGGCACCGTCCTGATCGACGGCGTGGACGTCCGCACCTACGACCTCTCCGCCTACCGCCAACGCCTGGGCGTGGTCCCCCAGGAGGCCCACCTCTTCGGCGGCGACGTGGCCGAGAACGTCGCCTACGGCCGCCCGGCAGCCACCAACACCGAGATCCAGCGGGCCGTGGAGGCCGTGGGCGCCCTCCCGATGGTCGCGACCCTCCCCGCCGGCTTCCACCAGCCGGTGGGCGAACGCGGCAACCAGCTCTCCGCGGGCCAGCGCCAGCTGGTGGCCCTGGCCAGAGCCGAGCTGGTAAACCCGGACCTCCTCCTGCTCGACGAGGCCACCGCCGCCCTCGACCCGTCCACGGAGTCCGCCGTCCTGGCCGCAAGCGACCACCTGACGGGTACCCGCACGACGTTCGTGGTGGCGCACCGCCTGGCCACCGCCGCACGCGCCGACCGCATCGTCGTACTGGCCGACGGCCGGATCGCCGAGCAAGGAACCCACGCCGAGCTCCTGGCCGCCAACGGCGCCTACGCCCGGCTGTGGCGACACGGCACCACCCCGGAAGCCGCCGCCTGACCGCCCGTGACGGCAGCGCCGCGGGCGCCACCGCACTCGCCTGACCACCGCCGCGCGCGCCGACCGCATCGTCGTACTGGCCGACGGCCGAATCGCCGAGCAAGGAACCCACGCGGAACTCCTGGCCGCCAACGGCCCCTACGCCCGGCTGTGGCAACACGACACCACCCCGGAAGCCGCCGCCTGACCGCCCGTCACGGCAGCGCCACCGAGCAAGGAACCCACGCCGAACTCCTCGCCGCCGACGGCCCCTACGCCCGGCTGTGGCGACACAGCACCACCCCGGAAGCCGCCGCCTAGCCACCTTGTCGCGCCCCCAGCCACCTGGCACGCCACCAGCCACCCGGTCACGGCAGCGCCATCCGTGCCACCGGCCCCGCGTGGCCGGTGGCCGCAGGCGACAGGACCGTGGCTCCCAACACGATCCCTCGTCCCCATGCCCCGCCATGACGTAGAAACCAGCTCCCAGCCCACCCGAGGCCGAGGAGCCCCAAGCCATGCCGGAACGCCCCCGCGTCCTGTACGTCTCCGACCTCACCTACCCGGCCAGGGGCCGCCGCTACTGCGACGAGGACATCTACCTGACCTCGAAGCTCCGCGAGGCCTTCGACCTGGCCGTCTGCCACCCCCGCGACGCCGCCGCCCTCATGCCCGGCTTCGACACCGTCGTGGTCCGCAACAGCGGCGCGGTGCTCGGCTACCCCGACGCCTACCGGCACTTCCGCGACCAGGCCGAAGCGCAGCGCCAGCGCGTCTACAACCCGTTGACCGGCAAGGCCGACATGGCCGGCAAGCAGTACCTGCTCGACCTCACCGAACTGGGCTACCCGGTGATCCCCACGATCGACAGCCTGAGCGACCTGGACCGCCTCCCGCACACCAGCCGGTACGTCGTGAAGCCCAAAGCCGGCGCCGACTCGCACGGCCTCGAGTTCGTCACCCGCGACGAGCTCCACGACGAGCTCCGCGACAAGCTCCGCGACGAGCTCCACGACAAAGCCAGCTACAAAACCGGCGACAGGACCAGCGACAGGACCAGCGACAAATCCGACGTCCTCATCCAGCCCATGATCGATTTCAGGTACGAAGTGTCGTTCTACTTCGTCGACCACGAGTTCCAGTACGCCCTGCACGCCCCGCACCCAGCCCAACGCTGGGAACTCACCCACTACGAGGCCGCCGCCGCAGACCTGGACTTCGCGCAGAAGTTCATCGACTGGAACGGCCTCGACCACGGCATCCAGCGGGTCGACGCGTGCCGCACACAGGACGGGGACCTGCTGCTCGTGGAGCTGGAGGACCTGAACCCGTACCTGTCCCTGGACCGCACGACGGACGAGAACCGGGCAGCGTTCGTGCAGGCGATGACCGGCTCGATCCGGCGATCGCTCGGCTGACCGAGCCAGGCAAGATCAATCCGCGAGGTACCCGACGTGTACCTATTGTGAACTGATCACTGCTCTCAGTGCGTATGCCCGTCCAACAGCTCAGTGGGCATTGCCCGAAAAGGAGGCGCCGTAGTGAGACGCACATCAAGAATTGCTCAACTGCGGGTGACGCCAGGCCCGTCCTGATCGATCCTGTGACTGAGCACTCCTTGCCAGGTGCCTCCAGCGTGTGAAGGCCGGGGCCAGGGGGACTAGCCTGACTACCGCATGAGTCAACACCAAGAGCGAGATGGATAGAGGCGAGCGCCAGCCGTGTCCAGCAGCAGTCCTGCGTCACAATTCGGGCCGAACGAATGGCTCGTCGAGGAGATGTACGAGCAGTTCCTCGCCGACCCTTCATCCGTAGACCCGGCGTGGCATGACTTCTTTGCCGACTACAAGCGCGCGGGTGGTAACGGCAACGCCGCCGCCAGCGCCGGTGGTTCGACGACCACCACGACGACCGTGACGGCGCCCGCCGCTGACAACGGCCAGGCCGCGCCAAAGCCCGCTGCCGTGCAGCCGAAGCCCGCGGCCACGTTGCCGCAGACGGGCAAGCCGGCGCCGCAGCAGGCCGCGAAGGCCGCCCCGGTCAAGCCGAGCGCGCAGCCGGAGCAGAAGCAGTTGCGCGGTGCCGCCGCCGCGATCGCGAAGAACATGGAGCTCTCGCTCACCGTTCCGACCGCGACCAGCGTGCGTGCCGTGCCCGCCAAGCTGCTGGCCGACAACCGCATCGTCATCAACAACCACCTGAAGCGGACGCGTGGCGGGAAGGTCTCCTTCACGCACGTCATCGGCTACGCGGTGGTCAGGGCGCTGCAGGCGTACCCGAACATGAACCGGCACTACGCCGAGGCCGACGGCAAGCCGTTCGTCGTCACGCCGGAGCACGTGAACTTCGGTCTGGCGATCGACCTGCCCGGCAAGGACGGTCAGCGCACGCTGGTCGTCGCGTCGGTCAAGGGCTGCGAGAACATGACGTTCACGCAGTTCTGGCAGGCCTACGAGGACCTGATCCGCAAGGCCCGCGGCGGGTCGCTGACCGCGGACGACTTCTCCGGCACCACGATCTCGCTGACCAACCCCGGCACGATCGGCACGAACCACTCGGTGCCGCGGCTGCAGTCCGGTCAGGGCGCGATCATCGGCGTCGGCGCCATGGAGTACCCCGCGCACTTCCAGGGCACCAGCGAGCAGGCGCTCACGGACATGGGCGTCAGCAAGATCATCACGCTGACCTCCACGTACGACCACCGCATCATCCAGGGCGCGGAGTCGGGCGAGTTCCTCAAGCGCGTGCACCAGCTGCTGCTCGGCGAGGACGGCTTCTACGACGACATCTTCGCGTCGCTGCGGCTGCCCTACGAGCCGATCCGCTGGGTCGCCGACATCCCCGAGGGCGCTGTCGACAAGACGGCCCGCGTCATCGAGCTGATCGACGCGTTCCGCACCCGCGGCCACCTGATGGCCGACACGGACCCGCTGAACTACCGCCAGCGCTCCCACGCCGACCTGGACGTGCTCAGCCACGGCCTGACGCTGTGGGACCTGGACCGCGAGTTCCCGGTCGGCGGGTTCGCCGGCCAGGAGCGGATGAAGCTCCGCGACATCCTGGGCGTGCTGCGCAACTCGTACTGCCGCACCGTCGGCGTCGAGTACATGCACATCCTGGAGCCGGAGGAGCGCCGGTGGATCCAGGACCGCGTCGAGGTCCCGCACGAGAAGCCCCCGGCCACCGTGCAGAAGTACATCCTCAGCAAGCTGAACGCGGCTGAGGCGTTCGAGACGTTCCTGCAGACGAAGTACGTCGGCCAGAAGCGCTTCTCGCTGGAGGGCGGCGAGACCGTCATCCCGCTGCTCGACGCGGTGCTCGACAAGGCCGCCGAGCACGAGCTCGACGAGGTCGTCATCGGCATGCCGCACCGCGGCCGCCTGAACGTGCTCGCGAACATCGTCGGCAAGCCGATCTCGCAGATCTTCCGCGAGTTCGAGGGCAACCTCGACCCCGGCCAGGCGCACGGCTCCGGCGACGTGAAGTACCACCTCGGTGCCGAGGGCAAGTACTTCCGGATGTTCGGCGACGGCGAGACCAAGGTGTCGCTGACCGCGAACCCGTCGCACCTGGAGGCCGTCGACCCGGTGCTCGAGGGCATCGTGCGCGCCAAGCAGGACCTGCTCGACAAGGGCGGCGACTTCTTCCCCGTCCTGCCGGTCGCCATGCACGGTGACGCGGCGTTCGCGGGCCAGGGTGTCGTCGCCGAGACGCTGAACCTGGCGCTCGTGCGCGGCTACCGCACCGGTGGCACGGTCCACATCGTCGTCAACAACCAGGTCGGCTTCACCACCGCGCCGGAGCACTCGCGGTCGTCGAAGTACTCGACCGACGTCGCGAAGATGATCGGCTCGCCGGTCTTCCACGTGAACGGCGACGACCCGGAGGCCTGCTACTGGGTCGCCAAGCTGGCCGTGGAGTACCGCCAGGCGTTCCACAAGGACGTCGTGATCGACATGGTCTGCTACCGCCGCCGC
This sequence comes from Lentzea sp. NPDC051213, assembly GCF_044455585.1. Taxonomy (NCBI): domain Bacteria; kingdom Bacillati; phylum Actinomycetota; class Actinomycetes; order Pseudonocardiales; family Pseudonocardiaceae; genus Lentzea; species Lentzea sp. NPDC051213. The sequence goes on from NZ_JBITEX010000003.1 coordinate 767,332, forward strand.
GGTCACAACGAGGGCGACGACCCCTCGATGACGCAGCCGGCGATGTACGACGTGATCGACCAGAAGCGCTCGGTCCGCAAGACCTACACCGAGTCCCTGATCGGCCGCGGCGACATCACGGTCGAAGAGGCCGAGAAGGCGCTGCAGGACTTCTCCAGCCAGCTCGAGCACGTCTTCAACGAGGTGCGCGAGCTCGAGAAGCACCCGGTCACGGTCAGCCCGTCGGTCGAGGCCGAGCAGCAGGTCCCGGCGAAGCTGCCGACCGGCATCTCGCGCGAGGTGCTGGAGCACATCGCCGACGCGCACGTGAACCTGCCCGAGGGCTTCACGCCGCACGCCCGCGTCAAGCCGGTGCTGGACCGCCGCGCGAAGATGGCCCGCGAAGGCGGCATCGACTGGGCGTTCGCCGAGCTGCTCGCGTTCGGCTCGCTCGCGATCGAGGGCCGCAACATCCGCCTGGCCGGCCAGGACTCGCGCCGCGGCACGTTCGTGCAGCGCCACGCGACCCTGATCGACCGCAAGACCGGCGAAGAGCACACGCCGCTGCAGCACCTGTCGGACGACCAGGGCAAGTTCATGGTCTACGACTCGGTGCTGTCGGAGTTCGCGGCGGTCGGCTTCGAGTACGGCTACTCGGTGGCGAACCCGCAGGCGCTGGTGCTGTGGGAGGCGCAGTTCGGCGACTTCGTCAACGGCGCGCAGCCGATCATCGACGAGTTCATCTCGTCCGGTGAGGCGAAGTGGGGTCAGCGTTCCGACGTCGTGATCCTGCTGCCGCACGGCCACGAGGGTCAGGGCCCGGACCACACGTCCGGCCGCATCGAGCGCTGGCTGCAGCTGTGTGCCGAGGGCTCGATGACCGTCGCGGTGCCGTCGACCCCGGCGAACTACTTCCACCTGCTGCGTCGCCACGCCCTCGACGGCGTCGACCGGCCGCTGATCGTGTTCACGCCGAAGTCGATGCTGCGCCTGAAGGCCGCGGTGTCCGGGACCGACGAGTTCATCAACGACCGCTTCCAGTCGGTCATCGACGACCCGACGATCAAGGACCCGAACGCGGTCACCAGGGTCCTGCTGTGCAGCGGCAAGATCTCCTACGAGCTGCACGCGGAGCGCGAGAAGCGCGGCGGCGGCGAGGTGGCGATCGTGCGCGTCGAGCAGCTCTACCCGGTCCCGGCCCGCAAGCTGACCGAGACGCTGGAGCGCTACCCGAACGCGAAGGACGTCCGCTGGGTGCAGGAAGAGCCGGCGAACCAGGGTGCCTGGCCGTTCTACGGTCTGGCCCTGCCGGAGCTGCTGCCCGAGCACCTCGGCGTCGTCCGCCGCGTGTCGCGCCGCCCGATGGCCGCCCCGTCGGCCGGTTCGAGCAAGGTGCACGAGGTCGAGCAGCGCGAGATCATCACCCGCGCGTTCGAGTGATCACCGTTTGACCGAACGAGCCGCCGGGCCCTCTTCTTGGGGGTCCGGCGGCTCGTTTTCTGAGCCCACACAGGAGTTTGAGCATGTACCACACCGATCGTGGCATCGAGGAGCTCGAGAAGCGGCGCGGCGAGGAGGAGGTCACCCTCGCGTGGCTCGCCGACAAGCTCCGCTCGTTCGTCGACGCGAACCCGGACTTCGAGACCGCTGTCGAGCGGTTCGCCACCTACCTGGCGCGCGACGACGAGGACGACTTCGAGGACTGATCACCTTTTGGGCTTTTGCCGACGTTTTTGAGCATGCCGATGCTCAGGTACTCCCCCTCTGTGCGGCGATGAGATGGGCCTTTGTCCGATCATCAGCTCGTTTCCGAGGGGGAGTTTTGTTCACGACGACCTTGATCGGGCCACCGCGCTGATCGCGGGGCTGCCCTGTGCGTGCTCAGCGACACGGTGGGCCAAGACGGCGGCACTGTCCGCATGTAGGCAGGCGACGGCACCGATGAGCAGAAGTGGCTGTTCTTCAGCGATAACACCATCCGTCCCTTACTGGACGCGACGATGTGCCTCACCGCCAACCCGGACACTCCTGGGGACGGCGGCCAGGTCTACCTCTGGAAGTGCTACATCGTTGCCTGGGGACCAACGGCCGCACCGTGTACCGGTTGCGCTGCAACGGTTCCGTCCAGCAGCAGTGGGCCTTCGCGGGCTGACGCATCCTCACGTTTTGGCCCTTTGGCCTTTTGGCCTTTTGCCAACGTTTTTGAGCATGTCGATGCTCAGGCACTCCCTCTCGGGACGCCGAGAAGATCGAGTCGTTCGATCACCGCGACTCCTGAGGGGGAGTTTTGTTCAAGAAGTTGATGGTGGCCGCGGCCGCGATCGCGATGACGTTGTCCGGCACCGCATTGGCTGTGGCACAGGACCAGGCGGCGAACCCCGGCGTTGGTGCGCAGGCCGTCGATGGGCCGTTCATCATGAGGATCGGCTTCGCCCCGTACCGCAACCTCGAGGTGGTGCGCACCGAGGTCAGCCAGAGCGGCGGCCGGATCCGCCAGTGGCAGAACGACAACTCCGATGAGCAGAAATGGCTGCGCTTCAGCGACAACACGATCAGACCAGTGCTGGACACCACGATGTGCTTGGACGCCAACCCGAACGAGAACTGGGACGGCGGCAGGGTGTACGTCTGGAAGTGCCACGGCGGGGCGCCGCAGGTCTGGCGGCAGTCGCCCGGTCTCCCCAAGACGCTGGCCAACGACGCCACCCTGCGTTGCCTCGATGCCAACCCGAACACCAACTACAACAACGGCGTCATCTACCAGTGGCGCTGCCACGGCGGTGAGCCGCAGCAGTGGACGTTCGTCCGTGTCTGATGGTCTGTGCAGCGTCGGCTGATATTTGAGCATGTCGATGCTCAGGTGCTCCCCCTCGCAACGCGGTGACGATGGATTCGTTCACCGAGTTCCGAGGGGGAGCTTTGTTCAGGAAGATTCTCACGCTGGCCGCCGCGCTGGCACTGACCGCCGTACTGCCCGTGGCCGCGCAGGCCGAGCCCGGCCCGGCGTTGCGCCTGACAAGCATGCTGGCGCCGCACCGCGTGATCGACGTCGTGCCCGACCAGGTGCACAACAACGGCGGCTGGGTGCACATGTGGTCCTACCACGGCGGCAAGAACCAGCAGTGGTACTGGTACAGCGACCACACGATCCGGCCGGTGCTCGACACGTCGATGTGCCTCGACATGGAACCCATCCAGCAGGACGGCGCGCGGCTGCGGGTGTGGAAGTGCAACAGGTCGGACAGTCAGAGCTTCTGGCTCGGCACGCGCGACAACATCTACGCGATGTACCCGCGCCTCAACATCGACGTCAACCCGAACACGAACCGCGATGGCGGCCAGGTCTACGGCTGGACGGGCAACGGCGCGATCCAGCAGCAGTGGTGGAGGTACCTCGCGTGATGACACGTCTGCAAGTACCGCCGACCAGGGCGTTGGCGGTACTTGCAGACGCCGAGAAGCCTTACCAGGCGTAGGCCTCGGGGGCGGGCTTGGAGCCGTTGGGCGCGGGTGCCGGGAAGAGCTCGTCGAGCTTCGCCAGGACGTCCGCGTCGAGCGAAAGTTCCGCCGCACGAAGGGAGTTGTCGAGCTGCTCCACGGTGCGCGGCCCGATGATCGGCGCGGTGACGCCGTCCTGGTGCAGCAGCCACGCGAGGCCGACGTTGGCCGGGTCCTCACCCAGTTCGGCGCAGAGCTTCTCGTAGGCGTCGATCGTGTCGCGGTACTTCTCCAGCGCGTCCGCGGAACGGCCGGAGGCGCCACGCGAAGCCGTGCCCTCGCGCTGCTTGCGCAGCACACCACCGAGCAGGCCGCCGTGCAGCGGCGACCACGGGATGACGCCGAGGCCGTAGTGCTTGGCGGCGGGCAGCACCTCCAGTTCGACCCAGCGGGTCATCAGGTTGTAGATCGACTGCTCGGACACCAACCCCAGAAACCCGCGCGTGCGAGCGGCTTCCTGAGCCTGGGCGATGTGCCAGCCGGCGAAGTTCGACGAGCCGAAGTAGATGACCTTGCCCTGCTGGCGCAGCACCGAGAACGCTTCCCAGATCTCGTCCCACGGCGTTTCCCGGTCGACGTGGTGCATCTGGTACAGGTCGATGTAGTCGGTCTGCAGGCGCTTCAACGAGGCGTCGGCGGCGCGGCGGATGTTCAACGCCGACAGCTTGTTGTCGTTGGGCCAGTCACCCATGCTGCCGTAGAGCTTGGTGGCGACGACCGTCTTCTCGCGACGGGTGCCGCCCTGCGCGAACCACCGGCCGATGATCTGCTCGGTGACGCCTTCGCCCTGCTTCCAGCCGTAGACGTTGGCCGTGTCGAAGAAGTTCAGGCCGTGCTCATGGGCGCGGTCCATGATCGCGTGGCTGTCGGCCTCGGTCGTCTCCGGGCCGAAGTTCATCGTGCCCAGGCACAGGCGCGAGACGGACAGGCCGCTGCGGCCGAGGTGGGTGTATTCCATGCACTCCACCCTGCCTCGCGCGGCGGCATTGTGCCACGTGGAGTTGCTCCAGCTCGCCACAGATTTGACAGTATTGGCCACCAAATTTTCTCACCTGCCATTTCACCCTCTCGTGAAGTTACGTTTCATCGCGTTCAACCTGCCAGGAGGAACTCGATGAGAATCAAGATCTGCATTGCCGCGGCATTGATCGCGACCACTCTCAGCACTCCCTCCGCCAATGCGGAAAAGGATGTCATCGGCACCGGGGACGCCGTCGCGGACAGCTACATCGTCGTCCTGAAGGACGGCGTCAGCGCCTCCCCTCAGACCCTCCTGAACAAGTACAAGGGCACGCTCAAGCGGACTTACAAGGCCGCGCTCAACGGCTTCTCCGTGCACGACATGTCCGAGAAGCAGGCAAGACGGCTGGCGGCCGACTCGACGGTCGCCTACGTGCAGCGCAACCTCCGGACCAAGATCCAGCAGAACCAGTTCAACCCCGTGTGGGGCCTCGACCGCATCGACCAGCGCGCCCTTCCGCTCAACAACCGCTACACCTATCCGGACCAGGCGGCGGCGGGCGTGCGGGCATATGTGCTCGACACCGGAATTCGAACCACCCACCAGGAATTCCAGGGACGCGCCTCACACGGGTTCGACTTCGTCAACGACGACCCGATCGCGGACGACTGCAACGGGCACGGCACCCATGTCGCGGGCACGATCGCGGGCAGGACCTTCGGCGTCGCCAAGCAGGCGCGGGTCATCGGCGTCAAGGTGCTCGGCTGCAACGGCTTCGCGGTCGCGGACAGCGTGGTGGCCGGCATCGACTGGATCACCGAGAACGGGGTGCGCCCCGCCGTGGTCAACATGAGCCTCGGCGCCTTCGGCCAGAACCCCGGCCAGGAGGAGGCGATCAGGCGGTCGATCAGGGCCGGGTTCACCTACGTGCTGGCGGCAGGCAACGACGGCATCGACGCCTGCAACTTCACGCCGGCCAGGCTCCCGGAAGCGATCACGGTCGCCGCCACCGACCGCTTCGACGCCCGCGCGGTGCACGCCAGGTGGCAGTCGAACCACGGCCGCTGCGTCGACATCTGGGCCCCTGGCGCGGACATCCAGTCGGCGTCGTTCAACGGCGACATCGCCACCGAGATCAGGGGCGGCACGTCCATGGCCACACCGCACGTCGCGGGCGCCGCGGCTCTGCACCTGGGCGCGAACCCGAACGCCACGCACCAGCAGGTGCGGGACGCGCTCGTGAACGGCGCGACGACGACGGCCAACCTGCGCGACCTCCGGATCGGATCGCCCGACAGGCTGCTGCGCATCGGGAACTAGGGGAACAGGACCCTCGATGTGCAGTCGTGGGAGTAGCGAGCGAGGGCCGCTACTCCCACTCCCACTTGATGCCGTAGACGAAGCCCGGCTGAGCTTCCTTCACCACGAGATGCGCGGAGGCAGTGGTGCCGATCCACAGCTCGCCGGTGTCCACGTCCGGCGCACTCGGCTCGGACCGGCTGAAACCGTGACACCGCACGGGCACCGCGTCGGGGTGGAACTCGACCTCCAGCACGTAGTCGCGCAGTGGCCGGACGAACGTGCGGCTGGCCAGGACGCTGTCCGCGCCGGGATCCGAGATGTACCGGAGATCGACGAGCGCGGTGTCCCCCGCTCGCAACACGCGGTCGAGGATGATCTCCGCGACGTACAGCTTGTGCTCGTCGTCCTTGCGCACCCGGCCCACGCGGCAGGACTTCTCGGCGGAGATCTCGCCGGGAGAGCGGTCGGTCTCGTCCGCGGTCTTCGCGACGAGGAACCGGTCGACGCCGTCCTCGAACGCCTCGATCACCGAACTGGTCCGCATCTCGACCTCACGCCGGTCAGGACCGATCACCATCAGGTCCCGCACGCTGACGTACTTCGCCGGATACGGCAGCAGGCGGTCGACGCGGGCGATGGCGCGGCCGAGATCGATGGCGGCGTCCTGCCAGATCCCCTCCAGCGCGGCCGCCCGATCGACCCACCGCCCGCGCGGCCGCTTGTCGCCGAGCTTCCCGGTCAGTTCGCCCTGCGGGAGTTTCAAGATCTCTTCGAGCACGGCGACGGCGTGCAGGGACTCCGGTCGTTCCGGGCGGCTGCGGCCGCGGCGCCAGTAGCTCAGCGTCGACAGGCTCACCTGCACGCCGTGCAGTTCGAGGTGGTGCTGGATCCGCTCCAGGCTGAGGCCACTCGCCTCCACGGCTCTGCCCAACGCCTCAGCGAATTCCGCCATGACGGAATGCTACGGCCCGTAACCGAATCCGGCTCAGTCGGTACCGCGAGTGCACAAATCGGGGTTCGCCACAGTTTTGACAGTATTGCGGACTGAAGTTTCGAACCTGTTATCCAAGCCACAGACCGCGTTAGTTTCTTCGTGTTCCCCAGTTCATTCCCTGCCAGGAGGAACCCATGGCACGACTACGGCGTCATGTCGCCATTGCGGCGGCAATCGGCATCGCTTCCACCGCGATGTGGACGCCCACCGCGATCGCTGAGGAGGCGGTGCTGCCCGGTGCGGGCACACAGGCGGTCGAAGGCAGCTACATCGTCGTGCTGAAGAACGGAGCGCGCACCCCTGCAAGCGCGCTGGCGTCCCGCTACCAAGGGTCGGTCCGGCACACCTACAGCACCGCGTTGCACGGTTTCTCCGTCGCCGGCATGTCCGAGCGGCAGGCCAGGCGGCTCGCGGCGGACCCCGAGGTCGAGTTCGTCGAGCGCAACACCTTCGCGACGATCCAGGAGACCCAGTCGAACCCGACCTGGGGCCTCGACCGGATCGACCAGGCGAACCTGCCGCTGGACCGCAAGTACACCTACCCGAACACCGCGTCGAACGTGACCGCGTACGTTCTCGACACCGGAATCCGGAAAACGCATTCCGAATTCGAGAATCGCGCCGCGGACGGTTACGACTTCATCGACAACGACGCGATCGCGGAGGACTGCCAGGGTCACGGCACGCACGTCGCGGGCACGATCGCGGGCAAGACGTACGGCGTCGCGAAGAAGGCGAAGGTCGTCGGCGTGCGCGTGCTCAACTGCGCCGGAAGCGGAGCGTGGGACGGCATCATCCGCGGCATCGACTGGGTGACGCAGAACGGCCAGAAGCCCGCCGTGGTGAACATGAGCCTGGGCGGCAGCGGCACGAACAGCGCGCTGGAGAGCGCCGTGCAGCGCTCGATCACCGCGGGCTTCACCTACGTGCTGGCGGGCGGCAACAGCGGCCAGGACGCGTGCACCTTCACCCCGGCCCGCACGCCGGAGGCGATCACGGTCGGCGCGTCGGACCGCACCGACAAGAGGTCGATCTACACGTCGGGCTCGTCGAACCACGGCCGATGCCTCGACATCTGGGCGCCGGGCAGCGACATCGTCTCGGCCTCGCACAGCGACAACACCGGCACCCGGTCGATGGGTGGCACGTCGATGGCCTCTCCGCACGTCGCGGGTGCGGCGGCGCTCTACCTGAGCACGAACCCGTCGGCGACGCCGGCCCAGGTGCGGTCCGCGCTGGTCGGCGCGGCTACTCCCGACAAGCTGACCGACATCAAGACAGGTTCACCGAACCTGCTGCTGAAGGTCTAGAAAGCCTGCCGCCGCCGGACTCCCTGCTCCGGCGACGGCCATCCTGGCGCCCTTGATGCCCAGGCCGAATGCGGCTCGGCCCCGGCATCGGCAACCCATGGGGGCGCGTGCGGTGGGAGTGGGTCCTAATCCCACTCCCACCGCACTCCGTAGATCCCGGGTCCGGAGTTGCGCACCGAGATGTGCGTCGAGGCGGTCGTGCCGATCCACAGCTCGTTGAGCAGGACTTCGGGTTCCTGCAACGAAGGCTGCGTGAACGAGTAGCACCGGACCGGCACGGCGTCCGGGTGGAAGTCGACCTGCAGCACGTAGTCGTGCACCGCACGCAGGAACCGCCGGTCGCACACCTCGCTGTCCGCGCCGGGCCGCATCGTGATCTTGTAGTCGACGACCGCGGTCTCACCGGCTCGCAGGACGCGGTCGAACACGATCTCCGCGACGAGGAACCCGCTGGCCTCCTCGGTCCGCACCCGCCCGAGCCGGCACGGCGCCAGCGCCTCGATCGTGCCCACGCCGAGATCCGTGGCATCGGCGGCCTGGATGGCCAGGAACCTGTCGACGCCGTCCTCCAGCGCCTGGATGAGCCCGGTGCAGTGCATCTCGACCTCGCGCCGGTCCGGCCCGATCACCTGCCGGTCGCGCACGCTGAGGTACGTGCTCGGGGTGGGCGCAAGCCGGGCGACCCGCGCCATGACCTCGCTGAGGGTCGTGGCGCGCGAGTCCCAGATCTCCTCCAGCGACAGCGCCTGCCCGACCCATCTGCCGCGCGGCCGCTTGTCGCCGAGGCGGTCGGTGAGGTGCCCGTCGCCGAGGTTGAGCAGCTCTTCCAGCGCGGTGACGACCTTCAGCGACTCCGGCCGCTCCGGCCTGCTGCGGCCGCGGCGCCAGTAGCTCAGCGTCGAGAGGCTCACCTGCATGCCGCGGGCGGCGAGGTGGTGCTGAATGCGTTCGAGGCTGAGGCCGCTGCTGTCGACGGCTTTCGTCAGTGCCTCCGAGAAGTCCACCACAGGGGGAACCGTACGGCGAGTGGCCTATCGCGGAGTAGGACCACTCGTAGGGCCGGTCCGTACAGTCGATCATGTGACTGGGTGGGACGCGCTGCTCGACCTGGACGACCGCGAAGGCTCGCTGCACCAGCGGTTGACCGACGCGATCAGGGTGGCGGTGGTGAGCGGCAGGGTCGGGCCCGGCTGCGCGTTGCCGGCCAGCAGGACGCTGGCGAGCGATCTCGGCTGTTCGCGCTGGGTGGTGACGGAGGCGTACGCACAGCTCGTCGCCGAAGGGCTGCTCGAGGCGCGCAGTGGTTCGGCCACCACGGTGCGCTGCCCCGGCGTCGTCGGTGCCACGGCGAAGAACGCGCAGTGCACGCCTGCCTTCGACCTGTCGCCCGGCGTGCCCGACCACCGCACGTTCCCCGCCGGCCGATGGGCCCGCCACGTCAGGGAGGCCGCCGAGGCGTTGACCGCCGGCGAGATCGGCTTCCCCGATCCACGCGGGCACCACCGGCTGCGGCAGCAGCTCACCGACTACCTCGTCCGGGCCCGCGGCGCCGTGCTGACCGTGGACGACCTCGTGATCTGCATGGGCACGCCGGACGCCGTGCGGCGACTGGGCCAGGTTCTTCGCGCCGAAGGGCACACCCACGTCGGGGTGGAGGATCCCGGCTGGCCGGAACTGAGCGCGGCCGTCCGTGCGGCCGAGCTCGTGCCCGTCCCGGTTCCCGTGGATGACGACGGGCTTCGCGTGGACGTCCTGCACCGCATGCCGCACGTGCGTTCGGTGATCGTGACGCCCGCCCATCAGTTCCCGACCGGTGTCGCACTCGCAGCCACCCGCCGGGCCGCGTTGGTCAGGTGGGCCCGTGACGTCGACGGGCTGATCGTGGAGAGCGACTTCGACGGCGAGTTCCGCTACGACCGGCGCCGGATCGGCGTGCTGCAGGCGCTGGACCCCACACGGGTCGCGCTGATCGGCGCGATCCACAAGGTGCTCTCGCCCGCGTTGCTGATGGGGTGGCTGGTGGCGCCGGCGCGGTGGCTGCGGCCCGGCCACGCGCCGTCGGTGTTCGACCAGGAGGCACTCGCGCGCTTCATCGGCGCCGGCTCCTACGACCGCTGCCTGCGCCAGTCGCGCCTGCTGCACCGGCGCAGACGCGACCGGCTGCGCAGTGAGATCGCGGCCGCGCTACCCGGTCACCGGATGACCGCCATCGATGCCGGGCTGCATCTCGTGCTGCACCTGAACGACCGTGCGGCCGCAGCGGTGGTCGCTGCGGCCGCACGGCGTGATCTGCGGCTCGTCGACCTCGACGAGTACCGCTCAGCACAGGGACCGCCCGCGCTGGTGCTCGGTTACGGCAACCTCGCCGACTCGGCGGTGCGCGGTGCCGCGCGAGCAGTGGCGGACGCCGTTCAGCAGTCTTGACGGACGTTCGGCGCGAAGGCCCAGCTGGTCGACCCGTTCACCGTGAGGTAGACCGTGTTCAGGTGGTCACCACAGGGAACGACGACGGTCGGCCCGAAGCAACCGCGCTGGAAGCCGGGGTTGAGCACCGAGTCGGCGCACGTGACGTTGCTCCCGAACTGGGAGTTGATCCACCCTCCGATCTTGACCGCTTTGGGCGCGTTCGCGCTGTTGACCACGAGCACGGCCTGAGCGTGGCCGTTGGAGTTGATGACGACGCATCCCTGGAAGTGGATCTGCGGATAGGTCGCGTGGGCGACCGTCGGCCGGCAGGTCCAGGTGGAGGTCGGGTTGATCGGCTGCCAGTTGGCCGCGGCGGACGCGGGCGCGGTCATCACCCCCATCGCGAGCAACGCAGCGAACACGGCCCCCAGGCCGCGCAGGATGTGACGAATCATGGATTTCCCCTCAGATCGGCTGGTCGAACTCGCTGATCAACGTAGGAATCCACGCGGCCGAAGTCCCGGTCCGTTCCCTGGCCGGAAAGCCAGACCAATCGGGGGCCGATCTACACCTCTCGCACGCCGCGCCGCCACACCGCGTGCGTCAACGGCACGCCGGGCCGGTAGGCGAGGTGCGTGATGGACGGCGCGTCCAGCACGTGCAGGTCAGCCCGTGCTCCCGGCCTGATCACGCCTACATCGTTGCGACGCAACGCTTGCGCGCCACCGGCCGTCGCCGCCCACACCGCTTCCTCGACGCTCATCCGCATCTGCAGCACCGCGGTGGTCACGCAGAACGCCATCGACGAGGTGTAGGAGGAGCCGGGGTTGCAGTTGCTGGCGAGCGCGACCGTCGCACCGGCGTCCAGCAGCGCCCGGGCCGGCGGCAACGACTGGCGGGTCGAGAGGTCGCACGCCGGGAGCAGCGTGGCGACCGTGTCCGACGACGCCAGCGCGTCGATGTCCTGCGCGGACAGGTAGGTGCAGTGGTCGACCGACGCGGCGCCGAGCTCGACGGCCAGCCGCACGCCGGGCCCCTCGCCGAGCTGGTTGCCGTGCACGCGCAGGCCGAGGCCCTTCTCCTTGGCCGCGGTGAGCACGGCCTTCGACTGGTCGTAGTCGAAGGCGCCCTTCTCGCAGAAGACATCGGCCCAACGCACGAGCGGTGCCACGGCGTCGAGCATCTCGCCGCGGACCAGCTCGACGTACTCGTCGGCGTCCGCGCCGGGCGGCACCAGGTGGGCGCCGAGGAACGTCACCTCGTCGACGTGCTCGGCCGCGATCCTGGCGCTGCGCACCTCGTCGGGCACGTTGAGGCCGTAGCCGGTCTTGGTCTCCACGAACGTCGTGCCCTGTTTCAACGCCTCGGCGACGTGCTTGCGCACGACCTCCGACAGTTCGGCGTCGGTGGCACTTCTCGTCGCACCAACGGTTACCGCGATGCCGCCCGCGGTGTACGGCTTGCCGGCCATGCGCGCGCCGAACTCGGCGGTGCGGTCGCCCGCGAAGACCAGGTGGGTGTGGCTGTCGACCCAGCCGGGCAGGACGGCGCGGCCCTCGACGTCGACCCGCTCGTCCGCCGCCGGAGCGCTTCCGGACTGACCGACCCAGGCGATCTTCGAGCCGTCGATGATCAACGCGTCGCCGGTTGACTCGCTGTTCGTGGTCAGCTCGCCGATACCGGTGATCAGCACGCTCATGCCCACAGCTCCTCGATCGCGTCCGTCAGCAGCCTGCCGACATCTCCCAGAGTCTCGTGCACGCCGCCGGAGGCGACCACCCGCCCGCCGGCCACGACGGTGTCCACATCGGACGCCGTCGCCGACAGGAGCACCTGCTGCGGCAACGATCCCGCGGTGCGCGGCGTCGAGCAGCTGATCGCCACGAGGTCGCAGGGCGCACCCGGTTCGATGCGTCCCCCGTCCCAGCCGAGTGCGGAGTGGCGAGTGGCGGCGGCGAGCAGCTCGGCCGGCGAGAACCGGCCGCGCTCGCCGGTGCGGAGGCGTTCGTTGTGCTCCAGCGCGCGGGTCTCCAGCAGCGGGTCGATCACCGCGTGCTGGTCGCTGCCCAGCGACAGCGGGCTGCCCGCGTCGGCCAGCTCGCGGGCCGGGCCGATGCCGTCGGCCAGGTCGGCCTCGGTGGTCGGACAGAAGCACGCTCCGGTGCCAGAGTCGCCCAGCAGAGCGATGTCCTCGGGCGTCAGGTGCGTTGCGTGCACTGCCGTGGTGCGCGGTGACAACGCTCCGGCTTCCTGGAGCAAGCCAGTCGGGGTGAAGCCGTACGCGGCGAGGCACGCTTCGTTCTCGGCGGGCTGCTCGGAGAGGTGGACGTGCAGCGGAGCGTCCGGAAACGCCTGTGCCACCGCGGAAAGCTCCGCGCGAGGCACGGCCCGCACGGAGTGGATCGCAGCCCCGACGCGCATCACGTCGTCGGACTTGAGCTCCGCGACCCTGGCCGCCCACGCCTCGGCGGTGCCGTCGGAGAAGCGTTGCTGCACCTCGTTCAGCGGCTGGTCGATGCCACCGGCGAGGTAACAGGTGTCCAGCAACGTGAGCCGGATGCCCGCATCTTTGGCCGCTTCTCTTAGTGCGTACCCGAACTCGTTCGACCTGTCGTGCACGTAGTGGAACTCGCCAACGGCCGTCACGCCGGCGAGCGCCATCTCGCCGTAGACCGCGCGGGCCAGGCGGTAGTAGGACTGCGGGGTGAGTTTGCCTGCGAGGGCGTACATGCCTTCGCGCCACGTCCAGAACGTGCCGCCACCGTCGTGCGTGCGGCCTCTGAGAGCGCGATGGAAGGCGTGCGAGTGGGCGTTCGCGAAGCCGGGCACCACGACGCCGTACAACCGCCGCACACCCAGCGGAATCGTGTCCACTGTGGACACGTTGGCGATCACGCCGTTCTCGGCCCGGATCAGCACGCGTTCGGCGAGCCCGCCGGGCAACCAGGCCCGCTCGCACCAGAAGTTCATGAGCCGAGGTGTTCGATCGTCGCGGCCAGCGCCTTGACGCCCTCGTCGACGTCGGCCTGCTCGGCGAACTCCTCCGGCGCGTGACTCACGCCAGTGGGGTTGCGCACGAACAACATCGCGGTCGGCACGTGCTCGGCGAGGATGCCAGCGTCGTGCCCCGCGCCGGTCGGCAACGCCGGAACGCCGCCGAGCGCCCCCGCGATGTCGTCGCGCAGCGCCGCGTCGAAGTACACCGTGTCGCCGTACGACTCCTCGGTGATCCTCAGCTCGCAGCCCTCCTCCTTGGCTGCCTGCTGCGCCGCCTCGGAGATCTCCGCGACCATCGCGCGGGTGCGCGCGTCATCGGTGTCCCGCGCGTCCAGCCAGACGTCCACAGTGGACGCGATGACGTTGGTGCCGCCGGGGTTGGGAAGCACCCGCCCGACCGTGGCCCTGCCGCCGTCCTTGGCCGCCTTCCGCGCCGCGAGCACGAGTTGCGCGGCCGGGAGCATCGGGTCACGCCGGTCCTCGATCAGGGTGGCGCCGGCGTGGTTGCCCTCGCCGGCGAACGTGAAGCGCCACCTGCCGTGCGCGAGGATGCTGCTCGCCACGCCCACCGGCACCGTGAGGCCGCGGCCCTGCTCGACGTGCAGCTCGACGAACTGGCCGATGCGCCTGAGTGCGCGATCGTCCTTGCCGACCAGGTCCGGGTTGTAGCCGGCGGCCTTCATGGCCTCGGCCAGCGTGATGCCGTCCGGGTCTTTGAGGCCGAGCGCCTTCTCCGGGGAGATGGCGCCGGTCAGGAGGCGGGAGCCCAGGCAGGCGACGCCGAACCGGCCACCCTCCTCCTCGGCGAAGACCGTGATGGCGAACGGCTTGCTGGGCTTGAACCCCTTGGCCTGCAGCAGATCCACGGCTTCCAGGGCGCTCGTGACACCGAGGGGGCCGTCGAAGGCGCCGCCGCCGGGGACCGAGTCCAGGTGGCTGCCGGTGACGAGCGCGTTGTCGCCGCGCTCGCCCCACCAGGCCCAGAGGTTGCCGTTCTGGTCGGTTTCGACGTTCAGGCCGCGGCGGACGGCCTGTTCGACGAACCAGTGCCGGAGCTCCAGCTCGGGCTTGTCGTAACCGTGCCGGGAGTAGCCGCCGCGCTTGAGGTCGCGCCCGACATCGGTGATCTGCTGCAGCATCACGCCTCCACCCGCAGGCTCGCGCAAGGGTCCCCTCCCAGGGGGTCCCCTGATTCAATTCTCCCAGGCAGCACCGACAAGATCGGCAAGCTTGCGCAGGGGTCCCCTCCAGGGGGTCCCCCGATTTCAATTCTCCCAGCGAGGTCTGACAATTTTCAGCCCTCCATCGGAATGCGAACGCCCTTGTCAGATGCGACAGCCTTGGCCTCGTCGTACCCGGCGTCCACGTGCCGGATGACGCCCATACCGGGGTCGTTGGTGAGCACGCGCTCGATCTTCTGCGCGGCCAGCTCGGTGCCGTCCGCGACCGTCACCTGACCGGCGTGGATCGAGCGGCCGATGCCCACACCACCACCGTGGTGGATGGACACCCATGTCGCACCCGACGCCGTGTTGACCAGGGCGTTGAGCAGCGGCCAGTCCGCGATCGCGTCGGAGCCGTCGGCCATCGCCTCGGTCTCGCGGTACGGCGAGGCCACCGAGCCGCAGTCCAGGTGGTCGCGGCCGATCACGATCGGCGCGGACAACTCGCCGGAAGCCACCATCTCGTTGAACTTCAGGCCGGCCAGGTGCCGCTCGCCGTAGCCCAGCCAGCAGATCCGGGCGGGCAGGCCCTGGAACTCGACGCGCTCACCGGCCATCTTGATCCACCGGGCGAGCTGCTCGTTCTCCGGGAACAGCTCCAGGATCGCGCGGTCCGTAGCAGCGATGTCCGCCGGGTCACCGGACAGCGCGGCCCAGCGGAACGGGCCCTTGCCCTCGCAGAACAGCGGCCGGATGTACGCGGGCACGAAGCCGGGGAACGCGAACGCCCGGTCGTAGCCGGCGAGCTGCGCCTCGCCGCGGATCGAGTTGCCGTAGTCGAACACCTCGGCGCCGCGGTCCATGAACCCGACCATCGCCTCGACGTGCGTGGCCATCGACTTCCGCGCCCGGTCGGTGAACTCCTCCGGCTTCGCGGCGGCGTACGACGCCCAGTCCTCCAGCGCGACGCCGATCGGCAGGTACGCCAACGGGTCGTGCGCCGACGTCTGGTCCGTCACGACGTCGACCGCGATCTCGCGACGCAGCAGCTCGGGCAGGATCTCCGCCGCGTTGCCCACGACGCCAACGGAAACGGCCTCACCGGCGGCCTTCGCGGCGAGCACGCGCTCGATCGCCGAGTCCAGATCGGCGGCGATCTCGTCCAGGTAGCGGGTCTCCAGGCGACGCTGCGCGCGGTGCGGGTCGACCTCGATGCACAGCGCGACGCCCTCGTTCATCGTCACGGCGAGCGGCTGCGCGCCACCCATGCCGCCGAGGCCGGCCGTGACGGTGAGGGTTCCGCGAAGCGTTCCGTTGAAGCGCTTGTTGGCGACCGCCGCGAACGTCTCGAAGGTGCCCTGCAGGATGCCCTGGGTGCCGATGTAGATCCACGAACCCGCGGTCATCTGCCCGTACATCGTGAGGCCCTCGGCCTCCAGGCGGCGGAACTCTGGCCAGTTCGCCCAGTCCGGCACCAGGTTCGAGTTCGCGATCAGCACCCGCGGTGCCCACTCGTTCGTGCGCATGACGCCGACCGGACGGCCCGACTGCACCAGCAGCGTCTCGTCGGCCTCCAGGTTCTTGAGCTCGCGGGTGATCGCGTCGAACGACGGCCAGTCGCGCGCGGCCTTGCCGGTGCCGCCGTAGACGACGAGGTCCTCGGGGCGCTCGGCGACGTCCGGGTCGAGGTTGTTGTGGAACATCCGCAGCGCGGCCTCGGTCGACCAGTTCTTCGCGGTCAGTTCGGTGCCACGGTCAGCGCGTACGACCATTACAGAGCTCCACTTCGAATCAGGGCCTCGGCGGCAGCGATCTCGGGGGCGAGGTGGCGGTCAGGACCGGGGCCCTGGACGGTCTCGCGCAACTTCGCCACGGCGGCGGCCGTCGCGGGGGCGGGCTTGAGGGGCGCGCGCAGGTCGAGCGCCCGCGCGGCCGTGAGCAGTTCGATGGCCAGCACGGTCGTGAGACCGTCCACGGCCTTGCGCAGCTTGCGGGCGGCGGACCAGCCCATCGACACGTGGTCCTCCTGCATCGCGGAGGACGGGATCGAGTCGACGGACGCCGGCACGGCCAGGCGCTTGAGCTCGGACACGATCGCCGCCTGGGTGTACTGGGCGATCATGTGACCGGAGTCGACACCGGGGTCGTCGGCGAGGAACGGCGGCAGGCCGTGCGAGCGCGAGACGTCGAGCATGCGGTCGGTGCGGCGTTCGGCGATGGACGCCACGTCCGCGAGCGGGATGGCGAGGAAGTCCAGCACGTACGCGACGGGCGCGCCGTGGAAGTTGCCGTTCGACTCGACCCGGCCGTCCGCGAGCACCACCGGGTTGTCGATGACCGAGGACAGCTCGCGGTCCGCGACCGTCGCGGCGTACGCCACGGTGTCGCGCGCCGCGCCGTGCACCTGCGGAGAGCAGCGCAGCGAGTACGCGTCCTGCACGCGGGTGCAGTCCGGGCCGCGGTGCGACGCGACGATCTCGGAGTCGCGCAGGAACGCGAGCATCCGCGCGGCCGACACGTTCTGACCGGGATGCGGGCGCAGCGCGTGCAGCTCGGGCTCGAAGACGCGGTCGGTGCCGAGCAGTGCCTCGACGCTCATCGCGGCGGTGAGGTCCGCGATGTCGAGCAACCTGGTGAAGTCCGCGATCGCCAGCGACAGCATGCCGAGCATGCCGTCGGTGCCGTTGATCAGCGCGAGGCCTTCCTTCTCGGCCAGCTGCACGGGTTCGATGCCTGCGGCCTGAAGAGCTTCGGCAGCGGTCACGAGCTCGCCGGCCGCGTTGCGGACCATGCCCTCGCCCATCAACGCCAGCGCGCTCGCCGACAGCGGCGCCAGGTCACCGGAACAGCCCAGCGAGCCGAACTCGTGCACCACCGGGGTGATGCCGGCGTTGAGCATCCCGGCCATCGCGTCCACAGTGGACATCCGGACGCCGGTGTGCCCGGTCGAGAGAGTGCGCAGCCGCAGCAGCATCAACGCCCGCACGACCTCGCGCTCGACCTCGGGGCCGGAACCGGCCGCGTGCGAGCGGATCAGCGATCGCTGCAGCTGGGCGCGGCGGTCCGGCGGGATGTGCCGGATGGCGAGCGCGCCGAACCCGGTCGAGACGCCGTAGGTGGGGCGTTCGGCCGTGGCGAGCTCTTCGATGTGGGCGCGGGCGGCGGTGACCGCCTCACGGGCCGCCTCGGTGATCGCCACCGGGGCGCCGTCACGGGCGACGGCATGAACGTCATCGAGGGTCAGCGGCTTCGGACCCAGCTCCACCGGTTGTCGCATGGAGACATCACAGCGCTCCGGAGCCGACTCAGCGACCCCGGAGCGCCCGATGGTGTCTGGAATACCAGACGGGGGTCTACAACCCCTTGCCGATCCAGATCGTGTCAGGAGAGGGCACGATCTGGAGTTGAACGCGGTTGGCGGCCTCGACCAGGCTGTCGCGCGCTCCCGGAGCACCCTCCACGGTGATCCAGAAGCCGCTGCTGTCCCGCACCACGACCGCGCTGTCGTTGACGACGGTGCCCTTCTGACCGCGCACCGTCGCGAGCGCACCCTCGGTCTTGGCCGGCTGCCTCGTCGACACGGTCACCCCGAACTTCTCGCCGGCCCACCGGGCCGACCAGTCGTAGGGCGAGCTGCCCCAGACGTCGGCCGCGGCCTTTCCGTCCAGCCAGAACGGCGGCAGGAAGGAGAGGTTCGAGTCCGCGCGCACCGAGTCGGCGACGCGCAGTGCGGCCTCCGATGCGTCCGTCACGCCGCGCAAAGTCACGCTGAGGGCGTCCTGCGCCTGCCACACGACCTCGGTGGTGAGGCCCGCCGACTGCCCTTGGGACGACTTCTGCCACGCCTTGAGCCCGCGGACGGTGACCTCCTGCCACTGGTCCAGGCCGTCCGGCAGCTTCTTCAGCTTGCGCAGGGTCACCCGCGGGTCGCCGGTCTGCTCCATCGGGTTGCGGTCCTTGGCACTCACCGGCACCCAGACGCGGGTGACCTCGGGACCGACACTGCGGTAGTTCTCGACGAAGCCGTCCGGCAGCCAGTGCGGCGCGTACTTCAACTCGAAGCTCTGCCCGTTGACGTTCGTCGGCATCAGCGCGGCAGCCGCGTCGTTGTGATTGGGCGGCGTGTACCGGTCGCTGGCGATGAGACCGGTGAAGATCAGGACGGCGACCGCGGCCATACCGGCGGTGGCGATGAGGAAGACGTTGTTCCGCTGCCTCTTCCGCTTGCGCCGCAGGGCGTTGAGCGTCGGCCCTGGGTGCGGTGTGCGTTCTGCGAGCTTGCCGAGCGCATCCTTGATCAGCTGTTCGGTGTCGTTCACGACAGGCCCTCCCCGAGCCGCAACCCGACACCAGCGGGCTCCGGCGTGTGGTCCAGGCGGAGTGTGGCCAGCGCACGCGAGATGTGGCTGCGCACGGTTCCCTCGGCACAACCGAGCATCTGTGCGATCTCCGAGTCCTCGTAGTTCTCGTAGTAGCGGAGCACGACCGCCGCCCGCTGTTTGCGGGGCAGCCTCGCGATCCGCTGCAACATGGCTTCCCGTTCGTCGAAGTGGTGGGTCTTGTCCGCGACGGGCGGGGTGACGGACTCCAGCGTCGTCATGCAGAGGGCGACGTCCTTGGCCGCCCTACGTCTGCGCCACGAGAGGTACTCGTTCGTGACCATGCGTTTGACGTAGGCGTGAGGGAGGTCGACGGATCCGATGCGATCCCACTTCTGCTGCGCACGCAGCAGCACTTCCTGGACCACGTCCTGGGCCAGGTGCGGGTCGCACGTGAGCACGGTGGCGTAGCGCAGCAACGGGGTCACCTGTTCTGCCACGAAGTCATCGAAACTCGGTGTCAATCCCGACCCCCTTCAAAACCGTCACGCCACTTACAACGCACCTCGAGGCTGTTCTGTTGAGTGTGCACTGATGGCGGAACGGCGTGGGCTGGATCACGTGGGAAAATCACTTTTGTGGGCAGCAGCAGTGATGTTCCCGCGCTGCGGCGAGGGCTCGCGGTCCTGCGCCTGCTCGCCGGGCGACCAGGTCCCGTCTCCGCGGCGTCGGTGGCGCGTGAGCTGAATCTGCCCAGGTCAACGACCTACCACCTGCTGTCGGAACTGACCGAGGCCGGCTTCGCGACGCACTTCCCCGAGGAGAAGCGGTACGGCCTGGGCGTCGCGGCGTTCGAGCTCGGGTCCGCCTACCTTCGTCACGACCCGCTGGAACGGCTGGCCCGTCCACTGCTGCGCAAGCTCGCCGACCGGATGGAGAAGGTCGCCCATCTGGGTGTGCTTTACGGCGCCGAGGCGCTGTACCTCGTGCGCGAGCAGCCCCGGCAGCCGCAGACGATCGTGTCCGACGTCGGCGTCCGGCTGCCCGCCCACCTGACGGCGTCCGGCCGCGCGATGCTGGCGCACGTCCCACCCGCGCAGGCCAGGGCGCTGTTCCCGTCGGTCGCGGCGTTCGTCGACAGGACCGGACGCGGCCCGCACAACCTGCCCGCGTTGCGCCGGCTGCTCACCCTCGAGCGCCGGCAGGGGTGGGCCGTCGAGGACGGGTTCGTGACCGCGGGGTTCGCCTCGGTGGCGGCGCCGGTGTTCGACCACGGAGAACGGCCGATAGCGGCCATCACGCTGACGTTCCGGCACGTGTGCGACACGCCGTGCGGGCAGACGTGGCCAGACCTGGCCAAGGAGGTCAGGAAGGCGGCCGAGGAGCTGACGACGCGGATCGGCGGCCACGCGGCCCAGAATTAGTAGCCATGTACATAGTAGCTATGTACTGTATCTGCTATGAGCAGCTCTTCAGCAACGCCCGGACACCTCGTGTGGCGACTGGCGATGAAGTGGCGGGTGGCCGTAGATCGCGCGTTGACCCCACACGGCCTGACGCACGCCCAGTACGTGGTGCTGGCGTCGCTGCTCGCGTTCGACACCCCGCCATCGCAACGTGAACTGGCCGACTTCACCGGCCTCGAAGCGCTGTACGTGTCCAAGCTGGCGCGCGCGCTCGACGCCGACGGCCTCATCCAGCGCACCCGAGACAAGGCCGACACCCGAACCGTCCGGGTGTCGCTGACCGACCGCGGGCACTCCGTGGTCCTGCCTGCCGTAGAGCTCGTCGGCGCGCTGCTGGACCGCCTGCTGGCCCCACTGGGAGGCAGGTCCGGCGACCGCACCGCGGCCCTCTCCCGCGACCTCACCGCACTGCTCTCCGTGCCACTCGACTAGGAGCTTCTCCCGATGCCTGTCGTCCCCGTACTCGACTCGACCATCCACTACCTCTCGCAGGACAACGCGCCGTTCGTCTTCCTGCACGGCAATCCCGGCTCATCGCACATCTGGCGCAACGTGCTGCCGGAGTTGGGCGGGCTCGCGCCGGACCTCATCGGCATGGGCCGCTCCGGCAAGCCGGCCATCGACTACTCGTTCGCCGACCACGCCCGCTACCTCGACGCGTGGTTCGACGCCCTGGAGCTGGACCGCGTGGTCCTGGTCGGCCACGACTGGGGAGGCGCGCTGGCGTTCGACTGGGCGGCCCGGCATCCGTCGCGCGTGGCCGGTGTGGCGTTCTTCGAGACGATGGTCAAGCCCTTGGCGAGCACCGACCTCCAGCCCGCCGCTCAGGAGCGTGCGCACAAGTTCCGCACGCCTGGGCTCGCTGAGGAACTGGTGCTGGACCAGGACGGGTTCGTGCGTCAGGCGTTCACCGGTGGTGTGCGCACGCCGGTGTCGGAGGAGGACATGGCGGTGTACCTGGCGCCGTTCCCGGATCGGGAGAGCCGCCGGCCGGTGCTGGCGTGGGCGCAGCAGCTGCCGGTCGACGGTGAGCCGCCTGCGCTCATTCCTCGCATGGAGGCCTACGGGGAGTGGCTCGGGGCCTCCGAGGTGCCCAAGCTGCTGATGACGTTCGAGAACTCTCCGACGTTGTTGATCGGGCCGGAGATGCAGGCGTGGTGTGAGGAGAACATCGCCGCGCTGGAGGTCCTCGCGGGTGGCGAGGCCGGGCATCACGCGCAGGAGGACCGGCCGAAGGAGATCGCCGCCGCGATCGCGGCCTGGGCATCCCGGCACAGCCTTGCTTAGATCGGTTGTATGGGGGCAACAGTCGAGAAGTTCGATCCAGCGCACGCATCCGAAGCCGATCTCCGCGCCTTCTACGAGGTGCTCAGCGCCCGGTACGCGGACGACCTCCCGAAGTGGCCGGCACCGACCTATGAGGAATTCCTGCTCCGGCTGGGGACGCCGTTCCAGGGGCTCGGGCCATCACAGACGTGGGTGGCCCGCCTCGACGACGAGATCGCCGGCTTCGCCGACCTGTGGTTCCCGGACTGGGAACACACCGTACTGATCGAGATCACGGTGCACCCGCGCGCACGCCGCCAGGGAGTCGGCACGGCGATCCTGCGCACTCTGCTGCCCGAGATCCAGGCCGGTGGCCGTACCAGGATCGAGAGCCGGCAGCCGACCAGGGACAGCGACGGTTCCCGCTGGGCGGCGAACCGCGGGTTCCGGACCGTCAACACCGCGATCTTCCAGAGCCTGAAGTTCGCCGAAGTGGACAGCGCGCTCTGGGACGTCCCGGTGCCACCCGGCTACCGCCTGGCGCAGTGGACCAGCCGCACG
The DNA here is from genome assembly GCF_044455585.1 of Lentzea sp. NPDC051213. NCBI lineage: Bacteria > Bacillati > Actinomycetota > Actinomycetes > Pseudonocardiales > Pseudonocardiaceae > Lentzea > Lentzea sp. NPDC051213. The sequence goes on from NZ_JBITEX010000003.1 coordinate 789,554, forward strand.
CCCGACGACCTGTTGTCCTCCTACGCCACCGCACGCAACGCGATCCAAGACGCCCCCACGGGCGACCAGACCGTGCCGTCAGCGCAGTGGACGCCCGACAGGGTGCGGGCGGCGGAGGACGACTATCTCGAACGCGGTGCCGAGCAACGAGTGGTGGTCGCCGTGCACGAGGCCAGCGGCGCCGTGGCCGGCATGACCGAACTCGAACTGCACAGCGACCGCCCGCACCGGGCTTCTCAGCAGGAAACCTCGGTGGTGCCGGCTCATCGTGGGCACGGGCTCGGGCGCTGCATGAAGGCGCACATGATCCGGTGGGTGCGGGCGGAGCGGCCCGCGGTCACGCAGATCCTGACCGGCACCGGCGCCGAGAACGCGCACATGGCACGGGTCAACCACTCGGTCGGCTTCGTGACTGTCGGCGAGATGGTCTCGGTGAGCGCGTCGATCTCGGAACTGCGGCTGTAACCAAAGGCGTCTGCAAGTACCACCGACAGCGAGCCGGTAGTACTTGCAGACGCCCGAAAATCAGAGACCCACCGAGGCGAGCCACTCCTTGGCGACCTTGTCCGGCTCCGGCTTGTCCGGCGCGCCCAGCTTCTGGTTCAGGTCCAGCAGCGTCTTCGTGTCGAGCTTCTTCGAGATGGCGTTGAGGATCTCGCGCACCTGCTGCGACGCCTTCTTCTCGTTGATCAGCGGCAGCACGTTCTGCGCGGCGAACACGCTCTTCGGGTCCTCGAGCACCACGAACTCGTTGGCCTTGATGGAGGTGTCCGTCGTGAACAGGTCGGCCGCCTGCACCGTGTTGTCCTTCAGGCCGGCGACCGTCAGCGGGCCGCCGACGTCGAGCGCCTTGAACGACTTGAACTCGCACGCGTACTTGGCCTTCAGGCCGGGCAGGCCGTCCGGGCGGTTCTGGAACTCCGGCGGGCCGCCGAAGACCAGGTCCTTGCAGTACGGCACGAGGTCGTCGATCGACTTGAGGCTGTACTGGGCCGCGGTCTGCTTGGTGACGACGACCGCGTCCTTGTCCTCGGCCGCCGACTTGTCGAGCACGATGAGGCCCTTCGGCAACGCCTTCTGCAGCGCCGCGTACACCTCTTCGGAACCGACCTCGGGCGCTTCCTTGTTGACGTGCTTGAGCAGCACGCCGGTGTACTCGGGGATCAGGTCGATCGAGCCGTCCTGCACGCCCTTGAAGTACAGCTCGCGGTTGCCGATGTTCGGCCTCTTCGAGACCTTGATTCCCTTGGCGGCCAACGCTTCCGCGTAGATCTCCGAGAGCAGGCGCGACTCCGGGAAGTTCGCGGAGCCCACGACGATGGTGTCCGTCGGGGCCGGGTTGCCGTTGCCACCCTGCAGCGGGTCACCGCCGCACGCCGACAGAAGCATCACGGCAGCGACAGCCGTGGCGATGCGCTTCATCATTTTCCTCCGGTTCCCACTGGACGCAGCCCTGGCGAGACCGTCAGCCGTTGCAGGCCGGCGAACCCCAGGTCGACGAGAACGGCGAGCAGTGCCACGAGCACCGCGCCGGCGAGCATCTGTCCGAACTCCTGCAGGGCGAGGCCGTCGAAGACGAGCCTGCCGAGGCCACCTGCACCGGTGTAGGCGGCGATGGTGGCGGTCGCGACGACCTGCAGCGCGGCGCCGCGGAAACCGCCGTAGATCAACGGAAGCGCGTTCGGGATCTCCACCTGGAGCAGCACTCCCGACTCGCGCATGCCGACACCCCGCGCCGCGTCGACGGTCACCGGGTCGACCGCGCGGACGCCCGCGTAGGTGCCCGCCATGATCGGCGGGATCGCCAGCAGCACCAGCGCTACGTACACCGGGAAGTCGCCCAGGCCCGCCCACAGCACCACGAGGATCAGCACCGCTGTCGTGGGCAAGGCCCGGAGCGTGTTGGAGAGTCCGACGATCACGAACCCGCCCTTGCCGGTGTGGCCGACGAACGCGCCGAGCGGGATCGCGATGACCGCGGCGATCAGCAGCGTGACGAACGTGTAGCCGAGATGTTCCAGCAGCCGCACCGGAATCCCGGTCGCGCCGCTCCAGTGCGCGGGATCGAAGAGCCAGCCCACGTCAGCTCACCTCCCCGCCCTTGCCCACGGCGTGAGCACCCGTCCGAGCAGCAACAGCGAGCCGTCCGCGAGCACCGCCAGCACCACCGTGCCGATCAGGCCCGCGAGGACCTTCTCGGTGTGGTCCGCCTGGTAGCCCTCGGTGAAGAGCTGGCCGTAGCCACCGAGTCCGACGAGCGCGCCGACGCTCACCATGCTGATGTTCGACACCGTCGCGACCCGCAGTCCCGCGATCGTGACCGGTAGCGCGAGCGGGAAGTCGACGGTGAGGAACCGGCGCAACGGCCGGTATCCCATCGCGTTCGCCGCGGCGACGACGTTGCCCGGCACGGCGGAGAGCGCGTCCGCGACCGAGCGGACCATCAGCGCGACCGTGTAGACGACCAGCGGCACGATGACGTTGATCTCGTCGAGGATCTTCACGCCCAGCAGCACCGGAGTGATCACGATCAGCGCGATGGACGGGATCGTGAAGAGGATGTTGGCGAACGGGAACAGCACCGCGCGCGCCGTCTGCGACCGGCTCGCCCACCACCCCAGCGGGATGGCGAGCACGAACCCGATCAGCACCGGCACGACGGAGAGCCGGAGGTGCACCAGGGTGACTTCCCAGAACCTTTCCCAGTTCTCGAAAATCCAGGTCACTTCGGGACCTCACCCGCCGCGCGGGCCTTCGCGAGCGCCTTGATCACGTCGTCGGCCTCGACCACGCCGACCACCGCACCCTTGTCGTCGATCGTCACGCCGAGCGCGGACGGTGAGCTGAGCGCCGCGTCGAGCGCACCGCGCAACGACGAGCCGTCGTAGAGCGACCCGCCCGAGATCAGGTGCTTCTCGCTGACCTCGACCTCACCGTCCACTCCGGACAGCCAGCCCTTCGGGCGGTTCGCCTCGTCGACAACAAGCGTCCAACCGGTGACGTTGACGCGCTCGCCGAGCTTCGCCGTGGCGACTTCGCGCACGGGCACGTCGGCGTGCAGGAAGGTGAGCGTGCGGTAGCCGCGGTCCCTGCCGACGAACGACGCGACGAAGTCGTTGGCGGGAGCGCTGAGCAGCTCGGTCGGCCGCGCGTACTGCGCGAGGTGCCCGCCGGTCTGGAACACCGCGACGCGCTCGCCGAGCTTGAGCGCCTCGTCGATGTCGTGCGTGACGAACACGATCGTCTTGTCGAGTTCCGCTTGCAGGCGAAGGAGTTCGTTCTGCAGGTCCTCGCGCACCACCGGGTCGACCGCGCTGAACGGCTCGTCCATCAGCAACACCGGCGGGTCGGCCGCTAGTGCGCGGGCGACGCCGACGCGCTGCTGCTGACCGCCGGAGAGCTGTGCCGGGTAGCGCTTGCCGAAGTTCGGGTCCAGGCCGACGATCTCCAGCAGCTCCGCGGCACGGGTGCGAGCCTTTCGTCTGTCCCAACCGGACAGCAGCGGCACGGTCGCGATGTTGTCGAGCACGGTCCGGTGCGGGAAGAGCCCCGCCTGCTGGATCACGTAGCCGATACCGCGCCGCAGGGTCGGCGGGTCGACGGTCAGGACGTCCTTGCCGTCCACCAGGATCGTGCCCGAGGTGGGGTCGATCATGCGGTTGACCATGCGCAGCGACGTCGTCTTGCCGCAGCCGGAGGGGCCGACGAACACCGTGATGGTGCCCGCCTCGACCGTGAGGTCGAGCTCGTCGACAGCGATGGTCCCGTCCTCGAACCGCTTGGTGACGGCCCGGAACTCGATCACCCGAAGATCCCTCCGGTCGTGACGGTCACCCCGATTCGGACCGCCCTGGATGTAGATCCCAAAGACCTTAACTCGTTCGGTGTACCCCGGCACAGCGTTCCACGATGTGGCAGGCCGTATGGTTTACCGCTTGTGACGATTGACCAGGTTCGGCAGGTGGTGGCGGAGCGCGGTGTGCACGCGCGCAAACTCCGCGAGGTGTTGTCCCTGCTCAGCGAGGACTGGCATCCGCTGGCCGAACTCGTGCGCCTGCCGGCCGTCCCGCGCCGCACCGTGCAGGACCTGCTCAAGGCTCTGGGTGACGACGCCGAATCGTCAGGCGATCGTTACCGCATCGCGCCTGGTCGCGTCGCCGAGTACCGCGCCGCCTTCGCCGTCGCGGGCGTCCGCGATCACACCGACGTGCTGCGCCAGATCCTCGTGGACATCGCCGACGTGCCCGCGCCATTGTCCTCGTTGGACCACGTGCAGGCGACCGCGGAGACGGCGCTGAACCGCGCCGTGTGGCTGGATTCCACCTATGACCTGACAGGCAAGCGTTTGCTGTGCCTGGGCGACCACGATCTGACGTCACTGGCGGTCGCCGCCGTCAACCCGCACGTGTCGATCACGGTCGTGGATCTGGACGAGCGGCTGCTGGAGTTCATCGACACGCGGGCGGTGTCCCGCGGACTCGACGTGCGGACCTTGCACTGCGACATGCGCTTCGGCCTGCCGCCATCGGTTCTGGAGTCCGTCGACCTGGTCTTCAGCGACCCGCCCTACACGCCGGAGGGCATGGGCCTGTTCGCCGGGCGTGCCGTGGAGGCGTTGGCGGACGTGGCCGCCGGGCGCGTGTTGCTGGCGTACGGGTTCTCCGACCGCACGCCCGCGCTGGGGTTGAAGGTCCAGCAGGAGCTGCAGAAGCTCGGGCTGGTGTTCGAGGCGATCCTGCCCGCGTTCCACCGGTTCGACGGCGCCCAGGCCATCGGTTCCGCCGCGGATCTGTACGTCTGCCGTCCGACCGGGCGCCGCGCGGTCACCGGCGGCACCCGGATCTACACGCACGGCGCGCAGTCCGTGGAGTCTTCCGGGCCGTCGAAGGAAGCGCTGTCTGCGTTGTCGGAACTGGCGCCGCGCCAGGAATCCTCACCGCCGCCGAAACCGCGTTCCGCCGGGTGGGCCGAACCGGTCGGCAAGGGCGCGGCGTCGCTGGCCGTCGACCTGTCGGCGGATCCGGGACCGTGGTTGTTGCGGACGCTCCTGGCTTCCTCTCCCGCACGACTGGCATGCCTGGTGCCGAACAACCACCCGGCGGTGTCGTCGGAGGCCGGGCAGAAGGAACTTCAGGAGCTGGTGCACACCCGGTTCAAGTTGAAGTTCCTGCGCAACAACCCAGATGGCAAGACCACGATCGTCGTCGCCGATCAGGTGCTGACCGGAACGCTGTCGCTGGGCGACCGCACGGTCCGCGAGGTCCTGATGAAGGCGCACGGCAAGCTGCGCAACGTGTGGCGTGAGGCCTTGATCACGGCGTCGCAGGGCGTGCTGACCAAGCGGCAGGCGACCGAGATCGTCGACAACGCCTCCGCGTCGTCGGACGACCTCGAGCTGCGATTGATCGACCTGCCCAAGCACCGCATCGCGGCACTGCTGACGGAGATCTCAGCCAGCGCGCGGTATGTGGAGCGGTCCGAGGGCTAGCACCGCCCGGAACTCCTTCGGCGGCACCGGACGCGAGAACAGCCAGCCCTGGTAGGCGTCCACGCCGACCCCGCGCAGCACGTGGAACTGCGTGGCCGTCTCCACGCCTTCGGCCACGCACTTGCGCCCCATCGCCCGCGCCATGTCCACGACGGCGCGGGCCACGGCGAAGTCCGAGGAGTCGTTGCCGACGCCGGAAACGAACCGCCGGTCGACCTTGATGATCTGCGCGGGCAGGTCCTTCAACCTGGCCAGCGACGAGTACCCGGTGCCGAAGTCGTCCACGGCGAACTGGACGCCGCGCTGCACCAGCTCGTCCATCGACTGCCGCACCCGTGACGGCAGGTCGACCAGCGCCGTCTCGACCAGCTCCAGCACGACCCGGTCCCACGGCACGCCGGATTCCAGGATCGCGTTCGACACGATGTCGACGAACTCCGGGTCACCGGGCACCAGCCCGGCCAGGTTCACGGCCACCGACACCGGACGGCCGTCGGGGGCGGGCCAGGTCGCGGCCTCCTTCAACGCCGTCCGCAGTACCCAGCGGTCGAGCTCGCGCATCAGGTCGCCCTGCTCGGCGACCGGCAGGAACACGTCCGGCGGCAGCAGCCCGCGGTCGGGATGCGGCCAGCGCACCAGCGCCTCGGCGGTCAGCACGGCACCGTCGACGCCCACGACCGGCTGGTAGTGCAACGCCAGTCCGTCGTTCTGCAACGCGTCGCGCAACTGGCCTTCGAGGTGCACCTGGCGGTCGGCGGAGGCGATGAGGGCGGCCGAGGCGAGGGACACCCGGCCGGCGCCATTGCGCTTCGCTTCGAACATCGCGGCATCGGCGAACCGCAGCAGGTCCGCCCCGTTGGCGCGCGACCCGTTCGGGACGGCCGCGCCGATCGAGGCGGAGACCCTGACCAGCTGGCCGTGCACCGGAACAGCGGTCCGCAGCAAGGAAGCGACCTTGGTCGCCAGCGCGTCCACGCCGCCCACGGCGTCGATGTCCTCACAGATGATCACGTACTCGTCGCCGGAGAGCCGGGCCGCGGTGCAGCCGTCCGGCAGGCCGCCCTCCAACCGGCGAGCCAGCGCCACCAGCAGCTCGTCGCCCGCGTCGTGGCCGAGCGAGTCGTTGACGCGCTTGAAGTTGTCGATGTCGCAGAAGAACACGGCGACCTTGGAGCGGCCGGGCCCGTCCAGCAGCTTGCCGAGGATCTCCTTCACCAGCGCGCGGTTCGGGAGACCGGTCAGCTCGTCGTGGGTGGCCTGGTGCCGCAACGCCTCGGCGGCGCGCCGGCGTTCGGTGATGTCCAGGAACACGATCAGCCAGAAGCGACGGCCGTCGTCCTGCACGGACAACGCGATGTGCAGCTCGCAGTACACCTTCTCCCCGTCGGGACGGACGAGGATGCGCTGCGGGATCTTCTGCGTGCGCTCGGCCGCCCACTGCAGGCCGGGCGAGGTGTCCTCGGGGTGGGTGAGCTGCTCGGCGGTCATGCCGCGCAGCTGTTCCAGCTCCATGCCGAGCAGGTCGCACAGCGCGTCGTTGGCGTCGACCAGGCGTTCGCCCTCGTCGAAGAGGCCGATGCCGACCGGGGTGACGGACACCAGGTCGGTGAAGCGCTGAGAGGAACGCTTCATGCGCGCCTCCGCGGCGCGCTGCTCGGTCACGTCCTGCGCGGTGCCGACCGCGAGCTGCTTGCCGTACGGGTCGCGGACGATCATGCCGTGGCAGCGGAAGATCCGCATCGAGCCGTCGCGTCGCACCACGCGGTGCTCGCACTGCACCGCGATCTCGTCGACCGCGAGCTGGCGCCACAGGTCGTCGACCCAGGCGCGGTCCTCGGGATGCACGAGGTCGAGGTAGTACTGGTAGCTGCCCTCCACGTCGGCCGGGATGCCGTAGAGCTCGCGCAGCATCTCCGACCACACGACGTCGCCGGTCGCCGGGTTCCACTCCCACATGCCGAGGCGGGCGGCTTCCTGGGCGTCGGCCAGTCTTCGGCGGTCGTCGCGCATCTGGCGTTCCAGGGCGCGTGCCTCGGTCACGTCCTGGATGGTGCCGTGGTAGCGCTCCACGCGGCCGGACGGTTCGATCTCGGCGCGGACGCGGCAGATGTAGACGCGGTCGCCGATCTCGCTGCGGACCTCGATCTCGACCGGAGCGTCGTCACGGGTGTGCAGCAGCTGGTGCCGGATCTCCTTGACGGCCTCGCGGTCGTCCGGGTGCACGCCGCTGAGCAGGTCGTCGTCCGGCGTCATGCCCAGCTCGGCGTACATCTCCAGCAGGACTTCGCTGCGGTGCACGGCGCGCGTGCCGGTCTCGTACGCCCAGCTGCCGATGCGGGCGATGCGCTGCGCCTCCAGCAGCCGCGCGCGTTCCTGCGCGAGTTCGCTGGCCGCGCGCTTGGACTCGGTGATGTCGCGGATGTAGCCGGTGATCTTGTCCAGCCGGCCCTCGTCGGTCAGCCGCGCCTCGGCGACGCCGCGAATCCACCGCAGCTGCCCGTCCGGGCGGACGATTCGATACTCGATGTCGATCGGGTCGCCGGTGATCTCGCGGCCCTGCCAGTACGACTCGACCATCTCGTAGTCGTCCTGATGAACAACGTCCAAAACGGCCTGTGCGCCGGGCACGACCGCGCCACGTTCAACGCCGAGCAGTTCGTAATGCGTGTCCGACCACACGGTCTGGCCGGTTTCCGGGTCGTATTCCCAGGAACCCAGTTCCGCGACCCGTTGCACCTTCCGCAGCCGGCGCTGTTCGTCGCGAAACGCGTCCGCGGCGGCGGCGAGGTCCGAAACGTCGATCAGCAGCACGGCCTGCAGGCCCGTTCCCGGAACGGCGTGCCGGGCGACGCGCACGGGCAGTTCGGTGCCGTCGGCGCGCAACAAGCGCAGGTCAGACTGGTTGCCGAGAAGCAGTTCGCCGAGCGGGTGCCCTACCAGGTCGTCGGCTCCCTGGGCGCCGGACAGCTCCACGGCGGCCGGGTTCGCCTGCATGACGACACCCTTGATGTCCACGAGCAACGACGGTGCGTCGGGCAGGGTCAACCCATCGAGCGTCACCGGCGGTTTCCCCGAATTGGGAGCAGCCGTCCGAGCACGGCCGTTCACCACCGTCGCGCGTCCTACCCACTTGGGCACCGGCCCACCCTCTCCCGCATCCGCCGCCCGCGGCAATTCGGGTGGGCACGACAACGGCACCCGAACGGCGGCAAACACGAACCCTCTCCTCGAGTGAACACCCGAGGAGAGGGACGGTAGCGCTTCGGAGCGTCATCGCCCACCCCTGCACGGGTTAACGAAAAACCACGTTCGTGGTTCCGGTACCCGTGAAGATGCAAAAGGGTGGCAAATACTCGTGTGGGATCAGGCGACTCCGTCGGCCTTCGCGGCGACCGCCACAGCAGCGGCGACCTCGGGTCCAACGCGCGGGTCGAGTGCGGAAGGAACAATTCGGTCTGGACCCAAATCATCTTTCGCAACGGCCAGAATGGCGTCGGCCGCGGCGAGCTTCATGCCCTCGGTGATCCGCCGCGCACCCGCGTCCAGAGCCCCGCGGAAAATGCCGGGGAACGCGAGCACGTTGTTGATCTGGTTCGGGAAGTCGCTGCGGCCGGTCGCCACGATGGCGGCGTGCCTGGCGGCGACCTCCGGGTGCACCTCGGGGTCCGGGTTGGACAGCGCGAAGACGATCGAGTCGCTCGCCATGCTCGCGATCAGGTCCTCGGACACCTTCGAGGAGCTCACGCCGATGAACACGTCGGCGCCCCGCAGCGCCACGTCGATGCCACCGTCGAGGTTGCTCTTGTTGGTGACCGCGGCGATCTCTTCCTTGACCGGGTTGAGGCCGGCCCGCCCGGTGCGGACGATGCCACGCGAGTCGAGCAGCGTGATGTCGCCGGCGCCGGCGGCGATGAGGATCTTGGCGATCGCGATGCCCGCGGCTCCCGCACCGGAGATGACCACCCGCTGGTCACCGATGTTCTTGCTGAGCACCGTGTTCGCGCCGTTGAGCGCGGCGAGCGACACGACGGCCGTGCCGTGCTGGTCGTCGTGCATGACCGGGCAGTCGAGCGCCTCGATCAGCTTCTGCTCCAGCTCGAAGCAGCGCGGCGCGGAGACGTCCTCGAGGTTGACCGCGCCGAACGACGGGCGCAGCCGCACGAGCGTCTCGACGATCTCGTCGACGTCCGTCGTGTTGAGCACGAGCGGGATGGAGTCGAGGCCGCCGAAGGTCTTGAACAGCGCGGACTTGCCCTCCATGACGGGCAGCGACGCGCTCGGGCCGATGTCGCCGAGACCGAGCACCGCGGTGCCGTCGCTGACGACGACGACCAGGCGGTGCGCCCACGTGTACTTCGCGGCGAGGCTGGCGTCCTCCGCGATGGCCTTGCTCACTCGTGCGACACCGGGGGTGTACGCGATGGACAGCGCTTTCGGGTCAGCGAGCGAGGCGGTCGCACCGACCTCGAGCTTCCCGCCCAGGTGCGCGTTGAAGATCTCCTCATCCGTCAGCTTCGTCGGATCGGAGTTCTCGGTACGGGCTTCGTTCACTGCTGTCACGGCGTCCCTCCTGCGGTGCGGGCGGCGTAGTAGCCCCGGACATGGGCTCATCACCAAACGGCGCACCGGCCCAGCGTTGTCACGCCGGGTGCACGGGGCCTGGAAACTCGGTCGATGCCCTCCGACGAGTTGCGTCGCAGAACCACCCGAGTGCTGCGGGTGACGGAAGTGTGGCAGGGTCGCGCGCGGCTGTCTGCGGCGGGGATCACACTTTTTCCGCAGGTCAGAGGGCATGTAGCAAGACGTCCGTCCGGTTTTCTGCACCGACCGGTCGGTTTATGCAGGCAGGAAGCACCCGATCGGTCAAGAAAGATTGACGCCTTAGAGTGACGGCATGCAGGCGAGTTCGCTGAAAATTGACGGCGCGTTCGAGTTCACTCCCCGGACATTTCCCGACGACCGCGGCGTGTTCGTCTCGCCGTACCAGGAGGCCGCCTTCACCGAGGCGGTCGGCCACCCGTTCCGAGTAGCCCAGACCAACCACAGCATCTCCCGAGCGGGGACGATCCGAGGCATCCACTACGCGGACGTCCCGCCCTCCCAGGCGAAGTACGTCTTCTGCCCGCGCGGCTCGCTCATCGACGTGATCATCGACATCCGCGTCGGCTCCCCCACGTTCGGCCAGTGGGACGCGGTCCTGGTCACCTCGGCGAAGTGCAACGCGGTGTACCTGGCCGAGGGCCTGGGCCACGCGATGATCGCCCTCGAGGACGACACGACCATGAACTACCTCTGCTCCACGGTCTACAACCCGTCCGGTGAACACGGCCTGACGCCCCTCGACCCCGCGCTGGACCTGCCGTGGCCGCGCGAGCTCGAGTTCCAGCTCTCCCCGAAGGACACGGAGGCGCCGACCCTGGCCGAGGCCTACGAGGCCGGCGTGCTGCCGCGCTACGAGGACTGCCTGGCCCTGTACGCGTCCCTCAAAGCCTGAACCGCGGCCTCGGCCATAGTCGAGCTTTGACGACTCCGAGCACCTCCGCAGGTCCGAGCTGCTCGGAGTCGGTACTCGCATAGGGGTTGTCGCCTACTACGTGCCACCCGCCGTCCACTTGGTGAGAGGCACGTTTGACCGACAGTTGATCCGGCCGCTGCGCCCACCTGACGAGCACGACGTCGTTTGGCCTGGGCCGCACACCCCACCTGACCAGCACGATGTCCTCGTCCCTGAGGGCAGGAACCATCGACGGCCCGCGGACGAGCACGGTGGAGAGGCGCGGTCTCAACGATCACCCTTCGGTCGGCCGGAGTAGGGTTCCGTGTTGTCGGAGCATCCACTGTCAGCACCATTCTGGGAGGAACGATGCGACTCGTGTCGCGCATTCTCCGCCCGCGCGTCGTAGCAACCGCGCACTGCGATCTGCCCTGCGGCGTGTACGACCCGGCGCAGGCCCGCATCGAGGCCGAGTCGATCAAGGCGGTCCAGGAGAAGTACCAGGCCAACGAGGACCCGGAGTTCCGGGAGCGCGCCGTCCTGATCAAGGAACAGCGCAGCGAGCTCGTCAAGCACCACCTGTGGGTGCTGTGGACGGACTACTTCAAGCCGCCGCACTTCGAGAAGTACCCCGAGCTGCACGACCTGTTCAACCGCGCCACCAAGGCCGCGGGTGCGGGCGGCACCAAGGGGTCGATGGACCCGTCTTCTGGCCAGCAGCTGCTGGACCTGATCGCGGAGATCGACAAGATTTTCTGGGAGACCAAGCAGGGCTGAGCCCTTCTTCTGGTCTTTGAACGGCGTCGCCTCCCCGGGCAGGGAGCGGCGCCGTTCTGCTTTCTGCCGTAACCCCGGTCGAGCAGCGTGCGATGTGACCTGATGTGACTGGCGACTCGTGGGATCTTCTCGTGTCCTGCACCGAGGCCGACCGCGCCTGGGCCGAGTGGTTCGCGAGACAGCTCGAAGAACAGGGGTATCGCATCCCGGTTCGGACGGGGGACGCGCCGCAGAGCGAGGTTCCAGAGCCCGAGCGCACGTTCGCGGTGAAGTCCGCCGATTGGGAACTGCCTGATCCGCCGGCAGTGTCTCTGATCGAGCTGGGCGACCTCAGCCCCGCCGCGGCCGAGCTGCTCGCCATGCTGGCGTGGATGGCATACGCACCAGTGCCGGTCGATCTGTTCGTCAACCACCCCGGCAGCCTTCCGGCCGGCTTGGCCGTGGCTGCACGGGATCCGCGCAGCTGGGCGGAGACCGTCGACACGCTGGCGCGGCTGGGCTTCGTGCGCCGCACGCCCACCGAGGTGCTCATCGGCCACCAGCTGCTGCTGCAGTCGGTGCGGACGTGCGGGCCGTGCCGCAGTGTCGAGGTGCAGACGCTGCTCGAAGCCGATGTGCCAAGCCGGATCGTGGCCACGCCCGCCGACTGGCCGCGGTGGCAGGCGCTGCTCTCACACGTGCTCGCCGTCGCGGACCACGTGGAGAACGATCCGGCCAGGTGCGCAGCGGAGAACAGCGGGTGGCTGGTCGACCGCGCGGCCACGTATCTGCAGGTGCGTGGACGCCACGCCGACGCCATTCACCTGTTCAAACGCGCGCTGGCCATCATCGAAGGAGTTCACGGCCCCGGCAGCCTCGCCGCGGCTTCGACTCTCAACAACCTCGGGGAGAGCCTCTTCGAACAGGATCTCTCAGCCGAGGCCATTCCCGTGCTCAAGCGCTCCCTCGCCATCCACGAACGGGCTGATGGCGAGCAGATCAGCGTCGCCATCAACCTCGACAACCTGGCCAAGGCGTATGTCGGCCAACGTCGACATACAGAGGCGATTCCGCTGATGGCACGCGCCATCACGATCTGGGAGGCCGCTCTCGGCCCTGACCATCCCGACCTGGGCGTGTCTTTGCACAATCTGGCCTCGATCCACAACCAGACGAAGCGCTACGACGAAGCCATCCCCTTGCTCGAACGCGCTCTAGCCATTGACGTGTCCGCGTACGGACCCGATGACGTCACGGTCGCGACGAGCCTGGACGCGCTCGGTATGAGCCTGCGCGGTTCAGGCCGCCTCCTCGAATCCGTCTCGCTGTTCGAGCGCGCTCTTTCCATCTACGACGCCGTCTACCCGACCGGTCACCGCCATGTCGCCATCTGCCTGAGGCATCTCGCCGGCGCCTTCACCGATCTCGGTCGTCACGACGACGCCCGGAACGCGACGGCACGAGCACGGGCGATCGACGACGGTGCCGCTTCCTGAGCAGGAAGCGGCACCGTTTCGCGTACACCCCAAGAACTAGGCGGCGTCAGCCACCTTGCCGGTCACCTCCAGCGTGACCCCGGAAGGCTGCTGCCCCTCGAACTTCCACCGAACCTGCTCCTCCCCCTCGGCATCAGAGTCGACCAGGGTCGGCACCGTCACCTCGAAGGAAGTCTGACCCGGCGGGATGTAGATCCACAGGTACATCCCGGTAGAGGACAACGGCCGCGACGGCGCAACCTCTTCACCCGAGTTGTTGGAGAACCACTCGGCATCGACGTCCGTTGTGGACAGTTCGGTGGCACCGGCAGGCGCGATCGGCAGCCCAGCGAAGATGACACCCGAGTCGGCAGCCTCGGACAGGGTCAGCTTCCAGGTGAGAGACCCGCCCTCCTTCACGCTGTCCGCAACCGGCACGACCGACACAACCGGCGCCGGGTCGTCGTTGCGCACCAGCAACCCACCGAACGCGGCACCGACGACAGCGTTGGAAATCGCCTGCACCCCAACGGGATAGCGGGTGTCGGCACCCCAGCGCGTGTTGGCCGTGTAGGTCACCGGCACCTCTGCGCGGTGCTCGCCCGGCTTGAGCGTCACGAGCTTGGTGGCGGGCTTGTTCTCGGCGTCGTTGTAGAAGAGCCGGATCACACGGGTGCCGTTGCCGGAAGCCGTGACCACGATGTTGTGGGTGTGGGTGCCCGAGTTGCCCTCGTCGACCGTCGTCAGGGTGGCGTCGACACGGCCGAGGTGCGCCGGGATCACCGGGACGAGGCCCTTGTTCCAGCCGTAGGCGTCGATCAGCCACGCCTGGCCGGAGGCGGACTCGGGGACCAGTTCCAGCGCGGCCACCTCGGAAAGGCCTGCGGGCAGCGGAACGCGGACTTCCTGTGCCCACGAAGAACTCGTGCGCTCGGTGCCCGGGAGGCCGGTCACCGAGACCGAACCCAGTGACCTCTTCTGTCCACTTTGGTCAGTCACGGAGACGCCGAAGCTGGTGGCCGGAGTGTTCGCAGGAACGGCCAGGCGCAGCGCCAGCTGCTTCGATCCCCGCACCGACACCGGCGCGGCAGGCCGGATCTCGCCCGCTTGACCCGAAGCCGACCACTGAAGCGACACCGACAGGCGCTCGGGCTGGGCCGAGGCGTAGCGGAAGCCGACGAAGTGCGGCGAGCGGAAGCCACCGCAACCCACGGCGGCGTCACGAGAGATCTGCTGGCACACGCGAGCGCTGCCGGAAACGGTGGTCGTCGCGTCCGGCACGAAGGCCGGCTTGCGGTCGCCGCCGATGGCGTGCGAGAGAACGCGGGCCGGGTCGGCGGACGGGGCGCGGACGCCCGAGCCGTCGAGCAGCGGCAGCACCGACTCGTCGCGGCTGAGGAAGAGGCGCGTGGACGCCGCGATGTAGGTGGCGCCCATGGTCTGCTGCTGGTCCGCGGTCAGCCTGGTCGCCGTTCCCGGTGCACACACCGCGTCCGGCTGCTGGCCCGGCCAGAAGTCGTCGTTCGCGGGCGCCACGGCCTGGCCGGGCGTCCACTCGCTGTTGAAGAAGTTGTGGTTCGCGCCGACCATGTACAGCGCGCTGTGCAACGCCGCGCCACGGCTGATGCCGCGCGTCTGGTCGATGAACATCTGGCCCTGCAGGTCGGACACGTCGCCGTCGCAGCCGGGCAGGAACGTCACCGAGGGCACGTCCGGCGCCGGGTTGTGGCCGAAGATCGTGGGACCGATCAGCACGTCACCGCGGATGTTCCAGCGCACCGGGCCGCTGAACCCGGTGTCGCCGGGCGGCGGGGAGAGGCTGTCCGTCGCGGCGCGGTTGACGCCCTCGCCACCGCGGGAGTGGCCGACCAGCAGCACCTTCGACATGTCGGCCGGCGCGGTCTTCACGACGGCGGGTGCGGAGCCCCGGCCCGCGGACCACTCGGCCCACTTCGCCAGGTGGTGGCGCACCAGCGACGAACGTCCCTGGGCGCCGGCATCGGCGGTCATCGCGTCCTGGGCGTTGATGCCGTTCGCGGAGATCGACACCGTCACGTACCCCTGCGAGGCGAGCAGCTGCTGCGCCTTCAGGTATCCGCGGTGGCTCGGGATCGAGGTCAGGCCGGCCGGGCACGGCCACTGGCCGGTGACCTGGTTCGGATTCGTCTTGCTGTAGCAGGTGGCGTGCCTGCCGTGCAGGAACAGCACGAGCGGCCGCTTGCCGGAAGCGCCCTTGGGCGCGACGACGACGGCGTCCATCTCGATCGGCGCCGCGTAGTCGGGCAGCTTGATCGAGTCGAGCGTGTAGTCCCCGGTCGTCGTGGCGTACGGCCCCGGCTTACCGGGATCCACCGCGGCCTCCGGCTGCAACGCGGGCAGCTCCGGCGCGGAGAGACTGGCCGGCGGCGCCGGCTCGGCGACGTCCAGGCGGCGCCCGGCCGAACGCACCTGGAGCGCGGCGGGGTCCTTCAGCTTGGCGCTCAGCGTGAACGTGCGCAGGTTCGCCGACTCTCTGGCCGTGCCGAGGAGCCGGTCCCCCTCCCAGAACTCGACGCCGGCGTCGGACAACGGCATCGGCGTGGACGCGGTCCACCGGATCACGTCACCGGCGACGGTCCACCCCGGAGTGGACGGCTGTTCCGGCGCGGCGGAGGCCGGCAGCGCGGGTATGACCGCGGCCAGCATTGCAGGTATCAAGAGCGCGACTGTGCGGCGCATGTGTGAATCCCCTCAGAAAAGGACGATCCACTCCGTTCTAGCGACGTCGCGCAGCACACCGCACGTAATTTCGGCGACAAAGTGCCAATTAGGACAGCAACGGTACCCAAGTATTACGCCATACGACCAAATACCCGACGAACGACGGGTTGACGCAGCTCGCAAGGGTGCCGACACCCTCACGAACTCTCGTTGCACCTACCAGGAAAGCACAGGAGCCGTCATTCGTGAAAGTCCGAAACATCACTCTTCTCTGATGTCGGAGTCGCGCTCGTTCTGACGCAGTTTGTTCCACGTCGAGGTCAGTTCGGTCCGGATGCGCGCGATGCGAACCCCGAAGGCCTCGCGGATCTCCTGGGCGTCGACCTCGTCGGGGACGCCGTGGTCGGGGTGCTCGGCGGTCATGGGGAGTGGAGTACCTCCAAACCGGACTCCCCCAAACGTGGGCCCCGTCACTCCTTAGGATCGAACAGGTGAGCACCCACCTCTACCTGCTGCGGCACGGCCAGACCGAGTGGTCCGAGACCGGCAGGCACACGGGACGCACTGACATCGAGCTGACGCCGGAAGGCGAGCAGCAGGCACGGCGGGCGGGCGGCACCCTAGCCCGGCTGCGCGGCACCGACCAGGCGCCGCCGCTCGTGCTGACCAGCCCGCGGCAACGCGCGCGGCGAACCGCCGAGCTCGCCGGGCTGGAGATCAACGCGACGACCGAGGACCTCGCCGAGTGGGACTACGGCGACTACGAGGGCATCACCACTCCGCAGATCCGCGAGCGGGTGCCGGGGTGGACCGTGTGGTCGCACCCGATGCCGAACGGCGAGGCGCACGCGGACGTCGAACGCAGGGCCCGCAAGGTCCTCGACGAGGTGCGGAAGATCCTCCCCGGCGGCGACGTGGTGCTGGTGGGACACGGGCACTTCAGCCGCGTGCTGATCGCCGCGTGGCTCGGCCTGGCCCCCGACCAGGGGGTCCACTTCGGACTTGACCCGGCCGGCATCTGCCAGCTGGGCGACGAGCGGGGCGACCCGCAGGTGCGCAGGCTCAACGTGCCTGCCTGGGAGATGTGATGATCCGGCGGGTGGAACCGCGCGACGTCGACGCGGTCGTGCGACTGGTGCACGAACTGGCCCTGTACGAACGGGCCCCCGAGCAGTGCCACCTCACCTCGGAACAGTTGCACACCGCGCTGTTCGGCGAGAGCCCCGCACTGTTCGGCCATGTGGCCGAAGTGGACGGTCAGGTCGTCGGAATCGCCTTGTGGTTCCTCAACTTCTCGACGTGGGACGGCGTGCACGGCGTCTACCTGGAGGACCTCTACGTCACACCGGAGCAGCGCGGCAGCGGGCTCGGCAAGCAGCTTCTCGAGGCACTCGCCCAGGAGTGCATCGCCAAGGGATACACCCGGCTGCAGTGGTGGGTGCTCAAGTGGAACGAGCCGACGATCGGCTTCTACAAGTCGCTCGGCGCTATCCCGATGGACGAGTGGACGACCATGCGGGTCTCCGACGAGGCGCTGGCTGAGCTGGGCTCTTCACTCTGAAGGTTGACGGAAGGTCTCGAAAGGCTCACGAAACAGGCATTCCACACTGGACGGGTCCACGGTGCTGGCAGCGTCCCGCGACGCCGATCCTCGGCACCATTCGGAAGGACCTACCGTGTACGAAGACTCCGGCACGAGCCCGGTTTCCCTGATCTTCAGCCTCGTCTTCGCCGTGCTCGTCATCGCCGGCCTGTGGGCGACGTTCACGAAGGCCGGCAAGCCCGGCTGGGCAGCGATCATCCCGATCTACAACATCTACGTCTGGCTGAAGGTCGCCGGTCGTCCGGGCTGGTGGCTGATCCTGATGATCATCCCGATCGTCAACTTCGTCATCTCGATCATCGTGTCGCTCGACATCGCGAAGTCGTTCGGCAAGAGCGGCGTGTTCGGGTTCTTCGGCCTGTGGCTGTTCGGCTTCATCGGCTACCCGATGCTCGGCTTCGGCAGCGACCAGTACCGCGGCCCGGCCGCGGCCTGACGCACGCCCGCTAGGCGCAGGCCGGGTCTGTACTTCGGACCCGGCCTTCACTATGGTCGGAAATGAAATCGTTTTCAGAACGTTTCAGACGCCGAGTTGCCGCCGCCCTCGACGCATGATGAGGAAGGACCTCTCAACGATGAGGCGTCGACTGACCGGCGCGTTCGTCGCGCTAGCGGTGGTCATCGCACCGGTGGGCGTGGCGAAGGCAGCCAGCTTCAACGTCAAGGACTACGGGGCGAAGGGCGACGGCAAGGCGATCGACTCGGTCGCCATCGACAAGGCCATCAGCGCCGCCAGCGCGGCGGGCAACGGCATCGTCGAGATCCCGCCGGGCACCTACCTGTCCCGCTCGATCCACCTCAAGAGCAACATCACGATCAACATCCAGCAGGGCGCGCGGATCGTGGCGTCCGGCAGCGGCATCGACGCGCCGGAGCCCAACCCGACCTACGGCAAGTACCAGGACTTCGGGCACAGCCACTTCCGCAACGCGCTGCTGTGGGGCGAGAACGTCGAGAACATCAGCTTCACCGGCAAGGGCGTGATCGACGGCGCCAACAAGCTGGAGACCGGCGAGAACATCCCGGCGGGCAAGGGCGACAAGATGCTGTCGCTCAAGTTCTGCAAGAACGTCAACATCACCGACGTGACGTTCCGCGAGGCCGGTCACTTCGCGATCATCGTCAACGGCTGCAACGGGATGAAGCTCGACCGCATCACCGTCGACACCCCCGACGACCGCGACGGCATCAACTTCATCAACAGCTCCAACGTCGAGCTGTCGAACTCCACGATCATCTCCAGCGACGACGCGGTGGCGTTCAAGAGCGACTACGCCACCGGCAGGACGTTCCTGAGCGAGAACAACATCGTCCGCGACTCGACCATCCAGTCGACCGAGAACAACGCCATCCAGTTCGGCTCGGAGACCTGCGGCAGCTTCAAGAACATCCAGTTCCGCAACCTCAAGGTCACCGGCGCGTCGAAGGCCGGCCTGGGCATGGTGTCGATGGACGGCGCGGTGATCGAGGACGTGCTGTACGAGAACATCCAGCTCACCAGGACCGCCTCGCCGATCTTCATCCACATCGGCAAGCGCGGCCGCTGCCCGAACAGCCCGCCCACCGGCAAGATCCGCAACATCACCTACCGGAACATCACCGGCACGAACCTGACCGCGCCGCGCGACATCCCGGGCGACCCGGAGTACGCGTCCACGATCTCGGGCCGCTCTGACTCGAAGATCACCGGTCTGACGTTCGACAACGTGAAGCTGACCGTGCCCGGCAACCACAAGGAGTCGGACTCGTCGAAGAACCCGCCGGAGGTCTCCGGTGAGTACCCGCCGCGGATCTTCGGCGTGCGGCCCGCGTTCGGGTTCTGGATCCGCAACGCGGTGGACGTGAAGTTCACCGGCAGCACGATCGAGTTCGAGAAGAACGACGGGCGGCCCGCGTTCACCACCGACAGCGTTTCCGGGATCTCGCTCGACGGCGTGAAGGTGGAGCGCAGCACCGGCGCGAGCGACCTGTTGTGGCGCAAGAGCAGTGGCACGTCCGTCACGAACAGCAGCAGCACGAGCGGTCAGGCGTTGCGCGCCAAAGCGAGCTAACCCCTGACCACGCCGACCGCGCCGTAAGTCGACGCGTCAGCCGCGGCAGAAGTGCCGGGAAGCTCGCCGTCCGCCCGCCAATGGGCGGCGAGCACCAGTCCGGGTTCGAGCAGCCGCAGCCCGCAGATGAACTCCTCCACGTCCTGCTTGCTGCGCGGCACCAGCGTGCTCTCGACGCCGTCCGCGAGCTCGACCAGCTGGTCCACCAGCTGCGGCTCGACGTCCTTCGTCAGGTGCGTCAGCGCCAGGACGCTGCCCTCGCACAACGCGGCCCGGTAGCGCGCGACGACACCCGCGGGCTCGTCGAGGATGTACGGGAGGATGCCGACCATCAGCACCGCGGTCGGCTGGGTGAAGTCGATGAGCCGGCGCGTCTCGGGATCGCGCAGCACGGCGCCCACGTCGCAGATGTCCGCCTGCACGATGGCGGCGTTGAGGTTCTCCCGCAGCATGGTCCGGGAGTGCGCGACGGTCACCGGGTCGTGGTCCACGTAGACGACGTGGCAGGACGGGTCGATCGACTGGGCGACCTCGTGCACGTTGCCCGCGGTGGGGATGCCGCTGCCCAGGTCGAGGAACTGGCGGATGCCCATCTCCTCGACGCACAGCCGCACCACGCGGCGCGAGAAGGACCTGATCGTCCGCGCCATCTCGGCGACGGGGAACTTCTTGATGCTCTCCTCGGCCAGCGCACGGTCGACCGCGAAGTTGTGCGCCCCGCCGAGGTAGTAATCGAACAGGCGAGCCATATTTGGGCGTTCGGAACCGCCGTTTGTACTCACCCGCTTCGGGCCGTCCTGCACTGCGCACCTCACCCTGCTCCCGAGCGGCGCGAACGCTGGCAGCACGGTAACCGGCTACTCCGTTCGTGTCCATCCACCATTCGTGAACACGCAGGGTGATGGCCCCCGGCCGAAGCCGAGGGCCACCGCAGGGTTATGCCAGGTCAAACAGGGTTTGTCAGACGCCCGCGTTGGTGGTGATCCAGGAGCGGTAGGTGGCGATGCGGGTGTAGTTGGAGCGCGTCGCGCGGTCCGAGGTGGACGCGACGCCGACCTGACGACCGCCGCCGAACATCGGGCCGCCCGAGTCACCACCGGCGGCGATGCCGTCGACGCGCTGGACGGAGATCGCACGACCACCGCGGTAGTCGGAACCGTTGGGGTTCGTGACGCGGGTGTTCGCGACCTTCAGGTAACGCGACTGGCAGTTGATCTCCGGCTGGTTGGTGCAGGTGGCACCCCAGCCGTAGAGCTGCACGGTCTGGCCGGTGGCCACGCCGTCGCTGCTGCCCGCGAGCGGCGAGAACGGCGCCGACATCGCCGTGCCCACCTGGACGAGCGCCAGGTCCGCCGACGGGTGCTTGATGATCCGGGTACCGGTCACCAGCTGGCCGCCGGAGGTCTGGTCCAGGCTGCCCGCACGGAACGTGTACGTGCCGGAGGACGCCACACAGTGCTCGGCGGTCAGGATCCACCGAGGGGCGATCTTCGTGGCCGAGCAGTTCTCACGGCCGTTCACGAACAAACGGGCCGCGTAGGGGAAGTTCTGCGCGTAGCTGCCACCGATGATCATCGGTGACATGTCCGGGTCTTCCGGAGCAGCCGACGCGACAGGAGCGAGGGAAAGCGCCGCCAGGAAGGCGCCTGCGATCGCAGTCAAAACACGCATGGTTGGTCACCTCGTGAGTGCAGGGAGTGGTTAAACAACCACGCACAGCTTCACTCGGGAGTGTGACCCTGACCACCCGCCGTTAGTCGGCTTTGTCACCTTCGGCCACATCCGTGAGGCCCATCGCCCACTGGCGACCCTCACGGGTGAAAAGCAGCACGAGCACCGCGACGCAGTAGAAGCCGCCCAGCGAGCCGAGCAGCTGCTGGTCCGACGGGCCGTACGCGTACCAGGCGCAGCCGAGCAGCAGCAGCTGCGTGACGATTGCGGGCGAGCGAGCGCCGTGCCGGCCGCGGAACAACATGACCGCCGCGAAGATCACCGCGCCGAACCAGAGCACGAGCACCCCGGCGGCGCCGAGGATCGGGCCTGCCGACGGTGCTCCCCCGAGCACCCGCACGACGAGCGCGACGGCCAGCGCGATGCCGCCCAGACCCTGCAGAAAGGTCAGCACGGCGGCGATCCGCACGGCGCGCGGCGGCGCCGGGGTCTGAGTGGTCACGGGAGACCTTTCCTCACGTTCTGTACTGGTCACGGATCGTAGGCCACCCGGTTGGACGTCTCACTTGGCACGCCAGGCGCGGGAAGATCAAGGGGCCTTCAGCGAGCCGGCGGTCGTCCGGGGTGCACTCGGCTGCGAGGCGTACGCGGTGCGAGCGGAAGGGAGATTTGCGCCACTTTCGTGAAGCTGGAGCCACCCTGAGGGAGGACATGCGCGCGGCTGACGGTCACGCACTGTCTTACTCTCAAGTAGTGCGCGCTCTTCTCGTGGTGAACCCGCAGGCGACTACAACAACGCCGGCGGGCCGTGACGTATTGGCGCACGCACTCGCCAGCGACGTGAAGCTGGAGATCATCGAGACCTCCTACCGCGGCCACGCGGCGGACGCCGCCGGCCAGGCTGCGGCGGACGGCTTCGACCTGGTCATCGCCCACGGCGGCGACGGCACGGTCAACGAGGTGGTCAACGGCATCCTGCGCGACGGCCCACGCCCCAACAAGCCGATGCTCGGCGTCGTGCCGGGCGGTTCGGCGAACGTCTTCGCGGGTGCGCTCGGCATCCCGCGCGACCCGGTCGAGGCGACGCACGTCCTTCTCCAGTCCATCGAGCACGGCACCAAGCGCCGCATCGGGCTCGGTCAGGTCTTCGCCGACGTCATCGAGGGCGGCCGCTGGTTCACGTTCAACGCGGGCATGGGCCTGGACGCCGATGTCGTGGCCGGCGTGGAGGCGAAGCGCGCGAAGGGCCGGAATGCGAGCCCGGCTCTCTATCTGAGGGTCGCTTTGCGGGCTTATGCGCAGAACGTGCGCAAACCGCAGCACTTCACGGTCGAAGTACCGGGAGAAGCGCCGTTCAAGGACGTCGGCATGGTGTTCGTGTCCAACACCGATCCGTGGACGTACTTCGGCGACAAGGCCATCCAGCTCAACCCGAGCACCTCGTTCGACGGCGGCCTCGGCCTCTCGGCGCTGAAGACCCTGCGCGTGCCGACCGTGGGCCGCTATGTCGCCCAAGTGCTGAGCACCGGGAACCCAAAGGGTGGAAATCTCGTTCGGCGCGACGACGTGGGTTATGTCAGAGTGAAGTGCGAGGAGCCCGCCAACCTCCAGGTCGACGGTGATTTCCTCGGTATGACGACTGCAGTGGAGTTCCGGGCAGTCCCCGATGCGTTGACTGTTGCCGTATAAGGAACTTGACAGTCCGTGATCGGTTCGTGACCGTCTCGGTACCCACCCGGGATGTACTGCAGTCGAGTGACAGCAGAGCGTGAAACCCCAGGTGAACGATGTCGATCTTTTGGGTGAGTTCACTCACCGGGTCAGTGCTAACCCCTTGACATCCCAGCCGTTCGTGAAAGCATTCACAAGCACCCCAAAACGACCGCTGACAACCGGCGTGCCCTTGTGCGCGCCTAGGCTGAGGAGTAGTTCCAATGGACTGGCGCCACCGCGCGATCTGCCGCGACGAGGACCCCGAGCTGTTCTTCCCCGTTGGGAACAGTGGTCCCGCGCTGCTTCAGATCGCCGAGGCGAAGACCGTCTGCCGCCGCTGCCCCGTCGTCTCCGACTGCCTCGCGTGGGCGCTCGAGAGCGGCCAGGACGCCGGCGTCTGGGGCGGGATGAGCGAAGACGAGCGCCGCGCTCTCAAGCGCCGCAACGCCCGCACGCGGGCTCGCAGCAACGCCTGACCAGGCAGTTAGCTGCTAGTTAGACCTGAAGAAGAAGCCCGACACCGTGCCAGGTGTCGGGCTTTTTCTTTGTTTTGCACACCCTCCCGCATGACCACGTGAGAGCCGCTGAGGCTGGCCGTCACGTGTGCACGGCGTTAGTTTAGCGCCGCCCTCTGAGGGGCACGCGCAGGACCGCCTCTGTACCGCCTCGGGGCCTGCGCCGCAAGCTCAACGAGCCTCTCAATTCGGAATCAACAAGGGTCCGAACGATCTGCAGACCGAGACGATCGGTGCGCTCCAGAGAGAAACCGGGCGGAAGCCCCTTACCGTCGTCGGAGACCGTCACGTCGAGCCACTTCGCCGACCGCTCGGAGTGCACGACGACCTCTCCGCGCTGGCCAGGGGCGTAGGCGTGCTCGAAGGCGTTCTGCACGAGCTCGGTGAGGACCATGACGAGCGGGGTCGCGATCTCGGCGGAGACCACCCCGAATCCACCCTCGCGGCGCACCTTCACCTCGGTCTCGGTGACCGCCACGTCGCCCATCATCGGGATCACCTTGTCGATCACGTCGTCAAGATCGACTCGCTCGTCCACGGACATCGACAACGTCTCGTGAACCAGTGCGATCGAAGTCACACGGCGGACCGACTCGGCCAGCGCCTCCTTGGCCTCCGGGTTGCTCAACCTGCGGCTCTGCAGCCTGAGCAGAGCGGCCACGGTCTGCAGGTTGTTCTTCACCCGGTGGTGGATCTCGCGGATCGTGGCGTCCTTCGACATCAACGCCCGGTCGCGCCGGCGCACCTCCGTGACGTCGCGGCACAGCACGATCGCACCCGCCGCCTGGCCGCGGGGCCGCAGCGGCAACGCCCGGAACAGGACCGCGGCACCGCGCCGTGACTCGGCCTCCATGCGCATCGACGGCTGGCCGTCCAGCGCGGCACGCATGCGCTGGGCGACCTCGGTGGCGTCGAACGGATCGCCGATGAGGCTGCGGGTCAGCGGTGCGAGGTGCACGCCCACCAGGTCCGACGCGTGGCCCATGCGGTGGTAGGCCGACAGCGCGTTCGGGCTGGCGAACACCACCGCGCCGGACGGATCGAGCCTGATCAGACCGTCGCCGACGCGCGGGCTGGTGTGCACGTCCGGCGACGGTTCGGGTGCGGGGAAGGTGCCGTCCGCGATCATCTGGCAGAGGTCGGCCGCGCTGCCCAGGTACGAGATCTCGAGCGGCGACGGCACGCGCGGGACCGCCAGGTTCGTGCTGCGGCTCAGCACCGCGATGACCTGGGTGCCCAGCCGGACGGGGATGGTTTCGCGGCGCACCGGCACGCCCAGGTGCCAGCGCGGGTCCTCCTCGCGGCAGATCCGTGACTCGTCGATGGCCCTGCGCAGCTGCGGATGCTCCTCGGTGTCCACCTCGCTGCCGACCACGTCCTCCGGGTGAGCCGTCGGCGCCGTAGTGGGACGGGCCTGCGCGACGCACAGGAACTTGTTGTCGTCCAGCGGCACCCACATGTTGAAGTCCGCGAACGAGAGGTCGGAGAGGAGCTGCCACTCCGCGACGACCAGTTGGAGGTGGTCGGCGGCGGCGCCGGAGAGCTTGGTGTGCTCGGCCAGCAGGTCCGTGAGCGTGCTCAGAACTCCTCCATGTCAAACTGGTGGGTGAAGCAGTTCGATCCTAGGAGACACAGATGTCGAAGCGTGCTCGCAAGCGCCGCGACCGCAAAAAGGGCGGCGCCAACCGAGGCAAGCGCCCCAACGCCTGAGTACGACAAAAGCCCTGGTCACATAGCATGTGACCAGGGCTTTTGCGTTGTGTTCAGTCCTCGGTGCGGATCTCCACGATCGTGGCGCGGATGCGCGCCTTCAGATCCGCCGGGGCGTAATCCCCACCACACTTGCGGGCGAGCAGCGCCTTGAGGTGCTCCTCCAGCCCGAACTGCTCCAGGCACGGGTGGCACTCGTCGAGGTGCGTCTGCAGCGCCTGGCGCCGCGTCTGGTCGCATTCCTGGTCCAGGAAGAGCCAGACCTCGGACAGCACCTCGGAGCAGTCGGTGTCGTGGGGTTCGCCGCAGTTCATGACGCGTCTCCGTTGCCGTTCCGGAGGAAACCGCGCTCACGTGCGGTGTCCGCGAGCAGGTCGCGGAGCTGGCGACGGCCCCGGTGCAACCGGGACATCACCGTGCCGATCGGGGTGCCCATGATGTCTGCGATCTCCTTGTACGCGAAGCCTTCGACATCGGCGAGGTAGACCGCGATCCGGAACTCCTCCGGCAACCGCTGCAATGCTTCCTTGACGTCGCTGTCGGGCAGGTTGTCGAGTGCCTCGACCTCGGCGCTGCGCAGCCCGGACGAGGTGTGGCTCTCCGCCTGCGCCAGCTGCCAGTCCGTGATCTCGTCGGTCGGCTGCTGAATCGGCTGGCGCTGCTTCTTGCGGTAGCCGTTGATGTAGGTGTTGGTCAGGATCCGGTACAGCCAGGCCTTGAGGTTCGTACCCTCCGAAAAGGACGCGAACGCCGAGTAGGCCTTGAGGAACGTCTCCTGCACCAGGTCTTCGGCGTCAGCCGGATTGCGCGTCATGCGCAAGGCCGCCGAGTAGAGCTGGTCGAGCATCGGCATCGCGTCGCGCTCGAAACGCGCGGCACGCTCCGCCGTCGTCTCCGTCGTGCCGGTGGCGGGCACCGCGCTCCCTTCCCACTGGATCTGGGTCGGGACCGACAATACGCGGGGCCGCTCGAGCATGTTCGTCACCACGTCTTAGGTAACAACGCACGTGCTGGTAGTAATTCCGCATGGCCGGACGTGGGACGCCCGCCACAGCGCTGCTGGACAAGCAGCGGGTGGCGCACACCTTGCACTCGTACGCGCACGACCCGCGCCACGAGTCCTACGGCCTGGAGGCCGCCGAGGCGCTCGGCCTGGTTCCCGGCCGCGTCTTCAAGACCCTGGTGGCCGAGGTCGACGGCAAGCTCGCGGTCGGCGTCGTGCCGGTGACCGGGCAGCTCGACCTGAAGGGCCTGGCGGCTGCTTTGAAGGGCAAGAAGGCTCGGATGGCCGTCGTCGCCGATGCCGAGCGGGCCACCGGGTACGTCGCGGGCGGGATCTCGCCGCTCGGGCAGAAGAAGCGGTTGCCGGTCGTGGTCGATGCGTCCGCGCTGGAGTTCGAGACCGTGTTCTGCAGTGCCGGACGGCGCGGGCTCGAGGTCGAGATCGCGCCGGCCGAACTGGTTCGCCTCACTTCTGCCATGGTGGCTCCGATCAGCGCTTGAGGCCGTGGCGGCTCACTCGCCGGTCTGGCCGTCGATCGCTTCCCTGAGCAGGTCGGCGTGGCCGTTGTGCCGGGAGTACTCCTCGATCATGTGGGTGAGGATCCAGCGCAGGTTCATCTTCCTGCCGTCCTTCCACGGCGCGCGCTTGACCAGTTGACCGAGGTCGCCGGTTTCGAGTGCCTCGGCGGTGGCCTTGCGGGCGCGGTCGACCTCGTCCTGCCAGAGGGCGTTCAGCTGCTCCGGGGTGTCGTCGGCGGCCGAGTGCCAGTCCCAGTCGTTGTCGGCCTTCCAGTCGACGCTCGCCCACGGCTCCAGCGGCTCCCGGTCGTGCAGGACGACGTGGAACCACTGCTGCTCGACGTAGGCGAGGTGCTTGAGCAGGCCGCCGAGGGTCATCGCCGACTTGGCGGTGGTCTGGTTGAGCTGGTCCGCGGTGAGGCCGTCGGTCTTCCACGCGAGGGTGGCGCGCTGGAACTCCAGGAAGCCCACGAGGGTGGCGAGTTCATCGCCTGCCATCGGGGGTTCCGGGCGGCCCTGCTCGTCCAGTTCGATCGTCATCGAGGCTCCCGAAATTGTCGGTGTCGCCTGGGAGAATAAAAGTAGGGGACCCCCTGGAGGGGACCCTTGCGCGAGCTTGCCGACGTGAGGCGTTTGGTCTATACCGATGGTCTAGACCACAGTGGAGGCAGACGTGCGCATCCTCGACCTCGACCGCACCCAGCTCGCCGCGCTCCGCGGACCGGACCTCACCAGGGCCGTGGCCGCGTCCGAGGGCAGGACCATGGTCGCCGAGGTGTTCGCGGACCGCGCGGCGCTCTCGTTCGACGGTGAGACCGGCGTGCACAACGCCGAGCTGATGGCCGCGTTCGGCGCGGACGTCATCGTGCTGAACATGATCGACCGGGTCTGGGACGGCACCACCTTCCGCTTCCCCGGCCTCGGCGAGTTCGGCAGCCTGCACGAGCTGGCGGCCAGGATCGGCCGTCCGATCGGCGTGAACCTGGAGCCGGGCACCGTGCCGGAGCTGCGCAAAGCGACGCCGGAGAACGCGCGGAGGCTCGCGGACGCGGGTGCCGCGCTGATCGTGCTGACCGCCAACCCCAGCACCGACGGCTCGCTCGACGGCATGGCCAAGGCCACCGAGCTGATCGGGACCGAGGCCGCCCTCTGGGTCGGCAAGATGCACCACGCCGGTCACCCCGAGCCGATCACCGCCCAGAAGCTCGCCAACCTCGTCGACGCGGGCGCGGACGGCGTCATCCTCCCGATCCCCGGCACGCTGCCGGGCGTCACGCGCGAGGCCGCCGCCGAAGCCGTCCAGGCCGTGCACGAAAAAGGGGCAGTCGTGATGGGCGCGATCGGCACATCTCAGGAGGGCTCGCACACCAACGTGGTGCCGCAGCTCGCGCTCATGGCCAAGGAGATCGGGGTCGACGCGCACCACATCGGCGACTGCTTCCTGCCGGGCATGGGCGATCCCGAGTTCCTCTACGCGTACTCGGTGGCCGTGCGTGGGCGCCGGCACACGTGGACGCGGATGGCTCGTTAGTCGAGCGGACGCAGCACGCGGTCCAGCCACTCACCGACAAAACGGCCCACGTCCCCGACCGAAGCCTTCAGCGAGTGGTCGCCTTTCAGCAGGATGACCTCGCGGTGGTGAGCCGACGGCGGCAGGCCGAACGGGTCGTTCTCGCCCTGCACGACCAGGGTGGCGACCTCGACGCCGTCCAGCTCGGCCAGGCGGGACTTCTCCGGCTTGCCCGGCGGGTGCACCGGGAACGCCAGGCACAGCACCGCGACGGCCTGGCCCTCCACCGAGGTGCGGCAGGCCACGCGTGCGCCGGACGACCGGCCCCCGAACACCAGGGGCAGGCCGTCGAACCAGCGTTCGCCGAGGTCGTCGACCACGGAGAGCCAGGCCGTGTCGAGCTGGCCCGCGGGTGCGGGGGCGCGGCGGCCGGCCACGCGGTAGGGCTGTTCGATCAGGGCCACGTGCACGCCGACGGAGTTCGCGGCGTGGCACGCGGCCACCAGATCCGGGGCCTCGACGCCGCCACCGGCGCCGTGGCCCAGCAACAGGGCTGCACGCGGTTCGTGGGCACAGTGCAGTGAGGCCCGTGCCGGGCCGTGCGGCGTGTCCACCAACAGCGTTGTCACGACAGCTCGAACAACGTGGGTGAGGGCTTCTCGTCTTCGGTCAGCGAGACGCGGTCCATCAGGTGCGGGTTGTTGTTCTTCACGCTGTTCACCTCCGTCGACACCGGACGGAGCTCCAGCGCGTCGACGATCGACGGTTCCGGAGCCAGTAGTTCGCTCGGATCCAGCGACTCCGGGTTGAGCCATGCGGCCCAACGGTCCTGAGGCAGCAGCAACGGCATGCGGTGGTGCACCTCGGTCATCGCGCCGATGGCGTCCGTGGTGAGCACCGCGCACGTGACCGTCGGAACGTCGTCTTTCCACCACACGGACCAGATGCCGGCCATGGCCAGCGACGCGTCGTCCCCGAGGGTGATGAAGTACGGCTGCTTGCGCCCCTCGCCCGGCTGCCATTCGTACCAACCGGCGGCGGGGATGATGCAGCGGCGCTTCATCGCGGACTGCTTGTAGGCGGGCTTGCTCAGCACGCTCTCCGCGCGGGCGTTGATCATCTTGGCCGCGCCGGAGAGGTCCTTGGCCCAGTGCGGGACCAGGCCCCAGCGCATGACGCGGACGCTGCGTTCCAGCTCCTCGTCCTCGGGTTTGCGCTCGACCACCGCCATGACGTGCTTGGTGGGAGCGATGTTGTAGTCCGCCCCAGGCGCCTCGTCGCCGGTTCCGTCCACCGCGTCGAACTCGGCCGCCAGCAGCGCCGGGTCCTTGGTGGAGGCGTACCTACCACACAAAACCGATCACCTCCGAAGTCGTCATCGTCGCACGTCGGAAACACCTGTGCGAGCCGCCCCAGTAGCTATGCGGGATCATTCAGGCATGACTCAGCACTGGTCAGCCCCCAGCGCAGCAGGCCCAGTCCACTCGACGGTGCCGGTGCCCGGCTCGAAGTCGATCACGAACCGCGTTCTGGTGCTCGCGGCACTGGCCGACGGACCCTCCACGGTGCACGCGCCGTTGCGCAGTCGCGACACCGTGTTGATGGCGGCCGCGCTCACGTCGCTGGGCGTCACGTTCACCGATCGCGAGGACGGCGGCTGGGACGTGCTGCCCGGTCTGCTGCGCGGACCGGCCGACATCGACTGCGGGCTGGCCGGCACGGTCATGCGCTTCCTGCCGCCCGCCGCCGCGATCGCCGAGGGCGAGATCCGGTTCGACGGCGACCCGCACGCCCGCAAGCGCCCGATGAGCACGGTGCTGAGTGCGTTGCGCGGCCTCGGTGCGGAGGTCGAGGGCGACGCGCTGCCGTTCACGTTGCACGGCACGGGATCGCTGCCCGGCGGCGAGGTGACGATCGACGCTTCGGGCTCGTCGCAGTTCGTGTCCGGGCTGCTGCTTTCCGGCGCGCGCTACGACAAGGGCGTGACGGTGCGGCACGACGGCAAGCCCGTGCCTTCGTTGCCGCACATCGACATGACGGTCGAGACGCTGCGTTCGGTCGGCGTGCGGGTGGAGACCGGCCCGAACGTCTGGCACGTCGAGCCCGGCCCGATCGCCGCGCGCACGTGGCGCGTGGAGCCGGACCTGTCGAACGCGACGGTGTTCCTGGCGGCGGCCGCGGTGACCGGCGGCGAGGTGACGGTGCCCGGCTGGCCCGCGCAGACGACGCAGGCGGGCGACGCGGTGCGCGACATCCTGACGCGGATGGGGTGCACGGTCGAGTTGTCCGAGCGCGGCCTGACCGTGCGGGGCCCGGCGAAACTGTCCGGTTTGGACATCGACCTGCACGACGAGAGCGAGCTGACCCCGACGGTCGCCGCCCTCGCGGCGCTGGCCGAGGGCCAGACGATCATCCGCGGTGTCGCGCACATCCGCGGCCACGAGACGGACCGGATCGCGGCGCTGGTCAACGAGATCAACGCGGTGGGCGGCAACGCCACGGAGACCGAGGACGGCCTGATCATCGACCCGCGGCCGCTGCACGGCGGTGTGTGGAAGTCCTACGCGGACCATCGGATGGCGACCGCGGGCGCGATCATCGGGCTGGTGGTGCCCGGCATCTCGGTGGACGACATCGGTTCGACGACGAAGACGATCCCCGATTTCCCGGGGATGTGGGACGCCATGCTCACGGGGACGCGCTGACGTGAGCAAGCGGGACTGGCGCAAGCTCGACGAGTCCGACGTGCGCGTGCGCCCCGGCAAGGGGACGCGCCCACGCAGCAAGAGGCGGCCAGAACACGCCGACGCCGAGACCGCGATGGTGATCGGCGTGGACCGCGGCCGCTGGACGTGCGCGATGGAGTCCGGCGCCGTCGTCACCGCGATGCGTGCGCGCGAACTGGGCCGCACGCCCGTGGTGGTGGGCGACCAGGTCGGCATCGTCGGTGACACGACGGGCCAGCCGGACACGCTGGCCCGCATCGTGCGCGTCGGGGAGCGGACGTCGGTGCTGCGCAGGACCGCGGACGACACGGACCCGTTCGAACGCGTCGTCGTCGCGAACGCCTCCCAGCTCATCATGGTGGTCGCGCTGGTGGATCCACCGCCGCGCACGGGTTTCATCGACCGCTGCCTGGTCGCCGCCTACGCCGGCGGCCTGGAACCGGTGCTGTGCCTGACGAAGTCGGACCTCGCGTCCGCGGATTCGTTGCTGGCCCTCTACACCGAGCTCGACGTGCCGGTGATCGTGACGCGGTTCGACG
Source organism: Lentzea sp. NPDC051213 (assembly GCF_044455585.1). Taxonomy (NCBI): domain Bacteria; kingdom Bacillati; phylum Actinomycetota; class Actinomycetes; order Pseudonocardiales; family Pseudonocardiaceae; genus Lentzea; species Lentzea sp. NPDC051213. The sequence goes on from NZ_JBITEX010000003.1 coordinate 821,026, forward strand.
AGGAACCGGCCGCGCTGCGGGCCCGCCTGGCGGACACGGTGTCGTGCCTGATCGGCCACTCCGGCGTCGGCAAGTCCACATTGGTCAACAAGCTCGTGCCGGACGCGAACCGCGCGGTGGGCGTGGTGTCCGGTGTGGGCAAGGGCCGGCACACCTCCACCCAGGCCGTGGCGCTGCGGCTGCCGGAGGGCGGCTGGGTCGTGGACACGCCCGGCATCAGGTCCTTCGGGCTCGCGCACATCACGCCGAACGACATCGTGAAGGCGTTCCCGGACTTCGCGGAGGCCGCCGAGGAGTGCCCGCCCGGCTGCGGTCATCTTGGCAGCCCGGAGGATCCGGGCTGCATGCTGGACGAGCTGGTGCCTGGCTCGCCTGGCCGGCTGGAGTCGCTGCGGCGGTTGCTGGCGTCACGTGCCGGGATGGACGATTACGGTCTGGACGATTCCGCGGAATGAGCTTGCGCCGATCCGGCAAACTCACCGCATGAGCAGACTTCTGGGGGTCGTCGCGCTGTGTGCCGCGCTCTCCGCGTGCACGAGCACGGTGTCCACCCCCAGGCCGGTGCCGGCCACGACGAGGCAGGCGCTGCCCGATCTCGACACGGTCGACCCCTGCTCGTTGCTCGGTGCGTCGGACTTCAAGAAGCCGTTCACGAGGCAGCCGGAGCGGTTGACGACCCTGCTGTCGTGCACCTGGGCCACCGAGGACGAGGCCGTGTGGCTGAGCGTCGAACAGGAGTCGCTGGAGCAGGGAAAGGTCCGGGTGCGCGACGGCTCCGAACTGACGGTCGAGGGCCGCAAGGCGTGGTGGGGTGTCACCACAGAACGCGTCAAGGATTCGCAGGAGTTCAGCGTGGGGATCATCGTGATCGAGTTGGAAGTGGACAGCGTGCTGGTGCTGCGTGCGCTGCGAACACCGCCGAGCTACAGCGTCGGGATGGCCGCCCGTGAGCGGTCCGTCAAGGTGCTGCAAAGGTTGGCGCCGTGAAGAGGCTGATCCCGCTGCTGCTGCTCGGCGCGCTGGCCGCGTGCACCGCCGAGCAACCCGCTCCCCCGAAGTTCGATGCCGTCGACGCCTGCACGCTGCTCGCGTCCGGTGACGCGGGCAACCTGAAGGGCACGGCCAAGGCCGATCGAGCGTGCGACTTCACGTTCGACTCGCTGACGGCGCGGGTGACGCTGCTGACCTCGACGTACGAGGACGCGTCGAAGCCGCTGCAGGCAGACGGCGGCTACGGCGCCGTGATCGGTGATCGCCCGATGACCCGCCGCTGTGCGGATGCCTCGGGCGAGGTGACGTGCGATGCCGTCGTCGAGGTGCGGGCCGGGCAGTTGATCGGGCTGAAGGTGGTGCAGCGCAGCCACGACCCGAACGCGCTCGGGCAGGTCACGCAGGGGCTCGCCGCCAAGGCGCTGGAACGGTTGCCGAAGTGAAGCTCTGGTTGCCACTGCTGGTTCTGCTCGCGGGCTGCGCCACCGCTCCGGTGACGACCATGCCGTCGAGCACGACGAGCGAGACAACGACGACGGTCGCCACAACGTCACCGCGCATCGACACGCCACGCAAGCTCGCCGGCGCCGACCCGTGCCGGATGCTCGCCGCCGAAGACTTCGACCAGTCGCTGAACGGCACTCCGCAGCCGTATCCGGACATCCCGCGGTCCTGCGCGTTCCGGGTGGGATCCGGCGCCGAGACGGATCTGGTCGTGCTGGTGGCGTTCGCGGAGGCCTACGCAAAGCCCGGAAAGGCTTTGGAAATGCTCATCGGTGATGGCCACTCAGCGGCGACTTCGTGCGCCGGCTCGGCTGATGCCATGGAATGCACCACGCTCGTGGCAGTCAACGCGACCGAGTCGTTGAAGATCATCGCGCACCTGCGGGACGGCAACGCCGACCAGGTCGCCTCGATCTCGCAGGGCTACGCCGCAAAGGCGTTCGAACGAGTGGCTGTCACATCCTGACGCGCTGCCTCGTCCACCGGTCATGAAGGTATTCGTGATCGGTGCGACGGGTGTGCTCGGACGGGAAGCGGTGCCGCTGCTGCGGGCCGCCGGCCACGAGGTCGGGGTGCTCGACCGGCACACCACCTCGATGTTCGACCCTGACCAGCTCGCCGCCGCGCTGACGGGCTACGACGCCGTCATCAACCTCGCCACCCGCATCCCGCTCAGCGTGAAGGCCGTGCTGGCCAGCGCCTGGGCGGAGAACAACCGCCTCCGCACCGAAGGCAGCGCCGCACTCGTCGAGGCCGCGCGGAAGGCAGGCGTCGGGCGGATCGTGCAGGAGGGCATCTCGTTCGTCTACGCGGACGGCGGCGATCAGGAGCTCGACGAGAACGCTCCCATCAAGCCGGTCGGGCACATCGCGAGCTCGGTGCAGGCACAGCAGAACGTTCTCGCGCGCCCCGGCGGCGTGTTCCTGCGCTTCGGGATGCTGATGGGCGGCGAGGCGATGTCCCCGCCGGTGCTCGTGGGCGACGGCTGGATGTCGGTCGTGCACCCCGGTGACGCGGCGGCCGCGGCCGTCGCCGCCCTCGACGCGCCGCCCGGCATCTACAACGTCGGATCGCCGGTGTTGAAGCGGGACCTGGGCATCACACGGCTGCCCCGGTTCTTGGGCAGGTTCGCGGCGTCGTTCGAGGTGTTCGGGCGGTCGCAGCGGGTGGTGAGCACGAAGCTCACCGAGGCGACGGGCTGGAAGCCGCGCTAACCCATGTGCGGGTACTGGTGATCCGTGGGCGGCACCAGGGTTTCCTTGATGGCGCGCGGGCTCGTCCAGCGCTGCAGGTTGTAGATCGAGCCCGCCTTGTCGTTGGTGCCGGAGCCGCGCGAGCCGCCGAACGGCTGCTGCCCGACGACGGCGCCGGTCGGCTTGTCGTTGACGTAGAAGTTGCCCGCCGCGAACCGCAAAGCCTTGTGCGCCTGCTCGACGGCCACGCGGTCGCGCGCGAAGATCGCGCCGGTCAGCGCGTACGGGGTGGACGTGTCGATGGTCTCCATGATCTTCGGGAAGTCCGCGTCCTCGTAGACGTGCACGGCGAGGATCGGCCCGAAGTACTCCGTCGTGAAGATGTCGTGGTGCGGGTCGGTGCCGAGCAGCACGGCCGGGTCGACGAAGTAGCCGACCGAGTCGTCGCACGTGCCGCCCGCGAGCACCTCGACCGACGTGGACGCGGACGCCATCAGCAACGCGTCCTTGTGCTTGGCGAACGCGCGGTGGTCGATCACCGCGCCGCCGAACGCCGACAGGTCCCTGACATCGCCGTACGCCAAGGACTTCGTGACGTCGAGCAGACGTTCGCGGACCCCGCCGTCCCACAACGACCGCGCAACGTACGCACGTGAGGCGGCGCTGCACTTCTGACCCTGGTACTCGAAAGCACCGCGGACCAGACCCGTGACGAGCGACTTCGGGTCCGCGGAAGGGTGGGCCAGCACGAAGTCCTTGCCGCCGGTCTCGCCGACGATGCGCGGATAGGCGCGGTAGTTGTCGAGATTGGTCGCCATGGTCTGCCAGAGCGCCTTGAACGTGCGGGTCGAGCCGGTGAAGTGCAGGCCGGCGAAGAACCTGTCCCGCATCGCCACCTCGCTCACCGCGTGGCCGTCACCGGTGACGAGGTTGATCACGCCCGGCGGCAGGCCCGCCTCCTCCAGCAGCCGCATGGTGAAGTGCGCGGCGAGCTGCTGCGTGGGGCTCGGTTTCCAGACCACGGTGTTGCCCATCAGCGCGGGTGCCAGCGGCAGGTTGCCCGCGATCGCGGTGAAGTTGAACGGCGTGATCGCCACGACGAACCCGTCGAGCGGCCGGTGGTCCATCCGGTTCCACCCGCCAGGGCTGGAGATCGGCTGCTCCGCGAGGATGCGGCGGCCGAAGTGGACGTTGAAGCGGAGAAAGTCGATCAGCTCGCACGCCGAGTCGATCTCGGCCTGCTGCGCGGACTTCGACTGCCCGAGGATCGTGGCGGCGTTGAGGGTGTCGCGCCACGGACCGCTCAGCAGGTCCGCCGCCCTCAGCACGACCGCGGCCCGCTCGTCGAACGGCAGCTCCTGCCAGCCGGGCGCCGCGTGCTGGGCGGCCCGCACCGCATCCGCGACGTCGGCGGAGGTGGCCTGCGCGGACACCCCGAGCACGTGCCGGCGATCGTGCGGCTGAACCACGTCGATGCGCTCGCCGCCACCCATCCGCTGCTGACCGCCGATGGTCATGGTCAGCTCGTGGGTCGTGCCTTCGAGGTTGACGATGCGTGCCTGCAGACTGGCTCGTTCAGCGCTACCAGGAGCGTAGGTGTGCACTGGCTCGTTGACCGGTTCGGGTGCAGACGTTACGGCGTCCATTCCCCCATCGTGGCACGCGGTAGTAGGGTCCGTCGGGTGGCGCGGGTGACTGGCATCGGCGGGGTTTTCCTGCGTTCCCGAGATCCCGTGCGCCTGGCCGCCTGGTACCGCGACAACCTCGGCGTGCCGATGAGCGAAAAGGGCACCGTCACCTTCCACTGGCTCGACACGGCGACGACGGATCATCCCGGCACGACGACCATGGCGTTGTTCGCTCAGGACACCGAGTACATCGGCGAGCCGCACCAGCGCACCATGCTGAACCTGCGCGTGGACGACCTGGTGTCGTTGATGGCGAAGCTCAAGGCGCGTGGGGTCGAGGTGCTGCCGGAGACCGAGGACTCCGAGTTCGGGCGGTTCGGGTGGTGCGTCGATCCGGAGGGGAACCGGATCGAGCTCTGGGAGCCCGCAGAAGGCATGTGAGTCCGCGGCGATCGGGCTACATCAGCTCCAGCACGAACGCGAGCTCCTGCGCCGCGTACCAGGCCAGTTCGTGATCCTCCGCGCTACCCAGCGCGAACTCGGCATCCGGGTCACCCAGATCGGCCGCGTCCACAACGTCAGCGGCCGCACGCACGTCGGCCTCGGCCTCAGCCGTGTCGAGATGCACGGACGCGACGTCCTTCAACGTGAAGGAGCCGGCGACCTTCACCACCGAGTAGTCGAGGTCCGGACGCAGCGTCACGTCGTCCATGTCCACCGCGAGCACGGCTCGGCGCGGCTCGGCCTTCTCGTCGCCCGCCAGCAGCCGCAACGACGCGCGGGCGGCGTCCAGCATCGCGGCGTACTCCAGCTCTTCCGTGTCGCCCGCCGCGTAGGACTCGCGCAGTGCGGGAGTCAGTGCGAAAGCGGTGCCGCCGATCGGGGTCAGTTCGCCGCTGTCGACGAACGTGCGCAGCATCGACACCGTGGCCGGGATGTAGACCCTCATGCGCTCGCCGTCCCCATCAGTTCCTCCACCGACTCCTCGACCATGCTCGCGAGTACGTCCACATCGGACATGGCGTCGCGGTCGCCGTTCAGCCCGAAGTAAACACCGCCGTCGTACGACGTCACCCCGATGGCCAGCGCCTGGTTCTTGGCGAGCGGCACGACCGGGAAGATCTCGGTCATTCTCGCGCCCGCGGCGTACAGGGGCACCTGCGGGCCGGGAACATTTGTGACGATCAGGTTGAACAACCGGCGCGAGAACGACGACGCGGCCCGTGCGCCCAGCGCGTGCAGCGTCGGCGGGGCGAAGCCGGAGACCTTCACCAGGGCGTCGGCGGCGACGGACTGGCCTGATTCCTTGTGCGCGCGCATCGCGTGGCTCACGTGGTGCAGGCGCACGACCGGGTTCGGCTCGCCGACCGGCAGGTCGACGAGGTACGCGCTCACGTTGTTGCCCGAGTCCGGATCGGCCTCGCGCACGGACAGCGGCGCCATCGCGCGGATCGTGGTGCTGCCGGTGACGTTCTCGCCGCGGCTGAGCAGCCAGTTGCGCAGCGCGCCCGACAGCGCCGCGAGCACCACGTCGTTGACCGTGCCGCCGTGGGTCTTGCGGATGGCGCGCAGGTCGTCGAGCTGGGCGCGCGCTACGGCGAACCGGCGCTGGGGCGAGGTGATGCGGACGTTCAGCGGGGTTCCGGGCGCCGGGGTGGCCGCCGTCCTGACCGCGGACGCGAGGACGCCGAACGCGTTGAAGACCTTCTCGACGGTCGCGACGGTGTCGAGCGCGGCGCTGCGGACGTTCTCGACGAGCTCGCTGGGGCGCTGCACGATGTCCGTCACCGCGTCGGCCACCAGCTGCAACGAGCCGGGTTCCGGCTGGGGCATCCAGAGGTTCTCGACGTTCGTGCGGGGCGACGGCGACACGTCCAGCATGACCTGGCCGATCTCCAGCGACGCGATGCCGTCGATCATGGCCTGGTGGGTCTTGGTGATGACCGCGGTCTGGTTCTTCGCGAGGCCCTCGACCAGGTAGGTCTCCCACAACGGGCGGGAGTGGTCGAGCGGGCGCGACATCAGGCGCGCGACCAGGTCGTGCAGCTGCGCGTCGTTGCCCGGCTTGGGGAGGGCCGACCGGCGCACGTGGTAGGTGACGTCGAAGTCCGGGTCGTCCACCCAGACCGGGCGGGCGATGCGTCCAGGGACGTGCACGACCTTCTGCCGGTAGCGCGGCACGAGGCTCAGCCGCTGCTCGATGAGGTCGACGAGCTTGTCGTAGTCGAAACCCGCCTTGGGCCGCCGGAACACCGCCACGCCACCGACGTGCATCGGCGTCGTGGAGTCCTCCAGGTACAGGAACGAGGCGTCCAGCGCTGACAGTCGGTCCGGCATGCAGCCCAGCCTAGTGGCGTTCGCGGTCCATCAACTTCTCAAGTGCGGCGCGCTCGGCCGGGTCGCGGTCGTGGCGTTCGAGCCGGATGCGCGCGGCCTCCGGAATCGCCTCGATCGCCTTCGGGTCGACGTTGGCCATGAACGACCTGAGGAACCGCCACCGCGTGAGCTTCTTGACCGGCGCGAGGCGGGCAACGGCCAGTGATACCCAGCTCAACGCGACGTCGAGCCGGCGGTCGCCCTTCGTGGCACACGCCCAGTCGAGCACCACGGGGCCCTCTGGGCCCATGACGACGTTGCCGGGGTGCAGGTCGAGGTGCAGGAGGTCGCCCTCGCCGCTGAGGAAGTCGGGGGCCGCGACGGCGTCGAGCCGGTGGTGCAGCTCCGCCAGGTCCCGGCCGAGACTGCCGGCGAGCCACGGCCTGCGGCCGATCTCCTCGGACATCCGCGGGCCGGGCACGTACTGCATGACGAGCTCGTCCGCGGTCGCGTCGTGCACGCGCGGCACCGGGATGCCGTGGCCGCTCAGGTACAACATCATCTCGGCCTCGCACCGCAGGTCACGGCCGGTGCGAGTGCGCTTGACCAGCAAGCCGTCGGACCGGAGGAACACATCCGAGTCCTGGCCGCTCGCGAGATGTTGACGTTGCGCGACGCTGCGCATACCTGCCGTCATGTGACGATCATCATCAATATGATCCGAAGCACAAGGGCCGAACGGCTCTAGTGGAGCTCTTCACCCGTTTGAGCCGGCCGTGCTCGCCTCTGTCACGCTTCTTCCCGTGGAGATCTCGCCCAAGGACCGCTTCGTCACCGTTTACGGCCGCAAGCCCGTGCTGGAAGCACTGGACGACCCCGGGCTGTCGGTGGACAAGGTGGTGCTCGCCGACACGGCCCGCGGCCCGGCCGCGCGCGAGATCATCGATGCGGCCCGTTCCCGTGGCGTCGAGGTGCAGCGGGCGACCGCGCAGCGCGTGAAGGTGCTGGCCGGCAACGGCAAGCAGGACCAGGGCGTGCTCGCCGACGTGGTGGCGCCCCGCATGAAGCCGCTCGCGCTGGCACTCGAGGAAGGCTCGCTGCGGTCGGTTCTGGTGCTCGACGGCATCACCACGCCCGCGAACGTCGGCATGATCCTGCGCACCGCGACCGCCGCGGGCATCGACGGCATCGTGGTGCCACGCCGTGGCGTCGCGTCGATCGACCCGCTCGTGGTGAAGGCCTCCGCCGGGGTGGCTTTCCGAGCGCCTGTGCTGCGCTGCGGCACCGCGGCGGAGGCCTCGGCATTGTTGCGCGCATCCGGCTATCCGCTTTACGCGTTGGATTCCCACGCATCCGACACGATTTATTCCGCCACTTTCGGAAAACGCGCCGCCTTCGTCCTCGGCAGCGAAACGTCCGGAATCACCGACGACGTGCGGCCACACATCACGTCGTGGCTGTCGATTCCGATGGCGGCGAGCGTGGAATCGCTCAACGTGGCTTCAGCAGCGGCCGTGCTCTGCTTCGAACTCGTGCGCCGCGCCCAGCCCTAGCGTCACTGCCCCAGCCACTGGACGTGGTAGTCCTCGACCCACACGGGGCCGAGCAGGGCGTCGCAGTCGGCGAACGACGGCTTGCCGTAGACCCGCCCGATGCTGCCGTAGTCGTTCCAGCTGGCCAGTGGCGTGCGGCAATGGGCGACCGCGCGGAAGTTGTCCGACCGGCCGTCGCCGCAGAAGACCTCGACGCTGCGACCGTCCCCCAGGTACTCCTCGAAGCAACCGCGCTCCTGCGCCTGCGCGGGTGAGGCAATTGCCGTGGCTGCGATGGCGATAGCAACACAAGCGACAATTCTTCGCATTTTCTCCCCTATGCATTCGACTGCTGGCAAAATTGACGGTAGTGCGCAGCCGAATAATGAGCAATTACGCAGCGGGGTGAACTCTCAATCGCGGAGAGCTATCGCTAGCAGGATTTCCAGCTCCTCGAGGGTGGACCGTGTCGACCGATGGTGGACGCCGACCATGCCTGCTTCCGCCGCACCTCGCACGTTCACCGCGAGGTCGTCGACGAAGACGCACTCCGACGGTTCGAGGTTCAGCTTCTTCGCGGTGAGCAGGTAGATGTCGATCTCCGGCTTCGCCAGGCCGACCTCGCCGGAGATGATCGTGGCGTCGAACAGGCCGTGCCAGGCGGAGGGCGGCTGCCACCAGCCGTCCGCGTTGGACAGCAGGGCGGTCTTCAGGCCGCGCTCGCGGGCCTTCCTGAGGGCGGTGAGCAGCGGCGGTTCGGCGGCGTTGTCCTCGCCGGGATCGGTGAGAACGCCGCCGTAGTCGAGCACCAGGGCTTTGAGCACCTGGTGGACGGTACCCACTTTCGGGTGGACCGTGCCCTGAACCGGCCGGTGGGTCGCCTGGTTCGGCATGCCCCCAGTTGTTCGCCGCCTGCCCGTCTACGAACCGCCGGCCGGCCTGGACCTCATCCCGCGGCCGAGACCTCGGCCGCGATGGTCACCAACGCCGGAGCCGTCGCCACCGTCGCTGGAGGCCTCACGGCTGGTCGCAGCGGTGCTGGAGGTGCTGGACGGGCGCCGATCAGGGCGGTTGCTGCGGGACATCGCCTCACCCGCACTCGCGACCAAGCTGGCCGGGCTGGTGCGGCTGCGGACCACCCGGATGGTCCGGGCGCCTCGGGTCTGCCACCCGTCGCCGCTCGTGGCCGAGATCTCGGCCGTCGTGCGCCGCGAGGAACGGGTGCTGGCGGTCGCCGCCAGAGCAGAACACCAGGCCGGCCGCTGGCACTTCACCACGTTCGCGGTACTGGAATGAACGCTTGAACTGCCATGAGGGTGACCTTCATGGACCTGAGGTCCATGAAGGTCACCCTCATGGCAAAACGGGAAGCGCGGTCAGCGCTTCTTGCGCTGGTTCTTGGCCTGCTGACGGGCCGCCTCACGGCGCTCCCTGCGGGTGCCGCCCTGCTGGCCGCCGTCGGCCTCGCCGTGCTGGTCGACACCGCCGTCCTCGGCCGGACCGCTGTAGGTCAGGTGCTGCTCACCGGGGCCACCGAGACCCTTGCCGCGCAGGGCGGGCGGGATGGCGTTGCCGCCGGCCAGCTGGGCCATCGCCGGACCGGCGGGGGCCTGCTCCTGCTGCACCCGCTGCTGCTCGGCGGCGGCAGCCGCACGGGCACGGGCCCGCGAGCCGCTCTGGGTCTGCTGGAGGGCCTGCGGCGCCGCGCTCAGCGAGACGGGCACCTGGGGCTCGGCGGGCTCCGGTTCGGCAGCCTCCACCTGGAGGTTGAACAGGAAGCCGACGATCTCCTCCTTCAACGCGTCCAGCATCGCGCCGAACATGTCGAAGCCCTCGCGCTGGTACTCGATGAGGGGATCGCGCTGCGCCATGGCGCGCAGGCCGATGCCCTCCTTCAAGTAGTCCATTTCGTACAGGTGCTCGCGCCACTTGCGGTCCAGCACGGACAGCAGGACACGACGCTCCAGCTCGCGCATCGCACCTTCGCCGACGCGGCCGTCGATCTCGGCCTCGCGGTTGCGGTAGGCCTGCCGCGCGTCCTCGACGAGCGTCTCGCGCAGGTACTCGCGGGTGACGTCCTCATCGGACTCCAGCAGCTCGTCCGCGGAGAGGCTGACCGGGTAGAGCGTCTTCAGCGCGGTCCAGAGCTTCTCGAAGTCCCAGTCCTCGGCGTAGCCGTCGGCGGTGGCGCCGTTGACGTACTCCTCGACGACGCTCTCGATCATGTGCTCGACCTGTTCCTTCAGGTCTTCGCCCGCGAGCACGCGGTGGCGCTCGGCGTAGATCACCGTGCGCTGACGGTTCATGACCTCGTCGTACTTGAGGACGTTCTTGCGGATCTCGAAGTTCTGCTGCTCGACCTGGGTCTGCGCGCTGCGGATCGCGCGGGTGACCATCTTGTGCTCGATCGGCACGTCGTCCGGCACGTTCAGGCGCGTCATGACCATCTCGACCATCGACGCGTTGAAGCGGCGCATCAGCTCGTCCTGCAGCGACAGGTAGAAGCGCGACTCACCGGGGTCGCCCTGACGGCCGGTACGACCGCGGAGCTGGTTGTCGATGCGGCGCGACTCGTGGCGCTCGGTGCCCAGCACGTAGAGGCCACCGGCCTCGCGGACCTCGTCGGCCTCGGCCTTGCCCTGGATCGTCAGTTCCTCGACGACCTTCGCCCACGCGGCCTCGTACTCGTCCGGCGTGGTCACCGGGTCGAGGCCGCGGTCGCGCAGCTCGTGGTCGGCGATGATGTCCGGGTTGCCGCCCAGCACGATGTCCGTACCGCGACCGGCCATGTTCGTGGCGACCGTGACGGCGCCCTTGCGGCCGGCCTTCGCGATGATCAGCGCCTCGCGGTCGTGGTGCTTCGCGTTCAGCACCTCGTGCGGGATGCCCTTGCGCACCAGCAGCTTCGACAGGTACTCGGAGCGCTCGACGCTCGTCGTGCCGATCAGGACCGGCTGGCCCTTCTCGTGCCGCTCGACGATGTCCTCGGCGACGGCCTCGAACTTCGCCTCCTCGCTCTTGTAGACGAGGTCGGGCTGGTCGGTGCGCTGCGGCGGCCGGTTCGTCGGGATCGACACGACGCCCAGCTTGTAGGTCTGGTGGAACTCGGCCGCCTCGGTCTCGGCGGTACCGGTCATGCCGCCGAGCTTGTCGTAGAGGCGGAAGTAGTTCTGGAGGGTGATCGTGGCGAGAGTCTGGTTCTCCGCCTTGATCTCCACGCCTTCCTTGGCCTCGATGGCCTGGTGCATGCCCTCGTTGTAGCGACGGCCGGCGAGCACGCGGCCCGTGAACTCGTCGACGATCATGACTTCACCGTTGCGGACGATGTAGTCCTTGTCCTTGGAGTAGAGCTCCTTGGCCTTGAGGGCGTTGTTCAGGTAGCCCACCAGCGGCGTGTTCGCGGCCTCGTACAGGTTCTCGATGCCGAGCTGGTCCTCGATGAACGCGACACCCTGCTCGGACACACCGACGGTGCGCTTGCGCTCGTCGACCTCGTAGTGGACGTCGCGCTTCATCAGCGGCGACATGCGCGCGAACTCGACGTACCACCGCGCGCTCTGCTCGGCCGGACCGGAAATGATCAACGGCGTGCGGGCCTCGTCGATGAGGATCGAGTCGACCTCGTCGACGATCGCGTAGTAGTGGCCGCGCTGCACGCACTCGTCCAGGCTCCACGCCATGTTGTCGCGCAGGTAGTCGAAGCCGAACTCGTTGTTCGTGCCGTACGTGATGTCCGAGTTGTAGGCGACGCGACGCTGGTCCGGCGTCATCTCGGAGAGGATCGCGCCGACCGTCAGGCCCAGGAAGCGGTGGACACGACCCATCCAGTCCGCGTCGCGCTTGGCCAGGTAGTCGTTCGTGGTGATGACGTGCACGCCCTGCCCGGCGATGGCGTTGAGGTAGACCGGCATGACCGAGGTCAGCGTCTTGCCCTCACCGGTGCGCATCTCGGAGATCTGCCCGAGGTGCAGCGCGGCGCCGCCCATCATCTGCACGTCGTAGGGGCGCTGGCCCAGCGTCCGCTTCGCGGCCTCACGGGCCACGGCGAACGCCTCTGGCAGCAGCTCGTCCAGCGACTCGCCCTCGGCGTGGCGCTTCTTGAACTCCTCCGTCTTGGCGCGCAGCTCTGCGTCGGAAAGGTCGACCACCTCGTCTTCGAGCTGGTTGATGTGTGCTGCGATGTTGCGGAGGCGCTTGAGCATCTTGCCCTCGCCGGCGCGGAGCAGTCGGGACAGCACCATCTGGATAGACCTCATCACCTGTATCGCGGCGCGCCCACGTCGGACGCCTTTCCCCTGCCCATCGTAGGCAAGTCGCCAAGATGTGCGCACAGACACAGGCGGATTGGTGCCCCCGACCTGGTATACGCAGGTCAGGCGCCCATTCTGCGATCATGCGCAGTCCGCCCGGCGCCGGTGCCCCCACTTCGGCTACTGGAGTGGTGAACGCATGAGGACCGCGTAAAGGTTCCTGGTCCGGCCAACTTCACCTTGACGGTCAACACACAGACGCCGAACGGGGTACGCGGGTGGGCCGGTCAGAACGCACGCCACCGCCCTCACACGCGAGGGGTGTGAGGGCGGCGGCGGTCGAAGGTGCTGGGTTCGGAAGTCAGGCCAGCCTGATCACGCCGTAGTCGAATCCCTTCCGGCGATAGACGACGCTCGGGCGCCCGTTGTCAGTGTCGGCGAACAGGTAGAAGTCGTGTCCGACCAGTTCCATCTCGTAGAGGGCCTGGTCGACGGTCATCGGTTTGGCGGCGTGCTCCTTTTCGCGTACGACGCGTCCGGGCAACTTGTCATCGAGGCCGTCGTCCCAACGCTGCGCGGGCACTTCCGCCATGCCCTCGTAGTCGGCCTCGGGTGCGTCGAGCACCGCGGTCTTCGCGCGGCGCGACGTCATGCTTTCGCCGGCGGAGGGGATCTCTCCCAGTCCGCTTGTCGCTTCCGCCACCGAGATCGGGGCCCGCGCCCCGTGGTGGACTCGCCTGCGGTCGTGCGACCGACGCAGACGGTTCTCGAGCTTCGCGACCGCAGAATCGAGCGCGGCGTAGAAGTCACCCGCGCAGGCTTCGGAACGGACCACAGGTCCACGTCCCTTGCCGGTGATTTCGACCCGCTGGCAGTTCTTCGACTGGCGGCGGTTCGGCTCGTGGAAAAGCTCCACGTCGAAGCGGATGACCTTGCGGTCGTAGCGCTCAAGCCGGGCCAGCTTTTCGGCGACGTGCACCCTGTAGTGATCGGGCACCTCGACGTTGCGGCCCTTAACGACGATGTCCATACACGACCTCCCTCGCTTTGCTGCGAGCTATGGCTGGACTGCATTCAGAGCGCCGTGGCGATCTTGGATCGCAGATGTGTCGCAGAGGGTCGTCTCCCTCAGCTCTCACGGCGCCAGGATCATGGGCTGTTCGCCTCCTCCCCGCGGGCCGGGAACGCTGATAGCGGTGCACGTTAGCTTGGGATTCACCGTCGCGTAAGCCCCCTTGCCGGGGGAACGCGCAGATTTTTTGGTGACTACGCAGCGCGACGACGGAGCGCCACACCTCGTGTCCCGAGCGTGCCACGAACAGTGCTCACCGGCATCTCGCTCACCCGTACGGCCCAGCCCCGGACCGGCACTCGACGGCAGTCCCACTGCGTCGAACGGGTCCAGTCGTGGCCTCATACCCAGCCAACGGGCGACCCGCGCGTCATGTTCCCGAAACCCGGAAGAGATCGATCCTGATCCGCCAACTGAGACCGATCATCACTTCTTCCCGCCGGACTGATCCGTTTCGATGCCCGATCACGACCCAGTCACGCCTGGCTGAACGGGGGATTTCGCCCAATGGCGGACAAGACCGTTGATCACCCCCGTCGCCGCAAACCCATGCATTCCAAGGAATAAGTGCTGGTCGTGGCCGCATGTGAATAGTCGTTAACTCCGAGCGGCCCGGATGGCCGCCTGCCCGCCTGTACCCCGTCACCTCGCCGCTTATGCCTGGCGGACGCCTGGGTGCGTTGGCCGTACGGGCAACGTGTGGACGCCTCAGTTCAGAAACATCCGGTCAACAGAGGTTGGGACAAACGGGTCGAAACGAGTTACCGGATCTTGGGACGTGGTCACCGAAGCCACCGCGACCTGGCGATACGAGTCCATCCTGGACCCAACGGTGATCGACAACGAATCCCGAACTTCACCCTTGTGGGCGGTGCCAAAAGTCCCCTCGACCGCAATTTTCTGTCGGACCCCGCCGTCATGCTGGCTCCATGACAGCACTCGACCTGCTCCTGCCGTCCTCTTGCGCCGGCTGCGGCCGCCGCGGCACCGCCTGCTGCGCCACGTGTCTCGCCGGTTTCGGGCCACCCACCCAAATCCAGGTTCCCGGCGTGGGGCCGCCGGTGTGGGCGCTGGCCGCCTATCACGGCGCCGCAAGGGAACTCGTGCTCGCCTTCAAGGAACGCGGCGCACGGCCGCTGGTGGCGTGGTTCGGCGCCCTCGTCGCGGCGGCCTTGGTCGCGGTGGGCCCGCCGCCGTGGACGCTCGTCCCGGCGCCGTCCCGGCGTAGCGCCGCCCGTGACCGCGGTGGCGACCACATGCTGAGAATCGCTCGGGCGGTGCATGTTGCCGCGGTGGCTCCGGTGCTGGGGCTCGCGGCTGGGGTGCGGGACTCCGTGGGGCTTGGGGCTGGGGCTCGGCGGCGGAATCTGGAGGGCCGGGTTGTGGTTGGTGGTCGGCCGCCTCCTGGGACCGTGGTGCTGCTCGATGACGTGGTCACCACGGGGGCTACTGCGGCTGCTTGTGTCAGGGCGTTGCGGGGGTGCGGGGTGCGGACGCATGCCGTGCTTGTGTTGACGTCTGCACGGCTTCGGCAATCCGGGTAGGGCGCGGCAGTCCGGGTAGGGCGAGGCAGCGTGCGTGAGAGCGCTGCAGGGGTCCGGGGTGCGCACGCACGCCGTGCTCGTACTGACGTCGGCCCGGCCGCGGCAGTCCGGGCAGGCACGCGGCCGCGTGCGTCAAAGCGCTGCCGGGTCCGGGGTGCGCACGCCGTCCTCGCGCCGACCTCCTCGCGCCCCGCCAGTCCGATCAGGTCACCCACGATCGGCCCGACAAGAGCCCCGGCCTCAGCCCGGGTAGAACACCGACGCCCCCGCCGAAACCCGGATCGCGCTCGACTTCCACACATCGGTGATGTCCGAAGCGGACCACAACCCGGACGGGTCGATCACCTGCACCTGACGCGCGGGAGCCGCCGCCACCGCGCCCACCGGCACGGTCAGGTTCGACTGGCTGTACCGGTCGATTTTGGACCCGTCGGTGTAGACCTTGCTGACCGGCCACGAAGGAAGGGAGGACGAGACGACCAGCACGTCCTGAGAAAGCCAGTCGACCGACTGCACGGCCGAACCCAGCGTCGCGGGCTGTACCGGCCGGGGTGATCGCAGCGCGACGTCCTGGTTGTTGCGCACCACCGAGGCGACGAAGAGCTTGCCGGCGATGACCAGTGCGGCGCGCGTGCCGTCGCGGGACAGCCGCAGTTCGCTGATCGCGCCGAACGGTGCGAGGTCGGTGATGTTGACGCCCTTGGCCGTCCAGGCGCCGTTGTCGGAGCGGGTGACGCGGGTGACCGAGGTGCCGTCGACCGCGGTCCACACCTCGTTGCCCGGTTCCTTGGGGCCGCTCGACACCAGCCACGTCGGTCTGCTCAGGGTCGTCGCGCGCAGGTCCACTTCGGACAGGTCCTGCTCGAGCTCGCCGACCCGCAGTCGCATCGAGCCGGACTGCCGGGACACCACGGCCAGGCGCGAGCCGTCGAGGGACTGCGCCGCGCTCACCGCGCCGTACGTGCCGGCGCCCGCGGGTCCCTTGATCGCGTTGCCGTCGGTGAGCGAGCGGAGCGCGCCGTCCACCGTGAGCATGCCCGGGAGGTTCGAGTTCGGTGCCAGCAACGCTTCTCCGGCGGTCGCCGACACGTCGGACGGCCGGTAGTCGCGCTGGTCCGGCAGGATCTGCTGGCCGTCGATCAGCACCCGCACGCGGGAGGAGGTGACGCCGGAGAACGACTTCACCACCTGCGCGACGATCTGCTTGCTCTTCTCGGGGGTCAGGTCCTTGCCGATCTTGGTGAGGTTGACCTCCAGCGCGCCGTCGTCGGACTCCTTCGTCTCCGAGAAGACGTCGGTGTCCGGGCCGAGCGAGCTGACCAGCGTGTCGCGCAGCGCGTCGCCGGGGCCCTTGATCAGCAGCTCGGTGACGCGGCTGGGAATGCTCGTCGCGGGCGGCACGACCACGAACCGCGGATCCGGCACCAGCACGGTGAACTCGGGGTTGTAGAAGTAGAGCGTGACGCGGCGGTAGTTCGTGTTGAACAGGCTCAGCGGCATGAACACGCCCGGCGGGGGCTCGGCGATGCGCCACTGGTTGTCGCTGTTGAGCTCGAGCTTCACCGGCATCTGGAAGTCGCCGAGCTGAGGCACGAACGCGTTGTCGTTGCCCAGGCGACCGACGTACTTCCCCTGCAGCAGAACGGTTTGGGCCTTCTCTTGCGGCGCCTGCGAGGTCGGCACGGCCGCGAAGACCGTTTCGATGATCGTGGGGTTCTTGGTGTCCCACCGCTTGTCGGCGTCCTGCGTGAGGAACGCGCGGGCCGCCGCGTAGTTGCCGTCCGGGTTCGACGTCGCGTCCACGAAGTCGCGCACGAGCGTGAACGGGTCGATGCCTCGCCGCGGTTCCGGCGCGACGGCCGTGTTGGAGACCTTGCTGTCCTTGGAACCGATCGGCTTCGGCTGCGTGTTCGTCGGGATCGCCGCGCACCCGCTCAGGGTCACGAGAACCAGCACCAACAACGCCAGCCGTTTCACCGCACTTCCTCCGAAACCTCGTCCGCTGCCTTGTCCGCGGGAGTCGCGTCGACCGGCTCTGCCGGTTGCCAGGTGATCTCCTCCGGGGTCAGCTCGACCTCGGCCGGCTCCTCCGCCACGACGGGTTCTTCCACCACCGCAACGGGTTCGAGCTCGATCGCGGGCGCGAGCGGCAGCGGGCTCTCCCGCACGTCCTCGCCGTGGCGGCGCGGCAACGTCAGCCGGAACACGGCGCCGTGGCCGGGTTCGCCCCACGCCTCCAGCCAGCCGCCGTGCAGGCGCGCGTCCTCCAGCGAGATCGAGAGGCCCAGGCCGGTGCCGCCGGTGCGGCGGTTGCGCGACGGGTCGGCTCGCCAGAACCGGCTGAACACCAGCTCGGCTTCACCTTGGCGCAGACCGACTCCGTGGTCCCGCACGGTGATCGCGACGGCGTCGGCGTTGCCGCGCATGGCGAGCTCGACCGGCTGGCCCTCGCCGTGGTCGATGGCGTTCGCCAGCAGGTTGCGCAGAATCCGTTCCACGCGGCGGGAATCCAGCTCCGCGATGAGCTCGTCGTCCGGCAGGTCCAGCACCACCGGTGAACCGGCGGTCGTCGAGATCGCGCGCACCGAGTCGTGCGCACGACGCGCCAGCACCCGCATGTCGACCTGCTCGGCGGTCAGCTCCTCCACACCGGCGTCCAGGCGGGAGATCTCCAGCAGGTCGCCCAGCAGCGACTCGAACCTGTCGAGCTCGTCGACCAGCAGCTCGGTGGAGCGGGCGAGGCCGGCGGGGAACTGCTCGCGCGAGGCGTGCAGGACGTCCGCGGCCATGCGCACAGTCGTGAGGGGCGTACGCAGCTCGTGCGAGACGTCCGAGGTGAACCGGCGTTGCAGCTGGCCGAACTCCTCCAGCTGCTTGAACTGGGCCTGGATCGACTCGGCCATCTCGTTGAACGACTCGGCCAGGCGTGCCACGTCGTCTTCACCGACGACGTGCATGCGTTCGTGCAAAGTGCCGTCCGCGAACCGTTCCGCGACCTCGGCCGCCTGCCGCACCGGCCGCACGACCTGGCGCGTCACCAGGTTCGCGATCAGCGCGAGAAGGATCAGCAGCACGATGCCACCGACCACCAGCGTCGACTGCACGACCTCCGCGGTGCGCTGCTCCGAGGTCAGCGGGAAGATCAGGTACAGCTGCATGGAGCGGGACGACGTGCTCATCGGCAGGCCGACGACGAACAGCGTGGTCTGCGTCTTCCCCCGCTGCACGGTGTGGATCTGGGTGCCGTCGCGGCCGTCCTCGACCATCTGACGCAGGCCGCGCGGCACGTCGTCGAGCGGGCCGACGAAGGGCACCCGCCCGGACCCGAGCCCGTCCGCCAACACAGGTTCGAACGCGCCAGCGCCCGCCGTCGTGGCGTCTGTACCGACGCCACCGACCGCGAGCTTGTTGATGGCACTGGTGAACCGCGTCTGCACGCTGTCCGGGCCGGGGTTCAGCCCGATCAGGTCGGACTGGATGAGACTGCGCGACGCGTTCGCCTGCCGCACCGCCGCCTGCTCCTTGGTGTCCAGCAGCTGGTTGGTGATCTGCATCTGCAGCACCATGCCCAGCACGAACACCACGGCGGACGACAACGCGAGCGTGGACACCACGACGCGCAACTGCAGCGAACGACGCCACAGGTCACCAAACGCGGCCCACCGCTTACGCGCTTCCTCGATGAGGATCTGCGCCTTCGCGACGACCGGTCGAACGAACTTCATACGCCACCTGTCACGGAGGGCCGGCCTTGTACCCGACGCCGCGAACAGTCAACACCACCTCGGGGTGCTCCGGGTCCCGTTCGACCTTGGAACGCAGCCGCTGCACGTGGACGTTCACCAGGCGCGTGTCGGCGGCGTGGCGGTAACCCCACACCTGCTCGAGCAGCACCTCGCGGGTGAACACCTGGCGCGGCTTGCGGGCCAGTGCGACGAGGAGGTCGAACTCCAGCGGCGTGAGCTGGATCGGCCTGCCCTCGCGCAGCACCTCGTGGCCGGGGACGTCGATGGTGAGGTCACCGATCTGCAGCACCTCGGACGGCTCGGCCTCCGTGCGGCGCAGGCGCGCCCGGATGCGGGCCACCAGCTCCTTCGGCTTGAACGGCTTCACCAC
Organism: Lentzea sp. NPDC051213; assembly: GCF_044455585.1. Lineage (NCBI taxonomy): Bacteria > Bacillati > Actinomycetota > Actinomycetes > Pseudonocardiales > Pseudonocardiaceae > Lentzea > Lentzea sp. NPDC051213. The sequence goes on from NZ_JBITEX010000003.1 coordinate 840,171, forward strand.
GTAGTCATCCGCGCCGGACTCGAGGCCCAGCACCACGTCGACCGTGTCGCTCTTCGCGGTGAGCATCACGATCGGCACGCCCGACTCGGACCTGATCGCCTTGCAGACGTCGATGCCGTTCATGCCCGGCAACATCAGGTCGAGCAGCACGAGGTCGGGCTTGAGCTCGCGCAGCGCGGGCAGGGCACGGGCACCGTCGGCGACCACCGCGGTGTCGAAGCCCTCCCCGCGCAACACGATCGTCAGCATCTCCGCCAGGGCGGGGTCGTCATCGACGACGAGCACGCGTGCCTTCATACCCAACATCGTCGCACTGCCGGTTGCACGTTCGCGCACCGCCCACGTTCCGTTGCCGCTGGTGGCGGTGTGCGCTCGTTCGGTAACCGACCGGAACTGTCGTTCCACGTACCCCACCTCGCCCGATTTCGCCTGTTCGTCGCGGGAGTATCCGCGCGACGCTCACCTTTTGTTACCTGGTGACGCCGGTGAGTTCAGGCCGTGCGGATGGCCGAGGCCAGCCAGATGCGCGCATCACCCACCTTTCGCGGATCGGTGATGGCCGGTACCGCGCGGTCGTGCTGCGCGGCGAGGTCGACCTGATGCGTCACGGTGGCGAGCCAGCCGTAGCCGCTCAACCACTCGATCGGGTCCTCCACGTCGGACAACCAGCGGGCGTCCATCGTGTCGAACCGCTCGTGCACGGCTTTCATCTGCGGCAACTCGCGGAAGGCGAGGTTGACGTGCTCGAGCGCGAGCGTGCTGCCACGGGCGGACAGCGCGCTCACCAGGTACATGATCTGCTCGCCCGCGTCCGGCGGCAGAAACATGAAGAGGCCCTCCAGCAGCCATGCCGTGGGCCTCTTCGGGTCGAAACCAGCGTGGATCAACGCTGTCGCCCAGTCCTCACGCAAGTCGCAGGGGACGACGACTCGTTCGCATGAAGGCCGGGCGCGTTGATCGTGCAGAGCGTCTTCCTTGAACTCGATCAACTCGGGTAAGTCGAGCTCGAAGACTGTTGTGCCGGGAGGCCACATCAGCCGGAACGCTCTTGTGTCGAGGCCCGCCGCCATGATCACGACCTGGGGCTGGGCCGAGCTGAGGAGCTGGTCGTCGAAGTAACGGGTGCGCAGGACGAAGTGCTCGCCCGCGAGGGTGCGGACGCCGTCGAGGTCCCTCGCGGAGCCGGCGGCCTCCACGAGTCGAGCGGCCAGTGGATCGTCGAAGAGGCGGTGGAGATGACGTTGCTCGTTTGCGCGGGCGGCAGCGATCAGGACCGCCGTACGGGCGACACCGACCGGGGGGCGCTGCAGAACACGCTTCAAATTGTGATCTCCTATACACTCACAGTGACGTGCCGGATACACGATCGTGTCAACGGGTACGCACGTGAGCGACCACTCAAGGAGTGAAGAGTGGTCCCAATAGCGAATGAAAGTTCACGTTTGACCGCCCGTCGACCACTTGCCACGGCGCGAGCCAGCCGATCTTCGCCAATCCGTCGTAAACGACGCCGCACCTGGCCTGCAGCCCGCCATCGGATTCATAAATGTCACGGGCCCGCGAGTCGTCGTCCTGCTCGCGCTTCGCCGCCCTCTCGGCCGCGACCTCCACGGGCACGCGCAGCAGCAGGTGAAGATCAGGAACGGGCAGCCCGAAGCGGTCGATCTCGAGCTCGCGCACCCACCGGACGAACTCCCCGTTCTCGTCCTGGTGCAGACGCGCCGCGCTGTAGGCGGCACTGGACGCCACATAACGATCAAGCAGCACCACGTCGTGCTCTTCGAGGTCCTTGCGGATCTCGTCGGCCGCGCCGCGCCGGTCCAGCGCGTAGAGAACGGCCATGCCGTAGACGGAGTCGCTGAGGTCGCCGACCTTGCCGTAGAGGGCGTCGCGGACCAGGTCCGCGTGCACGCTCTGCCCGTAACGCGGGAAGGCGTGGCTGGTCACGGTCCTGCCCTGCGCCTCGATCGCCTCCGTCAGTCCGTTGGCGAGAGTGCGCTTACCGGCCCCGTCCAGGCCTTCGATCACGACGAGCTTTCCCACGCGCGAACCCTAACCGCAGCCGCCCCCGCCACTCACACGGCCGCCACGCGTCCCCCACACGGGCGAAATCCGATCTTTCGATCACCAGAACGAGTGACTACGGTGAACAGTCACACGGCGCGTGTGAAGGGTAGGTGCCGCGGTGGCCGCGGATTCCGGGCACGCCGGGTCGGTCGACGAGCCGATCGGCCACCCGACCGGGGGTCTACCGACCCCTCTCGCCGAGACGCTGCGCTACGGGCCGTTCCATCGCGCACTGCGCGAGGCGATCGCCCACCGGGGCCTCTCGCTCGCACGGCTGCGCGCCCACCTCGAACAACTCGGCGTCCAGGTAGGCCAGTCCACGCTGTCGTACTGGCAACGCGGCCTGCGCCACCCTGAAGTACCCCGCGCTATCGGCACGGTGCGCGCGCTGGAGTCCGTGCTGCGCCTACCGCCGTCGTCCCTGTTGGACCTGATCGGACCGCGCAACGCCAACACCTACGCCGCGCGCCCCGTCGCGACCTGGCCGGAGCCCGCGCCGCTGCTGGCCTCGTTCGACTCGGTGCCGGAGGCCGCGCGCGGCAACGCCGACCTCGAAGTGCTGTCCGTGCACGACACCGTGCAGCTGGGCATGCACCGCGAGCAGCGCTCGATCACCACCCGCCTGGTCGTGCGGGCGGTGCGTCAGGGCCCGGACCGGTACCTGGCGGTGCACCGCGGCGACGACGGCTCGTTGATCGAGAACGCGATGGTGAGAGCCGGCGAAGGATGCCGGCAGGGGCGTCTGCGCCGGGAAAGCGCTTCCCGCAACCTGGCGGTGGAGATGCTGTTCGACCGGCGGCTCGCGGCCGGTGAGGAACACGTCTTCAGCTTCACGATCGTGGACGACACCGGCAGCGCGACTCCTGGGCACCACCGGACGTTCCGCGACGTCTGCGGCTCGTACCTCGTGCAGCTCTCGTTCCACCGGCGGGCGATGCCGGCGCGCTGCATGAAGCAGTTCCGCGCCTCGGCGGATGCCACGCCGGTCGACGTCGAGGAGCTGGTGTGCGGGCTCGGCGGCGTCGTCAGCGCGTACTTCGGCGATGTCGGGCCAGGAATTGCCGGCATCGCCGTCGAATGGAGTTAGGCCCGGGGTCTGGGGTGTCCCCAGAGGACACTCCGAGCGACGTGGTCCGCGCATTCCGCGGACACACGTCCCCGAGCGAGGGCGAGGAAAGCGAGAGCGCTAATTTCCGAGGTTGTTAGAAGGAAGCACTCTCATAGCCTCGCTGGGCTCACGCTAGCAGCGTTGCGCCTTCGGGTTCCAGCAGTTTCGCGAGCTGGTCGACCGTGACCACGTCACGACCCTCCGGCCGCTCCAAGGCGATGTGCAGCTCCGGACCGTCCACAGTGGCCTTGCGACGGATCAGCTCCGCGAGCCTTTCGACGGTGAAGTACTTGCGGCGCAACACTCCCCCGGTGATGAGCCGGACGAGGTCGCGGTTGTCCTCGACCTGGTTCGCCCACGGCGTGCCGCGCAGGTACAGGTGCAGCCAAGTCCCGACCCACCCGTCGTCGGTCCGCTCAAAGATGATGGGCACAGCGACGTTGCCGTAGCCGCGCAAGGGAATGCGCGCCTGCACGGTGCTCGGCTCGTACGGCATGCCCTTGTGGGCGAGGTCCCGCGTCATGAAGCCGAACATCGACTCGGCGACCTCGGCGAAGGTCTCCCCCGCGAAGTGGTTCACCTGCGGCACGACGTACCTGGTCCGCACCGCGTCCCTCGGCACGTCGATGAACTCCGTGGCCCCAGCGGGCGCGTCGGTGAGATCGCCCGAGTAGTAGGCACCGTCGTCGCTGAGGTTCGTCCACGACACGTGCCCGACGTGCTCGAGCTTGTCGTTGAGCAGCACCGCCGACAGGTCGTAGTCCGTGCGCTCCTCGTGCTGACGCCAGTACGTGAACAGCCGCAACAGCTCACCGTCCAGCCTCACCTTCGAGCCGCGCGGCCACACACCGAAACCGTCCTCGGAGGTGTTGCCGGACAACGGGACCACGACGTCGAGCGCTCCGGGATCGACGGTCAGCCGTGACACCGCGGGCAGCCTGCGAACAAGCTCGTCCTCCAGCGCCGCCGTGACGGCCTCCACCGCGGCCGCGTCGAGCGGTGGCCGCGTGTCGTCAGCGATCCACGCGCGGCGCGACCGGTTGGCGAAGACCCTTGCGACGTCGGGCTTTCCCCGGTTCTCCAGGTGTTCCAGCACCGAGCACAGCACGCGGCCGGACACCTCGGGTGCGGCCTTGCGCACGGCCTCGACGATGACCGGCACGTCGTCCTCACCGCCGTGCCGGAGCAGCCGGTCGAGCTGACGCAACAACATGCCGGGCGCGGCGCTGAGGATCTCGACGGCCCTGCGGATGTCGTTGTCCTGGAACGCCATCTCCGTCCGACCGGCGAAGGACCGCGCGGCCTTGTCACCACGCGCCACCGCGAACACGTCCTGCGCGTGCGGCCACTGGTCGTGCTCGTGCGGGTGCAGGCGCTCACCGAGCCGCTTCCACGCCTCCCTGCGCTGCCCGACATCGCCGAGCTTGCCGGGATTCCGCGCGACGACCTCGTCGAGCGCGGCCAGCAGGATGCGCCGCTCCGGACGCCGGAACGACCGGAAGCGGGTCGGTTCGAGCAGCGTCACGTCGCCGCCGGAAGCCTGACAGACCAGGCGAAGCACGTCGGTGACGGTGTCGACGGCGACCGGCGCACGACCGGCACCGAGACGAGCGGCGTTGATCACCGCGCGGTTCTCCCGCAGCGTGATGGTGTCCGGCACCTCGGTGATCAACTCGGCGAGCTCGATGAACAGCGCCAGATCAGCCTCACCGAGCACGGTCGGACTCGCGGCCAGATCGCGGTAGACGCGGCGGGTCTCCTCTTCGAGCGTGCCGCCGAGGTGCAGGACGGTGAGCTTGTCCTTGATCGACGGGATCAGCTCGTCATGCGCCTCGAGCAGCTCCTCGTACGTGTGCCGGCGGGTGCCGTACATCGGCATCGCCAACAGGTTGAAGAAGCCGTTGACGCGCAGGCGTTCCGCCGGCACCTGCTTCGCCAGCGCGTCACGCAGGCACTCCGACCAGAACTCCGCGGTGTCCGGAACGTCGTGCGGGAAAGTCATGAAGTACGGGCTGTGCTGAACGTCGTCGCCCACGAGGCCGCGAACGGCGTCCACGATCGACTTCGTGTACGCGGTGGGCCGCGCGAAGCCCGCAACGTGCTCGAGCAACTCCTTCGAAGCCTTGAACCCCACCTTGAGCAGCGTGGCGTCCAGCTGCATCGCGGCGGCGCGGCCATCACCGGCGGCTCCACTCGACGTGGGCACGCGCAAGGTTCTACGGATGACGGTCGTGAGCACGAGGTAAGTCAACCTCGCACGTCAACCGAGTTCCGCGAGCTTCTCCAGCACCGTTTCGCACTGCTTGCGGTCGAACGTGTACGGCCCGAACCCGCTGTAGTCGCGCTCGCGGCGGCGCGGGTGCCGGAACTGGCGTCGATCAACGGCACGACCGCGTCCTCGCCCCAGACCTCGTGCCTTCCGTCGTAAAGCCGAACTCGTTCACCGCCTCAGCGCAGGTCCGCCCGTTTGGGCACGCTGTTGTTTTTTCTCCATCACCTGAGTTGCGTCCGGTTCGGGAGCGCTACACCTCGCGCAAAGCAGCGGCACGCCCTCAGCTGAGCTCGGTAGGCAGCGGCAGCCCCAGCACCCCGAGGAACCGAGCCGTCTTCACCTCGACGAACACCTCGGCATCATCGATCTCGACGTCCTCCGACTCGTCCCACTCGATGTCCGGCTCCTCGTCCGCGGCGAGATACCCGGCCAACTCCTCCTGCTTGGCCGCACACTCCGCAGCAGAGGCGGACCGCTGTGACGCCCACCACGCCGCCAGCCCAGCAGCCTCGACCGAGACATCAGTGGGATCCGAGGCGCTCTCGTTCTCGAAGTAGGTACGCGGCGTCAGCCCGAGGTAAGCGACACCGGTTCCAGGCCCGTGCGGCGCGTAGACGACCGACGTGATGTCGCTGTCGTGGATGTCGATCCACAGCCACGGCTCCACCAGCGGCGGCAGCTCGCCCTCGGACAGGGTCGTCCAAGAGCCGTTCTCGTAGGCATACGTGCCGAAGAATCCCACGACGGACATGAAACAGGGGTCTCCCGCATCGTGCACGGGAGACCCCTGTCAAAAGCAGAACTCAGTACCGGTAGTGGTCCGCCTTGAACGGGCCTTCGACGTCCACGTCGATGTACTCGGCCTGCTCCTTGGTGAGCTTGGTCAGCTCGCCGCCGAGCGCCTCGAGGTGGATGCGCGCGACCTTCTCGTCCAGCACCTTGGGCAGGCGGTAGACCTCGTTGTCGTACTCCTTGAACTTGGTGAACAGCTCGATCTGAGCGATCACCTGGTTCGAGAAGGAGTTCGACATGACGAACGACGGGTGGCCGGTGGCGTTGCCCAGGTTCATCAGGCGGCCCTCGGACAGCACGATGATCGTGCGGCCCGACGGGAAGACCCACTCGTCCACCTGCGGCTTGATGTTGTTCTTGCGGATGCCGGGGTAGCGCTGCAGGCCCGCCATGTCCAGCTCGTTGTCGAAGTGGCCGACGTTGCCCAGGATCGCCTGGTGCTTCATCTGCGCCATGTGCTCGACGGTGACGACGTCCTTGTTGCCGGTCGTCGTGATGACGATGTCGGCGATCGGGAGGACGGTCTCCAGGCGAGCGACCTGGTAGCCGTCCATGGCCGCCTGGAGTGCGCAGATCGGGTCGATCTCGGTGACGATCACGCGAGCGCCCTGGCCGCGCAGTGACTCGGCCGAGCCCTTGCCGACGTCGCCGTAGCCGCAGACGACCGCGACCTTGCCGCCCATCAGGACGTCGGTGCCGCGGTTGATGCCGTCGATCAGCGAGTGGCGGATGCCGTAGCGGTTGTCGAACTTCGACTTCGTCACGGCGTCGTTGACGTTGATCGCGGGGAACAGCAGCTCACCGGAGGCAGCCAGCTGGTACAGGCGCATGACGCCCGTCGTGGTCTCCTCGGTGACGCCGCGGATGCTCTCGGCGATGTTCGTCCACTTCTTGCCGTCCGCCGCGAGCGAGTTGCGCAGCGTCGCGAGGACGATCTGCCACTCTTCCGGGTCATCTTCCTCGGTGTTCGGGACGACGCCGGCCGCCTCGTACTGGACGCCCTTGTGGACGAGCAGCGTCGCGTCGCCGCCGTCGTCCAGGATCATGTTCGGGCCCTTGCCGTCGGGCCAGGTGAGCATCTGCTCGGCGGTCCACCAGTACTCCGGCAGCGTCTCGCCCTTCCAGGCGAAACAGGGGATGCCCTTGGGCTCCTCCTCCGTGCCGTACGGGCCGACGACGACAGCGGCGGCCGCGTGGTCCTGGGTCGAGAAGATGTTGCAGGAGGCCCAGCGCACCTCGGCGCCCAGGTCGACCAGCGTCTCGATGAGGACGGCGGTCTGGATCGTCATGTGCAGCGAGCCCGAGATACGCGCACCCTTGAGCGGGTACACCCCGGAGTATTCGCGGCGGAACGCCATCAGGCCGGGCATTTCGTGCTCGGCGAGGCGGATCTCCTTGCGACCGAACTCGTGGAGCGACAGGTCGGCCACTGCGAAGTCGATGCCGTTGCGGGTCTGCAACCGGTCCGCGGTCATTGAGAAGTCCTCCAGGGCACTTCAGAGAGGGTGTCGTCCGACCATACCGCCCACCTATGCACCACTATGACCCCTACTTTGGGTGAGGGAGGTCTCGGGTGTTGATCGCGGGCCCGGACACACGTGTCGTCGAACTGCGGGTGCACGGCGTGCAGGGCACGACGCCGCAAACGCTGGTCGACGCCGTTGCGGCCGTGGACGTTGCCGGTGACGGGATCGGGCGAATCGTCCGTCCTGCCGACAGACTCCGCAGGCCGGCGCCGGGTCCTGTGCTGCAGACCGAGGGGCGGCCGATGCCCCGGGTCGTCGAGGGCTACCTGTGGGGCGGCATGACGTCCGGAGGTGTGGCCAAGGCCACTTGGGCGCTGCTTTTCCCGTTCAGCATCGCGAACGTCGCGCACTGGATGCTGCCTCCCGTTCCGGAGCGGAACCTGCCTGCTCACCTGCTGGGCCTCGGCCTGCGGTCGTTGCTGCGGGTGTTCGCGCTGCTGCTGACGGCACTGCTGGTCGCGCAGGTCTCCGTGGTGAGCCTCGACCTGCTCGCGGCCCAGTGTCTGCGACCGGGTACCACGTGTTTGACCAGCATTCCGGCCGATGTGCGGACCTTTCCCTGGTTCCGCACGTTTCGCGGACTTCTGCCGATGGTGCTGCTCATCGCGGTGATGCGGCGGATCTCGCACGTCGACTGGCGGATCGAGCGCAAAGAGATCGCCGAGGCGGAGGAGGACGAGCAGCGGCCGCCGTCCGGCCTGCCCGGCGCGCACGTCGCCACTGATCCGGACACGCCGGCGCTGCGCTCGCTGCACGTCGTGACCGCGCTCGCCACGGCCGCGCTGATCGCCCTGGGCGGCCCGTTGAAGCAGCTCACGGCGAGCGGGCCGATGGGTGTCGCGATCACCGTGGCGTGGGCCGTCGCGCTGGTCTTCATCGGGCTGTCGTTGCTGGCCGTGCTCCTGCTCGACGACCCGACCGGCGGCACCCCGCACCGCGGCGGGAAGTGGCTGCGCGCGGCGCTCTCGCGGCGGCCGCGGCGGGTGTTCCTGGTGCTGTCGGCGATGCTGGTGCTGACGACGCTGGGACTGCAGGAGCAACTGCCCGCACGGGTGCCCGGCGCGGACGTGACCGTGCAGGTGGTCGCGCTGCTGCTGGCGTTCGTGCTGGTGCTGTTCGGCCTGATGCTGGTGCCCGCCGCGCTGCTGGCCCGCAAGTCCTGGGCCTCACTGCCGCGCGAACTGCGACCGTGGGCCGGTGGCTGGTTCTCCGCGCCCGTGCTGGCGATCGCCGGTCTGCTGGGCGGCGGGTTCGGTGCCGGGATCGCACTGCCGGTGCGCAAGGCGCTGGGCTCGGAGCTGCGGCTACCGGTCGGGTACGACTACATCACCCTGCTGTGGGGCGTTGCCGGAGCGTTGGGACTGCTGAGCATTTTCGCGGTGGGGTCCTTCACGGGCGCGGTGCGGTGGCGGGCGTTCCGCAAGGGCAAGCTGTGGGCGCGCGAGGCCTCCCTGCTGCACTCCGGCCGCATGCGCGACCTGCGCGCCGCGACGCGGGCGTGGTGGTGGGCGCGCTGGGAACGCAACCACGGCCACCACCTGATCCTGATCATCGCCTCGGTGCTGGTGGTCGGCGCCGTCCTGGCCACGTTGCTGCGGGTGAGCAACGTGCCGCTGCCCTCCTGGACGCTGCCGTTCTCGGCCTTCGGCGTGTTCGTGCTCGGTTTACTGGCGGTGTCGCTGCTGCGGGCCGTGTACCTGGCCGCGCGACAGCCCGAGTCCGGGCGGCGGCTGGGGATCATCGCGGACATCGCGCAGTTCTGGCCGCGCGAGGCGCACCCGATCGTGCCGCCCTGCTACGCCCTGAAAGTGGTACCGGAGCTGGTTTCCCGCGTCCAGGACCACCTGCGCGACCCCGGCGTCCGCGTGGTCCTTTGTGGACATTCGCAGGGCTCGCTGCTCGTCGCCGTCGCGGCGGCCCGGTTGCTCGAAGAACTGCCCGCGCACGACCGTGAGCGGATCGGGATGGTGACGGCGGGTTCGCAGCTGCAGTGGGCGTACCCGCGGGCGTTCCCGGCCGTGGTGCCGCACGCTTCGCTGGCCAGGCTGGCCGGCGGGCTCGACGGACGCTGGCGCGCGTTGTGCCGCGGCACCGATCCGCTGGGCGGCGCGGTGACGACGTGGCGGCGGCAGGTGTTCGACGGGATGTTGCTCGGCGTCGGCTACCGCGCGGACGGCTCGGAAGGCGCGCTGGCACCGGCGTTGCGCGGGCCTACCGGGGCTCTTGTCCTGGGTGGCGATCACTGGTTGCCGGATCCGCAGCGGGGGCCGTTCCCGGGACGGCGGTGGCGGTCCGGGGTGTCGGCGCACTCGGACTACACGTCGGATCCGGAGTGGGATCGGGCGGTGGCGATCGCGGCCGGGCTGATGCAGGTGGACACGCCGGAGTCGCCGTCGTTGCCGTTCGCGCGCAGGCCCGAAAGTCGGTCGCGGGACGCGTTGGGCGGCTCCTAGTCTGCGGTCATGCTGACCGGAGACCTCGTCCGACTGCGACCCGTCGAACCGGAGGACGCCGACGCCTTCTACCGCTGGCACAACGACGAGAACGTCATGCGCTGGCTCCAGAGCTACTTCCACGAGTCGCTCGCCGCCATCCGCAAACGCTTCGCCGACCGCAGCGACAACTCCTACGAGAAGGTCACCTTCTGCATCGAGACGCTGGAAGAGCGCATGCTCATCGGCGTTGTCGTGCTGAGGGACGCTGACCCGATCAACGCGCGCGCCGAGGTCGACATCTACATCGGCGAGCAGGAGCAGTGGGGCAGCGGCTACGGCACGGACGCCCTGCGCACGGCCTGCCGGTACGGGTTCGGCACGATGCGGCTGCACTCGATCGAGCTCACCGTCGTGGAGGCGAACAGCCGCGCCATCCGGTCCTACGAGAAGATCGGCTTCCAGGTCGACGGACGGCGGCGGCAGGCCTTCTTCCGCGACGGCGAGTGGCACGACGAGTTGCTGATGTGCGTGCTCGCCGGCGAGCTCACCTGAGCGCCGGCTCCAGGTGGCCGATGGCCTCGCGCAGGTGGTCCTCGATGGACCCGGCCGGGACCACGACCAGTCCGGACGGGCGCACGTCCACCCAGCGCTGCACGGCGAGCCGCGCGGCCGCTGACACCGCGGCGGCCAGGACCGAGGCGCCCAGTTCGGACTTGCCCAGCCGGGCGGCGATCACCGAGGCGATCGGCGGCTCCATCGACGACACCGAGTCCAGGTAGGCCTCGCGCAACGACGGGGTCGAGGTGATCAGAGCCAGCGCGTCGGACGGCGGTTCGCGGTACTGCTCGGCGAAGGCCGCGATGAGCGACTCGACCAGGGGCTCGTCGGACGGCCTGGACTCAAGAGCCGAAGCGACCTGCAACACCCGAGATGCGGTGATGCCCGCAACGATCGCCTGTTCGCGGCTGGCGAAGTAGTTGTTGTAGGTGCGGGGCGAGACGTCCGCCGCTTCGGCGATCTCGTCGACCCGCACGTTGTCGACGCCCTTCTCCAGGGCGAGCCTCAGTGCGGCCGCTGACAGCGCCGCTCGGGTCTCGGTCTTCTTGCGCTCACGCAGTCCCACGCCGATCACTGTAGAGACCTGCCGTGACACGATCGCTACCGATTGACTTTCGATAGATCACTACCGATACTCGATCGCATGATTGCTGAACGCTGGGCGGTGACAGCCCTCCGGGTGTTCCTCGTGGCGCTGTTCGGGATCCTCGTCGTGCTCGAGACGTTGTCGATCCCTGGTTCGTACGCGTACATGGCGCAGCAGAACCCCGCGGAGGCCTACCTGAGGTGGCCCTCGACGATCGTTTCGGTGTTCTGGGTGGTGTGCGTGCAGGTGGTGATCGTCGCCACGTGGAAGCTGCTCACGCTGGTGCGCAAAGATCTGATCTTCACCGACGCCGCGATCAGGTGGGTCAACGTGATGGTCTGGGCGATCGGGGCCGCGTGGGTGGTGCTGGTCGGGGTGTTCGTCTGGGTCGGCTTCAACGCGGACGACCCCGGTGTGCTGGTGTTGTTCTTCCTCTTCACGACGGGGGTCTCCGTGATCGGGCTCGTGCTGGTCGTGATGCGGGCGCTGCTGCAGCGGGCCACGACGTTGCGCGCCGACATGGAAGCGGTGATCTGATGCCGATCGTCGTGCGCATCGACGTCGAGCTCGCCAAGCGCAAGATGAGCGTCGGCGAGTTCGCGGAGAAGGTCGGGCTGACGCCGGCCAACGTCGCGGTGCTGAAGAACGGTCGCGCCAAGGCCGTGCGGTTCAGCACGCTGGAGGCCATGTGCCGGGTGCTGGAATGCCAGCCCGGCGACATCCTGGAGTTCGTCGACGAGGAACCCTAGGCCAGCCTTTTCGCCAGTCGGTCGGCGGCCTCGAGCCGCCCCGACTCGGCGAGCAGGCCCACCGGTGCCAGCACGTAGTCGCGGTCGACGGTGATCTCGGCGGTCCGCAGCACCGGCCGCAGCACCGGGTCGTCGCGCAGCGCGTTGATGATCGGCGTGATGTCCGGCGTGTGCCGGAAGACGCCGCCGGAGAGCACGAGCAGTCCCGCGCCGTGTGGTCCGAGCTGGCCGTCGACCTGCCGCAAGTGCCTGCGCACAGCCAAGATCGCCGCGAACGACGCCAGCTTCACGTCGACCGCCGGGTCGTCGGGGAGCCAGCCGACGTTCTCGGCACGCTTCTGCGCTTCTGCAGCAAGATCCTCGGTCGTCAGGCGTTCGGCCAGCGCCTCGGCCACCACTCCCGGCGCCGACCAGCGCATGCCGAGGTCACCCTCGACCGTGCGGCGGTCCGGCGGCAGCGCGACCGTCCGCTCCAGACCTTCGCTGTCCACTGTGGACACGGCTGAGTAGACGTCCGTGGTCGCGCCACCCACGTCCACGACCAGCACGGCACCCTCGCGGTCCTGTGCGGCGAGCCTGGACACACCGGCCAGCACCGCATCGGGCGTCACGGCGCGCACGAGCTGCCGGAACCGCGGCCCGCGCGAGAGTCCCTTGCCGCCGATCACGTGCTGGAGGAACGCCGCCCTGATCGCCCTGCGCGCGGGTTCGGGGGCGAGCTGGCCGACGTCCGGCAGCACGTTCGGGCACGCCATCACGGTTCGTGCGCTCAGCAGCCGCAACGCTTCCGGCTGCGCCTCGATGTTGCCCGCGAGCACGATCGGCACGGCCACGCGGGCGAGCTTCGCGGCGTTGTGCAGCAGGACGGACTGGTCGCCGCCGTCCGTGCCGCCGACCAGCAGGACCAGGTCCGGTGTGGCCGCCCGCAACGCCTTGACGTCGACCGGGCCCGCGCTGACGTGCACGATCTTGGCGCCCGCCGACAACGCGACCCGGTAGCCGGCCTCGGCGCTCACCACGCGTTCCTGACCGACGACCGCGAGCCGCAGCCCACCACCGGCCGACGAACACGCCAGGATCTCGCCGTCGCCCACCTCGGCGCGCAACGCGTCGATGCCGCGCAGCACCTCGGGCGGCGTGGTCGGGTGCTGCCCGGTCCTGACCAGCTCGCCCTCGGGGGTGATGAGGGCGGCCTTGGTCCAGGTGGAACCGACGTCGAGACACAGGATCACGGGGCAAGCTTGCCACTATGAAGCTCACGCCCAAGGTGATCCTCGAAGGCACGCCGTGGGGCCGCGAGCGTGCTTTTCGCGCCAAACACGACTGCGGGTAGGAAGTTCTGGCTTGGGCGACTTCCTAGTCGTCCGCTTTCTCGTGCACGACCTGCATGAACGAACCGAGCTGCGTGAGCTGGTCCGGCGTGAAGAGGTCGATCAGGTACTCGCGGACCGTCTCGACGTGACCGGGCGCGGTGGTCTGCAGCAGGGCCTTCCCCGCGTCGGTCAGCACGGCGAGGATGCCGCGCTCGTCGGACTCGTGCGGTTCGCGCCGCACGAGTCCCGACTTCTCCAGCTTGCCGATCTGGTAGGTGAGCGAGCTCTTCGATACCACCACGCGGCGGGCGAGCTCGGTCATCCGCATGCGGTTGGCCGGTTGTTCGGACAGGACGACCAGCACGTTGTACTGCGCGTGCGAGAGGCCCGCGTCGCGCTGCAACTGCTGTTCGATCTGCCTCTCGAGGAGGTGGTACGCCTGAACGAAGTGATGCCAGGCGTGCCCCTCCTCCTCTGAGAGCCACCGCGCGTTACCCATGGCACGAAGGTTAGATGCCCGGTTCTTCTCCGTGCTTGATGACCGGCTCCGGTTCCACCCTCGCGTGCCCCGACTTGCCGAGCACCGAATTGCGGCGGCTGTAGGCGAAGTAGACGACGACACCGAGCGCCATCCAGACGATGAACCGGACCCAGGTGAGCGCGGTCAGGTTCAGCATCAGCCACAGGCAGGCGAGGATCGCGAGGATCGGCACCAGCGGCACGAGCGGCACCTTGAACCCGCGCTCCAGGTCCGGCCTCGACTTGCGGAGCACCAGCACACCCGCGGACACGAGGATGAACGCGAACAGCGTGCCGACGTTCACCATCTCTTCCAGCTTGCCGGCCGGGAAGAAGCCCGCCGCGACCGCGACCAGACCACCGATGATGATCGTGATGCGGGTCGGCGTGCCGTGGGTGCCGGTCTTCGCGAGCTTGCGCGGCAGCAGGCCGTCGCGCGACATCGCGAACAGCACGCGGCTCTGGCCGAGCATCAGCACCATCACGACCGTGGTCAGACCGGCGAGCGCGCCGACCGAGATCACCGTTGCCGCCCAGTCGACCCCGTTGTCCGAGAACGCACTGGCGAGCGTCGCGCGCGTGCCGTCCGGCTGCGTCGCGAGCTTCGTGTACGGCACCATGCCGGTGATCACCAGCGTGACGGCGACGTACAGCACCGTGACGATCGCGAGCGAGCCGAGGATGCCGCGCGGCACTGCCTTCTGCGGGTTCTTCGTCTCCTCGGCCGTGGTCGCCACGACGTCGAAGCCGATGAACGCGAAGAACACGATGCTCGCCGCGGCCAGCATGCCGAGCACGCCGTACGTGCTGCCCGAGTAGCCGGTGATCAGCGAGAACAGCGACTGCTCGATGCCCGTGTGCGCGGCAGGGCCACCTTCGGCGGCCGGCGGGATGAACGGCGTGTAGTTCTCGGCCTTGATGTAGCTGATGCCGAGCACGATCACGAGCAGCACCACCGCGACCTTGATGGCCGTGATCACCGCGCTGACCCGCGAGCTGAGCTTCGTGCCGATGACCAGCAGCACCGTGATCACCGCGACGAGGAGCACGGCGCCCCAGTCGAACTTGAAGCCGTCGCCCACCTCGGTCTTCACGTCGAGACCCATGAGCCCCAGCGTCGTCTGCAGGTAGGCCGACCAGCCCTTGGCCACCGCGGCCGAGCCGACCGCGAACTCCAGCACCAGGTCCCAGCCGATGATCCACGCCGCGAACTCGCCGAACGTCGCGTAGGAGAACGTGTACGCGCTACCCGCGACCGGCACCGTCGAGGCGAACTCGGCGTAGCACAGCGCGGCCAGCGCACACGCGATCGCCGCCAGCACGAACGACAGCGACACCGACGGCCCCGCGAGGTTGCCGGCGGTGCTCGCGGTGAGTGTGAAGATGCCGGCACCGATGACCACCGCGACGCCGAAGACTGTCAGGTCCCAGGCGGTCAGATCCTTGCGGAGCTTGGTGTCCGGCTCGTCCGTGTCCGCGATCGACTGCTCGATCGACTTGGTGCGCCACAACCCGTTGCCCGGCACGGTGCATACCTCCTTGATGGAACCGATCGGCCCACCCTAGAGGTACCCGGCATGCGAAATCCCTACAGCTCACCCAGTCAGACGTTGGTGACCGTGGACCGGTCCAGGTCCGGCTCCAGGTAGATCAGCCGCGCGTGCGGAACCTTGTTCCGGACGCGCTGCTCGGCGTCGTTTATCGCCTGGGCGACCTCGTCCAGCTGCAGCCCGGGGTGCAGCGCGATCTTGGCCGCGACGAGGATCTCCTCTGGCCCGATGTACTGCGTCTTGATGTGGATGACGCGCTGCACCTTGCCAGCCGCCAACTCGTCGATGATCACTTCGAGGTCGGCGTCGGACGCGCCCTCACCGATCAGCAGCGACTTCATCTCGATGATCAGGATGACCGCGATGATGCCCAGCAGGACACCGATGGCGATCGTGCCGAGGGCGTCGAAGGCCGGGTTGCCGGTGACCACGGTGAGCCCGACACCGAGCAGCGCGAGCACCAGACCGACGAGCGCGCCGAGGTCCTCCAGCAGCACGACCGGCAGCTCCGGCGTGCGGGAGTTGCGGATGAAGCCCCACCAGCTGGCGTCGCCCTTGATCTTCTTCGACTCGTTGATCGCGGTGACGAAGCTGTAGGTCTCCAGGCCGATGGCGACCACGAGGATGCCCACCGCGACGAGCGGGCTGGTCAGGGCCTCCGGCGCCTGCAGCTTGTGGATGCCCTCGTACAGCGCGAACACCGAGCCGAGGCTGAAGAGCATCAGCGCCACCACGAACGACCAGAAGTACCGGTCGCGGCCGTAGCCGAACGGGTGCAGCTTGGTCGCCTTGCGCTGGGCCGTCTTCTGGCCGAGCAGCAGCAGTCCCTGGTTCGACGTGTCGGCGACCGAGTGCACCGACTCCGCCAGCATCGACGACGACCCGGTGATCAAGAATCCGACGAACTTGGCCACCGCGATACCGGCATTCGCCACCAATGCCGCGACGATGGCCTTGGTTCCGCCCCCTGCTGACACGCCTGTCTCCTCGCTGAACCGTCCGGTTTGTCCGGTCGTGAACCTTAGTCCGTTCCCGCGGTCGCGCGGAAAAGCTGGGCGGATTCAACACCATCCGGTCGCACGAGCACCGCCGGGTCCGACGCGGGCA
The DNA here is from genome assembly GCF_044455585.1 of Lentzea sp. NPDC051213. NCBI lineage: Bacteria > Bacillati > Actinomycetota > Actinomycetes > Pseudonocardiales > Pseudonocardiaceae > Lentzea > Lentzea sp. NPDC051213. The sequence continues at coordinate 856,753 of NZ_JBITEX010000003.1, forward strand.
GCCACACGGACTCGCCGCGCACGAGCCGGAGTTCGTCGCCGCGCGCGTTCGTCAGCACCGCGGCACCCGACGTGCAGATCATGATCTGCGGGCCGTCGTGGTTGATCCGCGTCTCGTTCACCAGGTCCAGCCGGGACAGCTCGAACTCCGGCGCGGGAGTGCGGTACACCCGCACGCCCGGCGAGATCTCGTCGCCCAGCAGCACCGGCATGTCACCGCAGGCGAAGTCGAGCACCCGCAACAGTTCCGGCACGTCGACGTGCTTCGGGGTGAGGCCGCAGCGCAGGACGTTGTCCGAGTTCGCCAGGATTTCGATGCCCGTACCCCGCAGGTACGCGTGCAGGTTGCCGGCGGGCAGGTGGATCGCCTCGCCCGGCTGCAGCACGATCCGGTTGAGCAGCAACGCGGCCAGCACGCCGGCGTCACCGGGGTAGGACTCGCCGAGCTCCAGGATCGTGCGGCATTCGACGTCGAACTCGCCGTGCTCCTTCACGTGCAGCACGCACGCGTCGAGCACCTGCGGCAGCAGCGTGCTCAACGACGTCTGCGGCAGCGTGATCAGCATCGTGAACAGCGCTCGCAGGCCCGACGAGTCCGGCTGCGCCACCAGCATCTCGGTGTACGGCGACAACGCGGGCGCGTCCAAGGTGCGCAGCAGCGCGACCGTGCGGTCCGGCGCCCGGAAGCCGGCGAGGGCGTGGAACTCGGTCAACGCGCAGATCAGTTCCGGCTTGGCGGCCGGGTCCTTGTAGTTGCGCACCGCGGCGTCGCGCGGCACGCCGGCGGCCTCCTCGGCCGCGAAGCCCTCGGCGGCCTGCGCCGCGGACGGGTGTGCCTGCAGGCTCAGCGCCTCCTCGGCGGCGAGCACCTTGAGCAGGAACGGGAGCCTGCTGCCCCACCGCTCGGCGACACGGGCGCCGAGCTGGCCGTCCGGGTCCTCGGTCAGCAGGTCGAGCAACGAGCGCTCGACGCCGTCCGCGCCGAGCACGCGGGACGGGTCGCCGGGGTGGGCGCCCATCCACAGCTCAGCCTCGGGATGGGGTGCGGGCACCTCCTTCCCGAGCAGCTCGGCGATGGCCGTGCGCGAGCCCCACGCGTACGGCCTTACCGCGTTGTGCAGCAGGTCCACTTCTAAGTCAGCTCCCAAATCAGTACGGGTTGCCGCCGAGCGTTCCGGCGGCGAGCCCGAGGTACAGCGCGGCCAGTTCGAAGCGCAGCGCGAGCAGCGCGGCGCAGACCGCGTCGCCTCCCGCCACCTCGACGGCCGGCTCGAGCACATCGGCTCCCGGCAGGGCGTCCTCGGCGGCGTGCCGCACAGCATCGGCCACCGGGCCCTGGCGCACGGCCAGCAACAACACCCGCACGAGACTCGGAGACCCCAGGTCGTCGTCCGGGTCGGCGAACAGGTCTGCACCAGAAGTCCCCTGCACCGCGCGGCGGTGCAGCACCGGGCGGGTCAGCGCTTGTGAATACCCGGAGACGTCGCTCGCCACACCGGCGAACGCCGCCAGCACGCCCGCGCCGTGCACACCGACCGCCGCGGCGACCTCGTCGAGGCCCCACAGCAGCGGCGTGCGGTCGGCGACGCGCAGCGCGAGCGACTTCGCCGGGTTCACGAACGACTCGTGCATCGGGTGATCGCGCTCGGCCTCGCGGTCGAGCTCGTCGGCGATCAGGTCGACGTCGATCTTGAGCAGGCCCAGCGAGTTCAGCACCACGATCCACGCGGCGAGCGCGCGGTGGAAGCTGAAGCCGGGCGGCACCTCCACCCGTGGTGCGAGCAGCACGGCCTGACCCGCCGCCGCGGCGGCGACCGGACCGGAGTCCGGGGCGGTCAGCAGCGTGCGCGCGCCACGCCGGGAAGCGCGGTAGATCGACTCGGCGAGCACCCGGTCGCTCGGGTCCTCGGTGTGGGCGAGCACCACGTCGAGCGCGCCGACCCACGGCGGCACCTCGTCGGACACCACGACCGGCACCGAGCAGCCGGGGCCGAGCAACGCCATGACGACGCCCGCGACCGCGACCGAGTGGCCGGGTCTGGTGATCAGCACGACCGCGCGCGGGCGTTCGGAGAAGATCCGCTCGACACCGGCTTCGGCCGTGGCCTCCACGGTGGAGCGGACCTGCGCTCCCGCCCGTGCGGCAGCGCGCAGCCAGCCACCGGTGTCCGCATCGGCCAGCCGGCTCGGGTCGTCGAGCAGCGTGTCGTCGAGCACCAGGTCACCCAGCCGAGGGCGGCTCGACCGCCTCGTCCAGCAGCAGGACCGGGATGCCGTCGCGCACCGGGAACGAACGACCACACGCGGTGCACGTGAGGAAGTCCGCTTCCGGGTCGCTCGGCGTCCCGACCTGCAAGGGCGCGTGCTCTGGGCACGGGCAGGCGAGAATCTCCAGCAACTGCTCTTCGAGCTTGACGGCCACGGTGTTCTCTCCTCAGGCCCGCACGATCGCGAGGACGGCGTCGCTGAGTGCGGCGACGGCCTCGGGGGTGGCGGCTTCGACGTTCAGGCGCAGCAGCGGCTCGGTGTTCGAGGCGCGGAGGTTGAACCACGACCCGTCCGGCAGCTGCACGGTGAGACCGTCCAGCTCGTCGATCGTGACGCCGTCCTTGGTGCCGTAGGCGTCCTTGATGGCGGCGATCCGGCCCGCCTGGTCCGTCACGGTGGAGTTGATCTCACCGGAGGCGGCGTAGCGGTTGTAGACCTCGGTCAGCGTCGACAGCGGACCGGCCTGCTCACCCAGCGCGGCCAGCACGTGCAGCGCGGCCAGCATGCCGGTGTCGGCGCGCCAGAAGTCGCGGAAGTAGTAGTGCGCGGAATGCTCGCCACCGAAGATGGCGCCGGTCTTGGCCATCTCCTCCTTGATGAACGAGTGGCCGACGCGGGTGCGCACGGGCTTGCCGCCGTGTTCCTGAACGATCTCCGGCACGGCGTGCGAGGTGATCAGGTTGTGGATGATCGTGCCGCCGGGGTCCTTGGCCAGCTCGCGCACGGCGACCAGCGCGGTGATCGCGGACGGGCTGACCGGGTCGCCGTTCTGGTCGACGACGAAGCAGCGGTCGGCGTCGCCGTCGAACGCGACACCGGCGTCGGCACCCTCGGCCTTGGTGCGGGCCTGGAGGTCGACGATGTTCTTGGGGTCGAGCGGGTTCGCCTCGTGGTTCGGGAAGCTGCCGTCCAGCTCGAAGTACATGGGGATGACCTCGATCGGCAGGCCCGCGAAGACCTCGGGCACCGTGTAGCCGCCCATGCCGTTGCCCGCGTCGACGACGATCTTGAGCGGGCGGATGCCCTTCAGGTCGACGAGGTTGTTGAGGTACGCCGCGTAGTCCGCGAGCATGTTGCGCTCTTCGTAGCTGCCCTCGGTGACGCCCTCGGCGTCCGGGACCTGGTTCTCGGCGTCCTGCCGGATCTGCGCGAGACCGGAGTCCTGGCCGACCGGCGAGGCGCCCGCGCGGCAGAGCTTGATGCCGTTGTACTGCGCGGGGTTGTGGCTCGCGGTGAACATCGCGCCGGGCAGGTCGAGCTTGCCGGAGGCGAAGTAGAGCATGTCGGTGCTGGCGAGGCCGATGCTGATCACATCGACGCCCTGCGCCCGCGCGCCGTCGGCGAAGGCCTTGCTCAGCCCCGGCGACGAGTCGCGCATGTCGTGCCCGATCACGATCGCGGGTCCACCGACCAAGCGCGCGAAGGCTGCGCCGAAGTCGCGGACCACGCCGGCGTCCAGCTGTTCGCCGACCACCCCGCGGATGTCGTACGCCTTGACGATGCCGGACAGGTCACGCACGCCGCACACTCCCGAAACTCGCTCTTGACGGCCACTGCTCAGGCAGCCTACCGGCGAGCTGATTAGTGATGCGTGTGGTCGTTCAGTCCTCGTGCGGATCTGGCAATACCCGCAGGTGGCCACGCCGTTGCGTGCCCAACGGCACATCAGGCAGCGACGGGGCCACATCAGCCCGCCCTGCCTCACGCACGGCTTCAGCCAAAGCCGTCAGGTCGTCCACAGTGGGCTCGGGCGCCGCGAACTCACCCTGATGCCTCACGACCTCCCAGCCGCGCGGCGCCGTGAGCCGCAAGGCGTGCTCCTCGCACAGGTCGTAGCTGTGCGGTTCGGAGTACGTGGCGAGCGGTCCGACAACTGCGGTGGAGTCCGCGTAGGCGTAGGTGAGCGTGGCGACAGCCGGGTTAGCACACCCGGTTCGCGAGCACCGTCTCACGCTCCGCACGATCGGGGACGATAGCGCGTCCACGTGAGGCTGTGTGTGAGGCACGCTGTGTTTAGTCGTCCGCGGAAGCAACTAGGCTGCTCGGTTGTGGTGATGGCACGGGGTTCACGGCGGCAGGATTCGCCGCGTCGGCGCAACCGCGACCGGCACGGACGCGGTCTGCGCGGTCCGCTCTACCCGGCCACCCTGCCTGCGGCGCGGTCCAGGGCCGAGCGGTTCGACGCGCTGGTCATCGAGGCTTTGGAGCCGATCGAGGCACGGTGGCGGACTGAGCTCACCCAGCTCGATGTAGCCGTCGACGACGTGCCGGACGTGCAGGTCGAGGGTGAGGACGGGGTGGTCGAGGACGGCAACGTCCCGCTGGCCCGGTTGCTGCCTCCTACCGGGTCTGATGCTCGCGCTCGGATCGTGCTGTACCGGCGGCCGTTGGAGGCTCGGGCCAAGGACGGTGCCGATCTTTCGGATCTGGTGCATGACGTTCTGGTGGAGCAGGTTGCCAACTATCTCGGGCTTGATCCGGACGTGGTCGACGAGGGCTGAGGCCCCTGCTGCTGGCTCCCTGCGGTGGTGCACGCGGGGAGCTTTCGTGCGCTCTGACGGCACGAAAGGGCCCGCGTGCCATGAGAGCAAGGGCACGAAAGCTCCCCGCGTGCCGTTGGAGTGCGCGAAAGGGCCCCGCGTGCCGTCTGGGAGCAGGGGTTATGGACGGCGGCGTGTGGGGATAGCCGTCAGAAACGTGAACAACGCCGCCGCAGCCTGCGCCAGCAGCAGGAAGTCCCGCAGCGTCGTAGACATCTCCACCCGCACCTCGGCACCGGACGAAGGCAACGGCAACCCGACCAGGTGACCCCAGGCGCGCACCACCGGCACCTGCTGCCCGTCCACGAACACCCGCCACCCCGGCTCGTCCTCGGCAGCCAGCACCAGCACCCGCCCCTCGCCACCGGACGACACCCGCACGGCCACGTCGGGCAGGGACACGTTCACCGGCGCCACCCCGGCCGCGGCCAGCTCGGTCGGCGGCTCACCACCCGTACGCGCGCGCCGAGCAAGGTCCGGGCCCAGCAGCACCCCGGTGTCCGCGGCCAGGCGCACGCGCAGCACCGGACGGCCGTCGGTGGCGCCGGGCGCGACCGACACCAGCTCCCCCGCGGCGCCTCGCACCCGTGCGGCGGCCTCCTGCGTAGGCAGCACCACGAAAGAGACCCCGGACGACGCCGCCTGGGCCAGTGCGACCTTCACGTTCTGTTCGGCGCCTTCTAGCAGTGCGGTGTTCCACCGGCGCAGGCGCGCGGGCGAGGAGACCGTGGGCACCAGGTCGTCGTCGCCGAACTGCGGCATGCGGCCGGCGACCTGACGCGGGGTGGAACCGAGGAGCAGCACCGATCGCCCGGTTCGCTCCAGTTCGGCGGTCAGCGAGGGGCTCAGCCGTGGGCCGCCGTCCGCTCGCAACGGGCCCGAGCGCAGGTCCAGCAGGCCTGCCACGCCGAGGCTGACCAAGGTCACCACGCCGACGACGTAGACGGCGCGGCGGACTCGCACCTGGCCGGCGACACCCGGCGCCACGCCGCGTTGGCAGCCGGCCAGCACCACACACACGAGGCCCCACGCGAGGATCACCAGCGGTGTGCCCGGCCAGGCTCGTACGGCGGCTACTCCGGCCAGTGAGCCGATGGCCAGGACGATCACGAACAGGCCGGGGAGCATCGCGGCGTTCGGGCGCAGGACGGCGGCGGCGAAGGCGGCGGCCACGAAGACCGAGCACACGATCAGGTTCGGCGGGGGTGAGTCGAAGGCCGCGCCCAGTCCGTTGAGGACCATCTCGGGGTGTTGCAGCAGCACGGCGGGCCACGGGAGCAACAGCGCCATGGGCAGCAGCACGATCACGAACAGAGCGGCGATCCGGCGGGCGCCGCCGGACACCGCGATGAAGCCGCCTAGGGCGCCGACGATCGTGACGACGTGGGTCAGCGGCGAGAAGGCGCCTAGCACCGCGACGCCGATGGCGGTGCCGGAGGCCATCGGCAGCCAGGCGTGGGTCGAAGAGGCGCGCAGCACCGCGTAGACGCCGGCGAACACCACGGGCGTCACGACGTGGACGACGACGACGTCCAACCGGCCCTCGGCCACCGCCGTCGTGGCCACGGGCAGCAACCCGTAGAACGCCGCCACCACCGCGCGCACAGAACGTCGTACGCGCATGCCCCGTGACGCGATGTACGCGGACAACGCGGCGAGCGGGATGTCGCCGAGCAGCAGCATGGCCACCGCGAAGGACGGGCCGCCGGGGATCAGGCCGAGCACGGCCAGGGCCGCGGGAGCGGGGGCCGCGGTGCCGCCGAAGACCGGGTGCCACGAGGCCAGGTAGGTCGACCACACCGAACCGGCCGAGCCGACCGGCAGCAGCCGGCCGCCGGCCAGATCCAGGCCGAGGCGGGACCAGTTGGCGGCGAGCGCGACCGCCGACAACCCCAGCAGCAGGAGCACGGGCGGCGCCAGTACCAGGGACCGCAGCACGCGCGACTGGTCGACCTCGACGAAGACCATGTCGGCGCGCGGGCCCGGCGACGGGCGCGGGCGTGGCGTCGGCCGGAGGGCGCCGGGGTGCGCGGCGGCGACCGGGACGACGACCGGTGGGCGGCGCAGGCCCGCGACGCGTGGTCGTCCGCGGGAGGCGCCCGCCGGGAGCGCGGCCGGACCGACCGGGCGGGAGTCCACTTCGGACGGTTCCAGCCAGGTCGACCTGGCATCGGTTGCGGGCAAACGACCCAGGGCGGCGTCGGCCTCGACGCGGCGGCGGATCAGGAACGCGGCTCCGGCGCGGATCGCGTTGCGAAACCTGGTGAGTCTGCTGGTGAAGAGCCCGCGCACGACGGCGGATCCGCGGCGGACGCGGCGGCCCTCGAGCAAACGGCCTCGCGTCAGCAGGTAGCGGGCGGCGCCCACTTCGGCGTGTGCGTCGGCGAAACGCCGGAGGAACAGGAACCCCAGCGCCCGCAGCAGCGAGAGAAAAAGCAGGCGTGGAAGTCCGATGAAGAACGAGAAACCTGAACAATTGACCAAGAATGTACGCATGCCGTGCGCGCGGTCGACGCCACGAAATGACGGCCCCGGACGAGCCATGGCCGCATCCAAACGGCGTGCACCTTTAGTTGCGGCGCGCGCGTGACGCATGCGGGCAACAGGAACGCACAGGACCAAATGACCGGCGCGGTTCGCGCGCCAGCCGAAGTCGACGTCGTCGCGCAGCAGCGGCATCGCCTCGTCGTAACCGCCGAGCGCGTGCCAGACCTCACGCCTGATCAACGATCCCGCCGAGGACACAGCGAGCACCTCGGTGCTCTGCTGGAACGACGCGCTGTGTTCGGACGATGACAGACCGGTTTGCCGGTGGCCGGACGCATCGGTCGACAGACCTGCCTCGACGACCAGCCGAGAATCCACCCAATCGAGGCACAGCGGGCCGAGCACCGCCGCCGAGGGTGAGACCTCGACAGCGGTCAGCAAGGCGGCCAGGCAGTCAGGTTCCGGCGCGCTGTCGTCGTGCAGCAACCACAGCCACTTGCCGGGGTCGCCCCATCGCTCGACAGCGTGCTCGACAGCGATGCGCACAGCGGTGCCGAAGCCCGTGCCACGAGGCGCGGTCAGCACTCCGTCCAGCAGATCTTCCGCCTCAGCCAGCACCTTCGCCGTGCGATCCGTGGATCCGGTGTCGACCGCGATCACGTGCCTCGGGCGAATTCGCTGACGCCGCAACGCGGACAGCGCCGTGCTGAGCCACTGGTCGCCGTCGTGGCAGACCAGGACGCACAGCACCGGCGCGGTCCGGAGCCTCGGGTGAGGACTTGTCACGTCCTCAAGTTAAGGCAAAAAGATCACGCTTCAGTGCGCCTTGATCAGCGCACTCAGACGACTCGCTTCTTCAGTTTGCGGCGCTCCCTCTCCGAGAGACCGCCCCAGATGCCGAAGCGCTCGTCGTGCTGGAGCGCGTACTCCAGGCACTCCGACCGGACCTCACAGCCCAGGCAGATGCGCTTCGCCTCCCTCGTCGAACCACCCTTTTCGGGGAAGAACGCCTCGGGATCTGTCTGCGCGCAGAGCGCGCGTTCCTGCCAATCTTGCTCGTCGGCGGGGTCGAACAGGTACGACAGCTCGCCCTGTACAACCGGCTGCGCGACGTGATCTTCTTCGAATTCCTGCATTTCGTCCGCCTCCTCGCCTTCCGCTCTCCCCGGTTGGCGGACGCCAGTCGCCGCTCCCACAACGACGAATGACACCGATGTGATTACACCTGCGTCACAGCAGGGGGTCAAGTGGAGTCCACACGTCGGGGGATATTCGCGCGGATGGACTCAAAAACCTTGACGGGTCGCACTGACAGTGATCCACGCGTCGCAACGGGTCCCCGAACGGCCCACGACGCCAGCCGACACGCCACACTGGTGGGGTGAAACGATCAGCGGTGCTCCCCAGTCCACTGTTCCTCGGCCTGCTCGCGGTGACCGCCGCCGGAGCGGCACTCACCCTGCTCGACGGCGGGTTCGCCACCACCACGGGCACCGTCCTCTTCGTGCTCGGCGGCTGGGCAGTGACGCTCTGCCTGCACGAGTTCGGGCACGCCGTCGTCGCCTACAAGGGCGGCGACTTCTCCGTGCGGGACAAGGGATATCTGACCTTGGACATCCGACGCTACACCGACCCGGTGCTCAGTGTCGTGCTGCCGCTGGTACTGCTCGCCTTCGGTGGCATCCCGCTTCCCGGCGGCGCGGTGTGGATCAACCACCACGCCCTGCGATCGAAGAAGATCGAGTCTTTGGTCTCACTCGCCGGTCCGATCTCGAACCTGCTCATCGGCGTGATCCTGGCCGGGATCGTCGCGTTGTTCTCGCCGCCGGCCGCGCTCAGCGCCGCGATTTCGTACCTTGCTTTGTTGCAGGTCTTCGCTTTCGTGCTGAACATCCTGCCGATTCCCGGGCTGGACGGCTGGGGTGTTTTGGAGCCGTTCATGTCGTACCAGGCTCAGCAGTTCGGCGCGAAGGCCAGGCCGTGGGCGCCGCTCGTGCTGTTCGCCGTGCTGATCGGCTTCGCTCAGGTCAGCGCGCTGTTCTTCCAGGCGGCGGCGTCGGTGTTCGAGGCGATCGGCGGCGTGCCGGAGGACGCGGGCGACGGAGCGCGCACCTTCATGTTCTGGCGCTCCCTCTAGGCGGTTCACCGCGCTGTGGAAGCATGGCGCGGCGTGAAGGTCGTAGCACTGGTCGGCGGGGTCGGCGGCGCGAGGTTCCTGCAAGGGCTCAAGGCACTCGGAGCCGATGTCACCGCGGTGGTGAACACCGGCGATGACGTGTGGATGCACGGACTGCGCATCTGTCCGGACCTCGACACCTGCATGTACACGCTGGGCGGTGGCATCGACACGGAGCGCGGCTGGGGCCGCTCCGGGGAGTCGTGGACCGTCAAGGAGGAGCTGGCGGCGTACGGCGCCGAGCCGACGTGGTTCGGGCTCGGTGACCGGGACATCGCCACGCACCTGATCCGCACCCGCATGCTGCGCGCCGGCTACCCGCTGTCGGCCGTCACCGAGGCGCTGTGCGACCGGTGGCAGCCGGGCGTGAAGCTGCTGCCGATGACCGACGACCGGGTGGAGACCCACGTCGTCGTCGACCTGGACGGCGAGCCGAAGGCGATCCACTTCCAGGAGTGGTGGGTCAGGCACCGGGCGGGCGTGCCCGCGCAGTCGTTCGCGTTCGTCGGCGCGGAGACCGCCACCGCCGGACCTGGCGTGCTGGACGCGATCGCCGGGGCGGACGCGGTGATTCTGGCCCCGTCGAACCCCGTGGTGAGCATCGGCACGATCCTGAACGTGCCCGGCGTGCGCGACGCGCTGCGCAAGACCGAGGCCGGCGTCGTCGGCCTGTCGCCGATCATCGGCGGGAAACCGTTGCGAGGCATGGCCGACGCCTGCCTGGACGCGATCGGCGTGGAGACCTCCGCCGAGGCCGTCGGGCGGCTCTACGGCTCCCGCAAGTGCTCCGAAGACGGCATCCTCGACGCGTGGCTGGTGCACACCGGCGACCGCGCCGACGTGCCGGGAGTCGCGGTGCGCGCGGTCCCGCTGCTGATGTCCGATGTGGACGCGACCGCGCAGATGGCCCGGGACGCGCTGGAGCTGGCCGGAGTCGAAGTTGACTGATCACGCCGCTGCCGCTCTGGAGCTGCTCGGGGTACCGGGACTGCCGGAATTCCGGCCCGGCGACGACCTGGCCGGCGCGATCGCCGCGGCCGCGCCCTGGCTGCGCGACGGCGACGTGCTGGTCGTGACGTCCAAGATCCTGTCCAAAGTGGAGGGCAGGCTGGTCCGGGTACCGGCCGACCCGGAGGAACGGGACCGGATCCGGCGCGAGCACGTGGCCGCGGAGTCCGTGCGGGTGCTCGCCCGCAAGATGCGCACGCTGATCACCGAGAACAGGCTCGGCATCGTGCAGGCCGCATCCGGCGTCGACGCCTCGAACGTGGCCGGCGACGAGATCGCGCTGCTCCCGGTCGACCCGGACGGCTCGGCGGCCGCCCTGCGCACGGCCCTGAAGGACCTGCTCGGGGTCGGGGTGGCCGTGGTCGTCACGGACACGATGGGCCGCGCGTGGCGGATCGGGCAGACCGACGCCGCGATCGGCTCGTCCGGCATCCGCGTGTTGCACGACTACGCCGGTGCGGCCGACCAGCACGGCAACGAACTGGCCGTCACGATGGTGGCGATCGCCGACGAGATCGCGGCCGCCGCCGACCTGGTGAAGGGCAAGCTCGGCGGGGTGCCGGTGGCGGTGCTGCGCGGGTTCGACGTGGTGGATGACGGTTCGTCCGCGCGCGACCTGAGCAGGCCGGTCGAGGAGGACCTGTTCTCCCTCGGCACGGAGGAGGCGCTGGCCCAGGGCCGCGCGGAGGCCGTGCTGATGCGCCGGTCCGTGCGGTTCTACGCCGACGCGCCGGTGGATCTGGCTGTGCTGAAACGCGCTGTCGGGGCCGCGTTGACCGCGCCTGCGCCGCACCACACGAAGCCACTGCGGTTCGTCCTGGTGCGGGAGAAGCGCGCCGAGCTGCTGCAGGCCATGCGCGAGCGGTGGGAAGCCGATCTGCGCGGCGACGGGTTCACCGACGAGCAGATCGCGCGCCGGCTGCGGCGGGGCGACCTGCTGGTGGAGGCGCCGGAGGTCGTGGTGCCGTTCCTGGTCCGCGACGGCGCGCACAGCTACCCCGACCCGCGCAGGTCCGAGGCCGAGAAGACGATGTTCACGGTCGCCGGCGGCGCCGCGGTCCAGGGCCTGCTGGTGGCACTGGCCGCCGAGGGCCTCGGCTCGTGCTGGGTGTCGTCGACGATCTTCTGCGCCGACGTGGTGCGCTCCGTGCTGGGCGTGCCGGAGGACTGGGAGCCGCTGGGCGCCGTGGCGGTCGGGCACCCGGCCGAGCCGCTGACGCCCCGTGCGCCGCTGGAAGGACTGATCGAGCTGTGACACTGCACGCCGACGCCGTCTCGACGCTGAGCCGGTTCGTCGGACAGGACGCGCTGAAAGAGGCCTACCTGGGCTTCCTGGCGGCGCGGGAGGACGCCTGCCGCCGATCCTGCGAGCCGGGCCATCTCACGGCCTCAGCGCTCGTTCTGGACGCCACTGCGGAGCACGCGTTGCTGACGCTGCACCCGCGCGTGGGCCGGTGGCTGCAGCTGGGCGGCCATTGCGAGCCCGAGGACGTCTCACTCGCCGCCGCCGCATTGCGCGAGGCCACCGAGGAGTCCGGCATGCGCGGGCTGCGCATCGAGCCGACGCCGATCCACCTCGACGTGCACCCGATCACGTGCTCGCTCGGGAAGCCGACGCGGCACTTCGACGTGCGGTTCCTGGTGCGGGCCCCGGTCGGCGCGCAGCCGGTGAGGTCCGCCGAGTCGGTGGACCTGCAGTGGTGGCCGCTGGACTCGCTGCCCGACAACGTGGACGACCTCCACCCGTTGATCGAGTCGGCGCTGGCGAGATTGCGTTAGACCCTGCGGTAATCACGCGGCGAGAACCTCGGGGCTCGGCGCGGCCGCTTCATGCCCGCCGCTTCCAGGTACCGGACGGCACGATGCCGTTGCGGCGTGTAGGGCTCGAGCAGCTCCATCATCCCGTCGTCGTCCACGGGCGTGCCGGTCAACGCCCAGCCGACGTTCTTCGCGATGTGGTAATCCCCGACGCTCACGGCGTCCGGGTCGCCCCACGACCGTTGCGCCACTTCGGCTGACGTCCACACACCGATCCCGGGCACCTTTTCGAGCAACTCCCGGCTGCGCATCTCGGCCGCCTTCTCCAGCCGGTGCGCGACCTGAGCAGCGTTGATCAACGTGCGGCGGCGGGCTCCGTCGAGGCCGCACTGGTGCCACTCCCAGTCCTGCAGGCTCAGCAACCGCTGCGGCGTCGGCGGAACCTTCAGCGCGAGCGGGCCCGGCGCGGGCTCGCCGAACCGGCGCCCGAGTTCGCGCCACGTCCGGAACGCCTCCGTGCCGGTGACCTTCTGCTCCAGGATCGAGGCGAACAGCAGGTCCCAGACCCGGCCGGTGGCTCCGAGCCGCAGCCCGGGCCGCCGGCGACGAGCCTCGGCGATCACGTCGTGGTGCGCGACGAACTCGTCCACCGGATCATCCGCGCCGAGCAGGGCGGGCAGGCCGTCCAGCAGCCACTGCCCTCCCTCGCCCCACGCCTCGGCTTCGACCGCGATGGTCCGGCGCACGCGCAAGGTGCCGGGACCGCACGGTGTGTTCGCCGCGAACCAGATGCCGCCCTCCGTGCTGAAGGACGGATCACCGGGCCCGCGGCGCAGTGGTCCGAGCACCGCGCCCAGATCGAGTGGGAACGGTGGTGTCCAGGACCTGTCAGACATCCGCGGAGAAGCGCACGCCGGCTTCGGGCAGCACCACGCCCGGCCAGACCCGCGCTCCACCGATCAGCTCGCAGCGCGCCCCGATGACGGCCGAGTCGCCCACCACGGCGTCCCGCAGCACCGCGCCGGCCTGGACCAGCGCGCCGGCACCGACGATCGAGCGCTCCACGACCGCGTTCTCGCCGACGACAGCACCGTCGAACAGGATCGCGCCGTCGAGCACCGCGCCGTCCGCGACCGTGCACCCGGCACCGACCGTGGAGCCACCGCGCACCGACGCACCTGGGTGCACCGAAGCGCCCTCGAGCACCAGGAAGTCGCCCGGCTGCTCGACCGCGGCCGACGGCGCGACGCCGCGCACCAGGTCGGCGGAGCCCTGCACGAACGCCTCCGGCTTGCCGAGGTCGAGCCAGTACGTGGCGTCCACGTGGCCTTGCAGGCGCTTGCCGTCGGCCAGGAGCCCCGGGAACGTCTCGCGCTCCACCGACACCGGGCGACCGGCCGGGATGGCGTCGATCACCTCGCGGCGGAACACGTAGCAACCCGCGTTGATCTGGTCCGTCGGCGGGTTCTCGGTCTTCTCCAGGAACGCCTGCACGCGGCCCTCGTCGTCGGTCGGCACGCAGCCGAACGCCCGCGGGTCCGCGACCTTCACGAGGTGCAGCGTGACATCCGCCTCGTGCTTGCGGTGGGTGTCGACGATCCCCGTCAGGTCGACACCCGACAGGATGTCGCCGTTGAAGACCATCACGTCGGGTTCGCGCAGCTTGTCAGCGACGTTGCGAATGGCCCCGGCCGTGTCGAGCGGAACCTCCTCGACCACGTACTCGAGCTCCAGCCCGAGCCTCGATCCGTCACCGAAGTACTCCTCGAACACCTCGGCCTTGTAGGAGGTCCCGAGCACCACGTGGGTGATCCCGACCTCCTTGATCCGCGACAGGAGGTGTGTCAAAAATGGCACCCCCGCGGTCGGCAACATGGGTTTGGGAGCGGACAGGGTCAGCGGGCGAAGACGGGTGCCCTTGCCCCCGACCAGCACCACAGCTTCGACGCCGTGCACCTTTTTCCTCCTCCGCGTTACAGCGAGCCGTTCGACGGAATACTCTGACACGAAGCAGATCGTCATAAGGGATCTGGTCCCGGCAAGGAGCTAAATCCGACATGGACCCCCGCGACCGGGCCGACGCCATGCTCGCCCGTGCCCGCGCACGTGGGCGGAACATCGTGACGCCGGACAACATGACGTCTCCGATGGACGCGTCCGACACGCAACAGATCCCTCGCTCGCTGGTCAACGCGGTCGACCCGCGGCGTGACCCGGACTCGACGATGATCTTGCAGCCCGCGCAGATGGGCCAGCAGCAACAACAACACCGGCCGCCTCCGCACCGGCCGGGGCACACCCAGCCGCTGCCGGTCATGGATGAGGCGGAAGTCACCCAGGTCGTCCAGCCGGGTGTGATCCCGACCGTGTCGAACCATCAGCAGACCAGGTCGTCGCTCTCGCAGCGACTCAGCGGAGACGTGGGCTAGGAGCCCGCCCAGGCCCGCCACACGGTGCGGCGGGCCACCGTGGAACGTGTACCGATCATCAGCCGCTGAACGACCGTCACCGGCATCCTGAGCAGCACCTCGCCGAACACCCGCAACCGCAACCCGATCCGGAAGTTCGCGGCCTTCGGCACGTCCTTGCGCACCGGCAGCAACGCCGTGATCACCAAAAACCGCACCAACTCGCGCACCGCGACGGACAAAGGCGCACAGCGCCACAGCATCAGCAAACGGTTGCGCTCGTTCCACCGGTGGAACTGCGCCGAGCCCGGCCGCGTGCTGGCGCCGTGCCGATGCCGCACCCGCGCCGGCCCGACCGAGACCACCCGGTGGCCGGCCAGCCGCAACCGCCAGGCCGTGTCGGTGTCCTCGTAGTAACAGAAGTAGCTCGCGGGCACGCCACCGGCGGAGCGCAGCTCCGCGGTCCGCAGCAACGCGGCACCGCCGCAGAAGCCGAACACCTCGCGCCCGGCGAGCACGACGTCCTTGCCGTGGCCGTCCGCCGTGAGCGCCACGCCGACGGACTGCGTCGAGCCGTCGGTGAGCAGGATCGACGACGTGGCCGCGGCCGCGCCGGGATCGGCCTCCAGCGCGTTCTCCAGCTCGGTCAGCCAGGACGGGTCGGGCACCGCGTCGTCGTTGAGCCACGCCACGTACGGCGTCTCCACGCGGTCCAGCACGGCGGCGAGCCCACCCGCGTAACCGCGGTTGCGCGGCAACCGCACGACCTCGTGCTCGCCGATGTGTGCACTGATCAGCTCGGCCGTGCCGTCGTCGGAGGCGTTGTCGACGATGATCGTCCTATGTGGACTCTTCTGGGCCGAGAGGGCGTCCAGGCACGCCGTGATGTGGTCACGGCCGCGCCACGTCACGACCACCACGGTGCTAAGTGCCGACACGGCGTGAGACGGTACGCGACGTGCCCGAGCTCGTAGTGCTGACCGAGCAACTCAACGCCCCCGTCCCCGGCGGCACCGGCCGCTACACGGCCGAGCTGCTCAGGGCGTTGACCGAGACCGCGCCGGACGGCTGGTCGGTGACCACCGCGGCGACCGCCAACGCGAACCGCGTGATCAGGGTGCCGAGACGGGTGCTGGTGGCGTTGTGGGAACGGGGTTTGCCGCCGAAGCTCGGCCCGCACGTGCACGCTCCCACGCCGCTCGCCCCGCTGCCGGGCGCGGTCGTGACGGTGCACGACGTGGTGCCGTGGACGCATCCCGAGACGCTGACTCCGCGCGGCGTCGCCTGGCACCGCAAGGTGATCGCGAAGGCCGCCACCGAGGCACGCGCGCTGGTCGTGCCCACGCAGGCCGTCGCGGACCAGCTGCACGACCACGTGCAGGTGCGGGTTCCGGTGCACGTTGTGCCGAACGGCGTCACCAGGCTCGTCGGCGAGAAACCCGCTGATCTTCCTGACCGCTATGTGCTCGCGATCGGCACGATCGAGCCGCGCAAGGGCTTCGAGCTCTTGGTCCGCGCGACCGAACGGCTGCGCGTCCCGCTGGTCGTGATCGGCCCGCAGGGCTGGGGCGGTGTTGATCTGCGGGCAGCGCACGTGACGTTGCTGGGCAAGGTTTCCGATGGCCGGCTCGCCGACGTGCTGGCCGGCGCGACGGTGCTCGCCGCGCCCAGCCTGGCCGAGGGTTTCGGGCTGCCGGTGCTGGAGGCGATGGCCGCCGGCGTGCCGGTCGTGCACTCCGACGACCCGGCTCTGGTGGAGGTCGGTGGCGGCGCCGGCACCGTCGTCCGGCGCGGAGATCTGGCCTCTTTGACGGAAGGTCTGCGGGCCGTGCTGACTGATCCTCATCACACCGTCGAGGCCGGGATCACCCGCGCGAGTGAGTTCACCTGGGAAAAGACTGCGCTGGGTGTCTGGGATACACACGGTTAACGAGCATGTTGGTGCATTCCTGCTAACCGCGTATGCGAATGACATTACGCTTGCGGATCGTGTCCACCGTCGAACCCAGCGTGCTGATCGACGCCACCGCGATCCCCGCAGACCGTGGTGGCGTCGGCCGATATGTGGACTCCCTCGTCGCTGCTCTGGATGCCGACGGGACGAAGCTCTCGGTCGTGTGTCAGCCGCGCGACGACGAACTGTTCTCCAAGCTCGCCCCGAATGCCCGCGTGGTGCGGGCCGCCGACGCCGTCGCCACCAGGACGGCGCGCCTGGCCTGGGAACAGACCACGTTGCCGCGGCTGGTGCGGACACTGGGCATCGACGTCGTGCACTCGCCGCACTACACACTCCCGTTGGCCAGCAAGGCCGCCTCGGTCGTGACGCTGCACGACGCCACGTTCTTCACCGACCCGGTGCTGCACTCGTCGGTGAAGGCGCGCTTCTTCCGCACGTGGACACGTGCCTCGCTGAAGCGCGCGGAGCTCTGTGTGGTGCCGTCGCAGGCCACGGCAGACGAACTGGTGCGCGTCGCCGGTGCCGAACGCCGCGTGCTGCACATCGCGCAGCACGGCGTCGACACCGAGCGGTTCCACCCGCCGTCGCCGGACGAGATCATCGCGGTGCGGCGGACGTTGTCGCTGGGTGACCTGCCCTACGTGGCGTTCCTGGGTGCGCTGGAGCCGCGCAAGAACGTCCCGGCGCTGATCCGCGGTTTCGCCCAGGCGATGGTCGGCCGCGCGAACCCGCCCGCACTGGTCCTCGCCGGCCAGCCCGGCTGGGACGGCCAGGTCGAGCGGGCGCTCGACTCGGTGCCGCACCGGATCCGGGTGATCAGGGCGGGCTACCTGCCGTTCGAGCAGCTCGCCGGGTTCCTGGGCGGCGCCGAGATGGTCGCCTACCCGTCGCTCGGCGAGGGCTTCGGCCTGCCGGTGCTGGAGGCCATGGCGTGCGGCGCCTGCGTGCTCACCACCCGAAGACTGTCGCTGCCGGAGGTCGGTGGCGAGGCCGTCGCCTACTGCGGTGTCGGAGCGGGTGACATCGCGGCCGCGATCGCCGATCTGCTGGACGACCCGGCCCGCCGTTCGGCGCTGGCAGCCTCCGGTCAGCAGCGCGCGAAGGACTTCTCGTGGGCGGTCAGCGCTGATCGTCACCGGCTGGCCTACGACCGCGCGGCTCTGGTGCGCCGCCGCCGGTGAATCGGGCACCACTACTGTGTCGCCCGTGAACTACGGCGACGGACTTGGTGTCGTGACGGTCACGTACTCGCCGGGCGAGACGCTGGCACCGTTCGTGGACACCCTCGCGAAGGCGACCACCCGCGACACACGGGTGATCCTCGCCGACAACGGCTCCACCGACGGCGTGCCGGAGCAGGTGGCGGCCGAACGCGAGCACGTCACGTTCCTGTCCACCGGCGGCAACCTCGGCTACGGCGGTGGCGCGAACCGCGGCGTCGCGGCGCTCGGCCAGGACGTCGGCTGGATCCTGATCTCCAACCCCGACATCGAGTTCGGGCCTGGCAGCGTCGACGCGCTGATCGAGGCCGCTTCGCGCTGGCCGCGCGGTGGCATGTTCGGCCCGCTGATCCGCGAGCCCAGCGGCGAGGTGTACCCGTCGGCCCGGCTGCTGCCGTCCGTCGGCCGCGGCGTCGGGCACGCGCTGTTCGCCAAGGTGTGGCCGGCGAACCCGTGGACGAAGGCCTACCGGCAGGAGAAGGCACCGGCCGAGCGCACCGCCGGGTGGCTGTCCGGCAGCTGCTTCCTGATGCGGCGCGAGGCGTTCGACTCGGTGAACGGGTTCGACGAGCGCTACTTCATGTACTTCGAGGACGTCGACCTCGGCGACCGGGTCGCGCAGGCCGGCTGGCAGAACGTCTACGTGCCGGACGCCGAGGTCACGCACATCGGTGGCCACTCCACCGCGCGGTCCTCCGACCGGATGCTGCGCGAGCACCACCTCAGCGCCTACCGGTACCTGGCGGACCGGCACCAGGGCGTGCTGTGGGCGCCGTTCCGGTTGCTGGTGAAGGCGGGTCTCACGGTGCGGGTGAAGCTCCTCACCCGGCGCTGACGTGTCGCGCAGCCGCAAGCCCCGCCTGATCCACGAGCCGGACCGCTCGCCGATGCCGAAGCGGACGGCCTGGCTGCTCATCGCGGGTGGCCTGGTCGTGCTGGCGATCGGCGTCGGGCTCGGCATCACCCTGACCACCGGGCTGCTGTTCGTCGGACTGCTCGGCAGCCTCGCGTACGTCCTCGGCGTCAGCGGTCTCGCCGAGCGCAAGTGGATCCTGCTGCCCGCGTTCGTCGTCGGCGTCGCGGCACCGTTCGTGCTGACGTTCGGCGTGCACAGCGTGCTGATGCAGCGGATCGGGCAGGTCGAGCACTGCACGGTCACGCAGGCCACGGAGCACAAGTTCGCCAAGAACCCGTCGGTCGACTACGTGCTGGCGTGCCCGAGCGGTGAGGTCGAACTGACCCGCGACTGGGACGAGCGCCTCCTGATCCAGGAGGCAGACGTGCTGGTGGGTCCGCCCCTGGAGCCGATGTTCGCGGACGGCACCCGATGGAACCTCCTGCTGGTCACAAGCGTCCCCGTGATGATGATGCTTCTCATTCCAGTCGCCAGAGCGCTCAGGAGAGCGCCGTGAGGCGGCCCGCCCCGCTGATCGTGATCGGGCTCGTCGCGATCGCCGCCGCGGTCGTGCTGGGCGCCGTCGTACCGGAGCCCTACCAGCTCGCGGTGCTGATCCCGTGCGGTCTGCTGTCGCTCGCGTTCGCGTGGGGCATCGGCAAGCTCGGTCCCGCGTGGCTGGTGCTGCCCGCGTTCATGATCGTGATTCCCGGCACGGCGGTGCTGGTGAGCGACGGTCACCGGGCGTTGATGGACCTCGTCGGCACACCGGAGCCGTGCGTGATCAGTTCGGTCGAGGACCTCCCCCGGCAGGACAACCCGGCCTTCACGCACCACGTGGCCTGCCAGGACGGCGCGGAGCTGCGGATCGTCGTGCTGGGCGAGCAGGACAAGAAGATGCAGCCTGGTCCGACGACCGTGCTGCGCCATCCGCTGATGCGGCCGTTGCTCGCCGAACGCAACGACTGGTCCGTCGAGTGGGTCTTCGGTGTGCCGCTGGCGATCGTGCTGCTGCTGATCTGTGCAACCACACTGCGGGCGCGCAGAGTGATGAGGCAGGCTTAGCGCGTGGATCGAGCCTCACTGCCCGTCGTCTCCGTCGTCGTCGTCAACTACCGCGGCGCGGACGACACCGTCACCTGCGTGCGCGGCCTGGCCGAGGTGGACTACCCCGCCGAGTTGCTGCAGGTGATCGTCGTCGACAACGAGTCGCACGACACCGCACGGCTCAAGGCGGAGCTGCCGGGCGCGAAGATCGTCCCGTCGGCGGGGAACCTCGGTTTCGCCGGTGGCTGCAACCTCGGCGTCGAGTACGCCACGGGTGACGTGCTCGCGTTCCTCAACAACGACGCGCGGCCGGACCGGAACTGGATCAAGGCCGCGATCAAGGTCTTCCACGCCGAGCCGACGGTCGGCTCGGTCGCGAGCAAGGTGCTCGACTGGGACGGCAACAAGATCGACTTCGTCGACGGTGGGCTCACCTGGTTCGGCATGGGCTACAAGCGCCACGTCGGCACGGTCGACGACGGCAGCCACGACGCCCCGCGCGATGTGATGTTCGGCACCGGGTCGGCGCTGTTCGTGCGGACCGCGCTGTACCGCGAGCTCGGCGGGTTCGACGAGCGGTTCTTCATGTTCTACGAGGACGTCGACCTCGGGTGGCGGCTGAACCTGCGCGGCTGGCGGGTGCGCTACGAGCCCGCGTCGCTCACGTTCCACCGCCACCACGGCTCGATGAGCTCGATCGACCACAGCCGCGAGCTGTACCTGCTGGAGCGCAACGCCCTCGCGACGCTCTACAAGAACTTCTCCGACGAGACGCTCGCGCGTGTGCTGCCCGCGGCCCTGGCTCTGGTGGTGCGCAGGGCCACCGCGCGCGGCGAGATCGACCCGACGCAGCTTGAGATCACCAAGCGGCCCGCGGACCCGGCTGCGGACAAGGCACCGGTCGAGATGCCGCGGCAGTCGCTCGCCGGGTTCCTCGCGATCGACCAGTTCGTCGAGATGATGCCTTCGCTGGCCGAGTCGCGCCGCGTCGAGCAGGCATCGCGGCGGATGTCGGACACCGACCTGGTTCCGTTGATGCGCAAGGCGTTGGAGCCCGCGTACGACATCGGTCGCTACATCGTGGCGCACGACATCCTGGTCGAGGCGCTCGGCATCGACGAGGTGTTCGGCAAGCCGCGCAAGATCCTGGTGATCACCGGTGACGCGATCTCCGAGCGGATGGCCGGTCCGGCGATCCGCGCGTGGCACATGGCGGACGTGCTGTCCGGCGAGCACACCGTGCGGCTGATCACGACGAACCCGTTGTGCGACCCGCCGGACGCGCCGTTCGTCGTCGAGGGCGTGAAGCAGAAGCAGCTGCCCGAGAACGTGCGGTGGGCGGACGTGATCGTGTTGCAGGGCCACGCGCTGGAGATGGCGAGCGAGCTCAAGCAGCCGGGCTCCACCAAGATCGTGGTCTGCGACATCTACGACCCGATGCACCTGGAGCTGCTGGAGCAGGGCAAGGACGACAGCGACGAGAAGCGCGCCGCCGACCTCAAGAGCGTCACGCGGGTGCTGACCAACCAGCTCGAGCGCGGCGACTTCTTCCTGTGCGCGTCGGAACGGCAGCGGCACTTCTGGCTGGGCCACCTGGCCGCGCTGGGGCGGCTCACGCCCACGTTGTACGACAACGACCCGACGACGCAGTCGCTGCTCGGCATCGTCCCCTTCGGACTGTCGGGCAAGCCGCCGCAGCGCACCGGCCCGGCGATCAAGGGCGTGGTGCCGGGCGTCACCGACGCCGACAAGGTCGTGATCTGGGCCGGCGGCGTGTACAGCTGGTTCGACCCGCTGACGCTGATCCGCGCGATGGACCACCTGCGGCAGCGGCAGCCGTCCGCGAAGCTGTACTTCCTCGGCATGAAGCACCCGAACCCCGAGGTGCCGGACATGGACATCGCCGGCCAGACACGCGGGTTGTCCGCGTCGTTGGGGCTGACCGGCGAGCACGTGTTCTTCAACGACGGGTGGGTGCCCTACACCGAGCGGCAGAACTGGCTGCTCGACGCGAACTGCGGCGTCACCACGCACTACGAGCACGTCGAGACCACGTTCGCGTTCCGCACGCGTGTGCTCGACTACCTGTGGGCCGCGCTGCCGATCGTCACCACGTCCGGCGACTCGTTCGCGGACCTGGTGGAGCGGGAAGGTTTGGGCGTCGTCGTGCCGCCGGAGGACCCGGAGGCACTGGCCGACGCACTGGAGAAGGTGCTCTACGACGAGGAGTTCGCGGCCGCGTGCCGTGAGCGCATCGCCGTCGTCCGCGAACGGTTCACCTGGGAGACGGCGCTCGCGCCGCTGGCGGAGTTCTGCCGCAACCCCAGGCCTGCCGCGGACCGTCTGCCCGGCTCGGCTCCCATGGTGCGCACGCCGGGGCTGAGCAAGGCGGACAAGGTGAAGCGGGATCTGCGGCTGGTGCGCGAGTACCTGGACGCGGGTGGCCCGTCCGAGTTGGCCAAGCGGGCGACGGGGCGTCTGCGCAAAATCGCGCGTGGTGGCAAGCATGGCTAGATCCCCGAAACCTCTGTCCGTACTGCTCGACGGCACACCTCTGCTGGGAAACCGCACCGGAATCGGCCGCTACACCGCGGCGCTGGCCGAAGAGCTGGCCTCCATGCCGGAGGAGGCGAACGTGCGGGCGGTGGCGTTCACCCTGCGCGGCTGGCGCGCGTTGCGGACGATCCTGCCGCACGACGTCACCGCGCGCGGCCTGCCCGTCGCGGCCCGCGCGCTGCGCCAGATGTGGCTGCGCGCCCCGTTCCCCCCGGTCGAGCTGCTGGCCGGCTTCTCCGACGTCATGCACGCCACGAACTTCGTGCTGCCGCCGACGATCCGCGCCGGTCGCGTCGTGACGATCCACGACCTGGCGTTCCTGGACAACCCCGGCGACCTGCCGCCGTCCGACCGCCGCCTGCCGGAGCTGGTGCGGCTGTCGGCCTCACGTGCGGACGTGATCTGCACGCCGACCGCGGCCGTTGCCGCCGTGGTGGCCGACCGGTTCGCGGTGCCGCTGGAGAAGATCGTCGTGACGCCGCTCGGCGTCGACCCGATCTGGTTCGCCGCGCGCCCGCCCTCCCCCGCCCTGCGCGGCCGGTTGGGCCTGCCGTCGGAGTACCTGCTGTTCGTCGGCGCGGACGGCCCGCGCAAGGGCCTCGAGTACCTGATCAAGGCACACGCGTCCGACCCGGAGCTGCCGCCACTGGTGATCGTCGGCCCCGGCCGGTCCGGTGTGGACGGCCGGGTGCTGCGGACCGGGTACCTGTCGGACGTGCACCTGCGGGCCGTGGTGGCCGGGGCCACCGCGCTGGTGATGCCGTCGCGGGACGAGGGCTTCGGGCTGCCGGTGCTGGAAGCGTTGGCGTGCAACGTTCCTGTCGTGTGTTCGGACGTGCCCGCCTTGCGCGAGGTCGCGGGCGGGCACGCGTTGCACGTGCCGGTCGGCGACGTGGAGGCACTGGCCGAGGCACTGGCCCAGGCCGTTGCGGCGCCGACGACTCCTGAAGCTCAGGCGGAGCGGCGTGCTTATGCGTCGGGGTTCACCTGGCGGCGGTGTGCGGAACTGACGATCGGTGCGTACCGGCAGAGCCGTGCGTGACCTGTAGGGCGTCAGGAAAACCTGACGCCCCAACAGCTTCACCGAGAATGCGGCCTCGGCGACAACCTGTCGAGCTGACTCATCGACACCTGCCGCGAGCCCGTGACAACAGCAACGCATTTCAGGAAGCGCTGCCGATCAGAATCCGTTGTCGCGGGACGCTGAGGTTTGCGCCCGGAATCGAACATGCGGAACAGGTTCTCGTACTTGAAACGGCCGTGCCAGACCGGTCACCCCAATGGCGCAGCACCGGTACGGGGAGCTACCACGCCCGCGCGGAATGCCTCCGAAAGGGCGCTTCGCCACTGCGGCAACGGACGTAGTCCCGCTGCTGCCCACGCCGCGCCCGACAGCACCGAGTAGGCAGGTCGCGGGGCCGGTCGCGGGAAATCCGCCGTCGTGCAGGGCTGCACGCGCGCCGGATCGGCGCCCAGTTCCTCGAAAATCGCCTGCGCGAAACGGAACCACGTCGTCTCGCCACCGCCGGTGGCGTGCAGCAGCCGTTGCTCGGGCAGAACTGAAACCAGTTCCAGCAGACCGGCCGCGAGGTCGCGCGACCACGTAGGCGCGCCGCGCTGGTCGTCCACAACGGACAGGGTGGGCCGCGAGGATTCCAGCGCTGCCATGGTCTTCACGAAGTTCGAGCCGCCGGCGCCGTACACCCACGAGGTGCGCACGACCCAGCCGCCCGCCTCCAGCACCCGGCGCTCGCCTTCGAGCTTCGTGCGGCCGTAAGCGGACTTCGGGCCGACCGGGTCGGACGGCTCGTAAGGCCGCGTGCCCTCACCGGAGAACACGTAGTCCGTCGACACCTGGATCATCGGAATTCCGATGGAGGCACACGCTTCGGCCAGCAGACCGGGCCCCACGGCGTTGACGGCGAACGCCCGCTCCTCGTCCGTCTCCGCCGCGTCCACCGCGGTGTAGGCGGCGCAGTTGATCACTGCGGAGGCACCGGCGAGATCAGCGGCGGTCACCTGGGTCACGTCGAGCTCGGCGGACGACACCGCACGGACGTCAGCGGACAGCGCGGCGAGGTCGTGGCCGAGCTGGCCACGACCACCTGGAACGAGGATCAACGCTCAGCCCTTCGCCAACTGAGCTCGCTCCTTGAGCGGCTCCCACCAGGCGCGGTTCTCGCGGTACCACTCGACCGTGTCGGCAAGACCCACGGCGAAGTCGACCCGCGGCTGGTAGCCCAGCTCGGCGGAGATCTTGGAGATGTCGACGGAGTAGCGGCGGTCGTGGCCCTTGCGGTCCTGCACCGGCTCGACGGACGACCAGTCGCGTCCGGTCGCGGCGAGCAGCTGCTCGGTCAGCTCGCGGTTGGTGAGCTCGGTGCCGCCGCCGATGTTGTAGATCTCACCCGCCCGGCCGGCCTCGGCGACGAGCTGGATGCCGCGGCAGTGGTCGTCGACGTGCAGCCAGTCGCGCACGTTGAGGCCGTCGCCGTAGAGCGGCACCTTCCTGCCGTCGATCAAATTGGTGACGAAGAGCGGAATCACCTTTTCGGGGAACTGGTACGGCCCGTAATTGTTCGAACACCGGGTGATGCTGACCGGCAGTCCGTGCGTGCGGTGGAACGCGCGGGCGAGCAGGTCGGAGGACGCCTTGGAGGCGGAGTAAGGCGAGTTCGGCTCAAGAATGTGGGACTCGGTCCACGAGCCCTCCTCGATGGAGCCGTAGACCTCGTCCGTCGACACGTGCACGAACCGGCCCACGCCCGCGTTCAGCGCGCCCTGCAGCAGCGTCTGCGTGCCGAGGACGTTGGTCAGCACGAAGTCCGCGGATCCCGTGATGGAGCGGTCGACGTGCGACTCGGCGGCGAAGTGCACGACGACGTCGACGCCGTTCATCTGCTCGGCGACCACGCCGGCGTCGCAGATGTCCCCCTGCACGAACTCGAACTTGCCGGCGACCGCCGCGAGGTTGGTCTCGCTGCCCGCGTAGGTGAGCTTGTCCAGCACCACCACTTCGGCACCCGCGAAGGCCGGGTACGAGCCGCTCACCAACTCCCGCACGTAGTGCGAGCCGATGAAACCGGCCCCACCTGTCACCAGTACGCGCATGCCATTTCCTCCTGTGGTGTTCCCCGCTCGCAGTCTGTCACGTAGTCAATCGTTGCAACCCACAGCAACGTCACGTCGTGTGTCTTATAAACGACTAAACTCGACGTAGTGGGGGAGGGACCAGCAGTGGAAGGCAGGACTCTGCCGGTACGGGTGGACGCCACCCGGCCGTCGGCCGCTTTCCGCGCGTTCCTGGTGACCGGCCGGATCTTCGTCGCGCTCGTCTCGGCCGCTGTGCTCCTGGTCACGTCGTACGGCTGGGCGAAGCTTCGCGCGGCCAACGACGGCATCGTCAAGACCGAGGTCATCTCCGAGGACATCGCGAAGGACGCGGGACGCAAGCCGCTGGACGGCGCGGTCGACATCCTCCTCGTCGGCATGGACAGCCGCACGGACGCGCAGGGCAACCCGCTGTCGAAGGAAGTGCTGGCGCTGCTCAACGGCGGCTACGCGGACGGCGAGCAGAACACCGACACGATGATCCTCGTGCACATCCCGGTGGACGGCACGCGCGCGGTGGCGATCTCGTTCCCGCGCGACTCCTACGTCGAGATGGCGGACGGGTTCGGCAAGCACAAGCTCAACTCGGCGTTCGCCCGCCAGCGCAACACCGTCGACCAGGAGATGCGCTCGAAGGGCGAGACCGACGAGGCGAAGATCCGCACCGAGTCGATGGCCGCCGGCCGCAAGACGCTGATCAAGACGATCGAGAACATGACCGGCGGATCGGTGCGCATCGACCGGTACGCCGAGGTGAACCTGGCGAGCTTCTACGAGGTCACGAAGGCCATCGGTGGCGTCGAGGTGTGTCTGAAGGAGGCCACCGCGGACTCCGACTCCGGCGCGAACTTCAAGGCGGGGCAGCAGATCATCGAGGGCAGGGAGGCGTTGTCGTTCGTGCGGCAGCGCAAGGGCCTGCCCGGCGGCGACCTCGACCGGATCGTGCGGCAGCAGGTGTTCATCGGCGCGCTGGCGAAGAAGGTGCTGTCGACCGGCACGCTGACGGACACGGACAAGCTGAACGGGCTCGTCGAGGCCGTGCAGAAGTCGGTGATCCTCAGCGCGGGCTGGGACATCACCACGTTCGCCGAGCAGATGCAGGGCCTGGTGGGCGGCAACTTCGAGTTCCGCACCATCCCGGTGGGTGACCCGATGGACACCTACGGCGACGGC
Source organism: Lentzea sp. NPDC051213 (assembly GCF_044455585.1). NCBI lineage: Bacteria > Bacillati > Actinomycetota > Actinomycetes > Pseudonocardiales > Pseudonocardiaceae > Lentzea > Lentzea sp. NPDC051213. Next base: position 883,356 of record NZ_JBITEX010000003.1, read on the forward strand.
AACGTGTTGCCGGTGAACCCGGCGCAGGTGCGCAAGTTCCTCACGAACCTCGCCTCGGACAAGCCGGCCACCAGCTCGTCGTCGCCGACCACGGCCACCTCGCTGCCCGCTCCGCCGAACTCGTCGATCACCGTGCAGGTGTACAACGCGGCGAACGTGCAGGGGCTCGCGAACCAGGTGATGAACACGTTGGCCGCCAAGGGTTTCCAGCGCGGTCTCGTGGCATCGGCGCAGGAGCTCGGCGACACCACCGTCGTGCGGTACGCGGCAGGCGAAGAGGGTTCCGCGCGCAAGGTCGCCGGTGAGCTCGGGCCGAACGTGACGGTCGAGCAGAACGCGTCCGTCCGAAAGGGACAGGTGCAGGTCTTCGTCGGCACCGACTACCAGTCCCCCGCCGACGGCGAGGACGTCGACCCGCAGGGCGCGCCCGGCACGCCGTCGGTCCCGTCCTCGAGCAGTGTTCCGCCGATCACAGCGGGCGGCCTGGTCTGCGTGAACTGACGGAAATCCCGCGTCGCGGGATTCTGATCGTTACGCTGAGCAGGCAAATCCCGTACCTGGAGGACACGTTGAGCGCCGCTGCACGCGCGAAGAAGACCGCCCTGGTCGCCGGCCGGACGGTCGTCGCGCTCGTCGCCGTGACAACGTTGGCGTTCTCCGGCTACTTCTGGACGGCACTGCGGCTCGTCAAGCAGAACACCAACACCACGCAGATCCTCGAGGTGCTGGACGACATCCCGAACTCGCCGCCCGTGGAGGACGGCGCGATCGACATCCTGCTCGTGGGCAGCGACAGCCGGACGGACGCGCAGGGTCGTCCGCTACCCGCCGACGTGTTGCGCAAGCTGCGCACCGAGGGCACCGACACGGTGAACACGGACACGATCATCGTGATGCGGGTGCCGCGCAACGGTGGCAAGGCGAGCGCGATCTCCATCCCGCGCGACACCTACGTGCCGATCGCCGGTTTCCGCGAGGACAAGATCAATTCGGCGTACGGCGCGGTGAAGTTCCTGACCGCCGAACGGCTGCAGGCCGAGGGCGTGAGTGACCAGCAGGAGCGTGAACGCAAGTCCGACGAGGCCGGGCGCAAGGCGTTGGTGCAGGCGGTGCAGGAACTGACCGGGATGCGCGTCGACCACTACGCCGAGATCAACCTCTACGGGTTCTACCTGCTGACCGAGGTGATCGGCGGCGTGAAGGTGTGCCTGAAGGCCGGCACGTCCGACCCGAACTCGGGCGCGAACTTCGCGGCTGGCGAGCAGGTGATCTCCGGCGGCGACGCGTTGTCGTTCGTGCGGCAGCGGAACATGCCGGGTGGTGACCTCGGTCGCATCGCGCGGCAGCAGGTGTTCATGAGCCAGGCGATGAAGCAGCTGCTGTCCGCGGGCACGTTCACCGACCCGGGGAAGATGAACGGTCTGCTGGACGCGGTGTCGAAGTCCGTTGTGGTGGACGAGAAGCTCGACCTCGCGACGCTGGCGACGCAGGCGCAGGGCCTCGCGTCGGGCAACGTGGAGTTCGCCACGATCCCGGTGACGAACATCGACGCGCGCAACGAGCGCGGCCAGAGCGTGGTGACGGTGGACCGCGAGGCGGTCAAGGCGTGGGTCGCGCAGCTGATCGGCGAGACGCCGAAGCCGGCGCCGTCCTCCGCTACCCCGACTCCCAGCTCGAGGTTCGGCCCTGAGAAGCTGCTGTCCCTGGACGGCTCGCACGCCGTTCAGGTGCAACCCAGCGTTCCCTGTGTCGACTAGGAGTTCCGCGTGAGCGTGACCGAGATCCTCTTCACGCCGTTGCTGAAGGCTGATTCCGGTCGTCCGCTGATCACGCACTACGACGACGCGGCGGGCTCGCGCATGGAGCTGTCCCGCGCGACCATCGCGAACTGGGCGGCGAAGACGGCGAACTGGCTGCGGGACGAGCACGACGTCGAACCGGGTGACCCGGTGGCGGTGCTGCTGCCCGCGCACTGGCAGACCGCCGGGCTGCTGCTCGGCGCGTGGTGGTGCGGTGCCCGCGTCGTCGGTGCGGGCGAGGACGCCAAGGTCGCCGTGGTGCCGCCCGGCGGTACCGCTGAGGCGGAGGTCGTGGCCGTGGCCTCGTTGCACCCCTGGGGTGTGGGTTCCGGCGCCCCCGTCGACTACCTGGACGACGTCCGCGCGCACGGCGACGACTTCACGCCGTGGGAGCCTCTTCCCGGCTCGGCGCCCGCCCTCGGCGAATCCACTGTGGATGATCTGGTGGCGCAGGCGCGAGAACTCGGCGCGAAGCTCGGCAGCGAGCCGCGGGTGCTGTCCACTCTGGAGTGGAACGTGCCTTCCGGTGTCCTGGAAGGGTTTCTCGCGGTGCTCGCGGCCGGTGGCTCGCTGGTGCAGGTGAGCAATCCCGACGCGGGCCTGCTGGCCGCGCGCCGGGACACCGAGAAGATCACGCAGCAGCTGGGTTGAGCACCTTGCTGTTCTTGAACAGCACCCGGTCGAGCGCGTAGGCGCCACCGTTGAAGCCGAGCGCGAGCGCGGCGGCGCCCAGCGCCACGACGAGCTCCGAGCCACCCTCGCCGAGCAGGCCGTTCGGCAGGTGCACGAGGACCAGCGCGCCGATCATGTCGACCGCGAGCAGCAGGCCGACGATCGGCAGCGCGACACCGGCGATCAGCGCGATACCGCCGCCGAGCTCGACCGTCGCGGCGAACCACGCGGAGATCGTGGGCAGCGGCACACCCATCTTCTCGAACGACCCGGCGACACCGGCCATGCCGAACTCGGTGAACTTCTGCCAGCCGTGCGCGACGAACACGATGCCGATGCCGATGCGGCCGATGAGTGCGGCGACGTCCTTGACCATGGTGCTGATCCCCGATCCCTGTCGTTTGGCTGTCGGTAGTTCAACTTCGAACCAAAACCTAGTACAGGTTTCAACGACCTCACGATTTCGACAGGAACCCAACAGCTACTTCTTAAGTTGCACGCCGTCACCGTTCCCGTTCGTCAGGGTCAGCGTGCTGCGGTCGATCTTGTACGCGATCTTGTCCTTCAGCGCGGCCAGCACGGCCTTCTCGACGATCATCTCGTTCTCGCCGCACGCCTTGTCGGTGTACACCAACGGCTCGAACGTGATCATCTGTCCGTCCACCTTGTACGCCCCGCCACCGCTGTTGCAGCCGGCGAACACCTCGACCTTGCCGTTCGCGAACTTGACGGTCGCCCGCACGTCGCCGGGGATGGACGAGGCGGTCTCGCCCTGGAGGAGGCCGTTGAGCTTCCACTCGCCGCCCTCGAGCGTCGCCGGCGCCTCGGCCGAGAGCACGATCTCCGAGTCGGCTCCGGTGACCACCAGGTTCGTACCGTCCATCCGCCACGACGGCTTGGCCGTCAGGAACTTGGCCAGCCACTCGTCCTGCGCGTACAGGTCGGGGTTGGGGCAGCCCATCTGCGTGATGGCGAGCTCTGCCGCCGCGATCTTCCCGCCGTCGAGGGTGACCGGGGCCTGCATCATGTTGCAGCCGGCCCTGGCGTTCAGTCTGCCGTCGTCGGTGAAGCTCAACTCGACCGACGTGCCGTCGACGAGGGGGCGCGGCTTGCCCTGCTCGGTGACGGCCGTGGAGAGGAACACCTTGCCCTGCAGCGCGGCGCTGTTGCCCTGCGCCCCCTGGGACCTGTCGCCGCAGCCGGGGGTGACGGCGAGCAGCGTGACGACCAGCGCGGCGAGGAGGATTCGGTTGCTCATGAACGTAGGACGGAACACAGAATCTCCTGGGTTGCCCGAAGGCCGGACCTGAGTCCGGCCTTCGGCATGTTCGACGTCACGGAGACAGGGACTCCGCGAAGTCGTAGAGGCTCTTGATGTCGTTGTCGAAGTACGGGCCGTCCATCTGGGCCGGGTCACCGTGCCGGTGGCTGACCACGCTGTTGATGTAGCCGAGCCCGTTCTGGTCGTTGTACTCCTGCAACCACGGACCGCCACTCGAGCCGCCGGTCATGTTGCACCAGGCCCGCACCTGCTGGCCGTGGCCGTTCCAGGTCGTGCCCTGGCAGAAGTACTGCAGCTCACCGGTGAACGGCGGTCCCGCGGGGTAGCCGAGGATCGTCACCGCCACCGAGTAACCCCAGTTCCAGCGCAACCCGTTGCCACCCACGACGTTCGCGATCGAGTTGCCGCCGAGGGTCTGCATGATGACGATGCCCATGTCCTCATCGCTGCTGCTGGAGTTGATCCAGGCCGTGCGAGCGGTGAGCTGGTAGGCGCTCCACGTGCCGAACGGCCGTGCGCCGTTGCGGTAGCGCGGAACGAAGACCCAGTTGCGCATCCACTGGCCACCAGAACCGCCGTGCACGCAGTGCCCCGCCGTCTGGACCAGCTTCTTCTTGCCACTGTTGACGGTCGCACCCGAGCACACGTAGTTCAGGTTGTTGACCGGGTTGGTGAAGTACACCTTCCCGACCGTCTGCGACTCGTTGAGCATGACGCCGATGCCCTGCGCCTGCTGGTTCTGGACCTTCACCGACGGCGCGGCACCGGCGATGCTGCCCGCACGCCCCGAGGGCTGGGGTGCGGAAGTGGTCTTCACCGTGGCAGGAGCCTCGGCCGGGATCGCGGCGGCCATGCGCTCCGGAGTCCAGTAGGACTCGCCCGCGGCCGTCGACTGGATCTTGTTGTCGGAGGTTCTGGCCAGGCTGGCCGAGCTCCCGTTCGGTGCCGCCTGCGCGGTCGGCACCAGCACGGAAGCAGCCAGCACGAATCCAAACGCTAACGAAACAGTTCTTTTCGCTCTCATTCGAAATACCCCACTAAACGAGGTTAACTTGCGGCATCGGAAACGTATCGAGGCCTCTGACCTGCTGTCTAGGGTGCAATTAAAGTTGCTCTATTCAGCAGAACTCCCATTCCATGTCGGCCAGAAAAAGGTCCATCCGGGCCATTTCCTTGCCTGATGTGCAGGATCGGAAAGCGCTATCCGATCAGTTGATCTTGAAGTTGGGGCTTGACAGTCGACGGCCGGCGGGGCTTACTTAACCCAGAGGTTAGATAACCAAGTGGTTAGGTACGAGATGGACCAGCTGAGCGCCACCTTCGCCGCACTGGCGGACCCGACCCGCCGGGCGATCCTCGCGCGGCTGACCGAGGGCCCGGCAACGGTGAAGGAGCTCTCCGAGCCGTTCGACATCAGCGGCCCGGCGATCTCCAAACACCTGCGCGTGCTGGAGAAGGCAGGCCTGATCACCCGTGGCAGGGAGGCCCAGTGGCGCCCCTGCCAGCTCGACGCGACACCTCTTCGCGACGTCGCGGTCTGGGCCGAGAACTACCGACGCTTCTGGGACGCGAGCTACGCACGCCTGGACGCACTGTTGACCGAGATGAAGGAGCAGGAATCATGACCACCAAGTTCGGCACCTCCGTGTCCCTCCCGTCCGACACCGAGATCGCCATGTCCCGTTCGTTCGACGCCCCGGCCACCCTGGTCTGGGACGCGTTCACCAAGCCGTCCCTGATCAAGCGCTGGCTGCTCGGCCCCGACGGCTGGGAGATGCCGATCTGCGAGGTCGACCTGCGCGTGGGCGGCAAGTGGCGCTACGGCTGGGCGCAGCCCGACGGTTCCGGCGCGTTCGAGATGTACGGCGAGTACTCCGAGGTCACGCCTCACTCGCGGGTCGTGCACACCGAGCACTTCGAGGACAACCCGCCGGCCGTCACGACCATCACGTTCGCTGAGGTGGATGGGCAGACGACCATGACCACCACCATGCGGCTGGTTTCGCAGGAGGCCCGGGATGCCGTGCTGGCTACCGGGATGTCGGATGGGGCTGGGCGCAGCTACGAGCGGCTGGCCGAGGTTCTCGCCACCCTGTAACCAAGGTCATACCTTGGGCGATGGTTTGCGTAGCAGACACTCACGCAAACCCGCCCAGGGGTGGCCATGGACACGTTCTTCCTGGTGATCATGGCAGTCGGCTTCGTCATCGCCGCCTACGGCCTCGGTGTCTACGTGACCGAAGAGGCCGCCAAGCGCAAGAAGGCTCACGAGTCCGCCACTCAGGCTGTAGAGAACAAGACGCCTGCCACCCTCGCCGGCCACGGATCAGAGCAGCAGGCGGAGTTCGATCGGACGCTCATCCGCACGTTCCTCTTCCTCGACGAGAACTCGATCATGAGCCTGTACAGCCAGACGGCACACGCGGCGGGCGAAGCGACGAAGATCGAAGTCGAGAAAGGGCGTCAGAACGAAGGCACGCTGGGCGTGAAGGCCTCTGTGTTCGAGGCTGCGGGCAAGCGCGGCAGTTCCGAGACCGTGCGGGAAACGTTCGAGGCAAGAACGAACGCTGAACGCGCGCTCGATCTGGTGATGAAGCAGCTTGCTGCGAGCAACTCGCTGGACCAGCTCGATCTGACAGTGCAGCAGCCCAAGCACAAACGGTCAATCTTGACCTCCTCCCTGGTCGACCTTTTCAGTGGCACGTCGTCCGATTCCCGCCTGCGATCCATGCAGGGTTACGTGAAGATCAAGGCGGAATACCGGGTCGCTTCGACGGACGACAACAACATCGCCTTGTACGCGTCGAGCGACGGGCTTGCAGAGATCAGCCTTTCGTTCAAACACGTGCAGCTGACCAGATACGGGCAGACCCTATTCGCGGACGGCAGGTCCGTCACGGCCATCTGCTTCGGCCTCGCGGCGCGGTGGGAGGAAGACCGGTCAACGCTGGTCGTGTTGCCCACCGCGCTGTACTTCGCCTGATGGCACCGTTCATCCACTTCGGACACGGCGGAGCGTAATCACCTGACGTGGCAACGGTTCCCCCGGTCAGGTGCTCGACGTCCGGTTACGTTCGGGGCATGGGACGTTTCTTCGCAGCTCTGGCCCTCACGCTCGGCTTCGTCGCGCTGTCCGCTCCCGTCGCTGCGGCGGCCGCGCCGACACGTTGGGAAGTTTCGCCGTGCGCGTCCGGGCAGAAGGCGCTTTGGATGCCGCGCGTTGACAAGTTCGGCACCGATCTCAGTTGCACGACTGAGGAAGTCCGTGCTGCTGCGGTGAAGGCGGCCGTGGACAGCGGTAGTCCGATGCGGATGATGAACATCGCGATCGCGTTCGCTCAGCAGATCTCCGACTCGTCGTTGACCGCGGAGTCGCCGTGTGTGCTGGGGGCCAAGGGGGCGATCGGTGAGGCGATCGGGAGCTGTGTGGCGGCTTGAGCTCGGTGATCTTGTCGGTGGTGTCCGGCACTATCCGGGATGAGGACACCATCTGGGGGGATTGCTGTGATCGTGCAGGGTTCTGGCGACCTGCTGGACGCCGAGGTCGATGCGCTGGTGAACGCGGTGAACTGCGTCGGCGTGATGGGCAAGGGGTTGGCGCTGCAGTTCAAGCAGCGGTTCCCGGAGTACTTCGCGACGTACGCATCGGCTTGTGCGGCCGGTGAGGTGCGGCTCGGACGGGTGCACGTCGTGGAGGTGGGGCGGCCGCGGTGGATCGTCAGCTTCCCCACCAAGGGGCATTTCCGGTCGCGGTCCAAGCTGTCCGACGTCGCGGACGGGCTGGACGACCTGGCGCGGGTGATCGCGGAGCTGGGCATCCGGTCGATCGCCGTGCCGGCGCTCGGCGCGGGCCTCGGCGGGCTGAACTGGGACGCCGTGGAGCCGTTGATCGTGGAGAAGCTGGGATCGCTGGACGCGACCGTCACCCTCTACCGGCCGGGGAGCCGGCCATGACCGGCTCCCCCCAGACCAACTCAGCCGTTGAGCACAGCGCGCGACATAACAACGCGCTGAACCTGATTAGTGCCCTCATAAATCTGCGTGATCTTGGCATCACGCATCATCCGCTCAACCGGGAAGTCACGCGTGTACCCCGCGCCACCGAACAACTGCACCGCATCCGTCGTGACCTCCATGGCCACATCAGAAGCGAAACACTTGGCAGCAGCGGTGATGAAGCCGATGTTCGGCTCCCCACGCTCAGCCTTGGCGGCGGCGACGTAGACCATGTGCCGAGCAGCCTCGATCTTCATGGCCATGTCGGCGAGCATGAACTGCACACCCTGGAAGTCCGAAATGGACTTCCCGAACTGCTTGCGGTCCTTGACGTACGCGACAGCGGCCTCGAGAGCGCCCTGCGCGATGCCGACGGCCTGCGCACCGATCGTCGGGCGCGTGTGGTCCAGGGTCCGAAGTGCCGTCTTGAGGCCCGTGCCCGGCTCACCGATGATCCGGTTGGCGGGGATGGTGCAGTTCTCGAAGTAGATCTCGCGGGTCGGCGAGCCCTTGATGCCGAGCTTGCGCTCCTTCGGGCCGACCGAGAAGCCGGGGTCGTCCTTGTGCACGACGAACGCCGAGATGCCCGCGGACTTCTTCGCGGCGTTGGGGTCGGTCACGGCCATGACCGTGTACCAGGTGGACTCGCCGGCGTTGGTGATCCAGCACTTGGTGCCGTTCAGCACCCAGTCCGAGCCGTCGAGAACGGCGCGCGTGCGCATGGAGGCTGTGTCGGAGCCCGCCTCGCGCTCGGACAGCGCGTAGGAGGCCATGGCCTCGCCGGACGCGATGGAGGGCATGACCAGCTGCTTCAGCTCTTCGGAGGCCGAGAGCAGGATCGGCATGGTGCCCAGCTTGTTCACCGCGGGGATCAGCGACGAGGAGGCGCAGACGCGGGCCACCTCTTCGATGACGATGCAGGTGGCGACGGAGTCCGCGCCCTGGCCGTCGTAGGACTCCGGGACGTGGACGGCCGCGAAACCTGACTTGACCAGGGCGTTGTGTGCCTCTACCGGGAAGCGCTCGTTGTCGTCGACCTCGGCCGCGAACGGCTTGATCTCCTTCTCGGCGAGCGAGCGGACGGCCTCTCGCAGCGCCTCGTGCTCCTCGGCGAGCTGATAGGTGCCGAAGCTCGGGTTCACCTTGTTACCTCCCAGTAGCGAGTCCTCGGCACGATGTTAGCGCCCGTTCACGTCGGGCGCCGCTGTGCTGTTGAGCACTCAGAGGGACTTCTGCAGCGCCGCGTCCTTGTCTAGTACGAGCTGCTCGAGTTCTGCCTGGAAGCGGGCCATGCGCTCCTGCAACGCGACGTCCGACGCGGCCAGCACGCGGACGGCCAGGAGGCCTGCGTTGCGGGCTCCGCCGACCGAGACGGTCGCGACCGGGACGCCTGCGGGCATCTGCACGATCGAGAGCAGCGAGTCCATGCCGTCGAGGTACTTCAGCGGCACCGGCACGCCGATGACCGGCAGCACCGTGGCCGAGGCCACCATGCCGGGCAGGTGGGCGGCGCCGCCCGCGCCCGCGATGATCACTCGAAGGCCGCGCGACGCCGCCGACGTGGCGTAGTCGAGCATGCGCTGGGGGGTGCGGTGCGCGGAGACGACGCTCACCTCGAACGGCACGTCGAACTCGGCGAGCGCTTCGGTGGCTGCCTTCATCACCGGCCAGTCCGAGTCGCTGCCCATGATCACGCCAACCTGAGTCACTCCGAGCTCCCGTGAATGTCGTATCCGTCTGACCAAATGCCGGTGGACAGCCAGTCCGCGGCCAGCCGTGCGCGCTGGCGGACCTCGGTCATGTCGTTGCCGAGGAACGTCACGTGCCCGACCTTGCGGCCCGGCCGTTCCTCCTTGCCGTACAGGTGCACGTGCGCGTCCGGGAACCGGGCGAACAGGTGGTGCACGCGCTCGTCCGGGCCCATCGTGGGCGTTTCCCCAGCTCCGAGCACGTTCGCCATCACCACGGCGGGCGCCATCAGGTCTGTGCGGCCCAACGGGTAGTCCAGCACCGCACGCAGGTGCTGCTCGAACTGCGACGTGCGCGCGCCCTCGATCGACCAGTGGCCCGAGTTGTGCGGGCGCATCGCGAGTTCGTTGACGACCACGTCGCCGCTGGAGGTCTCGAACAGCTCGACGGCCAGCACGCCCACGACGCCCAGCGCCTCGGCGACCTTCAGCGCCAGTTCCTGTGCGGCGGCACCGTCCAGGCGAGGAGCGGGCGCCAGCACTTCGACACAGATGCCGTCGGACTGCACGGTCTCGACGACCGGCCACGCGGCGCCCTGCCCGAACGGCGAGCGCGCCACCACGGCCGCCAGCTCGCGGCGCATCGGCACGCACTGCTCGACCATCAGCGGCGTCCCGGCCTCCAGCAGCTCGGGGACGACCAGCTCGGCGCTGTGCGGCTGGTTCAGCATCCACACGCCACGGCCGTCGTATCCGCCGCGGATCGCCTTCAGCACGCACGGCCAGCCGTGCGTGGCACCGAAGCGGAGCACGTCGCGGACTTCGTGCACCTCGGTGAACGGCGGCACCGGGAGTCCCAGCTCGGCCAGCTTCACCCGCATCTTCAGCTTGTCCTGCGCGTACTGCAGCGCGTCCGGACCGGGGTGCACCTTCACGCCGTCCGCGACCAACGCACGCAGGTGCTCCTGCGGCACGTGCTCGTGGTCGAACGTGACGACCTCGCAGCCCTTCGCGAACGCGCGCAACGCGTCCAGGTCGGTGTGCGTACCGAGCACGACGTCGCGCGCGACCAACGCGGCGGGGTCGTTTTCCGATGCTGCGAGCACGCGAAGCGACTGGCCGAGCGGGATCGCGGCCTGGTGCGTCATGCGGGCGAGCTGCCCGCCGCCGATCATGCCGACGACTGGGAGACGGGTACGGGAGTCCACGGTTCAGGCAGCCTACCTGCAGCTTCCGACTCGCTCACCAGCAGATCCAGGCGCTGAGCGGTGACACTGCCCGCCGGTGCGACGTGGATCACGAGTCGCTGGTCGTGCTCGGGCGCGCCGAGCACCTCGCAGTCGAACTCCAGCACGCCGAGAACGGGGTGCCGCAGCCGTTTGCGGGCCGACCGGCGGACCGCCACGTCGTGCTGCGCCCACAGCCGGGCGAACTGCGGGCTCGCCATCAGCTCGTCGACCAGCTCCCGTGCGGCGGGGCGGCGGGCGACCGTGGCCCTGAGGTCGGCGACGTGTGTCCTGGCGACCTCCTCGCGCTCCTCGGCGGGCACGCGGTCCTGGTCACCCAGGAAGAAGGCGCGCAGCAGGTTCAGGCCGGGGCGAAGGTCCGGGTGCACGAGCGCCGCCCGCGGTGTCCACGCGAGCACGTCACCGACGTCGGTGACAACCATCGCGATGTCGTCACGCAGGCGGTCGAGCAACAGCCGGACGCCGGGGCGCACTTCGCCACCGGACGCGGGTTCCTCCGGCACGGCCTCGCCTGCCAGCCGGAACAGGTGGGCGCGCTCGTCGGGGTCGAGCTCCAGCGCGCGAGCGATGCCGTTCAGGACGGACACCGACGGACGCGGGCCACGAGCCTGTTCGAGGCGCGTGTAGTAGTCCACGGACATGCCCGCGACCGCCGCGATCTCCTCACGTCGGCGCCCCGGTGTGCGTCGCCGGCCGTTGCCGAGCGGCGCCATCCGCTCGCGGCGGCTGCGCAGAAAACCCGCCAGTTCACGCATGTCTCCACCGTAGCCAGGGATCGATCGTCCCTGGCTGCCCGAGAGCGGCACGAACACGCTGGAACGCATGAAGATCGCGATGACGGGCTCGACCGGACGGGTCGGCAGCAGGCTCCTGCCGAGGCTGCGCGAACAGGGTCACGAGGTGCGCGCGTTCGCCCACCGGCTGGCGGACACCGAGGCGGTGGAGGAACTGGTCACCGGCGTGGACGCGGTCGTGCACCTGGCAGCGGGCCTCCGCACGAGCACGGACCACGAAGGTGTGAACGTGCACGGCACGAGGGCATTGGCCGAAGCAGCCGTGAAGGCGCCGCTGTTCGTCCACATCAGCACGAACCTCGTCTACCCGGGCGGACTGGGCAGGCCGGCGGCCGAGGACGACCCGGCCGCCCCCGGCCCGGAGTTCGGCGAGTACGCCCGGACGAAGGCACTCGGCGAGCAGGCGGTGCTGGAAGCGCGAGAAGAAGCCACGATCCTGCGCCTGGCCTTCGTCTACGGCGATGGCGACCCGCACCTGGAGGAATCGCTGCGCTGGGCGTCGACGTGGCCCGGCCACCAGCGGCTCCACATGGTGCATCACGAAGATGTGGCCCAGGCGATCACGAAGGTCCTGGACACCGGCGCGAGCGGGATCTTCAACATCGCCGACGACAACCCGGCCACGGCCGTGGAGCTGCACCTGCTGAACGGCCTCACCCCCAGTGAGGCCGTCCAGCAGGACTTCGACCCGTGGCAGGGGATCGTGTCGACCAACCGGGCACAAAAGGTGCTCGGCTTCCGACCGCGCTACCCCTCGGCCTGGGCCGCCGCGGCCGCGGGAGTGCTCTGAGCGCTCTCCTGTTCGACCGGCGCGATGCGGCGGTGGGAGCGCGTCGGCTTCCACCCGCCGCCACGGCGCAGCAGCCAGAACGTGATCGCGAACAGACCGGCGGCGATCGCCACGCTCACCCCGAACTCGATGAACCGGAAGAGACCGGCCCGCTCGACCGGCTGGTAGTCGACGTACGTCCCGACGGCGGTGTTCGAGCTGCGCATGCAGCTGTGCGGGGTGGGGAACTTCAGGCACTGCTCCGGCACGTCCACCGGTTTCAGGTCGGCACCGACGAAGCCGCCACCGGTGTGGAGCGCGTTGTTCGGCACTTCCACGGTGCTGTTCCAGCGGGCGATGGCGCGGTGCGCCGGCAGGTAGTGATCCCGCGCCATGAACACTATGACCAGGCGGAACATCGTGTCGAACACCAGCGTCGCCGCCATCGCGGTCAGCACGTGCCTGGTCAGCAGGCCGGTGAGCACGCCGATGGCGAGGCCGACCAGCGCGTAGCCCGCCTGCACGAACGGGCTCGCCTCGAACGTCGACCACGTGGTCAGCTGCGCGCCGCGCAGGCCGTCACCGAGACCCACCAGCCCGCCCAGGACGGCCGCGATGGCGCCGAGCACGATGACCTTGCCGCGCAACCACTTCGTGGGCGTCACGTCCTGGCCCCACGCGACGAAGTAGGTGCGCTCCTCCAGTTCGCGGGCGAGCAGTGGCGCACCCCAGAACATGCCGATGAACGCACCGAAGACGAGCTGCACGATGAGCGCGTAGAAGCCGGTCATCGACATCGTGTCGCCGCGGAACTCGTTGTTGATCTCCGTGGTGACCAGCCCGTACGCGGCGAGCAACGCGATGGCCGCGGTGCCGAGGACGACCCAGCGGTGCTGACGCCAGGTCAGCCAGACGAGTGCCCTCACGCGGCACGCTCCAGGTGTGCCACGACGAGCTCCTCCAACGTCACGTACCGAGCGGTCCACGGCTCGGCGATCTGGGCACCGCCGGAGCGGACCAGGTACGACGACTGCGACTTGCTGTGCTTCGCCAGCACCACGCGCCCCTCCACCGGTGGATCCGTGACACGTGGGCCTGTGTAGAGAACGTGCTGTTCCAGCAGTTCGTCGGTCTCGCCGTCGACCAGCAGCCGCCCGTCGGCGAGCAGCAGCAACCGGTCGGCCACGCCGCCGATCTCCGCGACGACGTGCGTGGAGAAGACCAGCGTCATGCCGTTGTCGTTCACCTCGGTCAGCAGTTCCCGCATGACTTTGCGCCGTGCGAGAGGGTCCAGTTCGGACAGTGGCTCGTCGAGCAGCAGCACGTCCGGACGCGCTCCCAGTGCCAGCGCCAGCGTCACGTGAGTGCGCTGCCCGCCGGACAGATCGCCGACCTGCAACCGGCGCGGCACCTTGAACCTGGTCAGCCACTCGTCGGCGCGGTCGTTGTCCCACACCTTGTTCATCCGGCGGCCGAACTCCAGGACGTCGGCGACCTTGAAGCTCTTGTACATCGGCTTGTGTTGCGGGACATACGCCACCCGGCCCGCGATCGCCGCGTGCCCCGATTCCGGCGGCAGGTGCCCGGCCAGCACGTTCAGCAGTGTCGACTTGCCGGAACCGTTGGCCCCCACCAAAGCCGTGACGCTGCCCGGCGGCAGGTCGAAGGAGACGTTTCGCACCGCCCACTTCGACACTTCGGCCGCAACCACGCTCATCGCGCTCCCCCACTCAGCACCTCGCGCACCAGCGCGTCGATGTCCTCGTCCTCCAACCCGGCGGAGCGTGCCTCCGCGACCCAGCCGGCGAGCACTTCGCGCAGCGAGTCCAAGGCCTCGGGGGCGGCGGACCCCAAGGAAGCCTTGACGAAGGTGCCGGAGCCCTGACGGGCTTCGACGAGGCCGGCGAGCTCCAGCTCGCGATAGGCCTTGAGCACGGTGTTCGCGTTCACGCCGCTCGTCGCGACGACATCGCGGACCGTCGGCAACCGATCACCCGGCTGCAACCAGCCGAGTCTCATGGCCTCCCGCACCTGCCTGCCGAGCTGCAGGTAGGCGGGCAGGCCACTGCCGCGGTCCACGTGGAACTCGACCACGCACGCTCCCCAGATTGTTCTAGTGAACTAGCACAATAGAACACTTCTGGAGAGCGCGGGAAGGGGTCCCTTCACTTCCGGTGGGGACGGGAAGTGCGGGCGCGGGACAGGGGAGTCAGCGCCCGAGCGAGGTGAGGAGCGCGCACGCGTCGGCGTGCGTGTCCGGCAAGCGCTCCAGCCAGACCTTCGCGGGCCCGGTGGGCCGCACGTTGGGATCGTCGGCCAGCCGATCGGCGGCAAGAACCCGGAGGTTCGAGATCCGCCGTGCCAGCGTCTCGTCGCGGCGGACCAGCACCGCGGCCACACACGGACCCAAGGTCGCGAGGGTCTCGCCACCGTCGAACACCGTGCGCAGTGCGTCCGAGACGAGGGTCATCGCGACGACCCGGGACCAGCCCGAGGCGCGATGCACGTCGAGGCGCAGCAGGACCAGCGCGTAGTCCAGGGGCGCGACGGGGGTCTCCCGGTACACCTCACCCAGACGAGTCCGCAGGTACGCGCCTGTCGCCAGGCCGGTCAGAGGATCTTCGGCCGCGCAGTCGCCGGCCTGTTTCGTCACCACGTCCGCCCATCCCAGCGCTGTCATGCGCAACATCCGCGAAGGGAGTGCGTCCACGTTCGGCGACACGATGTGCGACGGGTCCGTCAGCACGGCGTGCAGCGCGGCCAGGTCCAGCAGCGTCTCGCTGAGTCCCGCCCCTGCCTCGGCGCGG
The DNA here is from genome assembly GCF_044455585.1 of Lentzea sp. NPDC051213. Taxonomy (NCBI): domain Bacteria; kingdom Bacillati; phylum Actinomycetota; class Actinomycetes; order Pseudonocardiales; family Pseudonocardiaceae; genus Lentzea; species Lentzea sp. NPDC051213. The sequence goes on from NZ_JBITEX010000003.1 coordinate 898,410, forward strand.
GCGCGGCCCAGCCGGACCAGCGCGTCGCCGGGGTCGGCGTTCTCCAGCATCGCCGCGCACACCTCGTCGACCTCGGCGAGCGGCCAGTCTGCGGGGAACGCCCAGCCTGCGGCCATGGTGGCGTTCCGCCACCTCGACTTCAGGAGGCGTTCCGCTTGTGCGACACCCACCCGGTCTCCCTCCAGTTCTCCCGATTCCAGGTGGGAGACGCAGCCGACGCCGACTCGTGACGCAACCCGCGCGGGGGATTGAGATGACTCTGCGCCGCGTCGTAGGTCACACTGAGCGCCGCGAGGAGGGAAACGAGACTTGGCGACCGTTCCTGCAGACGTCCAGGGGCCCAGCGACGCGGAACTCATCGAGTCCGTGCGTGGCGGGACCATCGACGCCTACGGCCAGCTGTACGAACGGCACGTCGCTGCTGCGTACAACCTCGCCCGCCAGCTGGCCCGCTCGCAGGCGGAGGCCGACGACCTGGTCTCCGAGGCGTTCGCGAAGGTCCTGGACACCCTGCGCGCCGGCCGCGGCCCCGACTCGGCGTTCCGCGCGTACCTGCTCACGGCGCTGCGCCACACCGCCTACGACAAGACGCGCCGCGACAAGAAGGTCGACCTCACCGAGGACATGACCGACGTCGCGCCGCCCGTGATGTTCAGCGACACCGCGGTGGCCGGGCTGGAGCGGTCGCTGGCCGCCCGCGCGTTCGCCGCGCTGCCGGAACGCTGGCAGATGGTGCTCTGGCACACCGAGATCGAGGGCCAGTCGCCCGCCGACGTCGCCCCGCTGCTCGGGCTGACGGCCAACGGCGTGTCCGCGCTCGCCTACCGCGCCCGTGAGGGCCTCAAGCAGCAGTACCTGCAGATGCACCTGGCCGAGACCGACGCGGAACGCTGCAAGGCGACCGTCGACCGGCTCGGCGCGTGGACCCGCGCCGGTCTGTCCAAGCGCGAGGCGACGCAGGTCGAGGCGCACCTCGACGAGTGCGGTCGCTGCCGGGCGCTGGCCGCCGAGCTCGCGGACGTCAACGGCGCGCTGCGGATCTTCGTCGCCCCGCTGGTGCTGGGCATCGGCGCCACGACCTACCTCGCGGTCGCCGGCACGACCACCGCCGTCGTCGGCGCCGGTGCGGCCGCCGGCGGCGCGGGCGCGGTCGGTGCCTCGATCCCCCGCCAGCTGGTCACCGTCGGCGGTTCCGCCGCAGCGGTGGCCGCCGCCGTGGTGATCGCGCTGACCGCGGGTGGCGGCAACCAGCAGCAGCCGGCCGTGCAGGCCGCCGTGGAACCGCCACCACCTGCACAAACGCAGGTCCAGCAGCCCCCTCCGCCGCCACCGGCTCCCACGCCGCCACCGGCCACGCAACCTCCGCCGCAGCTCCCGCCGCCGCCGTCACCGACTCCCACGCCGCCGTCACCGACGCCGACCCCGCCCACCCCGGCGCCGACGCCCACGCCGCCGTCGCTCACGCCGACGACGCCGAGCGGGTACACGCTCACGCCCGGCGAGGAGCCCAAGGACTTCCCGATCACCGTCCGGAACAGCGGCGGCACCGCGGCACCGCCCGCGAGCATGGTGCTGAACCTCCCGCCGGGCGTGCTGTCCACGGGAGGACCGGCCTCGTTCGCGTCCGCCCGCCTGCTGCAACCGGACGGTTCGGCCGACCAGACCGTGAACTGCCCGGCCGGAGGCGGCACGATCACCTGCGCGACGCCGCAGGGCATCGCGCCCGGCGGCCAGGCCACGTTCCTGTTCCGGCTGCGCGCGACGCACGAGGCGGTGCCGGGGACGATCACCGGCACCATCAGCGCGGGCGCCGCGATCTCGGTCAACGTCAGCGTCGCAGTCGACGTGCCGCCGGTGAACGACGACATCGAGCTCACCGTGTCGACGTGGCACGAGGTCTACTGGGACCCGCGCGTCGACGTGCAGGTGCGCAACATCGGCCCGCGCGCCGGCACGTTGAAGCTCGACGTGTCGTCGTCGGAGAACATCGTCGTGTACACGCCGTCCCGCGAGTGCACGCGCACGGACAAGAATTCCATCCACTGCGTCACTGACCTGGACAAGGGCGGCAAGTTCCGGCTGGCGATCTGGGCGTTCGGCCTGCCTCACCGGGGCGGGACGATCACCGTCTCGGCGTCGCTGGGCAACGCGAAGAAGTCCGTGACCGTGCCGGTGAAGACGCGGCCGGACCACCCGCCGGTCGACGACGAGAAGCCGCCGACGCCGGACCCGACCACGACCGTGCCGCCGACGACGACCACGCCGCCGACCAAGCCGACCGTGCCGGCGGACCCGACGACGCCGGGCAAGCCGACCCTGCCCGTTCCGACGGTGCCGCCGGTTCTCCCGCCGGTGCTGCCTCCGCCGACCGAGCCTTCGCCGACCGTGCCGCCGTCGACCCCGGTGCCGACCACACCGCCTCCGACGTCGGAACCGTGCGAGCCGTGGCCCGGCTGGCGCCCGCCGCTGATCCCGGACCTGCTCGGGTGGCCGTGCAAGCCCGCCCGAAGTTGATCTTTTGACGTAACGGAACGTGCAGGTGACGTGCCTCAGGGTGGCCGAAAGTGACACCCGGAGGCGGGGGCGGTGAGCATGATCCGTAAGCTGCCCTGGTGCTGCCAGTCGTTCGCCGTGCCCTGAGCCGCTTCCCGGAACCAGTTCAGTTCCTCCTGCACAAGCACCGCGAGATGATCCGTTTCGCCGTGGTCGGCGGCACGACGTTCCTCATCGACAACGGTGTCTGGTACCTGCTCAAGCTCACGATCCTGACCGACAAGGTCGTCACGGCGAAGGTCATCGGCGTCCTGGTCGCGATCATCGCCTCGTACGTGCTGTCGCGCGAATGGTCGTTCCACACCCGCGGCGGCCGCGAGCGCCACCACGAGGCGGCGCTGTTCTTCCTGGTCAGCGGCCTGGGCGTGGCGATCAACATCCTGCCGCTGTGGATGTCGCGGCACCTGTTCGCCCTGCAGTCGCCCGCCGTCTCGGTCATGACCGAGGAGATCGCGGACTTCGTCTCCGGCTCGATCATCGGCATGCTGCTCGCCACCGGCTTCAAGTTCTGGGCGATGCGGCGCTGGGTGTTCCCCGACGCGGGAGCACGACCGGACCGGCGCGTTCACCCGATCTCCGTAGACTCGTCGCGTGTCCCTAGCCGAAACAGTGGTCTCCAGGTTTCCGGAGCCGATTCGATCAATCGCGCTGAAGCATCGTGAACTAGTCAAGTTCGCCCTGGTCGGGGGCACGTGCTTCGTGATCGACACGGTTTTGTTCTTCGGAATCAAGACCATCGTCCTGCCGAACAACCCGGTGACGGCGAAGATCATCGCGACCCTGGTCGCCACGATCGTGTCGTACATCCTCAACCGGGAGTGGTCCTTCCGCACTCGCGGCGGACGTGAGCGTCACCACGAGGCAGCGCTGTTCTTCCTGGTCAACGGCATCGGCATCGTGCTGAACTCGGCACCGCTGTACATCGCGCGGTACGCGTTCCACCTGCAGGAACCGCATGTGTCGCGATTCACCGAAGAGGTCTCGGACTTCCTGAGCGCGCAGATCATCGGCACGCTCATCGCGATGGCTTTCCGCTGGTACGGCTACAAGACCTGGGTGTTCCCCGAGCAGAACGCGCGTGGGCGCCGGCCGTTGGACGAGGAAGAGGCGCTCGGCCACTCGTGAACCGGCACCGCACGTTCGGCGGCTGCTGATCGTCCCCAGGCTCGGTAAGACCGAGTCATGTCTCACTCTGCCGCCGATGTCGGCGACTTCTACGACCAGCTGACCGACGCGATCACCGAGCCGGGTGCGGGCAACATCCACTTCGGCTACTGGCACGACGACGCGGATCAGGCCGATTTCCCGCGTGCCTGCGAGCAGATGACCGAGCAGCTCGTCACGAGGCTCGGACCGACCGCCGGCCAGCACGTCCTGGACATCGGCTGCGGGGTCGGGGTACCCGCGCTGAAGCTCGCCGCCGAGCACGACGTGCGCGTCACCGGGATCTCGATCAGCGAGCGGCAGATCGGCCAGGCACAGGAGCGTGCCGCGGCCGCCGGGCTCGCGGACCGGGCGTCCTTCCAGTTCGCCGACGCGATGCGGCTGCCGTTCGAGGACGGGTCGTTCGACGCGGCGTGGGCCGTCGAGTCGTTGCTGCACATGCCGGACCGGCTGACGGTGCTGCGCGAGGCGGCGCGGGTGCTCCGGCCGGGCGGCAGGTTCGCGCTGAGCGACATCTACCTGCGCAGACCGCCGGAGACCGAGCAGGCGCGGACGACGCTGGCCGACTTCTGCCGGGCCGGGTCGGTCAACTCGCTGGTCAGCGCGGAGGAGTACCGGGCGGTGGTCGAGGAGGCCGGTCTGCGGGTGCTGGACGTCACCGACGTGACCGCGCACGTGCGGAACTCCATCGTGGCGATCGGCGAGCCGGTGTTCACCAACCCCGAGCTGGCCGAACGGGTGCACGGCCCAGGCGCCAGCGACTGGCTGAAGGACATGCTCGAACGCTTCAGCACGCTGCCGGAGGCCGGTTATCTCCTGATCTCGGCTGAGAAGCCCTAGTGCCGTGAGGCGCCCTGCTGAGCGCCGGAAGACGCGGCGAAGGCAGGCGGTTACGGCACTAGCGAGGTGTGCTCGGCGTCTTCCAGGAGATGCCGACCACGTCCTGGGCCTTCGGCACCGGCAGGAAGACCGCGAAGGTCGCCGGCCGCGCCGTCGACAGCTCCAACCGGCCGCCGTCCGCGTCGACCAGGGCACGCGCCAGCGCAAGACCCACGCCGGTCGAGCCGCCGCCGGAGACGCCGCGCTCGAAGATGTGCGCCGCCAGCTCGTCCGGGACGCCCGCGCCACCGTCGCTGACCTCGACGACGACGGTGCCTTCTTCGCTGCGTGCGGTGAGAACGACGGAGCCTTCGCCGTGGCGCAGCGCGTTGTCGAGGAGTACGCCGATGGCCTCGCGGAGGCGGGCCGGGGTGGCCCTGGCGAGCAGGCCGTCCGGGACGCGGACGCGCAGCGCCCGGCCCTGGCTCTTCACCTGCTCACGCCATTCCTCGGCGATCGCGTTCAGGGCCGGGCGGAGTTCGAGCGGCTCGGCCTCCACGGATCGGGCCGCGCGGGCTGCGGCGAGGAGCTCGTCGAGGACGGCGGCCAGGCGTTCGGCCTGTTCGAGGGCCGCGCGGGCCTCGGCCGCGGTGTCCGGTTCCGGGTGGTCGGCCAGGGCTTCCAGGCGCAGCTGCAGGGCGGTCAGGCGGCTGCGGAGCTGGTGCGAGACGTCGCCGACGAGCTCGCGTTCGCGTTGGACGAGACGCGCGAGGGCCGTGCCGGAGGTGTCGAGGGCTTCGGACACCGCGTCCAGCTCGGGGATGTTGTAGCGCTGCTCGTCGGCGCGGAAGTCGCCTGCGCCCAGCCGTGACGCGCGGGCGGCGACGTAGCGCAACGGGCGCGAGAGCGTTTGCGCGGTCACCAATGCCACGACCGTGCCGGTGCCGACCGAGAGGGCCAGCAGGAGCAGCACCAGGCCCGCGACCTGGGCCTGGGTGGTGTGCATCGGGGCGGAGGGGATCTCCAGCCGCACGGTGCCCTGCTGCGCGATCGGCAGCTCCACGGTCAGCGGGTCGGGGCCGGGAGACGGGCCGGTCACGCTCGTCGCGCCGCCCGACGTGACGGTCAGGCGGCCGTCCGTCGGCACGGCGATCTTGACGGCCTCGATGTCGATGCCCTGCCGGTCGGCGAGCTGGTCGTCCAGCGTCGTCGCGATCCGCTGGGCGCGTTCGGTGAGGACGCCGCGGGCGTTGTCCTCGACGAGCTGCAACGCCGTGTAGCCGAGCGGGATGCCGAGCACGAACCCGGTGACTGCGACGGCGAGCAGGATCGCCCGCAGGATGCGGCGGCGCATCAGTCGGCGTTGAAGCGGAAGCCGCGGCCGCGCACGGTCGCGATGCGCTTCTCGGCCGAGTTCGGCGTGCCGTCGCTGAGCTTCCGGCGCAGCCACGACATGTGCATGTCGAGCGTCTTGCTGCCCTTGAGGTCCGGGTCGTTCCACACCTCGGAGAGGATCTCGTCGCGGCTCACGACCTGGCCCGCGCGCTGGATCAGCACCTTGAGCAGCTCGAACTCCTTGTTCGCGAGCTGGATCTCGCCGCCGTCGACGGTCACTCGGCGGGCGGCCAGGTCGACGCGCACGCCGTTGACCTCGAGCGTGCCCGGCGCGCGGCGGCGCAGCAGAGCCCGGATCCTCGCCATCAGCTCGGCGAGCCGGAACGGCTTCGCGACGTAGTCGTCCGCGCCGGCGTCGAGCCCGACCACGAAGTCGACCTCGTCCGCTCGCGCTGTGAGCATCAGCACGGGGATGCCTCTGCCGTTCTGCCGGAGTCTGCGGCAGACCTCCAGGCCGTCCATGCCGGGCAGCCCGAGATCGAGCACCAGGAGGTCGATTCCCCCGGCGATCGCGGCGTCGAAGGCACTCGGCCCGTCCCCCACGACCTGCACTGAATATCCCTCCCGCGTCAACGCGCGGGAGAGCGGTTCCGCAATGGCCGGATCGTCCTCGGCCAGCAACACCACGCTCACGACCCCAGCGTATTCGTGGAACGATCGCCGCGTGTCACGCCACGATGCTGATCTCGAACTCGCCCTGCGCCTCGCCGACGCCGCCGACGCGATCACCGCGACCCGATTCCGCGCCCACGACCTCGCCGTCGAGCGCAAACCGGACCGCACGCCCGTGACCGACGCCGACGTCGCGGTCGAGGACGCGGTGCGTGCTGTGCTTGCCCTGGAACGCCCTGACGACGTCGTCATGGGAGAAGAACGCGGCGGCACCCTGGACGCCGCCCGCGTCTGGGTGCTCGACCCGATCGACGGCACCAAGAACTTCCTGCGCGGTGTACCCATCTGGGCGACGCTCATCGCCCTCGTCGAGGACGGCATCCCGGTCGTGGGTGTCGTGTCGGCGCCCGCACTCAGCCGCCGGTGGTGGGCCGCGGCCGGGGGCGGCGCGTTCGCCTCTGATGCCGCCGGTGAGCGCGCGATCTCCGTGTCCGGGGTGCGGTCGCTGGAGGACGCGTACGTGTCCACAACGGACATCAAGTCGTGGGTGGAGTACCACTCACGCGAGGCCTTCTTGAGGCTGGTCGACGCGACCTGGGAGAGCCGCGCGTTCGGCGACTTCTACCAGCACTGCCTGGTCGCCGAGGGCGCCATCGACCTCGCGCCAGAGGCCGTGGCGAACCCGTGGGACATCGCGCCGTTCCAGGTGCTGGTGACCGAGGCGGGTGGCCGTTTCACCTCACTCGAAGGTGAGGAGCGCTACGACGGCGGCAACGTGCTGACGTCGAACGGCCACCTGCACGAGGCTGCACTCAAGCTGTTGGCACGGTAAGACTTCCGCGCGCGACCTGGGCCCAGGCCAGCCGGCCGAAGAGGTAGTGGCACGCCACGCTCTCGTCGTCGAACCGGGCCCAGTCGTAGCGGTTGCCCTGCTCCTGCCAGAACACCTCATGCCCCTTGTCGTCCTCGTCGGTGAGGAGGCACCAGCGCTGGTCCGCCTCCACACCGATGCTGACGACGTCGTCCGGCACGCCGATCTTGGTCAGCCACTCGGGCAGCGTCTCGACGTTCATGCGGTGATCTCCGTGAGGTAGCCGAGCGCGACGAGGTCCGCGACGGGGTAGGTGGTGCGGTACCGGGAACCACCGCCGGGCTGGCCGAACCAGGGCGCGCTGATCGTGCGGTGCACGGGCAGGTCCCTGGTGACCTGGTAGCGGTGGTAGCCCTCGCCGGCCGCGCCCGGCGGCAGCGAGCGCTCCGCGAACGGCGTGCCGAGCTTGGCGAGGACGCGGCCTTCCGCGGTGCCGAACCTGTCGAGCTCCGCGCCCGCCTTGAGGATCTCGGGCTGGCTGTCCTCGTAGCCGCCCTCGCGTTCGACCGGCCATCTCGGGGTGCCGTCCTCGTTCTGGAACAGGCTTTCCCAGTCGCGTTCGTGCATCCCGGCGAGCTGGTCGTAGCCGGCCAGGAGCTCTTGCACGATCGGGTGATCCTTGCCGAGGCCCGCGGACTGCTTCGTGCTCTGGGCGGGGGTCGCGATGACCAGGCCGGCCTGCGGGTGGTCCTGCGGGGCGAACCGCGGGATCGCCTGCTGCTCCGGGGTCTGGGGTGCGGGGAGCTGCCGGGCAGGTTTCGGGGCCAGGCGCGGGAGCTGGCCCGCGGCGATGAACACCGCCATGAACCAGCTGCCCACGGCGGCCGCCGTGTAGGTGTGGCGGGCGATGTCGTAGGCGATGCCGGGGTTGGCGAGGGCCTGCTCGCGGTTGTCGAGGCGGTCGGTGAGGGCGCCTGCCTGCGGGGCCGAGGGGACGGTCTCGCTCGTGGAGTGGGCGCCGGTGCCGAGGTCGACTCCGGCTCCTGGGGCCGCGGGTACGGCGACCGGCTGGGCACCAGAGCCGAGGTCCACTCCGGCTCCTGGGGCCGCGGGTGCGGCGATCGTGTCGCCGACCTTGTTCGTGCCCGTGGTGAGGCCGTCGGGGCCGAGGTCGCCGAGCGCGGCTTCCTTGTCGAGCGCGTCCTTGAGGGCGTCCTTGGCTGCCGGGTCCTTGGCGAGCGCGTCCTTGGCGCCTGCCTGGCCGGGCTGGCCCTGGCTGGAGCCCTGGTTGCCGGACTGACCCTGCGCGGGCTGGCTGCCGGACTGGCCGGGGAGCTGGTTGCCGGACTGGCTCGACTGACCGCCGAGCTGACCCGCCTGGCCGCTCAGCGCCTGACCCGCTGCCGCTGCCGCGCCGGGCACGCCCGTCTTGGCCGCTGCGGCTTGCGCGGCCTGCGCGGCCGGGCCGGCCTTGGCGTCCGGTGCCTTCACGTCGGTGGCCTTGGCGGCCTGCTGAGCCTGGCCCTGCGCACCACCTTGCTGGCCGACGACCGCACCCACCTGTCCGGCGGCCGCGGGAGCCGCCGACGCGACGCCACCGACCGCACCACCCACGGCGCCGCCGACAGCACCGCCCAGCGGACCGCCGACGGGCGCACCGCCACCGAGCGGGCTGCCCACGGTCGGGGCCGTCGGCGCGGCCGGGGCGGCGGGAGCGGCGGACTGGGGTGCGGCGGAGGTCTGGCCGGGCACCTCACCGCGGACCAGCGGCTGGTCGAGGACCGCCGCAGAGGCCTGCGTGGTGCCCTCGGCGATCGGGCCGAGGGTGCCCTGGACGCTCGGGATCACGTCGGCCACCGGCTGTGCCACCTGCGGGACGGCCTGGCCGACGGACTGCGCCGTCTCGGGCAGCAGTCCCGGAAGCAGGCCCTTGTTCTGGGTCTCGCCACGGCCCTCGGCCGGGGGAGCCTCACCGCGGCCGTCCACCGCGTCGAACACGGGGGCAGCGACTTCGCGGCCGCCCGGCACCGCTTCCACGACGGGCTGAACGGCAGCGGCAATGGGTGTGGCCACCGGCGCTGCAGCGTTGACGACCGGGGCGGCGGCCTCCGTGACGGCACCGACGACCGGGGCAGCGGCCTCCGTCACCGCACCGACGACCGGGGCCACGGGTGCGGTCACCGCGCCCACGACCGGGGCGACCGGAGCGGTCACCGCGCCGACCACCGGAGCGGCTACTTCTGCGACCGGCGCGACAACCGCGGCAACGGGCGCGAGGATGCCGCCGGCGGGCGCACCGGAGGGGCCGTGGGCACCGGGCGCGGTGTTGACGGGCGGCGAGCCGTGGCTCATGTCCACGCCGCTGTCGAGGCGGATCGCGGAGGACAGGGTGCTGTGCAGGTTCGCGACGTTGGCCGCGGTGCCGCGGGTCAGGGTGTCGAGGCCGAGCAACGCGTTGGGGTTGCCCGCACCCGCCGAAGCCTGGGCCGCGTCGTTGTTCTTGGCGAGCGTCACCAGCTCGCGGACGATCTCGACCTTCGCGGCACCGACCTGCTGGGCGGCGTGGTCGAGCCGGTCGGCGGCGGCGTGGCAGCCGCGAGAAGCGCGCTGCAGGTCGCCGTCCGGTGCCACGACCTTCGCCCACCGGCCGCGCGCGGCGTCGCCGGTCGCGCCGGTCAGGCCGTCCAACGCACGCGTCGCCGCGCCGTCGGAGGAGGTGCCGAGGCCCTTGATCTTGTCGCCCGCGTCGCGCCAGGCGGTGGCACTGGCGCGCATGGCGTCCTCGTCCGCCTTGGGCCACGACACACCCGCCTTGGCGGCGACCGCGGTGAGTTCGGCGGGAAGCTCGATGCCCATGTCAGCCGTCCAACCTCTTCATCGCGGACGCGTTGCTCTGCTCGACGTGCCGGTACGTCTCGGCCGTCGCGGCGAGCTTGTCGCCCACGTCCCCCAGCGTCGTCGCCAACGCGGACAACACTCCCGTGGTGTCACCGGACGGCTTCTCGTGCGATGCCGCGAAGCTGCGCCCGACCGCGTCGTCCCCCCAGCAGGCACCGAACGCCGCCAGCGCCTTGTCCAGCGCCCCCGCGATCTCGGTCGCCTGGGAGGCAAAGCCCTTCAGCTCCCCCGCGCCGGCGTCCAGCCGCTCGAGGTCGGCCTCGTACCCGGTCATCGCACCCTCCTGTCGATGAGCTCGGAGTCGAGCCAGCTCTCCCGTTGCTCGTTGTCCTCGTCGTCGTCAACGCGACGACGGGCGGGCTGCCGCCCCAGATCCACGGTCTCGGTGTCGTCGAGCGCGTACTCGGCAGGCTGCAGGTCGGCGGTGCCGGCCACGAGCGCGGCGGGATCCGTCGCGGCGGGCAGCACGGTGCTCAACGTCTGATAGGTGTCCTCAGCGGCGGAAGCAGCGGCCGTCGCAACGGTCCGCAGGATCAGTTCCGCCAGCTGCTCCGGACGATGCCGCCGGTAGGCCAGCTCGGAGAGCTCCAGCGACGTGAGCTTCCCCCCGGCTCCCACCGTCGCGGTGACCGTCCCATCAGGACTGGTCGCCTGCCCGGACACGGCCGCGAGCTCGCGCTGGACGGACGCCAGCTGCTCTCGGCTGCGCCGGTAGTCGGCGAGCAGCTCATCGACCTGCGCACGGTGGTCGTCCACCGAGTCCCCCTCACACACGCATAGCCCTGGGCTCGGGCTCTTGGACGCCGTCGCACTTAGATCGGTTCCCAGCGAATTCAGTTACGTACGATCATCGGTGTGATCGCCTTCGAGGATCTGCCTGCAGGCCGAATCATCCCGCTCGGCGAGGTCGTCGTCGACCGGGACGACATGCTGGACTTCGCGAAGAAGTTCGACCCCCAGCCGTTCCACCTGGACGAGGAAGCGGGACGAAACTCGATTTTCGGCGGTTTGTCCGCATCCGGCTGGTACACGGCCTCGCTGTGGATGCGCCGCTGGGTCGACGCGGTCCTCTCGGACTCGACCTCGCAGGGCTCGCCCGGCGGGCGCGAACTCTCCTGGCTGGCGCCGGTGTACCCCGGTGACCGGCTGACGTTCGCGGCCGAGGTGCTGAGTGCGCGGCTGTCGAAGAGCCGGCCTGAGCTCGGGCTGGTGGAGTTCGAGGGCACGGCTCACCGCGGTGACGAACTCGTCTACCGGTTCGTCGCGACGGGGATGTTCACAGCGCGCGGCTGACGAGCGCGCGTCGCGTTCCCCTGCGCTCGACCAGCTTGAAGCCCGCGTCGAGGAACATCGTCAGCCGCCCGTGGTACAGCTCGCCTGCCTGCAGCTTGCGGCCCTCGGTGTCGATCGGATATCCCTCGATCGACCTGGCACCAGCGGCGGCCGCGTGCTCAACAGCCGCGTCCAGCAACAACCCCGTCACGCCTTGCCGGCGCGCCAACCGTTGGACGTAGAAGCACGTCACGGACCAGACGCCATCGATGTCGTCGGACACCGCGGCGGTGACCTTCGACCTGGCCAAGCGCGAGTACGACGCACGCGGCGCGACGGCCACCCAACCGACCGCCTCATCGCCGTCCACCGCCAGCAGCCCGATCGGCGAACCCAGCCGTTCGCGCAGGACGTCGCGATTGTCGTTGGTGTCCATTTCCTTGTTGGTCTGCATGAACCACGTGCAGAAGCACCACTCGACGGTCTTGCTCGTGCTGAACAACGACTCGGCCAGCGGCCAGGTCGATTCGGTCAGCTCGACGACCTTCACTTCGACAGGGCCCGCACCACACGCGAAGGACTCGGCCGCCCCAACTGCTCAGCCATCCACACCGAGCACTCGACCAGCTTGTCCAGGTCGACCCCGGTCTCGATCCCGAGCCCGTCGAGCATCCACACCAGGTCCTCGGTCGCGAGGTTCCCGGTAGCCGACTCCGCGTACGGGCAACCGCCGAGCCCACCGGCCGACGAATCGACCGTCGTGACGCCACAACGCAAGGCGGCCAGCGTGTTCGACAACGCCTGCCCGTACGTGTCGTGGAAGTGGACCGCGAGCCGCGACACGTCCCGGAAGCCCTCCAAAAGGGACTCCACCTGGCCCGGTGTCGCAACGCCGATGGTGTCGCCCAGCGACAGCTCGGAGCAGCCCATCTCCAGCAACCGCTCGCCGACGGCCACGACCTGGGAGCGCGCGACGGGGCCCTCCCACGGGTCGCCGAAGCACATCGACACGTACCCGCGGACGTCCATCCCCGCGGCCAGAGCGCGCTCGACCGTCGGCGCGAACATCTCGAACTGAGTGTCCAACGTCCGGTTCAGGTTGCGCGCCGCGAACGTCTCCGTGGCCGAGGCGAAGATCGCGATGTGCGTGACCCCGGCTTCGAGGGCCCGGTCCAGCCCGCGCTCGTTCGGCACCAGCACGGGGTAGACGACGCCCGGCCGCTGGTCCAACCCGGACAGCAGCTCGGCGGCGTCGGCCAGCTGCGGCACCCACTTGGGGTGCACGAAGGACGTTGCCTCCAAAACGGACAGTCCCGCCTCGGCCAGGCGCGCCAGGAACTCCAGCTTCACCGACACCGGTACGACGGCGGACTCGTTCTGCAGGCCGTCCCGTGCGCCGACCTCCCAGATCGTCACCCGCGAGGGCAGCGATCCGGATCCGACCACGTCGGGCAGGCCTACCTCACGCGCGCCCATCGAGCGTCCTCGGGTGGAAGTCGTCGTCCGGGTTGTCGTTGACCTCGCGGTACAGCAACGAGTGCACCCTCTCCACGGACGGGATGTCGTCGAACTCGAGCGGCTCGTCCGAGGCCGACTCGATGATCAGCGTGCCGCAGCCCAGCACCCGGTCGAGCAGGCTGTGCTCGAACCGGACGCTGTTGATGCGCGACAACGGGATGTCCAGGCCGGTGCGCTTGAACACGCCCTCGCGCGCCATCACCCGTTCCGACGTGATGATGAAGTGCGTGGTCCGCCAGCGCACCAACGGCGCCAATGTGAGCCACACCACCAACACGAGACCGATGATCGTGAGGGCGATCCACGCGATGGTGGCCCACGACTGGTCCACGACGAGTCCGGCCAGGTAGGTGCCGAGCGCGACCACCACCAGCAGCCAGAACACCGGGAAGAGCAGCATCTTCCAGTGGGGGTGCTTGTGGATCACGACGTGCTCGCCGGAGCTCAGCAGGTCGTCGGGGTAGGCCATGGGCCAACCCTAATCACGCCGGGCGCAAATGCACCACGTCACCAGCGGACACGCCGTGATCGACTCCGTCGGTGCCGCGGACGACCAACGTGCCGTCTGCCTCGATGCGCTGGGCGTTGCCGAGCAGCTGCACGCCACCCGCCAGTTCCACGCGGACACGCTCGCCGATGGTGGCCGAGTGCGACTGGTACTCCTCCAGCAGACCGGACTCGGCCGCGTCGCCACCGTTCTTGCGCCACACGCCTTCCAGCACGGCCAGCTCGGCCAGCAACCGGAAGGCCAGCTCGCCACGATCCAGCTCCGCGGCGCCCACGTCCTCCAGGGACGTCGCCGCCAGGCCACCCGGCGCGGGCTGCACGTCGTCCGGCAACTTCGCCACGTTCAGCCCGATGCCCACGACGACGGCCTGCGCGCCACCGGCGGAGATCTCGGACAGGATTCCGGCGCCCTTCTCCGCCTTCGGGCCGAGCAGCAGGTCGTTCGGCCACTTCAACGACGCCTCGACGCCGACCGACTCGGCGACCCGCACGAGCGCGAGGCCGGCGATCAGGTTGAGCCACGGCAACCGCTGCGCGGGCACGCCGGTGGGCCGGAACAACACGCTTACGTAGAGCCCGCCGGGAGGGGAGGACCAGGTGCGGCCGCGACGGCCCTGACCGGCGCTCTGCGCCTGGGCGATCAGCACACTGCGATCGGGCGCGCCGGCAGCGGCGGCCTGAGCCAGATCCGCGTTCGTGGACGGAGTGGTCTCCACGACGTCGAGGGCGGCGTACGGACCGTTGGGGGCGACCAGCCGCGCGCGCAGCGCTTCGGCGTCGAGTGCGGTGTCCATCACATCAGGCTATTGGAACGCGTGACTCTACGTGCGATCAGAGATGACCGACAGGTTGCCGTGACCTGGACAACTGCACGGCGCCGTTCCGCAATGGTCTCGTTAGGCTGCGACCCCATGAGCAGTGCGACCGAGCCGATCGGGACCGTCCCCGCGGACGCCCCGGACGTCCACACCACCGCGGGCAAGCTCGTTGACCTCTACCGGCGCAATGACGAGGCGGTTCACGCCGGCTCGGCACGCGCGGTCGAAAAGCAGCACGCGAAGGGCAAGAAAACCGCCCGCGAGCGCATCGACCTGTTGCTCGACCCCGGTTCGTTCGTCGAACTGGACGAGCTGGCACGGCACAGGTCCACCAACTTCGGACAGGAGAAGAACCGCCCGTACGGGGACGGCGTGGTGACCGGCTACGGCACCGTCGACGGCCGTCCGGTGTGCGTGTTCTCCCAGGACGTCACAGTTTTCGGTGGCTCGCTCGGCGAGGTGTACGGCGAGAAGATCGTCAAGATCATGGATCTGGCGATCAAGACCGGCCGCCCGATCGTCGGCATCAACGAGGGCGGCGGCGCGCGCATCCAGGAGGGCGTCGTCTCGCTCGGCCTCTACGGCGAGATCTTCACCCGCAACGTCCGCGCGTCCGGCGTGATCCCGCAGATCTCGCTGATCATGGGCTCCAACGCCGGCGGGCACGTCTACTCCCCGGCGCTGACCGACTTCGTGGTGATGGTCGACCAGACCTCGCACATGTTCATCACCGGCCCGGACGTCATCAAGACCGTCACCGGCGAGGACGTGACGTTCGAGGAACTCGGTGGCGGTCGCACGCACAACACCAAGTCCGGCAACGCGCACTACCTCGGCAGCGACGAGGAGGACGCGATCGCGTACGTCAAGGAACTCCTGTCGTACCTGCCGTCGAACAACCTCTCCGACACGCCGTCGTTCGAGGGAACCCTGACCGAGGGCTCGGTCAGCGACTCGATCACGGACACCGACCGCGAGCTCGACACGCTCATCCCGGACTCGGCGAACCAGCCCTACGACATGCACGAGGTCATCAGCCGAGTGCTGGACGAGGGCGACTTCCTCGAGGTGCAGCCGCTGTTCGCGCCGAACATCCTCGTGGGCTTCGGCCGCGTGGACGGCCACTCCGTCGGTGTGGTCGCGAACCAGCCCACGCAGTTCGCGGGATGCCTCGACATCGACGCCTCCGAGAAGGCCGCGCGGTTCGTGCGCACCTGCGACGCGTTCAACATCCCGGTGCTGACGTTCGTCGACGTGCCCGGCTTCCTGCCAGGCACCGACCAGGAGTGGAACGGCATCATCCGCCGCGGCGCCAAGCTGATCTACGCCTACGCCGAGGCCACCGTCCCGCTGGTCACCGTCATCACGCGCAAGGCGTACGGCGGCGCGTACGACGTCATGGGCTCCAAACACCTCGGCGCCGACATCAACCTCGCGTGGCCGACCGCGCAGATCGCCGTGATGGGCGCGTCGGGTGCGGCGAACATCGTGCACCGCAAGACTTTGGCCGCTGCCGCTGCCCACGGCGAAGACGTCGACGCACTGCGCGCGCAGCTCCAGCAGGAGTACGAGGACACGCTGTGCAACCCGTACGTCGCCGCTGAGCGCGGGTACGTCGACTCGGTGATCCCGCCGGCGTACACCCGCGGTTACGTGGCGCGGGCGCTGTCGATGCTGCGGGACAAGCGGGAGACGCTGCCGCCCAAGAAGCACGGGAACATCCCGCTGTGAGCGCGCCCGAGGACAGGCCGCTGCTCCGGGTCGTCAAGGGCGCGCCGGACGACTACCAGTTGGCGGCTTTGACCGCTGTCATCGCCGGGCTGGCTTCGGTCAGCCCGGCCGAGGACAAGGCGGCGCGGCGTTCCGAGTGGGCCAACCCGGCCCGCCGCGTGCGCCGCCCCCTCCAGCACGGCCCCGGCGCCTGGCGCGCCTCCGGTTTCCCCGGCTGATCGGGTGCACGCGGGGAGCTTTCGTACGCACTGAAGCTACGAAAGGGCCCCGCGTGCCGTCAGATCAGCAGGAGACGCGGCGGCTGGTGATGCTGAGGCCGACGGCCACTTCGCGGCAACGGATCTCGCCGTCGATCTTGAGTTTCAGGGTCCAGAACTCGCTGCCGTAAGCGGCCGTCCTGCGCAGCACCTGGACGTTGTCGCTGTTGAGCGGCAGGTTGCCGCGCACGGCCGACACGACCTGGCCGAGCAGCGCGTTCTCCGCGCGGTCGACGGTGTCGGCGAACGGCCAGACGGGTACGCCGTACCCGATCGGGTCACTCGCGAGCACACTTCCAACGGCCCACGATCCAATGAGCCCGCCGAGCACGACGAGCAGTGCCGCGATCCGTCTGCGCTTGCCTTCGCGATCGGAACCGCGTTCGGTGAGGACAAGCACCCAGCGCTTCACTCTGTCGAGAGTGCCGACGGAAGAGGTGGTCGCGCATCAGTAGTCCTACGCAATCGGACGACAGGGCCAGTTGGCGTGCGGTCTACGCGCTCTGCATCGGGTTCTTCATGACCCTGCTGGACACGACCATCGTGAACGTCGCGATGCCCGCCATGATCACGGGCCTCCACGCGTCCCTGAACGACATCATCTGGGTGAACAGCGCCTACCTGCTGGCGTTCGCGGTGCCGTTGCTGCTGACCGGCCGGCTCGGCGATCGGTTCGGGCCGAAGCGGCTGTACGGCGCCGGGCTCGTGCTGTTCGTGCTCGCCTCGCTGGCCTGTGGTCTCGCGGGCAGCGCCGAAGCGCTGATCACGGCCCGCGTGTTCCAGGGTCTCGGTGCCGCGGCCATGACCCCGCAGACGATGGCGTTCATCACGCACCTGTTCCCGGCGCACAAGCGCGGCGCGGCGCTGGGCATGTGGGGCTCGGTCGCCGGGCTCGCCACGATCACCGGGCCGTTGCTGGGCGGGGTGCTGGTCACGCACCTCGGCTGGGAGTGGATCTTCTTCGTCAACCTGCCGGTCGGCGTGCTCGCAATCGTGCTGCTCGTCCTGTGGGTGCCGGACCTGCAACCGGGCCGTGCGCACCGATTCGACGTCCTCGGCGTGATGCTGTGCTGCCTCGGGCTCGGGCTGCTGGTGTTCGGCGTCCAGAACGGCGAGCACTACGACTGGGGCCGGGTGGCGGGGCCGATCACGATCGCCGAGATCATCGCCGTCGGCGTGCTGCTGCTCGTGGGATTCGTGCTGTGGCAGGCGTCCGGGCGCAATCCCGAGCCGCTGCTGCCGTTGCGGATCTTCCGCAACCGCAACTTCTCGCTCGGCAACCTCGCGAACATCATCATCGGGTTCACGGTGACCGGGTGGTTCGTGCCGCTGGTGCTGTTCCTGCAGACGGTGCCGAAGCTGTCGCCGCTGATGGCGGGTCTGGTCACCGCTCCGGCGTCGCTGATGTCCGGTGTGGTGGCGATCTTCGCTGGTCGGCTGTCGAACCGGGCGAACGCGAAGTACCTGCCGATCACCGGGTTCACGTTGCTGGCGCTCGCCATCGGCGCGATGACGTTCCTGCTGCACGACGGTTCGCAGTGGGTGCTGATCCCGTCCATGCTCACCGCCGGCACCGGCATGGGACTCGTGTACTCGCCGCTGACGAACATCTCGACGAGGTCGCTGCCCCGCGACCTGCTCGGTGCGGGGGCCGGGATCTACAACACCTCCCGGCAGTTCGGGAACGTGCTGGGCAGCGCGGGCACGGGCGCGGTGCTGCAGGTGGTGCTGGCCTCGACCGGCGACTTCACCTCGGCGACGCGGGCGGCGTTCTACGTGCTCATCGCGGCGCTGTTGATCGGGCTGACGGTCGCGTTCGCGTTCCGGAGAGTCGTGGCAGACTCCGGCCGTGCGTCTGATCCTGGCCTCCCAGTCACCCGCCCGTCTTAGCGTCCTGCGGTCCGCGGGCATCGAGCCCGTCGTGCGGGTCTCCGGTGTCGACGAGGACGCGCTCGTCGAGTCGCTCGAGAATCCCACGCCCGAGGAGACCGTCGTCGCGCTGTCCGCGGCGAAGGCGGAGGCGATCGAGCACGACGACGAGTGCGTCGTCGTCGGCTGCGACTCGATGCTGCTGTTCGAGGGTGAGCTGGTGGGCAAGCCCGGCACGGCGGAGGTCGCGCGGGAGCGGTGGCGGCGGGTCGCCGGCAAGAGCGGCGTGCTGATCACCGGGCACACCGTGCTGCGCGTGTCCGCGGGCGTGATCACGGACCGCGCCTCGGCTGCCGAGTCGACGACCGTGCGGTTCGGCACGCCGACCGACGAGGAGCTCGAGGCGTACATCGCCACCGGTGAACCGCTGCACGTCGCGGGCGGCTTCACTATCGACGGGCTCGGCGGCTGGTTCATCGACGGCATCGACGGCGATCACACGTCCGTCATCGGCATCAGCCTGCCGCTCACCCGCCGGCTGCTCGGCCACGTGGGTGTTCCGGTGTCCGCACTCTGGTAGACGCTGGTCACACTTCCTCTGATCAGGGAAGACTGCCCTTCTGACGAGAGTTGGCGTGCGTAGGGGAACGAGTCTTTGACGCGGGATCGCGGGGTCCTGGACATTCAGATTGTCCGGGGAGTACGAAACCTCTCCCATGTCGGATTTGACCGCTCCCGACGCCCATTCGCTCGTTCCTGTGCAGGAGATCCCTGTGTCGTTCGTGCAGACATACCGCAAGCCCAAAGTCTTCGGCCTGACAGTTCTCGGCGCGCTCATGCTCGGCGCGCTGGCCGGCTGGCTCGGCAAGGGCACGTGGCTCGCGCCCGTGCTGACCAAGATCGGTTCCACTTTCACGGCGCTGCTGCAGCTGACGGTGATCCCGTTGGTGTTCACCGCGATCGTGGTGGGCATCGCCTCGCTGCGGAACCTCGGCGGCGGCCGCACCGCCGCCCGGCTCGGCGGCAAGACGTTCCTGTGGTTCGCCATCACGTCGTTCATCGCAGTGCTGATCGGCCTCGCGGTCGGCGCGATCATCAAGCCCGGCCAGGGCGTGCAGATCGAGCCCGCCGCCGGTGCGGTCGACAAGCTCGCGAAGCGCGCGTCCGGCTCGTGGAACGCGTTGCTCGACAATTTGGTGCCCACCAACATCTTCAGCGCGTTCACCGAGGGCGACGTGCTGCAGGTCGTGTTCATCGCGGTGCTGGTCGGCTTCGCCGCCTACGCGCTCGGTGAGAAGGCGGCGCCGTTCACGAACCTGGTGCGGTCGTTCTTCGACCTCGTGCAGAAGGTCGTCGGCTGGATCATCCTGCTGGCGCCGATCGGCATCTTCGGTCTTATCGGCAACGCCGTCGCGTCGTACGGCAACGCGTTCGTGAAGCCGTTGTTCTCGTTGATCCTGGCCGTGTACGCCGGCACGCTGCTGGTGCTGTTCGTCGTCTACCCGATCCTGCTGAGGTTCGTCGGCAAGACCTCGCCCGTCGAGTTCTTCCGCAAGGCGGGCACTGCGATCCAGTTCGCGTTCGTGTCGCGCTCGTCGGGCGCCACGCTTCCGTTGTCCCGCAAGGCGGTCGCCGACCTCGGCGTCTCGCAGGAGTACGCGAACTTCGCCGTGCCGCTGGGCACGACGACCAAGATGGACGGATGCGCCGCGGTCTACCCGGCCGTCGCGACGATCTTCATCGCGAACCTGTTCGGCATCCAGCTCTCGGTGTGGCAGTACGCCGGCATCGTGCTCGTCGCCGTGTTCGGCGCGCTCGCGACCGCCGGGACCACCGGCTGGTACACGATGCTCACGCTGACGCTGAGCGTGGTCGGCCTGCCGCCGCAGGTGATCGCGACCGGGGTGGCTGTGGTCTACGCGATCGACCCGATCCTCGACATGGTGCGCACCGCGACCAACGTCGCCGGCCAGATCACCGTGCCGGTGCTGGTGGCGCGCAGCGAGGGCCTGATCGCGGAACCGGCTGAGGACCGCGAACTCGTCAACGCCTAGGAATCAGCGCACGGACGGATCTGCGACATCTTCGGCGCCGGTGCGGGCCAGCCAGGGAGCTGGTCTCGCGCCGGCGCCGACGTCGTGCAGCCGACGTCCGGTCCCAGCGCCGAGAACACCTGCACGAATGCGTCGTTGCACAGGCCGTCGCACGCACGCTGGACGGCGACGATGTCCGCCGTGCCGTCCTCGTTGACGTCGTGCAGTCCGAGGTAACCGGCGCTCGAGAGGTACGCCGCCTGCGCGCGCGACCACGTGCCGCCCTTGCGGATCAGCACCTCGCCGTACACCGCGTCGCCGTCCGCCCCGCGCACCAGGCACACGCTGGTCGGGGCCTCCTGGCACAGCAGCGAGTCGTCGTTGATCTTCGCGCCCGACTCGGCGATGGTCATCTCGAAGATGAACGGGCCGGACTCGCCGGTGACCCTGATCCGCCCGCCGCCGGTACCGCCGAGCAGTTCGACGAGGTCGTTGCCGACCGATTTGCCGACGATGGTCTGACAGACCGTCGTTCCACAGCGCAAACCGGTGTCGGTGGTTTGAGCTGAATCGGTGTTGTTCGGCCGTTGGAAATAGGCGAACACCACCCCGGCGACGACGACCACGGCCGCCACGACAGCGATCACCTGCACCGACCTGGATCCACCCACAGCGCAGATTGTGACGGATGGGCCCAGGATGGATGTGAAGTGAGCCGTCTCTCGCTCTCGAATGTCACCGATTTCCGTAGACTGCGGCACCAGCCAGAGCCGTAATTGCCGGTCCAGCAGGAGGTACGACGCCGTGTCGCTGCGCAAGGTCCTCATCGCGAACCGCGGTGAGATCGCCGTCCGGGTCATCCGCGCCTGCCGTGACGCCGGTCTGACGAGCGTCGCCGTCTACGCCGACCCCGACCGCGACGCGCCGTTCGTCCGGCTCGCCGACGAGGCCTTCGCGCTCGGCGGCAACACGCCCGGCGAGAGCTACCTGTCGTTCGAGAAGGTGCTGGCCGCCGCCGCGCAGTCCGGCGCGGACTCGGTGCACCCCGGCTACGGCTTCCTGTCCGAGAACGCCGACTTCGCCCAGGCCGTGATCGACGCCGGGCTGATCTGGATCGGCCCGACCCCGCAGGCGATCCGCGACCTCGGTGACAAGGTGACCGCGCGGCACATCGCGATGCGCGCCGGCGCGCCGCTGGTGCCCGGCACCAAGGACCCGGTCGCCGGTCCCGACGAGATCGTGGCGTTCGCCGAGGAGCACGGTCTGCCCGTCGCGATCAAGGCCGCGTTCGGTGGCGGTGGCCGCGGCCTGAAGGTCGCGCGGACGCTGGAAGAGATTCCGGAGCTCTTCGACTCAGCGGTGCGCGAGGCCGTCTCGGCGTTCGGCCGCGGCGAGTGCTTCGTCGAGCGCTACCTGGACAAGCCGCGGCACGTCGAGGCGCAGGTGCTCGCGGACACGCACGGCAACGTGATCGTGGTCGGCACCCGCGACTGCTCGTTGCAGCGCCGCCACCAGAAGCTGGTCGAGGAGGCGCCCGCGCCGTTCCTCACCGACGAGCAGCGCGCGTCGATCCACTCCTCGGCCAAGGCGATCTGCAAGGAGGCCGGCTACCACGGCGCGGGCACCGTCGAGTACCTCGTCGCGCTGGACGGCACGATCTCGTTCCTGGAGGTCAACACCCGCCTGCAGGTCGAGCACCCGGTCTCCGAGGAGACCACCGGCGTCGACCTGGTGCGCGAGCAGTTCCGCATCGCCGCCGGCGAGAAGCTGCGCCACCTCGAAGACCCGACGCCGCGCGCGCACTCGATCGAGTTCCGCATCAACGGCGAGGACGCCGGCCGCGGCTTCCTGCCGGCACCGGGCACGGTGACCACGTTCGTCGCACCGTCCGGCCCCGGCGTGCGCGTCGACGCCGGTGTCGAGAGCGGCTCCGTGATCGGCGGGCAGTTCGACTCGTTGCTGGCCAAGCTGATCGTGACCGGCGAGAACCGCGACGAGGCGCTGGCCCGTGCGCGCCGCGCGCTGGACGAGATGGTCGTGGACGGCATGGCGACCGTGCTGCCGTTCCACCGGGTGATCGTGCGGGACGCGGCGTTCACCGCCGAGAAGCCCGAGGGCTTCACCGTGCACACGCGGTGGATCGAGACCGAGTTCGACAACCAGATCCCGCCGTTCGCCGGTGGCGCCTCGGAGGCAGACGAGGAGACGCCGCGCCAGACCGTCGTGGTCGAGGTCGGCGGCCGCCGCCTCGAGGTGTCGCTGCCAGGCGACCTCGCCGTGGGTGGCGGGCGTCCCGCGGCTGCCGCCAAGAAGCCCAAGTCGAAGCGCGCGGGTGGCAGTGCCGCCGCTGTTTCGGGTGACGCGGTGGCGGCGCCGATGCAGGGCACGATCGTGAAGGTGGCCGTCGAGGACGGCCAGACCGTCGAGGCCGGCGACCTGATCGTGGTGCTCGAGGCGATGAAGATGGAGAACCCGGTGACCGCGCACAAGGCGGGCACCGTGACGGGTCTGGCCGCCGCCGCGGGCGACCCCATCACCCAGGGCACTGTGATCTGCGAGCTGAAGGACTGACCCCGCGGGTCGCTCACCTACGATTGGTGGTGTGAGCGACCCGCGGGAAATCCGCATCGGCGATGCCGAGCGCAACCAGGCGTTGCAGGTGCTCGGCGAGCACATGTCGGCGGGCCGCATCGACGTGACCGAGTACGGCGACCGGTCCGCGAAGATCGCCACGGCGAAAACGCGGGGCGAGGTGCTCGCGCTGTTCACCGACCTGCCGGACCCGCGGCCTCAGTTCGTGCAGCACACGCCGATGGTTCAACCGGTGGGGCGGGCTCCCGCGCGCAAGTGGGAGGGCATGGTCATCCCGGCCGTCGGCGTGATCGTCATCATCGTGTTCTTCGTGGCGCTGCGGAATCCGTTGATCTTCCTGGCCATCCCCGCTGTGGCGCTGCTGTGGGGTCAGTGGAACGGACGCCGGCGCTGAAACCGTTGCTGTTGCTAGATCTCGACGGAGTGCTGCGCGCGTTCCCGCCCGTGCCACCGGAGATCGCCGAGGTCGCCTTCGAGCCGTCCCTGCTGCGCCGTGCCGTCACCGGCGAGATCACCGACGAGCAGTGGCGGCACGAGGTGGGCGGCTGGTCCGCGTCGCCCGGCGAGGTGATCACCGAGGCGCTGGCGCTGGTGCGGACCGCCCGCCGGCAGTGCTTCGTGGCGCTGGTGTCCAACGCGACCACCCGGCTGGAGGCGGACCTGGCCGTGCTCGGCCTGGACGCGGAGTTCGACGCGATCTTCAACTCGGCCCGGCTCGGCGTCGCGAAACCGGACCCCGAGATCTTCCGCCGGGTGCTCGACGAGCTCGGCCACTCGACGGCGGTCTTCTGCGACGACACCGAGGAGAACGTCACCGCTGCCCGCGCAGCCGGTCTGGACGGCGTGCACGTCCCGGACACCGCGGCGTTGCGGACGGCGCTGGCGGTGCGTGGACTGATCCCGCCGACCGTGCTGCTGATCCTCCCGGACCGCGACGAGGCCGAGGAACTGGCGACCGAGCTGCTGGCAGACGGCTGGGGACCGTGCGCGGTCCACCGCGACATGCTGGCCGGCGAAGACGACGCCGAGGACGTGGACTGGGTGATCGAGCTGACCACCGCGCCGGACGGCGCCCCGGCGTCCGCGCGGCGGGACGAGCTCGACGCGCTGGCCGAACGTCACGACGGGTTCACCGCGGAGCATTAGCCTCAGGCCCGTGGAGCCAGTCGAGATCAACGCGGGTGAGTACTACCTGCGCGCTTTCCGGCACGATGACCGAATCGACGACGTCCCGGCGCTCGTGGCCGCGTTCACCGACGAGGAGAACAGGCGCTACCTGCCGAGGACGGACATCGGCGGCGCGGCGGCCGCGGAGATCTTCGTCAACTACCTGGCCGACGGCTGGAAGTACGAGAGCCGACTGTCGTGGGCGGTGTGCGACGCGACGACTGCCGAGTTGCTCGCTGGTGTGGTCATCCGCGATCTCGACCTGAGGTTCGGGCTCGGCGAGGTGATGTGCTGGTCCCAGCCCGACCACCGCGGCCGGGGAGTGCTGTCCACCGCGCTCAACTCGGCGCTGGGCTTCGCGTTCGGCGGGATGGGCCTGCACCGCGTCACCTACCGGCACGCGGTGTCGAACAAGGCGTCACAGCGGGTCGCGGAGAAGTGCGGGTTCACCCTGGAGGGTCGTCTTCGCGAGGAGATGATCGTCGATGATCAGCGCGAAGACATGCTGCTGTGGTCCCGGCTGGCCTCGGACCCCTCGCCTGACCAGCTACGGTGACCGGCCATGCGGATCCTGGCGCTCCTCACCGTCGCGGTGGCGCTGGCCGGATGCACGGCCGCGCCTGAGCAGAGTCCCGTGAACAGCCCGGCGCCGCCCCCGACGACCTCGGTCACTCGGCTCGACTTCCCGCCGCGGCCGCGGGCCGTGCCGCTCGACGGGGTGGAGCCGTGCGAGCTCCTGTCCCCCGACCAGCTGCTGGCGTTGAGCCTCGACAACCCGCCGAGCGCGTACGTCGAGCCGAGCTTCGGCAACGCGAAGGCGTGCACGATCCGGAGCACGACCAGCGGCAACGTCGCGCGGATCGCGCTCGTGCTGGCCTCGGGCGCCGACGTGTGGCTCTCCGACAACGCCCAGGTGGAGTACACGGTGGGCTCGATCGAGGGTTTTGCGGCGATTACCGTCCGCACACCCGACGTGGACAACATCTGCAACGTGGAGATCGATGTCGCCGAGGGGCAGTTCCTCGACGTCATGTTCCGCGATGGCGGGAATTCCACTGCGGTGCAACAAGATCATCTTTGTCTCGGGGCCCAGCGGGTGGCCGAGGCGGCGATGGCCGGTTTGCTCCAGAAGCGCTGACCCACACGGGCGGATGTCACTGATCCCACTCCCCAGCGTTACTTTCGGTGGCTAGAGTGTCGACGCGCTTGTACGCACAACCGCCGGAGGTCTCACGATGCCGCCAGGGGGACGTAGCGGGGCTGACTCCTCGCCGCCCGTCCAGCATCAGCTGAACGTGGAACCAGAAGCGATTCCGGCGTTGCGCAACACCTTCTCCGCGGCGCTGACGAAGCTGGACAAGCAGATCGAGCTCGCGATCACCGAGTTCCGGGTGCGGCCGTGGGCCGGCGACCCGGTCAGCC
This sequence comes from Lentzea sp. NPDC051213, assembly GCF_044455585.1. NCBI lineage: Bacteria > Bacillati > Actinomycetota > Actinomycetes > Pseudonocardiales > Pseudonocardiaceae > Lentzea > Lentzea sp. NPDC051213. The sequence goes on from NZ_JBITEX010000003.1 coordinate 923,848, forward strand.
AGGAAGCCGCCGAGAAGTTCAACGACCGGTCCGTGGCCGACGGCGACTCCGCACTGCAGGCGCTGCAGAACTACCAGCGCCAGCTCAAGACGGCGATGGACAACCTCAACCAGATCGAACGTCAGTACGACGTGGTCGAGGGCGACAACACCGGCATGATGAACAAGAGCGGGTGCTGAGATGGCCGAACACCGCTGGCAGGGCTACAGCCACAAGGAGCTGTACGAACGCATCCACGCAGGTCCCGGCCCCTCCGCGTCGTTCGCGTCGATGGAGCGCTGGGCGGGCGTGTCGGCCGCGCTGACCGAGATCAACGACGACCTGCACAGCGGCATCACGCTGTCGGGCGCGAAGTGGCAGGGCAAGGCCGCCGAGACGGCGCAGGCCGGCCTGAACCCGATCGCCGCCTGGGCTGACGGGGCCCGCACCGGCGCGGACGTGATGCGGTACTCGGCCGAGCTCCAGGCAGGCCACATCTCGAAGGCGCGCTCGGACATGCCGGCCCCGGTCAACGTGACCGCGGAGCAGCCGGGTGCCCTGATGACGGGCCTCACCCACCTCTTCGGCGGCCAGACCGACCACGAGAAGCAGGAGGCGGCCCAGGACGCCGCCGAGCGCCGCGCCCGTGAGGTCATGTCCACCTACGCGTCGTCCACGACCGCGAACACCTCGACGCTGGGCCAGTTCAGCCAGCCCCCGCAGCTGCAGATCAACTCCACGATCTCGCAGAGCGGCGGCGCCGGTGTCGGCACGGCCGGTGCCTGGGTCGTCGGACCGCGCGGCTCCTCCGGTGGCGTCGTGAGCGGCCGCACCGGTTCGGGTTCCCGCACGTCCTCCGCACCTCCGCCGCGTGGCGCCACGCCGCCCGGCCCCTCGACCCGCACCTCGGGCACGACGGCCACGCCGGCCGCCGCGGCCGCGAAGGGCACCGGCACCTCGGTGTCGTCGGCCGGCACCTCCGGCGCGTCCGGCACGGGCACCGCCGGTGTCGCCGTGCCTGGTCAGCGCTCCGGCCGCGGCTCCGGCTCGTCGGAACCCAAGCAGATGGAGCAGGGCGCGACCGCCGCGTCGTCGGCCGGGCTCGCGCAGATGATGGGCGCCGGCGGTGCCGCCGGTGTCGCGGGCCAGACGGGTTCCGCACTGGGCCCAACGGGCACGGTCGGCGCGTCGTCGAACAACAACGACCAGCTGCACCGCCGAGCCGTGCCGATGCCGCCGTCGTTCGACCCGTTCGGCGGCATGGGCCCGCGCAAGGGCGAGGAAGAGGAGGACACGCTGCACAAGGCAGCCGACTACCTCCGTGAACGAGACGACATCTACGGGGTCGGCAGCTACACGCTGCCGGTCATCGGGGAGAGCACGACAGACTGATGACTCTGTTCGGCTTGGACGTCGGGGCGAGCGACACGCGCGACCCGGTGATCATCTCCACGCTGGAGTTCGACATCCTCTGGGACCACCTGGGCCTGGAGACGATGCCGCTCGTCCTGAAGGTCCCCTCACCGGGCAAGACCCGCGATGAGCGCCGTGCGCTGGAAGATCAGGTCTGGCGTCAGCTGGGCGCTCGCGGTCTCGGCGGTCCGCGCTCGCTGGACCCGACCCTGGAAGACCTGCTGCACGTCCTGAACCGCCCGCAGCAGGAGATCGACGCCCGCATCTGGGTGGACCGCAGCGTCCGCGTCCTGGCCGCCGGCAAGGGCCAGGCAGGCGTGCTGGCCGTCCTGGACTCGGGCCAGCTGATCCTGCGTCCCGCCGAAGCCGACGGTCTGCCGCGCGAGGCCCTCACGGCGCTGCCCACGGCCGCCGCCGGGGAGGGTCACTCCATCACCCTGCCCTCGTCCGACCTGGACGCAGCGGCCTCCTCAGCGGCTTCTCCCGAGGACCTGGAGGCCTCGCTGAGGCGCAGCGGCCTGCGCGGGGACGACGCCCACACGCTGGCCGAGATGGTCCGCGACGCCACCCACCGCGGCCAGTTCGGCGCCGCCGCCCGCGACAAGTGGGGCAAGCGGGTCCGGCCGGACCGCGTGGTGGCCTTCTACGACACGCCCAAGGGGCGCTACCTGCAGATGCGGCGGTCGACGCCGGGGCAGCCGCCCTGGTCGACGATCACGCCGGTGGACTACCGGCGGCTGCACCACCACCTGGTGGAACTGCTGGCGGAGGCAGCCGGTTCCTAGCGCCCGTCAGGGGCCGATCCCCTGGCAGGGCCGGGTCCGCAGGTCGTTCACGTAGTCGTCGGGCGCTCCGGCGGCTTCGGCCGCATCGGCCACGACCCCGATGTACCGGGCCGACGGCAAGCCACCCTCGTAGGCGTCCAGCACGTACAACCAAGCCACCACAGACCCCTCGAGGGTCTGCACGCGCAACCGGATCTTCTTGTAGAGGCCGAGCGCGCCCTCCCAGCGGTCCAGGCGCGATTCATCGCGCGGCGAGACGTCGTAGAGCACGCAGAACGTCTGCTGGTCAGGCTCCTCGACGATGGTCGCGAGAGCCCCCTCCCAGCCGAGGTCCTCGCCACCGAACGTCATGCGCCAACCCACGAGCCAGCCGGTCCCCGCGAGCGGGGAGTACGGGGCTCGCTCCATCATCTGGTTCGGATCCATGTTCGACCCGTACGCGGCATAGAGCGGCACGTCCGACAGCGTAGCGACCCAACGATCAGCTTTCGGTACTGACGACACGCGCGATTCGGTCAACGCGTACGGTTGTGCCGGCCAGCAAGCGCGCAGAAGGGGAATGATCGTGACCCGCATCGTCATCATGGGCGGCGGACCCGCAGGTTACGAGGCAGCCCTGGTCGCAGCCCAGCACGGCGCCGACGTGACCGTGGTGGAGAACGACGGAGCCGGTGGCGCGTGCGTGCTGTACGACTGCGTGCCGTCGAAGACCTTCATCGCCTCCGCGGGCGCTCGTAGTGCCTTCCGCAATGCCGGTGAGCTGGGCATTCAGACCAACAACGGCCACGCCGCGGTGGATCTGCCGGTGGTCCACGGACGTGTGAAGGGCCTTGCCCTGGCGCAGTCCGCGGACGTCCGGGCGCGCCTGCAGCGCGAGGGCGTGCGGCTGATCAACGGCCGCGCGAAGTTCGCGGACGACTCGAAGGGTCTCGCGCAGCACCGGGTCATCGCCACGAGCGCGGACGGCGGCGAAGAGGTCCTCACCGCCGATGTGGTGCTCATCGCAACGGGCGCCACGCCGCGGGTGCTCCAGGGCGCGGAGCCGGACGGCAAGCGCGTCCTCAACTGGCGCCAGATCTACGACCTGCCCGAACTGCCGGAGCACCTCGCGGTGATCGGCTCCGGTGTGACGGGTGTCGAGTTCGCCTCCGCCTACACCGAGATGGGCGTGAAGGTGACCATGGTCTCCAGCCGGGACCGGGTGCTCCCCCACGAGGACGCCGACGCGGCCGCGGTGCTGGAGGACGTGTTCGCCGAGCGCGGCACGGCCGTGGTCAAGCACGCCCGCGCGGAGAAGGTCGAGAACACCGGCGACGGCGTGCTCATCCACCTGGAAGACGGTCGCACGATCGAGGCGTCGCACGCCCTGATGACCGTCGGTTCCGTCCCGAACACCGAGAACATCGGCCTGGACAAGATCGGCATCGAACTCGGTCGCGGCGGGTACATCCCGGTCGACCGGGTCAGCCGGACCAACGTCAGCGGCGTCTACGCGGCCGGCGACTGCACCGGCATCCTGCTGCTCGCGTCAGTGGCCGCCATGCAGGGCCGCATCGCGATGTGGCACGCGCTGGGCGAGGGCGTCAGCCCGATCAAGCTCAAGACCGTGGCCGCGAACGTCTTCACCAACCCCGAGATCGCCAGCGTCGGCATCAGCCAGCAGGCGATCGACTCGGGCGAGGTCCCGGCCCGCACGATCATGCTGCCGCTCGCCACGAACCCCCGCGCCAAGATGGAGGGTCTGCGCCGTGGCTTCGTGAAGCTGTTCTGCCGCCCGGCAACTGGTGTCGTCATCGGCGGTGTGGTCGTCGCGCCGAACGCGAGCGAGCTCATCCTGCCGATCGCGCTGGCCGTGCAGAACCAGCTGACCGTCGAGCACCTCGCCACGACCTTCTCGGTCTACCCGTCGCTGTCGGGCTCGATCACCGAGTCCGGTCGCCAGCTGATGCGTCACGACGACCTGGACTGACCAGGGCAACCCCTCCCCGGGTTCGCGCGTGCTCTAGGCACACCGACCCTGGGGAGGAAGTCGTGGGAAGAAGTGTCGCAACACTGCTGAGCGCGCTGAGTCTGCTCGCAGTCGTCCCGGCCGCCGCGCAGGCGCAAGCCGAGATCTACCTTCAAGTGTGGCCGCCGAGTCCGCAGATCAACACCGAGGTCGGGGTGTCGCTGGTCGGCTGCCGGACGCCGACCGTCGCCACGTCCCCCGGCTTCGTGAGCCCCGTGCAGATGGAGCCCGTCGAGTACGGAATCGAGGGCGTCGTCCGGGTGGTCGACAAGGCCGGTGGCTACACCGCGACAGCGGAGTGCGCCGGCAAGTCCTATTCGGTCCAGTTCGTCGTGCAGGAACCGGGCCTGACCGGCTGGAGCCTCAACGCGCTCGTCGAGCCGGGCGGACAGATGCACACCAAGGTCTTCCGGTTCGCCTGCGACCCCGAGGGGCCCATCACCTCACCCGGTTTCGCCGAACCGCTCCGTCCCCTCGTCACCGATCCGCGCTGGTACGAGGGCACCACCACGGCGATCACGACGCCGGGCACCTACACCGCGACTCTGCGCTGCTCGGGCAAACCAGACCCCTTCACCACGCTGTTCACGATCAAGGGGACTCCGCCCACCAGCACGAGCACGCCGCCGCCGACCAAGACCACTCCGCCGGCCGCCAAGCCGAAGCCCAAGGCGCCCATCGTGAAGCCGAAGGGTGCCGCGCAGACCGGCGGTGGCGGTACCGCGTGAAGACGCTCGCAACGGCTCTGGTGACGCTGGCGCTGCTGACCGGTTGCGCCTCGTCACCCGACGTCGTCCTGCCCACCGCTCCGGCCCCGCCGACCTCGACCGCAACGTCCACTTCGGACACCAGCGCCGCCGGGGGCCTGCCACCGTCGGAACCGACCGAGGTCCGCATCCCGAAGATCGGCGCGAAGTCCTCGCTGATCCCGCTCGGCCTCAACCCGGACGAGACGGTCGAGGTGCCGCCGGTCGAGCAGCCGATGCAGGCCGGTTGGTACAAGCTCGCCCGCACGCCAGGCGAGGCCGGTCCCGCCGTCCTGCTGGGCCACGTCGACGGCAACAAGCAGCCGGGCATCTTCTCCCGGCTGCACGAGCTCGCCGAGGGCGACGAGGTCGAGGTGTCCAGAAAGGACGGAACCACAGCGAGGTTCCGCGTGCACAAGAAGGAGCAGATCGCCAAGGACCGGTTCCCCACCGAGGCCGTCTACGGCGACACCGCCGCGGCGGAGCTGAGGCTGATCACCTGCGGCGGCAGCTTCGACGCGGCCGCCCGCAGCTACCGGGACAACATCATCATCTACGCGACGCTGATCTGAGTGGCCCAGAACACAGCACAGAACACCTGTCAAAAACTCGGGGAAAACCGTCTTGATTGGATGAGCAACTAACCCACCGGATGTGCGTCAATGACTCCGTGGGGACTCGTGTCTTGATCGCGGTGCTGAGTGTGGCGCTGGCCACCGCCTGCTCCCAGGCGCCGGCATCGAAGCCATCGGCGGCGACGAGCGACAGCGCTCCGCCGCCGGTGGTGTCACCGTTGGGCAAGTCGGATCCCATGGAGCTGCGGATCGAGCGCATCGGCGTGCGGTCGTCGCTGATCGCGCTCGGGCTCGGATCGCAGGGCGTCGTCGAGACGCCGCCGGCCAACGAGGGCATGCAGGCCGGTTGGTACCAAACGCATCCGAAGCAGTGGATCATCGTCGGCCGGATCGAGAGCAACAAGGCCAGAGGGGTGTTCTACCGGCTGAACGACCTGCAGCAGGGCGACACCCTCGAAGTGTCCAAGAAGGACGGCTCGGTCGCGCTGTTCACGGTGTCGCGCACCGAGAGGATCATCCGGGACGACTTCTTCGCCGAGGCCGTGGCGAGGGACGAGGCCGAGGAGGGGCTGCGGCTGATCACGTGCGGCACCCGCGACAACGTGATCGTGCACGCCGCTGCCTCGTCCTGATTCGGCGAAGCCCAGGACGAGGCAGCGGCCAAAGCTCAGTCCTCGACCCAGTCGAAGGTCTTCGTGACGGCCTTCTTCCAGTTCGCGTACTCGGACGTGCGGCGGGCGTCGTCCATCTGCGGCTCCCACTGCTTGTCCATCGCCCAGTTCTCGCGGATGTCGTCCTCGGTCTTCCAGAACCCGACCGCGAGCCCGGCCGCGTAGGCCGCACCCAGCGCGGTCGTCTCCGCGACCACCGGCCGGATCACCGGCACGCCGAGGATGTCCGCCTGGAACTGCATCAGCAACTCGTTCACGACCATGCCGCCGTCGACCTTCAGCGCTGTCAGGTCGACGCCCGAGTCGGCGTTCATCGCGTCGAGCACCTCACGCGTCTGGAACGCGGTTGCCTCCAGCACGGCCCGCGCGAGGTGGCCCTTGTTGACGAACCGGGTGAGGCCGACGATCGCGCCGCGGGCGTCGGAACGCCAGTACGGCGCGAAGAGACCGGAGAACGCGGGCACGAAGTACGCGCCGCCGTTGTCCTCCACACCCCGCGCGTGCTCCTCGATCTCGGCCGCGGTGCCGATCATGCCGAGGTTGTCGCGCAGCCACTGCACCAGCGAACCGGTGACCGCGATCGAGCCCTCCAGCGCGTAGACCGGGGCGGCGTCGCCGATCTTGTAGCAGACCGTCGTCAGCAGGCCGTTCTCGCTCATCACCTTCTCGGTGCCGGTGTTGAGCAGCATGAAGTTGCCGGTGCCGTAAGTGTTCTTGGCTTCACCGGGCGAGAGGCAGGCCTGGCCGAACGTGGCCGCCTGCTGGTCGCCGAGGATGCCGGAGATCGGCACACCGGCCAGCGCACCGCGCTCGCGCACCTGGCCGTAGACCTCGGACGACGAACGGATCTCCGGCAGCATCGACAGCGGGATGCCCATGTCCGCCGCGATGGACTCGTCCCACTGCAGTGTGTCGAGATCCATCAGCATGGTGCGCGACGCGTTCGTCGGGTCGGTGACGTGCACACCGCCGTCGGCGCCGCCGGTCATGTTCCACAGCACCCACGTGTCCATGTTGCCGAACAACAGGTCGCCGGCTTCGGCACGTTCGCGGGCGCCCTCGACGTTGTCGAGGATCCAGCGGATCTTGGGTCCGGAGAAGTAGGTCGCCAGCGGCAGGCCGACCTTGGCGCGGTAGCGCTCCTGCCCACCGCCCAGCGCGCCGAGCTCCTGCACGATCTTGTCGGTGCGGGTGTCCTGCCACACGATGGCGTTGTAGACCGGCGCGCCGGTGTTCTTGTCCCACACCACCGCGGTCTCGCGCTGGTTGGTGATGCCGACGGCGGCGATGTCGGAGGTGGTCAGGTCGGCCTTCGCGAGCGAGCCCGCGGTGACCTGGCGGGTGTTCTGCCAGACCTCCATCGGGTCGTGCTCGACCCACCCGGCCTTGGGGAAGATCTGCTCGTGTTCCTTCTGGTCGACCGACACCACCCGACCCGAGTGGTCGAAGATCATGCAACGGGTCGACGTGGTGCCCTGGTCGATCGCGGCCACGTACTGGGACATGCGGATGAGTCCTTTCAGACCGGGAGAACCAGGAAGAGCAACGCGGCGAGCGCGGCACCCACGAGCGGGCCGGCTACGGGCACCCAGGAGTAGCCCCAGTTGGCGTTGCCCTTGTTGCGGATGGGCATGAGGAACGCGTAGGCGATGCGCGGACCGAGGTCACGCGCCGGGTTGATGGCGTAGCCCGTGGGGCCACCGAGCGAGGTACCGATCACCAGCACCACGAACGCGACGCCGGCGTAGCCCAGCGCCGAGTTGCCGAACTGCGGCACGCCACCGTCACCGGCCTTTGCGGCAGGCGACAGCAGGATCCACGCGACGAGCACGAACGTGCCGATGATCTCGGACACGAGGTTCCACACCTTGTTCGGAATGGTCGGTCCGGTGGAGAAGATGCCGAGGGTGTTCTGCGGCTCGTCGTGGGCGTCGAACTGCATCTTGTAGGTCGCCCAGCAGAGCATCGCGCCGATGATCGCCCCGACCATCTGGCCGAGGACGTAGAACGGCACGTCGCCCCACGGCGTCTTGTCGGCGATCGCGAGACCGAACGTGACCGCCGGGTTGAGGTGTGCCTGGCTCGGGTTCGCGATGCTCGCACCGGTGAAGACCGCGAACGCCCAGCCGACGTTGACGAACAGGAAACCCGTGCTGTTGCCGAGCGTGTTCTTGAGCACCTGGTTGGCGACCACACCGGTGCCCAGGAGGATGAGGACCGCCGTCCCCAGCATCTCCCACACGAAGATCGAGCCTGCGCTCATTCGCCGACCTCCCAAGTTTCCGGCACAGGAGGGAGCGCAAACCCGGAGGCCAGGCCGCGCCGCCCGCCCACAACGCTCGGACGCTATTCCTACTACTGATCACTTGTCCATGCCGGTTAGACCGCATCAGGCCGTTTAGGGGCCGTTCGTATCTAGCAGCGCATCCATGGGCGAAGGGCGGTGGCTGAAGGTAGCGTGAGCCGGAGTCGTCACAGGGAGGCGTCTGTCGTGGCAACGCGCAAGAACGCAGCTGCTCCACCGCAAACCCATCTCGCACCACCGATCACCGGCAGGCTCGGCCCGGCCGAACGCGAGGAGTCCTGGCACCGCCTGGGATCCGAGACGTTCGACGTCGTCGTGATCGGCGGCGGTGTGGTCGGTGTCGGCGCGGCTCTGGACGCGGCCACGAGAGGTCTGCGCGTAGCCCTCGTCGAGGCCCGTGACCTGGCGTCGGGCACGTCGAGCAGATCCTCGAAGCTCTTCCACGGCGGCCTGCGCTACCTGGAACAGCTGGAGTTCGGCCTCGTCCGCGAGGCACTGCGCGAACGCGAGCTGTTGCTCAACCGCATCGCACCGCACCTGGTGAAGCCGGTGAGCTTCCTCTACCCGCTGACCAACCGCATCTGGGAGCGCCCGTACACGGCGGCCGGGCTGTTCCTGTACGACACGATGGGCGGCGCCCGGTCCGTGCCGGGGCAGAAACATCTCACCCGTGCGGGCGCCCTCCGTCTGGTGCCGGCTTTGAAGCGCGATGCGTTGATCGGCGGCATCCGTTACTACGACGCCCAGGCCGACGACGCACGGCACACGATGATGGTCGGCCGCACCGCCGCCCACTACGGCGCCGTCGTGCGCACCTCGACCCAGGTGGTCGGGTTCCTGCGCGAGGCGGACCGGGTGTCCGGCGTGCGGGTGCGCGACGTCGAGGACGGCCGCGAGGTCGACGTGCGGGCGCATGCCGTGATCAACGCGACCGGCGTGTGGACGGACGAGCTGCAGCGGCTTTCTGGCTCGCGCGGCCGGTTCCGGGTGCGCGCGTCGAAGGGCGTGCACATCGTCGTTCCGCGGGACCGGATCGTGGCCGAGTCCGGCATGATCCTGCGCACCGAGAAGTCCGTGCTGTTCGTGATCCCGTGGCGCAACCACTGGATCGTCGGCACCACGGACACCGACTGGAACCTCGACCTGGCGCACCCGGCGGCGACCAAGCACGACATCGACTACATCCTCGAGCACGTCAACTCGGTGCTCGCGACGCCGTTGACTCACGACGACATCGAGGGCGTCTACGCGGGTCTGCGGCCGTTGCTGGCTGGCGAATCCGATTCGACGTCAAAGCTTTCGCGCGAGCACGCGGTGGCGCGGGTCTCGCCGGGTCTGGTGGCGATCGCGGGCGGCAAGTACACGACGTACCGGGTCATGGGTGCGGACGCCGTCGACGCGGCGCAGGTGGACATGCCGGGCCGGATCCAGCCGTCCATCACGGACAAGGTGCCGCTGGTCGGTGCCGACGGGTACCACGCGCTGGTGAACCAGGCCGATCAGCTGGCGGCCAAGCACGGCCTGCACCCGTACCGCGTCCGGCATCTGCTGGACCGCTACGGCTCGCTGGTGCACGAGGTGCTGTCGCTGGCGACCGACAACCCCGAGCTGCTCAAGCCGATCCCGGCCTCCCCCGACTACCTGCAGGTCGAGGCGCTGTACGCGGTCTCGCACGAGGGTGCGATGCACCTGGAGGACGTGCTGACGCGGCGCACCCGCATCTCCATCGAGTACGCCCACCGCGGCGTCGACTCGGCGGAGGCGGTGGCGCGGCTGATCGCGCCGGTGCTCGGCTGGGACGAGGACGCGATCAAGCGCGAGATCGAGGTCTACAACGCACGCGTCGAGGCCGAGCGCGCGTCCCAGACCCAGCCGGACGACCAGGCGGCCGACGCCGTCCGCGCCTCTGCCCCGGAAGCGCGTCCTCAATTGACCGAACCGGTGAGCTGATCTTCGGCATGCTGGAGGCATGACTGGGGTTGCCAGAAGAACTTTCCTGCTAGGCGCAGCCGTGGCCGGTGCCGCTTCGACCGGTACCGCCCGCGCTGCCACTCCGTTGTTCGAGCACGGTGTCGCGTCCGGTGATCCGTTGCCGGACGGTGTGCTGCTGTGGACTCGCGTGATCACGTCCGAGCCGATCCGCTGGGAGATCGCGCGCGACGAGGACTTCCGCCGGATCGTGCGGCGCGGCACCACCCGCACCTCCGCCGCGCGGGACCACACGGTGAAGGTCGAGGTCCACGGCCTGCGGGACAACACCCGCTACTGGTACCGCTTCCGCGTCGGCGACGTCGTGTCACCGGTCGGCAGGACCAAGACCGGGGGCTGCGGGTCCGAGCTGAACTTCGGCATCGCGTCGTGCGCGAACTGGTCGGCCGGGCACTTCGCCGGTTACGGGCACCTCGCTCGCCAGGACCTCGACGCCGTGATCCACCTCGGCGACTACATCTACGAGAACGTCGACGGCGTGGTCCGGGAGCAGGACCCACCGCACAAGTGCATCACCCTCGACGACTACCGGCGCCGGCACGCGAAGTACAAGACCGACCGGCACGTGCAGGCGCTGCACTCAGCTCACCCGATGATCGCGACCTGGGACGATCACGAGAGCGCCGACAACTCGTCCAGCATCGGTTCGCCACAACACGATCCGGCCACCGAAGGCCCGTGGGCCGCGCGGATGGCCGCCGCGACGCAGGCCTACTTCGAGTGGATGCCGGTCCGGGAGGGCAAGCTCGACCGGACGTTCCACTTCGGCTCGCTGGCGACGTTGACCATGCTCGACCTGCGCTCGTACCGCACCGACAGCACGATCCTCGGCACGGCCCAGCGCGACCGGCTGATCAGGACCCTCACCACCGACGGCGCCCGCTGGCAGCTCGTCGGCAACTCGGTGATGATCAGCCCGCTCAAGGTCCCGCCGCTACCGGGCCTCCCGCAGACGAACCCCGACCAGTGGGACGGCTTTCCCGCCGACCGGGAGCTGGTGCTGAGGTCGTTGGGCGAGCGGAAGAACACGGTGTTCCTGACCGGCGACATCCACAGCTCGTGGGCCAACGAGGTGCCGTACAACAACAACTCGGTGGCGACGGAGTACGTCGTCACGTCGCTGACGTCGGACAACTTCGACGATCTGCTGAAGGTGCCGCCGCGCACGGTCGCGTTGCAGGTCGAGGCGCAGTTCCAGGCGCTCAACCCGCACGTGCGGTTCGTGGAGCTGGACTCGCACGGCGTCTCGACGCTGCGGGTCACGCCGGACGAGGTCCGGATGGACTGGCACTACGTGGCGGACAAGAAGGACCCGGACAGCGCTGTGGCGCGTGCGCATTCGTTCCGCACGCGCCACAACACGGCACGATCTGAAAGGGTCGTCCTCTAGGCCAGAGCAGCCAGCGCGGTGTGCACCATCACGCGGACGCCCACGAGGAGCGCGCGCTCGTCGAGGTCGAACGTCGGCTGGTGCAGGTCGCGCTGTTTCTCCTGGCCGTTCCACACGCCGAGGCGCGCGAACGAGCCGGGGACGTGCTCCAGGTACCAGCCGAAGTCCTCACCGCCGGAGGACTGCTCGGTGCCTGCGAGCGCGTCGTCGCCCAGCGCGGCCTCGATGCCGGCACGCAGGATCTGGGTGGACTCGCGCTCGTTCACCACCGGCGGCACGCCGCGGCGGTGGTGCAGGTCGAAGCCGACGCCGGTCGGGGCCAGCAGGCCCGTCACGAGGTCCTTGACCAGCGGCTCGAGCTCGGCCCAGATGTCGCGGTCACCGGTGCGCAGCGTGCCGCGCACCAGGCCTTCCTGCGGCACCGCGTTCGGCGCCTCACCCGCGTGGACCGCGCCCCACACCAGGACGGTGCCGGAACGGGGGTCGACGCGGCGCGACAGCATGGTCGGCAGGCCGGTGATGACCGTGCCCAGGGCGTGCACCAGGTCCGCGGTCAGGTGCGGGCGCGAGGTGTGGCCGCCCGGCGACGACAGCCGCAGCTCCAGCAGGTCGGAGGCCGACGTGATGGCGCCGATGCGGGTGCCGATCCGGCCGACCTGCAGCCGCGGGTCGCAGTGCAGACCGAAAATCCGCTCCACGCCGTCGAGACCGCCCGCCGCCAGCACGTCCAGCGCGCCGCCCGGCATGACCTCTTCGGCCGGCTGGAACACCAGACGGACGCGGCCGGGGAGCTCGGTGGCCGACGCGAGCGCCAGCGCGGTGCCGACGAGGACCGTCGTGTGGGCGTCGTGGCCGCACGCGTGCGACACACCGTCCACAGTGGACGAGTACGGCAGGCCGGTGTTCTCCGGCAACGGCAGGGCGTCCATGTCCGCGCGCAACGCCACGCAGCGGGGGCCGCTGCCGATGTCGCAGATCAGGCCGGTGCCGCCGGGCAGCACCCGTGGCTTGAGGCCGACCTCGCGCAGCAGCTTCGCCACGAGCTCGGTGGTGTTGTACTCACGACGGGACAACTCGGGGTGGGCGTGGATGTGCCGGCGCCAGGCGACGATGTCGGAGGCATGCGCCTTCAGCCAGTCGTCGAGCCAGGCCGGTCCACGACCCTCTCCGAGATCATCCACAGGAGACATGCTCACCCCGGTGGGGTCGACAAGCATCTCGGTGGACGTCTTCACAGTTGAGGAGCCGGAGGGCCGGGAGTCCAGAACCGTCATGCCGCACCTCCGCGGGCCAGCAGACGTGCGCGCTGCTGGGAATCGGTGGCTGTCGCGATCGTCGTCCAGGCCATGGCAAGTGCTCCATCGAGCAGCGCACGGTCGGCCGACGCCGACGCACAGGCGGTCGCGAACTCTAGTTGGTGGTTCACCGCGTCTCCGCAGTCAATGGCGATGGTCGGGTGGATAGCGGGCAACACTCTGGTGACGTTGCCCATGTCGGTACTGCCGATCTTCTCTCGCTGCTCGAGTTCCGGCGAAAGCGGACGTCGTCCCAGCTCGGTGGCCGCACGCCGGTAGGCGTCCGCCAGCCACGGATCGGGAGTCAGCTCGGCGTAGATCGGTGAGACCTGCACGACCTCATGGGTGCAGCCGGTCGCGAGCGCGCCGGCCTGAAAGCAGTCCCGGATCCGGTTCTCCAGGCGCTGCAAAGACTCCAAGTTCTCCGCCCTCACATCGAACATCGCCGATGCGCGGGCGGGTATTACGTTCGGCACGGTGCCGCCGTTGGTGACGATGCCGCTCACCATCTGGCCCGGTTCGAGGTGCTGGCGCAGCAGACTGATCGAGATCTGCGCGACCGTCACCGCGTCCGCGGCGTTGATGCCCAGGTGCGGGGCGGCGGCCGCATGCGACGGCTTGCCCGTGTAGTGCACCTCGAGGTCGGTGATGGCCAGCGAGCGCGCGGCGCACGACTCGTACGGCGCCGGGTGCACCATCATCGAGAACGAGACGTCGTCGAACACGCCCCGTTCCAGCATGAGCACCTTGCCGCCGCCGACCTCTTCGGCCGGCGTACCGATCACCTTCACGGTGACACCCAGTCGGTCCGCGATATCACGCAGCGCGAGTGCGGAGCCCACGGAAGCCGCGGCGATGACGTTGTGCCCGCACGCGTGCCCGACCTCGGGCAGTGCGTCGTATTCGGCACAAAGTCCCAGCACCAGCTCGCCGTCGCCGTACGTCGCGGTGAACGCGGTTTCCAGGTCAGCGACGCCGCGGTCGATCTTGAAACCCTCGCGGGCCAGCAGGGAGGTGATCTTCTCAACGCTGCGGTGCTCGGAAAACGCCAGCTCAGGCTCGGCGTGGATCGAGTGCGACAGGTCCAGCAGCGCGTCCGAGTACCGCTCGACGGTCGAGCGTGTGCTGATCTTCAAATCGGTACCCATTTGCCACCATCCTGCATCACCACCCGAAAGACGCGGTGCGCTGATGATGATCAACCGGCTGGCCGGTCGCAGCGCTGCGCCAAGCGGCGAGCGAGTTTCGGTCTGACCGATCAACGATGACGCAAATGGTCGGGAAGCACGCTTAATTTTGACTATTACGTCCCATCATCTGGGACGAATCGTCTCACCTCGAACGACCGCCGAGCGGTCCTCGAGTCAGCCCTTCTTGGCCGCCCTGTCCTTGCGCCACGCTGCCCACCGCTTCTTGTTGCGGTAGTAGACCAGCACGAAGAGCAGCGCGGCGATTCCGCCGAGCCACAGCTTGCGCTTGGTCTCCGCCCGCTCTTCGGGCGACGGCGCCTGCGGGGAATCCACGCTCGGCGCCGGGTTCACGGTCGTCTGCCCGGCTACTACTACGGCGTCGTTCGCGGTGTCTCCGGCGAAGGATGTTCCGGCCAGACCGAAGACACCCATCAGCGCGAACACGCAGGCCAGCAGCAACCTCGACATGGCCTGAACTCTACCTCGAATACCACGTTCGAAGGTCACCCAAACTAGTTAAGCGCTCACCCAGAGTCCGATTGAAACGCCTGCAAAATCTGCTCCGCGGCGAGGGTCGCGGTCAGTTCTCCTGACCGCACCTTCTCCTCCAAAGAGGGCGCTAGCGCGCGTACAGCGGTGCTCTCGCGCACCTGCCGCCACAGTTCGTCGTGGACCATCATCCAGGTCCACTCGACCTGCTGGCGGCGGCGCCGTTCGTCCAGCTCGCCCGCGTCCCTCAGGGTGGCCCGGTGTTCCAGCACTCGGGACCACAGCTCGTCGAGACCGGTTCCCGTGAGGCCGGAACACGTCAGCACCGGTGGGTGCCACAACGCGTCCGGGGGACGCAGCAGTTTCAACGCACCGGCCAGCTCACGGGCGGCCTTGCGGGCCTCCAGTTCGTGGTCGCCGTCGGCCTTGTTGACCGCGATGACGTCCGCGAGTTCGAGGATGCCCTTCTTGATGCCCTGCAGCTGGTCGCCGGTGCGCGCCAGGGTCAGGAAGAGCGAGCAGTCCGTCATGTTCGCGACGGCCACCTCGGACTGCCCGACGCCCACGGTCTCGACCAGCACCACGTCGAAGCCGGCCGCCTCGACCAGCACGATCGTCTCGCGGGTGGCCTGCGCGACGCCGCCGAGCGTGCCGGAGGTCGGCGAGGGCCGGATGAACGCGTCCTGGTTCACCGAGAGCCGCGACATGCGCGTCTTGTCGCCCAGAATGCTGCCGCCGGTGCGGGTCGACGACGGGTCGACGGCGAGCACCGCCACCCGGTGGCCCTTCTCGGTCAGCGTGGTGCCGAGAGCGTCGATGAACGTCGACTTGCCCACGCCGGGGACGCCCGTGATGCCGACCCTGATCCCGTTGCCCGACTTGGGCAACAGCTCGATCAGCAGCTCCTGCGCTTTGGCTCGGTGCTCGGCGCGCTTCGACTCGACCAGCGTGATGGCCTTGGCCAGCACGCCTCGATTGCCGTCGAGGACGCCCTTCGTGTACTCGGCGACATCGATCACCCTAGCCATGGTGCCCGAGCTGGTCCGAGAGTTTCACCAGCAAATCCTTGGCCGCGTCGGCGATCACGGTGCCGGGCGGGAAGATCGCCGCCGCACCCGCCGCGTACAGCTCGTCGAAGTCCTGCGGCGGGATGACGCCACCGACCACGATCATGATGTCCCCGCGGCCGAGCTTGGCGAGTTCTTCTTTGAGCGCGGGCACCAGCGTGAGGTGGCCGGCGGCGAGCGAGGACACGCCGACGATGTGCACGTCGGCCTCCACGGCCTGGCGCGCGACCTCCTCCGGCGTCTGGAACAGCGGGCCGACGTCGACGTCGAAGCCGAGGTCCGCGAACGCCGTGGCGATCACCTTCTGGCCGCGGTCGTGACCGTCCTGACCCATCTTGGCGACCAGGATGCGCGGCCGGCGGCCTTCCTCCTCCGCGAACGCCTCGACGACCTCGCGGCAGGCGTCCACGTTGGACACTTGGCCGACCTCCTGCCGGTAGACACCGGAAATGGTGCGGATCTGGGCGGTGTGCCGCCCCCACACCTTGCCGAGCGACTCGGAGATCTCGCCCACGGTCGCCTTGGCGCGGGCGGCGTCGATGGCGAGCTCGAGCAGGTTACCGCCACCGCTCGCCGCGTTCGTCAGCGCGTTGAGCGCACTGTCCACAGCGGACTGGTCGCGCTCCTCCCGCAGGCGCCTGAGCTTCTCCAACTGCTGCGTGCGCACGCCCGCGTTGTCGACCTTGAGGACGTCGATCTGCTCGTCGTTGGTCACCAGGTACTTGTTGACGCCGATGACGGGCTGGCGGCCGGAGTCGATGCGCGCCTGCGTGCGGGCGGCGGCCTCCTCGATGCGCAGCTTGGGGATGCCCTCGTCGATCGCGCGGGCCATGCCACCAGCCTTCTCGACCTCGGTGATGTGCTCCCAGGCCTTTGCGGCCAGCTCGTTCGTGAGTCGTTCGACGTACGCGCTACCGCCCCACGGGTCGATCACGCGCGTGGTGCCGGACTCCTGCTGCAGCAGCAGCTGGGTGTTGCGGGCGATTCGCGCCGAGAAGTCCGTCGGCAGCGCGAGCGCCTCGTCGAGAGCGTTGGTGTGCAACGACTGCGTGTGCCCCTGCGTCGCGGCCATCGCCTCGACGCACGTGCGCGCGACGTTGTTGAACACGTCCTGCGCGGTGAGCGACCAGCCGGACGTCTGGCAGTGCGTGCGGAGGCTGAGCGACTTCTGGCTCTTGGGCTCGAAGCCGTTGACCAGCTTCGCCCAGAGCAGGCGTGCGGCCCGCATCTTGGCGATCTCCATGAAGAAGTTCATGCCGATGGCCCAGAAGAAGCTCAGACGCGGCGCGAACGCGTCCACGTCCAGGCCCGCTTCTTTTCCGGCCCGGATGTACTCGACGCCGTCCGCGAGGGTGTAGGCCAGCTCCAGGTCGGCCGTCGCCCCGGCCTCCTGCATGTGGTAGCCGGAGATGGAGATGGAGTTGTACTTCGGCATCTTCTGGCTGGTGAAGCTGAAGATGTCGGAGATGATCCGCATCGACGCCGCGGGCGGGTAGATGTAGGTGTTGCGGACCATGAACTCCTTGAGGATG
The DNA here is from genome assembly GCF_044455585.1 of Lentzea sp. NPDC051213. Lineage (NCBI taxonomy): Bacteria > Bacillati > Actinomycetota > Actinomycetes > Pseudonocardiales > Pseudonocardiaceae > Lentzea > Lentzea sp. NPDC051213. The sequence continues at coordinate 941,282 of NZ_JBITEX010000003.1, forward strand.
TCGTTCTGGATCGTCCCCATGAGCTGCTCCGGCTTCACCCCCTGCTCCTCCGCCGCGACGACGAACAGGGCCAGGATCGGCAGCACCGCGCCGTTCATCGTCATCGACACGGACATCTTGTCGAGCGGGATGCCGTCGAACAGCGTGCGCATGTCGTAGATCGAGTCGATCGCGACGCCCGCCATGCCGACGTCCCCGGCCACGCGCGGGTGGTCCGAGTCGTAGCCGCGGTGGGTGGCGAGGTCGAAGGCGACCGACAAACCCTTCTGCCCGGCCGCGAGGTTGCGGCGGTAGAAGGCGTTCGACTCTTCGGCCGTCGAGAAACCCGCGTACTGGCGGACAGTCCACGGCTGGTTGACGTACATCGTCGGGTACGGGCCTCTGAGGAACGGCGCGACACCGGGATAGGTCTGCAGGAAGTCCAGTCCGTCCACATCGGACGGTCCGTAGGCCGGCTTGACCGCGATGCCCTCCGGCGTGTCCCACACCGGCAGGTCGCTCTCGTACTTCGCCGACGGCAGCGGGCCGAGGTCGATGTCCGCGAAGTTGGGGATCATCGCCTGACTCCAAGGAACTCGAAGGTGTCGTTCAGGATTTCCAGCGCCGGGCAACCCGCGTAGACGTAGCCGTCGACCTCGGCGTCGCTCTTGCGCCCGGCCAGGAGTACCCGCTCGGCGCCGGCTTCGCGCAACGCCTCGACGACCTGGGCGGCGTCGGCGTAGCTGGTGTCGCTGCCGCACAGCACGGCGACCCTTGCCTTGGACTCCTTGAACTTCTGCGCCACGTCGTCCGCGGTCTTGGTCGGGCCCGCGTTCGGGGTGGCGAGACCGCCGGCGTTGAAGAGGTTCGCGGCGAAGGTGGCGCGGGCGGTGTGCGCGGCTACCGGGCCCAGGGTGGCGAGGAAGACCTGGGGGCGTTCCTGTTGGGCGTCGGCCAGGTCGCGCAGTTCCTCGAAGGCCTGGGCGTAGCGGACGCGCGGCAGCCAGGAACTGTCAGACCTGCCTGAGACACTTGGGATGGGGGGTGGATCCCCCCAGGGGGCCTGCGAGTCGGAATCGATCCCGGGAGCGGGGTCGGCTGCGGCGACGGGCGCGCCGGGAGCGGGTGGGCGGACGACCGGCTTCTCACCCAGGTTCGGGAACTCGCTCACCCCCGTGATCGGATCGCTGCGATTCGCGAGCCGCGCAGAACGCTTCTCCCAAGTCTGAGCGATCCGGTCGGCCACCAACGACCGCGCGGCAGGCAGCCCGCCCGCCCGTTCGATCTCCTGGAACCACGCCCAGGCCCGCGTGGCGAGGTCGTCGGTGAGCTTCTCCACGTACCAGGACCCGGCCGCGGGGTCGATCACCTCACCGAGGTGCGACTCCTCCAGCAGCAGGTTCTGCGTGTTGCGGGCGACGCGGCGGGCGAACTCGTCCGGCACCCCGATGGCCGCGTCGAACGGCTGCACCGTCACCGAGTCGGCGCCACCGAGACCGGCGGCCAGCGTCGCCACCGTGGTGCGCAGCATGTTCACCCACGGGTCGCGGCGGGTCATCATCGCCGAGGACGTGACAGCGTGCTGCACCTGCGGCACGTCGGCACCGGACACCTCGGCGACCCGCGCCCACAGCCGGCGAGCCGCTCGCAGCTTCGCGATGGTGAGGAACTGGTCGGCGGTCGCGGCGTAGCGGAACTCCAGCTGCGCGAAGGCCTGCGCGACGCCGAGCCCGGCATCCGTCAAAGCACGCAGGTAGGAGACGGCCAGCGCGAGCGACGCACCGAGTTCCTCCGTGTCCGACCCGCCCGCGTCGTGGAACGGCAGCGCGTCGACGACCACCGTGCGCAGACCCGGAAAGAGCTTGTTGGCCTGCTTGATGACGTCCAGTGCCTCGCCAGACGGCACCAGAGCGAGGTTGCCGACCACGTCCGCGGCCAGCAGCGGCGCCTGGTCGTAGATGCGCAGCATGGCGCGGGCGGCGTCGACGTCACCGTCGAGCACGATCGGCGCGAGGTCGAGGTAGACGCCGTCCAGCACCCGCTCGAGCGAGTCGGCGGGGATGGCGAGCCACAACGAGGTGACGCCGCCCTCCAGGTCGTTCATCACGGCGACCGGGTCGGGCACGGCGTGGCGCTGGCGGACGTCCCAGCCCTGCTTGGCCGGCGCGAGCGCGTACGGCGTGGGCAGCGCGTCGTCCAGCGTGTAGAGAGGCTGCAGCTCGATGCCGTCGTAGGTCTTCGTGACAAGCGACTCGAAGCTGGCCCCGGTCTTGCGGAGGACGGCGTCGACCAGCTCACGCCACTGTTCCCTCGACGCGGAGGGGAACTCGTTCGGGCGGAATTCGGCGGACAAGGCCAACTCCATCATGCGTTGCAGTGTTACCGACCGGTACCGACACGGCTATGTGAGGTTCACCGCCGTTAATGATGCAGCAAGAGTGTCAGGAAGAATGGGCTAGTGGAAAACGGTGACCAGGATCGCTTGATCGCGGCTAGGTACCGGCTGCTGCACCTGCTCGGACAGGGCTCGATGGGCACGGTCTGGGCCGCCCACGACGAGGTGCTGCGCCGGCAGGTCGCGGTGAAGGGCATCCTGCGGCCGCCCGGCATGCCCGACGTCGCGGCCGCTGAGCTGCGCGAACGCACCATGCGCGAGGCACGGGCCGTCGCCGCGCTGTCGCATCCGAACCTCGTCACGCTCTACGACGTCGTGCAGCACGACGGCGACCCGTACGTGGTGATGGAGATCGTGCCGTCGCGCAGCCTCAGCGAGGTGCTGCAGGAGCAGGGCTGCCTCACCGAGAAGCAGGGCGCGGCGGTGCTGGACGCCATCGCGGCCGCACTGGAGTCCGCGCACCGGGCCGGCATCACGCACCGGGACGTGAAGCCCGGCAACGTGCTGATCGCCGACGACGGCCGGGTCAAGCTCACGGACTTCGGCATCGCGCGCAACGTCGCCGAGGCCACCATGACCGCGCGGGGCATCACGCTGGGCACCCCCGCCTACATCGCGCCCGAGGTCGCCCAGGGCGGGGACGTGTCGGCGGCCGCGGACCGCTGGTCGCTGGGCGCGACGCTGTGGGCCGCGATGGCCGGCGAGCCGCCCTACGTGGGCAAGAACGTCATGCAGACGATCAACTCGGTGATCAACGGTGACGTGCCGGTGCCGGCCGGTGCCGGGCGGCTCGCGCCGGTGATCAGCGGGTTGATGCAGAAGGAGCCGGCCGAGCGGATGCCGCTGGTCGACGTGCGCAAGCAGGTCTACCCGCTGCTGCCGGAGCCCGGCACGGACGCGTTCGAGGTGCGTCAGACGGTGGCGCCGCCGGTGATCGTGCGGCCGAAGCCGAAGGTCGAGCCGGACGCGCCGCTGGCCGACGACCCAGGGCCGCTGCCGTTCCTGGTCACCGAGCCGTTCCCGCGGCAGCGCCGGCGCGGTCCGATCGCGACGACGTTCGTGCTGGTCACGGCCGTCCTGCTGTTCCTGGCCGGGTCGGGCGGCGGGTTCGCGCTGACGCGGATCGTGGCGGGGGCCCCGCTGCTCCCGCCGGTCGAGCAGAACTCGCCGACGGTGCTGCCGACGCTGCCCACCGCGCCGTCGTTCGAGCAGCGGACCGCCTCGGCCGTGACCGCGAACGGTGACCAGGGCGGCCGGTTCGCCCTGAACGTCGAGGAGAGCTGGTCGACGTACGCCGAGCAGCGCGCGGCCGACAACTGGATGCCCGCCTCCGCGGTCGTGCACTTCATCTCACCGACCGGTGCGTACGAGGTCACCGTCCAGCGGTTCCCCGGCTACTACCCGAAGCGCGACATCGGCGACTACACGCAGGGCGTGGCGGCGCAGTGGCCGGACCGGTTCTTCGGCGGCGAAAAAGTGCAGACGCCGAACCTCGCGGGGCCGCGCAGCGAGGAGAGCATCCAGTTCATCTACCGGACGGTGGAGGGCACCGAGCCGAACGCGTTGCGGAGGTCGCACTTCTCTCGCGTGCTGCCGCACGGCAACGACCTGTGGGTGGTCGAGGTCGTCGTGCCCACTGAGCAGGAGGACGAGGCGCGGGTGAGGCTGTTCGACGCGATCGCCTCCACGTTCGCCCCGGTTTGAGCCGTGTCCCGCGGGTCGGTCCGATGAGAGTCGTGTCCGAGAGGGTTCATGACGGTGCCGTCAGGGACCCCCTCGGGCGCGGCTATCGCGGACAGACCCGCGGGACACGGCTTAAGCTCTCGCGGTGACTCCAGAAGAGCTGGCCGGCAAGGCCGCGGAAGAGATCCAGAGCCGCACCGGCGTGGCGAAGCACGACATCGCGATCGTGCTCGGCTCCGGCTGGCGGCCCGCCGCCGACGTGATCGGCGCACCCACCGTCGAAATCCCCGTCGGCGAACTGACGGGCTACGAGGCCCCGACCGCACTCGGCCACGGCGGCACCATCCGCTCCGTCGAGGTGGGTTCGAAGAAGGTGCTCGTCGTCCTCGGCCGCACCCACGGCTACGAGGGCAAGGGCGTCCAGACGGTCGTCCACGGCGTGCGCACGGCCGCTGCCGCTGGGGTGTCGACGGTCATCCTGACCAACGCCGCCGGTGGCCTGCGGCAGGGCATGTCCGTCGGGCAGCCCGTGCTGATCTCCGACCACCTGAACCTGACCGCGGTGTCGCCGCTGGTCGGCGCGCGGTTCGTGGACCTGACGGACCTGTACTCGCCGCGCCTGCGGTCGCTTGCCCAGCAGATCGACTCGTCGCTGGAGGAGGGCGTGTACGCCGGTCTGCCCGGCCCGCACTTCGAGACGCCGGCCGAGATCCGGATGCTGCGGACGCTGGGTGCCGACATGGTCGGCATGTCGACCGTGCACGAGGCCATCGCCGCGCGCGCCGAGGGCGTCGAGGTGTTCGGCCTGTCGCTGGTCACGAACCTCGCGGCGGGCATCACCGGTGAGCCGCTGAACCACCAGGAGGTGCTGGAGGCCGGTGCCGCGGCCGCCCAGCGCATGGGCACGCTGCTGCGCGAGCTGGTGGACCGCGCATGAGCCTCACGCCGGCACTGCGCGACGCGACGTTCCGGTGGATCGCTGACGACCCCTCCGCGGCTTCTCGTGAGGAGCTGCAGGGGGTGTTGGCGCGCGCGATGGGCGGTGACGCCGCCGCGCTGGAGGACCTGGCCGACCGGATGGCCGGGCCGCTGACGTTCGGCACCGCCGGGCTGCGCGGACCGGTGCGGGCGGGCACGAACGGCATGAACGTGGCCACGGTGGTCCGCACGACCGCCGGACTGGCCGCGTGGCTGGGCTCGCCGGGGTCCGGCGTGGTGTTCGTGGGCAGGGACGCCCGGCACGGGTCCGAGGAGTTCTGCACGGCCGCCGCCGAGGTCATGGCCGCGGCGGGCTTCGACGTGCGGGTGCTGCCAGGACCGTTGCCGACGCCCGTGCTCGCGTTCCTGGTGCGGCGGCACGGTGCCGTCGCCGGGATCCAGATCACCGCGTCGCACAACCCGCCAGCGGACAACGGCTACAAGCTCTACCTGACCGGCGGTTCGCAGATCGTGCCGCCGTCGGACGGCGAGATCGAGAAGGCGATCGAGGCCGTGCCCGCGGCGGTGTCGGTGCCGCGGTCGCCCACGTACTCGGTGGTGTCGGACGCCGAGGTCGACGAGTACCTGGAGCGGGTCTCCTCGCTGCCGCGCCAGAACGCGCGGGGCCTGAAGATCGCGCTGACGCCGATGCACGGTGTCGGCGGCGCGTTCGCCGTGGAAGCGTTGCGGCGCGCGGGTTTCACCGACGTGCATGTGGTGCGGTCGCAGGCGGTGCCGGACCCGGACTTCCCGACCGTCGTGTTCCCGAACCCCGAGGAGCCGGGCGCGTCGGACGAACTGCTGGCGCTGGCCGCCTCCGCCGACGCCGACCTGGCGATCGCGCTGGACCCGGACGCCGACCGGTGCGCGCTGGGCGTGCGGGACGGCTCGGCGTGGCGGATGCTGCGCGGTGACGAGACGGGCGTGCTGCTCGGCTCGCTGGTGCTGTCGACGACCGAGTCCGCAGATCCTTTGGTGGCAACGACGATCGTGTCGTCGTCGCTGCTGAAGTCGATCGCTGCCGCGCACGGTGCCCGCTACGCGGAGACGCTGACCGGCTTCAAGTGGCTGGCGCGGGCGGGCGAGGGTCTGGTGTTCGCCTACGAGGAGGCGCTGGGCAACTGCGTCGACCCGTCGCACGTCGCCGACAAGGACGGCCTGTCCGCCGCGGTCGTGGCCGCTGACCTGGCGGCAGGGCTGAAGGCGTCGGGGCGCACGTTGCTGGACGCGCTGGACCAGCTGGCGCTGGACCACGGCCTGCACCTGACCGACCAGGTTTCCTTGCGGTACACCGACTTGAGCCTGATCGGCGCCACGATGGCCCGGCTGCGCGCCGAGCCTCCGCCGGACTTCACGTCCGAGGACATGCTGCCGGGCGCGGACGTCCTGCGCTGGACCGCGGACGGCGTGCGCGTGATCGTGCGGCCGTCCGGCACCGAGCCGAAGCTCAAGGCGTACCTGGAAGTGGTCGAGCCGGTCACGGACGGACTTCCGTCCGCCCGTGAAGCCGCGGTTGCCAGGTTGAAGGTGTTGCGGGAGCGCGTGACCGAGTTGGTCGGCTAGGTCAGCCGGCCAGCGCGATCATCAGGCACAGCGCGGCAAGAACGAAGCCCCCGCCGGCCACCAGGTAGGCCCTTCTGGTCGGCGGGGCGATCGCGTTGCGACGCCCCTCGGTGACCGCCGCGACGGCGATCCGGCCGAAGATGTAGGCGATCGTGCAGAGCCCCACGCCGAGTCCGAGCAACATCGTGTTGACGTCCCACGGGCTGTGGTCGAACCCCGGCCACAGCGACGCGAAGAGGGGCCCGATCCCGATCATCCCGATGCCGATCGCAAGGCCGAAACCCCAGGTGATGCGACGCTGACGAGGACTGGTGGTCATAAGGGCGGTGGTCTTCATGGTCCCTCCTGTGTACACCCTTTAGGACGTCTTGCGGGCCTCGGGGTTCCGTTGTGTCTTCTGCAGCAACAGGAACGCCTGCGGGCCCTTCTCGTGCACGTCCTTCTGACGTTGCAAGCGTGCCACTTCGTTGAATCCTGCGTCGCTCGCGTTTTTCACCGTCTCGTCCGGCTCGTGCCAGTAGACGTCGAGGTCCACGTCGTGGCCGTAGGCGTGGTCGAGGTGCACTTTCTGGTTGCCGGCCTTGAACGCGTGCAACAGGTACCCGCCAGGTTTCACGACGCGGTGGAACTCCCGCCACGGCACGGATTCCGCGGGCACGTGCACCGTGGAGTACCAGACGACCGCGCCGCCCAGGCTGTCGTCCTCCAGATCCAGCGCGTTGTTGTCGCCGACCTGGAACTCTAGATGCGGGTAGAGCTTCTTGGCCTGCTCGACCATGCCCGGCGAGAGGTCGACCCCGAACGCGTCCAGCCCGAGTTCGTACAGGTACTGCGTGATGCGGCCGGTGCCGCAACCGAGGTCGCCGATCCTCCCCTCGGCCAGTTCGGCGAACGCCCGCATGATCGCGGCGTCGAGCGGGCGGCCGTCGTGCGCGTCCGGATGAGCTCGGCGTAGCTGGCGGCAACAATGTCGTAGGAGGCGCGGGTCATGGTCATCTATGTTGCCGCCCATGGAGTACACGCGGCGTGACCTGGCACAGGCGGTGCTGGACGCACACCCGGACAGCAAGCGCGGCCTCGACATGTTCCGGGGCGGGTTCAGCAAGGACATGAAGGCGCACCAGGTGCGGGTGCGCGACGGGCTGTTGAAGGCCTTCGGCATCAACTTCAAGGCTCACACGGCGATGAAGATGATGCTCACGGCCACGGTCAAGTCGAACTCGGCGATCACCGGGCCGATGAGCGGCTTCGGCGAGGCCGGCCTGCTCATCCGCAAGCTGGAGGGCACCGGTGTCCTCGACAAGGTGAGTGAGATCGGGGCGCTGAACACGATGTCGAGGAAGGCCCACCTCGACATCGTCGAGGAGCTGATCGGACTCATGGGTCCTACCGTGGACACGGTGACCTCGGAAGACCTCAAGGCAGCCGGCGTGGACGACCCGCCGCCGAACAGCGACGACTACGAGATGGACTACTGATGGCCAGGCTGCTGGTCGTCCACCACACGCCGTCGCCCGCCGTGCAGGCGATGTTCGAGGCGGTCGTGTCCGGGGCGTCCACCCCGGAGATCGAGGGCGTCGAGGTGGTGCGGAAGGCCGCGTTGTCCACAACGGCTGTGGATGTGCTCGAGGCCGACGGCTACCTGCTGGGCACGCCCGCGAACCTCGGCTACATGAGCGGTGCGCTGAAGCACTTCTTCGACACCGTCTACTACCCGTGCCTCGACTCCACGCGCGGCCGGCCGTTCGGGCTGTACGTGCACGGCAACAACGACACGACGGGTGCGGTGCGCAGCGTGGAAGCGGCCACGACCGGGCTCGGCTGGGAGAAGGCGGCCCAGCACGTGCTGGTCACGGGCGAGCCGTCGAAGGCCGATCTGGAGGCGTGCTGGGAGCTCGGCGCCAGCGTTGCGGCCCAGTTGTCCACATGAACCCGGGGTTGTCCACAGCCTCTTGTCCCCAACCTGTGGACAACCCTGGGGATTATCTCGAACACATGTTCTATCGGCCGACGGGCCTCATGTCCGGGTACCGGTCCCCTGCCACCTCGGCGGCCGGCACGGCCACCTCGATCGCGGCCAGGTCGGCGTCCGACAGCTCCAGAGCGGCTGCGGCGACGTTCTCCTCCAGGTACTTGATCCGCTTGGTCCCCGGAATCGGCACGACGTCGGCACCGCGGTGCTGCACCCACGCCAGCGCCAGCTGGCCGGCCGTGACCCCGCGGTCGGCGGCCAGCGCCTTGAGCTCGGCGACCATCTTCAGGTTCGCGTCCAGGTTGGCCCCGGAGAACCGCGGCTGCGCGACCGCTCGGAAGTCACCCTCGCCGAAGTCGGTGGCGGAGGTGAAGCGGCCGGTCAGCACGCCGCGGCCCAGCGGCGAGTACGGCACGAGGCCGACGCCGAGTTCACGCGCGGCCGGCACGATCTCGGCCTCGATGTCGCGCGACCACAGCGACCACTCGCTCTGCAGTGCGGTGATCGGGTGCACGGCGTGGGCCCTGCGCAGCGTGGCCGCGCCCGCCTCCGACAGGCCGAGGTGCCGGACCTTGCCCTCGCTGACCAGCTCGGACATCGCGCCGACGGTCTCCTCGATGGGCGTGTCCGCCGGCACCCGGTGCAGGTAGTACAGGTCGATGTGATCGACCCCGAGCCGCTTCAGCGAACCCTCGACCGAGGACCGCACGTACTCGCGGTCGCCGCGGATGCCTCGCGTGCCGCCCGCTTCGCGGACGATGCCGAACTTCGTGGCCAGCACCACCGAGTCGCGACGGTCGGCGATCGCGCGGCCCACCAGCTCCTCGTTGACGTACGGGCCGTACATGTCCGCGGTGTCGAGCAGGGTGACGCCGAGCTCCAGGGCCCGGTGGATCACCGCGATCGACTCGGCGTCGTCGCCGGCGCCGTAGAACTCCGACATTCCCATGCAGCCGAGCCCCTGTGGCCCGACTTCCAGCTGACCGATGAAACGGCTCACGCCGTCGCCTCCAAGTCCCGCTCGACCACCGCGTAGTGGTCGATCTTGTAGTCCAGCACCTCGAGGCACGACTGCAGTTCCGCGATGCGGGCGCGGACGTCGCTGCGGTGTTCCACGAGGATCTGCTTGCGGCGGCCCGCGGTGTGTTCGCGGTGCCTGAGCTGCGCGAACTCGCGCATCATGCGGATGGGCATGCCGGTCGTGCGCAGGCGCGTCACGAAGGCCAGCCAGCCCAGATCTTCCTCCGAGTAGCTGCGGCGCCCACCCGAGTCACGCGCGGGCGGGTCGACGAGCCCGATTCGTTCGTAGTAGCGCAAGGTGTCGATGGACAACCCACTGCGCTGCGCGGCTTGGGCTATCGAGTAACTCACGGACTCGACGCTAAGACCTAGAGCGCGCTCTAGGTCAAGCGGAATCCTTCGGGAGCCCCCACGCTTCGAGATGGCCCGCCATCTCCGAGACGTCGATCTTGTCGCGGCCGAGCGAGCGGACGAGGTCCAGCGCGTCGTCCTCGTCGGCGTCGATCCAGTAGCCGTTGATGTCGCACATCGTGACGGCGGCGACCCAGCCGAGGCGCCAGTTTCCCTCGACCAGTGGGCGGGTTCGCACGATCGAGTCGAGTAAAGCGGAGGACTTCAACCACAGCGTGTCGTAGGCCTCCACGCCGAGCACGGTGGCGCGGGGACGGTACGCCGCGGTGTCGAGGAGACCGATGTCCCTGACGACGAGGTCGCCGCCGGTCACTGCCGTGGCCAGCACTAAGAGGTCCCCGGCGTCGAGGTAGGAGATCACAGCACCCAGTTGATCACAGAGGTCTGACAGTTTCAGGAAGATCCGAGCCTATCCAAAAGACCTCGGTACTTCGGGAGGACTCGCCCAAGCACCTCGCCGAGCTTCTCCTCCTGCTGCATGCGCTGGTAGCGGTCCGCGATCGCGAGGCGCACGACCTCCTGCTTGGAGCGCCCCTCGGCCTGCGCCAGTTCAGCGAGCCGCAGGTTCTCCTCCTCGGTCAACCGCAAGGTCATCGCCATGGAGGGACGGTACCAATCTGATACCACGCAGACCAGCGGCCGTTAGGATTGCGTGATGCCCCGGCCCAAGACCCACGATGACGCTCTGCGACGGCGTCTGCTCGAGCGGGCGGGCGAGCTGCTCAGCACCGAGGGCCCCGCCGCGGTGAGCCTGCGCAAGATCGCCACCGACGTCAACACCTCGACGACAGCGGTCTATTCCCTCTTCGGCGGAAAACCCGCGTTGCTCGAAGCGCTGTACGACGAGGCGTTCAGCCGGTTCGGCACCAACCTCGCGAATGTGCCGGTCACCGAGGACCCGGCGGAGGACCTGCTGCAGATCGGGCTCGCGTACCGGCGCAGCGCGCTGGCGGACCCGCAGTTCTACTCGGTGCTGTACTCGAAGGTCGTCGAGCACACGCGGGAGATGAGCAGGGCCGCGGGCAGGACGTTCGCACCGGTGATCAACGCGGTGCGCCGCGCGGTGGAGCTCGGCGTCTACCTCGACGAGGATCCCGAGCAGATCGCGATGTCGATGTGGGGCATCGCGCACGGCCTGGTGAGCCTGGAGCTCAACGGAAACCTGCCACCCGGCGTCGACGCCGCGGCCACCTACGAGCTGGCACTGCGGGCGCACGGCAGGGGGTGGATGGCGGAATCCGGGGAGGCGGCCGCCGCGAAACCTCCCCGGACCCGCTGAACTGTCCGAAATGGACAGCCCGTCTGCTGCGGTGCCCTACTTCAGGGCACCGTCCAGCGCCTTGATCAGCTCAGCGTCGGCGGTGTCACCGTCGAGCGACCAGATCATCGCGCCACCGAGCCTGCGCTCGTTGATGAAGCGAGCCTTGCGCTTCATCTCGGTCGCGTCGTCGTAGGTCCACCACGTCGTGCCGTCGTAGATCCACGCGAAGCCGGCGCGCTCGTCGCGGTAGACCTTGTACTTCGGGTCGGCGAGCTTGGGCTTGATCGTGTGGAAGTCCTCGTAGCCCGCCTCGTACGTGGCCGGCGCGGGCGTGCCCACCCCGAACAGTCCGTTGCGGGTACCCGGCGCCACACCGGTCCAGCCGCGACCGTAGAACGGCACACCCAGCACGGCCTTCGACCGCGGGGCACCGCGCGAGAGCCACGCGTTGACCGTCACCTCGGAGCTGAACGCGAACTCCGACGGGTCACCCTTGGGCGTGCGCAGCGCGGACTGCTGGTTCGCCGGCGGGTCCCACGCACCGTGGTAGTCGTAGCCCTGCAACGTGCCGAAAGTCAGGTAGCAGAACACCGCCGAGACCTCGAAGCCCTTGTCCACCTGCTTCGGGTCGGCCGGCAGGAACGCGGTCAGGTCGCGGTTCCAGCCCATCTGCTTGCGGTATTCCTTCAGCAGCAGCGTGAAGTTCTGCTTGTCCTCCGGGCGAACGACGTTCGGCGGAGTCATGTTGCCGTTGCTGGAAGGCCATTCCCAGTCGAGGTCGACGCCGTCGAAGACGCCCTTGGCGGCACCCTCCGGCAGACCGGGCAGGTTGCCCTTGATCCACATGTCGGTGCACGACTTGACGTGCTCGGCGCGCGAGACGTCGTTCAGCGCGGCGTTGGAGAAGTAGCGCGAGCCCGTCCAGCCACCCAGCGAGATGTTGACCTTCAGCTTGGGGTACTTGGCCTTGAGCTGCTTGAGCTGGTTGAGGTTGCCCAGGAGCACCTGGCCAGGCTCGTCGGCCTTGCCGCTCACGGACTGCTCAGCGGTGTAAGGCATCTGCCAGTCGGCCCACGGGTCGGCGCTGATGCACTTGCCCGACTCATCGAGGAAACCGAAGGCGTAGTTCAGGTGCGTGAGCCGCGCGGCGGCCCCGCTGTCTACGAGGTTCTTGACGCGGAAGTTCCTGCCGTACACGCCCCACTGGATGAAGTACCCAACGGTGCGGGTCTTCGAATAACCGTGGTGCCCATTGGTCTCGACATCGGCGTTCGCGGGCGCAACGGCCAGCGACGCTGACAGGGCGCCGACCACGAGCGTGGCGACACCCCATCTCCGTCTGGACATGTGACTCCTCATTCGGATCGCGGCAGCGGCGATGTGTGGTCCAGAGCACGATAGGCCTGAGGTCTAGACCATTGCTACGTCCGATCGGAGGTATGTCCTAAACCGCCCCGTACAACCGGTCACCGGCATCGCCCAGACCAGGCACGATGAAGCCGGAATCGTTCAACCGCTCGTCAACTGACGCCGTGATGAGACGCACCGGGAGCTTCGAGTCCTCCAGGTGGTTGATGCCCTCGGGCGCGGCGAGCACGCACACCGCCGTCACGTCGGTCGCGCCGCGCTGGGTCAGCAGCCGGATCGTGTAGGCCATCGAGCCACCGGTCGCGAGCATCGGGTCGAGCACGAGCACCGGGCGGCCGGCGAGATCCTCCGGCAGCGACTCCATGTACGGCGTCGGCTGCAGGGTCTCCTCGTCGCGCGCGAGGCCGACGAAACCCATCTGCGCGTCCGGGATCAGCTTGTGCGCCTGGTCCGCCATGCCCAGCCCGGCCCGCAGCACGGGCACCAGCAACGGCGGGTTCGCGAGCTTGTGGCCGGTGGTGCGGGCGACCGGCGTGTGCGTGCGTTCTTCCGTCAGGGGCGCATCGCGCATGGCCTCGTAGACCAGCATGACGGTGAGCTCTTGGAGGGCCGCGCGGAACGCGGCGTTGTCCGTCCGAGCGTCACGCATGGTGGTGAGTCTCGCCCTGGCGAGTGGATGATCGACGACGGTGACGTCCATGCTCGTCACCGTAGCCGTTGGGGAGGAGCCAGGGGTGTTCGAAGAGATCTACCGCGAGGCCCGGCCGCGCATCGTCGGCCTGACCATGGGGCTGACCGCCGACGAGCTCACGCGAGTGGTGCCGGCATGTCCTGAGTGGACCGTGCACCAGCTGATCGCGCACCTGTCCGGCGAGGCGTCGGACCTGGTGTCGGGCCGGATGGAGGGCGCGCCGTCGGAGGAGTGGACCGCGCGGCACGTCGCCGAGCGCGAGGGCGTCCCGGCGGACGACCTGCTGGTGCAGTGGAACGAACACGCCATCCGCATCGACGCGATGGACCGGATCCCGTTCCAGCTCGCGCTGGACGCGATCACGCACGAGGCGGACCTGCGCGCGGTGCTCGGCCGCGAACGCCTGCCGGACGCCGTGTGGCAGCCGACCCTGGTGTGGCTGACCCCGCGCCGCCTGCCGGAGGTGACCGTGAAGACCGAGTTCGGCGCACTCGGCGACGGGCCGATCACCCTGGAGGTAGACGGCTTCGAGCTGTGGCGTGCGTTCTTCGGCAGGCGCTCACGCCGCCAGATGGAGTCGTGGAACTGGTCCGACCCGGCGCCCGTCGAGAAGATCCCGTTCTTCCCGGCCAGGGACACCGATCTGTTTGAGTGATACCTGTTAACAAAGGTGGAGTAGGGTCGGCCGGGTGGCAGACCACGTGCGCATCGGAGTGCTCGGCGCGGCCATGATCGCGCCGCCCGCCGTCATCCGTCCGGCCCGCTCGTCGACCGTCGCCGAAGTGGTGGCGGTAGCGGCCCGTTCCACTGAACGCGCCCAGGCGTTCGCCGACAAGCACGGCATCGCCCGCGTGCACGGCTCCTACGAAGACTTGCTGGCGGACCCGGCGGTCGACGCCGTCTACAACCCGCTGCCGAACGGCCTGCACGGCAAGTGGACGCTGGCCGCACTGGAAGCCGGCAAGCACGTGCTGTGCGAGAAACCCTTCACCGCGAACGCCACGGAGGCGGCCGAGGTCGCCGCCGCCGCAAACGCTTCCGGGCTGGTGGTGATGGAGGCGTTCCACTATCGCTACCACCCGCTGGCCCAGCGCGTGGACGAGATCATCCGCTCCGGCGTCCTCGGTCCGCTGCGGCACGTCGAGACCGCCGTCTGCTTCCCGCTGCCGGTGTTCTCCAACATCCGCTACGACTACTCGCTGGCGGGCGGCGCGATGATGGACGCCGGTTGCTACGCCGTGCACATGGCGCGCCTGCTGGGCGGCGAGGAGCCCGAGGTCCGCTCCGCCCGTGCGTTGCTGCGCGGCCCCTCGATCGACAGGGCGATGCGCGCTTCGTTGCGTTTTCCTTCTGGGCACACGGGTTCCGTGCAGGCCTCGCTGTGGTCGTCGACGCTGCTCAAGCTGTCGATGAAGGCCATCGGCGAGAACGGCACGCTGAGCGTCTTCAACCCGCTCGGCCCGCAGACCTTCCACCGCCTCTCGTTGCGGCTCAAGCACCGCAGCTCGTCCGAGACGTTCGGCCGGCGCCCCACCTACGCCTACCAGCTGGACGCTTTCACCGACGCGGTGTTGCACGGCAAGCCGTTCCCGACCACCGCGGACGACGCGGTGCGGAACATGACGGTGATCGACTCGATCTACCGGGCGGCCGGTCTGCCGCTGCGCCAGCCGGTGCAGTAACCCTGCCGCTTGACGTTTCGCATTAACCGAAGATATCTTCAGTTAATGCGAAGTAACGCGCCCGCGCTGCTTCCCGTCCTGCGGTCGCGGCTGCAGGCCGGAATCCTCGCAACGCTGCTGCTCAGCCCAGACATGGAACTCTCGCTCACAGACCTCGCCAAGCGAGTCGACGGCTCGATGGGCGGCGTTCACAACGAGGTCGAACGCCTTGAGCAGGCGGGCATTCTCACCTCACGTCAGGTGGGCAGGACCCGGCTGGTCCGCGCAGGTGCAAGCGCACTCGTCGAGCCGCTGACCAGGTTGATCGAGTTGGCGTTCGGCCCGCAGCAGGTGGTCGCCGAGGAGTTCGGCGGGTTGCAAGGAGTGGCCGAGATCCTGATCTACGGCTCGTGGGCCGCGCGCCTGCACGGCGAGCCGGGAGCAGAGCCGCGCGACATCGACGTGATGGTCGTCGCGTCGACCGAACAATCCGCCGATCGCGCGGACGTCTACGCCGCGGCAGACCGCGCGGAGAAACGTCTGGCGAAAGCTGTCAACCCGACGGTGGTGAGCGCCAAACGGTGGGCCACGCAGTCTCAGGACGACGCGTTGCTGCAGGAGATCTCCACCCGACCGGTGGTCAAGATTCCTTTGGCCGCAACCGAAAACGAGGCGTGAGTATTTCCAAGTGGCCCAAAGGTGCCGACGCCATCGAGGCGCTTCTGGCGAAACGCCACCTTGACCGCGTCAGCGGTGCGGCCGCGGTCGCCGAACCCTGGCTGCGTCAAGCCAAACGCCGCCTCGACACGGCGAAGCAGATCGCCGACGACGATCCTGAGTCCGCCTTCATCCTTGCCTACGACGCGGCCAGGTTCGTCGGCACGGCTCTCCTTGCTCAGCAAGGACTTCGGCCGACGCAGGCAGGCGGGCACCTGGTCGTGTACGAGGCGGTCCGCGACCAGTTCGGCGGCCCGTTCGTCCAGCTCGGCACGCTCCGCCGGCGACGAAACGAACTGGAGTACCCGGCGTTTCCCGGGGAACATGTCGAAGCGACAGAGAGCCGTGGCGCGATCGCCATCGCGGAGTCGCTGGCCGAGACAGCACGCCAACTCGTTGACCATCTGGGCCTCTTCACCTGACACCACCCGATCAGGGTGCTGCTCGACCCGATCCGGGAGTAAAGATCCGGCAAAACAGCACCGAAGTGACTCAGAGCCAGTTGAGACGCGGAGGTGCGAACGGTGACCGTCGAACAGAAGCCCGTCCAGCAGTTGTGTGAATCCCCGCTGCTCATTCTGGGTGTATCGGCGTCGCTCGCGGTGGTGATCGGATTGCTGCCCATGCTCTGGGGCCACAGCCCGGCCCTCGCCACCGGCCTCGCCGCGCTCCTCGTGCTCGCTCTCGGCATCACCATCAAGTACGCACCGAACCGCAAGTGAGAGTTCTAGGGCCTGTATCGAAGTCCCGTTCGATGAGAGTCGAGCCTGAGGCCCGGCTATCGCGAACATGGACTTCGATACAGGCCCTAAACTCGATCGGGTGAGCGACGAGCTGGTACCTGCTGACCCGAGTCACATGCGCGCGTCCGACGCCGACCGGGAACGGATCGCGCAGGTGCTGCACAAGGCGACCGCAGAGGGCCGCCTGGACATCCACGAGCTGGACGAGCGACTCGGCGCCGTCTACGCCGCGAAGACCTACGGTGAGCTCGCTCCCATCACCGCCGACCTGGTGCTCAGCGGCCTGCCGCAGCCCCCGGTCGTGCCGCAGTACCAACCGGCCGCCGACAACCGGGTCGGCGGCCAGCCCGGCAGCGCGGTGTCCGTCGCCTTCTGGTCCGGCGTCAACCGCAAGGGCCAGTGGGTGGTGCCGCGCATGCACAACGCGGTCGCCGTCATGGGCGGCATCGAGATCGACCTGACCCACGCCCGGTTCGAGGAGCAGGAAGTCACCATCAGCTGCTTCGCGTTCTGGGGCGGGGTCGAGATCCGGGTGCCCGACGACATCAACATCAACGTCGACGGGTTCGGGTTCATGGGCGCTTTTGAGGATCGGGCTCCTGGGCGGCGGCACATCCCTGGTGCGCCAACGGTTCGGATCACCGGGCTCGCGATCATGGGTGGCGTTGAGGTGAAGGGGCCCAAGCGGAAGAAGTCCCAGATCCTGCGCGAGCTGCTCGACTGATGAAGGTCACCGACCTCATCGAACTGGCAGGGTTCGCCGGCGCCTCCGTCATGCTCAAGATCGACGGGGAGCGTGCGACCAAGCGGTGGACCGTGGTCGTCTCCGGTCCGGACCTCGAGCACTCGTACCGGTGTGACGTCAATCGGCTCGACCAGGCACTCGCTCGGGCACGGACGGCGCTGGTGCAGCTACCGGGCGACTGGTCGTGGCTGGACGACCCGATCGACGACCTCGACTCGTTCGCCGAGCACTACGAGGAACTCGGCCGCCGCGGTGAGGTCGTGATCATCGATCGGCGCGGCGAACAGCGTGTGGGTTTTGCGCCCTGATCAGCGCAAACGTCCTCACTTAGGACGGGCGTCCCATTCCGCTTAGACTCCCAGACATGGCTGCTCCAACGACACTGCCGTCGGCCCTGGCTGACGCCGTGCGCGACGAATCGTCGCTGCGGCGTTTCCTGCACGGGCTCCCCGGCGTCGACCAGGTCGGCGTCGAGCAACGAGCCGCGGGCCTCGGCACGCGGAGCATCAAGAAGGCCAGCAAGCTGCACGCCATCGACCTGGCGATCAGCATGGTTGACCTCACCACGCTGGAGGGCGCGGACACCGCCGGCAAGGTGCGCAGCCTGGCCGCCAAGGCCAAGCGGCCCGACCCCGAGCGGCCGGACGTGCCGAAGGTCGCGGCTGTCTGCGTGTACCCGGACATGGTCAAGACGGCGGCCGACGAGCTCAAGGGCACCGGGATCAACGTCGCCAGCGTCGCGACGGCCTTCCCGAGCGGCCGCAGCACGATGGACATCAAGCTCGCGGACACCAGGTTCGCCGTGGAGCAGGGTGCCTCCGAGGTCGACATGGTGATCGACCGCGGGGCGTTCCTCAGCGGCAGGTACGGCCAGGTGTTCGAGGAGATCGTCAAGGTCAAGGAAGCCTGCGGGGACGCGCACCTCAAGGTCATCCTGGAGACCGGCGAGCTCGTGACGTACGACAACGTCCGCCGCGCGTCGTGGCTCGCCCTGCTGGCCGGTGGCGACTTCATCAAGACCTCGACCGGCAAGGTGCAGCCCGCCGCGACGTTGCCGGTGACGCATGTGATGTTGCAGGCCGTGCGGGACTGGCAGACGCAGACGGGTGAGCTGCGCGGGGTCAAGCCCGCCGGCGGCATCCGCGCGACCAAGGACGCGATCAAGTACCTGGTGGCGGTGCACGAGGTGGCCGGGCCGGAGTGGCTCGACCCGCACCTCTTCCGGTTCGGCGCGTCGACCTTGCTGAACGACCTGCTGATGCAGCGGCGGACCCAGTTGGACGGCCACTACAGCGGCCCGGACTACGTGACGGTGGACTGAAGACATGTGGGAATACGCCCCCGCGCCCGAGTCGCGGGACATCGCGAACCTCAAGCCGAACTACCGGATGTTCGTCGACGGCAAGTTCGTCGAGGGCACCGGCGAACCGCTCAAGACCATCAACCCGGGCACCGAAGAGGTGCTCGCCGAGGTCTCCACGGCCAGCGAGTCCGATGTGGACACCGCGGTCAAGGCGGCCAGGAAAGCCTACGACCGCGTGTGGTCGAAGATGCCGGGAAGTGAGCGGGCCAAGTACATCTACCGCATCGCGCGGCAGATCCAGGAGCGCGGGCGCGAGCTCGCGGTGCTGGAGTCGCTCGACAACGGCAAGCCGATCAAGGAGTCGCGCGACGTCGACGTGCCGACGGCCGCCTCGCACTTCTTCTACCACGCCGGCTGGGCGGACAAGCTCGGCTACGCGGGCTACGGGCCGGACCCGAAGCCTCTTGGCGTTGCGGGACAGGTGATCCCGTGGAACTTCCCGCTCCTGATGGCCGCGTGGAAGATCGCGCCCGCGCTGGCGTGCGGCAACACGGTCGTGCTGAAGCCGGCCGAGACCACGCCGCTGACGGCGCTGGTGCTGGCGGACATCATCCAGCAGTGCGACCTGCCGCCGGGCGTCGTGAACATCATCCCCGGCGCTGGTGACGTCGGCGCGACGCTCGTCCAGCACCCGGACGTCAACAAGGTGGCGTTCACCGGGTCGACCGACGTCGGCAAGATCATTCAGGGGCAGCTGGCCGGTACCAGCAAGAAGCTCACGCTGGAACTGGGTGGCAAGGCCGCGAACATCGTGTTCGACGACGCGCCGCTCGACCAGGCCGTCGAGGGCATCGTCAACGGCATCTTCTTCAACCAGGGCCACGTCTGCTGCGCCGGCTCCCGCCTGCTGGTGCAGGAGTCCATCGCGGACGAGCTGCTCGAGAAGCTGCACGCCCGCGTCTCCACGTTGCGCGTCGGCGACCCGCTGGACAAGAACACCGACGTCGGCGCGATCAACTCGCGCGAGCAGCTCACCAGGATCAAGGAGCTGACCGAGTCGGGCGAGGCGGAGGGCGCGCAGCGCTGGACGTCGTCGTGCCCGTTGCCGGACAAGGGTTTCTACTTCGCCCCGACGGTGTTCTCGAACGTCTCGCAGGCGATGCGGATCGCCCGCGAGGAGATCTTCGGCCCGGTGCTGTCGGTGCTGACGTTCCGCACGCCCGAGGAGGCCGTGGCCAAGGCGAACAACACGCCGTACGGCCTGTCCGCCGGTGTCTGGACGGAGAAGGGCTCGCGCATTCTCTGGATGGCACAGCAGATGCGCGCCGGCGTGGTGTGGTCCAACACGTTCAACCGCTTCGACCCGGCCGCGCCGTTCGGCGGGTACCAGGAGTCGGGCTTCGGCCGTGAGGGCGGCCGCACCGGGCTGGAGGCCTACCTCGATGTCTGATCGCATCTCGGTCGCGAAGACCTACAAGCTCTACATCGGCGGCAAGTTCCCGCGGTCCGAGTCGGGCCGCAGCTACCCGGTCACCGACTCGAAGGGCACCTTCCTCGCGAACGCCGCGCAGGGCTCCCGCAAGGACGCCCGTGACGCGGTCTCCGCCGCCCGCAAGGCCTTCTCCGGCTGGTCCGGCGCCACGGCGTACAACCGCGGCCAGGTCCTGTACCGGGTGGCCGAGGTGCTGGAGGGCCGCCGCGAGCAGTTCATCACCGAGGTCGCCGCCTCCGAGGGCGTCGCGGTGAAGAAGGCGCAGTCCCTCGTGGACGCCGCGATCGACCGCTGGGTCTGGTACGCGGGCTGGACTGACAAGATCGCGGCCGTGCTGGGTTCCTCGAACCCGGTCGCCGGCCCGTACTTCTCGTTCTCCACGCCGGAACCGACGGGTGTGGTCGCGGTGTTCGCGCCGCAGCAGTCGTCGTTGCTGGGCCTGGTGTCCGTGATCGCGCCGGTGATCGCGTCCGGCAACACGTGCGTGGTGATCACCTCGCAGGACCGGCCGCTGCCCGCGATCACGCTGTCCGAGGTGCTCGCGACGAGCGACGTGCCCGCTGGCGTGGTCAACATCATCACCGGCCGCACCGCGGAGATCGCGCCGTGGCTCGCGTCGCACGCCGACGTGAACGCTCTCGACCTGACGGGCGCGCCCGAGTCGTTGCGCGTCGACCTGGAGCGCAGTGCGGCGGGGACGGTGAAGCGCGTGCTGCGCAACAAGGTCAGCGAGGACTTCACTCGCGAGCCGGACATGTCGCGGCTGCGGGCCTACCTCGAGACGAAGACGGTCTGGCACCCCATGGGTGTGTAGGAGCTACTCGGCGGCGTAGGCCTTGCCCTGCGCCGCCAGCTCCTCCCCGAGGATCCTGATCGCCTTCGGGCCGACGCCGTGGATCTTCAGCAGTTCCTTGGCCGACACCTTCGTGAGCGAGTCGAACGTGGTGTAGCCGTTCGACGCCAGCTCGCGGGCCGCCACTTTGCCGATGGTGCGCGGGAACTCCGACATGCTCAGGAGTTCACCAGACCGGCGCGCCACGCCCAAGACGCGATACCGACGCGGTTGCGCACGTTGAGCTTGGTCTGCACCGACGCGAGGTGCGTCTTCACCGTCGACAGCGACAGGTAGAGCTCCGACGCGATCTCCTGGTTGCTGAGCCCGCGCGCCACCTCCCGCACGACGTCCTGTTCCCGTGCGGTGAGCAGCCCGAGATCGGGCCGCTGAGCCGGCCGCGCGAAGTGCTCCAGCATCCGGACGGTCACCTGCGGCGAGATCAACGCGTTGCCCTGCGCCGCCGCCCGCACCGCCTCGACCAGCAGGGCCGGCCCGGCGTCCTTCGTCAGGAACCCGGAGGCGCCGTTCTCCAGCGCCGTGTGCACGTACTCGTCCAGGTCGAACGTCGTCACCACGACGACCTTCGTGGTGCCGGCGAGCTTCTTGGTGACCTCCAGCCCGTCCAGGCCGGGCATGCGGATGTCGAGCAACGCGACGTCCGGCCGGTGCTCGCGCGCCGCCGTCACCGCCGAGATGCCGTCCGGCACGTCCGCGACGACCGTGATGTCCGGCTGCTTCTCGAGGATCATGCGGAAACCGACGCGGACCATCTCCTGGTCGTCGGCGATGAGAACCGAGATCACTTGTGCCCTTCCAGAGGTAGCTCGGCGAGCACCTGCCAGCCGTTCTCGCGCGGACCCGCGGAGAACAGGCCACCGAGCAGGTCGACCCTCTCACGCATGCCTACGAGGCCGTAGCCACCCTGGTTCAGCTCGTGCGGCTGACCGTCGTCCGCGACGATCACCCGCAGCGCGTTCTGCGGCGTTCGCGAGATCTCCACGTCGATCATGGTGGGGCTCTGCGCGTGTTTGTGCACGTTGGTGAGCGACTCCTGGACCAGGCGCAGCACCGAGCGGCCCAGTTCGGGCGCCACGTCGTCGGGCAGGTCGATGCGCAGCCTGGTCTCGAAGCCGAGCTCGCGGGTGCGTTCGACGGTCGAGATCACGTCGGCGGCCAGGTCGGTGGTGGCGACGTCGCTCTCGCCCTGCCGCAGGGTGCCGACCATGCGGCGCATCGCGCCCAGCGCCTCCGTGCCGGACCGCACGATGCCCGGCAGGAGGCGGTGCGCGGCGCGCGGGTCGTCGTCGGAGACCTCCAGCGCGGCCTGGGCCTGCACGAGCATGCCGGTCACGTGGTGCGCGACGACGTCGTGCAGCTCCCTGGCCAGCGCGATGCGTTCTTCCTTCTGCGCGTCCGTGACCGCGGCGGCGATCAGGCGGCCGCTCTCGGTGTCGCGGGCGCGGAAGTACAGGCCGGTGCCGACGGCCAGGAAGCCCAGCACCAGCGAGCCGAGCACCTCGGAGGAGTTGCTGGTGGAGAGCCAGTTGTCGCGGACGATCGCCGCGAAGACGCTCACCACCATCAGCGAGCCCACGGACCACGTGGCGGAGCGCCGTGGCTCCTCGCGCACCACCACGGCGGTGATGACCAGGCACGCGGCGGTCTCTGCGATGGTGAGCGGGCTCAGGATCGTGGGCAGAGACACGTCGAACAGCCGCATGACGAACGACGACACGAAGATCGACGCCACGGTCACCGGGATGGTCAGGGAACGTGTCTTGAACGACGCCACCGCCGCGATGCACGGAGGCACGCTGAGCAGCCACACGAGCGCCTCGGCGCTGCGCGGCCCCTGCATGAGAATCAGCTCGCCCAGCATCAGCAAGGCGAGCAAACCGGCGATCGGCCACTGGCCCCGATGGTTGTCCACGGGAGACAACGGTAGGACCACCACACCTCTCCGGCCTCGGTCATCCGGCTGACCCGGTGTGTCGTTCCGGCTGAGGTTTCGCGTACCCGCGACCGGCACCTTGAGTGACATGAATTCGGTTCTGGCCGCTCGTGGCCTGGTCAAGACCTACGGCGACGTGCACGCGCTCGCCGGGGTGGACATCGACATCAAGGCCGGGGACGTGCTGGCGGTCGTCGGTCCGTCCGGCTCCGGCAAGACGACGCTGCTGCACGTCCTGTCCGGCATCCTGCGCGCCGACGGCGGTGAGGTCTTCCTCAACGGGCGCGCCATCGGTGAGCTGAACGAGACAGGCCGCAGCGAACTGCGGCGCACGGCGTTCGGGTTCGTCTTCCAGTCGGGCATGCTCGTCGCCGAGCTGACCGCGGAGGAGAACGCCGCGCTGCCGATGCTGCTGGCCGGCGGGTCGCGCACGGAGTCGCTCGGCGCTGCCCGGCTGTGGCTCACCCGCCTCGGCCTGCAGGGCATGGAGAAACGGCGGCCCGGCGAGCTGTCCGGCGGGCAGGCGCAGCGCGTGGCGATCGCGCGAGCCCTGGCGCACCGGCCACGCGTGATCTTCGCCGACGAACCGACCGGTGCCCTGGACACCCGCACCGGCCAGGAGATGATGACCGCCCTGCTGGCCGCCGCCGAGGAGACCGAAGCGGCCGTCGTGATCGTCACGCACGACAAGGCGATCGCCGAACGGGCGTCGCGGGTCGTCGAGATCGAGGACGGCCGGATCGCCGTGCCCGAGCACCGCAAGGCGGTGTCCGCGTGAGGATCGCGCTCGCGGTGCTGCGCCGCGACCGCCGCAGCCAGGTGGCGACCGTGCTGGTCGCGCTCGGCGTGATGATCGCGGTGTCGCTGGTGCTCTGGCTCGTCGCCGCACCGAACGGCCTGCAGGCCCGCGCCGACCGCACGGCGTGGCGCGACACCATGGGGAAGGCTGACAAGGGTGCGATTTCCGTTGCGATGAACCGGGATTCGTACGACGGCAAGCTCATCGAACGGTTCGACGTCGCACGCACCGAGCAGGGCGACATCAAGGTCGCGGCCGGCATCACCAAGTTCCCCGAAGCGGGCGAGGTGCTGCTGTCTCCCGCCCTCGCCGATCTCGTGCGCACCACACCGCCGGAGAAGCTCGGGAACCGCTTCCCCGGCAAGCAGATCGGCGTGCTCGGGCAGGAAGCGCTGCAGTTCCCCGGCGAGCTCGTCGCGATCGTCGGCCACCCCAAGATCGAGAACGGCTACCCGGCGACCGGCCTGGAGGGCGGCGCCGGCTCGTACCGCGACGACTACAAGGGCATGCTCTACCTGCTCACCCGTGTCGGGCTCGTGGTGCTCGTCGTGCCGTGCCTCGTGCTGGTCGCGTCGGCAGCTCGGCTGACCGCGGCGAAGCGGGAACGGCGCCTCGCCGCGCTCCGGCTCGCCGGCGCGTCCCCGCGGCAGGTCATCGTGATGACGGCCGTGGAGACCGCGATCGGCGCGATCGTCGGCAGCGTGCTGGGTGTCGTGCTGGCACAGCCGTTCAGCCACATCACGGCGCTGGTCCCGTGGGCAGGCGGGACCTGGTATCCGGGCGACTTCGTGCCGTCGCCAGCGGTGATCGCGGCGGTGGCGCTGCTCGCGCCGGTGCTGGTGGTCGGCGCGGCGATCATGGGACTGCGGCGCGTGGTGAGCCGGCCGCTCGCCGCCGAGGAACAGCGCAAGGTGCGGCCGTGGCGACTGCTGATGATCGCGGGCGCACTGGGCGTGTTCTTCCTCGGCATCCTGTACGCGCAGGAAGCCGGTGGCGACAGCCAGTTCACCGTCGTGCTCCTCGGACTCGGCGCGGTGGCGCTCGCGCTGGTGCTGGCCGGTCCGGTGCTGACCGCGTGGGTCGGCAGGTATTTCGTCGGCCGGTGGCGCACGCCGTCGACGCTGCTGGCCGGTCGCCGGCTGTCCGGTGATCCGGTGGCGGCGTTCCGCGGCTCGGCCGGTGTGGTGATCGCCGTCTTCACCGGGTCGATGGCGCTGACCATGTTGCCCGGCCTGGAAAGTCAGGTGCCGTCCCGCGACGACACGTGGAGCGCCGACGCGATCGTCGCGGAGGAGGTGACGCACGACGTCACACCGTTGCGGCTGTCGACCTCGGCGCCGATCGTCACGATGCTGGACGGCTCGGTGAGCACTGGCGAGGAGCGCGACTACGGGACGTACGTGATCGTCGGCAAGTGTGCGGACGTCTCGAAGGTGCTCAACGGCCTGGCATGTCAGCCCGGACCTGCCGTGTACGGGTCGTGGAAGCTGACCGGCGACGTGTTCAAGTCGACCGGGCCGCGCGACGTCGTGACCGCGAAGCTGCCCGCGCGGTACGAGACGAGGCCGTTCGAAGGAACCGGCCGGATCCGCGTGGTGATCGATCCGGAACTGCTGCCGGAGATCGCGGGCAAGGTGTCGATGGTCGGCGTGCCGACGACACCGGAGAACCGCGACGCCGTGCACACCGCGCTGGTCGGCACGCTGCCCGGCGTGCGGCTGGTCGACGGCGAGCAGCGGGCGCTCTGGGGTGACACGTTGATGGGCGACCTGCAGCGGGCCACGGTCATCGGGCTCTCGATCGCGGCGATCCTCGGCGGCATCGGCGCGGCGGTGGCCGCGGCCGGGTCGGTGATCGACCGCAGGCGCACTTTCGGTGCGTTGATCGCGGCAGGCACTCCTGTTCGGGTCCTGGGGCATGCACTGCGGCGGGAGGTGATGTTGCCGGTCTTTGCTGTCACGCTCGCGGCCTGCGGGGCGGGACTTGTGGTGGGACTCGGGCTGCTCACTCTGGCTCGGGGACTGGTCGGGCACGGCGACATGCCGATCACGCCTTGGGTGGCGGCACCGGTGGCTGTCGGGCTGGTGGTTGCGCTGGTGGCGGCGCTGGCTTGTGGGCCGGTGCTGCGCGGAATCAGCGCGCGGGACTACGCGGCCGAGTAGCTCTGTCGTCGTCGATCTGAGGAGCTGACGTTCACCCGGCGGCGTGAGGCAGCAGGCGCCGCCGGGCCGGCAGCTCGATCATGGCCGCCATGAAGTTCGTGGAAGCCTTCAGCATCCTGGTCGCGGTGGTCGGCCCGCCCAAGATCCTCCTGGCGTTCCTGATGGACACCGAGGGGGCCGACTCCCGGACGCGGTGGCGGGTGGCGTTGTCCTCCACCGCGATCGCCCTGGGTGTCGGCCTGTTCGTGGTGGTGGCCGGGCGCTTGCTGCTCTCGCTCTTCCACATCAGCGAGGGCGGGTTGTACCTGGCCAGCGGCGTGATCCTGTTCGTGCACGCGCTCGACCTCGTGCTCGGCCGCAAGCAGGACCCCACGCACGACGAGACCCGCGGCACCCACGAACTGGCCACCGCGTACTACGCGAACCCCGTGGCGCTGGCCTACCTGTTCCTGCTCTCGGACACGAAGTCGATCGGGACGACGTTCGTGCTGGCGGGCGGGTTCGCCGCGGTGATCGCGCTCGACCTGGCCGCGATCGCGGTGCTCGGCATCCTGATGCGCTGGGTGAAGATGACCTACGCCTGGGTGCTCGTGCGGGTGCTCGGCGTGCTGCTCGCGGCGCTGGGCGTCGACCAGATCATCGAGGGCCTGATCTCGCTGGGCATCCTCGAACGGGTGGCCAGTTAGCTGGTCCGCCAGCCCAGCTCGCCCGCCGAGTTGACCTCGGGGAAGCAGTGCCCGACCGTGCTGCGCGTCTCCAGCGCCGTCGCGACCTGGTCGAACATCTCCAGGATCGACGTCCACTCCGGCTTGACCATCTCGTTGCGCTCCTGGTCCCACTCGACCACGCAGCCGCGCAGCACGCCGGGGCGCAGGTCCACCGCGAGCACGTCACCCGTGCCGTCGAAGGCGATCGGCAGCCATTCCGGGTGAAAACCCGCGGTCGGCGAGCCCGCCTCCGACCCGTCCGCGGGCTTGCTCGTGTGGGTCTCCCTGAGCACGAACGCGCGATCGGCGCCCAGCGGCGTGTAGAAGGGCGGCAGGATCTCGGCGTAGAGGCCCTCCTCCGTGCCGCCGTAGACGCTCCACCACAGCTGCAGGTCGATCGGAACCCGAAGCTCCGGCAGCGCGTCATACCTCGGCTGCAGCACGGCACGGGTGGCGGGAGCGTGCTCAGCCAGCCATGCCAGGATCCGGTTCCAGTGCTCGATCACACCCACGGTTCCATGATCTTGGCGGAACGACGGGCGAGGTACCGCCCATCGGGGCAGGATCAAGGCGAACAGGTCACTACTGGGGGAAGAAGCTTTCAGATGGCGGAACAGGGTCTCAAGGTCGACCTCGACGCCTTGACGGGCTACGCGTCGGCCGCGAACGGCCTGGCAGGCGAGGTCGGCGGCGTCGGCACCGGCACGCTGAGCGGCACCACGTCCCTGCCGGGCGACTGCTTCGGCAAGATCGGCAACGAGGTGGGTCTCAACGCCGCCTTCCAGACCGCGGCCCAGGCGCAGCTCGACGCTCTGAAGGCCGCGTCCACCGGTCTCGCCGGGCTCGGCAACGCCGTCGCGAAAGCCCGCGATGCCTACATCGCCCAGGAAGAGGCGCACAAGGCGTCGCTCGACAAGGCGGCGCGTGCATGAGCGTCGAAGGACTTCTGAGCGCGTTCATCGCGCCCATGAAGGAAGACCTGGCCAAACTGGACGGCGACACCGGCGGCGCCACCCGCGTGGGTGACCAGTTCGGACGCGCCCAGACCGCGCTGACCGACCTGGGCTCGCGGCACGCCTCGGCCTCGACCGCGGTGCTGAACACCTGGTCCGGCGACAGGGCCAACGCCTTCACCAGCCGGGTCGCCGCGTTCGCCACGGCCGCGAACACGTTGGCGCAGAACGCTTCCACGGCCAAGACCGTGGCGGCCTCCGGTGTCTCCGCGGTGACCGGCGGCCGCACCGCCATCCAGGGCCTGATCGACGAGTTCGTCTCGAGGGCGACCCCGAAGCTGGCCGCCGCCGTCGCCCTCAGCGCGATCGCCGGCCCCGGTGTGGTGCTCGCCGCGCTGGCCGACCTCGCCGGAATGGCGTCCGGTTACCAGGGCAAGACCTCCGCCGAACTGCAGAAGGTGCGCGACCAGCTCAGCCAGCTGGTCGGTCAGCTCAACGGCATGCAGAAGCCCGACATGGGCACGCTGGGCAAGCTCGGCGACCCGCTCGGTGGCGACGAAGGTTCCACCACGACCTCCAGCGCCGGTGGCGACTCCAAGAAGCAGGACTCCGGCAACGGCTCCAGTTCTGGAGGCGGGGGCGGGGGCGGAGGCGGCGGTGGCGGCGGCTCCGGTGGTGGAGGCGGAGGTGGCGGTGGCGGCTCAGGCCCCCGGCTCCCGGTCGCGATCCCGCCGCAGCCTGGCACCGGCGTCGGCGTGAACCTGCCGGACGGCAGCAGCGCGGAAGCCCCGAACGAGACCGCGGCGAAGGCAGTCCGCAACGCGCTGTCCGCGCTCGGCACCCCGTACGTGTGGGGTGGCGCGAACCCGCCGCAGGGCACCGACTGCTCTGGCCTGACCCAGTGGGCCTACAAGAACGCGGGCTTCGACATCCCCCGCCCGGCCTCGTCGCAGGCGATGGGCGCGTCCGTGCCGGCGGACCAGCTGCTGCCGGGCGACCTGGTGGTGTGGGACGGGCACGTGGCAATGGTGATCGGCAACGGCCAGATGGTCGAGGCCGGCGACCCGGTGCAGGTCGGCAAGATCCGCACGACCAACAGCGGCATGTCGTTCTACGGCTTCTACCGGCCTACCGGCTGAGTTTCGCCCGGGCGGTCACGAAGGCCGCCCGGCCCAGTCCCTTCAGGACCGCGAACAGGAACGTCGCGTTGTCGTAGTAGTCGCGCCACAGCACGACTTTCCCGTCGCGCACCACGAACGTGCCGCACACCCAGAACTCGGCCCTGAAGGCACCGCGCCCGATCACGTCGGTGCGCTCGGTCAGCACCACGTCGCCGTTGGCCGCGATGTTGTGGATGTGCACCTCGACGTCCGTGATGACCTTGTGCATGGCCCGGAACTGCTTGGCCACGGTGGCTTTCCCGCGCGCGGGCGGCAGCGGGACGTTCTGCCACACCACGTCGTCGGACATGTGGCTCACGACCTCCTCGGGGTCACCGCTCTCGGAGGCTTGCAGCAGGGCGGTGACAACGTCCCGAGGATCAGTCATGTGTCAGAGGTTAGCGAGTGAACACCGGCTTGAGGTGCCGCTCCGCCAACACCTCGGGCAGCTGCTCCCAGTCGAACACCCCGGACACCACCCGGCCGGGATCGACCTGCCCCGACGCCGCCAGCTCCAGCGCGTCGGGCAGGTGTGCACTGACGTTGTCCCGCGCGACGCGCAGCGTGACGCCGTTCAGGCCCAACTCCAGGAGCGGCAACTCGCCCGGCTTGAAGTGGTTGCCCGTGCTCTCGCAGAAGCCCTCTGGCACGAGGGATCGCAGGGCCGTCGCGAGCTGGTCGACTCGCCCCGTGGCCTCGACCGCGAGGTCGAACCCGTGGTGCACCGGCTCGATCTCCGCCGCAGTTCGCGCGCCATACCCCTCGGCGATGGCGCGATGAGCCGGATCCGGATCGACGTACAGGACATCGGACGCACCCAGCGCGCGAGCAACGTCGCACACGTAGAGGCCGGTGCTGCCCACTGCCATCACCAGCACCCGCGCCCCCGGCTTCGCCTTGAGGTGGGGCGCGACGAGCCGCCACGCCAGCGACCAGTTGTCACTCGCCGACGCCATCGCGATCGGATCGAGCCCTGCTGGCAACGGCACCAGCATCGCGTCCGCCCACGGGACCCGCACCAGGTCGGAGTACAGGCCACCCCACTCGCCCCCGAGGGGAGTGCCGAACATCGCCATGTGCGGCACCGACGTGCAGGCCGAGGTGGTCCCGTCGCGGCAGCGCTCACAGGCTCCGCACGAGATCGCCCACGGCACGACGACCAGGTCTCCCGGCGAGAAGCGGCTGGAGTCCCCGACCTCGACCACGCGCGCGACGCACTCGTGACCGATGGCGAACGGCGGAGGAATCGGGCCGTACCCGGCGATGAGCGCCGCGTCCACGTCACAGGGAGACGCCGCGACCGGCGCCACGATCGCGTCGTCGTCGGACTGCAGGACCGGGTCCGGCACTTCGCGCCACTCGACGGTCCGCTTGCCGACGTAGGTCAGCTCACGCATCGGCGGCCTGCGCCATCGCCTTCAGCTCGGCGAACTTCACGATCTGCCCGCCGGCACCCCACGTCCCCTCCGCCTGCTCGTGGATGAGCACCCACACCCGCAGCACGTCCGCCTCGCCCAGCCCGGCGGCCTCGAGCACCAGCGCGGTCGCCTCCTGCACCAGCCCGGCCTTGCGCCGATCGGACAGCGCGCCGGCCGGAACGCGAACGTCCACCCGGAACCGCGGCGCGTCGTCCTCGGCGGTCGTCTGCGCTCCCGCGGGCAGCTCGTGCAGGTAGGTCCACGCCACCGAGCGGAAGAACTCGTTGTCCGGCGCGCCCTCCCACTTCAGCAGCAACGTGGCGAGGTCACGCTGCACGCTCTTGCGCCCGGCATCGGTCAGCGACCCGGCCTGGACGGTCAGCTCGATCATCGGCATTGCGCACTCCCCGATCTATAACGACTGTCATAACCCCCGGCAGACGCTATCCTATGACGAGCGTTATAGCCAGAGAGGTGTTCATGACCCGAGAGCAGATCGTCGTGGGAGCGGCCGACATGATCCGGCGCCGCGGTCTCAACGCGACGAGCATCCGGGAGGTCGCCAAGCACGCGGGCACGCCGCTCGGCTCGACGTACCACTACTTCCCCGGCGGCAAGGGCCAGCTGGCGACCGAGGCGGTCCGGTGGGCCGCGGACACGGTGTCGGGACTGCTCGCGGCGAAGCTCCGCAAAGGACCGGTCGACGGGGTGAGGGCGTTCTTCGCGCTGTGGCGGCAGATCGTCACCGAGACCGAGTTCCGGGCCGGTTGCCCCGTGCTCGCGGTCTCAGTGGAGGACACCACCGACGGCGAGGCGTTGGCCGCCGCCGCCGAGGCGTTCCGGACGTGGTCGGCACAGCTCGCCGAGTCGCTGCGGGAGCACGGCGTGGCAGGTGACCGCGCGGATCGCCTCGCGGCACTCGCCGTCGCCGCCGCGGAAGGCGCCGTCGCGATGTGCCGGGCACAACGGAGCGTCCAGCCGCTCGACGACGTGGCCGCCGAGCTGGCTGCCCTGCTCGAATCGGCTATCGGGGCGCGTACATGATCACGGCGACGCCGGCCAGGCAGATCAACGCGCCCAGCACGTCGTAGCGGTCCGGCCGGAAGCCGTCGACGACCATCCCCCACGCGAGCGAACCTGCCACGAACACGCCGCCGTAGGCCGCGAGGATCCGTCCGAAGTGGGCATCGGCCTGCAGGGTCGCCACAAAGCCGTAAACGCCCAGCGCGATGACACCCCCGCCGATCCACAACCAGCCGCGATGCTCCCGCACGCCCTGCCACACCAGCCAGGCGCCACCGATCTCCATGAGGGCGGCGAGTGCGAACAGCACGACCGAACGAAGGATCATGCGGCACACTGTCACAGTGGGGAGTGATCAGGTGGACGACGACGTCGAGCGCGCCGCGCGAAAAGTGCGCGATGTCGAGCACGCCGTGTCGGAACACGTCACGCGCAGCGGTCCCATCACGGGACGTGCGTCCTCACCGGACGGCGCGGTGACGGTGATCGCGACGCCGGGCGGTCCGCCCCAGCAGATCACGGTGAGCCCCGCCGCGTTGCGGATGGGACCGCAGGGCCTGGCCGCCGAGATCATTCGCATCGCCGAGAAGGCACAACGCGCCGCCGCGACCCGGCTGCACCAGTCGCTGGAGCGGGTCGTCGACCCGCGGGAGCTGACGGAGCTCGGGATCGTGCGCGGGCAGGACGAGGACGAGCTCGGGTGGCGGCGGTGAACGAGGAACGCATGCAGGCCGTCGAGCAGCTCCAGCGCGACCTCGCGGTCACCGCCGAGACGGTCGAGCACCCGAACGGGCTGTGCATGGTCACGGCGACCGCGAAGGGCGAGCTCAGGGCCGTGCACCTGCACCCGGCGCTGCTCAACCAGGGTGCGCAGGCGGTGGGCCACGTGGTCACCGAGACCGCGCAGCTCGCGACGAACGCGGCCGTGCAGACGAGCTTCAACAAGATGGCGCTGGCACTCGGTGACGGCGTGGCGATCGACGTGGAGTCCATCGCCGGCGACTCACCCTTCCGGTCGACGTGGCACCCGGTCGTGCCTCCGAAAGCCGCTGCTCCCGAGCCGCCTGCGGAGCGGCGGAGCCGAGCGCCTATCGTTGAGGACCCGGACGAGGACGCGTTCTTCGAGAACCCCTTTGGGCGCCGGTGATCAGCACCGTTAGGCTCGCCCACGGCATTCGGCAGGCGTGACCGGGAGGTCAGGATGGCGCAGGACATCGTCCCCATCGAGCTGGGGCTGACGCAGGGTGACGTTGTCACGCTGTGGGCACCCCGTTGGCGCGAGAAGGGCGAGGAGTGGGAGGCGTTCCTCGGTGACGAGGAAGACCTGTTCGTCTTCCCCGACGCCGCGCACCTCGCCGCCTTCGTGCGCACCGCAGAGGAGCACGACCTGACCGACCACCCGGCGTGGCCGGTCGTGCCGTCGCTGGGCGTCGCGGACCTCTCGCCGGACGACAACCACCAGTTCGACCTGGTCGGCGTGCCCGAGCTGATCGCGGAGGAGCCGGACACCTGGACGATCGGCGAGCTGGCCGACGTCATCGCGATCGTGCGGGCACTGGCCGACGTCTGCGACCTGGAGAAGGTCCACGAGGTGCTCGACTCCGCGGAGGGCTTCTCGCTGCTGCCGCAGGGCACGCTGCCGTTCAGCGGCCGTGACGGCGCCAAGCTGTGGGACGAGCTGTCCGCGGTCGTCTCCGAGAAGTGGGACGAGGTCCTCGACGCGATCGACAGCGTGGTGAACACGCCGGAGGTCCCCGAGAAGGAACTCGCCGTCGCACAGGACGAGCTCGCCGTGCTGGAGGCCGCCGCCCCGGCAGCGGCCGACGCGGACTCCGACGCCGACTCCGACGACGAGGAGAAGGCCGCGCCCACCGGCTTCTGGGCCGACGCGGGCATCGACCCCATCAAGATCATCACATCGGCCGGCGAGTTCTACACGCTGCGCTGCTACCTCGGCGACGACCCGCTGTTCCTCGGCCGTCGCGGCAAGATCGAGGTCTTCGGTTCGGGCCGCAGCCTGAGCCGGTTCGTGGCCGAGAACGACGAGCACGACCTCGCCGACGTGGAGACCTGGAACGACGTCAAGGTCAAGGCCACCGCGGGCGAGCTCAAGGTCGACGTGGACGACGAGAACGTCTACGTGCTGACCGGCATCGCCGAGGACATGGAGGAGGGCCCCGACGCCCTCGACCCGCAGCAGCTCGACCTCGCGGTCGAACTGTTCGAGGACGCCGCCGAGTGGGCCGACGACGAGTCCGTGAAGGACGCGCTGGCCTCGTCCGAGTCACTGGGCTGGCTGGTGTCGTTCGTGGTCTCGCCGGACCCGACGCGTCTCGCGCCGTCCGCGCCGTACGACGCCGAGGTGGCCTCGTTCCGCGAGCTGCAGGCGAAGTTCGAGGACCGCCTCAACACCAACTGATCGCACCTGATCGCACCTGATCGCACCTGATCGCACGAAAAGGGCCACCCCGCGGGGTGGCCCTTTTCGTTGGCGCCTAACGGACCCGGTAGCTCACCGCGGCGAACGAGAAGTTGCCCTGGTGCAGGCTGCCGAGGACGTAGTAGGTGTCGCCGGAGCGGCCCGGCAGGCCCGGCTTGCAGTCGGCGTTGTAGAAGACCTCGATGTCGGCGGACGAGACGTTCAGGCCGCTCTTGGAGGGCACGGCCAGGTTCACGCAGTCGCCGTTGGCGAGGTCGACCGGCGATTTGGTGCCGGAAAGGTCGGCACCGCTGTAGAACGTGGCGCTCTCACCGGAGGCGGACGCGGGCAGGGCGAGCGCCAGCGAGGCGAGCACCGCGAGGCCACCGGAGATCAGAGCAGGGCGCATGGGGACCACTCACATTCTGTCGACTGTCTACCGTGCGACGGCACTTTCAGGCTGCCAGCGGTACCTGTCGATCAGCTGTCGTTGACTGGTCAACCAGCGCCGGATCAAGAACCGGTTGCAACACCTGTATGATACAGGTTTATGACAGGTTCGCGGTCGCAGCGCCTAGCCACTGAGCTGAGGGAACGCATCACCCTCGGCGACTACGGCCCGGCCGGCGCGCTGGAGAGCGAGGCCGAACTCGGCCGCCGCTACGAGGTCAGTCGCGTGACCGTCCGCCGCGCCCTGGAGCAACTGCGCGACGAGGGACTCCTGGCGTCACGTAAGGGCGCGGGCTGGTACGTCGTGTCGTTCGCGCAGCCACTGGCCCTGGGTTCGTTCCAGCACGCGCGGTCCGCCGTCGCCGAGGCCGGTGTCGACCTGGTGCGTTCCGTGCTCGAGTACGGCTACCGCGCAGCGCCATCCGATGTCGCCCTCACGCTCGGCGCGGGCGAGATGCTGCGCGTGCGGTCGTTGCGCCGCACCGGTTCCTCTGCGCTGGACGTCGTCACCGAGTGGGTGCCGCTGGAGCTGGCGGCGCCGGTCAGCCGGGCCGACGCCGAGTCGCCGGGCACGTGGGAGACGTTGCGGCGCAACGGAAACGAGATCGCGTTGGTGCGGCAGAGCATCGCGGCCGTTGCTGCGGGAGATGTCGGCCCGCTGCTCGGTGTCTCGGTTGGCACGCCGGTGTTGTTGGTGCGCCGCATCGCTCTGGACGCCGCCGAACGGCCGATCGCCCTGTCCGAGCACCACTACCTCGGCCACCGCTTCCGGCTGGAGGTCGAGTTCCGCGGCTGGCCAGGCGCCGAACCACCCGGCGTGGCACCGATCCCCGAGGAGAACTGACATGCGCGTGCTCATCACCGGTGCGGCCGGGTTCATCGGCTCGCACTTCACCCGCTACTGGCTGCGCTCGCACCCCGCGGACGAGGTCATCGCCCTGGACGCGCTGACCTATCGGGGCACGCGCGCGAACCTGCCCGCCGACGTGCCGTTCGTCCACTCTGACATCGCCGAGGCCGACGTCGAGGGCATCGACGTGGTGGTGAACTTCGCCGCCGAGTCGCACAACAGCCTCGCCGTGCTGGATCCCGGCCGGTTCTTCCGCACCAACGTGCTGGCTACCCAGGCGTTGCTGGAGTCGTGCCGTCGCGCGGGCGTCCGGCGGTTCCACCACGTGTCGACGTGCGAGGTGTACGGAGATCTCGCGCTCGATGCTGCTGACGCGTTCCACGAAGAGTCGCCCTACCGTCCGCGCACGCCGTACAACGCCTCGAAGGCGGGTGCCGACCACGCGGTGCGCTCGTACTACGAGACGTTCGACCTGCCGGTCACGATCACCAACTGCGCCAACAACTACGGGCCCAACCAGTTTCCGGAGAACGTGCTGCCGCTGTTCACGGTCAAGGCGCTCGACGGCGAGCAGCTGCCGATCTACGCGGCGCGCGGCAACAAGCGTGAGTGGATCCACGTGCTGGACCACTGCCGGGCGATCGACGCAGTGCTGCAGGCTGGCGAGATCGGCCGCACCTATCACGTCGGCACGGGTGTCGAGGCGAACGTCGACGAGATCGCGGACCTGGTGCTGGACGAGCTGGGACTGCCGCAGTCGCGCAAGAGCGTCGTGCCGGACCGGCCTGGGCACGACCGGCGGTACCTGCTCGACTCCACGCGGATCGGCCGCGAGCTCGGATGGCGCCCGGAGATCGGCTTCGAAGCCGGTGTCCGGGACACCATCCGCTGGTACGCGGCCAACCGCGCGTGGTGGGAACCGTTGCGCGCCCTCAGCCCGATCGACGAGAGCGCGTGGGCGACGACTACGCGGTGAGCGCCGCGTACCCCGGCTTGACCAGCTCGTTGATGATCGCGAGCCGCTCGTCGAACCCGATGAACGCCGACTTCATGGCGTTGATCGTGAACCACTGCAGATCAGCCCACCCGTAACCGAACGTCTCGACCAGCGCGGCGAACTCGCTGGAGAGCGTGCAGTCGCTCATCAGCCGGTTGTCGGTGTTCACGGTCACCCGGAACCGCAGCTTGGCGAGCAGGCCGATCGGGTGGTCGGCGATGGTGGCCGCCGCGCCGGTCTGCAGGTTCGAGGTCGGGCACATCTCCAGCGGGATGCGGCGGTCGCGGACGTACGCGGCCAGGCGGCCCAGCTGGACGCTGCCGTCGCCGTCGACCTTGATGTCGTCGACGATGCGGACGCCGTGGCCGAGACGTTCGGCACCGCAGTGCTGGATCGCCTCCCAGATGGACGGCAGGCCGAAGGCCTCGCCCGCGTGGATGGTGAAGTGCGTGTTCTGCTGGCGCAGGTACTCGAAGGTGTCGAGGCCCCTGGTGGGCGGGAAGCCGGCTTCGGGGCCCGCGATGTCGAAGCCGACGACGCCGAGGTCGCGGTAGCGGACGGCCAGTTCGGCGATGCGCAGCCAGCCCTCGTTCTGGCGCATCGCGCACAGCAGGGTCCCGATGCGGATCTTGCGGCCGGTCTCGGCGACACGGGCGGAGCCGAGGCGGAAGCCCTCCTGGACGGCCTCGACGACCTGCTCCAGGGAGAGGCCCTTCTCGGTGTTCAGCTCGGGGGCGTAGCGGATCTCGGCGTAGACGACACCGTCGGCGGCGAGGTCCTCGACGGCCTCGGCGGCGACGCGGACCAGTGAGGCCTCGTCCTGCATGACGCCACAGGTGTGCGCGAAGCCTTCCAGGTAGCGGACGAGCGACCCGGAGTTGGCGTTGTCGCGGAACCAGCCGGCCAGGACGCCCGCGTCAGTGGTGGGCAGGCCCTGGTAGCCGGAGGCATCGGCGAGTTCGATCACCGTCTGCGGGCGGAGGCCACCGTCGAGGTGGTCGTGCAGCAGCACCTTCGGCGCGCTGCGGATGGTCTCCAAGGTAAGCGGCGTGGACATTGCTACACGTTACTTCAGGCGACACGCCGCTTCAGCGCTGGCCAAAATGATCTTGCTCCGGCTATGATCGACGGCTGGATCCTGGATGTTGCCGATCCGTGATCAGCAACTTTCTGCAACCAGATCGACGCTTGAGTCACCCCAAGGTAGGAACATCACCGGTCGCTACCGCGCGCTTCCAGCCGGTAACTTGGCGTTCAGAGTAAGCAGATAGCCTGATCGGGTCAGTCGCCCGTCCGCACCCGGCCGTTTTCTGGCGGGGGTGGTACAGACACGTGCCGTGACGCGGATAGGCTCCCGTGGTCTCCCCCTCCCCTGGACGAAGGCACTCAGCCGTGACAGAGAACAACAACTCCACGATGTCCTTCGATCGGATGCGCAACATGCTCACGCGCGCCGCGGAGATCCGTGAGAGCGAGCAGCAGCAGATCTTTGACGCGCTGGACGAGATCCACGCCCGGATGTCGCCTCTGGAGTCGCTGGGTTCGGTTCGCAAGCGCCTGTCGGAGCTGCCGGACCGCACCGAGGTCAGCGTTCTCGCTGAGCGCCTGGACGAGGCCCTCGCCAAGCTGGAGGCCCAGGACAACGCCGTGGCGGACATCGGCCGCTCGGTCGACGCCCTGGTGGACAAGCTCGCCAAGCCCTTCGCTCAGCTGGACGGCCGTCTCGACGGCGTCGCCGGGCGCTTCGAGGGTGTCGCGGGCCGCATGGACGGTCTCGAGGACAAGCTCGCGAGCATCCACAAGCGCATCGACGACCTCGACGGCCACCTCGACAAGCAGGACGGCAAGGTCGACTCGATCCCCGGCGCCGTCACGAACCCGCTGCGCGAGCGCATCGAGGCCCTCGAGGCCGCGCTGCGTGGCCGCCTCGACGAGGTGGACGAGGGCGTGCACGAGCACCTCGACGGCACCCGCGAGGCCCTGCAGAAGGTGCTGAACGACTCCTTCTCCAGCCTGCACGGCCGCGCCGACGAGTCCCGCGACTCGCTGGCCGCCGCGCGCGCCGAGCTGGTCGCCGCGATCGCCGAGAGCCGCGGGGAGCTGGCCGGGGCGATCGTCGACAGCCGCGAGAAGCTCACGATCACCGTCACCGACCGCCACAACCAGCTGTCCGGTGCTCTCGCCGAGACGCGTGGCGAGCTGTCCGGCGTCGTCACCGAGACCCGCGACTCGCTGGCCTCCTCCCTCGCGGAGACCCGCGCCGAGCTGGCGTCCGCGGTCGCCGACACCACCAGCACCGTCAACGGCAAGCTGGACGAGGCCCGCACGGCCCTGTACGCGGCGATCGAGCAGTCCCGCGACCAGGTCGACGCCGCCGACCGCCTCGAGGCACTGGCCGGCCGCCTGGAGCAGGTCACCTCGAAGCTCGACGGCATGACCGACCGCCTCGACAAGGTCGAGGACGGCTTCGCGGCCCGCATCTCCGAGCTCGGTGGCTCGGTGGACGCGAGCCTGAACAAGGTCGCCGAGACCGTCGGCGCCCGCCCGGACGCCGACGCGCTGCAGTCCCTGGTCCGCAAGTCGAACCAGGAGTCGGAGCTGCGCATCGGCGGTCAGCTGGACGAGGCCATGGCCACCTTCGCCGAGCTCATCCTCGGCGGCGGCTCGCCGACCCCGCCCCCGCCGCCCACCGCACTGCCCCGTCCGCAGCGCCGCACCCGCAAGAACGGCCCCAAGCCGGCCGGTGGCGGCAAGGACATGGACGACGACGATCTGGCCGCCGAGGGCGCCTGATCGCCTGATTTCCTGATCTGCGAACGGCCCCGGAGCTGCTGCTCCGGGGCCGTTCGCGATCTGTGGCCCCGCTCATGCCACAACGGACGGTTGAACCTGGGCCCGGCTCTGAACGTGACCATGGCGAGAGCGCTCACACCACCGTCGTCAAGCTCGCCGCAATCTGGGGGCGTCCAGAAGGGATAGTCCGTGCAGCAGCAACAGCGACTCATCGCCAACCGCTACGCACTGCTCGCCGAACTCGGCCGCGGCGCGATGGGCGTCGTGTGGCGAGCCCACGACCAGCTGCTCGGCCGCGCGGTCGCGCTCAAGGAGCTGCACCCGCCGCAGGGCATCTCCGAGCAGGAACGCACCGTGCTCGAAGAGCGCATGCTCCGCGAGGCACGGACCGCCGGCAGGCTGAACCACCCGGCCGTGGTGACCGTCTACGACGTCGTCCGCGAGGACGGCCGCACCTTCCTCGCGATGGAGCTGGTCGACGCGGCCGACCTCGCCACCATCGTCGAGCGGCACGGTCCGCGCGACTCGGTGTGGATGGCGAACGTGGCCCTGCAGGCACTGGGTGCGCTGGAGGCCGCCCACGCGGCGGGCATCGTGCACCGGGACGTCAAGCCCAGCAACATCATGGTGCGCCCGGACGGTGCCGTGAAGCTGACCGACTTCGGCATCGCGCAGGCGATCGACGACCCCCGGCTCACCACCAACGGCGGCATCGTCGGCTCGCCCGCGTACATGTCGCCGGACCGGCTGCACGGCTTCGAGGCCTCACCCGCGTCGGACCTGTGGGCGCTCGGCGTCACGTTGGCGCACGCGGTCGAGGGCATCAGCCCGTTCGAACGCACGTCCACCGCGTCGACGTTGCACGCGGTCATGAACGAGCCGCCTGTGCTGCGACTGGCCTCGCCCGCGCTGGCCCAGGTGATCCACGGCCTGCTGACCGTCGACACGGCCCGGCGGATGACCGCGCCCCAGGCGCGCGAGATGCTGACCGCGATCGTCCAGGGCACGGCGCCGGTTCCGGTGCAGCGCAAGAAGAACACGGCCGTGAAGGTCGCCGCCGTCGCGCTGGGCGCCGTGGTGCTCGCGGGCGTCGCGTTCGGCGGCTACCTCGCTTTCAAACCGAAGGACACCCCGCTGTCCGCCGGTGGCGCCACGCCGACCGGTGGCGCGCCGACCTCGGAAAGCTCCAGCGAGTGGAGCACCGACACCTCGCCCCTGCCGATGGGTGCGCCGCTGCTCTCGCGGCGGATCGCCACGTTCGGCCGAGGTGGCGACATCCCGGCCTGGAACCTCACCGGCACGGAGTGCGCGAAGGACTTCCTCACCCAGGGCTCACCGGTGCCCGGCAGCGTGCCGTGCAACAAGCCGCACAGCATCCAGCTCTTCGCCGCCGCGACGCCGCTCTGGGACCAGCCCAAGACCGTCGCCTACCCCGGCGTGAACTGGCTCGCCGACTTCGCGAAGAAGTACTGCACCGAGCAGTTCCAGGCCAC
Source organism: Lentzea sp. NPDC051213 (assembly GCF_044455585.1). NCBI lineage: Bacteria > Bacillati > Actinomycetota > Actinomycetes > Pseudonocardiales > Pseudonocardiaceae > Lentzea > Lentzea sp. NPDC051213. The sequence continues at coordinate 981,274 of NZ_JBITEX010000003.1, forward strand.
CGCCTCGCGGTCCAAGGACGCGCTGGGGTTCACCGGGCTGGTGCCGACGGAACAGGAGTGGAAGGCCTGGAACGACCCGGCCGAGCCGGGTCGCCAGGAAGTGCTGTGCGTGGTGTGGAAGCAGGACCGCGGGCCGCTGGCGGGAACGCTCGTCGGCTAACCGCGGATGGTGTCGATCACCAGCGGCGGACGCTCCGCCGCGGTGTCGGCCACCGTGTACGCGCCTTCCAACGCCTGCAGGGCACCCTCGACGGCATCCGGGGTGTCGGTGTACAGCTCCAGCAAGGGCTGCCCGGCCTCCACCACGTCACCGGGCTTCGCGAGGCAGAGCACCCCGGCCCCGGCCTGCACCGGGTCCTCCTTGCGCGCCCGCCCTGCCCCCAGGCGCCACGCCGCCACCCCGACGCCGTAAGCGTCCAAAGTGGACAGAACGCCGGAGGCAGGCGCCTCCACGACGTGCTTGTGCTTGCCAACGGGCATCGGGGCGTCCGGATCGCCGCCCTGGGCCCGGATCATCCGAGCCCACACCTCGTAAGCCTCACCAGAAGCCAGAACGGCCGCCGGATCAGCGGAAATCCCGGCCAGCGACAGCATTTCCGCGGCCAGCGCCACGGTCAGCTCCACCACGTCGGCGGGCCCGCCACCACGCAGCACGTCGACGGACTCGGCCACCTCGACCGCGTTGCCGACCGCCCGCCCGAGCGGCACCGACATGTCGGTCAGCAGGGCCGAGATCCGCACGCCGTGCTCGACACCGATCGCGACCAGCGCCTCGGCCAGAGCACGAGCGGACTTGAGATCCTTCATGAACGCGCCGGAACCGACCTTCACGTCCAAAACAAGAGACTCGGCACCCTCGGCGATCTTCTTCGACATGATCGAAGAAGCGATCAGCGGAATCGCCTCGACGGTCCCGGTGACGTCCCGCAACGCGTAGAGCTTCCGGTCGGCCGGCGCCAGCCCCTCGGTCGCGGCACAGACCACCGCACCGACCGAGGAGAGCTGCTCGAGAATCTCCGAAGTGGACAGTGCGGCCCGCCACCCCGGGATCGACTCCAGCTTGTCCAGCGTCCCGCCGGTGTGGCCCAGCCCGCGCCCGGACAGCTGCGGCACGGCAGCACCACAGGCAGCGACCAGCGGCGCCAGAGGCAGCGTGATCTTGTCGCCCACGCCACCGGTCGAGTGCTTGTCCACGGTCGGGCGGTCGACGTGCAACGACAGCCGCTCGCCCGACGAGATCATCGCCTGGGTCCAGCGCGCGGTCTCGGCAGGAGTCATGCCGTTGAAGAAGATCGCCATGGCCAGCGCGGACATCTGCTCGTCCGCGACCGCGCCACGGGTGTAGGCGTCGATCACCCAGTCGATCTGCTCGTTCGAGAGCACCAGGCCATCGCGCTTGGCCCGGATGACGTCCACAGCAGAGAAGCTCACGGCAGGTCCTCCGGTCCGAACGCGTCGGGCAGCACCGCGGTCATCGGCAGCACACCGGAAGGCGTGTCCACCAGGCAGTCGCGGCCGCCCAGTTCGTAGAGCACCTGGCGGCACCGGCCGCACGGCATCAGCAGCTCGCCGGCACCACTGCGGCACGCCACGGCGACGAACCGCCCACCGCCGGTCAGCTGCAGCTGACCGGCCATCGTGCACTCGGCGCACAGACCGAGGCCGTACGAAGCGTTCTCGACGTTGCAGCCCACCACGATGCGGCCGTCGTCGCACAACGCCGCTGACCCGACCTGAAGCCCGGAGTACGGGCAGTGGGCGGACTGTGCCGCTTCCACCGCCCGTGCCCTGAGCAGGTCCCAGTCAACGTCAGCCACGGCGGTAGACCAGACCGTCGGCGGCCGGCATCCGCAACCGCTGCGACGCCACGGCCAGCACGGCCAGCGTCACCATGTGCGGCGCGTAGGACACGAACTCGCCGGGGATCTCGTCGAGGCTGATGTACAGCAGGTACAGCACCACGGCCACGACGATCGCCGCGGCGGCGGAGAACCACTTCCGGCGGATCAGCTGCCACACCACGATCACGCCGAGCAGGAGCACCACGCCGTAGACCAGCGCCAGCACGGTGTCGCCACCGGAACGCAGCTGCAGGCCGTCGGCGTACCCGAACAGCGCGGCACCACCCAGCAGCCCACCTGGCCGCCAGTTGCCGAAGATCATCGCGGCCAGGCCGATGAAGCCGCGGCCGCCCGTCTGACCCTCCAGGTAGGAGAGCTGACCGGCGTTCAGCACCAGCGCGGCGCCACCCAGACCGGCGAGACCGCCGGACACGATGACGGCGACGTACTTGTGGAAGTACACCTTCACGCCCAGCGAGTCCGCGGCGTACGGGTTCTCACCGACCGAGCGCAGACGCAGGCCGAACCGGGTGCGCCACAACAGGTAGTACGAGAGCGGCACGAGCAGGATCGTCAGCATCGTCAACGGCGAGACGCCCGTGACGAGGCCGCGCACGATGCCCGCGACGTCGGAGATGATCAGGCGCTGCCCGGACTCCAGCTCACCGAGCCAGTCCGCGAGGCCTCCTGCCGAGTACGTGTCGAACGGCGCGACCGGCGGCGACTGGCGCGGGTTGTGCGACAGCGGCTGGAAGATCAGCGTCGACAGGTACTTCGTCAGACCGGCGCCGAGCAGGTTGATCGCCACACCGGAGACGATGTGGTTGACGCCGAACGTCACCGTGGCGATCGCGTGCAGCAGACCACCCAGCGAGCCGAACACGACCGCGGCCACGACCGCGGCCCACGGGCCCCACTGGTAGCCGGCCCACGCCGCGCCCCAGGTACCCATGATCATCATGCCTTCGAGGCCGATGTTGACCACGCCGGCCCGTTCCGACCACAGGCCACCGAGACCGGCGAGCAGGATCGGCAGCGCCAGCCGGACGGCGGTCTGGGTCGTGCCGGACGACGTGAGCTGCAGGAACCCGGTCTGGTACGAGGTGATCGACAGCAACAGGATCGCGCCGGCGACACCGAGCATGCCGACGGCCCAGCCCGGCATCTTCTTCTTGCGAGGCGCCGCCGGGATGTGCGGCTTCTCCTCCAGCGTCGTGATCACGCGGCACCTCCGACAGTTCCGAGCTCGCGGCCGACGCGGCGTTGCTCGGAGGCGAGCTCGAAGCGGCGCACCACCTCGTACGCGACGACGACGGACAGGACGATGGAGCCCTGCATGATGGTGACGATCTCCCTCGGCACACCGACGTTGTCGAGTGCGAGACCCGACTTGTCGAGGAACGCCCACAGCAGCGCGCCGAACGCGATGCCGCCGGGGTGGTTGCGGCCCAGCAGCGCGATCGCGATGCCGGAGAACCCGATGCCCGCGGTGAAGTTGAGGCTGAACGTGTGGTCGCGGCCGAGCAGTTCCGGCAGCGAGATCAGACCCGCGATGGCACCCGAGAGCAACATCGAGACCAGCACCATCTTCTTGGCGTTGACGCCACCGGCCGAAGCGGCGGTGGACGACTCGCCGGACGCCCGCAGCTCGAAGCCGAACCGGGTGCGGTTCATCATGATCCAGTAGCCGACGCCGAGCGCGATGGCCACGAAGATGAAGCCGAACATCGTGCCGGAGCCGCCGAACGAGATGCCGAACATCCAGCCGCTCTCCGGGATCTCCGGCGTGCGGATGTTGTTGCCCCGCAGCTCACCGAAGACGTCGCGGCGGATCAGGTACGCGGACAGGCCGATCGCGAGGCCGTTCATCATGATCGTCGAGATGACCTCGTTGACGCCACGGGTCACCTTGAGGATCGCGGGGATCGCGGCCCAGGCGGCACCGGCGATCGCCGCCACGATGATGATCACCAGCGTGTGGATGCCGGTGGGCAGGGCGATCGAGCCGCCGACGACCGCGGCGGTCACGGCCGCGACGCGGTACTGGCCCTCGACACCGATGTTGAACAGGTTCATCTGGAACCCGATCGCCACCGCGAGCGCCGCGATGTAGTAGATGCCCGTCGAGTTGATGATGTCGACGGAGGTCGTGCCCTTGCCGACCTGCGAGATCATCGCGCCGAACGCGCTGAGCGGGTTCGCGCCCGAGATGATCAGCGCCACGCCGCACAGCAGCATCGAGAAGACGATCGCCAACGCGGGCGGCAGGAGTTTGCCGCGCAGGTGTCCCATCAGTGCTCGCCTTCCTCGACGACAGCGGTCTCCTGGACCGCCGCGCTCGTGCTGCCCGCACCCGTCATCGCACTGCCGAGGTCCTCGGGAGTGACGGTGCCCGGGTCGGCGTCGGCCACCAGGCGTCCGCGCAGCATGACCTTGATGGTGTCCGACAGGCCGATCAGCTCGTCCAGGTCGGCGGAGATCAGCAGCACGGCGAGCCCGCGGGCGCGTGCCTGCTTGATCTCCTCCCAGATCAGCGCCTGCGCGCCGACGTCGACACCGCGGGTCGGGTGCGAGGCGATCAGCAGCACCGGGTCGCCGGACAGTTCCCTGCCGACCACGAGCTTCTGCTGGTTGCCACCGGACAGCGCGGCCGCCGGCACGTCGATGCCGGGCGTGCGGACATCGAACTCGTCGACGATCCGCCCGGTGTCGCGCTTGGCGCCCTCGGTGTCGAGCCAGATGCCCCTCGCCGTCGGCTTGCGCGTCTGGTAGCCGAGGATCCGGTTGAACCACAGGGGCTGGGTGAGCAGCAGACCGTGGCGGTGGCGGTCCTCCGGGATGTACCCGATCCCCGCCTCGCGCCGGCCGAGCGTGCCCAGCTTGGTGAGGTCCTTGTCCAGCAACGTGATCGTGCCGCTGCCGGCCTTGCGCATGCCCATGATCGTCTCGACCAGCTCGGTCTGGCCGTTGCCCTCGACACCGGCGATGCCAACGACCTCGCCGGAACGGACCACGAGGTCGATGTCGTCGAGGATCGGCCGCGAGCCGTCCGGCGTCATCAGGCGCAGGCCCTGGACGTCGAGCACGACCTTGTCGGTGACGGTGGACTCGCGGGTCTCCGGGCTGGGGAGCTCGCTGCCGACCATCATCTCGGCGAGCTGGCGCGACGACACGGTCTTCGGGTCCGCGCTGCCCACGGTCGTGCCGCGGCGGATCACCGTGACCGAGTCCGCGATCGCGCGGACCTCGTCGAGCTTGTGCGAGATGAACAGGAACGTGTAGCCCTGCTCCTGCATGCCGCGGACGGTGTCGAAGAGCTCGTTGACCTCCTGCGGCACGAGCACGGCGGTCGGCTCGTCGAGGATGATCACCTTGGCGCCGCGGTAGAGCACCTTGAGGATCTCGACGCGCTGCCGGTCGGCGACTCCGAGCTGCTCGACCAGCACACCGGGGTCGACGTTGAGCCCGGTCTTGCCGGACAGCTCGATGATGCGCCTGCGGGCCTTCTGCCCGATGCCGTGCATGGCCTCGGCGCCCAGGACCACGTTCTCCTGGACGGTGAGGTTGTCGGCGAGCATGAAGTGCTGGTGCACCATGCCGATGCCGGCCTTGATCGCGTCGGACGGGGTGCGGAACCGCACCTGCTCGCCGTTCACCTCGATGGTGCCCTCGTCCGGCGGCTGCATGCCGTAGAGGATCTTCATCAGGGTGGACTTGCCGGCACCGTTCTCACCGCAGAGGGCATGTACCTCGCCACGGCGGACGGTCAGGTGCACGTCGCTGTTGGCGACCACACCGGGGAATCGCTTCGTGATGCCGGTCAGCACCACCGCGGGGGGATCGTCCGTCCGAACGGACGTGGAACTGCTCATCTTCGAGTGCTCCTCCTACCACGCACCAGGCCCTGTGAGGGCGAATCCTCACAGGGCCCGGCGCGTGCTGTGGCTGACGGACTACGGCTTGTCCGCGACCTTGATCTTGCCCTCGATGATCTGGGCCTTGTAACCCTCGAGGATGCCCTGCAGCTTCGCGTCGATCTTGCCACCCGAGGTGGCGTAACCGACACCGTTGACCTTCAGGTCGAAGACCTTCGGCAGCGAGGCGAGGTCGTTCTTCGCGACGGCCTTGATGAAGTCGTAGACCGCGACGTCGACGCGCTTGAGCATCGAGGAGACGATGACGTCCTTCGTGTCGGCGACGGTCGCCTGGTTGTACTGGTCGGAGTCGACACCGATCGCCAGCACGCCCGCCTGCTTAGCGGCCGAGAAGATGCCCTTACCGGAGGCACCCGCGGCCTGGTAGATCACGTCGGCGCCCTTGTCGATCTGGCCCTTCGCGGCCTCCTGGCCCTTCGGGGCGTCCTGGAAGCCCGTGAAGTCACCGGCGGGGGTGATGTACTTCTTCTCGATCTCGATCTTCGGCGCGGCGGCCTTGGCACCCTGGAAGTAGCCGGCCTCGAACTTCTGGATCAGCGGGATCTCGACGCCACCGACGAAGCCGACGTGGCACTTCTTGCTCTGGTACGCGGCGATGACGCCGGCCAGGAAGGAGCCCTCCTGCTCGGCGAACAGCAGCGGCGTGACGTTCGCAGCGCCCTCGACACCCGCGTCGACCAGGCCGAACTTGACGTTCGGGAACTCCGCGGCGACGAGCTTCATCGACTCGGCGTAGGCGAAGCCGACACCGATGATCGGGCTGAAGCCCTCGGACGCCAGCTGACGCAGACGGGTCTGCTTCGCGGACTCGTCCTCGTTCGGCGCGGCGGAGAGCTCGCGGGTGTTCTCCTTCTTCACACCGAAGTCGGTGAGCGCCTTGTCCAGACCGGCGGCGGCGGAGTCGTTGAACGACGCATCGCCACGGCCACCGATGTCATAGGCCAGGCCGACCTTGAGCGCGCTCCCGTCGACCTTCTCGCCGTTGGCCGAGCTGGTGGCCGACGTGGCCGGGGCCGGGGGAGGCGTGGCGAACTCGCAAGCGGTGCCACCGCTGCCGTTCGACGTGTTGCCGCCACCCGAATCCTTCGCGCAGGCGGCCATCGACATCACGCTGGTCAACGCGATCGCGGCAACCGCGACACCACGCATACGACGACGCACGGCTCGTCTCCTCCCTGAGGGTCCTCCCCAACGTCGTTGTTGGGTCCTAGACGCGGCACCGTACCTCTTAGTAACCAACCTCGTTGCGCCCAGCACCTACAAAGCGCCCTATCGGTTACGCATTCGACGCTTTGGCCGTACCAGTGGTGATCACTCGTGTTCGGCGCGTGGCGAAACGTCCACTTCGACTGCTTCGGCGAGCTGATCTGCGTCCGAACGGAGCAGTCTCCCGTGCCGGGCCGGCGGCGGTCGTCGCCGTGGCGCCGGCCGATGACTGCGGAATGTCTGCGAGTTGACCGCTGCTGACCAGGGGTTCGACGGTCGACGAAATTTCTTGGCCGCTCCGTTGAACCGCCCGCGGGGTCATCGTCGTGTAGATGGTGGCAAGTGCCCTTGCCACCGACGGCGGCCCGGACCAAGGCGGAGGTCCTGGCCGCCGTCCTTTTCGGCACGCGGGGCCCCCACGTTGCCTCCAAGCGCACGAAAGCTCCCCGCGTGCGCATGCAATGTGGCCTGGGCCGCATTTCGTGATCGATAAAGACCGCTTGGCCGATCGACAGCGTGTCTCATCGATCACAGAGCGGGTGTGCCTGCTGGGTCGGTTCCACCGTGCGGGACTACGATTTTCCGGTCACGGTCGGGAACTTTCACCGGCCACACCACCACTGACGTTGGAGGCCGCGGCGCATGACCAGCGCAGGCGCACCCGAGCGGTCGGGCACCACCCGAGGGGGTGGGACGCTCTACCGCGGTGATCTGGGCATGTGGTCCTGGGTCGCCCACCGGATCACCGGTGTCCTCACGTTCTTCTTCCTGTTCACCCACGTGCTCGACACCGCACTCGTGCGGGTGTCACCGAACGCGTACGACGCGGTGATCGAGACCTACAAGAACCCGGTCGTCAACCTCTTCGAGGTCGGCCTCGTCGGCGCGGTGCTCTACCACGCGCTCAACGGCATCCGGGTCATGCTGGTCGACTTCTGGGAGAAGGGCGCCAAGTACCAGCGGGTCATGCTCTGGACCGTGCTGGCCATCTGGGTCGTCGTGATGATCCCCGGCTTCTACTTCATGATGGAGCGCACGATCTCCGAGTTGGTTGGGGGTCACTGACCATGTCTCTCGCACTCGACAAGCCCCGTCAGCCGCGCCGCCCCGCGGCCCGTCGCAGCAACGGCGAGCTCTACAGCTGGCTGTTCATGCGCCTTTCCGGCCTGCTGCTCGTGGTCCTGGTGCTCGGCCACCTGTTCATCATGAACATCCTCGACGGCGGCATCCACAAGATCAACTTTGGCTTCGTGGCCGGCCGGTGGGCCTCGCCGTTCTGGCAGTTCTGGGACCTCGCGATGCTCTGGCTCGCGCAGATCCACGGCGGCAACGGCGTCCGGACGATCATCAACGACTACGCCCGCAAGGACTCCACCCGGTTCTGGTTGAAGATCCTGCTCTACGTCTCGATGGTGCTGATCGTCTCGCTCGGCACGTTCGTGATCTTCACCTTCGACCCGAACATCTCGAACTGACCCGCGCGGGGAGCCCACCACAATGCAGTTCCACAAGTACGACGTAGTCATCATCGGCGCTGGTGGTGCCGGAATGCGCGCGGCGATCGAGTCCGGCCAGCGCGCCCGCACCGCGGTGCTCACCAAGCTCTACCCCACGCGTTCGCACACCGGCGCGGCCCAGGGCGGCATGTGCGCCGCCCTCGCCAACGTCGAGGAGGACAACTGGGAGTGGCACACCTTCGACACGATCAAGGGCGGCGACTACCTGGTCGACCAGGACGCCGCCGAGATCATGGCGAAGGAGGCCATCGACGCCGTTCTCGACCTCGAGAAGATGGGCCTGCCGTTCAACCGCACGCCCGAGGGCAAGATCGACCAGCGCCGGTTCGGCGGCCACACGCGCAACCACGGTGAAGCCGCCGTGCGCCGCGCCTGCTACGCCGCGGACCGCACCGGTCACATGATCCTGCAGACGCTGTACCAGAACTGCGTCAAGCACGGCATCGAGTTCTTCAACGAGTTCTACGTGCTCGACATCTGCCTGACCGAGACGGAGAACGGCCCGGTCTGCACCGGCGCCGTCGCCTACGAGCTCGCGACCGGCGAGATCCACGTCTTCCAGGCCAAGTCCGTCGTGTTCGCGACCGGTGGCTTCGGCAAGGTCTTCAAGACCACGTCGAACGCCCACACGCTGACCGGCGACGGCATGGGCATCATCTTCCGCAAGGGCCTCCCCCTCGAGGACATGGAGTTCTACCAGTTCCACCCGACCGGCCTCGCCGGTCTCGGCATCCTGCTGACCGAGGGTGCTCGTGGCGAGGGCGCGATCCTGCGCAACGCCTCGGGTGAACGGTTCATGGAGCGCTACGCCCCGACCATCAAGGACCTGGCGCCGCGCGACATCGTGGCCCGCTCGATGGCCCTCGAGGTGCTCGAAGGCCGTGGCGCCGGCCCGAACAAGGACTACGTGCTGCTCGACTGCACGCACCTCGGTGCCGAGGTGCTGGAGACGAAGCTGCCGGACATCACCGAGTTCGCCCGCACCTACCTCGCGGTCGACCCGGTCGTCGAGCCCGTCCCGGTGTACCCGACCGCGCACTACGCGATGGGCGGCATCCCGACGAACATCCACGGCGAAGTGCTGCGGGACAACGACAACGTGGTTCCTGGGTTGTACGCCGCCGGTGAGTGCGCCTGCGTTTCGGTGCACGGCGCGAACCGCCTCGGCACCAACTCGCTGCTGGACATCAACGTGTTCGGCCGCCGCGCCGGCATCGCCGCCGCGGAGTACGCGCTGTCGCGTGACTCGCACGTCGAGCTGCCGGAGAACCCGGCCGCCTCGGTCGAGGCCCAGGTCGCGCTGGCGCTGTCCGAGCACGGCCAGGAGCGCGTCGCGGACATCCGCACCGAGCTGCAGGCCACGATGGACGCGAACGCGTCGGTGTACCGCACCGAGGACACGCTGAAGACGGCACTGCACGACGTGCAGGCGTTGAAGGAGCGGTACGCCCACATCCAGGTGCAGGACAAGGGCAAGCGCTTCAACACCGACCTGCTCGAGGCCGTCGAGCTCGGCTTCCTGCTGGAGCTGGCCGAGGTGCTCGTGCACGGCGCGCTGGCGCGCAAGGAGTCCCGCGGCGGTCACGCCCGCGAGGACTACCCGAACCGCGACGACACGAACTTCATGCGCCACAGCATGTTCTACAAGCAGGGCGAGGGTCTGTCCGCCGACATCCGGCTCGACTTCAAGCCCGTCACCTTTACCCGGTACAAGCCGATGGAGCGCAAGTACTGATGACCGCCACCACCGAAACTGTGTCGGGTTCCCGCGGAACGCAGCCGCCGGTTCCGGACGGCGCCGTCACGGTCACCGTCAAGATCCGCCGGTTCAACCCGGAGTTCGACGACGAACCGCGCTGGGACTCGTTCGACATCCCGGCCCTGCCGTCGGACCGCGTGCTGAACCTCCTGCACCACATCAAGTGGTACGTGGACGGCACGCTGACCTTCCGCCGTTCCTGCGCGCACGGCATCTGCGGTTCGGACGCGATGCGCATCAACGGCGTGAACCGCCTGGCGTGCAAGGTGCTGCTGAAGGACCTGCTGGAAAAGGGCGACAAGCACACCACGATCACCATCGAGCCCATCAAGGGCCTGCCGGTGAACAAGGACCTGCTGGTCAACATGGAGCCCTTCTTCGAGGCGTTCCGCGCGGTCAAGCCGTACCTCGTGACCTACGGCAACGAGCCGACGCGCGAGCGCATCCAGTCGGCCGCCGACCGCGAGCGGTTCGACGACACCACGAAGTGCATCCTGTGCGCCTGCTGCACCACGTCGTGCCCGGTCTACTGGGCGGAGGGCTCGTACTTCGGCCCGGCGGCGATCGTGAACGCGCACCGGTTCATCTTCGACTCGCGTGACGAGGGCGCTGAGGAGCGGCTCGACATCCTCAACGACATCGACGGCGTGTGGCGGTGCCGCACCACGTTCAACTGCACGGACGCCTGCCCGCGTGGCATCCAGGTCACCAAGGCGATCCAGGAAGTGAAGCGCGCGCTGCTGTTCAAGCGCGTCTGAGTTAGACCATCCGCACGGGCGGTCTCGGCCTCGCCGAGGCCGCCCGATGTGCTTTCTTCAGCTCCTGCGCCACCTGCTCCGGGTCGTCACGCAACCGGTTCGGCAACGTCTGCACCACGAGGACGCCTGCGGCCGCGTACCTGCTGTTGCGCGCCAACGTCCGTTCGTAGTCCCGCAGCCCGTAGTGGAACGCCTTCGAGTCGATCTCCCAGGCCAGCCCCACGTCGTCGAACCAGGCGTCCGGCCGGCCGATCACCACACCGTCGGCGTCCGCGATCGGGACGTTCCAGTGCGGCGTCGGCAGCCGGATCCGCCGGGACAGCCGCCTGGCATCGCGCTCGGCCACCGATTCGGCCCGGCTCAGATCTTCGAGCACAACGCGGACGAGCCGAGTGCCGTACCGGTTCGTGCGGGCCTGCGCTCTCAGGCTTTCCGGCGTGCAGCGTCCCTTTTGGACGGCGGCGGCGACCAGGGCCGTGACGGCGTCCTCGGACCTCAGCTGCCGGCACGCGTCCACCACGGCCCGCGCGGCGGACACCGCCGGAAAGCCGCCGACATCAGCAGAAGCGGGCATCGGCGAGGCCCGCTCGACGATCAGCGACCCGCTGCCGCGCACCGAGCCCGGCACCAGCACGTGGATCTCCTGGCCGGACGCGGGCAGGCCGTGCCGCCGGCACGCCTCGGCGCCGGTGAGCACCGCCCCCGGCCCTGCCCGCAGCAACGCCGCGGTGACCTGTTGGTCGCGCGTCGGCGGGCCGTTGTGCAGCAGCACGACACCGTCGTACATCCGCTGCCACGGCCCGCCGGACCGGCACCGGAGCCACGGGTTCGTGACTCCGAGTGACTTCAGGGCTCGGGCACTGATGACTCCGAGATCGCTGCGTTCGCGCAGTTGTTCGATGAGCACGGAGTCAGTGTGACGAGCACCACCGACAGTTTTCGGCGGTCAGCGCCGGGAGGGCCGCCTGGAGCGGTTGAGCAGGAGCACGAGCGCACCGGCGAGGACGAGCAGCGCTCCGACCGGCACCAGCCAGCCGACCGAGGCACCTGTGCTGGCCAGGCGGTTGTCCTCGTGCCGTGGCACCTGCCGGACCGGCGTGGACGGCGTCGACGGCGGTTTGGTCGTGTGCCGGGTGTTGGAGGTCGTCGTCGTGACGGGCGGGGTGGTCGTCGACGGCTTGGTGTAGGTGGTGGACGAGGTCGTGGTCGTGGACGACGTCGTCTTGGTGGAGGTCGTCGTCGAAGTCGTCGTGGACGGCTTCGTCTTGGTCGTCTTCGTGTAGGTGGAGGTGGTCGTCGACGGCTTTGTCTTGGTCGTCTTCGTCGACGTCGAGGGCTCGTCACCTCTCTTCACGGGCGTGGCACGGTCAGGCTTGGCCTTGTCCGGACACCACGAGGTGACGCACCCCCAGCGATCACCGGTTGCCGAAGCCTCCGGGCCGGGACCGTGCACCGCGACAACCGTCAGCACAGCGCCTGCGAGAAGCGCACCGATATAGGCGATACGTGACATGGCACGATGGTTCGCCCAGACACGGCCGGTCGCGCGGGCAGCGGGCAGACGTCACCCACGAGTGAGTGCTACATCCCTCGATCAGGTCCAGAAGACCGCGATGCCCACGTTCAGCACCACGAGCGAGGCCGCGGTCGGCAGCAGCCAGGACGGCGCCTTGGGCTTGTTGACGTTGATCGCGACGACGGCGGCGATGGCCACGACGACCAGCAGCTTCACGCCGATCTTGATGTGGTCGTACTTCACCGAGTCGACCAGCGGGTCGATGCCCACGAGCGCGACGCCCGTCAGCAGCTGCAGACCCGCACCGTGCAGCCAGCCCTTGTTGACCGGGGCGTCCTTGCCGGCCTTCGCCTGCAACATGATCATCGCCACGAGCATGCCCATGCCCAGCAGGTGCAGGAACACCAGCAAGAGGCGTACGAACTCCACAGCGTTTCCTATCGACGTCGAGTGGCCAGGAAGCCCCGCACGCCCAGCACGCCGATGGTGGTGCCGAGCACGAGCGAGACGATCACGAGCACCAGGTGCACCGTGAAGAAAGCAGTAGGTCCGTCGTTGAACGAACGTGGGTCGTTCCAGATGTTTTGCAGGAACGTGGGCCAGATCACCCACGACCACACTCCGAAAGCCACCAGAAAGAGTGACATCGGGCGCGAGAGCTTCACACCGACCAGTATCGGACGTGGTGCGTGCAAGCCGCTAAACGGGGGTGGATAGCCTGGAGGCGTGCCCTTCACCCAACGGCTCATCGTCGCCCTGGTCCTAGCAACGGCCACAGCCGCGTTCGCCGCACCGACCGGCACCGCGCAGCAGGCCGCCTCGGCGCAGTGCGCGAACCGCGAGACTCCGCCGCCCCCGGTGGACACCTCGGAGCAGCCCGCGCCCGGCCAGAAGGCGCCGACGCCGCTCGAGGTGCCGGAGAAACCGATCGGTGGCGATCGGCTCGGCGAGTGCGGCCTGATCCTGCCGCCGAACTCGGCCCAGCCCCCGAGCGGCATCACCGCCGCCTCGTGGCTGCTGGCGGACATGGACAGCGGCGCGGTCATCGCCGCGTACGACCCGCACGGCCGGCAGCGCCCCGCGAGCGTCATCAAGGTGCTGCTCGCGATGGTCGTCGCCAAGGAACTGCGCGGCGACATGGTCGTCACCGCCTCCGCCGAGGACACGCAGCAGGAGTGCACCTGCGTCGGCCTCAAGGACGGTGGCCAGTACACGGTCCGGCAGCTGCTGCAAGGCCTCCTGCTCACCTCCGGCAACGACGTCGCGCACACGCTGGCTCGTCAGGTCGGCGGCGTGCCGAACGCACTGCGCAAGATGAACGCCATGGCCAAGGAACTCGGCGCGCTGGACACCCGCGCCGTGACCCCGTCCGGCCTGGACGCCCCCGGCACCAGCACCTCCGCCTACGACGTCGGCCTGATCTTCCGCGGCGCGATGAAGTACGAGGAGTTCGCGAACGCCATCAAGATGCCGCAGGCGCAGTTCCCCGGCCGCAACGGCGGCACGATCATGCTGGTGAACGACAACCGCCTGCTGGCGAACTACGAGGGCGCCCTCGGCGGCAAGACAGGCTTCACCGACGACTCCCAGCACACGTACGTCGGCGGGGCCGAACGCAACGGCCGCCGCCTCGTCGTCGTGCTGCTGCGCGGCCAGCAACAACCGACCCACATCACCGCCCAGGCCGCGAAGCTGCTCGACTACGGCTTCGCCATGGGCCCCGGCGGCGTGGGCAAGCTCGTGGACGGCGCACCGCAGCCGAAGCCGAAGGTCGTGCCCACCCAGGACAACGCCGCCAACAACACCGCCGCGGCCGACGCAGGCTCCGACCGCCCGACGCCGACCGCGTTCGGCACCGTCGGCCTGCCGATCACGGCTGCCGCGGGCATCGGCCTGCTGGCCGCTGTGCTCCTCTACATCCGCAACAAGCGGGCCAAGGCGGCGCGGGCACGCCGTCAGGCCGCACAGGCGGCTCAGGGCGTCTGAGAGCCTCGAACGACGGCCCCTGGCAGCTGCCAGGGGCCGTTTGTGGTTCGCACGCTCAAGAAGGCCGTGGCCTCACCGACGACGCCAGCGAAGCCCGAGCACCGCCCCGACCAGCGCACCCGCCCCGAGCATCAACGAAGGCGAAGGCCCAGACCGCACAGTCACGACAGGCGAGATCACGGCAGGAGGCGGCGCCGGCACGACCTCAGGCTCGCGGTTCTCCCGCGCCGTGGCCGTCCAAGCCGTGATGAACAGCAGGAACTGCGCCACCAGGTTCGCGAACACCAGCACACCGATCACGGACCCGAACGCGGCCGAGGTCGGCGAGGTCGTCACGAACGACAGGAAGATCGTGGCCGCCTGCTTGAGCACCTCGAACCCGATCGCGCCCGCGAACGCCCCGCGCAGCGCACTGCGCCAGCCGACGGGCTTGCGGGGCAGCCGGGCGAGCACCCAGAGGAACACCATCCAGTTCGCGAGCAGCGACAGGATGATCGAGCCGATCCGCAGCAGCACGTGCGCCCAGCCCGCGTTCTCCAGGCCCATCCACTCCAGCATCTGCTCGGCGAACCCGCTGCCGGCGGCGGTGATGCCGAACGACAGCACGATCGCGAGGCCCAGGCCGAACAGCGACAGCAGGTCGCGCCACAAGGTGCCCAGGAACGGGAGGTTCTCCTTGGCGTGCCCCCACTGCGCGGTCAGCGCGTCGCGGAGGTTGCCCATCCAGCCGAGACCGGAGTAGGCGGCACCGAGCAGACCGATGATGCCGACCGTGCCCTTGGACTCCAGCGCGGTGTTCACCGCTTCGTTGATCTGTTCCCTCAACTGCTTGTCCGGCACCGCCTCGGCGATGCTCTGCCGCAGGTCGGCGAGCAGATCAGGCTGGGACTGCAGCACGAAACCGGCGATGGCGAAGCCGATCATCAGGACCGGCACCAGGGACAGCACGCTGAAGTACGTGACCGCGGCGGCGTAGTGAGCGCCGTATCTCTCGGTGTAGCGCTCGTACGCCAGCATGATGTGGTCGAGCCACGCGTACTTCCGCCGCCACTTGTCCACGGCGCTGACGCTAGTGCACGTGCACTACTCAGGCAGCACAAACCCGAGCTTGTCGTACGAGCGGCGCAGCGTGACCGACGCGACCTCGCGGGCGCGCTCGGCGCCGCGGGCCAAGATCTTGTCGAGCGACGCCACGTCGTCGAGGTACATGCGGACGCGGTCCTGGACCGGCGTGACCCACTCGGTGAAGACCTCGCCGAGGTCCTTCTTCAGGTCGCCGTAGCCCTTGCCGTCGTAGTCGACGACCAGCGACTCCACCGAACGGCCGGTCAGGGCCGAGTAGATCGTCAGCAGGTTCGAGACGCCCGGCTTGTTCTCGAGGTCGAAGACGATCTCGCGGCCGGTGTCGGTCACCGCCGAGCGGATCTTCTTGGCCGAGCGCTTCGGCTCTTCCAGCAGCTCCACGACGCCGCCGGGCACCGACTTGCTCATCTTGGCCGTCGGGTCCTGCAGGTCGTAGATCTTGGCGGTGTCCTTGACGATGTACGCCTCGGGCAGCCGGAACGTCTTGCCGTACCGCGAGTTGAAGCGCGTCGCGAGGTCGCGGGTCAGCTCCAGGTGCTGGCGCTGGTCCTCGCCGACCGGCACGTAATGCGCCTGGTACAGCAGGATGTCCGCGGCCTGCAGGATCGGGTACGTGAACAGGCCCACGCCGACGGCCTGCTCCTGGCGCGCGGACTTGTCCTTGAACTGCGTCATCCGCGACGCCTCACCGAAGCCCGTCAGGCACTGCATGACCCAGCCGAGCTGGGCGTGCTCGGGGACGTGCGACTGCACGAACAGCGTCGCGCGGTCGGGGTCGATCCCCAGCGCGAGCAGCTGAGCGGCCGAAACGCGCGTGTTCTGGCGCAGTTCCTTCGGGTTCTGCTCCACGGTGATCGCGTGCAGGTCGACGACGCAGTAGAACGCGTCGTGATCTTCCTGCAGCGCCACCCACTGCCGCACCGCACCCAGGTAGTTGCCGAGGTGGAACGACCCGGCCGTCGGCTGGATGCCGGACAGCACTCGGGGGCGCTTGACCGTCTCTGCAGGCGCGTTCTCCGTGGACACGAAAGAATCTTCTCAGACGGATGAATCAGTGTTGCGCGGTGTCCTGCTGGACCAGGTCGACGCGCTGGTTCGCCGCCGTGACCGTGGCCGGCTTGCGCCGCTTCACCAGGCCGTACACCAGACCACCAACACCTGCCGTGACCGCGATCAGACCAACGGGACCCGCGGCGGTGCCGGTCATGCTGCTCTCAACTGCAGCACTGAGCACCAGACTCATGCCTTGCACTTGCCGAGCCTCCCCAAGGCACAGATCCACCCCGGAACGGGTGAACCTTGCTGACTGATTGGCCGCCAAGCTACCGAAGGCCGGTAGCGTCGATGCGCCGAAACAGACTATCGGTCACTGTTGATCGATCCGCACTCGCCCATATGTCGTAGTCCGCTGACGGGCGTTACGCCCAGCGAGCGAAGCCAGGCTTTCAAGCTCACGCACAGTACGCGCCGATCCGTGCTCGGATCCGGCCATGCGACTGATGGTCTCCTCCATCAACGTGCCGCCGATGTCGTTCGCGCCGCCGTTGAGGATCTCCGCGGTCCCCTCGTCGCCGAGCTTGACCCACGAGCACTGGATGTTGTCGATCCGGCCGTGCAACGCCAACCGCGCGAACGCGTGCACGGCACGGTTGTCGCGGCGGGTGGGGCCGGGACGTGCGACGCCGGCGAGGTAGATCGGGGCGTTGCGGTGCACGAACGGCAGCGCGACGAACTCGGTGAGCCCGCCTGTCTGGTCCTGCAGCTTGGCAAGCACGCGGAAGTGGCTGAGCCAGTGGCCGGGGTGGTCCACGTGGCCGTACATCATCGTGCTGGACGACCGGATGCCGAGCTCGTGGGCGGTGCCGACGACCTCCAGCCAGGTCGCGGTCGGGAGCTTGCCCTTGGTGAGCACCCAGCGCACGTCGTCGTCGAGGATCTCGGCCGCTGTACCGGGAATCGTGTCGAGACCGGCTTCTTTCAACTCGCTCAGCCAGTCGCGCACGCTCACGCCCGCCTTGGCCGCCGCCGACACGATCTCCATCGGACTGAACGCGTGCACGTGCATCTCCGGCACGCGCTTCTTGATCGTGCGCACGACATCCGCGTAGTAGGTCACCGGCAGCTTGGGGTCGATGCCGCCCTGCATGCAGACCTCGGTGGCACCCGCGTCCCACGCCTCCTGCGCGCGGTCGGCGACCTCCTCAGCCGAGAGACGGAACGCGTCCGCGTCGCGTTCCCGTTGCGCGAAAGCACAAAAGCGGCAACCGACGTAGCAGACGTTCGAGAAGTTGATGTTGCGGTTGACCACGTACGTGACGTCGTCGCCCACCACCTCGCGGCGCAGGTCGTCGGCCAGCCGCGTCATCTCCTCCAGCGCGTCGCCGTCGGCGGTCAGCAGCGCCATCGCGGCGTCGGTGTCGCCGAGCAACGCCGCCGGGTCGTTCGCCGCCATCTTCAGTCCACGTTGGACGTCCTCGGAAAGCCGTTGCGGCGCAACGGGAATCCTCAGCTCATCCCAGTCGCCGTAGACATCGTCGAAGTCGCCGCGGCGGTCGCTCGTGCGGCCCACGGTGTCGATAGTGGTGTTGAGATCAGCGCGGCCGTAGGTGTCGATCCCGCCGTCGGGCTCCTGCCACTCGCGGCCGACCACCTCCGCGTCCGGGTTCGCGAGGCCGCTTTCCAGTGCCAGCGCGGAAACGTGCGTGGTGAGGCGCGTGTCGATCCACTGCCCCTGGGTGGCGCGAACGAAGCGCGGGTAGACGTTGAGCCGCTCCTGCAGGCTGAACCCGGCCTCGCGCGTGATGTCCACGAGCTCGTCGACCTGCGGCCACGGCTTCTCGGGGTTCACGTGGTCCGGCGTGATCGGCGAGACGCCGCCCCAGTCGTCGACGCCGGCGCGCAGCATCAGGTCGAACTCCTGGCCCACCAGGTTCGGCGGCGCCTGCACGCTCACCGTCGACGGCATCACCAGGCGCGCAACGGCGATCGTCGCCGCGAGCTCGGTCAGGTCCGCGTCGGGCATGCCGCGCATCGCGGTGTCCGGCTTGGCGCGGAAGTTCTGGATGATGACTTCCTGGATGTGCCCGTACTGCTTGGCGATCTGCCGCATCGCGAGCAACGACTCGGCGCGCTCGGTCAGGTTCTCACCGATGCCGATCAGGATTCCGGTGGTGAACGGGACGTTGACCCGGCCGGCGTCGGTGAGGACGCGGAGGCGGACAGCGGGATCCTTGTCCGGGCTGCCGTAGTGCGGCCCGCCCTTCTCGCTCCACAGCCGCTCGGCCGTGGTCTCCAGCATCATACCCATGCTGGACGCGACCGGGCGCAGGCGCTGAAGTTCCTCCCAGCTCAGCACGCCGGGGTTCAGGTGCGGCAGCAGCCCGGTTTCCTCAAGCACCGCAATGGCACTGGCCCGCACGTAGTCCAAAGTGGACTCGTAGCCGCGCGCCTCCAGCCACTCCTTCGCGGCGGGCCACCGGTCTTCCGGCCGGTCCCCGAGCGTGAAGAGGGCCTCCTTGCACCCCTGGGCCGCGCCCGCCCTGGCGATCTCCAGGACCTCGTCGCGCTCCAGGAACGCGGCGGGCACCTTGTGCGGCACGGTCGCGAAGGTGCAGTAGTGACATCGGTCCCGGCACAGCCTGGTCAGCGGGATGAACACCGACCGGCTGTACGTGACGACCCCGGGACGGCCCTCGGCGAGCAGGTGCGCGTCCCGCACCTTGCCCGCCGAGACCAACAGCGCGTCCAGGTCCTCACCGCGCGCATGCAGCAACACGGCGGCCTCGGTCGCGTCGAGCACGGCACCGTCGGAGGCCCGGCGCAGGGCACGCCGCATGGCCGCCGCGCTCGGCCGGGGCTGCGGTGGGGTTATTGAGATGTCCACTGCCACGTCAACGACCTTAGGCCGCCGAAATTCCTGATCAGGTGCGACCGGCTGTGGGACATCCCACTTCACCGCACCGCGACCAGCAGTTCCGTGTTCCGGTCGAGCGGTGTGCCGAGCGGGCTCGTCCGCGAGTGGATGTCGTTGTAGGTGAACTCCCGGCAGAGGCTGGCGAGCCCCGTGTCACTGCGGTCGTCGTAGTCGACCTGGTAGGGCGCTTCGGCCTCCAGCAACGTCGTGAACAGCGACAACGTGCCGTCACCGTTGTCCGCGACCTCGATCACGCGGGCGTGCTGCGGGTAGTCGACGTGCGCGGCGGTGTTGATCTCCCAGAAGCTGCGGGACGGGGTGCCGTGCCGGTGCGGCGTGATCACGTTGCGGTGCGTGTGGCCGTTGACCCACGCCAGCACGTTCGGGAACCGGTGCAGGAGGTTCACGAGGGCGTCGCCGTTCATGCGCGGGTCCAGCGGCCGGCGCCGGTCCGGCAGAACGTTGCCCATCGTCTTGCTCGTGTGGTGGCTGAACAGCACGAACAGCTCGTCGGTGACGCTCTGCCGGGCAGGCCGGCCGAGCCAGTCGTAGTAGAGCGAGCTGTTGCGCTTGAGGGTCTTTTCGATCCAGTTGAGCTGATGCAGGCCGATGGAGCCCTCGGAGAAGCCCGCGAGGTTCGTCGTGTCCATGCTGATGCCGGTCACACCCGGCGCCATCCGGAACGTGTAGAACACGTCGACCCCGTCCGCGTTCGCCTCGGTGTAGCCGTGCCCGCCCGTCGGCAGGTGCTTGCGCACGAACTGACCCGTGTCGAACAACCGTCGCCGGCTGTCGGGCGTAACGGTCCGGACGACGCCGCCGTTCGCGATGATCGCCATCGCCTCAGGAACCGCCTTGGGGTCGTGGAACGCCTGCGCGACCTTGGCGTTCTGCACGGGGTCGCCGAACCCGACGATCTTCTTGCGGCCGGTGTACCAGCTGTCCAGCAACCCGTCCGGCAGCGCGCCGACCACGCTGTCGTCGTGGTTGCCGATCGTGGAGTACCAGGGGATGTTCAGGCCGGGGCTGGTGAACGGGCGGATCGCCGCGTCGAGCAGTCCCGGCAACCGCGGGAACCCGGCGGCCTTGTAGGAGTCGGTGCCGGACAGGTCTGGCTGCCAGAACGTCTGGATGCCCGCGTTCTGCACACCCTCGTACCGCGCGGGATCACCGGTGTTCGGCGTGATCGAGCCGCCGTTGAGGACCGTGAGGAACCAGTCCAGCTCGACGTGCTCGTGGTTGTCGGTGTTGTCTCCGGTCGTCATCAGCAGATCGAAAGGCCGACCGGTGATCGGGCCCTTCTTGACGGCGTTGACGCGCCGCACCAGCGAGGTGGAGCCCTGCGCGGTGAGCGTCTCCTGCGGCCGGTGCGCCCCGGAACCCATCTGCGGGTGCAGGTACTCGAAGCGCAACGGGCTCTGCGCGTCACAGATGTGCATGTCGCTGAACTGCACGAAGCTGGTCAGCGCGCTCCTTCGTGCCGCCCGGTTCGGGTGGGCGGGCACGAGATCAGCACGGACGACCATCGGCCAGCCGGGGCCCGCCGCGAGCCTGCGGTAGCCGCTGGTGCCGATCGGCGTGGCGGCGACCTCGAGCGTGGTGCCCGCGGTCGAGGCCATCGCCTGAGGGTTGAGGAGCGGCACGCCTGCGGCGCCCACACCCATCGCGAGGAGGAACGAACGCCGGTTGAAACCTGTCATCAGCCGCCCCCGATTCATCGATGGTGAATCGTGTTCATATTCGGGGAGCCGACAGGTGAAATCGAGCCGTCAGCCGGGCGACAAGAGCGATAAAGGCTGGTCGGGCTGGGTCAGTCGGCCTAGATGACGGACTGGATCCACGCCCGTTGGTACGCAACGTCGCCAAAGCTCGCGAGGTGATCGCGGTCGCTCAACGACAGAACGCCGACGAGCACCGCACTCCCATCGGGGCGCGTGAGGAACGCGGGGCCACCGGAGTCGCCCCCGGCAGTGATGCCGTTGATGCGCGCCGCGCAGAACTCCGTGGGGCTGTCAGAGACCATGCGTTCGTCCCGGCACTCCTGATCCGAGTTGGGTCGCACGGTCAGATCGGCCTGCTTCAGCACGGGAGACTGACACCCGCCCTCCAGCCCATCAGTGCACGTCGCACCCCAGCCGTAGGCCGTGATCGTCTTACCGGCGGCGAGGTCACCGCTCTCGGCAAGGCGAGCGAGAGCCACCGTCATCGGCGGAACCTTGATCAGCGTCATGTCGGTGTGGTCGTTGCCGCGACGGGAGTCGGGGATCGGCCGCACCACCTCACCCCCTTGCGGGCCAAGGCTTCCGACGCGGAAGGTGATCGCCGAGTCCGGGATGTTCTTGAAGCAGTGGGTGGCCGTCAGGACCCATTCCCTGGCAACGGCGGTGCCGGTGCACTGCGGTGCCCCGTCGACGAGCATGTGGACCGCCCACGGCGCATCCTTGCTCACCGTGCCGCCGATGATCGCCGATGCTGGGGCGGCTGCCGCCAGGAGGGCGGCGACGCTCACGCCGAGTGCCAGCGTTGCGCGACGAACAGACATCGAGAAGCCCCCTCCGGAACGGATCAACGCTGGAGAGACGTGCGTTGCGGGGTGAGGTTGCTCCGGTCGGCGGGCTGGGGGTTGGGCCAGTCGAAGGTTGCGGTGACCGGGGCGTGGTCCGACCGGCTCAGCCGAGACCGGCGAGCAACTGACGAAGGTGCCCTTCCAATTGCGGTCGCTTCTCCGCGAGCACCTGCCACACCAAAGCATCGTCCACGCTTGCGTAGCCGTGGATCAGGATGTTGCGGAACGCCACGATGCGAGGCAGGTCAGGAATCGAGTCGGCCAGTTTCTGATCAACCGTCGGCCAGCAACTCGGTGGCGCGCAAGGCATCCCACAGGTACGTGCGGGGATCACGCCGCATAGAGAGTTTCCTTGGTGTCCATGACCTGCTGGCGGAAGTACGGGTTGCGAATGCTCGCGCTGACCACGAGGTCGACCGGCCTGCCCAGGATCCGCTCCAGCCCCTCCTTCAGCGCGAAGTAGGTACCGAAGTGGTCGAAGCTCTGTGTGACGTCGAAGTCCACAAGGAGGTCGACATCGCTCAACTCCACGTCGAACGACTCACCGACCGCCGAGCCGAACACGTCGAGCCGCCGAACGCCCAGCGTCCGGCACAGGTCCTCGATCTCGGCCAGCTTGGCAGCCACGACCTCGTGCATCCCGTCACCTCCCAGACGCGATTGTGCCTGATCTCAGACGTTGAGTCAGTCCGAGTAGACGACAGTGACCGGGGCGTGGTCCGACCAGCGCTCCGCATACGTCGCCGCCCGCTCCACCACGGCAGACGTGGCCGCAGCAGCCAGCCCATCCGTGGCCACCTGATAGTCGATCCTCCACCCAGAATCGTTGTCGAAAGCCTTCCCGCGATAAGACCACCACGAGTAAGGCCCAACAGCGTCAGGGTGCAGCGACCGCATCACGTCGGTGTACCCGGAGGAGAACACCGACGACATCCACTCCCGCTCGTACGGCAGGAACCCGGACGACTTCTGGTTCGTCTTCCAGGCCTTCAGGTCCTCGGCCCGGTGCGCGATGTTCCAGTCACCGCACACGAGCACCTCACGGCCCGATACGGCCGCCTTCTCCCGCAGCGACACCAGGTACGGCAGGAACGCCGCCATGAAGCGATCCTTCTCGTCCTGCTTCGGAGTGCCCACATCGCCTGACGGCAGGTACAGGGACGCGACGACCACGCCCGGCAGCTCGATCTCCACGTACCGGCCGCTCGCCTCGAACTCGGAATCACCGAAGCCCACCCGCACGGACGACGGCTCGACGCGCGACAGCACGCCTACGCCGGCGCGGCCCTTCAGGGACGACGGCGCGTAGACGCCGTGCCAGCCGTGGGGCGAATGCACGTCAGCGGCCAGCTCATCTGGCTCGGCGCGGACTTCCTGGAGACACACCACATCGGCCGAAGAGGCCGAGAGCCACGAGAGGTAGCCCTTCTTGGCGGCAGCGCGCAGACCGTTGACGTTGACCGTGGAGACCGTGAGCACGACGGAGGAGCCTACCGAGAGGCCAGGCCCCAGGGTTTCGGGTACTCGGCACCGCAGCCGGCGCAATGAGCGCTCAAATCCAGGTAGCCCACGATGGTCGCCATCTCGTCGCGGGGCAGCGCCAGCTGGCGCTGGCCGTCGATCTCGGTGTAGAGGCCCTGCCACTCGGGCTCGCAGGAGCACTGCGTGACGCCCTTGCCTCTGCCCCACCGAAACATGTTCCGCAGCATGCCCACAAGTTTGCCACACGCCACCGAAGTCGTTGGCCAATGCAAAGCGGCACTTCGGGGAATACGTATTGTTCGCGGCCACCCCTTGAGCGTGCGGATCACCATCGGCCAGATTTCAACCGGGCCCAGCAATCTCCCCAAAGCACGCAAGCATCAAGGAGAAACAATGAACGCGATCAAGGGTGTTCTCGTCGGTCTCGCCGCCACCGCCGTGCTCTTCGGTGGTGCCGCCCAGGCCATCGCCGCCCCGGTGACCTCCCAGTCGACCGAGGCGTCGGCCAGCGTGAGCGGCGAGGTCGTCGCGATCGTCAAGGGCAAGTCCATCAAGGTGAAGGTCAACGCCTCCACGACTGTGGACGTGGACTACGACGTCACCAAGACCGTCATCTCCGGCGACCTGAAGGTCGGCGCGTCGGTGGACGTGAAGGGCCACAAGGCCGGCGGCACGATCTTCGCGTCGGGCATCATCGTTCTCAAGTAACGACTCTTGGAAAAGGCCGGCGCCGCCCTCACGCGCCGGCCTTTTCCAATGCCGCCGCCAAATCACGACGGCCGGAAATACCCAGTTTTCGGTAGGCGCGCGTCAGGTGGAGCTCGACCGCCCGGGGCGTCACGAACAGTTCCGCTGCGATTTGCCGATTCGTCAGCCCGTGCACGGCTCGACGCACGATGTGGTCCTCCTGCGCGGTCAGCACCGAACCCGACTGTGTCCGGGCAGGACGGCCGCCCGCCGCGCGCAGCTCTCGTGCCGCGACGCCCATCAACGGGATCGCACCGCACCTCTTCGCCAGGTCGTGCCCCTGCCGCAACGCCGCCAGCGCCTCCGGGCCGCGCCCGGCAGCGCGGAGCACGACTCCCCAGTCGACCAGGGCCCGCGCCAGTTCCAGCCGCGCCGGTGCCGCGCGCAACGCCGACACGGACTCCTCCAGCAGCGCGGCACTTCCCGCCACCACACCGGAAATCCGCAACGCCACACCGACCGGTACCGCGAGACCCCAGTCCCGCGCCAGTTCCAGTTCCTGTTCGGCCAGCCGCAGAGCCTGATCCCGTTGCCCCAACGCCAAGTGCGCCAGCGCCGCGTGCGAACGCCACGGCTGCAAAGCCGGGTTGCGCGCGCCGCGCCGTTCCACCCGGTGCCCGCAGTCGAGGTGGTCGCGCAATGCGGCGGCCGGGTCGCCGAGGGCCATGTGCAGGCGGCCGCGCTGGTGCAAAAGTGCTTGGTAGTGCGAGTACTCCGGCAGATCGCCGGCCAGCTCCCGGTCGCGCAGCAGCCGCAACGCTGACGTCGTGTCGCCGGTGTCCACCCAGGCACCTACCAGTCCGGAGACGGTGACCACCACGTTGCCGTCCTGGTTGGCGCCCAAGACGTCCAGCTTCTCCAGAGAGGTGATGCCGAGCCGTTCCGCGTCGGGCAACGCCCCCAGCCGCCGCGCCACGTGGCACCGCAACCCCTGCACCAGAGCCGCGCCCACGGCGAGATCTCGTTCCGACGTCACCCGCAGCGCCTCCTCGCACTGCCGGTCCGCCTGCTCGTACTCGTCGATGCCGATCAACGCCACGATCATGTGCGCGAACGAGTACTGGTCGATCACGTCGCGGCCGATGTGCAACGGCAGGGACGCCTGCACCCGCCGCCGCGTCTCCCCCAGGTTCGCGCCGATCGTGGCGCCCCGGTACGCGAGCACCGTGTTGAAGAACCGCTCGTTGCTCACCGAGGTCATGCGCGAACCGGACAGCCTGGCGATCCGCGTCTCCACCTCACCGGAGAAGAACGACTCCTCCAAGCCGAGCGACAACGCGTAGAGGTCCAGCCGCTGCGCCAGATCCGCGTCCACACCGGACACCCGCGCGATCACCGACTCGACCTTGGCCACCGCGTCGCGGTACATCCGCCGCCCGGCGAGGTCGTAGGCGAGCAGCAACGCCATCCGCCCCTCGGCCAGCACGTCCATCGACTGACCGGCGGCCTTGTTCAGCGACGCGATCGCCGCACCGGGGTCGACCAGCGACTGCGCCTCGCTCAGCTCGACCAGCACCTCGCCGCGCAGGTCGTCCGGCAGCGGCTCGCGCAGAAGCCTGCGCAGGTAGGCGATCTGTTTGTCCGAAGTGGACCGTCGTGCGGCGATGCGCAGCACGTCCCGCACCCAGTCCGCACCGATCGGAGCGGCTTCGAGCAGGTGCGCGGCGACGTCCTCGACGGGTGCCTGGTCGTCGTGCCGAAAACGGGCAGCCCGCGCGTGGATCGCGCCGCGGTCCAGTGCGGTGGTGCTCTGCGCCAGCGTGGCCAGCACCATCGGCACACCCGCGAAACCCAAGCCTCCCAACGCCCGGGTCGCGTCGACGGCCTCCCGCGGGCCCAGCCCGGCAGCTGCGCCGGCCAGCGCCAGGTCCACCTCGCCGAGCACCGCGAACGACCGCGCGAGCGCCACGACCTGCGGACCGGCCTGCGCCAGCCGGGAGACCAGCTCGCCGGCGCGTTCCCCGAGGTCGCGCGGGCGCAGGGCGAGGAGGTACGGGTTGCCGCCGGTCGCCACCCGCCAGTCGGCGACCACCTCGTCGGTGACGCCGGACGCGAAGATCGTGCGCAGGAACCGGGCACAGGCCTGCTGGTCCAGGCCCGCCAACGGGATCCGCCGCGCGTCACCGACCACCTCGCGCAGCAACGGTGTCGCATCGACGGCGAGCCCCCGCGTGACCACGACCAGCACGGGCAGCTCGCCCAGTCGTCTTCGGAGGTAGGACAGGAAGTTCAACGAGGCGGCGTCGGCCTGTTCGACGTCGTCCACGGCCAGCAGCACCGGAGCGCCCAGTGAGACCTCGCGGACCAGCCGGTGCAGGCGGTGCATGGCGGCCTGGTCCGCGTCACCGTCGAAGATCTCGTCGGCCTCGCTCTCGAAGAGCTGCGCGACCACGCCGAACCGGAACCCCGACTCCGAGGCCGAGCACTGCGCGCGGAAGACCGTGAAACCCAGCTCCTTGGCCATCCGCACGGTCTCGGCGAGCACCGTCGTCTTGCCCAGACCCACCCTGCCCTCGACGCAGACGACCGAGGGCGCACCCTGGGCGGCCTCGTCCAGTGCCCTGCGCAGGGCGGCCAGCTCACGCTTGCGGTCGGACACCACGGAACTCGTGACCGCCACCGGATACGTCCCTTCGCCGCAACGCTCTTCGAACACGTGGCGGCGCGTTCAGGGCCGTCCTGACTAGACCAGCCGGATCAATCCTAAGGAGGGTGCCCCGGCCTGGAAAGGCCTTTCCGAACCGGGAATCCCCTCGTGTTTCATACCGCTTCCGCGGCCTTCACCGAGGACCGGAAATTCGCCCGGTCGCTCACTTGCAGGTGGAATCGCTGGTCAGCGCCACGAACTGGCCGCTAACCCAGCGCCGGTCGCTCAGCATCCGGTACCCGTTCTCCACCCGCGCCTGTGCATCGGCCACGGCATCGCGCGGCATCGTCGAGACGATCGGCTGCATGTCGCCCGGCCCGGACCGCACGTTCAGGATGTCCGCGGTCACCGTGATCTTGCAGATCTCCGTCCCCGTCTTGCTGTCCATGGGCTTGCCACCGTTCGCCACGTACATGACGCCGGCGATCCCCAGGACGCCGATCACGATCATTCCCCTGACCGGAACACCCAACATCGCGCTGCCTCCGAATACCCGCACAAAGCCCAGAGCAGCAGATATAGCGGCTGCCGGTGCCCCGTGGACGGCTCGGCGCGGCAACCACCCGCAAGAGGAACCGACCGGGTGACGCGGGAACGCGAAAGGCCACCCCGGCGTGACCGGGGTGGCCTTCTGCAGTGCTCAGATCAGGCGAGGAGTCAGAACGACGCCATCTTCTTCTTGAGGTTCTCGTCGAGCGCGCCGAGGAAGTCCTCGGTGGTCAGCCACGCCTGGTCCTTGCTGATCAGCAGGGCCAGGTCCTTGGTCATCTGACCGGCCTCGACGGTCTCGATCACGACCTCCTCGAGCGCCTCGGCGAAGCGGATCACCTCGGGGGTGTTGTCCAGCTTGCCGCGGTGCATGAGGCCACGGGTCCACGCGTAGATCGACGCGATGGGGTTCGTGGAGGTCGGCTTGCCGGCCTGGTGCTGGCGGAAGTGACGCGTCACGGTGCCGTGCGCGGCCTCGGCCTCGACCGTCTTGCCGTCCGGGGTCATGAGGACCGACGTCATCAGGCCGAGCGAGCCGAAGCCCTGCGCGACCGTGTCGGACTGCACGTCACCGTCGTAGTTCTTGCACGCCCAGACGTAGCCGCCCTCCCACTTCATGGCCGCGGCGACCATGTCGTCGATGAGGCGGTGCTCGTAGGTGAGGCCCTTGGCGTCGAACTCCGCCTTGAACTCCTCGTTGAACACGCGCTCGAAGATGTCCTTGAAGGCGCCGTCGTAGGCCTTCAGGATCGTGTTCTTCGTCGACATGTAGACGGGGTAGCCCCGCTGCAGGCCGTAGGAGAACGAGGCGCGGGCGAAGTCCTCGATGGACTTGTTGTAGTTGTACATGCCCATCGCCACACCGCCCTCCGCCGGGAACTCGGTGACGACGTGCTCGATCGGGTCCGACCCGTCCTCGGGCTGGAAGGTGATCGTCAGCTTGCCGGCGCCGGGCACCTTGAAGTTGGTGGCCTTGTACTGGTCACCGTGCGCGTGACGGCCGATGATGATCGGCTTCGTCCAGCCGGGGACCAGCCGCGGAACGTTCGAGATGATGATCGGCTCGCGGAAGACGACACCGCCGAGGATGTTGCGGATCGTGCCGTTGGGCGAGACCCACATCTTCTTGAGGCCGAACTCCTCGACACGCGCCTCGTCCGGCGTGATCGTGGCGCACTTGACGCCGACGCCGTGCTTCTTGATGGCGTTGGCCGCGTCGATGGTGACCTGGTCGTCAGTGGCGTCCCGGTGCTCGATGCCCAGGTCGTAGTACTCAAGGGTGACGTCCAGGTACGGGTGGATCAGCTTGTCCTTGATGAACTGCCAGATGATCCGGGTCATCTCGTCGCCGTCGAGCTCGACGACGGTGCCCTGAACCTTGATCTTGCCCATAACCCGGGCGCTCCTCTCGCGACGATGCAAGCAAGACAAGCGTACTGGTAAACCGCCGACGTGTGCTTGCGACCCTGGTTACACCGATTCAGGGTCGCGGTCGGTCGAGCGGCTCACGTGCTCCCACTTGTCGATTTCCGCGTTCCGTGCCTGGTCCGCCATGCGCACCATATCCACCGCGTCGCTGCCCAGCAGCAGACACAGCGGCGGCTCGTCCATGGCTACCACGTCGAGCATGACGCGCGCGGCCTTGGCAGGATCACCAGGCATGTTGCCGTGCGCGCCGCGCATCATGTCGAGCAGAGCCCCGGCAGACGAAACGTAGTCCTCCCCCGGCTCGGTCACCACCAGGGAGGGGCCGGTCCAGTCCGTCTGGAAGCCGCCGAGCTCGATCAGGGTCGTCCTGACCCCGAACGGCGCGACCTCGGCCGCGAGCGACTCCGAGAAGCCGCGCAGGGCGAACTTGGCCATCACGTACGGCGCGAGCCCGCCGCCGAACGCCATGTGCCCCGCGGTGGAGCCGACCTGCAGGAAGTGGCCGGACCGCTGCTCGCGCAGGACCGGGAGCGCGGCGCGGGTGACGTTGACTACACCCCAGAGGTTGACCTCCAACTGGTCGCGGAAGTCGGCCTCGGAGCACTCCTCGATCGACGTGACGCGGCCTGCGCCCGCGTTGTTCAGCACGACGTCGAGGCGGCCGAACTCAACGACGGCGGTCCGCACGGCGTCTAAGGCTTGCTGGGGATCGCGCACGTCCAACGTCACGGCTCTGACCCGGTCGCCATGTGCCGCGACCAGATCATCCAGGTCGCGCGGATTGCGCGCGGTCGCGACCAGCCGGTGCCCGGCGGCGAGCACCGCTTCCGCCGTCTTACGTCCGATGCCGCGAGAAGTGCCGGTGATGAGCCAAACCTGCGCCATGTCCGTGACTCCTTCTGGGAGATCAGTTGTCCGCAGATATGGAGTTTGGCCTCAACCGCCTGATACCTGCGGCTACTGTTCCACTCGTCGGGTGATCATCAGAAGGGGCGTAAGTGTCAACTGGGCCAACACATGCGATGAGCGGGCTGCTTGCCTGGTCCGCCGTCACCGCACTCGCCTCCGCTCACCCGATCGGCCAGCTCTCCCCGCAGAGCTGGGCTGTCGGCGCCGTTCTCGCGACAGGTGCGGCGTTGCTGCCCGACCTCGACCACCCCGGTTCGACGATCTCGCGCACGTTCGGTGCGTTGAGCGGCGGGCTTTCCGCGGGTATCAACACACTCAGCAGCTTCGTGTACCGAACGACCAGGACTCGCAAGGATTCCAACCGAGATGGCGGGCACCGCGGTCTCACGCACACGCTGGTTTTCGCGTTGTTCGCCGCCGTGTTCACCACCGCGGTCGTGCAGAACAGCCAGAAGTGGGCACTGCCGGTGTTGATGTTCGTGTTCGCCGGCCTCGCGGTGCGCGGCATCATGAACGACTGGTGCCCCAAGCAGGACGCGCTGATGATCACCGTGGTGTCCGCGGGCATCACCTGGGCGATGATCGCGTGGACCTCGCAGACGAACGCGTCCGCCGCGGCGTGCGGGATCGCGGTCGGTGTCGGCTGCTTCGCGCACTACCTCGGCGACGCGATCACCGAGCAGGGCTGCCCGATCCTGTGGCCGGTTCCGATCATGGGCAAGACGTGGTTCCCGGTCGCGCCGCCGAAGATCATGCGGATGAAGACCGGCGGCGTCGTGGAGATGGCGATCGTCGGGCCCGTGGTGACGGTCCTGTCCCTGTGGCTCGGGCTCGCGGCGCTGCAGGCCGCCGGAGCGCTGCCGTTCCTGGACTGGGTCGACCTGCTCCCGATCTAGATCTTTCTGGAACTTGTTCTTTCACCAGCCATTCAGCGGCTACCTGCGTCTCACCCGATCGGTCTAGCCTCCATCGACCCGACCAGTCGCGTGGAGGACCCGCTGTGCCCGAAGTAGCCCGCAGACGCTTCTTGCAGGGAGCGAGTGTGCTGGGTGTGGCGGGGGTCCTGGGTTCCGGGAGTGCCTCCGCGTCGACCCGATACCACTGGTTGTCCGGCGATCACCACACGCACACGCAGTACTCGTACGACGGCATGTACACCATCGAGCAGCAGATCCGCGGTGCGTTGCGGCACGGCACGGACTGGCTCGTGATCACCGACCACGGCCACCAGTCGCACGAGGCGCACTCGGTGGAGGCGACGGCGGCCGACGTGAGCCGCGCCGCGCGGAAGTTCCCCCAGCTGCTGCTGTGGCACGGCATGGAGTGGAACGTTCCCGGCGCCGAGCACGCGACCCTGTTCTTCGAGGACTGCCGCGACGAGGCCGGCGTGCTGCGCGACTTCGAGCGGCAGTTCGACTGGCGGCTCAACGGCGCCGAGGCGTCCAACCCGGCCAACGAGCGCAAGGCGCTCGACGCGATCCGGTTCCTCCAGACCAAGATCCGCAACGGCACGATGAAGTCCGCGCTGGTGTTCGTGAACCACCCGATGCGCAACGGCCGTGTGGCGCCTTACGAGTTGCGTGCGATGCGAGACCTCGCGCCCGACATCGTTGTCGGCATGGAGGGTGCGCCCGGTGCACAGGGCGACGGCGACCCGTTGCGCGGTCCCGGCGGCCACCGCGGCGGCTACGCGAACAGCCCCGGTTCCAACTCGTACGCGGCGTACCCGCCGGAGGCTTACCGCACGTACGGCGGCTTCGACTGGATGACCGCGAAGGTCGGCGGCGTGTGGGACTCGCTGCTCGCCGAGGGTCTCGGCTGGTGGGTCACGTCGAACTCCGACTCGCACTTCAACTCGCGCGACACCATCGTCCGCGTGCCGGAACCGGGCATCCAGTTCGACCAGTTCGGCAAGCACCTGGACCCGGTCGACACGGGCCCGCCGCAGGTGCAGCCGCCGTACGTCGACTTCTTCCCGTGCGAATTTTCCCGAACCGTCGTGGGCGCGACACGCCGGACGCGCGGTGCCGTGATGGAGGGCCTTCGGGCGGGTCGCGCGTGGGTTTCGCACGGCGGTCTGGTCGACGATCTGCAGTTCTCGGTTTACGGCTCGTCCGGTGCGGCGACACTGGGTGGGAGGCTGCGCGTGCGGCGCGGCTCCGACGTGACCGTGCTGGTCAAGGCCCGCTTGGCGACACGCCCGAACAGTGCGGGTTTCGTGCCGCGCCTACGTCGTTTGGACCTCATCAAGGGCCTGGTAACCGGTCGGAGCTCATCCGAAACGTTGTCCACGCCACATGTGAAGGTCGAGCGATCCTACGAGCCGCGCTGGCACTATGCGGTCTTCACGCACACGTTCCGCAACGTCCGGGAGCCGTTCTACCTCCGGATGCGCGGAACCGACGGCAACCGCGGCGCGTTCGAACCGCAGGCGGACACTCCGGGAGCCGCGAACCCGTGGGAGGACCTGTGGTGCTACACCAACCCGATCTTCGTGGAGGTCAGGTGACCAGCACCTTCGTCGGCATCGACGCCGGCTACGAGAACCGCTGGGAAGCGGAGAAGATCGCGTTAGAGCTGCACGACACACAGCTCACCACGGCCCGGACGGTCGTGGTGCACGAGGTCGACGGCCACTACGCGATGTCCTTCCTCGTACCAGTGCCCCCGTCCGACGCAGTGGTGAACTCGCTGGTCAACCAGGGCTTTGGCGTTGCCGT
Organism: Lentzea sp. NPDC051213; assembly: GCF_044455585.1. NCBI lineage: Bacteria > Bacillati > Actinomycetota > Actinomycetes > Pseudonocardiales > Pseudonocardiaceae > Lentzea > Lentzea sp. NPDC051213. Next base: position 1,013,776 of record NZ_JBITEX010000003.1, read on the forward strand.
ACGTGGCGCATCGTCAGGGCGTTTGGTGGGTCCGGAGGCGCTGCGAGTCGGCGCCTCTGCTGCTGCGGAGGCCCATCAGTACCGCCGCGAGGGGCGCGCTCTGCGCTTCCAGGGCCAACGGTCGTTGCGCGGCCGTCACGGTGTCTCGGACATCCTGGCGTTCACCGCGATCGAGGTCGTTCTCCCGCGTGGAACCCACACCGTCGACACGCGCGGGAACCTCACCCCGTTCTTCCGCGACGGCAAGTTGGTGCTGGTCATCGACTAGGTTCGGGATGTGCGTGACATCGCTGTCTTCAGTGGTTCTGCCCATCCTTCACTCGCTGCCGAGATCTGCCGTGATCTCGGTGTCGAACTCTCGCCCACCCGCGTCACGCGGTTCGCCAACGACTGCCTCGAGGTGCAGCTGCAGGCGAACTGCCGTGAACGGGACGTGTTCCTGATCCAGCCGCTCGTGCCGCCGGTGCAGGAGAACCTGGTCGAGCTGCTGCTGATGCTGGACGCCGCCCGTGGCGCTTCGGCCGCGCGCACGACCGTGGTGCTGCCGCACTACGCCTACGCCCGGTCGGACAAGAAGGACGCGCCGCGGATCTCCATCGGCGCACGGCTGGTCGCGGACCTGATGGTGTCCGCCGGGGCGTCGCGAGTGCTGGCCCTGACCCTGCACTCGCCGCAGGTGCACGGGTTCTTCTCCGTTCCCGTTGATCATCTGCACGCGCTGCGGGAACTGGCCGGGTACTTCTCGCGGTACGACCTGTCCAACACCGTGGTGGTGTCGCCGGACCTGGGGAACGCCAAGGAGGCCGCGCACTTCGCGCGGATCGTGGACGTGCCGGTGGCGGCGGGCGCCAAGCAGCGGTTCGCCGACGACGAGGTACGGATCTCCACGGTGATCGGCGAGGTGTCCGGGCGCGACGTGATCGTGCTGGACGACGAGATCGCCAAGGGCAGCACCATGATGGAGCTCCTCGACAAGCTGCGGGAGCGCGGCGCCCGGTCGATCAGGGTCGCCTGCACGCACGGCCTGTTCACCTCCGGCGCGCTGGACCGGTTGCAGGCGCAGGAGGACGTGCTGGAGATCGTGTCGACCAACTCCGTGCCGATCCCGGACGAGAAGCGGGTGCCGAAGCTGAAGGTGCTGTCCGTCGCGCCGGCGCTGGCCGAGGCGATGCGGCGGATCAACATCGGCGAGTCCGTGTCGACGCTGTTCGAGGCGCCCTCTACTTGAGATGCGCGAGTGCGGTGATCAGGCGTTCCGCAACGTCGCCCGGCCCAGGCATCTTGCGCACCACGGCACGTTGGTGCGCGAGGCCGTGCAGCCCGAGCCACAACGCGACCGCGTCGCCGTAGAGGTCATCGCTGCCGTACGCGATCCCTGCCTCCACGCACGCGCCGAGCACTCCGGCGAGCAGCGTGAGCGCCTCCGCGCCCAGTGAGTCCAGGTCGGCGTCGGTGATCGAGACGTCGTCCACCGACGGCGTCCAGAGGCCGCCGAACATGATCCGGTAGCGCTGCGGGTGCGCCTCGGCGAGGTCCAGGTAGGCGTGGCAGACGGCGAAGAGCCGTTGCCGGGCGTCCGGGCCCGCGTTCTCGTCGGCCTCGCGCAGTGCCGCCGCGAGCCGGCCCATCTCCTGCTGCACCACGGCCAGCATGATCTTCGGCTGGTCCGCGAAGTGCGCGTAGATCGACGGTGCCGCGATCCCCGCCCTGCGCGCGACCGACCGCAGCGTGACCGCGCGCTCGTCGCCGCCCTCGTCCAGCAGCGCCACCGCCGCGGCGATGATCTCTTCGCGCAGTTTTCCGCCTTCGCCGCGGCGATTTCGCCTGCGTGCGGGGGCTGCGGTCGCTTCGTTGGTCACGCTCGTAACCATACACCTGAAAGTTTATGGGTGTTAGGCCTTGCGTTCGTAGACTTACGCTCGTTACCTTACGAGTGTCAGCACAGCGACCGAGGAGATCCAGATGAACACCACCGCCACCACCCGCGCCACCGAGATCGTCCTGCCCGGCGTGGTCGACCCCGACGGCCTGCAGGTCCAGGTCCGCGACCTGCCCGCACCGGGTGAGGGCCAGGTCGTCCTGCGCATGGAGGCGACCGGCGTCTCGTTCGCCGAGCAGCAGATGCGCCTGGGCAAGTACTTCGACCAGCCGCCGTTCCCGTTCGTGCCCGGCTACGACGTCGTCGGCACGGTCATCGCGACCGGCCCCGGCGTGGACCCCGGCCTGAAGCTCCACCGGTTCGCCGCGGTCACCAAGGTCGGCGGGTGGGCCAGCCACCTGATCGTCGAAGCGGCCGACCTCGTGCCGGTGCCGGACGGTGTCGAGGCCGCCGCCGCGGAGACGGTCGTGGTCAACGGCGTCACGGCGTGGCAGATGATGTACCGCACCGCGAAGGTCGAGCGGGGCGACACGATCGTGGTGCTGGGCGCCAACGGCGGTGTGGGCTCGACGCTCGTGCAGCTCGCACGCCACGCCGGAATCAGGGTGATCGGCACGGCCTCGGCCCGCCACCACGACGCGGTGCGCGAGCTCGGCGCGATCCCCGTCGACTACCGCGACCCGCACATGTACGACCGCATCCGCGAGCTCGCGCCCAACGGTGTCGACGCGGTGTTCGACCACGTCGGTGGTGTCGCGCTGAACGAGTCCTGGCGGCTGCTGCGCCGCGGTGGTGCGCTGGTCAACTACGGCTCCGCCGCGACGAAGGACGTCCCTGGCAACGCGATGCTGCCGGTGCTGAAGCTGTTCGGTCAGCTGATGCTGTGGAACCTGCTGCCCAACGGCAGGCGCGCCGGGTTCTACAACTTCTGGGCGGGCAAGCGCTTCCGTCCCCAGGCGTTCCGCGCCCGGCTGCGCGACGACCTCACCTCGGTGCTCCGCCTGGTGCACGCCGGTGTGCTCACGCCGCAGATCGCCGCGCGCATCCCGCTCTCGGAGGCCGCCGCCGCGCTCGCGCTGGCCGAGTCGCGGACGGTTCTGGGCAAGGTCGTCATCGTCCCGGAGCCGTGAGCACCCGCGAGGCCATCGTGGCGGCCGCGACCGCCCTGGTAGACAGGGACCGCGCCGTGACGCTGCGAGCCGTCTCGCGTGAGGCGGGCCTCCCCACCTCGTCGATCTACCCGCACTTCCCCGACTGCGCGGCGATCCTGCGGGCCGTGTGTCACGCGGCCTTCGCCGAACTCTCGGCCGCTGTTCTGAGCGCTTCCGACGTCCACGCGGCAGGCCTCGCCTACCTGGACTTCGCCGCTCTTCATCCGCGTCGCTACCGCGTGATGTTCGGTGTTCTCGACCTCGCCGAACCGGCATTTCGGTTGTTCACCGGCTACACCGCGAACGCCTTGGCGCTCTGGCTGGGCCTGCACGGCCTCGCCGACCAGCGCGCCTCGTTCCGCCGCTCGCCCGTGCTCTCCGCACTCGCACCGCGCCTGATCGCGTCCCTCAGCTGACTTTCCCGGAGGTCTCCACCATGAACGCCACCGCCCTGCGCACCGCAGTCGCCGTTCCCGCCGACGAGGTCGACAACCGCGCCGCCTACCTGGCGTTCGCGTCCGCCTACGTCTTCGGCCACGGCTCGGCGATGCTCGCCAAGGCAGGGGTGGTTCCCCTGCCGCCCTGGCTGCCGATCGCGTTGCTCGGCTCGGGTGTCGTCGCCGGCACGGTCCTGGCCGTGATCGCGTCCCTGCGGGCTCAACGTGGCGCCAGCGAGGCCCGGCGTCGTGCCGAGAAGCTGGTCGGCACGGCCTGGATCACCGGTTTCGTGGCGCTGGCACTGGCGATCACCGGTCTGAGCACGATGTTCGACAAACCGGAGCTGCAGACCGTGCTCTGGCCCGCCGGCTCGACCATCGTGGTCGGTCTGATCTACCTCGCCGAGGGGGCCGTGCGAGGCAACGCGTTGCACTACAACCTGGGCACCTGGCTGACGCTGGTCGCGGCGGCGACGCTGTTCGTGCCCGGCGCCGGCTTCTTCGGGGTGCTGACGGTGCTGGGCGGCGGCGCCTACCTGGTGGCCGCGTTCCTCGAGCCCCGCCGGCTGGCCGCGCTGGCCAGGTAGGTGGCGGCCAGCAGGAATGCCCCGCCGAGCATGAACCACGGGTTCCAGAGCAGCAGACTCCACCGGGTCTGCTGCTCTCCCACTTCCTCGGACAGGTTCGTGGTCAGCAGCGCCACTTCCAGGCCCGCGCCGCGCAACAGGAGCGCGGCGCCACCGAGCCAGCCGAGTGCGGTCACAAGGCGGTGCGGGCGCCAGCGCGTGAGGCCGACGCTGAACCAGGCGCCGACCAGCAGCACGAGGGCGACGCCCCACAGGCCGCCCAGCACGAACCAGGCCGGCCTCTGCGTCGCCAGGTCGGCGCCGGCCGACTCAGCCAGCCCGACCGTGCCGCCCAGCGCCCAGAACACGTGCAGCGCGGCGAACAGCAGGCACCACGATGCCGCCGCATATCCCCAGATCTTCACGCCGGGCCCAACGAACCCGGTAGGGCGGTGGTTCCGGCGACCGGGTCTAGCCCGGATGTGCGCCGACCGTGTCCCGGATCTGCGCGCCCAGGTCGGCAGCCGCGGACCGCGCGCAGTGGGCGCAGCAGAAGAAGCGGCCCTCCACCTCCACGCCGTGCCCGATCACGCGGCAGTCGCAGTGTTCGCAGCGAGGAGCGAGGCGCTGGATCGCACACTCGAAGCTGTCGAACGTGTGCACGCCGCCGCCGACGGTGCGCACCTCGAAAGCCATCCAGTAGTCGTTGCCACAGACGTCACAAGTCGCCATGCGCGGAAGAGTGCGGCAGGTCAGTCGGGTCGGCAACTTGAGGCGTCGAGTTGCGCTACCAGCGTCTTCGGGGCAATCACCCGATAGGCGTCCTCGACCAGGTCACCGAGGACGTCCCAGTCGACCTCGACGTCCAGGTACACGCCCAGCCAGCCGCGGTGGCCCACGTAGGGCGGGCGGAAGTAGCTGTCCGGCGCCTGCGCGACCAGGGTCTGCTGCACTTCCGGGGCGGCCGCGCACCAGAACGCGACGCGGTCGTCGTGGTGCTGGTTCGCGAACATCACGAAGGTCTTCTTGCCGCGGACGAACCAGGTGGGCTCGCCGTGACTCTGCCGTTCGGTGACCTCGGGCAGGGCCAGGCACCGGCGGCGCAGGTGTTCGAGTGCGTCCACCCGAACATCCTGCGCCATTTTCGGTGGATCAGCCGATTCCGGAGCGGATCGCGCTGACCAGCTCGCCGTTGGTCGTGTCACCGGAGAGTTCCCAGAAGAACACGCCGCCCATGTTCTGGCCGCTGGCCCACGAGATCTTGCTGCGGATCGTGGCCGGGGTGTCGTAACTCCACCACTGGCTGCCGCACTTGGCGTACGAGGTGCCCGCCACGGATCCGTTGGCAGGGCAACGGGTCTTGAGCACCTTGTAGTCCTCGATGCCCGGTTCATAGGTGCCGGGTGCCGCACCGGTCGCGGTGCCGCCGGGTGCGGTCTGGGTGACGCCGGTCCAGCCGCGTCCGTAGAAACCGAGGCCCAGCAACATCTTGCTGGCCGGGATGCCCTTGCTCTTCAGCTTCTGGATCGCCGCGTCGGTGTTGAAACCCTGCTGCGGGATGCCGGCGTAGGACGTGAGCGGCGAGTGCGGAGCCGTCGGGCCCTGCTGCGCGCCCGGCCACGAGCCGAAGAAGTCGTACGTCATCGGGTTGTACCAGTTCACGTACTGCGCGGCGCCGGCGTAGTCCGCCTTGTCGATCTTGCCGCCGGTCGAGGCGTCCGCGGTGATCGCGGCGGTCACGAGGTTGCCGCTGCCGAAGCGGGTGCGCACGGCCTGCATCAGCGTCTTGAACGAGTTGAAACCGCTGGTGTCACAGCTGAGCCCGCACGCGTTCGGGTACTCCCAGTCGATGTCGATGCCGTCGAAGACGTCCGCCCACCGCGGGTCCTCGACCATCCGGTAGCAGGAGTCCGCGAACGCCGCCGCAGCCGCCGGGCTGCTCGCCGCCGCCCCGAAGCCGCCGGACCAGGTCCAGCCGCCGATCGAGAACAAGATCTTCAGGTTGGGGTGCAGCCTCTTCAGCTTGCGCAGCTGGTTGAAGTTGCCGCGCAGCGCACCCGCGTCCCACGTGTCCGAGGTACCGTCCACAGAGGACGCCGCGTCGTAGAACTTGTCGTAGTCGGCGTAGGCGTCGCCGAGCACGCACCGGCCGCCGGAGACGTTGCCGAACGCGTAGTTGATGTGCGTGAGCTTGCTGGACGAGCCGGACGTGCGGATGTTCTTCACGTGGTAGTTGCGCTGGTAGACGCCCCACTGCACGAAGTAGCCGACGACGCGGTTGGCGATCGCCTGCGCGCCGATGTCGGATTGCGGAGCGGCTTGGGATGCGGGTGCGGCCAGGGTGACTGCGGTTAACAGGGCTGTCGCCGCCGCGACGATTCTGCGCCTGAACATAGCGGTCTCCTCGATGGGTGACGGCGCGGCGGCGCTCCCCTCAAACTAAGTGGACTAGACCACTTCCGTCAATGGTTGAACCGGGAACACGACCGGGCCGTCCGGGAGTGAGGGATGGCGGCAGCCAAGGGAGGAGTGGTGTGCCTCGGGGTGTGGGGTGTCCCCACTGCGCCGGCGAACGAACCGGTTCGTGCTTTCTGCGAACAGAGGGCCCCTGAGAGAGCGGGACCGGCCGGATTCGAACCGGCGTTCTCCCTCCGTGACGGAGGGCGCGTCGACCACTGCGCTACAGGCCCCTTCGCACTGCGTGACACCACCCTAGTCCGCGATTGCCGGGCCGTATGCCCTGCGAAAGTGTTGGACCCAATAAGGTTCACGCACCAACCCCGAACTGGACGGTGTCGTGCCAGGGATCGACTACTACGAGTTGCTCGGTGTCAACCGGGGCGCCAGCGCCACGGAGATCAAGTCGGCCTACCGCGCTCTCGCCAAAGTCATGCACCCGGACGCGGGTGGGACTTCTGGCAGCTTCCGCCTGCTCCAGGAGGCCTACGAGACGCTGAAGGACCCGGTCCGGCGCGCCGACTACGACCGTCCGGCCGCGCCGCCTCCGCCCGTCACCCGACCGCAGGCACGCCCGCGACCTCGCCGAACCGGCCGCGCGGGCCGGTTGCGCGACTTCGGTGACGACCCGAACTACGCAGCTCCGCGCCCCCGCGTCGACCTGGGCTCGATGGACTGGTGGCACCGCATCGACCTGGGCCAGCGGGTCCGCTACGTGCCCGCCACGGGCCTCGGCCACGCCCCGGCGGCCGCGGCGATCGGTGGCTGGTTCGTGCTGTTGATCCCGCTGACCTTGCCGTTGTCACCGCTGCTCCTGGCCGTCTGGCTGCCGCTCGTGGCCGGCGCCGGTTACGGGGCGTTTCGACTGGTGCGCCGCTACATCAGCACCGTGCGGGCCGAACGGGCGTTCGCCGGCGAGTACGACGGGAACACCATCTTCGGCCGTCCGGGTGAAAACAGACGCGAACGGCTGACCGCCGGACTGCTGACCGAGTACCTGACGCAGCTACCGGGAGTACGCATCTTCCACGGCCTCGCCTGGCCTGGCTCCGTCTTCACCGACATCGACCACGCCCTGCTGTGCGGCCGCCGCCTGGTCCTGATCGAGTCGAAGTCGTGGCTGCCCGGCCACTACTACTGCGACGAGGACGGCGAACTCTGGCGCAACGGCCACCCGTTCCGCGGCGGCGGCTCCCAGCTGCTGGACGGAGTGGAGCGCTTCGCTGAAATCCTGCCGTGGCTGGAGATCCGCGGCGCCCTGCTCATCTACCCGAGCCGCGCCGGCGAGGTCACGTGCGACGACGACCTGGACTTCGAGGTACCGCCGATGACACCGGAGCAGTTCGTGCGCGAGATCGGCGACTGGCTGGCCGACGACCCGGCCACCGTCGACCGCGAGGCGCTGCGCGCGCTGGTGCGCCAGGTGGTCTCCGAGGTCAGGGTCGCGGGCGCCTAGTTCCTGCAGGCCGCGGGAATCCCCTCGGAGACCAGCCTCGTGCCGCTGCACAGTCCGGTCTCGACCTCCCTGTCACCCGCGTCGCCCTTGGCGTAGATCAGGTAGTCCTTGCCGACCTTGAGGCCGATGCCGCACGAGGCCTCGCTGGCGGCGGAGATGACGCTGACGTACCGCGGGACGTCACCCTTGCGCTCCTTGTAAACGACCACGCGGTAGCGCACCTGCTGGCCCGGCTCGGCGACCTTCGCCAGGATCCGGCCCTGGAACACGTGGTCGGCGCGCTGGAACAGCTGCTCCTCGGTGGCGGGCGCGCAGCTGCACGCGTGCGCGGCGCCGGCCGCCGCCGTGGTGAGGCCGGCTGCGAGTGCGGTGACGGCTGCGATTCTCGCGATGCGCTTCATCGTGATTCCCCCTGTTCAGACCCCCTGTGATGCTAGGTAGACGGGGGTGGGGCGGCGAGAGGTTGCACCGCTGAGCGGCACACTCACGGCGTAAGCACGATCTTGCCGCGGATGTCGCCTGCCTCGCTGCGCTTGTGCACCTCGCCGATCGCGTCGAGCGGAAGCACCTCGGTCACGTCGAGCTTCAACTCACCGCGGTCGACGAGCGAGACGAGTTCGGCGAGCGTGGCCCGGTCGTAGCGGGTGATCACATGCGTGCCGACCCTGGTCGTGACGGAGACGATCCGCCCTGCGGCAGGCACGTCCGAGATGGCGACGAGGTTGAGCACCACGTCCACGTCCTGCGGCAACGACGTCAGGGTGTAGTCGACGACCTCGTCCGCCCCGAACGCCTCGACCGTGGCCGCACTGCGCGGCGACGCGGTCGCGATCACGTGTGCGCCGGCACGTTTCGCAAGCTGCACAACGAATCCCCCGATGCCGCCGCCCGCACCGTTGACCAGCACCCGTTCCCCAGGCCGCAGCCGTGCCTCCGCGACCGCCTGCCACGCAGTCAGTCCGGCCAGCGGCAGCGCCGCCGCGTGGGCCAGCGGCACTCCTCGCGGCGCCGCGACCAGCCGTTCCCCAGGCGCCACAACGAACTCGGCCGCAGCGCCCCCGTCGAGAAAGCCGACCACCTGCTCACCGCTCTCGACCACGGTGCCCGCGACGTCCCACCCGAACGCGAACGGCAGGCTCACCGGCACGAGGCCTCGCCGGACCCCGACCTCGGTGGGGTTGAAGCTGGTCGCCGCGACCCGCACCAGCACCTGGGAAGGTTCTGGCACCGGTGGCGGCACGTCGTCGACCCGGATCACGTCCGGGGTACCGAACTGGTGGATGCGCGCGATCTTCATGAGAACCACGCTAGGCGCCTCCGTCGAGACCATCCATGCGCTGCAGGCTCATCTTCATATGAGATCGTCTCACCGTGGACGTGCTGAGCGACGTGATCACCGTGATGCGCACCGGTACACCCCGTTCCGCCCGTTTCGAACGCCGAGAGCCCTGGGAACAGCACTACCCGCCGGTCCCCGGCTCGCTGGGCTTCCACGTGGTGGTCAGCGGAACGTGCAGGCTCGAGGACATGACACTTCAGGCGGGCGACATCGTCGTGGTGTCCGACCAGGAGCACACCATGTCCGGCGAAAGCCCGTGCGTGACTCTCTGCGGCGCCTACGAAGTGGATCCGTCCCGGCTACACCCCCTGCTGCGTTCCCTGCCACCGCTCCTGCGCACGTCCTCGCCATCCGCCGTCTCGTTGCTGAACGCCGAACTGGCCTACCCGGCCCTCGGCTCGGACGCGCTGGTGCCCGCAATGCTCGACGTGCTGCTGGTGCACGCCCTTCGAGCCTGGTGCACCACAGTCGGCGAAGGCTGGGCGGCAGCACTCCGCGATCACCCGGTGACCACCGCCCTGCAGGCCATGCACGACACCCCGGCGGCACCGTGGACGGTCGCCAAGCTGGCCGCCACCGCGGGCCTCTCGCGCGCCACGTTCGCCAGGCGCTTCACCGCCTACACCGGGCAACCGCCACTGACCTACCTGACCTGGTGGCGGATGACCCTGGCGGCACGCGTGCTGCGCTCCACCGACGCGCCACTCAGCTCGGTGGCTGCCGGCGTCGGCTACGCCTCGGAGTTCGCGTTCGCCGCGGCCTTCAAGCGGTCGTTCGGCGTCGCACCTGGCCGATATCGGCGATCATCCTGACCGAGGACCGGTTCGCACGGCTGACCAGCGATGGAACCTCAACGCGCAGCCGCGGGTTCGGCAGGCGGCAGTTGGTTGGTCCGTGACACCATTGCCGGCATGACCCGCACGTTGTGCCTGGCGCAGAACCCCGACGCGGACGCGCTCCTGGCAGAGGATCGGTTCGCACTGCTTCTTGGCATGTTGCTCGACCAGCAGATTCCCATGGAGAAGGCGTTCTCGGGCCCCAAGGTCCTCGCCGACCGCATGGGCGGCCTGGACGTGCACCGCATCGCCGAGGCCGACCCCGAGGCCTTCGCCACCACCATGGCCACCCCGCCAGCCGTGCACCGCTTCCCCGGCTCCATGGCCAAGCGGGTGCAAGCGCTCTCCCAGTTCGTCGTCGAGCAGTACGACGGCGACGTCACGCGCATCTGGGCCGAGGGCGACGGAGCCGCGGTGTTCAAGCGGCTCAAGGCGTTGCCCGGCTTCGGCGACCAGAAGGCCAAGATCTTCCTGGCATTGCTCGGCAAGCAGATCGGTGTCACGCCGGACGGGTGGCGCGAGGCTGCCGGGCACTACGGCGAGGAAGGTAGCCGGCGCAGCGTTGCCGACGTGACGGACCAGAAGTCGCTGCTCGAGGTGCGCGACTTCAAGAAGGCCGCCAAGGCCGCCGCCAAAGCTTCGAGCTAGCGCGAAAGCCCCGATGTCTGGTCCACTGGACGCACGCCGTCAGCTCAGCGAGGTGCCGTAGCGCGCCTCGCAGGAGAAGGGGCGCTTGCGTTGCGCATCAAAGCACTTGGCGTGTGCACGGTCATCGCGTTCGGTCTGGCGGTCACTCCGGCGGTAGCGGCCACCACGTGGCCTGGAGACTCGGCGACGAGGACCGCGGACGGGACGAACGTCTTCGGTACTAACCTCAGCGGGCTCTCGTTCGAGAGCTCGGACGTCTTGTGGGCGGTGAAGAACGGCCCCTCCACGCTCTACCGGCTGGTGCCTAGCGGGAACCAGTGGCGGGTGGATCAGGCGAGGCCCCTGCGGTTCAAGAACGGTCAGGGCGACCCGGACGCGGAGGGTGTCGTCGCTTCGCCGGACGGGTTGTTCGTGGTCAGTGAGCGGGACAACGACAACGGCAGCGTCAGTGCGCCGACCGTGCTCAAGTACGGCAGCGGGGCCACGCAGGAGTGGAGGCTCCAGGGCATGCCGAAGGTCGGGGCGAACGACGGGCTGGAAGGCATCGCGTGGGTGCCGGACTCGTTCCTGACCAAGGCGGGGTTCGTCGACGAGCGCACCGGGCAGGCGTACCGGCCGGCGGACTATCCCGGGCACGGCAGCGGGTTGGTGTTCGTCGGGCTGGAGGCGACGGGCACGGTGTACGTGTACGCCTTGCAGGACAGCGGGTCCAAGCTCGTCGCGTCGTTCGCGAGCGGGCAGAAGCAGGTGATGGACCTCGAGTTCGAAGGCGACCGGCTGTGGGCCACGTGCGACAGCAACTGCAGTGGGCGGGCGACGACGCTGAAGATCAGCGGCGGGAAGTTCCGCGTGACGGCCACCTTCGACCGGCCGGCCAAGTTGCCCAACGTCAACCTCGAGGGCTTCGCCATCTCGCCGAGTTGTGCCGGCGGCAAGAAGGCCGTGCTGTGGGCGGATGACGACAACACGAGCAACCACGCATTGCGCCAGGGCACGCTGAACTGCGGCTGACCCAAGTCGGTATCGGGGACGCCACACGTCCCCGGTGCCGTCGCCTAAAGTGCGCGCGTGACCGCACCCCACATTCCCGGCCTGACCGACCTGAGACCGTTGGGCGCAGGCGGGTTCGCCACCGTCTACCGGGCGCATCAGGCGCAGCTCGGGCGCGATGTCGCGGTGAAGATCGACAACCGGGTGCTCGCCGACGAGCGCGACCGGCGCCGCTTCCTGCGCGAGGCTCAGGCGGCCGCCAGGCTCTCGGGACATCCGCACGTCGTCGGGGTGCACGACGCGAACATCACCGTGCAGGGCACGCCTTACCTGGTCATGGAGCTCTGCACCGGCGGGTCGCTGGCCGACCAGCTGGACGCACGCGGGCCGTTGCACCACGAGCAGGTGCGCGACCTCGGCATCAAGCTCGCCGACGCGCTGGCCGCGGCACACCAGGAAGGTGTGCTGCACCGGGACATCAAGCCCGGCAACATCCTCGTCGACCGCTACGGCACGCCGAAGCTGGCCGACTTCGGGCTCGCGGCGCTGCTCGACGCGCAGGGCGGCAGCACGGTCACCAGGGACGCCCTGAGCCCCAGCTACGCGCCTCCGGAAGCGTTCGCGATGGCCCAGCCCACGCCGCAGGCCGACGTGTATTCGCTCGCCGCGACGCTCTACACGTTGCTCGCCGGCAAGCCGCCGCGGCCGGTGCCGTGGCCGATCAGCAGCTTCGACCACCTCGGCGAGATCCTGCGCCGGCCCGTGACCGCGGTCCCCGGCGTGCCGGCGGCGCTGCACGAGACGCTGGCCCGCGCCCTGCACCCCGATGCCAATCTGCGCACGGCTAGTGCGGCGCAGTTGCGCGACGAGCTGGCCAACCCGATGAACATGCCCACGGTGCCGATCCCGCCTTCGCCGAAGCGCGGAAAGTGGCCGTTGGTCGCGGCCGCTGGGCTGGTTGTCGTGGTCGTTGCGGGTGTGGTCGCGTGGAACCTCTTCGACAACGAGAAGGCCGGCGCTCAGGGGCCTGGGCCGTCGACTACTCAGCCGGGTGGCGCTGAGGACATTCCGCCGTTCCTCAAGCAGTGCGGCGACAAGTTCTGCATCGACAAGTCGACCTGCTACGGCGGCATCAACCACGCGGGCGGGGAGCCCGCTATCGCGAGGCGCCGGCAGAGTTGCGCTGAAGAGCACTACTGGGAGGCTTTCGCCGGCGGCTGGCTGTCCGGTGACATCCCCAAGGCCGACTCCGACGTCCTGGTCAAGTCGCCAGAGCTGGCGAAGACCTGCACGCCCGAGATCATGAAGGCCAACACCAAGCCGGGTGTCGACACGACGGGGTGGGAGATCACCGCGGTCGGGTTCAAGGAAGGCACCCGCAACTACTACCTGTGCTTCGCCAAGAATCCGGAGATCGGAGAGGACGTCACGAGCGCGTTCGGCAGCTGACTAAGATCCCCTCGACAAACATCCTGGGGGGATCATGAAGAAGCTTCGCGCACTCGTTGTGTGTCTGGCCGCCGCAAGTTCGCTGGTGGTCAGCGCCCCGGCAGCGCAGGCAGCTGCCGGGTGCTTTCAGTCCGGTGCACACGCCGGCTACTCGACGACCTACACCTGCCACATCTGGCGGAGCAACCACCAGTGGGCGATGTACGGCGGGAACAAGTTCACCCCTGTGGGCAACGTCGAGGGTGTGCTCAACGCGGGTAACAGCTGGTTCGTCTGCCAGCGCAAGTTCGGGATCACGCTGACGTACGGGGTCAACGGCAGCCCGGACCTCATCAACAACTGGTTCGCCTACACCCTGGGAGACAACGGTTTCTGGGGCTGGGTGAGTGCCACGCACTTCTCCACCGGCGGGAACATGGAACCCGTCCCCGGCCTCGGACACTGCCCCGCGGGGTTCGGCGACACGGCGACCTACCCCGGCGAGAGGCCGGTGCCCGGGAAGTGGTGGAAGGTCCCCGGACCGGACCGTGAGAAGAAGGTCACGATCTTCTAGAAAATCCACTTGCGACGGTCGGTAACGTGGATCGCTGTGCGTGTTCACGCCAATTTGATCGTTGCTGGATTCCGAAGGTACTCGACCTACCGACAAGCGATGCTGGCCGGAATGACCACGAACGTGGTCTTCGGCCTGCTGCGCGTCGCCATCCTCATCGCCGCTCTCAAAGCGGCGAACGGCGACATCGCGGACTACAACGTCGCTGCCGCCAACACTTACGTCTGGATCGGGCAGGGGCTGCTCGGGTTCGTCCTGTTGTGGGGAACCAACGAGCTCGCCGAGCGCGTGCGATCCGGTGACGTAGTAGTAGACCTGTATCGGCCGTGGCACCTGCAAGGCGCCCTTCTCGCGGAGGACGTCGGGCGTGGCGGTTACGCGTTCCTGACCAGGCTCGTACCGCCGATGGTGTTCGGCATGGTGTTGTTCCCGTTCCAGTTCCCCGCGCACGCCTACCAGTGGCCGCTGTTCCTGCTCAGCGCGCTGATCGCACTGGTGGCGAGCTTCGGGGTGCGGTTCCTGGTGGAGATCAGCTCGTTCTGGCTGATCGACAACCGCGGGCTGTACGGGTTCTGGAACGTCTCCTCCGGCCTGCTGTGCGGGCTGACCGTGCCCATCGCGTTCTTCCCGGAGTGGGCGCGGGAGGTGCTGTGGATGACGCCGTTCCCGGCGATGCTGCAGGCGCCTATCGACGTGTTCCTCGGGCACGGCGACCCGGTGAAACTCCTTCTGTACCAAGCGTTCTGGGCCGTCGTCATCCTCGCGCTGGGCCATTTCGCGTTGCAGCGGGCCGTGCGCAAGGTGGTGTTGCAGGGTGGCTGACTACATCTATCCCCGGCTGATCGGCGCCCGCCTCAGGAGTCAGATGTCCTACCGCGCGTCGTTCGCGCTGGACTTCTTGACGCAGGTGCTGGCGCAGGGTTACGAGCTGATCGTCATCCTGATCCTGTTCACCCAGATCCAGGCGCTCGGCGGGTTCAGCAAGAACGAGGTGCTGCTGATGTACGCGTTCGCGGGCGCCGCGTTCGGGGTCGCGGACCTGTTCGCCGGGCAGCTCGACAACCTGCCCACCTACATCCGCACCGGCAGTTTCGACGTGTTGCTTTTGCGGCCGCTCGGCACGTTGCCGCAGATCATGTGCTCCGACATCCGGCTCAGGAGGATCGGGCGCATCACCGGCGCGCTCGCGGTGATGGGCTACGCGCTGTCGCACGTCGCGATCGACTGGACGCCGGCGAAGGTCGTGCTGACCATCGTGACGCCGATGGCGGGTGCGGTCATCTACAGCGCCGTCTGGGTGGTGGCGTGCTCGGTCTGCTTCTGGATCGTGGACGGCCGCGAGTTCGCCAACGCGGTGACCTACGGCAGCAACGCCTTCACGTCGTACCCGATCAACGTCTACTCCGCACCGCTGCGCTGGGTGATGGCGTTCATCGTGCCGGGGGCGTTCGTCGCGTACTACCCGAGCCTCGCGCTGCTCGGGAAGGAAGATCCGCTCGGCCTGCCTGGCTGGGTCGGCTGGACATCACCGCTCGTCGCGGCACTGGCGGCCGCGGTCGCCGGGCTGGTGTGGCGGTTCGCGGTCAGGCACTACCGGGGAACGGGATCATGATCGAGGTCAGCGAGCTGCGCAGGGAGTTCAAGGTCGCCACGTCGAAAGGCTTGCGGCGCAACTACAAGACCGTCACGGCGGTGGACGGCGTCACGTTCGACGTAGCCGCAGGTGAGGCCGTCGGGTACGTCGGGCCGAACGGTGCCGGCAAGTCCACGACGATCAAGATGCTGACCGGGATCCTGGTGCCGACCAGCGGTCACATCCGGGTCGGCGGCGTGGATCCGTCCAAGCAGCGCCGCGATCTCGCGCGGCGCATCGGGGTCGTGTTCGGCCAGCGCAGCCAGCTCTGGTGGGACCTGCCGCTGCAGGACAGCTTCGACCTGCTGAGGTCGATCTACCGCGTCGGCGCCGGCGACTACCGGACCAGGCTCGACGAGTGCGTCGAACTTCTTGGCCTGCAAGAGTTCCTGCTCACCCCGGTGCGGCAGCTCTCGCTGGGGCAACGGATGCGCGGCGAGATCACCGCCGCCCTCCTGCACGCCCCGGAACTGCTGGTGCTCGACGAGCCGACCATCGGCCTCGACCTGGAGTCCAAGGAACGGCTCAGGGAGTTCCTCAAGGACATCAACACCCGCCGCGGCACCACGTTGCTGCTCACCACGCACGACCTCGACGACATCGAGCGGCTCTGCCCGCGGCTGATGGTGATCGACCACGGCGTGGTGCTCGCCGACGGCCCGCTCGACGAGCTGCGGGCCGAGGTCACGCCGGAGCGCGTGCTGGTCATCGACCTCAGGGAACCCGGCCCGGCGCCGGACGTCCCTGGAGTAACGGCGGTGCGCAGCGAGGCGAACGGGCTGCGCCACCACCTCTCGTTCAAGAGGGCGGAGACGACGGCGGCGCAGTTGATCACCCAGGTGGTGCGCCAGGTCGAGGTGCACGACCTCGCCGTGGTCGAGCCCGAGATCGACGACGTAATCCGGAAGCTTTACCAACGCCAGGTCGCGCAGGATGCACCTCGGTAGAGTCGTAACCAACACAAACGGACACATCGGGCAGAAGGAGAGCGAATGCGCCTAGTCGGACCGCTGGCGGCCGCCGTCATCGCGTTGGGTGGCCTGACGGCCTGCGACACGATCCAGGGAGTCAGCGACACCGCGGACAAGGTGAAGCTGTGCGCCGATGCGATCCAGTTGGTCGGGTTCTCACCGGACCTGAGCGACCCGCAGAAGGCGCTGGCAGACACCCAGGCCAAGGCGGCGGAACTCGAGAAGCTCGCGAGCTCCTCGCCTGACGAGCAGGTGAAGAAGGCCCTCGAGGAAGCGGCCAACGGCATGCAGAACGTCAGCTCCGCGGCTGACTGGGTGCAGCAGAAGGCCGACCTCGTCGCGAAGGTCTCCTCGGCTTGCGGCGGATGAGTCCATGAGCCCTGTTGCGCACCTCCGGTGTCGGCCTAGGCTTTAACGCGCCTACCTCACGCCGCACACCGGAGGTGTTGCAGCACCATGCACGCAACCGTTGGTGACAGACTCCACGTCCACAGCCGCTCGGTCGGCCTCGAGGAACGCCTCGGCGAGATCCTCGAAGTCCGCGGCAACGACGGCCAGCCGCCGTACCTGGTCCGCTTCAACGACGGGCACGAAGGCCTGGTGTTCCCCGGCCCAGACTGCATCGTCGAACCGCGGGGGGTCGTCTAGCCCAGCACGGTCGTGATCAACTCCTCGGCGAGCTGAGGAGTCGCTGCCGCCACGCCTGACCACCGGTGGGTCAGGTCGGGCTCGAACGTGAACGGCCGCCCGTGCAGGTCGAGCAGCACCCCTCCGGCGGCGGGCACGGTGACCAGCGCCGTCGCGAGGTCCATGATCCGGTGCGTGTCGCTGCCCGGATCGATGAACGCGTCGACGGTGCCCTCCGCGACCAGCATCGTCTCCAGGCAGGTCGTGCACAGCACCCGGATGCGGTCGGCGCGGTTCGCGATGCGCAGCCAGGCGTCCTGCGTGCCGGTCTTCGGGCGCATCAGACACACGGACGCGCCGTCGAGCGAAGTACGTCCGGTCGTGCGGAACGGAGTGTCGACCCCTGCGCGCGCATGCCACGCACGGCCCGTGTCGAACCACGTCGTGAGCGCTTCTTTTGCCGTGCCGTCTTCAACGAGCGCACCGGCGAAGCACGAGAGAGGAACGCCGAACGCGGCGTTCGCCGACCCGTCGACCGGGTCGATGACCAGGGTGATCGAGGAACCGTTGTCGACGAACCCGGCTTCCTCGGACAGCAGGTTCACGCGATTGCGGTGGATGGATTCCAGGATCGCGTCTTCGACGATGCGATCGACGCGCATCGTCGGGGTGCCATCGGCGCCGTCCGCCACTTCTTCGCGGAGTTCGAGGCGCGTGTGCAGTGCTCGAGCACGCCCATACGCCGCTGACGCCGCACGGGCGGCGTCAGCAAGCGCGGGGTGCACGTCATCGGAGAGCTGTGGCTGGGGAACGTCCCATGGAATCCGCACGTTCCCCACACTGCCACGTCTTAGATCAGGCCAAGACCCTTCACGGCGTCGCGCTCCTCGACCAGCTCGGCCACGGAGGCGTCGATGCGGCCGCGGGAGAACTCGTCGATCTCCAGGCCCTGGATGATCTCGTAGCTACCGCCCGAGGTGCGAACGGGGAACGACGAGATGATGCCCTCGGGCACGCCGTACGAGCCGTCCGACGGGATGGCCATCGAGGTCCACTCGGTGCCGTTGACCCAGTCGTAGATGTGGTCGATGGCGGCGTTCGCGGCCGACGCGGCCGAAGACGCGCCACGGGCCTCGATGATCGCCGCGCCGCGCTTGGCGACGGTCGGGATGAAGTCGTTCTCCAGCCACGCCTGGTCGTTCACGGCCTCGGCGGCGGTCTTGTCGCCGACCTTGGCGTGGAACAGGTCCGGGTACTGGGTGGCCGAGTGGTTGCCCCAGATCGTCATGTTCTGGATGTCCGTGACCGCGACGCCCAGCTTCTTGGCGAGCTGCGACAGGGCGCGGTTGTGGTCCAGACGCGTCATCGCGGTGAAGCGCTCGCGCGGGACGTCCGGCGCGTGCTGCTGGGCGATGAGGGCGTTGGTGTTGGCCGGGTTGCCGACCACGAGGACCTTGACGTCGTCCGCGGCACCGGCGTTGATCGCCTCGCCCTGCGGCTTGAAGATGCCGCCGTTGGCCTCCAGCAGATCGCCGCGCTCCATGCCCTTCGTGCGGGGACGGGCGCCGACGAGCAGGGCGACGTTCACGCCGTCGAACGCGGTCTTCGCGTCGTCGGTGATCGTGATGCCCTTGAGCAACGGGAAGGCGCAGTCGTCCAGCTCCATCGCGGTGCCCTCGGCGGCCTTCAGCGCGGGAGTGATCTCCAGCAGGCGAAGGTTGACCGGGACATCGGGACCCAGCAGGTGGCCGGAAGCGATGCGGAAGAGCAGTGCGTAGCCGATCTGGCCGGCCGCACCGGTGACAGTGACGTTCACGGGCGTGCGGGTCATGAGCCTTCCCGAATGACGGTCTTCGTTGACGTCGGGCGGGTCGCCCGGCCTCCCGCACGTTACCAACACCCGGTGAGTGCGAAAGTGTGAGAGTGGACAACTCAGTCGAAGAGATCGGCGAGGACTACGCCGACGCCGTGATGCCGGGTCAGCACTGGGAGAAGAGGTCTTTCACGGACTGCGACTTCACCGAGGCCGACCTGCGCGACCTGGTGACGACGGGGTGCACGTTCACCCGATGCGACTTCACCCGGACGGACCTCGGCGAGTCGAAGCACCACGCGACAGCGTTCCGCCAGTGCACCTTCGACCGCACGGTGCTGACCCGCGCGTCGTTCGCCTCGTGCAGCCTCATGGGCTCGAACTTCGCGAACTGCGTGATGCGGCCGATCACCTTCACCGAGGTGGACTTCACGCTGGCGTCGTTCGTGAAGGCGCCGTTGTACGACCTGAAGCTGCGCGGGCAGCGGTTCCGCGAGACGAACCTCAGCGAGGCCGACCTGCGCAACACCGACCTCGGCGAGGCGGACCTGATGGGCGCGCGGCTGCTCGGCACGTTGCTGGAGGGCGCCGACCTGCGCGGGGCGAAGGTGGACGCGAACGGGCTCCGGCAGGCCAAGCTCGCCGGAGCCCTGATCGACATCGACACGGCGGTCGCGTTCGCCGCGGCCTACGGGCTGGTCGTGAACTGAAGTTCAGTGGTCAGCAGCTCCTGAGATCTCCACGAGGATGCCATCGGCGACCATCTCCTCGACCGCCTTGGGCAGCAGGTAGGCCGTGCCGCCACCGGGCTGCTCGAACCACGGCACCGCCACACCGGTCAGCACCTCGAGCGGGCGGCGCAACCGGTACACGCGGTACGGGCGGTTGATCCACGACGGCACCAGGCTGCGTTCCGGGAACGGCGTGCCCGCCACGTAGACGAGGTTGCCGGTCTGGTCGCCGTAGCGATCGACCTCGGTGCCCGCCGGCAGCTCGAACATCTGCTTGTGGCGGAACAACGTCAGCGGCGGTTCGCCCGCGAGCGGGGAGATCGGGAACTTCCGCTTCGAGGGCTCCTCCTGCGCGACAGCGGCGGCCACCGGCGAGGGTGCCGGAGCCTGCTGGGCTACGGGTGCGGGTGCCGGCTGAGGTGGCGGCGGCGGGGCCTGTTGCGGCATCGGCGGACGCTGCGGCGGCGCCGGGCGGCGCGGCTCCTCGCGGAAGCCGTTGCTCATCGGCCGCGGCGCCTGTTGCTGAGCCGGCGGTGGTGGAGGCGGCGTACGCACGATCGTGCGGAAGTTGCCCAGCACCAGCTTGCCGACCAGGTAGGCCGACGCGTCCTCGACCTTGTCGAACCGCACCGGGCTCTTCGGGCCGTGGTCGTACCAGCACACCTCCCAGCTGTCGCCGTCGAGGTGCAGCCTCCAGGTGCGGTCGGCGGGCTCGCCGATCCGGTACACGCCGTGCGGCACGTTGAGGTCGTCCAGCGCGCGGCGGGTGCCCGCCAGCTCGCGGTCCTCCTCCGGCGTGACCTGCCGCGGTTCGGGCTCCGGTTCCGGCTCGGGCTCCGGTTCCGGCTCGTCCTCGACGAACAGCGCCGCGTTGAACTGGGTGGTCTCCTCGGTCGGCGCCGGTGCGGGCGGAGGAGGAACCGGCAGAGGAACCGGCAGGGCCACGGGCAGCACCGGCACCGGCGAGGGCTCGGCGACGGGCTCTGGCGCGACGGCCTGCTGGCTCTCGAACTGCGACTCGAACTGGCTGTCGAACTGGGCCCCGAACTCCGCCGTGGACTCGATCTCGTTCTCGGCCAGGTCGGGCTCGTCCTCGGTGACGGCGACGACCGGGTGCTCCTCGGTCACCTCCGCCGGGCTCTCCGGCTGCTCGTCGAGGACGGGGCTCCACGCCATCGTGTCCTGCATGGCGTCGCGCGGGCGCTCGTCCACCTCCGGGAGGTGATCCGTGCGCTCTTCCTCGCGCTGGTGCGTGAGGAGCTCGGGCTCGTCCGGTCCCGCGGTGGGGATCTCGGGTTCCTCGGCGACGTCCACGACTTCTTGTTCGTGGTCGGCGTCCGTTTCGTTCGAGATCTCGGGAACGTCCTCCGCGACGACCTCGGCGACGGGTTCCGCGACGGGCTCCCGTTCCTCGACCTCGCTCGGGTGCGGGGCGAAGAGGTCCATGCCCGCGCCGTAGGTGTCGCGCAGGCGCCGGTCGTCGTAGTGCTCGGGCACGCCGTCGGAGTCGAAGACCACCCGATAGGGCGGACCTTCACCGGCCATCGGCGGCACCGCGACGGCGATCGTCTCGCCGATGTCCGCGGGCTCGCGCTCGACCTGAGGCTGTTCGGTGGTGACCTCGGCGGCCTGCGGCTCGGGGATGAGCGGCCCGAAGTCGTACTCCTCCTCGGGCTCGTCCTCGAAGGCCGGCGGCTTCACGAACAGCGTCGCGTCCTGCTGCGGTTCCGGTTCCGGCTCGGGTTCCGGCTCCTGTTCCTGCTGCACGACCGGCTCCGGCGCGGGTGGCGGCAGCAGCTGGGTGCCGGGAGGCGCGGCGGGCGCGCCGAGGTTCGCGGCGGCGGCGAGCCTGTTCTCCTCGGACACCTCGGGCAGGCTGAAGCCCGCTGCCCGCGCGCGTTCGACCAGCTCCTGCTCGGGCGGCACGCCGTACTTGCGCAGGTAGTACGTGACTCCGGCGGGCCAGATCCACACACCGTCGGTCTGGAAGCCGGACGGCACGACCTGCGGGCTTTCCGGGTGCAGGACGTCGGCGTCGAACCCGCGACCGGCGACCGCGACCGGCGCGTTCGAGAGGTACGCGAGCAACGGCGCGACCTCGGGCTCCGGCACCGGCGGCCGGTTGACCGACGGACGGCCGTTGGGGCCGGCGCCGTCGAACACGCGCGCCGAGCGGAACACCGGCGTCGGCGGGTTCAGCCTGCGGCGCAGCCAATCGGGGACGTTCTCGTCGGCACGCGGGAAGAACCGCATCTCGTCGAAGTACGCCTGCTGCGGAGGAGGCGTCTGCCAGTTCGGCTCGGCGCGGTCGAAATCGAGGTTGTAGCTGGACGGGTGATCGAGCTGGTAGCGGGCGTTCGACCAGCTGCCCCTGCCCTCGCGGTGCATGCCGGCACGGAGCCGGGCGAACAGCGAGGCGACGTCCTGCGGCACGGCCCACGCGTGCGCGGTGCCGTCCTGCAGCCGCAGCTCGGACTCCAGCTCGAAGTACCGGCCCGTGGCCCGGTACTGCGCGACGACACTGCGCCAGTCCTCCGGCGCGGCTCGCATGAGGGTCAGGCCGATCTGCTTAACCAGAGCGTCCTGCTCGGTAGGGTTCAACGGCTTCGGCTCGGACACGCCAACATCTTCCCCCGCAACTCGCCGGATCGCACACGTCCCCCGCCACTGCGCCGAACGGTGGAGGCCCGACCATAACGCGGTCGCCCTCCCGCGTTAAAGCTGATCAAGAACACCCCTGTCTCGGCTGGAGGACGTGTGACGCGGTCCGCACGGGTGACCGGCGGCCTCCTGGCGGCGGTCGGAGGCCTCGCCATCGCGGTCCAGGCACGGGTCAACGGCACCCTGGCACAAGCGCTCCAGAACGGCCTGCTGGCCGCGTTGATCTCCTTCGCCGGCGGGTGGTTGGTGCTGATCGCGGTGGTCCTGTCGCGACAGTCCGGCCGGGACGGGCTGCGGCGGTTGCGCGAGTCGCTGCGGCAGCGGCGCATCCGCTGGTGGGAGTGCATCGGCGGAATCAGCGGCGCGGTGCTGGTGGGCTCGCAGGGACTCGCGGTCGCGACCATCGGTGTGGCGGTGTTCACGGTCGCGGTCGTGATCGGGCAGGTCGTGAGCAGCATGGTGATCGACCACCACGGGGTCGGGCCGGGCGAGCCGAAACCATTCACAAAGACTCGTGTCGTCGGCGCGGCCGTCGGCGTTATCGCGGTCGTCGTGGCGGTGTCGGACCAGTTCACGTCGCCCGGCACGTTGTGGCTCGCGGTGCTGCCGCTGGTCGCGGGACTGCTGATGGGCTGGCAGCAGGCGGTGAACGGCCTGGTCCGCGAGGCCTCGGCCAACTCCGTGGTGACGATCCTGGTGAACTTCACCGTCGGCACGGCGGCGTTGGCGCTGGTCAACCTCGTGGTGCGGGGCGGGCTGCCGGGTGGCTTCCCGCCGGACTGGTGGCTCTACCTCGGCGGGTTGCTCGGCATCGTCGGCGTGGGCGGCGCGATCGTGTCCGTGCGGTTCATCGGCGTGCTGATGGTCGGCTTGTGCGCCGTGTGCGGGCAGCTCATCGGGGCTGTGCTGCTGGACGCGGTGAGCGGGCACCTGGCCTGGCCGACGGTGGCCGGCGTGGTGCTGACGCTGGTGTCGGTGGGCATCGCCGCCCTGCCCGGTGGGAAGATGGTCAGGTGACTGCGACGCTGCTCAACGGCAAGGAAACCCGGGACGCGCTGTTCGAGGACCTGAAGGCGCGGGTCGCCGCGCTGCCGGCGCCGGTGGGTCTGGCCACCGTGCTGGTCGGCGACGACCCCGGCTCGCACTCGTACGTCAAGGGCAAGCACTCGGCGTGCGCGAAGGTCGGCATCAAGTCGATCCGCCGCGACCTCCCGGAGACGACCACGCAGGAGGAGCTCGAGGCCGTCATCGACGAGCTGAACGCGAACCCCGAGGTCACCGCCTACATCGTGCAGCTGCCGCTGCCCAAGCACCTGAACGCGAACGCGATCCTGGAGCGGATCGACCCGCGCAAGGACGGCGACGGCCTTCATCCGGTCAACCTGGGCAAGCTCGTCCTCGGTGAGGAAGCGGCGCTGCCGGCCACGCCGCGCGGCATCGTCGAGCTGCTGCGGCGCTACGAGGTGCCGATCGCCGGTGCGAACGTCACCGTCGTCGGCCGCGGCGTGACCGTGGGCCGCCCGATCGGCCTGCTGCTGACCCGCCGCAGCGAGAACGCCACCGTGACGCTGTGCCACACCGGCACCAAGGACCTCGCGGCCGAGGTGCGCAGGGCGGACATCGTGATCGCCGGCGCCGGCAGCCCCGGCCTGATCACCAAGGACATGGTCAAGCCTGGCGCCGCGGTGGTCGACGTCGGCATCACCCGCACCGAGGCCGGCCTGGTCGGCGATGTCGCGAAGGACGTGGCCGAGGTCGCCGGGTGGCTCGCCCCGATGCCGGGCGGCTCCGGCCCGATGACCGTCGCGATGCTGCTGACCAACACCGTCGAAGCCGCCGAGCGCGCCAATGCAGCGGTCTGACGCCGAGGCGCTCATGCCGGAACAGCGCTGGCGCTCAGGCCCCGGGAAGCACCTGCCGTTCGCGCTGGTGCTCGGGATCAGCGCGCTCGGGCTGCTGCGGATCTTCCAGTACCACTGGCGCCAGGGCGCGGTCCTGCTGGGCGTGTCGCTGCTGGTGGCGGCCGTGCTGCGGATCCTCGTGACGGACGAGCAGGCGGGCCTGATCAAGATCCGCGGCCGCGGCATGGACGCGTTCCTCTACACGATGCTGGGCGTGGTGGTGATCGCCGTGTCGCTGACGATCACCGGCGGACCCCTCAGCCGATAGCGCGGTCGACGAGGACCTCGATGAGCTCGTCGAGGTCCATCGGCGCCAGCACGTCCGGCAACGTCAGCCGTTCGTAGATCAACCCCGTCATCGCGAAGTACAGCGAGACGACGGTCATCCGGTCGCCGGGCAACTTCGACTCCTCGTTGAACGTGACGTTGAAGTCGAGGTTGTCGGCAACCGTCTTCGTGAGCGCGGTCCGCAGGTCCGGCCGCCGCGTGGCCTCGAGCCGCAGCTCCATCATCGCGAGGTAGCAGGCCTTGTCGGCGTCCGCGCGATTGACGATGTCGTGCATGAACTTCAGCGTGAGCGCGCGGTCCCGCGGCATGGCCAGCGACTCCGCGATCGACTCGTCGGACGGCATGAGCCGCTGGTTGACCCGGATCGCCACCTCCGACATGAGGTCGTCGCGGTTCGCGAAGTAGTTCGACGCCGTGCCCGCGGGCACCCCCGCCTTCGCGTCGATCGCGCGGTAGGTCAGCCCCCGCGCGCCCTCCTCCGCCAGGACCTCGATGGCCGCGTCCAACAGGGCGGTTCGCCGCGCTTCGTTCCGGACCACGTTTCCTCCTTGACAACCACTACAGACATAGTACTACAGTTGTCGTGGTTGAAGCGAGTTCGCGTCGGTCGTCCGGTCGCCCCTTCGGGTCAACCGCCGAAGGCGATTCGGCCCGAAGCGGTGGCCGGACGACCGACTTCCCGGCGAACTCGCCGCCGCCTGCGGAGCAGCGGCAATCGAACACAGTCAAGGGGATGATCTGTATGCGAAAGCTCGTCTACTACGTGGCAGTGACGCTGGACGGGTTCATCGCGGCCGAGGACGGGACCTTCGACGGGTTCATCTTCGAAGGCGACCACATGGCCGGCATCAACGCCGAGTACCCGGACACGCTGCCCACCCAGTTCCGGTCGGCGCTCGGCCTGGAAGACGCACCGAACCGGCACTTCGACACGGTGCTGATGGGCCGCCACACCTACCAGGTGCCCGGCGGGCTGGCCTCGCCGTACGCGCACCTGCGGCAGTTCGTGGTGTCGTCGTCGCTGATCGACACCCCGCACGACGTCGCGGTAATCCGGCAGGACGTCATCGGCCGCGTGCGTGAGTTGAAGGAGGAGGACGGCCTCGACATCTGGCTGTGCGGAGGCGGCAAGCTGGCCGCCGAACTGCTGCCGCTGATCGACACGTTGCTCCTGAAGATCCACCCGGTGGTGTTCGGGCGCGGAATCCCGCTGTTCGACGGGAAGGCCGACATCACGAAGTTCGCGCGGACCAACGCGCAGCTGTTCGAGAGCGGAGTTTCGTTCATGACCTACGAACGTGGATAAAATGATTGACGACCGGCATGCGCGCCGGTAATACTTGGTCCAACATCAAGCCAGGAAGGGGAACGCCATGACGAGCCGCCGATTTAGCTCATCGCGACCGTTCCCGCGACCGTTTTCGCAGGTGAGCGGCGCAGGCTCCCCGCCATGACCTGGTAGTACGTCATGTTCAGGGAGCCGCCCCTCGGGAAACCGAGCAGGGCGGCTCTCTCTATTCAGCGCGCTTTTATTTCGCCCTTGTAGCTCAATGGAAAGAGTACGGCGCTACGAACGCCGAGGTCCAGGTTCGACTCCTGGCAGGGGTACTCGCGGATGCGAGGGAGACGGCAACCCGCCTCA
The DNA here is from genome assembly GCF_044455585.1 of Lentzea sp. NPDC051213. NCBI lineage: Bacteria > Bacillati > Actinomycetota > Actinomycetes > Pseudonocardiales > Pseudonocardiaceae > Lentzea > Lentzea sp. NPDC051213. Next base: position 1,039,804 of record NZ_JBITEX010000003.1, read on the forward strand.
TTTGGGATGAGGACACACCGCGTTCGACTCGCGGGCATCCGACTTGGAAAGGCGCCTTTTCGAAGGCGCGCACGGCTCTTTAGCTCAACTGGCAGAGCACCGGGGTGAAGTTCCGGCGGTCGGGGTTCGACTCCCCGGGGAGCCACGATGGAGGGCTGGCCGAGTGGTAAGGCACCGGATTGCTAATCCGTGGTCCGGGCATCGCGCCCGGCGCGCGTTCGATCCGCGCGCCCTCCGCTCAGCAGGTCCGCACGTCTGGAGGATTGGCCGAGCCCGGTAAGGCATCCGTCTCGAAAACGGTGGTCGGCGCGCGAGCGCCGCGCAGGTTCGAATCCTGCATCCTCCGCCACACCCTCGTGGTCCAACGGACACGACACCGGCGTCCGAAGCCGGAGACGCAGGTTCGACTCCTGCCGGGGGTATACAGCTAGGCAGGCCGCACAGGCCCGATCCTTTCGTTTGACAGACCCCTTTGATGGGGCGAAATGCGTCACGGCCCACCCCCGGTTCGGGGGTGGGCCGTGGTCCCGTTGTCTCTCAGAGAACGTCGTTGATCTTCACCTCACGTGGGCAGGCCGCGACGATCAGCTCTGCGAGCTCCCGGCGGAACAGCAGCTGCCTGAACGCGTTCCACCCGTCGCCGAACCACTCGGGACTGGCGATCACGTCCTTGCCCTGGCCCGCGTGGTCGAGCCGCAGCGGCGGTAGCCCCACGCCGAAGCCGAGGGGCATCCACCTCCACGCACCGCAGTCCGGGCAGGTCTTGCCCGCGACCCCGTGCCGCTGCTCGGCGGCGGCGCGGAGCTCGTCGTGGTCGAACCACGGCTGCTCCGTCCACGGCGCCACGATCTGCATGGCGTCGGCGCCGCCGGAGCCGTGCCAGGCGACCTCGCACAGCTCGATGTCGAACTTCGCCCCGATCTCCTCGGCAAGCGAACGCTCCAGACAGACGACATCGAACTGCCAGTTGGGCACCCAGGCCGCGGGAGGACCGGTCTTGCCCTTCTTCCGCAGGACGAGCGACCCCGACTGGGCGCGTTGCGGGACGCCACAGGAGCGGCACCAGCCGTCCTCACCGAATCTCGGCGTCAGGCCCCAGGAGTCCTCCGGCCACGGCCAGCCCCAGTTGCGTTTCCACTCCAACTCGACGAAGTCACCCACTACAACCCCAATGCCTTGAGGATCTCCGGATGGTCAGCGTGGATCCGTCTGGCCGAATCCTCGATAGCTCTCCCACCACACAAGCAGGAGCAACCAACCGACAGACTCCCCCTCCCGGAGGTACTTCTGACGCCCGCATACGACGGCGTATCTCCGCTGTGTGCGTCGGTTTGGTCGACTGCGGCCTGCCGGCGGACATCGAGGGGGGCGCGGGTGGACTACGTGGCGCTTGCCTGCCGTGTGCTGGTCGGGGCGGTCTTCGTCGTCTCCTTCGCGACCAAGGTGTCGCCGGGGGCGCTTCAGAACTTTGCGGAGTCGTTGCGGGACATGAAGGTTCTGCCGGCATCCGTCGTGCGGATGGCTGCCGTTGGCGTTGTGGTCGCTGAAGCGGCTGTGGTCGGCATGTTGGCGTGGCCCGCGAGTGTGCGCGCTGGGGCCGTGTTGGCGGGGCTGCTGCTTGTCGCGTTCTCCGCGGCGATCGCCCTTTCGCTGGCGCAGAACACGAAGGCGAGCTGTCGGTGCTTCGGGGCCGGCGGTGGGCGCCTTGGGGTGCGGCACGTCGTGCGCAACGTCTTTCTGTTCGGCGCGGCCGGTGTTGTGGTCGCAGGTGGGGGCACGGCTCCTGCGGACGCCGCGATGGCGGTGGCCGCGGCGGGTGCGGGTGCGGTCGCCGCTCTGTTCGTGCTCGGAATGGACCCGGTGGTCGAACTGTTCGGCCGGCGCGGTGATGTGGTGGGGGAGAAACCGACATGGCACAGCTGATCGGACTGGTCGCGGTGGGCCTGCTGGGGTTGTTCAACCTGGTCCTCGCGTTCGGGCTGGTGCGCAGGATGCGCGAGCACGCCGACCTGATCTCGCGGTTGTCCGACGTGGTCGGCGGACGGTCCAGCGCGGGCGCGATCGTCGGCGTCGGCACGCGGGTTCCGCCGTTCCGGGTCACGGCGCTGGACAACGGGATCGTCGACCGCGACCGGTTGCCCTCGTCGACGCTCGTGGGGTTCTTCTCCCCCGGTTGCACGCCCTGTGAGGAGCTTCTGCCCGGTTTTGTCGCTGCGGCACGGGCGATGCCGAACGGAAAAGCCGGCGTCATCGCGGTGGTGGTCAGCGAGGAGTTCGCCGGCGAGTACCTCGACGTGCTCGGCGAGGTCGCAACCGTTGTGGTCGAAGGGCGCAAGGGTGCGCTCGGTGTCGCTTTCGGCGTGACGTCCTACCCGGCCACCTGCACCATCGACGCGACCGGAACCGTGACCTCGACGAGGCTCGCCGTCCCGGCTGGGGTGTGATGGCCGGCTCCGGCGGTGCGCGGGCGGCGGCTGAGGCACTCGCCGTTGCGCTGCGCGCCGCTCCCTGGCACCTGGCGGGATATGGCGCGCTGACGTTGCTCACCGGCGGGTTCCCGGTGATCGCGGCGTGGTGCACGAAAGGTGTGCTCGACCAGATCACCGGACAGGAACCGAACGCCGCGGCCGCGGTGCGGCTGGTGGTCGTGCTCGCGCTCGTCGGCGTGGCGGCGGCGGCCGCGCCGAGCCTCACGCAGTACCTCTCGGCCCAGGCGCGGCGTGCGGTCGGGCTGGCCGCGGCGGACCGGCTGCACCGCAAGATCAACGAGTTCGGCGGCCTGGCGAGGTTCGAGGACCCCGCTTTCCTCGACCGGCTGCGGACGGCCCGGCTCTCCGGGCAACGGGCGCCCGCGCAGGTGGTCGACAGCGTGGTGAGCGTGGCCAGGGCCGTCGTCACCGTCGGAGGGTTCGCCCTGTCGGTGTGGCTGATCAGCCCGGTGTTCACGCTGGTGGTGCTGGCGGCGGCGGTGCCGGTGCTGGTCGCGGAGCTGGCGCTGGCGCGGCGCCGGGCGCACACCCAGCACGGGATCGGGGCGTTCGACCGGCGCGAGTCCTTCTACGGCAGCCTGTTGACGACCGTCCAGGCCGCCAAGGAGGTGCGGCTGTTCGGCCTCGGTGACCACTTCCGGTCGCTGATGCTCCGCGAGCGGCGCGCTTCTGACGCGGCCCAGCGCACGGTCGACCGCAGGACGGTGTTCGCGCAGGGCACCCTGGCCGTGCTGGCCGCGGCCGTCGCGGGCGCCGGACTGGTGTGGGTCGTGCAGGCCGCGGTGCGCGGTGAGGTGTCGATCGGCGAAGTGACGTTGTTCGTCGCGTCCGTCGCCGCCGTCCAGACCGGACTGGCCGGTGTCGCGGTCACGATCGCGACGGCGCACCAGGCGTTGGTCGAGTTCGAGCACTACCGGTTCGTGCTGCGGACCGACTCCGATCTGCCGGTACCGGCCCATCCAGCTGAACTGCCCGCGCTGGGTGCGCGGATCGAGCTCCGCGACGTGTGGTTCCGGTACTCGCCGGAACACTCCTGGGTCCTGCGCGGCCTGACGTTGACCATCCACGCCGGACAGTCCGTCGGAATCGTGGGCGTCAACGGCGCGGGCAAGAGCACGTTGGTGAAGCTGCTCTGCCGGTTCTACGACCCGACCAGGGGTTCGATCACGTGGGACGGCGTGGACATCAGGGACGTCGAGCCGGACGTGCTGAGGCGCCGGATCGGCGCCGTCTTCCAGGACTACATGGAGTACGACCTCACGGTCGCCGACAACATCGGCGTCGGCGACCTGGCGGTGGCGGGCGACCGGAGCCGCGTCCATGCCGCGGCACGGAACGCCGAAATCCACGACACCCTGGAAGAACTGCCCAACGGATACGACACGATGCTGAGCCGCGTTTTCGCGGACCCGGCGAACCCGGCCACGGGAATGCTGCTGTCGGGTGGTCAGTGGCAGCGGATCGCGCTGGCCCGCAGCTATTTGCGCGACAATCCTGATCTGCTCATCCTCGACGAGCCGAGCGCGGGGCTGGACCCGGAGGCGGAAAGCCGGGTGCACGAAAGGCTGAGCGTGTTCCGTGCCGGCCGCACGAGGGTGCTGATTTCACATCGGCTCGGCACGTTGCGCGATGCGGACGTGATTGTCGTGCTGTCCGAGGGGAAGATCGTCGAACAGGGCACGCACGACGAGCTGATTGCCGGAAAGGGCGATTACCGGCGGCTATTCCAGCTGCAGGCCAAGGGATATCGGACCGAGGTGGCGGCCGAACCGGCGTATGCGCCCCGATGGGGAGGCTGACGTGTGGTGGATCGCCCCGGTCGTCCTTGCGGTCGTCGCGGGTGCCTGCGCCTTGTGGGCCCAGCGACGGCTGCTCGTCGTGCGGGTGATCGGGCAGAGCATGCTGCCCGCGTTGCAGGACGGGCAGAAGTTGCTGGCCCGCCGCACTTCACGGGTGCCGGCGACCGGGACGATCGTCGTCGTCGCCCCGTTCGGGGACTCGCAGCTGGTCGTCAAGCGTCTCGCCGCGGTCGCGGGAGAACCGGTTCCGCCAGAGGTGGCGCAGCTCGCCGGCATCGCACCGGGAAGCACGGTCCCGCCGGGAAACCTGGTGCTGCTCGGTGACAACGCCGATGCCAGCATCGATTCGCGCGTCTGGGGGCTGATGTCTGTTTCCAGCGTGGTCGCCGTAGTGGTGCGGAAAATGCGCAACGACGTCCGTCCCGAGTCCGAGAAGATGCTCACGGGCGAGCCTGTTCCGCTTCCGCAGCCGGGCGAGACGGTCGAATTCGGATCGTTCCGCTTCCGATTGCGCGAAGACACCGACTCACATTGACGTAGTCGTATGCAAATCGTATGCCTCCTCGTTCTAGCGTGGTCCGCAAGAGCCGCCGCCGGGCTGGCTCCGAAAGGGGAAATCGTGAAGGCATTGCGTGCAATGAGCGACCGGATCGTGGACGCCTTCGTCCCGAAGGTCGACGCTTCCGCGCTGTACTACTGGCGCCGCACCTGCACGAGCAGGTACGCCTGCTACCAGAACAACCGCTGGCACAACAGCTGGCTCATGGAGTACGTGCACGACGGCAGCGGTACCGTGACCGAGTCTTACCTCGACGGTTGTTGCTGAGTTGAGTCGTCCCCGTCCGCGGTCGTGGGGTCATTCGGCCGCGGACGGGGGTTCATCATTGCCGGGGGGCCGGGGGAATCACGAATGCGTTCATTGCTGACCGGCCAGTTGCGCCACCGCAGGGGCCGGACACTGGCGCTGTTCCTCGGCATCCTCGCCGCCACCACCGGGTTCACCCTGCTCACGGGCAGCACGACCACCTCCAGGCTGCAGACCCTCGGAGCGGTGGACGCGAACTACCGCGCCGCGTACGACATCCTCGTGCGCCCCAGCGGAGCCCGGACGCCGCTCGAGGTCGAGCGCGGACTCGTGCGGCCCAACTACCTCTCCGGCCTCTACGGCGGTATCAGCCTCGACCAGTACGAGCAGATCAAGCGGATCACCGGTGTCGAGGTCGCCGCACCGATCGCGATGGTCGGGTACACCACGACAACGCTGCGTGCCCCGGTCGACGCCACGGACGCGATCGACCGGTCCAAGGCGACGCAGACCGTGCGGTTGCTCCCCCGCTGGACGGCCGATCGCGGCCTCACCAAGCTCGACGACGACGCTGCCCACATCGCCTACGTGACCAAGCGCGCGATCGCGTGGCCGAAGGTGGACGCGTCCGGCCGGATCGCGGGCCACGACGACGGCAAGGACCACGCGGCCGAGGTCGCGATCTGCGGGTCCGGCGCGAGCCTGTCTCCGGTCGAGATCCAGGAGGACGGAAGCGGCCGCGCCCTGTGCCAGGCGGGCGGGCGGCCCGGTTCGACCGGACTCGAGACGAGTGACCGCCAACGGCTGGTCATCGCGCAGCTGCTGCCAGACGGGTCGTTCGACCTGGGCCCCACCTATCCGACCGGCGTGCATCGCGTCTCCCCCCGCCTGACCGTCGACTTCGAGTGGCCGATGTCCCTGCTGCTGGCGGGAATCGACCCGCAGCAGGAAGCCGCGCTCGTCGGCCTGGACCAGGCCGTCGTCTCCGGCGACTACCTGAACGGCACCGAGACCGCCCAGCCCGAGGAGTTGAGAGGGCTGTCGATCCCGGTCGTCGTGCCCGACCGGCCGGCGCTGGACGAACAGCTGGTCGTCGCGACCGAACAGGTTGCGGGGCAGGGCATCGCGGGCCTCAACGCGGAGAGTGCGTACGAGGGTGTGCGCACGGCACCAGGTACCCGGGCCGGCGAAGTCCGCATGGGCGCCACCGACGTCTACACCGCGGCCGTGCGCGACGAGCTGCGCGCGCAGCTGACCGTGGTGATCCAGGCGGGTTCTCCCCAGTATGACACGGGATCCGACGGGTCGTTGCGTCCACGGGACGTCGAGGTGAACCGGAGTTCCGTGTGGGGCAACAACACCATCGACGGCTATGCCACGCCGTGGTTCGCCAAGGACATGGCGAACCGGCCGCTCACGAAGCTCCTCTCCGGCCAGGCCGGTGGCGATCCGTTGTCCGCCAAGGCCACGGGCGTGTTCGACGCGACCAAGCTGCGCGGCTTCTCCGAGCTGTCGGCCGTCCCGCTGGAGACCTACCACCCGCCGAAGGCCGTAGCTGCCGACGACGAGAGCAAGCGCCTGCTCGGCGACCAGCCGTTGGTGCCCAACAGCAATCCCGGCGGCTATCTGGCGTCTCCGCCGATGATGCTCACCTCGTTGTCCGCGCTGCCCACACTGCTGCAGGGCACGCCTCAGGAGAAGGCACCGATCTCCTCGGTCCGCGTCCAGGTCGCCGGCATCACCGGCATGGACGCGGTGTCGCAGGAACGGGTCCGGCTGGTGGCCGAGCAGATCAACGCCGTCACCGGACTCGACGTGGACATCACGATCGGCGCGTCGCCCGCACCGCAGAAGGTCACCCTCGGCCCCGGCGACTACGGGCGACCCGAACTCCGCCTCGTCGAAGACTGGTCCCGCAAGGGCGTCGCGGTGTCGGTGATCAACGCGCTGGACCACAAGACCGCGGCACTGGTCGTGCTGATCCTGGTGGTGTGCGCGCTGTTCCTGTTCAACGCGGTGTCCGCGGCCGTGCGAGACCGGCAACGCGAGCTGGCCACCCTGGCCTGTCTCGGCTGGCCACCGCGGAAGCTGTTCCAGGTGCTGCTCGGCGAGGTCGCCCTGATCGGTCTCGCGGCCGGGGTGGGCGGCGCCGGGCTCGCCGCGCTGCTGTCGTCACTCGGCTCGCTGGCCGGACCCACGTGGCGGGTGCTCCTGGCCGTGCCGGTGGCCGTCGGGCTGAGTCTGATCGCCGCGCTCGTTCCCGCCGCACGGGCCGCGCGCACGCATCCGGGAGCAGGCCTGCAGCCGATCGCGGTCAAGTCCCGCCACGCGACCGCACGACGGCACCGCACGGTGGCGAGCCTCGCGTTCGCGAACCTGTGGCGCACGCCCGGCAGAACGGTTCTCGGCGTGGTCTCCCTCGCGATCGGCATCGCGGGAGCGACGGCGTTGCTGGCTGTGGTCCGCGGCTTCCACGGCGCGGTCGTCGGCACGTTGCTGGGAGACGCGGTGTCGGTCCAGGTGCGCGAGGTCGACCTGATCGCGGTGGGGGCCGTGCTGGCGCTCGGCATCGCAGCGGTGGCGGACGTCCTCTACCTCAACGTCCGCGAACGCGCGGGTGAGATCGCGACCCTGCGCGCGACCGGCTGGAGCACGGGGGCGGTCATCCGCCTGATCGCCTGGGAGGGCATCGGTATCGGCCTGCTCGGCGCGGTGGCGGGCACGGTGACCGGTCTGGTCGCGATCGCGGCGATCACCGGGACCGCTTTCACCACGGCGACGTTGACGGCGGCCGGAGCCGGTGCGGGCGCCGCGATCATGTCGGCGTTGATCGCCGCCTGCGTGCCCGCCTGGACCATCGGGCGATCGCCGATCACGCAGAACCTCGGGGAGGAATGAGCATGGACGGCGCGACTGTCGCGATCAGCTCGGTCAGCAAGCGATTCACCAGTGGCACGGCGGGGATCAAGGCCGTGGACGACGTCTCACTGGAGATCGAAGCGGGCACCGTGGTGGCGTTGTCCGGACCGTCGGGTTCGGGCAAGTCGACGCTGCTGCACCTGGTCGGCGCGATCGACCGGCCGGACACGGGGTCGATCACCGTGGACGACGTCGACGTGACCACGTTGTCCCGCAAGGAGTCTGCCGCCTACCGCAGTCGGATCGGGTTCGTCTTCCAGCGCTACCACCTGATCCCCACCCTGTCCGTGCTCGACAACGTGCTGGCGCCGGTGCTGCCCCACAAGGTCGACTTCGACGCCCCCGCCCGTGCGGCCGAGCTGCTCGCCGCGGTCGGGCTCGAAGACCGCGGCCGGGCGCTGCCCTCCCAGCTGTCGGGCGGCCAGCAGCAACGCGTCGCGATCGCGCGGGCGCTCATCTCGCGGCCCCGGTTACTGCTCGCCGACGAGCCCACCGGCAACCTCGACTCCAAGACCGGCACGGAGATCCTGGACCTCCTCGCCACGTTGCAGGCCCAGCACCCGATGACGATCGTGATCGCAACGCACGAGCAGCACGTGGCGCAGCGCTGCGACCGGTTGGTGCGGATGCGCGACGGCCAGGTCGTCGGCGACCTGGCCGTCAGAGCGGGATCACCCGGTCTGCTCGCCGACGCGGTCGAGCTGCGCACCTGAGTCGGCGCCGATTTCGGCGCCGTACAGGCGAAGCAGGTCGTGCACCCGATACTGCCCGGACGCGCAGCGCTCCACCAGACACTCCTCGACCAGGCAGTCCAGCGCCGCTTCCGTGAGCGCAGACGGTTCGCCGAGCGTGCGCTGCGCCCAATGATTGTCAACGGCGTCACCCTCGAAGCGGCTCATGGCCGTGAACAACCGTGCCGCCCGGCGGCCCAGGTCGTCCGAGCGCCGCGACAGGCGGATGTGGTGGCGGCGCAACGAGTCACGGACCGCGTGCCCCTCCAGCCTCAGCGCATCGAGCCGATGCGCCGGGTCCAGCAGCCGCCGCACCACCGACCCCACCGCACACCGCGGCTTGTTCGCGATCAACTTGCCCGCGATGCGCAACGCGAGCGGTAAACCTCCGCAGGCCTCGGCGATCGCCGCCGACTCCTCGTGGTGAACGCCGGATGTGCTGCGCAACAGGTCGACCGCGGCCGCCGTCGGCAGCATGCCGAGCTGGATCTGCAGATCGGGGTGGGGATGCCCGATGATCCGCCGCGAGGTGATCAGCACCGTGCAGGAACCGTCGCCGGGAATCAGTCCCAGCACCTGTTCCGCGCGCTGGACGTGGTCGAGCACCAGCAGTACCCGGCGGCCCGCGGTCGCCGAGCGGAGCATCGCCGAGGCCTCGGACAGGCTTTCCGGCAACGTGGAGCCGGATCCCAGCAGCGAGCGCAGTACCCGGCGCAGCACCTGCAGCGGCGGAACGGTGTCGTCGCCCAGTTCGACGAAGATCTGTCCGTCCGGGAACGCGCTCGCAGCACGGTGTGCGGCGTGGACGGAAAGCGCGGACTTGCCGCACCCACCGGGACCGACGACCGCGACGATCTTCGGCCGGTTCGCCGCGTGACCGCTCGGTGCCAGCGCCGCGTCCAGCTGGGCGAGCTCGTCCTCGCGCCCGATCAGGACGGCGACGTCGGCCGGAAGCTCCCGCGGAATGCGGGCAGGAGAGGAAGCCGGGATGTCCGCGGCACGTCTTCGCCCGGTGAGGATCGTTCGGTGCAGCTCGCGCAGCTGCGGCTCCGGCGTGACCCCGAGGTCGCGGGCGAGCAGCGCGCGCACCTCCTCGTAGGCAGCCAACGCCGACGTCCTGGCGCCGATGTCGTCGAGGCTCTGCACCAGCAACCGCCACGCGCGTTCCCGGTACGGGTTCGCGCTGGTGAAGGCACGCAGGGCGTTGACGACCGAGATGTCGACCCCCATGCGGCACTTGGCGTCCAGCAGGTTCTCCTCACCCGCCAGCCACTGCTCCTTGAGCGTGCCCGTGACCGTGTCGAGCCGGGGGCCGCACTCGACGCTCTCGAACGGTTCACCGCGCCACAGCGCCTGCGCCCGTTCGAGGTGCAGCACCGCCGTGACGACGTCGCCCTTGCCCAGCGCGGTGTGTCCGGAAGTGGACAGTTCGTTGTAGACCAACAGGTCGAGCTCGGCCGGCTCGACGGCCAGGCTGTACCCGCTGGACCTGGCCTGCAGCCGTTGCTGCTGGCCGGCGGGCAGCATCTGCCGGATGCGCGCCACGTAACTGCGGATGTTCGCCATGCCGGACGCGGGAGGCGTTGTGCCCCACAGCTCGTCGATCAGCTCTTCGTGGGTGGCGACCCGGTTCGCCTTGGTGAGCAGGACACCGAGAACTGTGCGCAGCTTCGGACTTCCCGCAGGTCGCGCCTTGCCCCCGACTCTGATCTCCAGTGGTCCGAGCACGCGAAATTCAACCGACTCTTGCATCTGTTGCCCCCCAGGCAGAACTCGGGTGACGGTATCCCGAGGTTCTCGGGGATCGTAAGTCATTCAAGAGCTCGGGGGAATGCCGAAGTCGGTTCACGAACTGCCAGGGGTGGGCGCGGTGCTCGACTCGGAAGAGTGCGGCACCACGCCCACCCACGGTGATCGACTTCTTCACCCTCGAGATCTGTGCTGTGACCGCCGCCCTTTGCCCCGTATTTCGGTGGTCAGACGGGTGCATCGTGGTACCGGCCCCGCGTCCTCGTACTGGTTGTACGGGGACGCGGAGCCGGTGCCGCGAGGCGCCCTGCTGAGCGCCGGAAGACGCGGCGAAGGTTGGCGGTCACAGCACTAGGCACGTTGCCAGCGCTGGCCAGGGGTGCCGTCACAGGCCTTCATCCCGACCTGGGCCGAGCCGGTCCTGCTGAGGCAAAGACCGGTGTCGGCCGCCTTGATCAGCAAGTTGTCCGGCGTGCCGGTCACCAGCCAGCGGTTCGGCACCCCGCTGCCGCAACCGGACAGTCCGACGTCGGCACGGAAGCGGTCGGCGCAGGTGCCCGTCCCGACGTTCTGCAGCAACGTCCCGCCGCTGCTCGGGGTCGACCAGCGCCACAGCTGACGATTGGCCGGCCCGCAGGTGGCGAGACGGACGTCGTTGCTCGCGTCGAGGCACACGCTCGTGCCCGCCGCCTTGAACCGGTGGGTCAGCACTGCCGCCGACGCCGGCTGGGCGATGCTTCCCAGCACCCCCACCGCGAGCAGGACCGCGGACACGACGACCCTGCGCGCGATCATCCGCAGGCCACCGTGATGCTGCTGGACGTCTTGACCCACGCGTGGGTGCCGATGCCGCTCTTGATGAGCGCCCGGAACTTCTTCGACTTCGTGCCGTTGCAGGTGTACGTGGTGACGGCGTACTGGTTGGTCCGCCACACACCCGACCTGACCACGTGGTCCTTCCAGCCGATGGTCCTCTTCTCCTGGACCATGATCGTGTAGCCGGTGGTCGCCTGGTCGCAGTTGAAGAACCCGCCGAGCCCGTCGATGAAGTTGCCGCGCTTCTGCACGCTGATCCGCACGTGCTTGTCCGGGTCGCACGCGGCCATCGTCCCCATGTCCTGCGCCGACGCGCCCCCCGGCATGAGCAGCGTGGCGGCGACCGCGGTGGCCGCGGCCGTCACGAGAATCTTCCTCAATGCTTTCTCCCCTTCTGAGCAAGTGCGGGGAACCTTGCCCGGGGATTCGTTCAGGTTTCTTGCGGCTTCCTGCATTCCGCAGGTCAGCGGAAGTCGCGGGACTTCGCCGGGATCCGCAGCTCGAGGTGCTGCAGCCGGTCCGCCATCAGGCTGACCACGCCCTCCGCCGACTCCACCACTCCCCGCACGAGCATCGCGCCGCTGCTGCGCGCCACCCGCCGATAGCGCGCCCACAACCCTGGCGAGCACACGACGTTCACCATCCCGGTCTCGTCCTCGATGTTGAGGAACGTGACCCCGCCCGCCGTCGCCGGCCGTTGCCGATGCGTCACCGCGCCGCCGACCAGCACTCGCGTCCCGCGTTCGACGGAAGACAGTGCGGCGGCGGGCAAAGCTCCGAGAGAGTCCAATCGCGACCGGACGAACTGGGTCGGGAAGCTGTCCGGGGACAGGCCGGTTGCCCAGACGTCCGCCACCGCCAGTTCGACCTCGTCCATGCCTGGCAACGAAGGTGCGTCCACCCCGACCGCGGTGCCCGGCAGGCGATCGGGCCGGATGGCTGCCACAGCGCCGGCCGCCCACAGGGCTTCGCGGCGCTCCAAACCGAAGCAGGAGAAAGCGCCTGCCGTGGCAAGGGCTTCCACCTGGGCGGTGGTGAGCTGCACGCGGGCGCCGAAGTCCTCCATGTCGCGGAACGGTTGTGCGGCAACGATTCGCTCGGCATCCTCAGCACCAACGCCACGTACGGCGGAGAGGCCGATGCGGACGGCGTTCGCGCCCTCGAACATCTCCAAGCCTGCCCACGGAAGCGAGAGGTTCACGCACGGGCCGTGCACCGTCACGCCGTGGCGGCGGGCGTCGGCCACCAGGGTCTGCGGGGAGTAGAAGCCCATCGGCTGGGCACGCAGCAGGGCCGCGCAGAACGCGGCCGGGTAGTAGAGCTTGAACCACGCGCTCACGAAGACCAGGTGCGCGAACGACAGCGCGTGCGACTCGGGGAAGCCGAAGTTGGCGAACGCCAGCAGCTTCGCGTAGATCCTGCCGGCCAGTTCCTCGCCGATGCCCTGCGCCCGGCAGCCCTCGTAGAAGCGGTCGCGCAGGCGTTCCATCCTGGCGGTCGACCGTTTGGCGCCCATCGCGCGGCGCAGTTCGTCGGCCTCGGCGGCGGTGAAACCGGCCACGTCGACGGCGATCTGCATGAGCTGTTCCTGGAACAACGGGACGCCGTAGGTCTTCTTCAGCGCGTTCTTCAGCAGCGGGTGGTCGTAGTCCCACTCCTCGACCCCGTTGCGGCGCCTGATGTACGGGTGCACCGAGCCGCCCTGGATCGGGCCCGGCCTGATCAGCGCCACCTCCACGACGAGGTCGTAGAACGTGCGTGGTTTCAGGCGCGGCAACGTCGCCATCTGCGCGCGGCTCTCCACCTGGAAGACCCCCACGGAATCGGCTTTCCGCAGCATCTCGTAGACGCGCTGGTCCTCCAGGTTCACCGCTCCCATGTCGACTTCGACGCCTTCGTGGTCGCGGACGAGGTCGATGGCGTAGTGCAGGGCGGAGAGCATGCCGAGGCCCAGCAGGTCGAACTTCACCAGGCCGATGGACGCGCAGTCGTCCTTGTCCCACTGCAGAACCGTGCGCCTGTCCATGCGCGCCTTCTCCACCGGGCACACCTCGCTGACCGCGCGGTGGCAGATCACCATGCCGCCGGAGTGGATGCCGAGGTGCCGCGGGAAGTTCTCCAGCTGCGCGGACAGCTCCAGCACGTCGCGCGGGATGTCGCAGTCGTCGGTGGTGACGTTGAGCGGGCCCCACCTGTCTATCTGCTTGCTCCACGCGTCCTGCTGGCCCGGCGAGTGGCCGAGCGCGCGGGCCATGTCGCGCACCGCGGACCGGGCGCGGTAGGTGATCACGTTCGCGACCTGCGCGGCGTGCCGGCGGCCGTACTTCTCGTAGACGTGCTGGATGACCTCCTCGCGCCGGTCGGACTCGATGTCGACGTCGATGTCGGGAGGGCCGTCGCGGGCGGGGGCGAGAAAACGCTCGAAGAGCAGATCGAAGCGGACGGCGTCGACGTTGGTGATGCCGAGCGCGAAGCACACCGCGGAGTTGGCTGCGCTGCCCCTGCCCTGGCAGAGGATGTCGTTCTCCTTGCAGAAGTTCACGATGTCGTGCACGACGAGGAAGTAGCCGGGGAAACCGAGCTGTTCGATGACCTTCAGCTCGTGCTCGATCTGCCGGAACGCCTTCTCGTCGTCGTCCCGGTACCGCCGGCGCGCACCCTCGTAGGTGAGCTCGCGCAGGTAGCTGCTCTCGGTGTGGCCGGGCGGCACGTCGAACGGCGGCAGGCGCGGCGCGACCAGCCTCAGGTCGAACGCCAGCTGCATGCCGAGCAACGCGGCGTTGTGCACGGCGCCGGGGAAACGGCGGAACCGGTGCCACATCTCCTCACCGCTGCGCAGGAACGCTGCGGGCGAGGGCGGCAGCCAGCCGGCCATGTCGTCGAGGCTGCTCCGCGCGCGCACCGCGGCCATCGCGGCAGCCAGGCGGCCGCGGTTCGGCGTGGCGTAGTGCGCGGCGTTCGTCGCCACGACGGGAAGTTTGAGCCGCTGCGCCATCGCGTTGAGGATGTCGTTGCGCCGGCTGTCCTCCGGCAGGCCGTGGTCGGTCAGCTCGACGTGGACGCGTCCCTTGCCGAACAGGTCGGTGAGCCGGACGATCTCCCGGTAGGCCGCCTCCGGGCCCTCCCTGGTGAGCGCGCGGCGCACAGTTCCCTTGCGGCACCCCGTCAGCACCACGACCTCGCCCTTGGTGTCGGCGACGATCTGGTCGATGTCGTAGACGGGTTTGCCCTTCTCCGCGTCGTCGTGGAGGTGGCCGGTGGTGAGCGTGTGGCAGAGCCGGTGGTAGCCCTCCTGCTGGCGGGCAAGGAGAAGCAGGTGGTCGCCTTCCGGGTCCGGTTCGCCGTTGGCCGGCTTGCCGAGCCCGATGCTGAGCTCGGCGCCGAACACCGTGTGCACCCCGAGCTCCTTGGCCGCCTCCGCGAACCGCACCACGCCGTACATGCCGTCGTGGTCGGTGAGCGCGATGGCGTCGAGCTTGAGTCGTTGTGCCGCCTCGACGAGCTCCTCCGGGTGGCTCGCGCCGTCGAGCCAGCTGAAGTTGGAGTGCGTGTGCAGTTCCGCGTACGGCACGCGTTTGCGGGTGATGGCGCGGTCGTCCACGCGCAGCTCGAAGCCCGGCGGCGCGGTGTACCGGTCGCGGTGCCGTGACCACGCGGGACTGTCGCCACCGTCGGGGTTCTGCTCGACGGGCTTGCCGGAGAGAGCGCGTTCCAGCTCCCGCCAGCGGACCGGCGGGTTATTCCAGCCCATCCGGAGCCTTGCGCGGCAACGGGATCATGATCTCCAGGTAGTCGTCGAACATCAGTCGTACACCCCTTCCAGGAACCACTTCTCGTTCCTGCGGATCAGCAGGAACGCCTGGCCGTTCGTCTGCACCTGAATGCGCGCGGCCCGGTGCGGGTCCGGCGCCCACCACCGCTCGTCGACCGGCCACGGGCCCGCCCACGCGATGACGTCCTGCGCTTTGCCTTTCACGGCAAGCCTTTGAGGCCGCGCGGTCAGCTCGAGCCGGCCGGTCACGCCTATCTCCTCGCCGGCCGCGTCCCACAGGTCGGCCGGTTCGTCGGCGAGCGTCGCGGGCGCCCTGGCGAGCCGGCCTGGCCACGGGTGGTCCGGGTTGCGCAGCGGTACCCGCTCGTCGCCCCACGGCACGAGCCTGACCTGCTCCTTCGGCCCGATGCCGCCGTCGAGCACCGGGACCTGCACACCGTCCGGGCCGAGCAGGCCCTGCACGTGCAGCAGGGCGCGCACCGCGCGTTCGTCGTCGTGGCCCCACAAGCCGAGCTGCAGAGCGGTCCCGTGGACGACCTCGACCGGTTCGAGGGTGAGCGTCCTGATGCCGGAGCTGAGGCGTTCGCGGGTCAGCCAGCCGTCCAGCTGCCAGCGCACCCGGTCCGCGATTCCCCGTGGTGTCAACGGTTCCGCGGCACGCCACACCCGATGCAGCTCCTCGTCGTGCTCGGTGCGGGCGTGGATGCCCAGGCGCGTGCACGCGAGACTTCTGGCGGCGAGCCCGTCGTGCAGCCGTTCCGCGAGGATCTTCGCGGCGAACGCGGCCTTGTCGATCCGGTCGACCGGATCGTCGAACGTCTCCGTGACGACCAGCTCCGGCGCGGGCCTGCGCTTGTCGAGCGGACGTTCCGGCAGGCCGCGGGCCAGCCGGTGCTGGCGCGTGGCCGGACCGCCGAACCGCGACGCGACAGCGTTCTCCGGCACGTCCGCGAACGCGCCCAACGTCTTCAGCCCGAGCCTTCTGAGCAGATCGACCAGTTCCGGGGAGTCCAGTTCGTGCACGCCCAGCGGCCGCAGGAACTCCGCGGTCTCGCCCGGCGGCACGATCACGTTGCGGTGCGCGGCTTTCGTGGCCGCGAAGAGGCTGTCGGCGAACCCGACCCAGGCTTCCGTGCCGGTGTGCGTCGCGACGTGGTCGACGATGCGTTCCGCTGCCTGCTCGGCGGTCTTGAAGTAGCCGACCGGACCCCGCGCCGCGACGGCGACCAGCCCCGGCTGCACGACCTCGATACCGGGCGCGAGCTCCTCGACGGCCTCGGCGACCGGCTCGAAGAACCTGGCGTCGCGCTGGGGGTCGTGCTCGAACGTGATCAGCTCGGGGCACATCGACTCGGCCATGCGTTTGCGCATCGCCCGGCGCAGGCCCTCGGCGCGTGCCACGGCCGAGGTCGACACGATCTCGTTGCCGTCGACGACCGCCACCGGCACGTGCGGGCTGGTGCCTGTCGCGGTGCAGGCAGCGATCACCGGCCAGTCCGGGCACCAGACCGCGAGGAGCCGGGTGTCCCTCACGCGGGCAGCTCCCAGGTTGTAGCCCGCCTGGCGGCCAGCTCGTCGCCCCGGTCCGGACCGGCATCAGCCGGCTCGTCGGACCTGAGCGGTTCGCCGGCCACCAGCGGGAGCTCGATCTCTTCCTCGCCGAACGTCAGCAGCACCTGCTTCGGCCGTCCCGCCGAGCCGCGGCCACCGCTGCGCACGCTGATCTGCTGACGCCGCAACGTTTCCGCGCCGTCGTCGAGCGGGTTCCACTGCACGGACTCGGCGGTCAGCTCCACATCGGCGGAGGGCCAGGAGCCGAACGCGATCAGGACGGCCCGGCGCTGACGGGCACGGGCCGTGAGCCGGCGGGCCAGCGCGGGTGACAGGGGGCAGCCGACCGCCACCAGGTCGATGCCGTCCAGCAGGGCCGCGATCACCGGGCCCGGATCGGCGCCGGGACGTGGGACGAGTGCCAGCCGCTGCACCGAGACCCCGAGCTCGGCCGCGGCCAGCACTCCCACCTGCGGCAGGCCGACCACGGCGGCCCAGCAGCCGTCCGCGGTCGCACCAGCCAACAACGCGAGCAGCAACGATGTCGATCCGCCCACCGACACCGTGCTGCCTCGCCGCAAGCCGCCCCACGGCAGCAGGCCCGCCAGTTCCCCGCGAACCGGCAGCACCCGCCCCGTGGTGTGGTCGGTGGTGGTGCTGGTCAGCTCGCTGGCCGGGTTCACCCCGAGCGCGGCCAACGACGCCGTTGCCGACCTCTGCACTCCACCCACCTCCCGTCCGATCGTGCGCACCCCTGTGCACGATCGCCGAGGGAAGTTCGGCGACTTGCTATTCGAACTCTTGTTCGAACGATGGGGAGATCGTAGCGCGCCGTTGCGCCCCGCTGTCAATGCCAAACGCCACCCACATGGGTGAATAACCGGATCACTCACCGCGTCCGTTCGAACACGCTGAGGGAAAGCTTCTGGTCAGAGCGGCCACGCGGAACCGCAAGGTCAACTACGGTGACGCCGACGTCTCAGAACTGATGAGGAAACCCCGTGAACGCACCTCAGGGCTGGCAGCAGCAACCTCCGCAGCAGGGCTGGCAGCAGCCGCCCGGGCCGGGATACCCGCCGCCCCAGGGGCAAGGCCACGGCTACCCGCCCCAGGGTCCTGGCTACCCGCCGCAAGGCCCCGGTCATCCGCCGCAGCGCAAGAAGAGCAAGGCACCGATCGTCATCGCGGCCGTCATCGGCTCGATCCTGCTCCTCGGCGGACTCGGCACCGGCGGTTTCTTCTTCTTCAACGTCCGCAAGGACCACGGCGACCCGCTGCGCACCGTCGCCCAGCCCGAGCTCTGCAAGAACGTCTCGCCAGAGACGCTCGCCAAGGCGCGCACCACGAACCCCGCGCAGATCGGCACCTACGAGCAGAAGTTCGACGGCTCAACGCTCACGGCCTGCTCCTGGGACAAGACCAAGGGCCGCGACGGCTCCGGGGTGCGGATGCTGACCGTCTACACCGAACAGACCGACACGAGCGGCGAGAAGGCGTTCGAGCTGCGCCTGCAACAGGCCAGCACCAGCACCCAGGCCACCCTCAAGAAGGTCGACGGCGTCGGCGACCAGGCGTCGGTCGTCGTCATCCCCCGCGGCAGCGGGACCACGGAGCTCGTCTACCTCGTCCGCAGGGGCGAGGACGTCGTCAGCGTCGAGTACTTCGGCTGGGACCCCGGCCTGTTCTCGCCCAGCAAGCCGGACACCGCGGAGCTGGAGGCGACCGCGAAGGCGGTGCTCGACGACGTGCTGGGGAAGTTGTGAACCAGCCGCCGCCGGGCTGGGGCCATCCGCAGCCGCCCAGGAAGAACAAGGCACCGCTGATCATCGGGATCATCGGCGGCGTCCTGGTGCTCGGCGGCGTCGTCACCGCGCTCGCGTTCTACCTCAACGCCAACACCGAAGGCGGCAGCGAAAAGCGGTCCGACCAGCTGCCCGCGACGTGCGCCAACATCTCGGAGGCCGCGCTGGCCAAGGCGCGCACGACGAACCCGAACGGACTCGGCTCGTCCGAGCAGGAGCTGTCGAACGGCAAGCGCACGATCTGCTCGTGGAACCAGACCAAGCACACCGACGGCACCGGCCTGCGCAGCACCGACGTCTACATCTCCAGCGGGCAGGAGCAGGCCGGCAACGACTTCGACCGGATCGTGGCGCAGCACATGGCCAACGCCCAGGGCGTGCCGCGGCAGAAACCGCTCAACGGGCTCGGTGACGAGGCCGTGGCGGTGCTGGTCGAGACGAAGTCGGCGTTCACCGAGATCTCGATCATCGTGCGCAAGGGCGACACCGTGGTCGAGGTCGACTACGCGGGCTGGGACGCGGGCATCTTCACCCACTCCAAGCCGAACGTCGTGGAGTTCGAGGCCGCCGCGAGGGGCATGGCCGAAGAGATGGTCGCCCGGCTGTAGCAACGAAAAGGGCCGCTCCCCCAACGGAAGCGGCCCTTCTCAGCACGAACTCAGTGCGCGAAGTGGCGCGTACCCGTGAGGTACAGCGTCACGCCGGCCTCCTCGGCCTTGGCGATCACCTCGGGGTCGCGCACCGAACCACCGGGCTGCACGACCGCGCGCACACCGGCCTCCAGCAGCACCTCGAGGCCGTCCGGGAACGGGAAGAACGCGTCCGACGCGCCGACCGCACCCTTGGCCCGCTCACCGGCGCGCTTCACCGCGAGGTGGGAGGAGTCGACCCGGTTGACCTGGCCCATGCCGACGCCGACGGTGGCACCGTTGTCCGCCAGCAGGATCGCGTTCGACTTCACCGAGCGGATGGAGCGCCACGCGAACTCGAGGTCCGCCAGCGTCTTCTCGTCCGCGGGCTTGCCGGCGGCCAGCGTCCAGTTCGCCGGGCTGTCGCCGTCGGCATTGATGGCGTCGCGCTGCTGCAGCAGCAGGCCGCCGGACACCGGACGCATCTCGGCGCCACCGCGGGCAGGTGCCTCGGCCACGAGGATGCGCACGTTCTTCTTGCGCTGCAACACCTCCACCGCACCGTCCGCATAGGACGGAGCGATGACGACCTCGGTGAAGATCTCCGAGACGAACTCGGCCATCTCCACGGTGACCTCGCGGTTCGCCGCGATGATACCGCCGAACGCGCTCACCGGGTCGCACTCGTGCGCCTTGCGATGCGCGTCCGCGATGCTCACCGTGGACACCGCGATGCCGCACGGGTTCGCGTGCTTGATGATCGCGACGCACGGCAGCTCGTGGTCCCACGCGGCACGCCACGCGGCGTCACCGTCGAGGTAGTTGTTGTACGACATCTCCTTGCCGTGCAACTGCTTCGCCGACGCGAGGCCGGTACGGCCGTCGCCCTGCGTATAGATCGCGGCACTCTGGTGCGGGTTCTCGCCGTAGCGCAGCACGTTCGACCGGTTCCAGGTCGCGCCGACCCAGCCGGGGAAACCGCTGCCCTCGTCGTCCGGCGCCAGCACGTTGCCGATCCAGGACGCCACGGCCACGTCGTAGGTCGCGGTGTGCCGGAACGCGGCCGCGGCCAGCTTCTGCCGGTCCGCCAGCGTGAAGCCGCCCTCGCGGACGTTCTCCAGCACCCAGTCGTAGCGCGCCGGGTCGACGACGACCGCGACGTTCGCGTGGTTCTTCGCCGACGCGCGCACCATCGCGGGGCCGCCGATGTCGATCTGCTCGACGCAGTCGTCGGGGCTCGCGCCGGACGCGACGGTCTGCGTGAACGGGTACAGGTTCACGACCAGCAGGTCGAACGGCGCGATGTCCATCTCACGCAGCTGCTGGACGTGCGACTCCTTGCGCACGTCCGCGAGCAGACCGGCGTGCACGCGCGGGTGCAGCGTCTTGACGCGGCCGTCGAGGCACTCGGGGAACCCGGTCACCTGCTCGACCGGCGTCACCGGGACGCCCGCGTCGGCGAGCACCTTCGCGGTGCCGCCGGTGGACACGATCTCGACTCCGGCCGCGTGCAGGCCGGTGGCCAGTTCCAGCAGGCCGGCCTTGTCGGAGACCCCGATCAGGGCCCGGCGGACCGGTCGCCTCTCGGCAGGAGTGCTCACGGAATGCTCACCTTTCGTCCGTTCACGGTGCAGCCCTCGCGGGCCAGCCTGCCGACCGTCTCGACGAGCAGCCGGCGTTCGACGACCTTGATGCGTTCGTGCAGGGTCTCCTCGGTGTCGCCGGGTTCGACGACAACGGCCTCCTGCGCGAGGATCGGCCCGGTGTCCACGCCCGCGTCGACCAGGTGCACGGTCGATCCGGTGACGTGCACGCCGTAGTCCAGCGCGTCACGCACACCGTGTGCGCCGGGGAAGGCGGGCAGCAGCGCGGGGTGGGTGTTGATCATCCGGCCGCCGTAGCGCGCCAGGAACGCCGGGCCGATGATCTTCATGAAGCCCGCCGACACCACCAGGTCGGGCTCGTGGGCCGCGACGGCCTCGGTCAGGGCGATGTCCCACGCCGCGCGGTCCGCGTGGTCGCGCAGCTTCACGGCGAAGTGCGGCACGCCCGCGCGTTCGGCGCGCTTGAGGCCCTCGATGTTCTCGCGGTCGGCGCCGACCGCGACCACCGCGATCGGGAGGTCGGTGGCGTCCAGCAACGCCTGCATGAGGGTTCCGGAACCGGAGACGAGTACGACGACGCGCGCCGGTGCGGGAAGCCGAAGTTCGGTACTCAGCGTCTACTCCTGGGCGTGGCGTGTTGTAGCAGCTCAGGGGCAGCCTATGACGTCACCGTTCGGGCTTGCCGTCCAGGTCCTCCTCGGGCTCCATGCCGAGCATCTCGTCGAACTCCGCGTCGAGGTCTTCCTCTTCTGCGACGGGTCCTTCGACGTCTTCAGGAGCGTCTTCTTCGGGGTCTTCGTCGAGTTCGTCGTCCTCATCGACGACGTCCTCGTCGTATTCGTCGTACTCGTCATCGTCGTAGTAGTCGTCGGTCTCGAGGTCTTCCTCGACCTCGAACTCGTCCTCGTCCACCACTTCGAGCTGCTCGAACTGCTCGGTGAGCTCGTCGTCCTCGAACACGGTGTCCTCGTCGACGGCTTCTTCGTCGTAGTCCGGCTCGACGAACTCGGCATCGCCGTCCTCGGCCGCCGCGGCCTTCGTCTTCGTCCCGGCGAGCCAGGCGACGAGCGCTCCCGGCACCAGCACCCACAGCGCGACCATCAGCGCGAGCAGGCCGGCCGGCACCGTCACCGGGTCGAACGCACCGGACGCCAGCCGCCCGCCGGCGGTCGCGGCGAGCACCAGGCTGCCCACGGCAGCGGTGATCGCGGCGACCAGCACCGCGCGGAACCGCGAGGCGGGCCGCTCGGACACGGTGCGGCAGGTCCAGCCGACGAACGCGCCGATCACCGCCGCGCCCACCAGCACCACCGGACTCAGTGCGAACTCGGTCTCCGGCATCGCGGCCAGCAACGGCACGGACGGCACCGGACCGGGGACGAACCGCATCGGCGAGATCTCGACCCCGCCCATCGAGAACCCGGCACCCACGACGTACGAGTAGCCGGCGATGATCGCGTTCGGGAGATAGCCGACGCACAGCAGGAACACCCCGAGCCCGACCCCGACCGTCGGCCCCGCCTGCGAGAAGAGCTCGCTGGTCTTGGGCCACGAGGCCGCCAGCCCGGCCGCCACCGCCAGCGCACCCGCGCTGACCAGTGCGAACAACGCCATGAACCCGGCGCGCAAACCCTGCAGCGCCACCGGGTCGAGCTTGTCGAACACCATCTCGACGAGACCGCAGCGGCGCGCGACACCGATCGTGGCGGCGACACCGGACACCGCGGCACAGCCGAAGAACGCGACGGCGGGCGTGGCACGCACGACCCCGTCTCCCATCAGCAACGCGATCGTGCCGCCCACCACCGCGTGCGAACCCGCGATGCTCAGCACGACAGCACGTGCCTGCAGAGGTTCGTAGAGACCGAGCCGGTCGGCCGTGCCCGCGGCGGTGCGGCTGACGAGCAGCATCAGCAACGCGGTCGGCAGCAGCGGCAACACCCCGAACTGACCGGCGTCGAAGCGCAGCGGCACGTGGTGTGCGGCCAGCCACGCGGGCGCGGCGGCGGTGAGCACACCGGCGGTGTCGAAGTCCGCGTAGGTCGCCGTCGCGGTGATCAGCGCGAGCAGCGCGGCCACGGCGGCGTACCCGACGACCACCGACCCGATCGCCGCCGCGATGAGCACCCGCGTGCGTTCGGAGCGCGAGAACTCCGGCGGACGGACGGTGTTCACCTCGCGGGTCGCGTCGCGTTGCAGCACGGGCACTTCTCCACTGTGTCAGGCCGACTGAGCCATTCGGATGAGGCACGCCGCGTGAAACGACAGGGGTGGCACCGGAAGACCCGGCACCACCCCTGATGTCGAACGGCGTGCGGTTACTGCTGCGGTCCGCCGAAGCCACCGGGCGGCGTGCCCGGCGAGCCGAACTGACCCGGCTGCGGCATGAAGCTGGTCTGCTGCGGCGGCTGACCCGGCTGCTGGGGCTGCTGCGGCTGCTGGCCGAACTGCTGCTGGCCGAACTGCGGCTGCTGCGGAGCCTGCTGCTGGGGCGCACCGTGCTGCGGGTGCTGACCCTGCTGCGGGAACGCGCCGGACTGCGGGTTCCAGCCACCGGGCTGGCCACCGCCGTACGGGTTCGCGGGCTTCGGCTCGAACTTCACGATGCCCTCGGCGAGCAGCAGCGTCAGCACGATGGCCGCGGCCTGCACGAGCGCGACGATCAGCAGCACGATCTGCATGCCCTGAACCGACGGGCCCTTGATGATGCTCTGCAGCACCAGAAGCATCTGCACCGCCGACAGCGCGGCGGCCACCGGGATGAACTTCGGCGCGTTCGGCAGAAGCGTGAGGCCCGCGAGCGCGCCCGCGACCATCAGCCACAACGCGTCGCCGGAGCTCACGTCGTCGGCGAAGGCGAGCAGGTACGCGACGAGGCCGAGACCGGCCGCGACCAGCGGAAGGATCATGCTCAGGTTGACGTTGCCGGCGCCGGGGGCGCCAGGGGCCTGGGACGGTGCCTGGTGCTGTGCCGGACCCGGCGGCTGCTGTTGGGGTGCGCCGTAAGGCACGGACATGTCGAGGTCTCCTCCTCAAGCCATGGTTGCGTCGTCGACGCTAGCCGATGCGTTTGCTCAGACGATGACCGGATCATGCCGGTTCCGCCATACGAGCGAGGGCCGGACTCCGAAAGTACTCCGAAGCCCGGCCCTGTGTGCTGCTCTACGTACGTCTGTCAGAGAGCGTTCATGATCTCGCGCATCAGCGCGGCGGTCTCGGACGGCGTCTTGCCGACCTTGACTCCGGCGGCCTCGAGGGCCTCCTTCTTCGCCTGCGCGGTGCCCGCCGAGCCCGAGACGATGGCGCCGGCGTGGCCCATGGTCTTGCCCTCGGGGGCGGTGAAGCCCGCGACGTAGCCGACGACCGGCTTGGTCACGTTCTCCTTGATGAACGCGGCCGCACGCTCCTCGGCGTCGCCACCGATCTCACCGATCATCACGATCGCGGTGGTCTCGGGGTCGGCCTCGAACGCCTCGAGGGCGTCGATGTGCGTGGTGCCGATGATCGGGTCGCCACCGATGCCGATCGCGGTGGAGAAGCCGAAGTCCCGCAGCTCGTACATCATCTGGTAGGTCAGGGTGCCGGACTTCGACACCAGACCGATCTTGCCGCTGCCCGCGATGTTCGCGGGGATGATGCCGGCGTTCGACTTGCCGGGGCTGATGATGCCGGGGCAGTTCGGGCCGATGATGCGGGTCTTGTTGCCGGTCGCGACGGCGTGCGCCCAGAAGTAGGCGGTGTCGTGCACCGGGATGCCCTCGGTGATGACGACGGCCAGCTCGATCTCGGCGTCGATCGCCTCGACCACGGCGGCCTTCGAGAAGGCCGGCGGGACGAAGATCACGGTCACGTTCGCGCCGGTGGCCTCGATGGCCTCCTTGACGGTGCCGAAGACCGGGAGGACGGTGCCGTCGAAGTCGACCTTCTCGCCCGCCTTGCGCGGGTTCACGCCACCGACGATGTTCGTGCCGGACGCGAGCATGCGCTTGGTGTGCTTGGTGCCTTCGGCACCGGTCATGCCCTGGACGATGACCTTGCTGGTCTCGTTGAGGAAGATAGCCATCTTGGTCAGACCCCCGCAGCCGCGAGCTCGGCGGCCTTGGCGGCCGCGTTGTCCATCGTGTCGACAACGGTCACCAGCGGGTGGTTGGCCTCGGCGAGAATGCGGCGGCCCTCCTCCACGTTGTTGCCGTCGAGGCGGACGACGAGCGGCTTGGTGGCCTCGTCGCCGAGGATCTCCAGCGCCGCCACGATGCCGTTGGCGACCGCGTCACACGCGGTGATGCCACCGAAGACGTTGACGAACACCGAGCGGACGGCCTCGTCGTGGAGGATGACGTCCAGGCCGTTCGCCATGACCTCGGCGGACGCGCCGCCACCGATGTCGAGGAAGTTCGCGGGCTTCACGCCGTACTGCTCACCGGCGTACGCGACGACGTCCAGCGTCGACATGACCAGACCGGCACCGTTGCCGATGATGCCGACCTCGCCGTCGAGCTTGACGTAGTTGAGGCCCTTCTCCTTGGCCTTCGCCTCGAGCGGGTTCTCGGCGGCCTTGTCGACCAGCTCCGCGTGAGCGGGGTGGCGGAAGTCCGCGTTCTCGTCGAGCGTGACCTTGCCGTCGAGCGCGACGATCTTGCCCTGCGGGTCGCGGACCAGCGGGTTGACCTCGACGAGCGTGGCGTCCTCCGCGACGAAGGTCTCCCACAGCTTGACGATGACGTCGACGACCTGGTCCTTGACCTCGGCCGGGAACTTCGCCGCGTCGGCGATCTCCGTGGCCTTGGCGACGTCGACACCCTTGATGGCGTCGATGTGGATCTTCGCGAGGGCCTCGGGCTTGGTGGCCGCGACCTCCTCGATGTCCATGCCGCCCTCGACGCTCGCCATGGCGAGGAAGGTGCGGTTGGCGCGGTCGAGCAAGAAGGAGAAGTAGTACTCCTCCGCGATGTCAGAGGCGGGCGTCACCAGCACGCGGTGAACGATGTGCCCCTTGATGTCGAGGCCGAGGATGGCGGTCGCCTTCTCCTCGGTCTCGTCGGCGTCCTTGGCCAGCTTCACGCCGCCGGCCTTTCCGCGGCCGCCGGTCTTCACCTGGGCCTTGACGACGACGGCCTGGCCGAACTTCGCGGCGATGGCCTTGGCGTCGGCGGGGTTGGTGGCCACATCGCCCGGCAGTACCGGGACGCCGTGGGCGGCGAAGAGATCCTTCGCCTGGTACTCGTACAGGTCCACTCGGGTCTCCTGCGACGTCGGTGTCGGAACACCGCGCCTGGGTGGTCCTCAAGGGGCCGTGCGAACCCACTTGACGCGGCTGGGCCCAGACACTATCGAGCTGCAGGTACCCGACGCACGCCACCACCGGTGAGGTCGGTCTCAACAGCGGTGAGGTCGATCACGCGAGCCCTTTATCGACTTGCGCGAGCACCCATCAAACCCGCCGCGACCAGCAGCGCCGCGCAGGACGCCAGCGCCAGCCACGTGCCGGGCGCCGCCACCGCTCCCACGACCTTGTCACCGGTCAGCGGCAGTTCCAGCGCACGCACGCCGAGCAACAGCACCCCGCCCGCGAGCAGCGCGGCACCGCGAGCGGGCCGCGACCGCAGTGCGACCGCCAGGCCGATGATCAAAACCACAAGTGAGGAGAGCAACGCTGCCGAAACAGCGGTGTCGCCGTCCGGCACCAACGTCGGCGCTGTGTAGTTGTCACCGCGCAGGTTCGGCAGCGCGAAGGCGCCCACCGCGAAGAGCCCGGCCAGCAGCACCGCGCCCAACTCGGCCACCGGCACCTCCTGCCGTTTGCCGATCTCCGTGTTCTCCCGCTCGACGGCACCGGCGAGGCCAGCGCAGATCAACGCGAGCAGACCGAGCGGGAACTCGATCACCATCAGCCAGAAGCCCGCACCGGGCTGGGCGATGCCCAGCTGGTTGGCGGCCAGCACCGGCTGGGCCGCGACCGCCGCGGCGAGCTGCATCGCGAGGTAGCCGAACAACAGAGCCGGGCGCACCGCGCCGGCGACAGACGGGACGAGCAACGCGAGCCCCAGCAGACCGAACGCGAGCCCGGCAGGCCAGAGGACATTCGACGAGGCCAGCTCGGGTGCGGCACCACCCGTCGCGAGGACGAGCTGCGGCACGACCGCGCCGGTGAGCGTCGCGGCGGCGGAGAGCACGGCGAGGACACCTGCCGTCACGTGCATCCGCTGGATCGAGGGCAACGGGAGGTCACGCGTGGCGTCGCGCTTGCCGCGCACCATCCGCCACAACCGGGCCAGCGGGGGAATGAGAGGCAACGCCAGCGCGGCGAGCAGCGCGAACACCGGACCCGCCGCGATCCCGATACCGGGCGCGACCGTGGCGGTCACCAGCGGCGGAAGCACAACGGCCAGCAGCGCGAGCATCACGCCGAGCGCCCCACCCTCGCGGGTGTCCGGATCGGGTGAGGTCGCGGCGAGAGCGGCGGCGAGCGGCGCGGCGAGGGCGATCAGCAGCCCGCCGGTCAGCCCGAGTGCGGGCAGGTCCCACGGCCCGCGGTCGAGCTGGAACGGATCCGCCGAGATGAACGGCTTGCCCAGCAACCCGACCGTCGCCACCGCGGCAATGATCATGGAGCGCATCACGAGGCCCGCGGGCTCCGACTCGTCCGCCGGCATGCCGGCACGACCGGCCGCCAGCAGGCCGCCGGCGATCGCCAGCACGTGCCCGGCCAGCAGCAACCACAACCCCGGCGCCGGGGTGACAGCGATGAGGGTCGCCGGCCGGAACAGCTCTGGCCGCGCCACCGACATCGGATCGAACGCGATCAGCAGGTCGCTCAACAGGCGGCCGACGGCGAAAACGCCCACCGCGGCGATCAGCCCGGCCGCCACGAACGGCCTGCCGCGCAGCAGCAACGCGCCCGCGACCACCGGAGGCGCCAGCGCCAGCAGGGCGAGCAACGGCCAGGAGGTGAAGGCGGGTTCCGCTCCGTCGACCACCCCGAGCAGCGGGCCCACCGCGAGGAGGAGGGCGCCTGCCGCAGAGAGCGCCCACGCGGTGCGCAGTCGGGAGGCCGCCGGGGTCTGGTTCTCGAGCTCGGTTCGAGTCATCGCGGGCGAACCTAGCAATACAGCTGTTGGGTTCTGTGTCACCTGTGAGGTCCGGGTTGCGTGGCGATGGGATGTTCGGGCGCTCGGCTGTGTTTGTTCGGGCGTTCGGCGGGGGCGTCACTCTTGTTGTTCGGGCGTTCGGCGGGGGCGTCCGGGCGCGTGTCGACGCGAGCTCGCCCTAGTGAGACGAAATTCGTTCGCATGTGGAAAACGTCCGCTGGGTACTCCTAGTCGGTGACTCCATCACTTACCGTCGCTCATATGAGCGAGAGCGGCCGGTCGTGGATGACGCGTCTGACTGACGCCGTCCTCGATCGTGCCGGGTGGGGCGTGCACGCCGCTCGCGACGTCGCCGAAGAGGTCAAGGTCGCGCTGCGCGCCATGGCCACGCCCGGCGGGATGCGCGGAGTCGCGATGGAGGCGGCCTGGCTGACCGCCCACGCGGTGCTCTACCCGTGGGGCGCGATCACCGAGCAGCTGCGCCCGGACGGCCACTTCCGGCACTACCGCACCGACGGCCTGCCGCCCCGCCAGCGCGGTCTGGTGGTTTCGGCGATGGACGCGGCGGGAACCCCCATCGTGTTGGTGCACGGCATCGGGGACAACCGCTCCGCCTTCGCAGTGCTGTCGGGGGCGCTGCGAAGGCGGGGCTTCGGGGTGGTGCACGCCATCAACTACAGCGTGCTGACGGCGTTGACCGGGGACGTCCGCCGCTCGGCCGCCCTGCTCGGTGCGCACATCGAGCGGATCTGCGAGCAGACCGGCTCGGATCAGGTGCATGTCGTCGGCCATTCCCTGGGCGGTCTCATTGCCAGGTACTACGTGCAACGGCTGCACGGTGACTCACGCGTTCGCACACTTGTGACCCTCGGGACGCCGCACAGCGGCACCCTCGCCGCCTATCTGCTGCCGACCCCGCTGACCAAGCAGTTGCGCCCCGGCTCCGAACTGCTCTCGGAGCTCGCCGAACCGTGCCGACCGTGTCGCACGAAGTTCGTAGTGGTGTGGTCAGAGATGGATCAGATCATCGTCCCGCAGCGCAACGCCCGGCTGGAGCACTCGTCATTACTCGTTGAAGAGCACCAGATACGTGATTCAGGTCACCTTTCTTTGCCGGTTGACACGAGGACTCTTCACGTAGTTGTGACCGCCATCACCCGATCGGATGACTTGTCAACTCACCCCATTGCCGCTGGCGGTGAGGCGTGTCGTCCACCCGGCGTGACCGACGGTCACAGTTGACAGTTGAAAGTTCCAGGTAGCCGCCTGTTCGGACGACATAACGAACTGGGGTTTGCCCTCCGAGGCTCCCCGCCGTTACTGTCCCCCGGTCCGTTGTCACGGTCTGGTCACAGAAGGACACCGAGTCAGAACCCCGAATTCTGACTCACCGGGAATCCCCCGCCCGGCAGTCCACCCGACCAGGCTCCCCGAAGGCGGAAGGGCAAGCTTTGTCTCACCACCGCTCCCCCGGCGGCCATGAACGCAGTGCTGCGCTAGATGAGGCGGTCGACCGTGCCTCCACGCGCAACGTCAGCTCTCACCGGCTCCCCCCGCCGCCCTCGGCGCTGCGCGGACGCATCGTCGTCGCCGCAGTCGCAGTAGGCGCGTTCGCCGCAGCAGGCGCAGGTCAGACCCTGCAGGCCGCTACGGACGACACCAAAGACGTTCAGCTCGCGAACCAGGCAGACGCCGCGGCCACGTTCGACGGCCAGGGCGGTAACACCGCGCCCGCGCCGCAGATCCTCGCGATCTCCAAGACGACGGCGGAAGGCTCCGCCGAGGCCGCGAAGCTCGTCCGCAGCCAGCAGGCCACCACGCAGCGCGAGGCCGCAGAGGCCGAAAAGAAGCGCCCGAAGTTCTTCCGCCCCGCCGCCGGTGACTTCACCTCCGGCTACGGCGGCCGCTGGGGCTCGATGCACTACGGCATCGACATCGCCGGCCCGATCGGCACCCCGATCCTCTCCGCCGCCGACGGCGTGATCCTCGAGGCCGGGCCCGCGTCCGGGTTCGGGTTGTGGGTTCGCGTGCAGCACACCGACGGCACCATCACCGTCTACGGCCACGTCAACGACTACAGCGTCCGCGAGGGCCAGCAGGTCAAGGCCGGTCAGCAGATCGCCCGCATGGGTAACCGCGGCTTCTCCACCGGGCCCCACCTGCACTTCGAGGTCTGGAACCCGGACGGCCAGAAGATCAACCCGCTTACGTGGTTGAACTCGCGCGGCGTCTCGGTCTGATTCGCCTGATTCCCGGGCCTGATCTTGTGGGCCTGATTTTGTGGGCCTGGTTTTGGTTCGGCCGTTGCTGAACTACCGCTGAGTAGCCGTGTGAGCCGCCTGGTGCGGTGGACCCACCTCTCGGTGTGGGTCGGGGCGCTTCAGGGGCCCCAGGGGCCTCAGAGGCCTCAGAGGCCTCAGGAGGCCCGTTAGGCTCAAGCGTCGCCGTAGTGGGGCTCGTGCTCCTGGCGGATGAAGTACGCGGTGGCGACTCGCCAGACTGAGCACATGTGGCGGCGCCAGCGGGGGCCGCACGCCTTGCAGGACCCGCTCTCGGTGGCCTCGTGGAGGCTGAGGAGGGTTCGCCAGGCTTCGATGAGTCGTTGAGCTTCTGAGCTCCGGCGGTCCTGGTGGTCCAGGTGACTCTGGTGTTCCGGGCGACTTTGGCGTTCCAGCTGCGCGAGATTTGCGAACACACGTTCGTGTAGCAGCTGAGCAAGTACGTGATCCATGCTGAGCGCTCCCGCTGGGTTGAGTTCCGCATGCGGTTGATTGTGCTCAGGGGGTCTGACAATTTTTGGCGGCTGGATCCTGGGCCGGTTCCTGGGCTGCTTCCTGGGCGACCTGGGCGTGGTCTAGCTGCGGAAGCGCTGCTGGTTGGCTGGCGAGACAGTACGGCCGGACCGCTCTCCCGTTCGGTCCGGCCGTACCTCGCCGCGAAGTTCTGGCCCCCGCCTTCCCTTCGCTCCCCTTCGTCTGCAGGCTGCTTCCCTCTTGCCTTGGATCGCCCCGAACGTTCCTCGGCTGTGCTGCTTGCGACACCCAAATAGACGTACTTGGGGGCTGGGCGTTGCGCGAAAATTTGGACTTTCTGTGAAATTCATCAAGTTGGGCTGAAGGTGCAGGTCAGGGAGGTGGGGGTTGTCCGGTTCGTGAGGGTTGTGGTAATTCGTCCCTGGGCGGTCGCGTGCGGTCCGTAGGTGGTGCTGTTGCGTTGGCGGGTTCCTGGTGAGTGCTTCCACCTGGGGCTCTGCCCCAGACCCCGGCAATCTGATCTGGGGGTCCGCGCCGGTCGCGGGTTGATGGCACGCCTGTTGCATTGGGCGGCCGCCGGTTGCGTAGGTGCTTGCGTTGGCGGTGGGGTCCCGTCACGAGTCACACGGGAGGCAGCCACACCTGGGGGATGAGGTCAAGTCGACGAAAAGCGTGTCGACTTGACCTCATCCCCCAGGCGCGGCAACAGCATCCATGCGACTCGTGACGG
>NZ_JBITEX010000004.1:0-34005 GCF_044455585.1 Lentzea sp. NPDC051213
CTCAGGCCGGCTACCCGTCGTCGCCTTGGTAGGCCATTACCCCACCAACAAGCTGATAGGCCGCGGGTCCATCCCATACCGCCGGAACTTTCCACCCTCCACCATGCGGTAGAAGGTCGTATCCGGTATTAGACCTCGTTTCCAAGGCTTATCCCAGAGTACAGGGCAGGTTACCCACGTGTTACTCACCCGTTCGCCGCTCGTGTACCCCGAAGGGCCTTACCGCTCGACTTGCATGTGTTAAGCACGCCGCCAGCGTTCGTCCTGAGCCAGGATCAAACTCTCCAATAAGGATTGTGTTGATCGCTCCAGACGGAATATGTCTGGCAATCTATCTTCTCAAAGGAATTACCTCGACGAGGAGGTAATTCATATATTACTGGCTGTGTTATCGGCACGCTGTTGAGTTCTCAAAGAACACGCGCACACCGCAGTCACATCAGCTTTTCGCTGACTTACTTCCGGGGCTTGTGTTGTCAGGCTCGTTCCGACTTGTTTTCCGGCCCGTGTCGCTCTGACTTGGAGAACATTACACGGGGGTGTTTCGATCTCCAAATCGGGGGGTCCCCTAAGCGCGGGAACCCCCACTGACCTGCGAAATCAAGGCGCTGAGGGCCCGACGTCGGCACGGGTGAGCGGACGACGCACCGCGGCGGCGTTGTACTCATCCGCCCCGACATCGGGTTTCCCCACCCGAGGCTGCGGATCGAAGTCCGCAGACACATAGGGGAACGAGCCAGCAGACGCGTCCACGGCCGGGCTCGCCGAGGACAGGCGCAGCAATCCGGCCGAGTCCCGCACCAACCGCGGGTCGACGGTCCGATAGCCGCCGGAAGGCATGCCGGCCGCGCCACCGAACACGATGTTGCCCTCGTACCTGACCGTGGACCCGGACTTCATGTCCACGAACTTCGAGGACGACCCGGTGATGATGTTGTTGGACAGGACGCAGTCCTTCGGCAGGAAAGCCCCGCCATCGCTGTCCACCACCGCACCGGTGCCGATCAGCGTGTTGAACGCGACCGTCACCCGGTCCGGCCGGTCGTGCAGCTTCGACGTCGGCCCCGAGTCGGCTTCCTTGCCCGACCCGAACACCATCTGCCGGTCGCGGTTGCCCTCGACGTAGTTGTTGATGATGCGGTGGTCGTTGCCGTGGAACCGGATGCCGGTGCCCAGCAGGATGTTGCCGTCCACCACGGTGCGGTCGCCGTGCCGCAGCACCAGGAAGCCGCGGCTGTCGCGCAGGGTGTTGTGCCGGACGATGTTGTCCGACGACTTGACCGAGATCGCCTCGGAGTCGCCGTTCGCCTTCTCGAAGAGGTTGTTCTCGAGCAACGTGTTGGCGGACCCCTTCTGCCGGTCGCTGTTGCCGATGCGCACCGACTCACCGCCGTTGCCGCCGGAGAACCGGTGGTTGTAGAAGTAGTTGTGGTGCGCCCACGTCCGCTTCGCCATACCGCCCTTGGGGCCACCGACGTGCAGGTAGACACCCTCGTTCGTGCGGTTCTGGAACGTGTTGCGGTCCACCTCGACGTCGTCGCCGTTCACCTCGACGAAGCCACCCGCGTCGTCCGGTACCACCGGCACGTTCAGCTCGAACGTGTTCCGCGTGATCCGCACCCGGTTCACCCCGACCGGCACCGCGAGCCGTCCGTCGTGCCGCAGGTCGAAGCCCTCGATCACGACCTGCGAGACGCCGCCGGCGAAGACGAAGCCCGCCTTGCCGCGAATCTGCGCCCGTCCGACGTGTTCCGCGGCGACCGTGACGCCGGGGCGGCGAATCGTGATCGCCGCCGACGACGTGTAGGAGCCGTCCGCCAGCTCGATCCGGTCACCGGGCGAAGCGGAGTCCAACGCCGTCTGCATGGCGGCCAAGCTCGTCACCCTGATGACCGCGGTGGGCGCGGGCACAACCGCACCCACCGCGATCAACAGGCCCACTAAGAGGACGCTCATGGCGCCGAGACGCCGACGTCGGCCTTCGTCAGCGGCTTGCGGACCGCCGACGAGCTGTACTCGTCCGCACCCACGTCCGGCTTGCCGGAGCGCGACTGCGGGTCGAAGTCACGCGTCACGTAGGAGTAGGTGCCGGCAGACGCGTCGATCGCCGGGCTGCCCGAGGCGAGGCGCAGCAGTCCGTTCGCGTCCCGCACCAGCTTCGGGTCGGCTGACTTGTAGCCGGACGACGGCATGCTGCCGCCGGTACCGCCCCAGATGACGTTGCCCTCGTACTTCACGGTCGAACCGCTGTGCATGGAGACGACGCCACCCGACGAGCCCTTGATGACGTTGTTCGCGAGCACGCAGTCCTTCGGCTTGAAGTCACCGCCGTCGCTGTCGACGACCGCACCGGTGCCGACCAGCGTGTTGAACGCGACCGTCACGCGGTCCGGCCGGTCGTGCAGCTTCGACGTCGGCCCGGAGTCCGCCTCCTTGCCCGAACCGAACACGATCGCGCGGTCCTTCGTGCTCTCCACGTAGTTGTTGATGATCTTGTGGTCGTTGCCGTGGAAGCGGATGCCGCTGTTGAACAGCAGGTTGCCCTCGACCGTGGTGCGGTGGCCGTGGCGCAGCACGATGTAGCCCTTGCTGTTGCGGATCGTGTTGTAGCGGACGGTGTTGTCCGACGACTTGATCGAGATGGCCTCGGCGTCGCCGTCGGCTTTCTCGAACAGGTTGTACTCGACGATCGCGTTCGCCGACTTCGACTGCTTGTGGCTGTAGCCGAGCCGGATCGACTCGCCGCCGTTCGCACCGGTGAACTGGTGGTTGTAGAAGTAGTTGTGGTGGATGTGCGATCGCTTGGCGATCTCACTGCCCGGACCGGTGATCTGCAGGTACACGCCCTCGTTGGTCCGGTTCTGGAACGTGTTGTGGTCGATCTGGACGTCGTCGGCGCTGACGCTGAGCGAGGCGCCGTCCTTGTTGCCGGAGTACGTGTTGCGCGTGATGCGAGTCGCCTGCGCCTGCGGCGGGACGTCCAGCGTGCTCTCGCCCGCGAAGACGAAGCCCTCGATGGTCACGCTTTTGACGTCGCCGAACTCGAAGGCCCGGCCACCGGTGAGCACGGTGTCGCCGACGGAGGCGGCCGCGATGGTGATGCCGGAACGCGTGATCTTGACGGGCTGATCGACCCGGTGCAGGCCGGCCTTGAGCACGACCTTCTGGCCGGGCCGGGCGGTGTCGACAGCGGTCTGCAGGGAGGACACGCTCGACACGCCTACGACAGCCGCGTAGGCAGGCAAATGGACGAAGGACGACAGCAGGGCGGCCGTGCCCACAACGGCCAGTGATCGGATCATTCGCCAACTCCTGTGGTGGCTAGCTGGCGGCGGTAGGGCCAAGCTACCGCAAAATTCCAGCAGGTGGGGTAGTTCGATACAAGCTAAGGGCCGTATCGACCGATGGCACCCGCTCCAGTTGTCCGATGTCTGCGACGGGGTGCCACTGAGCGAGGTCGGTCGTGCCGTCCACCTCGTGCCGCAGCTCGCCGCCGACGATCCGGACCTCGTACAGGATCCGCAACGCGTGGTAGTCGCGGTCGGGCTCCTCGCGGAACTCCGAGTCGATGCCGAGCAGCCGCAGCACCTCGATCTCGAAGCCGGTCTCCTCGTCGAACTCGCGGATCACCGCGTCGTGCGGGTGCTCGCCGTGGTCGATGCCGCCGCCGGGCAGGATCCAGCGCTTGCCGTTCGTGCCGAGCCAGCGCGCGAGCAGGATCTCGTCGTTCTCGTTGATGCACACCCCATACGCAGCCACGCGCTGCTTCTTCGCCCTCATACGAGCCAGCCTAACTGGCGATCACCCCGGAAAAGTGATATCACTTAGCTACTACTTCGATAGGGGGTCTGAATGAGCGCGGTTGTGGACACGACAGTGCAGATGCCGGCACCCGTGGTGCGGGAGAAGCGCGCACGGGACCTGTCCGGTCTGCCCATGTTCTTCGGAGGGGTGGTGTTGGTCGCGGTGGCTGCATGGACGTTCATCGAGGGGCTCAAGGCCGCCGACAACAACGACCCGTCGGCGGGACTCCTGATCGTGGGGATACTGCTGTTCCTGGCGGGGGCGCTGGTGTTCAGGGGCCTCTTCACGGTGGCGCCGGGTGAGGCGCGGGTGCAGCAGTTCTTCGGCCGTTACGTGGGCACGGTGCGCACGGACGGTCTGCGGTGGGTGAACCCGTTCAACACGCGGGAGAAGATCTCGACCAGGATCCGCAACCACGAGACGTCCGCGCTCAAGGTCAACGACGCGGACGGCAACCCGATCGAGATCGCCGCCGTGGTGGTGTGGCAGGTCGAGGACACCGCCCGCGCCCGGTTCGAGGTGGACGACTTCGTGCGGTTCGTCGGCATCCAGACCGAGACCGCCGTGCGGCACATCGCGAACAGCTACCCGTACGACAACCACGAGGAAGCCGGGCTCTCGTTGCGGGAGAACGCGGACGAGATCACCGAGACGCTCTCGATCGAGATCGCCGCGCGAGTGCAGTCCGCGGGCGTGAAGGTGATCGAGTCGCGGCTCACGCACCTCGCGTACGCGCCGGAGATCGCACACGCGATGCTGCAGCGGCAGCAGGCGAGCGCGGTCGTGGCGGCACGGTCGCGGATCGTGGAAGGAGCCGTCGGCATGGTGGAGCTCGCACTCGCCAAGCTGGCCGAGCACGACGTCGTCGAACTCGACGAGGAGCGCAAGGCGGCGATGGTCTCGAACCTGCTCGTCGTCCTGTGCGGTGATCGATCCACTCAGCCCGTGGTGAACGCCGGTTCCCTCTACACCTGATGGCTGACCGCAAAAGCGTTCTGCTCCGGCTCGATCCGGCCGTGCACGACGCGTTGAGCAGGTGGGCGAACGACGAGCTGCGCAGCACCAACGCGCAGATCGAGTTCCTGCTGCGGCGTGCACTGGCGGAGGCCGGCCGGCTGCCCGGTGAGGCGAAGAAGATGCCTCGCCGGGGACGGCCGCCCAAGAAACAGCAGGCAGACGAACCGGACGAGCCACCCGATTGATGAGTACGGTGGAGTGGGTGGATCTCCCATTCTCCGACGCGAGGGCGCTCGCGGCGGCTCTGCAGGGGTTGCTCGACGAGGCCAGGACCGTGGTGGCCGCGGGTGCGGAGTCGACGCTGACCCGGATGATCACCGAGCACATCGGGTGCCCGATGCCGCAGGTGCCGACAGTGACGGCGAGGTTCGAGGGCTGGGAGCACGCGAACGTGCACCGCGGCATCGAGGCGTACCTCGCCGAGCACTCCCCAGAGGCGCAGTGGCACGGCATCATCGGAAACCGCTCTCACATGTCCCTCGTGGACATGCTGAGCGCGGGCAACGGGTCCCCCTTCACCTACGAGCTGGGTGCGGTGGACTACATGACCGTGGCGACCGGCCCGGACACCGCGATCGAGGCGGTGCAACTGGGCCTGGTCGCCACTGTCGCGCCGGACGGCGGCCCGGTCGTGGTCGCGGTCCAGGGCCCGATCGAGGAACGCGGCGACTTCCGGTGCGCGCTGCAGGTGCTGGCCTCGTCCAGGGAGGCCGCGACCGCCGTGCGCGAGGCGATCGAAGACCACATGCGCGCCCACGACCTGTTCCGCGGGCAGGTGATGGCCTTCGGGGTGAGTGAACACCGCGGGAACCAGCTGCTCACGTTCCTGCCGCGGCCGACGTTGCGGGCGCAGGACGTGGTGCTGCCCGACGGCGTGCTCGACTCGATCGAACGCCACGTCGTGCGCACCGCGTCGCAGAGCGAACGTCTGCGGGCGCACGGTCAGCACCTGAAGCGCGGCCTGCTGCTCTACGGCCCGCCCGGCACCGGCAAGACGCACACCATCCGGTACCTGATGGGGCGGCTGGAATCCACAACCGTCTTGCTGCTCAGCGGTGTGGCGATGTTCCGGTACCTGCGTGCCGCGACCGCACTCGCGCGGCAGCTCGCGCCGTCGGTGATCGTGGTCGAGGACGTCGACCTGATCGCCGAGGACCGCCAGCACACCATGGACGGCAACCCGGCTTTGTTCGAGCTGCTGAACGAGATGGACGGCATCGGGTCCGAGGCGGACGTGACGTTCGTGCTCACCACGAACCGCGTGGAGGTCATGGAGAAGGCGCTGTCCGAACGGCCGGGGCGCATCGACCTCGCGATGCGGGTGCCGTTGCCGGACGCCGTTGGCCGGGAACGGCTGCTGCGGCTCTACGCGGCCGGTACTTCGCTCGACCTGCCGGACGCGTCGGCGATCGTGGCGGCGAGCAAGGGCGTGACGGCGTCGTTCGTGAAGGAGCTCGTGCGGCGGGCGACGCTGCTGGCGCTCGACGATCAGCCCACCGGACGCGTGCGGCTCGACGAAGCCACGATCTCGGCCGCACTGGGTGAACTGCTCGATGAAAAACAGGCTTTGACGCGCAGCTTGCTGGGGGGCTGAACAGGCGTTTCACCAGCATGAAACCGCTTCCACGGAGTTCCTCCTTTTGGAGGTGTTTTCGGTGGAGGTGTCCACGCGATCGTGTGCGGCGGGCGCACGGGATCGTGGAGGAGTCTTGTCTTTGTTCTCCCGCAAGCGTGCCGTTTTCGGCTCGCTTGGCGTTGCTGTGCTCATCGCGTCGCTGACCCAGGCTGGCGGTCAGGCGGCTGGTAAAGAGATCTATTTGGACGGTCGGGCGTCATCGGAGCGGCGGACTGAGGACCTGCTGCGGAGAATGACGCTCGAGGAGAAGATCGGGCAGATGGCGCAGATCCGCGTGGGAAAGCTGCGCGGTGACTGCAACAACGCCAACGGCCCGTTGGTGGAGTCGTGCCTGAAGGCGGTGCTGTCGGACGCCCACGTGGGCTCGATCCTGTCCGGCGGTGGTGACGCGCCGTTGGACAACACGCCCAAGGCGTGGGCGGAGATGAACAACGCCATCCAGCGCTATGCGTTGGAGAACAACAGGTTGAAGATCCCGATCATCTACGGCGCGGACGGCGTGCACGGGCACAACAACGTGATCGCCGCGACGATGTTCCCGCACCAGATCGGGCTCGGCGCGACCTGGAACCCCGGTCTGCAGGAGCAGATCGGCGTGTCCGCATCGAAGGCGTTGCGCGCCACCGGTGTGTTCTGGAACTTCGCGCCGGTCTCGGACATCGCGCGTGACACCCGTTGGGGACGCTTCTACGAGACCTACAGCGAGGACTCGTTCCTGGCCGGGCAGCTGGCCGCCGCGAACGTTCGCGGGCAGCAGTCCCGTGTGGACGACACGGCGCAGCTGACCGCCACCGCAAAGCACTTCGCGGGGTACTCGGCGCCGGCGAACGGGCACGACCGCTCGGCCGCTCAGATTCCGGTGCGGCAGCTGCAGGACGTCGTGCTGCCGTCGTTCCAGGCGCAGTTCGACGCGGGTGTCCGCACGGTGATGATCAATTCTGGGTCGATCAACGGTGTGCCGGTGCACGCGTCGAAGTACATGCTGCAGACGCAGCTGCGCGACAAGATGGGGTTCAAGGGCGTCGCGGTTTCCGACTGGCAGGACATGAAGTACCTGGTGGACCGGCACAAGGTCGCGCCGGACTACAAGACGGCGATCGCGATGAGCGTCAACGCCGGTGTGGACATGGCGATGGAGCCGTCGAACGCGGCCGAGTTCACCTCGTTGCTGCTGGCGAACGTGCGTGACGGTTCGGTGTCGCGTGGGCGGATCGACCAGGCGGTGCGCCGGGTCCTGAAGCTCAAGTTCGACCTGGGGCTGTTCGAGAAGCCGTACGTCGACCCGGCGAAGGCCGACGGCAACGTGGTGAACGCCGATCGCGGGCTGGCCCGTCAGGCGGCCGCCGAGGGCACCGTACTGCTGAAGAACGACGGCGTGCTGCCGTTGTCCCCGGCCGCGAAGAAGATCGTCGTGACCGGTGAGACCGCGGACGACGTGCGGCGCCAGCTCGGTGGCTGGACCGTCGAGTGGCAGGGCGTGCCGGACGACTCGCCGTTGCCGCCGACCGCGACCGTGCTGACCGGTGTGCGCGAGGCCGTTCCCGGTGCGTCCGTGGTGCACGCGGCCACGCCTGCCGCCGCGGTGACCGAGGCTGCCGGTGCGGACGCGGTTGTCGTCGTGCTTGGCGAGAAGCCCGGGGCTGAGGGTCCTGCCGACACGGAGAACCCGGTGCTGACCCCGGACCAGCAGTCGTGGGTGGACGCGGTGCAGGCGACCGGCAAGCCGGTGGTCGTGGTGCTGCTCACCGCCCGCCCGCAGGTGCTCGGGGCGGCCGCGGACGCGAACGCGCTGGTCGCGGGCTGGCTGCCGGGCAGCGAGGGTGGCCGGGCGATCGCCGACGTGCTGTTCGGCGCGGTGAACCCGAGCGGCAAGCTCTCGGTGTCGTGGCCGAAGGCGCTGGGCGACCCGACGCTGACCTACGACCAACTGCCGGGTGCGAACACGTCGGCCGCCGCGAAGTACGACCCGCTCTACGCGTTCGGGCACGGGCTGTCGTACACGACGTTCGCGACCTCGGGCGTGACGGCGTCGACGACCCGCGAGAACGGCGTGGTGAAGTTCACGGTGGCGAACACCGGAGGCCGCGCGGGCACTGTTGTGGTGCCGGTCTACGTGCGTCAGCCGGCGTCGCCGGTGCTCACGCCGGACGCTCGGCTGGTGGGCTTCACCCGCGTGGAACTCGCTGCGGGACAGTCGAAGCAGGTCGAGGTGTCGTTCAAACTCGCGCAGCTGGCGCTGACCGTCGGCGATGTGAACGGTGACGGGCGGCGTGAGGTGGCTCGCGGTGGTTACGAGGCCGTGGTGGGGGCGGAGAAGGCCGGGTTCACGGTCCGCTGAGCTGGCCTGATATCCTTCGTCGTCGTGAACGCGCGGCGCTCCGCCGTGGAGGAGAACCAGCCTTTGGCTGGTGCCGACAAAGCGCGTCACGAACTCCGGTTTCGACATGAAGGGTGATGTCGCATGGCGAACATCAAGTCCCAGCTCAAGCGGATCAAGACCAACGAGAAGGCTCGCCTTCGCAACAAGTCGGTCAAGTCGTCCCTGAAGACGGCCATCCGCAAGTTCCGCGAGGCTGCCGAGGCCGGTGACAAGGCGAAGGCCCTGGAGCTGCTGCAGGACGCGTCCCGCAAGCTCGACAAGGCCGCCACCAAGGGCGTCATCCACGCCAACCAGGCCGCCAACAAGAAGTCGGCGATGGCCCAGCGCGCCAACAAGCTCGCTGGCTGAGCATCGCTGAGCTCTTGTAGAGCTTCCTGAAAAGGGTCCACTTCCTCCGCGAAGTGGGCCCTTTTCGCTGTTTCGATGGCGTCGCGCCGGCCTGGCCTGTCAGCGTCCGGTCATGAAGGTGCCTTTCCTCGGCGACACGCTGGAGTACATGCGCTCGCCGGTCGCGTGGACGCAGCAGCACTACGAACGGCACGGGCCTGTCTCCGTGCTGCCGATGTTCGGGGTGCGGAAGATGGCCGTGGTGCTCGGGCCCGACGCCATCGAGGAAGTGCTGCTCAACCGCGACAGGGCGTTCTCGAGCGCCGAGGGCTGGAGCAAGTTCGTCGGCCCGTTCTTCCACCGCGGGCTGTTGCTGCTCGACGGTGACGAGCACCGGCTCCACCGGCGGATCATGCAGCAGGCGTTCCTGCCCGCCCGGATCAGCGCCTACCTGGACCGGATGAACCCGGCCATCACCCGTGACCTCGCCTCGTGGCCTGCCGACGGGACGTTCGAGATCGCTCCGGCGATCCAGTCGATGATCTTCACCATGACCTCCGAGGTGCTCACCGGCTCCGGCCTCGGGGCTGCGGCCGACGAGGTGCACCGCATGTTCGAGGCGTGCCTGCAGGCGTCGTACTCACCGCTGCGCGTGGCCGTGCCAGGGCTCCCCTGGGCCCGTGGCATCGCCGCACGGCGCCGCCTGGAGGAGATCTTCGGCGCGTGGGTGGAGGAGCGGCGTGCGTCCGGCGGGCCGGCCGACAACCTGCTCAGCATGCTCTGCGCGGCAGTGACCGAGGACGGCGAGCAGTTCACCGCTCAGGACGTGGTCAACCACATGATCCTGTTGCTGCTGGCCGCGCGGGACACGTCCGCGAGCGCGCTGACCTCGATCATCTACCACCTGGCCGGACACCCTGAGTGGCAGCAGCGCTGCCGCGAGGACGGCTCGGCCCTGGAGCTGGTGCGCAAGGAGTCGCTGCGCCTCATGCCGCCGTTGGGGCAGCTGGCCCGCCGGGCCGTGCGGCCGACCACCGTGCTGGGCCACCCGCTGGCCGCCGGTACCTACGTCATGCCCATCCTGCAGTTCAGCCACCACATGCCCGGGGTGTGGTCGCAGCCATCGGTGTTCGACCCGTTGCGGTTCGCTCCCGATCGCGCCGAGGACAAGGCGCACCGGTACGCCTGGACGCCGTTCGGTGGCGGCGTGCACCACTGCATCGGCATGCACTTCGCCACCGCCGTGGTGAACGCCGTCATGGCCCAGCTGCTGGAGCGCTACGAGTGGTCGGTCGAGCCCGGCTACGAGGTGCCGTGGAACCGCCGTGGCGTGCCCACTCCTGCGGATGGACTGCCGGTCCGGTTGCGCGGTAGGGATAGAACCCATGGAATCGCTCCCACGCATTGACTTCGTCGAGCTGCACGACCTCGACGGCACTCCGCCCGTGCTGCGCACCCTGCACACGGAGTCCATCGCGTTCATCTACCGGCTGACGGACGCCGCGCGGGAGTACTCACGCCCGTTGTCGCTGGCTCTGCGTTCCGGTGCGGATCACCGGATCGTCGACCTGTGCGCGGGGTCGGGCGGGCCGGTGCCGCTCATCCAGCGCAGGCTGCACGAGGAGGGCGTCCACACCCAGGTGACGCTGACCGACCTGGTGCCGAACGTGCCCGCGTTCCAGCGCGTCCAGGCCGAGAACCGCCGGCGGCTGCCTGATTCGTGCTGCTCGGTGGACTACGTCTCCGAGTCGGTCGACGCCACCGACTGCCGGGTGGAGGGGACGCGCACGATCTACGGCGCCTTCCACCACTTCCCGCCGCCACTGGCCCGGCGCATGCTGCAGAACGCCGTCGACACCCGATCACCGATCGTCGTCGTGGACACCAAACGGTCGTTCCTCTACGTCCTGCTCTTCCCGTTCCTGACCACGCTGGCGGTGCTGCTTTCGGCGCCGTTCCAGCGCAATCCCCTGCCGCGCTACCTCCTGCGGCTGGCGCTGACCTACGTCGTGCCGGTGCTGCCGTTCATGATGTTCTTCGACAGCGTCGTGTCGTTCCTGCGCATGTACGGGCGCGCGGAACTGCGGCAGATGGTCGACGGCCTGACCGGCACCGAGTCGTTCGCCTGGACGATCGGCGTCGAACCGGGCTTCACCGGAGCCCAGTACCTGATCGGGATCCCGCGCAGGTAGTCACCGGCGCTGGTGTGCCGCCACGATCCGGAGCACGGCGCGCTCCAGCGCGTAGTCGGCGTCCGCCGCCACGCCCTTCACGTCCGCGTTGAGCCCCGCGACGATCTGCATCGCGTCGGCGAGCCCGCTCGGGTCCCAGCCGCGGGCCTGAGCCTGCGCCTTCTTGATCTTCCAGGGCGGCATGCCCAGCGGCCCGGCCAGGCTGAACGGGTCGGCCCGGCCCACCGCGGTCACGCGCGCGACCGTGCGCACCGCGTCCGCGAGCGCGTCCGCGACCAGCACGTGCGGCACGCCCAGCTGCATGGCCCAGCGCAGCGCCTCCATGGCGCCCGCCCGGTCACCGGTGACCGCCTTCTCCGCGACGGCGAACCCGGTCACCTCGGCCTTGCCCTGGTGGTAGCGCCGGATCTCCTCGACCGTCACCTTGCCGTCGGCGTCCGAGACCAGCTGCGACGCCGCCGCGGCGAGCTCGCGCAGGTTCGTGCCCACCGCGTCGATGAGCGTGGCGACGGCCTCGGCGTCGATCTTGCCGCCCGCCTGCCGCACCTCGTTGCGCACGAACGCCTCACGGTCACCGGGCTTGGTGACCTTGCCGCACTCGGTGACCGCGGCCCCGGCCTTCTTCAGCTGGCCGGGCAGGTCCTTGGCCGCCTTGCTGCGCCCACCGCCCGTGTGCAGGACAACGAGCGTGACCCCGTCCGCGGGCGCCTTGACGTAGGAGAGCACCGTGTCGGCGACCTCCTTGCCGATGTCCTGCGCGTTCTGCAGAACGATCACCCGGCCCTCCGCGAACAGCGAGGGGCTGACGAGTTCGGCCAGCTCGGGAGGCGTGAGATCAGTCACCTGCACACGGGTCAGGTCGGCGGTCGGATCGACCGTGCGTGCGGCCTCGAGCGCCGCTCGAACAGCACGTTCGACCAGCAACTCCTCCTCGCCGACGACGAGGTGCAGTGACTCCGGTGCGCTCACGCTCCGCATCTTCCCACGTCCCGGATCGTGGACGTTGGTGGCTGAGCAACGGACATTGCCGTAACTTTGCCGGGGAGTACGAGCACCACCACAACTGAATACCGCTCATCCAGAGGGGCAGAGGGAACGGCCCGACGAAGCCCCGGCAACCGGCGACAGCGCTACGCGCTGGCGATCACGGTGCCAATTCCGACCCGTTCGATTTCGCGGGAAAGATGAGGAGATACCTCGCGATGACTGCTGTCACTGTGCCCACGAGCACCACCTTCGACCTCGGCCCCGCCCGCGCACTGCTGTGCCGTGAGTGCGGAAATGAGACTCCTCTCGCTCCTGAGTACGCCTGTCTGGAGTGTTTCGGGCCGCTGGAAGTGGCCTACGACTTCGGCAAGATCCGGCGCGAGGACATCGAAGCCGGCCCCAGGTCGATCTGGCGCTACCGCG
The DNA here is from genome assembly GCF_044455585.1 of Lentzea sp. NPDC051213. Classification (NCBI taxonomy): domain Bacteria; kingdom Bacillati; phylum Actinomycetota; class Actinomycetes; order Pseudonocardiales; family Pseudonocardiaceae; genus Lentzea; species Lentzea sp. NPDC051213. Next base: position 12,767 of record NZ_JBITEX010000004.1, read on the forward strand.
GCCTTCTCCCCGTTCCGTCCACTGTGGAACAGCACCCGAACACCGATCCCGGCGGCACCCGCCTGGTCGAGGCGCACAACCTCGCCAAGGCCCTGGGCGTCCGCAAGATCTGGGTGAAGGACGACACCGGCAACCCCACCCACTCCTTCAAGGACCGCGTGGTCGGCGTCGCGCTCGCCGCGGCCCGCGAGCTCGGCTTCAAGGTGCTGGCCTGCCCGTCCACCGGCAACCTGGCGAACGCCGTCGCCGCGGCCGCCGCCCGCGCGGGCTGGAAGTCCGTCGTTCTCGTTCCCTCCAATCTCGAGCGCGCCAAGATCCTGATGAGCGCCGTCTACGACGGTGCCCTGATCGCCGTCGACGGCAACTACGACGACGTGAACCGCCTCGCCCAGGAACTCGCCGCGGAGCACGACGACTGGGCGTTCGTGAACGTCAACGTCCGCCCGTACTACGCGGAGGGCTCGAAGACACTCGGCTACGAGGTCGCCGAACAGCTCGGCTGGCGCCTGCCCGAGCAGATCGTCGTGCCGATCGCGTCCGGCTCGCAGCTGACCAAGGTCGACAAGTCGTTCCGCGAGCTCGGCCAGCTCGACCTGGTCGAAGCCACGCCGTACCGCGTGTTCGGCGCCCAGGCCACCGGCTGCTCGCCGATCTCCGCCGCCTTCAAGGCGGGCCACGACGTCATCCGCCCGGTCCGCCCGGACACCATCGCCCGCTCACTGGCGATCGGCGCCCCGGCCGACGGCCCGTACGTGCTCGACGCGGTCCGCCGCACGAACGGCGCCATCGAGGACGTGACCGACGAAGAGGTCGTCGAGGGCATCAAGCTCCTCGCCCGCACCGAGGGCATCTTCGCCGAGACCGCCGGCGGCGTGACCGTCGCGACGGCGAAGAAGCTGTTCGAGTCGGGCCAGCTCGACCCCGACGCCGAGACCGTGCTGCTGATCACCGGCGACGGCCTGAAGACCCTCGACGCGCTCGGCGACACGATCGGCCCGCGCGCGACGGTGCCGCCGTCGGCCGAGGCCGTCATCAACGCACTGGGATAGTGCGGTAACCGTCGGCCTTTGCCCCGTATTTCGGTGGTCGGACGGGTGCATCGCGCCCTGCTGAGCGCCGGAAGACGCGGCAAAGGTTGGCGGTCACAGCGCTGGTCACCTCCCCCCGGACGCGATCTCCTTGGTTCAGAAGGAGATCGCGTCCGTCTTGACCCAGCCGGTGCGCGGAAAGCGCTGCACGCTGTCCAGCACGTGCGGCCCGATCGGTTTCACATCCGCGCGCCACGCCACAACCCGTTGCGGCCACGGGGATTCCGCCTTCAGCACGTTGTAGTGGTAGTCCTGCCACACGTGCGGGGCGATCCGCATGCCATCGTCGAACACGGACTCCGCCACCAGGTCGTAAGCCTCCTCCGGTGTGGCGGCCTTGGTCGGCGGCAACACGTGCGTGGCTGTCGCCCGGTAGGTGAGCGCGCGCGTGCCATCGCCGAGCGTTTCGCAGATGTAGTAACCGAAATCGGGTTTGAGTTCGTCGTGGGGCCACGGGCTCGCCGTGTACCCCATCTGCCACATCGCCCACGCGAACCCCGGCCCACTACCGGAAATCGGGTAGCGCGCGTCGTGCAGCCTGATCCAGACGTCGTCTTGCACTCTCTTCTCCTTCGTACGATTCGGTTTCCCGGCAACACAGCCAGGTCGCCGTCCTTGTCCGTGCGCAACACCACTGCGCCTCCCGCCCGCAACTCGTCGATCACGTGCGGGCTCGGGTGCCCGTAGCGGTTGCCCGTGCCGACGCTCACCAGCGCGACCCGCGGCCTGACGGCCTTGAGGAACGCGGGCAACGAGTACCGCGAACCGTGATGCGGCACCTTGAGCACCTCGGCTCTCAGATCCCGCTCGCCCAGCAACGCCGCCTGACCGGCCAGCTCGACGTCACCGGTGAGCAACACCCGGCCGGCCGCCGTGTGCGCCCTGAGCACGAGCGAGTAGTCGTTCACCGTCGTGTTCGTGTCCGCGGCGACCGGCGGCCGTCGCGGTCCCATCACCTCCACTTCCAGTCCAGGCCAGGCGAACCGTTCGCCCGCCTTCGGCTCCAGCACCCGCACACCACGCGCACGGGCCTGCACGCCGACCTCCCGCCACGCCCACGCGGGCTCCTTCAACGGCCCCACCGCCACCGCACCCACCGCACGCCCGGTGAGCACGGCCGGCAGGCCGCCAACGTGATCCGCGTGCAGATGCGTCAGCACGACCAGCGGAATCCGCTTGATTCCCAACGTCTTCAGGCACCGGTCAACGGCACCGGGATCGGGCCCGGTGTCGACCACCACCGCGCGGTCGCTGTCGTCCGTCGCCAGGACGAGCGCATCGCCCTGACCCACGTCGCAGCTGACGACCTTCCACCCGGCCGGCGGCCACGCCGGCGCCACCACCTGCAGCGGCACCAGCACCACGAACCCGCCCACGAGCACCGCGACCACCAGCGCCCGCGTCTTCTTGAATCGCAGCAACAACACCGCGACCACCACCGCCACGGCGAGTGCGAACGCCCCCACCCAGCCCTCAGGCCAGGCGACCGACGCACCAGGCACGCCCGCCGCCTGCCGCCCGACCAGGACCAGCCACGTCACCGCCGGTCCCGCGACGTGCACCACCACTTCGGCCGCCGGTGGGTACAGCGGCGCGACGACCGCCGCCAGCACCCCCAGCACCGTCGCCGGCGCGACCACTGGCCCGGCGACCAGGTTGGCGACCACCGCCACCAGGCTGACCTCGCCGGACAGCCCGGCAACCAGCGGAGCCGTGGCAAGGCTCGCGGCCGTGGGCACCACGATCGCCTCAGCCAGCCCGCCCGGCACACCGCGTGCCTTCAGCGCCCGCGCCCACTTCGGCGCCACGAGCACCAGCGCCGCCGTCGCCACCACCGACAACGCGAACCCCGGCTCTCCACCGAGTGCGGGATCGACCAGCACCAGCACCACAACGGCGGTCGCGAGACTCGGCAACGCCGAGCGTTCCCGCCCCAGCACCAACGCCAGCAACGCGACGACACCCATGACGGCCGCCCGCAACACGCTGGGCTCAGGTCCGGCCAGGACCACGAACCCGACGAGCGCCACCATCGCCGCCACGGCCGCCATTCGCGGCCCGAGCCGCCGCAGCAGCAGGTACACCGCGCCGCACACGATGGCGAGGTTCGCCCCGCTGACCGCGAGCAGGTGGGCCAGACCCGCGGTGCGGAACTCGTCCACGATGCGCGGCACCATCCGATCGGTGTCGCCCACCACGAGCGCGGGCAGCAGCCCTGCTTCCTCGGCGTCGAGCACCCCGCTGGCCTCACGCAGGCCGTCGCGAAGTCCGTCCGCCCAGCGTTGCCAGGCCGGGGCGGGTTGCGGATCGATCGGCGGCCCGCGCACCCGCAACAGCGCCGACGCCAGGTCGCCACCCCGTGGCGGCGCCAGCGAGCCCTTGACCGTGACCTGCTGGCCCGGCAACAGATCACGCCACCGGTCGGCCGGAGCGAGCAGCACCAGCTGGGCACCGTTCGCGGTCGCGGTGAGGACCACGTGGTCCACGCCTGCCTGGTGGCCGCCGAATCCCGCCGCCCTGATGCCTCGCGGCCGGGTGGTGAGCTCGACGATCAGGGTGGTGCTGCGGCCTTCGTTGGCGGCCAAGCGAAGCGGGTGGGTCTCGGCTCGCAGCACGTGCCCTCCCACCCAGGCCGCGGCGACCGGGCCGGAGATCAGCAGGGCTATAGCGCAGGTCTTCGTCCACCAGGCTCGGCGCCACGCGGCGAGGCCGACGGCTCCGGCGGCCAGACCGGTGAGAACTGCCGCCTGCCAGCTGAGGAAGAGACCGGCCGCGGCCGTCGCCCACACCGCGGCGGCGGCCGGGACGAGCCGGTAGTCCTGGGTTACCGGATGTCGGCGGACCACCGGCGCCTCCCCCGTTTCACACGCGTGGGGTCACAGGTCGGGCTGCCCTGGCGAGGTTGGGGAGGCTCGACCAGCGGCAGGCGGCCTGCGGGGTCGTGCCACATGAGGTCGACGCGCGGGCGTCGCACGAGCTGGGCGGCTTGGCTGGTGATGCGTACAGACGGCATGACTTCCTCCAGGGCTGGATGCCTGCGGGGAGCTCGAGGGTCAGGCGTGGACGAGGTCGGCCAGCTTGGCGAGTTTGGAGTCGCCGATGCCGTCGATCTCGCGCAGTTGGTCGACCGACGCGAAGGGGCCCTTGCGGGTGCGGTGGTCGATGATTCGTTGAGCCGTCACCGGGCCCACGCCGGGGAGTGCGTCCAGCTCGGCGGCCGTGGCGGCGTTCAGGTTCAGCTTCGAGCCGACAGACCACGCAGAGCCAACAGCCCCGACGGAGCCGGCGGGAGCTGGGGGCGGAATGCCCACGGCCACCTGTTCGCCGTCCGTGAGTTTGCGGGCCAGGTTCAGGTTGTGGAGGTCGATGCCCGGCTTGAGACCGCCGGCGAGCCGGATGGCGTCCGCCACGCGGGCCCCGGAGGTGACGGTGACCAGGCCTGGCGTCGTCACCTCGCCGACCACGTTCACGACCAGTTCGGGGGCCGGGGCCGTGGTGCTCACCAGAGCGAGGTCGGGGGCGGGTTCGGCCTCCGGGCCCTGCCACCAGGTGGCCAGGCCGATCACGGTGCAGGCCACCGCGACACCGATGGCGAGGAAACCTCGGCGGGGCAGGCGGAAGCGGCGGCGGGGCGGGCCGTGTTCGTCGGAGTCTTCTGAGCGGGCGAAGACGAGGGCCGGTTCGGCTTTCACCTTGGCGGCCAGGGCTGCCAGGCGTTCGCTCGGGCGGTCGTCCGGATGGGGGCGGGGGAACATGCGGGCGACGTTACGGAGCGGGACGGGTGGGGAGGTGGGGTGAACTCCGGGTCTGTGGATTACTCGCGGGTTGTGGACAGGTCGCGATCACTCGCCACTGGGAGACGGGGAATTGTCGGGGGTCTGTGGGAGCATGTCGGGTCCTCCCGGCAGCACCACGACGCCCAGCACGCCCGGACCGGTGTGCGCGCCGATCACCGCACCCACCTCCGAGATCACGCAACCCGTCGAGCCCGGCAGGCGTTCGTCCAGGCGGGTCGCCAGTTCGGCGGCCCGGTCGGGAGCCGCCAGGTGGTGCACGGCCAGCCCCACCGGGCCGTCGCCCGCCGCGGCGGCCGCGAGGTCGACCAGCCGGCCGACGGCACGGCTCATCGTGCGCACCTTCTCCAGCGGTACGATCCGGCCGTCATCCATGTGCAGCAACGGCTTCACGGCCAGCGCGGTCCCCACCAGAGCCGCCGCCGCGCCGATCCGGCCACCCCGGCGCAGGTGGTCCAGGGTCTCGAGGCAGAAGAACATCCGGGTCTGAGAGGCAGCGGCCGAAGCAGCCTCCTCCACGGCGGAATGCGAACGCCCGGCGGCAACGGCCGCGCACGCGCCCAACACCGCGAAACCGAGCCCCATGCCCGTCGACCGCGAGTCGACGACGCGGATGCGGGAAGGATCGATCTCTTCGGCCGCCAGACGCGCGGCCTCCCACGTCCCGGACAACTCACGAGAGAGATGCACGGACACGATCGCGTCCGAGGACGACAACACGTCCCGGTACACGGCGGCCATCTCGCCCGGTGTCGGCCGTGACGTGGTCACCCGGCGGTGCTCGCCCAACGCCCCAGCCAGCTCGGCCGGACCGAAGTCGACGCCATCAAGGCGTCCGGCACCGTCCACCGCCACGTGCAACGGCACCACGGTGATCGAATGGCGCTTCGCGAACCCCTCGGGCAGGTATGCCGTGGAGTCGGTGACGATGGAGATGCGCACGAGCGACGAGCCTACGGCCCTCACTCCTCCGAGGGACTCAACGCCACGGACGAGATCAGCGCGGCCATCGCCTTGCCCACCAGTTCGTGCCCTTCCCAGCCCCAGTGCATCCCGTCCGGATTTCCGGCGCCGGACCGCACGTGGTCCCCGATCACGGCGGGCAGGTCGAGCAGGGGCACGTCCGCACGTGCGGCCCACCCACGCACGGCCGAAACCGCAGCCGCGTGCCCGTGATGCACGAACGCGTACGAAGGCGCCCGATGCACCGACGGCACGATCCCCACCGCCGGCATCGTGTACTCGAGATTGCGCACCGACTGCAGCGAGTCCCGCAGATACCGCGCGGTCAATGCAGCAGGCAACGCCACGCGCGCGTAAGGCGCCAAGAGAGGCTGAGCCGCCGTGTAGCGAGCACGCACCCACCGCCGCAACCAGTCCGGCCGCACATAACGCAGCCCCTCACGCAGGTACGTGGGCAAGGGCGACGGCAAGGTGTCCATGCTGCCCACGGCGAACACGAGCACGTCCGTGGTGGGCAGCAACGACCAGATCCGAGGGTCCCCGGTCAACGCCCACCAGGCGTCACGCGCCGTCCACCCGAACCCGGCCGCCAGCTCCGCGGATCCGCCCAAAGACGCGGCACAGATGTTGTGCCACAACCGGGGGTGGTCAGCGGGCAGCGGTCCGGACGGCCCGAAGAACGACAACGAGTCGCCCAGGACGAGCAGTCTCAACGCGTGGTGCCCGCGTTGTACGACGACAGCCGCCACCGGTCGTTGCGGCGGGTGAACACGGTCCAGTGGCAGTTCGAGATGCCGCCGAGCTGCGACCAGTTCGCCACCGGCAGGTCGAGCAGCCGCCCGGTCAAAGCGCTGATCAGGCCACCGTGCGCGCACAACAGGACGGTCTCGGAGAACTCCGCGTCCACCTCGTTGACGACCTGGATGGCTCGCTCGGCCACCTCGACGCGCGACTCACCGTCCGGCGGCGTGTAGGTCGGGTCGGTGCGCCACACGGTGATCGCACCTGGCCACTCCTGCTCCACCTCGGCCGTGGACAGGCCCTGCCACTTGCCGAGATGCGTCTCGCGCAGCCGCTCGTCGATCCGCAACGGGACGTCCGCCGAGGTCGTGAACACCCGTGCGGTGTCGCGCGCGCGTTGCAGGTCGGAGGCGACCACGATCTCCGGCTCGAACCCGGCGAGCACCGGGACGGCGAAGCGGGCCTGGTTCAAGCCGGTCTCGGTGAGCGCCGAGTCCAGATGACCCTGCAGACGTCCGGTCGCGTTGTAGTCGGTCTCACCGTGCCGCCACAGCACGAGCCGGCTCAGGGCCATCTGCTACCTCATTCAGCCGTGGAGTCGGCGGGAACGTCCGCTTCGAACTCGATGCGCGGGCAGTCCTTCCACAGCCGCTCCAGGCCGTAGAAGCTGCGCTCTTCGACGTGCTGCACGTGCACCACGACGTCGACGAAGTCCAGCAGCACCCACCGGCCCTCACGGGCCCCTTCGCGGCGAACCGGCTTCGTACCGGCCTCCCGCAGCTTCTCCTCGATGTTGTCGACGATCGCGCCGACCTGCCGCTCGTTCGGAGCGGACGCGATCACGAACACGTCCGTGATCACGAGCTGGTCGGAGACGTCGAGCACCGTCACGTCGTGCGCCTTCTTGTCGGCCGCTGCGTTCGCCGCGACCAGCGCCAGCCGTCGTGCCTCGTCGGTGGCTGCCACGTCACTCCTCTGACTTCCGGCGGGCGTCGATACGCCCACACGAGTTACTGAGGGTACCGGCGCGCGCCAACGGGTACTTCACACGCGGGCATGACGAAGGCCACCTCAGCGCCCTGAGGTGGCCTTCACCTGCGCCGAAGCTTAGAGGGGGCGGACCTGCTGGGCCTGCGGCCCCTTCTGGCCCTGACCGACCTCGAACTCGACCTTCTGGTTCTCCTCGAGCGAACGGAAACCCTTGGACTGGATCTCCGAGTAGTGCACGAAGACGTCTGCCGAGCCGTCGTCGGGCGCGATGAAGCCGAAGCCCTTTTCGGCGTTGAACCACTTCACGGTGCCTGTAGCCAAAGTCTTGCCTTCCACGAACCAGCAACAACCCGCTGATTGTTGCTTCCCGAGGCCACGGATGCACGCGAAATCCACCCGAACGTGGTTACGACTCGGAGTACAGGCCTGTTTTCGAGATGTACTGGACGACCCCGTCCGGGACGAGGTACCAAACGGGCTGACCCGACGCTGTCCTGGCACGACAGTTCGTGGAGGAGATCGCCATGGCCGGGACCTCGACGAGCGACACGGCCCCGGGGGGCAGGTGGTGGTCGTTCAACGTGTAGCCCGGACGGGTGACACCGATGAAGTGGGCCAGATCGAACGCGTCGGCGGCGCGCTTCCACGACAGGATCTGCTCCAGCGCGTCCGCGCCCGTGATGAAGAACAGGTCAGCTTCCGGGTACTGCTTCTTCAGGTCCGAGAGCGTGTCCACCGTGTACGTGGGGCCGTCGCGGTCGATGTCGACGCGGCTGACCGAGAACCGGGGGTTGGACGCGGTGGCTATGACCGTCATCAGATAGCGGTCCTCAGCGGCGGAGACCGCCCGTGATGACTTCTGCCAGGGCTGACCCGTCGGCACGAAGATCACGCGGTCCAGGTCGAACCTGGCCTGCACCTCGCTGGCGGCCACCAGGTGGCCGTGGTGAATGGGGTCGAACGTGCCACCCATGACGCCGATGCGCATCAAAGCAGCGTAGACCGGCGTCAGGCCGCTCCCATGACCCAACGCCGGTCGTGCTGATCACACCGCACGGCCCAGGGGGAGGACGGGCCGTTCGGGTCGCGGCCCACCCCGAAGCAGAGCCGCGCACAGGAGGAACGCTTGCGCCCCTCCCCCATTACGCGGATCTCCCAAGATTTTTCTCACCAGGCCACTGCCAGCCTCAGCGGGCCCCTGACCAGCGAACCCTTGCGGAACTCGACAGGTTCTTCGAGGCGCAGGCCGGGCATGCGGCGCAGCAACGCCGACAGCGCCACCTGCAGTTCCATGCGGGCGAGCTGCGAGCCGAGGCAGAAGTGGATGCCGTGCCCGAACTGCAGGTGCTGGCCGACCTCGCGTTCGATGTCCAGTTCGGCGCTGTTCGGGTACATCGACTCGTCACGGTTCGCCGACGACAGGACCACCAGCACGGCGTCGCCTTCCTTCACGAGCGCGTTGCCGACCTGAACGTCCTCGGTGGCGATGCGGGTGAAGCCGGCGCCGCTGCCCAGCGGGATGAACCGCAGCAGCTCCTCGATCGCGTTCGGCAGCAGCTCGGGGTTCTCCCGCAGGCGCTTCATCGCGTCCGGGTGGTCGAGGAGGGTCACGACGCTGTTGGCGAGCATGTTCGCCGTCGTCTCGTGCCCGGCGACGAGCAGCGTGATGCCGAACCGGACGAGCTCGTCCTCGCTGAGCCGGTCGTCGTTGTCACGAGCGGCGACGAGTGCGCCGAGCAGGTCATCCGTGGGACTTGCACGACGCTTGGCGACGAGATCGGTGAAGTAGGCGTGCAGCTTCAGCATGCCTTCCATCGCCTGTTCCGGCGTGTGGCCGCCGACCGTGGCCAGGACCTGGTCCGACCACCTGCGGAAGTCGGCGCGGTCCTCGAACGGCACCCCGAGCAGCTCGCAGATGACCGTGATCGGGAACGGCAGGGTGAAGCCCTCGACCAGGTCACCGGGGTTGTCCAGGCGGTCGAGCAGGTCGTCGGTGATCTCCTGCGCGCGTGGGCGCAACTGCTCGATCCGGCGCACCGTGAAGGCCTTGGACACCAGGCGTCGCATGCGCGCGTGGTCCTCGCCGTCGTGCGTGAGGATGGACCCGCCCGGCGGGATGAGGGGCTGCATCCTCGGCGCGTCCAGGTCGATCGTCCTCGAGCGGCTGAATCTCGCGTCGCCCAGGACGAACTTCGTCTCTTCGTAGGACGTGACGAGCCAGCCCTCGCCGCCGTACGGATACGTCACGCGCGTGACCGGCTCGTCGCGCCGCAGACGTTCGTACGCCGGATCGAGGACCAGGCCGTCGGTTTCGGAGAACGGGTAGGTGGGAGCCATGTCTCCGAAGGTAGGCACTATCCCTTCGGGCGCGTGTGGCCTTCGCCCCAGACGACCCATTTCGAGGACGTCAGCTCGGATAGGCCCATCGGACCGCGCGCGTGCAGCTTCTGCGTGGAGATGCCGATCTCCGCGCCCATGCCGAACTCCGCGCCGTCGGTGAACGCCGTGGAGGCGTTGACGAACACGGCCGCCGCGTCCACACGCGTGGTGAACTTGCGTGCTGCCGCGACGTCGTTCGTCACGATGGCCTCGCTGTGGCCGGAGCCGTACGTCGCGATGTGCTTCACCGCTTCGTCCAGCGAGTCGACGACCTTCGCCGCGATGTCGAGGCTCAGGTACTCGGTGCCCCAGTCGTCGTCGTTGGCGGGCACGACGTTCGGCTGCTGAGCGAACTGCTCGTCGCCGTGGATGGTCACGCTCTCCTGCTGCAACGCCTTGGTGATGCGCGGGACGAACTCACCGGCCACGTCCTTGTGCACCAGCACGGACTCCGCCGCGTTGCACACGCTCGTGCGCCGCGTCTTCGCGTTGAGGACGATGGCCTCGGCCATGTCGAGGTCGGCGTGCGCGTCCACGTACACGTGGCAGTTGCCGACGCCGGTCTCGATCGCGGGAACCGTCGCCTGCTCGACGACGGCGTTGATCAAACCCGCGCCACCACGGGGAATCACCAGGTCGACCAGGCCGCGCGCGGTGATGAGGTGCGTGACGGACGCTCGGTCGTGGCACGGCAGCAACTGCACGCAGTCGGCCGGCAAGTTCACGCTTTCGAGTGCATCGCGCAGCACGGCGACGAGCGTGGTGTTCGAGTGCTCGGCGGTCGAGGAACCCCGCAGCAACGCGGCGTTGCCCGACTTCAGCGCAAGACCGGCGGCGTCGACCGTGACGTTGGGGCGGCCCTCGTAGACCATGCCGACGACGCCCATCGGGACGCGGACGTTCCGGAGCTCCAGGCCGTTCGGGAGAATGCCGCCGCGGACCACCTCGCCGACTGGATCCGCAAGTCCCGCAACGGTTTCCAGGCCCTTGGCCACGCCCTCGATGCGGGCTTCGGTGAGCGCGAGGCGGTCGAGGATGCCCTCCGGGAGCCCGGCCGCCTTCCCCGCTTCGAGGTCCTTCTGGTTGGCCTCGATGATCTCCGGCGCGCGCTGGCGGAGCGCGGCAGCCATCTCGTGCAGCGCGGCGTCCTTGCGCTCACGGGTGGCGAGGACGAGTTCGTCGGCGGCGACGCGGGCGCGGCGGGCTGCTGCGTGCACCTGGTCGCGCAGGTCATCAGTCACGTCGCACAGCTTACGACCTGCGACAATCACAATTGTCAGAGCCGCCTGGCATGCTCCTGCACGTGGACGACATCGCGTTGCGAGAACTGGCCGAAGAACGGCTCCGGGCACTGGCGGGCCCGGAGGCGGTGCTGCGCGAGGACCAGTGGACGGCGATCCACACCCTCGTGGCGCAGCGCCGCAGAGCTCTCGTCGTGCAACGCACCGGCTGGGGCAAGTCGGCGGTGTACTTCATCGCGACGGCGTTGCTGCGCGAGCTCGGCGAGGGCCCGACGGTCATCGTGTCGCCACTGCTCGCCTTGATGCGCAACCAGGTCGACGCGGCGGCGCGGGCGGGCGTGCACGCGGTGACGATCAACTCGGCGAACACCGACGAGTGGGACGCCGTGCAGGAGCAGGTCAAGGCCGGCGACGTCGACGTGCTCCTGGTGAGTCCGGAACGGCTGAACAACCCCGACTTCCGGGACACGGTGCTGCCCTCGCTGACGGCCTCCGCGGGCATGCTCGTGGTCGACGAGGCCCACTGCATCTCGGACTGGGGTCACGACTTCCGGCCGGACTACCGCAGGCTGCGGACGTTGCTGACGGAGCTGCCACCGGGCGTGCCGGTGCTGGCGACGACGGCGACGGCCAACGACCGGGTCGTGCACGACGTGACCGAGCAGCTGGGGCTCGGCGCGGAAGAGGGAACGCTGGTGCTGCGCGGGCCGCTCGACCGCGACAGCCTCAGGTTGTCCGTGGCGCTGCTGCCGACCGCCGAGTCACGCCTCGGGTGGCTCGCCGAGCAGCTGGACCGGCTGCCTGGCTCCGGGATCATCTACACGCTCACGGTCGCGGCGGCGGACGACATCGCGGCGTTCCTGTCCTCGCGCGGGCATCCGGTGGCCGCGTACTCGGGCAAGACCGAGACCGCCGAACGCCAGCGCGCCGAGGAAGACCTGCTGGCCAACCGGGTCAAAGCACTTGTCGCCACCTCAGCCCTGGGCATGGGTTTCGACAAGCCGGACCTGGGGTTCGTCGTCCACGTCGGCGCGCCGTCCTCCCCGATCGCCTACTACCAGCAGATCGGCCGGGCGGGCCGCGGCGTCGAACGCGCCGAGGTGGTCCTGCTGCCGGGCCACGAGGACCGCGACATCTGGGCGTACTTCGCCTCGCTCGCGTTCCCGGCCGAGGTGGTGGTGCGGCAGGTGCTGTCCGCGTTGGCCGGGGCGGCCAAGCCGCTCTCGACGGCGGCGCTGGAGCCGATGGTCGAGCTGTCCCGCAGCAGGCTCGAGGTCGTGCTGAAGGTGCTGGACGTCGACGGAGCGGTGCGGCGGGTGCGCGGCGGCTGGGAGGCGACCGGGCAGCCGTGGGAGTACGACGGCGACCGGTATGCGCGCATCGCGGAGGCGCGCAAGGCCGAACAGCAGGTGATGATCGAGTACCTGAAGACCCCGCTGTGCCGGATGAAGTTCCTGCAGGACCAGCTAGACGACCCGCACGCGCGAGAGTGCGGGCGCTGCGACAACTGCACCGGCGAACGGCTGTCGGTCGAGGTCTCGGAATCCGCGGCGGGCGCCGCCCGCGAACGGCTGCTGCGCCCCGGCCTGGACGTGGCACCGCGCAAGATGTGGCCGACCGGCATGGCCGCGATCGGGGTGCCGCTGTCCGGCAAGATCCCGCCGGCGGAGATCGCGACAACGGGCAGGGCGCTCGGCCGCCTCACCGACATCGGCTGGGGCACGAGGCTGCGCGACCTGCTAGCCGACGGCGCCGACCGCGAGATCCCCGAAGACGTCTTCGCGGCCTGCGTGAAGGTGCTGACGGCGTGGAACTGGGACGAACGCCCGGTCGGCGTGGTGACGGTCGGCTCCCGGCGCCGCCCGGCCCTGGTCGGCAGCTTCGGCCAGCGAATCGCCACGATCGGGCGGCTGCCGCTGCTCGGCACCGTGTGGCTCGGTGAGTCGACGCACCGAGCCAACAGCGCCCAGCGTCTCGCGGGGCTGGTGCGGTCCGGCGAGGCACCCGACGTGTCCGGTGTGGACGGTCCGATTCTGTTGGTGGACGACCACATCGACACCGGGTGGACGATGACCGTCGCCGCTCGAATGCTTCGGAAGGAGGGGGTGCCCGCGGTGCTGCCGTTCGCACTGGCTGTCACGAACTGAGATCGACCGACTGCTCCCGAGGAACGCGGACGGGGGTGAGCTCACGATGTGCATCGGGCGCGGCCAGCCCGAGCAACCGGTAACAGGAGTCCCGCAGCCCGGCTGCGGCCTTCCCTGGACGTGAGGTCACCAGCGGAGCCACCTCGCTCGCCAGGTCGGCGTCGTCACCGAGCTGCCTGACCAGCGGTTCGGCGGCGCGCAACCGACCAGCGAGCTGGCCCAGCCGGGCCTGCGGGGAGTTGTCCGCGATCGCGAGCCACGGCGGTGGTTCGACGAGCATGACCGGCCTGCCGATCGCGGCGGCGTAGGCGGTGGTGGAGCCGTGGTCACCGATGACGTGGTCCGCGGCGACGAGCGCGGCGCGCCAGTCGAGCTCCGGGGTGAACAGCTTGAGCCCGGCGTCGACGCAGTCCGCCAGCCACGCCTTCACCTGCCTCGGTCCGTGCCCGTACCAGATCGCGGGGTGGCACAACGCTGCCACGCGGAACCGGTCGGGCGGCAGTTCGGTGAGCAGCCGCGCGATGACCTCCAGGTGGGCGCCGAAGAGCGAATCGACGCCCCACGTCGAGGTGACGACTACCAGCGACTGCTCGGGCGCGATGCCGAGTGCCGCGCTGTAGGCGGCGCGCGAGGGCAGGCTGGCGGTCAACCGGTCGAACGTGAGGTCGCCGATCACCTCGGCCACGTCGAGGGCCTCCCGGCACTGGTCGCGCAGCACGTCGAGCTGGCTGTCGTGGGAGAGCACGACCAGGTCCGCGACAGGTTTCCCGTTGTGCAGCAGGCGTTGGCTGTCGAGGCCGTACGGCCTCAGCTCGCCGGTCGTGCTCCGATGGCTCTTGGCGTAGCCGGCACCGTGGGCCATCACGACGACGGGCGCGTGCAACTGGTGCAACGAGCCGTACGCCGCCGCCAGCGCGAGGTCGAACCGTTCCCGGATCGCCTGCTCCCACGACAGCACCACACCTTCGGTTGATCGCAGGAGATCCGCCACGCCGTTGCCGAAAGCGTCGGGAGCCTGGGTGAAGACCACTTGGAGGCGCCAGTCGTTCTCCAGCAGCTCGACGGCCTCCATCACGCGCTCGGCGCTGGTCATCGTGTGTACGACGGCGAGCACGGTGCGCAGATCGCGCCGCGTCACCCAGTGCTGGGCGTTGATGCCGATCGGCACTTCGAGCCATCCGGATGCGTCCATCAGCCCACAGTTCCGACGAGTCGGAGGCGCCGTCAAAGGCCCGAGTTGTCCGCACCGAGCGTGGGCGAGAAACTCCGGGCCATGGTTACGCCTGGACCCACCACGCGCCGCTCGTGGCTGCGGATGTTCTTCGTCGGCCTGGCACTGTGGGTCGCGACAGTGGTGATCACGTACCTCACCGGCAACGCCAACCTGATTCCCACCATCGTGCTGCTGGGCAGCTTCCTGGTGCCGGCGACGTTCGTGGCCTGGGCGTTCGAGCACAGCCACTCCGGCGAGGTGACCGGGGAGATCGTGTTCCGGACGTTCGCGGTCGGTGGCGTGCTGGGGGTGCTGGGCGCGTCGTTGCTGGAGACGTACCTGCTGCATCCGTCGCCGTGGCTGTTCGTCGGGGTCGGGCTGATCGAGGAAGCGGTCAAGCTCGCGGCGCTGGCGTTGCTCACTCGGCACCTGGCGCACAAGTCCTGTCGCGACGGGCTGGTGCTCGGGGCGAGTGTCGGGTTCGGGTTCGCCGCGTTCGAGTCGGCTGGGTATGCGTTGATGGCGACGTTGACCGAGGACGGGTTGTCGTTGCTGGACCTGGTGACCACGGAGTTGTTGCGCGGGTTGCTCGCGCCGTTCGGGCACGGGTTGTGGACGGCGATTCTTGGTGGTGTGTTGTTCTCGCGTAGTGGGCGGGAGCACTTCATGCTCACCGGGCGGCTGCTGTGGGCCTATCTCGGTGTGTCGCTGCTGCATGCGTTGTGGGACTCGACGAACAGCATCGCCGCCTTGATCACGGCGGTGGTGACCGGCGGGTCGTGGCAGGAGCACGCGCAGCTGTTCACGGTGGTCACGTGGCTCGGCTTTGCGGCGATCTCGGTGGTCGGCGTGGCGTGGCTCGTGAGCCTGGTTCGGGCGTCACGGCGGGAGTTCGCGCCGGTGCGCGGGTATCCCCTGCGCACCGACGCGAGGTGGTGGCCGGCAGGGCGGCCACCACAGTGATCAGCAGTTGTGGATGCCGGAGGTCGCGGACGACACGACGAGGTCCACGCCGGGCAGGGTGATGTGTGCGCCGTTGACCTTGAGGCCACCGGGCACCGGTACCTGCTCGTTGAGCACGATCTTGCCGCCGGGCAACAGGATCGTGGTGTTCGGTGCGGTGGTGATGGCAACGGGCAGGCCGGCGACGGTCAGCGCGCCGATCGTGACGTTGCCGGTGGCGCCGCCGCACGTGCTGCGTGAGGTGGCGACCACGTCCCGCAGCGCGACGATGCCCACGCCGACTTCCGCTACCGATGTGCGTGCGGTTGAGGTGCCCGGTGCCAGGGTGGTGATCACCGAGGTGCACAACGCGCGGGCGCCCAGTGGTGAGGTGAGGGACGCTACGCACGGTGGTGCGGTGGTGGTTGCGCGGGCGGTGCGGACCTCGCCGGTGTCCGGCGTCCGTGGCACGGTGACGCCCTGGCCCAGCATCTGCACGGTGCCGAACAGGCCGAAGCCGCGGCCGGTCATGTGTTGCAGGCCAACGGAAGCGGTGGCCTGACTCGGTTCGTAGAACTGGTCGCCGGTGAAGGTCGCGGTCACCGGCACGGTGGCGGCGTCGTTCAGCGGCTGGTCGACGGACGCGATCGTGCACTCGGCCAGGCCGGCGGCGTCGGTGGTGTCCACACAGGACTGGGTGCCGCCTAGGTTCAGCGTCACGCTGCGGCCGGCGACCGGTGTGCCGTCGTCCTCGACGAGTTTGGCGGCCAGGCGGGCGGGTTCGGCGTTGGCCACGGTGGTGTCGCCGGTGTAGGCGAGGCTGGTTTCTTCTTTGGTGACAACGAAGTCGACCGTGGCACCGGAGGGCAGCAGGCCCTTGCTGCCGGCGAAGGCGGCAGTGAGCGGGTACGTACCGGCCGGTTCGCCTGGGGTCAGCGAGCACGACGCGACGCCGTCGGCGTTCGTGTCGGCCGTGCAGGTTTCAGCGTTGTTCAGCTTGAACACCACCGGCTGGCCACCAACTGGCGCGCCGGACGAGGTGATCGTCAGGCGGGCGGACACCATTGCGGGGTCGTGGAAGTCGCCGGTCAGAGCGCCGGTGTAGGTCAGCGTGGTCGGCTTGCGGGTCACCTCGAACTGCACCTGTGCGCTGGACGGCTGGTGCACGACGTCGCCGCCGTAGCCGATCGCCAACGGGTAGGTGCCCGCGACCTCGTTCGGTGTCAGGGAGCAAGTCGCCACACCGTTTGCGTTCGTCGTGCCGACGCACACCTCGGTGGCGTTGAGGCGGAACACCAGCTGGGCGTTCGGCACCGGGGCGCCCGAGGTGGTGGCCGTGAGGCGTGCGGAGAGCGTCGCCGGGTCGCCGGTGAAGCCGGAAGTCGGGCCGGTGTAGGTGATCGTCGTGGACTCGACGAGGTAGCTGATGGTCACCGACGGCTCTTCGCCGGTCTCCTCGAGCACGAAGTTCGACACACCGGCGCCCGCGTGGGCGGAGCCGTTGCCGCCGTCACCGCCGTCGACCGCAACGAACGGCGGGGCCGGGGCCTGGAAGCCGGACGCGCCGCCTCCGCCGCCGAACCAGCCACCGGCACCGCCTCCACCGCCGCCGCCTCCCGCGGTCACGGGGTTGCCGGGCGCTCCGAAGCCACCGGCGCCGAACGAGCCGGGCTGGCCGGGCAAGCCGCCCGGTCCGGGGAGGCCGGGTGAGCCGCCTCCGTTGTCACCGCCGTTGCCACCGTTGCTGCCGGCGATGCAGCCGATCGCGAAGCAGCGGCCGCCACCGCCACCGCCGCCGGGTGCGACGACCAATCTGCTGCCGAGGCTGTCGCACGGGGCCGCGGCCGAGCAGAGCCGCACGTCGCTCGCTCCGCCGCCGGCACCGCCCGCGAACGGCGCGCCGAGGCCACCGGGGGCACCGCCGCCGAAGCCCGCCACGCCACCGTTGACGCCGCTGCCGTCGCCGCCGTTCTGACCTACCGCGACCACGAGCTGGGTGACGCCGGACGGGACCGCCAGGTCCGCTGTGGCTCGGTAGCCGGGTCTACCGTCGGGCGCGGAGCCGTCGCCGCCGTCAGCGCCGTTGCCTCCGCGTCCGCCGATGGCGACGACGCGGAGCTTCGTGACACCTGCGGGGATCGAGTAGGTCTGCTCGCCGCCGTTCGGGTGGAACGTCTTCGACACGAAGTGGTCGGCGAGTGCTGGTGGTGCGAACACGACGCTCGCGCCTATGAGGCCGATGGTGAGCGCCGTCGCGAGCCTTGCTCGGGACATCGGGGTGCCTTCCGTGCATGAGGGGCCCCGACCCGGCGAAAGGATCCCGCACTCCAATTCGGGACGACACGAACTTCACCCGAACGCCGCATCAAGTGCACCCGACAAGGGTCATGCCAGGAAACGCAGCGCAACGTCGCGGAACTCCGCCGGACGCGTGCTGTGCACGCGGTGACCCGCGTCGATCGTGATCAGCTCGGCGTGCGGGATCTCCCCGGCCACGTCCTCCAGGCGCTCGACCGGCACGTGGCTGCGCGAGCCACCGCTGATCACCAGGGTGGGTGCCTTGATCGCGGCCAGGCCGTTCCACCACAACGGGTCTGGGGCGCGGAGCTGGGTGAGCACCTGCGGCACCACCCGGCGGTCGAAACCGCGGCGCAGCAGGCCCTGCATCGCGAGCGTCAGCGTCACGCCGCGCTTCGGTTGCCTGGGCGGGCCGGAGCGCGGTGGTGGCGGCGGATCCTCCAGCACGAGCCGGCGCACGCGGTCCGGGCGGCGGCCGGCCAGCAGGGCCGCGACGTGGCCGCCGAGCGAGTGGCCGATCAGGTCGAACTCGGCGATGTCGAGCGCGTCGAGCACGCCCACGACGTCGCGCTGGACCGAGTCGAGGCGGTAGTCGCCTGTCCACGAGCTGCGGCCGTGGCCGCGCAGATCCGGGGCGATCACCTGGCGGCCGGACAGGACCAGGTCGTGGATGAACCGCGTCCACGTGGCCGAACTGCCGGCCAGCGCGTGCAGCAGCACGACGACCGGGCCGGCTCCTTCGTAGCGGTAGGCGATGGTCACACCGCCGACTTCCAAGGTGGGCAGTGGAATCCGTGCTGACATTGCGAACCGTCCCCCGGTGCGGTGTGGCACTGTCGTTTCCATGATTCCGGACGTCGTGCGGTTCCGGCAGGCCGATCTTCTTTCCGGTCTGCACCGGAGATTCGGGCCGGTGGTGCGGATGGGTCCGTACACCTACCTGCTCGGGCCGGAGGCGAACCGGTTCGTCTTCGCCAACTCCGAGCTGTTCGAGATGGAGCGGGCGTTCCAGGCGCTGGTGCCGGTGGACGGGCCCACGTCGTTGATCGTCAGCGACGGCGAGGACCACAAGCGGCGGCGCCGGCTCGTGCAGCCCGCGTTGGTGCATCGGCAGATCGCGAACTACGTCCCGGTCATGCGGGCCAACGCGGAGGAGGCGCTCGAGGCGTGGCGGCCCGGTCAGACCGTCGACGCCTACCAGGAGTTCCGCCGGGCGATCCGGCGCAGCACGATCCACGCGTTGTTCGGCGAGAAGCTCGCGCAGGACTCGGACTTCTTCGGCGCGCACCTGCAGCTGCTGATCAATCTGATCGACCGCAACCCCGCGGTGGTCGCGTTGCTCCAGCGCTTCAAGACACCCGCGTGGCGCAACGCGATGAACGCGCGGAGAACCGTTGACGCACGGGTCTACCAGGCGATCGAGGAGGCCCGGCAGGCCGGCACGGCCGACGACGATCACGTGCTCGCGTCGTTGGTGCGCGAGAAGGACGGGCTGAACGATCTAGAAGTGCGCGACCAGGTCGTCACCCTGATCGCGGCCGGGTACGAGACGACCAGTGGTGCCACGGCGTGGGCGATCTTCAACCTGTTGCGGCACAACGGAGTCTGGGAACGCGCCCGGGAAGATGACGACTACCTGGCCAACGTGGTGAACGAGACGCTGCGCCTGTATCCCCCGGCGGTCATCTCGGCACGGGTCGCGGCGCAGCCGTTCGAGTTCGCCGGCAAGAAGATCAAGCAGGGCACGTTCCTGTTGTACAGCCCGTACGTCACGCATCGGCTGGCCGAGGTGTGGCCCGACCCGTTGCGGTTCGACCCGGACCGGTGGGAACGCAAGCCGGCGCCGCACGAGTTCCTGCCGTTCGGTGGCGGCCCGCACCGGTGCATCGGCGCCGGGCTCGCCACGACGGAGCTCACCGTGATGCTGAAAGCGTTGCTGCAAAAGCCGAAACCCGAGCTGCTCCCCCAGCGCATCACGCCGACCAGCGTCGCCGCGATGCGCCCGAAGCACGGCCTCAGAATCCGAGTAGCAGGATGACCATCGAGGCGAGGCAGGCGATGGCACGCACGTGGTTCCACAGCGTCCACTTGCGCAGGTACTCGGGCCAGTAGGCGTCGTCGGTCCGTTCGAGCCGGTTGTTCATCGGCACGTTGACGGCCATCGTCAGCACGACACAGCCGACGATGTAGAGCAGACCGCCCACGATCCGTCCCTGGAAGACCTCGATGCCGCACGGCACCACGTTGCCGAGGAACACCAGCAGGAACACCGGGTTCTGGATCCGGACGTTGATCCGGCGCATCGCCGCGCGGGCCTGCTCGGCGGGCAGGTCCGCGAGCCCCGGCATCACGGCGACGGAGAAGGCGAAGAACAGGCCGGCCATCAGGCCGGAAGCGGCGGCTGCGATCAGCGTGACTGTCCCCATGGCGTTCACTCTGACCCCTCAGCGCCGGACTCTCAATGACAATTCATCGCGCGGGCTTGCTCGTTCGTCCAGACTGGTGACATGACGGACGCGCTGGGCGAGGCCCTGCACCTCATGAGGATGTCCGGCACGTTCTACTGCCGGACCGAGCTGACCGAACCGTGGGGGCTGACGATGCCCGACATGGCCGACTGCCTGTGGTTCCACGTCCTCACCAGCGGCCGCTGCGAGATCGAGGTCGACGGCAAGATCACGCAACTCGAACCGGGCGACGTCTTGCTCGTGCCGGGCGGCCAGGGCCACCGGCTGTTCCACGGTGCCGCCGAAACACCGCTCGTCACGACGTTGCCGCACACGTTCGAGACGGACAGCTACGCGATCCTGCGACACGGCGGCGATGGTGCCGCGACGCACCTCGTGTGTGGCGCGGTGAAGTTCGACCACCCGGCCGCAAAGCACCTGGTCAACGTGTTGCCGCACGTGCTGTACGTGCGCCGCGCCGACGACATGCGCGCCACGATCGACCTGATGGCCGCCGAGGCGCGGAACCTGCGCCCCGGCGGCGAAGCGGTCATCACCAGGCTCGCGGACGTGCTGGTGATCCAGACGATCCGCTCGTGGCTCGCCACCGACCCGGCCGCGCGCACCGGCTGGCTCGGCGCGTTGCAGGACCAGCAGATCGGGCAGGCGCTGGCGCTGATCCACCGCGACCCCGCGCAACCGTGGACCGTCGAACGCCTGGCGCACCAGACGGCGATGTCCCGGTCGGCGTTCGCGGCCCGGTTCACCGATCTCGTCGGCGAACCAGCCATGCGGTACGTCACCCGGTGGCGCATGCACGTCGCGATGAACCGCCTGAAAGACCGCGACAGCACGGTCAGCGAGATCGCCCGCGGCCTCGGCTACGAGTCGGAGGCGGCGTTCAGCCGGGCGTTCAAGCGGATCGTCGGGGTCTCCCCCGGTCAGGCCCGCGCGGGCTGAAGCAGGTCCCACCAGCTGCCGCAGTCGGCGCCTCCC
>NZ_JBITEX010000004.1:34103-851651 GCF_044455585.1 Lentzea sp. NPDC051213
CCCCGGTCACACCCGCGCGGGCTGAAGCAGGTCCCACCAGCTGCCGCAGTCGGCGCCTCCCCCGGTCACACCCGCGCGGGCTGAAGCAGGTCCCACCAGCTGCCGCAGTCGGCGCCTCCCCCGGTCACACCCGCGCGGGCTGAAGCAGGTCCCACTGGTTGCCGTAGAGGTCCTCGAACACGGCGACCTTGCCGTAGACCTCCTCGCGCGGCGTCTCCAGGAACTTCACGCCGAACTCGGTCATGCGGGCGTGGTCGCGGTCGAAGTCGTCGGTGGTGAGGAAGAACCCGACGCGGCCACCGGTCTGGTCACCGACTCGGGCCGACTCCGCGTCCGTGGCGGCTTGGGCCAGCAGCAGTGCCGCTCCCTCGCCCGCGGACACCACCACCCAGCGCTTGCCGGCTTGCGGGGTGTCCTCCACCAATGTGAACCCGAGTCCCTCCACGTAGAAGCGGATCGCCTCGTCGTAGTCCCTGACAACCAACGTCACCAAACCCAATGAACGCACGCTGATCAGTATGGCTCGACGGGAGGGGCAACCCCGCGGATGCTCGCCCGTGCGCTCCTTCCTCTGGTCGCGATGAAGATGACCATGACTTCGTGACATCTATCAGAGGACGCCAGGCGTGACTCAGGACGAGGTTCACCCATCGGAGTGACCGCCCGCGGCACCAGGACTGCCTCAGGACGGGGTTCGGGCAGGTAGCTCCAGGTCTCGGGTGCAGGACAGCCGAGGAGTCTCACCGCCGTGCTCAGACCCGAGGACCCGAGGACCCGAGGACCCGAAACCCGGCCTCGTGCACCGGCTTGTCGTCGTATGCGGCGTCTTCCACCACGACGGCTGGGACCCGGCCACCGAGCTCACGCCGATGCACCACCGCAGCCCCGCGCTGACTGAAGAAGACCTGAAGAAGCTGCCCACCAGGACGCTCATCATGATCGGCGATGACGACGAGGTGAGGCTGGAGCACGCCACGGCCCTGTATCGCGCGCTGCCGAACGCCGTGCAGCAGGCCGTGCCAGGAACCTCGCACGGCCTGCTGCACGAGAAACCCGCACTGTGCAACGCGATGATCGTTGACTTCCTGACCAACGAACCAGTTGAGACGTACGCACCGATTCGTCGCCGTATGTGATTGGGTGCCTCCATGGCGGTTACATCGGAGACGCATCGGCTGCCCGTGCGCACGCTCGTCGCCTCGTCGGCGGGCAACGCCGTGGAGTGGTACGACTGGGGCATCTACACGGCGTTCAGCATCTACTTCGCCACGCAGATCTTCCCCTCCGGCAACGAGACCGCCGCCCTGCTGAGCACGTTCGCCACGTTCGCGCTCGCCTTCTTCTTCCGCCCGCTCGGCGGCTATCTGCTGGGCCGGTTCGCTGACCTCAGGGGCCGCCGCACCGCGATGCTGCTGACGATCGTGCTGATGTCCGGCGGCTCGGTCGTGATCGGTCTGCTGCCCACGTTCGAGCAGGCCGGCTGGCTCTCGCCGGCGCTGCTGGTGCTCGCGCGCATCGCGCAGGGCATGGCGCTGGGCGGCGAGGTGTCCAACGCGTCCGCGTACCTCGCCGAGATCGCGCCCGCGAGTCACCGCGGGCGCTACTCATCGTTCTTCTACATCTCCACTGGTGCGGCGGTGCTGATCGCTTCGCTGCTCGGGTTCTTCCTGTCCCGCAACCTCGACAAGGCGGCGATGGCCTCCTACGGCTGGCGCGTGCCGTTCCTCATCGGCGGCGTGCTCGGGCTGATCGGGCTGTGGCTGCGGCGTGCGCTGAAGGAGACCGAGCAGTTCGAGGAGAACAAGGCCAAGGCGGAGAGCCTGCGCAACCCGCTGAGGATGACGCTCAAGGACCACCCGAAGGCCGTCGGTCAGCTGGTCGGCATCACGCTGCTCTCGACGCTGACCTTCTACACGTTCTTCTCCGCGCTGACGCCGTTCGCGGTGAAGTCCAAGGGCGTCAACGACATCGACGTGTTCCTGGCGCTGTCGATCGGCACCGTGGTGTTCGTCGCGCTGCAGTACCCGATGGGCTGGCTGGCCGACCACTACGGCCGCAAACCGCAGATGCTCGTCTGGTCCGGCGCGATGGCGCTGCTGGTCGTGCCGCTCTCCACACTGGTCAAACCGGGGCTTGCGAACATGGTGATCGTGTTCTGCGTCGGGCTCGGGCTCTACACGGCGATCACGTCGATCGCGCCCGCGATCATGAGCGAGCTGTTCCCCACCGAACTGCGCGGGCTCGGCATCGGCGCCTGGTACAACCTCACGGTCGCGGTGTTCGGTGGCACGGCGCCGCTGGTCATTCAGGCCGTCGGCGGCACCGTGTTCTTCTGGTACGTCGCGGTGGGCGCCGTGATCTCGTTCGTGGTGATCCTGACGCTGCGCGAGACGAAGGGCGTCGAGCTCACCTAGCGAGCGGCACGAGATCGTCCGCGTGCACGACCTCGCGGCGCTGCTCCTCCGGCAGGTCGTGGGTCTTGCGGCCGATCAACGACGGCAGCTCGGCCGAGTCGAAGCCGACCACCCCGCGTGCCACGACCTCGCCCGAGAGGCTCACCAACTCCACCACGTCACCGGCCTCGAAGTCGCCGTCCACGCCCGTGATTCCGGCCGCCAGCAACGACCGGCGCCGGCCCACGACCGCGGCGACCGCGCCGTCGTCGAGGTGCAGGCGGCCGTTCGCGTCCGTCGCGTAGCCGAGCCAGAAGCGGCGTGCGGTCAGGCGCGAACCCGTTGCGGCGAAAGCAGTGCCGACGTCGGCGGCCGACAACGCCTGTGCCGCGTCGGAGGCACCTGCCAGCAGCACGGGAATGCCCGCGGAGGACGCGAGACGTGCGGCGGCGAGCTTGGAGGCCATGCCGCCGGTGCCGAGGCCCGAAGCCCCGGAGGTACCCGCCTGCACACCGTCCACATCGGACGCCGAGGCCACCTCAGTTACTCGCACGGCACCGGGCTTGCGCGGGTCACCGGAGTAGAGAGCGTCCACATCGGACAGCAGGAACAACGCGTCCGCGCCGACCAGATGTGCCACCAGGGCGGCCAGGCGGTCGTTGTCGCCGAAGCGGATCTCTTCGGTGGCAACGGTGTCGTTCTCGTTCACCACCGGCACGGCGCCCAACGCCAGCAAGCGCGAGAAGGTGCGCTGCGCGTTGCGGTAGTGGGCGCGGCGCACCACGTCGTCGGCGGTCAGCAGGACCTGGCCGACGGTCAGGGAGTAGCGGCCGAACGAGTTCGCGTACGCGTGCGCCAGCGTCAGCTGGCCGACGCTGGCCGCGGCCTGCTGGGTGGCGAGGTCGCGCGGCCGGCGGGACAAGCGGAGCGGGGCCAGGCCCGCGGCGATGGCACCGGACGACACCAGCACCACCTGGCTGCCGGCGGCCGATCGCGCGGCGAGCGCGTCGACCAGGGCGTCGAGCCGCGCCGGGTCGAGGCCGCCTTCCGCTGTGGTCAAAGAAGAAGAGCCGACCTTCACCACGATGCGGTTCGCCGACGCGACCGCACTGCGCGCTTGTGAGACCACGGGGGCCGTCACGGGTTACTCCTCGTTGATGTCGTCGCCGTACTCGCCGGGTGCGCGCCGGGCCTTCTTCAGGGCCTTGCGCTCGTGAGCACCGATGCGGTCGTTGCGCTCGAGACGGATGTCCGTGCCACGTCCGGTCATCGTCATCGCGATGCCGGCGGGCGTGGTCGGCTCCCAGTCGAACACCAGGTCGCCGATGGTGACCTGGCAACCGGGGATGGCGCCCATCTTCACGAGCTTGTCCTCGACGCCCAGCCTCTGCAGGCGGTCGGCGAGGTAACCGACGGCTTCGTCGTTGGAGAAGTCGGTCTGGCGGATCCAGCGCTCCGGGCGTTCGCCCTTCACGAGGAAGCCACCCTCCACCGTGGGGTCCTCGGTCACGGTGAAGCCCTGGTCGTCCACGGCGGTCGGCCGCAGCACGATGCGGGTCGATTCCTTCTTCGGCTGGGCGGCGCGGTACTCGCGCACGACCTCGGCCAGCTTGAAGGTCAGTTCACGCAGTCCCTCGCGGGACACGGCCGACACCTCGAACACGGGCAGGCCGCGCGCCTCGATCTCCGGGCGGACGATGTCGGCCAGGTCCTTGGCGTCCGGGATGTCGATCTTGTTCAGGATCACCACGCGCGGCCGGTCGGCGAAGTTGCCGCCGAGCGACGGGGTGTACTGCGCCAGCTCGTTCTCCAGCGCGTCGATGTCCGCGATCGGGTCGCGGCCGGGCTCGTAGGTCGCGCAGTCGACGACGTGCGCGAGCACCGCGGTGCGCTCGATGTGGCGCAGGAAGTCGAGTCCGAGGCCCTTGCCCTGCGACGCTCCGGGGATCAGTCCGGGCACGTCCGCCATCGTGAAGATGGTCTCGCCCGCGGTGATCACGCCGAGGTTCGGCACCAGCGTGGTGAACGGGTAGTCGGCGATCTTCGGCTTCGCTGCGGACAGCACCGAGATCAGCGACGACTTGCCTGCCGACGGGAAGCCGAGCAGGCCGACGTCCGCGACGGACTTGAGCTCCAGCACCAGGTCACGCGTCTCGCCCGGCTCACCGAGCAACGCGAAACCGGGAGCCTTGCGGGCCTTGGACGCGAGCGAGGCGTTGCCCAGACCGCCACGGCCACCGGCGGCCGCGATGAGCTGGGTGCCCTCGCCGACGAGGTCCGCGACGACGTCGCCGTCCTCGGTCAGCACCACGGTGCCGTCCGGGACGCGCAGGATCAGGTCCTCGCCGTTCGCGCCGTCGCGGTTCGCACCCGCGCCCGCCTTGCCGCTGGTGGCGGAGGCGTGCGGGCGGAAGTGGAAGTCCAGCAGGGTGTGCACCTGCGAGTCGACGACGAGGATGACGTTGCCGCCACTACCGCCGTTGCCGCCGTCCGGGCCGCCGAGCGGCTTGAACTTCTCGCGGTGCACTGAAGCGCAACCGTTGCCCCCGGAACCGGCGGCAGCGTGAATGACCACCCGGTCTACGAAGCGGGCCACGATTAATCACTTCCAACTAGCTAGAAAAGGCGGATTCCAGGAACGGGCGCCTCACGGGGGTCCGGGGGCGGAGCCCCCGGCTGGGGTCTGGGGCTTGGCCCCCAGAAAACACAACCGGGCGCCGTGGTCCGCGCTTTCCGCGGACACACGACGCCCGTAACAGCGACCGGTTAGACGGCGACCGGGACGATGTTGACGGTCTTGCGACCGCGCTTCATGCCGAACTCCACCGCACCGGGCGTAAGGGCGAACAGCGTGTCGTCCTTGCCGATACCGACGCCGACGCCGGGGTGGAACTTGGTGCCGCGCTGGCGGATCAGGATCTCGCCGGCCTTGACGACCTGACCGCCGAACCGCTTCACACCCAGGTACTGGGGGTTGGAGTCACGGCCGTTGCGGGAACTGGACGCACCCTTTTTGTGTGCCATGAGAAGTCAGGTCCTCACTTACCGGTGATGCCGGTGACCTCGACGCGGGTCAGCTTCTGCCTGTGACCCTGGCGCTTGTGGTAGCCGGTCTTGTTCTTGAACTTGTGGATGCGAATCTTCGGGCCCTTGGTGTGCTCGACCAGCTTGCCGGTCACCGAGAACTTCTCCAGGGCCGCCGCGTCAGCGGTGACGTTCGTGCCGTCGACCACGAGCAGCGCCTGGAGGGAGATTTCGGTGCCCGGCTCGCCCTCGAGCTTCTCGACCTCGACGATGTCGCCGACAGCGACCTTGTACTGCTTGCCGCCGGTCTTGACGATCGCGTACATCAGGACGGAAGTCTCCTGCTACTCGATGGTGACGGGCCATGCGCCAACACTTCTGCAATAAACCTGGCAGAGGAGGCACACGACAGGACCCGTCGGATGGCGGGCCGTCGACAAGGTTACGGGAGTGGGTACAGCGGTAGCAAACTGGGGTGGCCTGATCACGTTCACGCTGGCTGTGCGGTCCCTCACAACGCGAAACCGGGGCCGCTCGTGAGCGGCCCCGGTTTCGTCTTTCGTGCCTCAGTCCTCCTGGACCGGCGGTCCCGCGGGCCGCGACACGGCGCGGCGCCTGCGAGTGGTGGTGGTGACCACCGGTGCGGGCATCTGGACCTCGGGCTGCTTGGGCACCTCGACGACCAGCGGTGCGGAAACCTCGGTCGCGACCGGCGCGCCGGCGGCACGCTTGGCCGCACGACGGCGCGGACGGGCCGCAGGGGCCTCCACGACGGCCGCTGGGGCCTCCGCCACGGGCTCGGGCACCGAGACCGGCGCCTGGGCCACGACGGGCTCCGGCGCGGGCTCAGCGGCCGGCTCCGGGCGCTGCGCCCCGATGCGTCCCGTCACGGTCACGGCGGGCTGCTGCTCCGCAACAGGCTCCTCCGTGACGTCTTCCGCGACGTCTTCGGCGGCTTCTTCGATGTCCTCTTCGGCGTCGTCTTCCGCGACCGGTTCGACGAGCTCCTCGGCCGCTTCCTCGATCACCTCGGGCTCGACGACGGGGTCGATCTCGACCGGCTCGACGTCCTCGGCGACCTCGTGCGGCACGTTCCCGTTGAGCGCCTGCTCCTCGACCACCACCGCGTCGACGACCGCCTGCGGCTCCTTGTCGCGGCGGCGACGGCGACGACGGCGACCGCCGTGCTCGTGCTCCTGGTCCGCGGCGACCGCGGTCTCGGAGGTGTCCTCGGGCTCGCCCGGCTCCACGACCTCGGGCTCCACGGCCGGAGCCTCGGGAGCCTCGACCGCCGCCTCGACCACGTCAGCGGCCTGCTCGCCACCGCCCTTGTTGCGGCGTGACTTGCGGCCACCGCCCTGGGGCTGCTGTTGCTGCTGCTGGCCACCGCCGTTGCCGCCGCCGTGCGTGTGCACGGGCTCGGTCGACACGACGACGCCACGGCCGCGGCAGTGCTCACACGTCTGGCTGAACGCCTCGAGCAGGCCGGTGCCGACCCGCTTGCGGGTCATCTGCACCAGGCCGAGCGAGGTGACCTCGGCCACCTGGTGACGCGTGCGGTCGCGGCCCAGGCACTCGGTCAGGCGGCGCAGCACCAGGTCGCGGTTCGACTCGAGCACCATGTCGATGAAGTCGATGACGATGATGCCGCCGATGTCGCGCAGCCGGAGCTGGCGGACGATCTCCTCGGCCGACTCCAGGTTGTTCCTGGTGACGGTCTCCTCGAGGTTGCCGCCGGAACCGGTGAACTTGCCGGTGTTGACGTCGATGACCGTCATCGCCTCGGTGCGGTCGATGATCAGGTAGCCACCCGAGGGCAACCAGACCTTGCGGTCCAGCGCCTTCATCAGCTGCTCGTCGATGCGGTACTCGACGAACGCGTCGTTGTTGCCGACGTGCTTCTTCAGGCGGTCCTGCAGGTCCGGCGCCACGTGGCGGACGTAGGAGTCGATGACCTCCCACGCCTCGTCGCCCTGGACGACGAGCTGGGCGAAGTCCTCGGTGAACAGGTCGCGGACGACCTTCACCAGCAGGTCCGGCTCTTCGTAGAGCAGCGTCGGAGCCTTGGTGGAGGTGCTCGCGGACTTCTCCTTGATGACCTTCCACTGGGCCTGCAGACGCGTGACGTCGCGGCCCAGCTCCTCCTCGGCGATGCCCTCGGAGGCCGTGCGGATGATCACGCCGGCGTCCTCGGGGACGACGCGCTTGAGGATGTCCTTGAGGCGCTTGCGCTCGTTGTCCGGCAGCTTGCGGCTGATGCCCGTCGCGCCACCGCCCGGCACGTACACCAGGAAGCGGCCGGGCAGGCTGATCTGCGTGGTCAGGCGGGCGCCCTTGTGGCCGACCGGGTCCTTGGTGACCTGGACGAGCACGCTGTCGCCACTCGAAAGGGCCTGCTCGATCTTGCGGGACTTGCCCTCGAGACCGGCGGCGTCCCAGTCCACCTCACCGGCGTACAGCACGGCGTTGCGGCCGCGGCCGATGTCGATGAACGCGGCCTCCATGCTCGGCAGCACGTTCTGCACGCGGCCGAGGTACACGTTGCCGACGATCGAGCCGGAGCCCGACGACGTGACGAAGTGTTCGACCAGAACGCCGTCCTCGAGGACGCCGATCTGGGTGCGGTCGCCGCGCTCGCGGACGACCATCGTGCGGGCCACGGCCTCGCGGCGGGCCAGGAACTCGGCCTCGGTCAGCACCGGGGCACGGCGGCGACCGGCCTCGCGACCGTCACGGCGGCGCTGGCGCTTGGCCTCCAGGCGCGTCGAGCCGCGGATGCTGCGCACCTCGCTCTGCGCGGCCTCGGAGTCCGCCTTGTCGTCACGCGCGTCACGGGTCTCCCGGACGTGCACGACCGTGTTCGGCGGGTCGTCCTCGGACGTCACCTCGTCGTCCGCGCCGGTCTTGCGGCGACGGCGGCGACGGCGACGGCGGGTCGAGCCCTCGTCACCCTCGTCCTCGCCGTCGACGTCGGCGGCTTCGGTGTCGGCGGTGGCCTCGGCCTCCTCGGCCTGGCCCTCCTCGCCGTCCTCCGAACCCGGCTCGCCGTCGGTGCCCTTGCCGCGGCCACGGCCACGACGGCCACGGCGGCGACGACGGCGGCCCTCGGCCTCGTCCTCGCTGTCGGCGTCCGCCTCGGCTGCGGCCTCGGCGGCGTCGAGTTCGTCCGCGGCGATCTCGCCGACCGACTTCTCCTCGACGGCGACGGGCTCCTCCGGCACGACGAAGATCGCCGCCTGTGCCTTGGGCCGTTCGACCGGCTGTGGCGGCAGGAACACCGCACTCGGCGCGGCGAAGATCGGCGCGAGCGCCGGTGCCTGCGCTGCCGGGACCGCGGGCGGTTCGTAGTCCTCGGTGACCTCACCGGTGACGACGTCGTCCCAGTCCAGCAGCGTCTCGGCCACCTTCAGCGCGACATCGCGGCTCACGCTCGACTGCGCACTGCGCGCGACCTCACCGAGGTCGGCCAGCGCCGTCATGACGTCCTTGCTGCTGACGTCCAGCAGCTTCGCCAGTGCGTGCACTCGCAGCTTGTCCGGCAGATCTGCCAGCTCAGGGCGTGCGGATACCACGCCCTGCCCGCCGGTTGCGCCGGCAGGCTTTTCCTTGTTCGACATGCAGCTCCTCCACCCCCGGGCGCGTCCCGTGAGGACGCGGCCGCGCAGGGGCCTCTCTTGTCTCTCTCCACCGCTGCTCGCGGCGGGAATCCTTGCCTCGCGCGCAGCGGCGTGGCGCCTCTTCGGGCGCACGCTTGCGCAGGTCCCACGACGACGCCGCTGGCAGCGCCGCTCCTCCTGTTTGCGTCGCAGCCGGTCGACCTGCGCTCGTCAGGACTCTCTGTCCTGTTGGAGCGGATCCACCAGCCTGCCTTCGCCGTCGAGCCGTCCCTGCGCCATCCGGGTTGCTCTCGCAGGTACCGGCGGCACGAGGTCGGCGACGACTCGAAGCGCATTCAGCACGTCGTCGGGTCGGACGGTAGGCGTTACCTGCCGCACGACCGTCATGAGTATCCCACACGGTTGTGACAATGCGGCCTCATCGTGTCCGGCGTCGCTCGAACGTGGTTCGACCAGCGCCGACACAACAGCAGGCCGCACGTCGAGAGTCTTCACGCCGTTCTTGGTGAGACGCTCGATTTCCACCCGTTCGGCGGCGAGCAGAGCACTCACCGCTTCCGCGAGTTTCTCCGGCTCAACCCCGTCGAGCTCGATCCGCCACTCGCTGGCGTCGATGCGCTCGGTGAGGTTGCCGCCGTGCGCCTGCACGATCTCGACCACGTCGATGCCCGGTGGCAACGCCTCGTCCAGCGCGACCTTGAGCGCCTGCGGGTCGAGCTGTTCGACCACCGACACCTCGACGTACTCCGCCTCGCTGGCGACGCCGGTCGGTGCGGCACCGACCCACGACACCTTCGGGTGAGGGCTGAAGCCCTGCGAGTACGCCATGGGCACGCCTGCCCTGCGCAGCGCGCGCTCGAACGTACGAGCGATGTCGCGATGCGAGGTGAAACGCAACCTCCCCCGCTTGGTGTAGCGGAGGCGCAGTTTCTGCACGGCTGCGGCAGACGGGTTGTTGGGCAGATGGCGGCTCAGTTGGTGCTCCCATGAGGTGGTTCCGACGGGTGAGCGGTCCCATCGGCGCAGGCTGTTCGTCCAGTAGGACGGTACCGTGAACCCGATCGAGAACGTTCAGCTTGTCTAGATCGTTGCGCGTGGCTACGGTCCGGCTGTCTGGACGCCTTGCCAACCTGGAGGTCCCCGGTGCCTCTGCTCCACCGCGCACGGGCTGCGGCGATGACCGCCCTGCTCGCGGCCGGGTGCTTGGCGGCGTCGTTGCCCGCGACCGCGGAACCCGAGGCGGTCGTCGCCCCGGCGTGCATTCAGCCTGGCCCTGACCTGCGCTACCTCGTGGTGTTCGCGCAGTTCACACCGCCTGCGGTGGCGGACGCGGAGATCACCGAGGCCTGCGGCAGCACGACCGTCTACTACCCGGAGATCTCGGTCGCCGTCGCGACCTCGCCGGACCCCTCGTTCCTCAAGTTGATCGGCCCGGCACGCGCGTACAGCGCCCAGGCCGAGTCCATCGCG
Source organism: Lentzea sp. NPDC051213 (assembly GCF_044455585.1). Lineage (NCBI taxonomy): Bacteria > Bacillati > Actinomycetota > Actinomycetes > Pseudonocardiales > Pseudonocardiaceae > Lentzea > Lentzea sp. NPDC051213. The sequence goes on from NZ_JBITEX010000004.1 coordinate 44,608, forward strand.
AGCAAGCGGTCGGTCAAGCGCAAGAAGGACGACACCGAGCTGCTGCGTCCCTCCAGCACGCGTTCCGGCGAGCAGTGGGACATGGATCTCATCAAGGCGCCGGCCGCGCACCAGGTCACCACGGGCTCCAAGTCCGTGGTCGTCGGCGTGCTGGACTCCGGCATCGACCCGCGGCACCCGGACCTCGCCCCGGCGCTGGCCCCGGAGCTGTCCGCGGGCTGCCTGACCGGCAAACCGGACACCTCCCCCACCGCGTGGATCCCGACGACCTCCGCGCACGGCACGCACGTCGCCGGCACGATCGCGGCCGCCGACGACGGCAAGGGCACCACGGGCGTGGCGCCGGGAGTGCGCGTCGCATCCGTGAAGGTCGTCGACGACGACGGGTTCATCTACCCCGAGTACGCGGTGTGCGGGTTCATGTGGGCCGCCCTGCAGGGCATGACCATCACGAACAACAGCTACTTCATCGACCCGTACCTCTTCACCTGCCAGAGCGAACCCGGCCAGCGGGTCATCTACGAGGCCGTGCGCCGCGCCGTGGACTACGCGACCTCGCGCAACGTGCTGAACGTGGCGGCGGCGGGCAACAACGCGGCGGACCTGTCCCGCCCTGGCCGCGACTCGCTCTCGCCGACGAACGGCGACGCCCAGACCCGCCCGGTCGACCCGTCGTGCGTGGTGCTGCCGGTGCAGCTCAAGAACGTCGTCGGCGTCTCCGCGGTGGAGGAGACCAAGACCAAGTCGGGCTACAGCTCGTACGGCCTGGGCGCGATCGACGTGACCGCGCCAGGCGGTGACACCCGCACGGAGAAGGGCTGCGTGCTCTCCACCGTGCCCTCCGGCTACGACTACTCGTGCGGCACCTCGATGGCCACCCCGCACGCGGCCGGTGTGGCGGCGCTGATCGCGTCGACGCATCCGGAGACCGACGCGGTGTCGTTGGGACGCATGCTGAACGCGCAGGCCGAGACGCTGGCGTGCCCCGGCGACTACGACCTCAACGGGACCGGTGTGCAGGACGCCTTCTGCACCGGCTACTCCGAGTACAACTCGTTCTACGGCCACGGCCTGGTGGACGCAGAAGCCGCTGTCACGAAGTGATCGTCGCCGCCTGCTGAGCGCACGCGGGGAGCTTTCGTACTCTCGTGCAGTACGAAAGCTCCCCGCGTGCGTGTGAAACAGCGCTAGGGCGTCAGGGCCGCGTTCTTCACCGGTGAGCCGACGCCGACCGGTGAGATCGGCAGCAGCTTGCGGCCCGTCGGACCGACCTCGATGTCCGTGCCCATGGCGGGGCAGACACCGCAGTCGAAGCACGGGGTCCAGCGGCAGTCGTCCTGCTCGCGCTCGTCCAGCGCGTCCTGCCAGTCGGCCCAGAGCCATTCCTTGTCGAGGCCCGAGTCGAGGTGGTCCCAGGGCAGGACCTCCAGCTCCTCGCGCTCGCGGGTGGTGAACCAGGCGAGGTCGACGCCGAGCGGTTCGAGGGCTTCCGCCGCCTTGGCCGTCCAGCGCTCGTACGAGAAGTGCTCGCTCCAGCCGTCGAACCGGCCACCGTCGCGCCACACGGCCTCGATGACCTTGCCGATGCGCCGGTCACCACGGCTGAGCAGGCCTTCGATGAGGCTCGGCTTGCCGTCGTGGTAGCGCATGCCGATGTTGCGGCCGAGGCTGCGGTCCGAGTTCACCGCGTCGCGCAGCTTCTTGAGCCGGTCGTCGACGACGTCGGGGTCGCACTGCGGTGCCCACTGGAACGGCGTGTGCGGCTTGGGCACGAACCCGCCGATCGAGATGGTGCAGCGGACGTCGTTGCGGCCGCTCGCCTGCCGGCCCGCGCGGATGACGTTCTTCGCCATCTCCGCGATCTGCAGGACGTCCTCGTCCTCCTCTGTTGGCAGGCCGCACATGAAGTACAGCTTCACCTGCCGCCAGCCGTTGGAGAACGCGGCCGAGACGGTCCGGATGAGGTCCTCTTCGGACACCATCTTGTTGATGACGCGCCGCATCCGCTCGCTGCCGCCCTCGGGCGCGAAGGTGAGACCCGAGCGCCTTCCGTTGCGGGACAACTCGTTCGCGAGGTCGATGTTGAACGCGTCGACGCGCGTGCTGGGCAGACTCAGGCCCGTGTTCGTGCCCTCGTAGCGGTCCGCGAGACCCTTGGTGATCTCGGCGATCTCGCTGTGGTCGGCACTCGAGAGCGACAGCAGGCCGACCTCTTCGAACCCGGTCGCCTCCAGTCCCTTCTGGACCATCGCGCCGATGCCCTCGATGGACCGCTCGCGCACCGGCCGGGTGATCATGCCCGCCTGGCAGAACCGGCAGCCGCGGGTGCAGCCGCGGAAGATCTCGACGCTCATCCGCTCGTGCACGCTCTCGGCGAGCGGCACCAGCGGCTGCTTCGGGTACGGCCACGCGTCGAGGTCCATCGTGGTCCGCTTGAAGACGCGGAACGGCACCCGGTCGCGGTTCGGCACCACGCGCTGGATGCGGCCGTCCGGCAGGTACTCCACGTCGTAGAACCGCGGGATGTACACGCCGCCGGTCTCGGCGAGCCTGGTCAGCACCTCGTCGCGGCCGCCGGGGCAGCCCTCGGCCTTCCACGCCTTCACGATCTCGGTGATCTCGAGGACGGCTTCCTCGCCGTCACCGAGCACGGCCGCGTCCACGAAGTCCGCGATCGGCTCCGGGTTGAACGCCGCGTGCCCACCGGCGACCACGATCGGGTCGTCCTCGGTGCGGTCCGCCGCATGCAGCGGGATGCCGGCGAGGTCGAGCGCGGTGAGCATGTTCGTGTAGCCCAGCTCCGTGGCGAAGCTGATGCCGAACAGGTCGAACGCCTTGACGGGCCGGTGCGCGTCCACCGTGAACTGCGGGACCTCGTGCTCACGCATGAGCGCCTCGAGGTCCGGCCACACGGCGTAGGTGCGCTCGGCGAGCACGTCCGGCAGCTCGTTGAGGATTTCGTAGAGGATCATGACGCCCTGGTTGGGCAGGCCGACCTCGTAGGCGTCCGGGTACATCAACGCCCAGCGCACGGACGCCTCGTCCCAGTCCTTGACGGTCGCGTTGAGCTCCCCGCCGACGTACTGCACCGGCTTGGAGATCCGCGGCAGCAGAGGCTCCAACCTGGGGAAAACCGACTCGACACTCACACGACCAGAGTAACGGCCCCCACACCGCTGAGCCGAATCGCGGTCAGTCCAGCAACAACTTCCCCAGACGCCTCGCCGCCACCACCGTTCCCACGGCCGACAACACCGCGAAATACGCGACGTGACCGAGCATGCCCCAGCTCACGACGCCCAGCGTGAGACCCCGCATGAGCTCGATCGCGTGGTAGAGCGGCGTCCACGACACCACGACCTGCAGCCAGCCCGGGTAGACCGACAGCGGGTAGAACGTCGTCGAGAACAGGAACAACGGCAGCACCGCGAGCTGCACCAGGTCGAAGTCCTGCCACGACCGCATGAACGTCGTCGCCGCCATGCCCACCGCGGCGAACGCGAACGCCACCAGCAGCGCCGCGGGAAGCGCCAGCAACGCCCACGGCGAGGCGATCAGCCCCATCCCGAGCATCACGGCCAGGAACCCGGCCGAGTACAGGCCACCCCGCAGCAGCGCCCAGGCGATCTCGCCGATCGCGATGTCCAGCGGCCCCATCGGCGTCGTGAGCATCGCGTCGTACAACTTCACGTACTTGAACTTGAAGAACACGTTGAACGTCGCGTCGTACACCGCCCCGTTCATCGCACTCGCCGCCAGCAGCGCGGGCGCCACGAACGCGGCGTAGCTGATCGGCCGCCCGTCCGGCCCCGCCACCGAGTTCACCATCTGACCGAAGCCGAGCCCCAGCGACCACAGGAACAACACGGGCTCGAACGCCCCGCCGAACAGCACGAACCAGGCCCGCCGGTTCACGATCGCGGCCCGCTCGACCAGCATCCCGGCCCGCCCGCCGTACAACCCCGGCGGAATGACCCGCCACAACAGCCCGACGCTCGCGGGCACCGCGTCGTTCGCGCGATTGAGGGTCTGGGTCATCTCACACCGCCAGCCTGCGATGGTAAAAGCGGACGGCGAACGCGATACCGACAGCGGTCAGCGCCACGAGATAAGCGACGTGCCCCAACGCCGGCAAAAGACCGAGCGTGCCGAACGCCGCCCCGCGCGCGAGCTCGATCCCGTGCCACGCCGGCGTGATCCACACCAGCGGCAGGAACCAGTCCGGCAGCTGGCTGACCGGGAAGTACGCGCCGGTGAACAGCGACATCGGGATGAGCACGAACCGAAAAATGGTGGTGAAGCCGTCCGGCTTGTCCAACGTCGCGCTGTAAGCGATCAACGGACAGCTGAACGCCAGCCCCGCCAACGTCGCCGCCGGGATCGACAGCAGGTCGGCGGGACCCGTGACCGCGCCAAGAACAGCCGCGATGCCCAAGAACACCACTGACCGCGCGAACAACTGCGCCCCAACCCACAGCACCTGCCCGAAGAACACCTGGGCGGGCGTGATCGGCGTGGCCACCATGGCCACATACGTCTTCTGCCACACGAACGCCGACATGATCGCGTACGTCGACTCGAAAGCGGCCCCCTGCAGAGCCGTGACGACGATGACCCCAGGCGTGATGTACTGCAGAAACGGCACGCCACCAAGGAGCTCGGTCGACTGCACCTGCGACCCGAACCCGATCCCGATCGCAAGCAGGAACAACACCGGCGTCAAGAAGCTCGACACCGCCGTCGCCCGCCAGTTGCGCCGGTACCAAGTCCAGTGCTTCTCGAAGCCGAACCACGCGGCCCTCATCGTCTGTTGCATCAGTCCACCAGCGTCCTGCCCGTGAGCCGCAGGAACACGTCCTCCAGCGAACTGCGCCGCACCAGACTCGACACCGGCTGAACCCCGTGCTCATGCACCTTGGTCAGCGCATGCTCGCCATCCTGCGTGTAAAGCAACAACCGATCCGGCAGCACCTCCACCCGATCCGCGAACCGAGCCAGGTCAGGTTTCTCGGCCCCAGGCTGGAACCGCAGCTCCAACACTTCCTTGGTCGAGTACCGGCTGATCAACTCGCTGGGCGACCCCTCAGCCGCGATCCGCCCACCGTCCATCACCACGAGCCGATCGCACAGCTGCTCAGCCTCGTCCATGTAGTGCGTCGTGATGATCAGCGTGACGCCGTCCTGCTTGAGCCGGAACAGCCTGTCCCACAACAGATGCCGCGCCTGCGGATCCAGCCCTGTGGTCGGCTCGTCGAGCAGCAGCAACTCAGGATCGTTGACCAACGACCGAGCAATGGTGAGCCGCCGCTTCATCCCACCGGACAACGGCTCGACCTCGTGATCAGCCCTGTCCGTCAGCTGCGCGAACTCCAGCAACTCAGCAGCCTTCTCCCGGCACTTCTGCCGGGACATCCCGAAGTACCGCCCGTAGATCTGCAGGTTCTGCCGAACCGTCAACTCGGTGTCCAAATTGTCGAGCTGAGGCACCACCCCAAGCCGCGCCCGAATCTTGGGCCCGTCAACGTCCGGGTCCATCCCCAAAACCCGCAGCTCACCACCCGTGCGCCCGGAAACACACGAGATCAACCGCATGGTCGAGGACTTCCCAGCCCCGTTAGGCCCCAGAAACCCGAACGCCTCACCTCTGCGCACTTCGACGTCGATGCCGCGCACGGCTTCGAACGTGCCGAAGTGCTTGGTCAGCGCCTTGGCCTCGACGAGGTTCTCCACCCACCCGACGTTAGCCAAGGGGTCTGACAATTTTCGACGCAATTACGATCGCCGCATGCCGGAGATCGAACTGCGGTGGCTGACAGAAGCCGACGACAACCTGCGCACCGAGATCCACACCGTCGTCCACGACGTAGTAGCCGCAGGCGGCGCCGTCGGCTACCACGAGCCCCCCACGCGCGACCGCATTTCCGCATGGCTGGACGGGGTCCTCAAACAGGTCCGAGACGGCAACGCCGCCTTCACCGCGGCCCAGGTAGACGGCGTGACCCAAGCCGTCGGCCTGTGGCGACGAGGCTCAACCGCCGTCTTCCAGCACCGCGTAGAAATCCAGCAGATCATGGCCCACCCCTCCGCCCGTGGCCTAGGGCTGGGCAAGCGGGTGGTCCAGGGCCTCGTGGAGCACGCCCGCGAGAACGGCTTCGAGATCGCCACGCTCGGCGTGCGAGGCAACAACCACGGCGCCATCGAGCTGTACGAAAGCCTCGGCTTCCGCGAATGCGGCCGCATGCCCAACGCCATCGCCGTAGGACACGAACGCTGGGACGACGTCTGGATGTACCTACCGCTCGGCTACCCGGAGGGAACAGTCCTCAACGGGGCGAACGCAGGCGGCCTCGGCTCAAGCCCGCGCCGCAACTAACAACCGCGATGCCGTAGGCGAGCCGTCTTGGCCTTTAGTCACACAGACCCGGCGGTGGGGTCCCCGTCACGAGTCGCATGGATGCTGTTGCCGCGCCGGGGTAGGGATGTCAAGCGGACACGCTTTTCGTCCGCTTGACATCCCTACCCCGGTGTGGCCGCCTCCCGTGCGACTCGTGACGGGGACCCCACCGCCAACGCAACCACCAACGCAACAGGCAGCCGCCCTAAGCAACAGGCGTGCCATCTACCTACGTGCGGCGCCAACCCCCTGATCAGATTGCCGGGGTCTGGGGCAGCGCCCCAGGAAAACGCACGCAACAGGAACGGCCCAATGCAACCGGACCACCTACGGAACCGGCGCACACGCCAACGTCGAACCTCAGAGGTTCGGGAACCAGATCTTGATCTCCCGCTCAGCCGACTCAGCCGAGTCAGACCCGTGCACGAGGTTGTACTGAACCTCAAGCCCAAAATCCCCCCGAATCGTCCCAGGAGTGGCCTTCTCCACCGGGTCAGTCCCACCAGCAAGCTGACGGAACGCAGGAATAGCCCGAGTCCCCTCAACAACGAGAGCAACCAACGGCCCCCCAGTGATGAAGTCGACCAGATCCTTGTAGAAAGACTTGCCATCGTGCTCCGCATAGTGCTGCTCAGCAGTGGCGCGGTCGGCGGTACGCAGCTCCAGAGCGGCGAGCTTCAGCCCCTTGCGCTCGATGCGGGCGATCACCTCGCCAACGAGACCACGCTCAACACCATCGGGCTTGACCAGAACAAGGGTGCGCTCGGACACGACGGAAAGCTCCTCAAACCAGGTACGGGATGTGGCGACAAGGGTAGCCACCGGTTCAATACAGCCTGCGCCGGACCTCGTCATCGCGGCGGTGGACGATCAGCCGGACCAGCCTGCGGTAGCCCCTCACCTCCGCGAAGCATTCCGCGTGCATGAACGACGGCTCGGCGGTGCGCAGGTCCTCGATGAACATCACGTAGTCGAACGAATCAGGCGACCAGCGCGCGACGCACGGGCCGGACAGGGGCAGGACCTTGCCGCACGCCGGACACACCACGTTCGCCACGCCGCCAGCTTTCCACCACACCAGTTCGGTCACCGGCGGCTCCCGTACACCCGTGCCGTGAGCTTGGGACGGCTCCGTCCTATGGAGTCGTGCTTGTGCACTAGGGCGACCAAGGCGGGCACACCCTTGTGCTGTGCGAAGCACACGGGATGGAAGATCGCGTCCGGATCAGTGCGCAGGTCCCCGATCTCAGGAATCCACCAGTACCGCACCTTCTCGGGTTCACCGGGCGGGTATGACCGCGCGACGCCGGGATCCCGGTCGTCCCAGGCGAGGTTGCAGTAGGGACACTTGTACTTGCCTGCCCGCAGCACACTGCGAGTGTTCCAGAACCATGCGCCATAGTTCTGCGCTGTGAGTGCAAAGCACACCGGCTCCGCATTGACGGGCGCCGCCGTCTTGTTCGTTCTCCTCAGGCTCCTGGCCGTGAGCCACTACAACTGGCACACCGCGTTCGCCCTGCTGCACACGCTGGAACTGGACGACGCCCCAGGCCTGTTCCTGGGCACGTTCATGGCGGACGATCGCATCAGCACCGTCCTGCTGATGATCGTCACCCCGGCCACGTTCTACTTCTACTTCCGCACCCGCAAGGACCCCGAGCGCGCCAGCACGACCGCCCTGCTCACGCTGACCGTGCTGGTCGCCCTGATGGTCTCCCACACCCTGACCTACCACCGCTGGTGGCTGGCCCCGGCCGCCGCGGTCATCGGCGCGGCCATGTTCGTCGCCATCCGCAACGCTCGCTGGCTGCTCAAGTGGTTCGTCTGGCTGCTGGCCGGGTCGGCCCTCGCGGTTGCGGCCGTGGTCAGCACCCCGTGGGTGCCGAAGGAGCGGATCAACGACGCGGAGGACGTCTACGTGTTCGAGACGAGCCCCGGCTTCCTGAAAGTCCTCAAAGCGCAGGACCGCAAGTTCACGATCCTGCGCACCGAGGACGTCCGGAAACGCGAAGAGCTGGCCGAGCACTAGTGCACGAGCACCGGCTCCGCATCGCGGGAAACGGTGACCTGCCGCAGCACGAACACCGCCAGGCCCAGCGCCACGGCCACCAGCACCGCGCTGATCCAGAACGCCAGGTGGAAGCCGGAGGTCAGCGCCTCCAGCCGCCCGACACCGGACGCCAGCAGCGACGACGTGTAGGTGGTCGAGGTCGTGGCCAGGACGGCCAGGCCCAGCGCGCCGCCCACCTGCGCGGTCGTGTTCACCAGGCCTGAGGCCAGGCCGGCCTCGTCGTGCGCGGCGCCGGACATCGCCAGCGTCATCAGGGCCGGGAACGACAGGCCGAGGCCGATGCCCAGCGGTGCGACAGCGGGGAGGATGTTCGCGAGGTACGAGCCGTCGACCGGCACCTGCGTGAACACCACCATGCCGACCAGCATGAACAACAGGCCCACGATCAGCATGTTCCGTTCGCCGAAGCGGGTGTTCAGGCGTGCCGACAGCGACACCGAGAACACCCCGATCGCGACCGCAACCGGCATGAACGCCAGACCGATCTGCAACGGCGTGTACGACAGCACGAGCTGCATGTACAGCGTGCCGAGGAAGAACAGCCCGAACATGCCGGCGACCATCGAGATCTGCACCAGGTTCGCGCCGGTCACGTTGCGGGAGCGGAACACCCGCAACGGAAGCAGCGGCTTCGCAGCAGTCCGCTGACGCAGGACGAACCCGGCCAGCAGAGCCACCGCGACCGCGCCCAGACCCAGCGTGTGGACCGAGCCGAAGCCGTACTGCTCCGCCTTGACGATCGTGTACACCCCGAGCATCACCGCGGCGACGATCAGCAGCGCGCCCAGCACGTCCGCGCCTTCGCGCAGGCCGAGGCCCTCCGAGTCGGGCACGAGCCGCACGGCCGCGATCGCAGCCACGATGCCGATCGGGATGTTCACGAAGAAGATCCAGTGCCACGACATCGCGTCCGTCAGCACGCCGCCGAGCAACAGGCCGATGGACGCACCCGCCGCCGCCACGAAGCTGAACACGCCGATGGCACGCCGCTGCTCCTCCGGCTTCGGGAACATCGTGACGACCATGCCCAGCGTCACGGACGTGGCCAGTGCACCGCCCGCGCCCTGCACGAAACGAGAAACGATCAGCATCTCGGCGTTGAACGACAGGCCGCACAACAGCGATGCGACGGTGAAGACGCCGAGGCCGATCAGGAACACCTTCTTGTGCCCGATCAGGTCGCCCAGCCGACCCGCGAGCAGGAGCAGACCGCCGTAGGCGATCAGATAAGCGTTGACGACCCAGGCCAGACCGGCCTGGCCGAACTTGAGGTCTTCTTCGATCGCGGGCAGCGCGACGTTCACGATCGTCTGGTCCAGCACGATCATCAACATGCCCGCGCACAGCACGATCAGCGCCAGCCAGCGCGAGTCGGTCTTCGGTCCCCCTGATTCCATAAGAGGAACCGTAGCAGATAGTTTTGTACGGGACTATCTTTTATCCGACGGCATGACGCAGAGCACGCTTGCGCGGCGGCTTGTCACACGGCACGAGGGCACTCAGCCGGCCCTCAAGAAGCCTGCTCAGGCCCTTGACCAGGCCATCACGCTCATCGTCGGGCAACGACCCCAGCACGCTCTCGTACACATCGGCCACGACCTGATCGGCCTTCGCCACGATCTCCCGGCCCGACTCGGTCACGACGACCACGCGCGCACGGCGATCCACCGCGGACGGCTTGCGCTCGGCATAACCGGCGGCTTCGAGCGCGTCCAGCGTCACGACCATCGTGGTCTTGTCGATGCTGGCCAGCTCGGCGATCTCGGACTGCGTGCGCTCCGCGTCCAGCGCGCCAGACAACACGCAGCGGGCTCGCGGGGTCAATCCGATTTCCGCGAGCCTCGCCGTCAGCTCTGTCTCCAGCGCGTGTCCCGTCAGATGCAGCAGCATCATCAGGTCAGTACACCTCGTCGTGCCCATGGGCACTAAGGTATCAGATTATCTAAATCGAAACTATTTGTGAGCGGGACTACCTTTCCAGCACGACGACCGAGCGCGCGGCACCGGCCCGCTTTTCACTGGTCAGCGGCTTCCAGTCACCCGGAGGCAGCGCAACGGACCTGTCCGTCGGGTAGGGGTTGATCACCACGAGCAGGCCTCGGCGACCACGATCCACGTCCGGCCCGACCGTGTCGTCGAGGTGCATGACGATCACGCCCGACTCGGCGGCGGGGAACGACACCTTCTGCTGCACCAGGTCCGCGCTGCCCAGCGAGAACAACGGCGACGACTGGCGGATGCGCAGCAGTTCCAAGGTCGCGTCCAGCGAGGCCTTCATGTCCGCGGACAACGGTTTCGGCCCGGCCAGCAACGGCTTCGCGTACGGCCACTTCGACTCGTTGTCCGCCTTGGGCGGCAACCCGCGGCCGAACCCGTTGTCGCGCAACGACGGGTCGTAGGCGTTGAACCAGTCCCCCGAGTCGTAACTGTTGCGGTCCAACGACTTCGAGCGCAGGAACTCGGTGCCCGCGTGCACGAACGGCCGCCCCTGCCCGAGCAACGCCGGCGCCAGCGCCACCGTCTGCATCTTCACGCGATCAGCAGCAGACGTCTCCGGCTTCAGCTTGTAGGTCAACGCGTCGAACAACGTCTCGTTGTCGTGCGCGTCGACGTACGTGATCGCCTCCAGCGGCTGACCGGTGTACCCGGCAGCAGACCCGTTGTACTTCACGTCCCGGCCGGAGACCACCGGCCCGGCCGTCGACTGGAACCGGTACGCGGCCATGTTGCCCGCCATGCCGAGCTTCACCAGGTCGCTGTAGTTCTCCAGCCGCGCGGCGACATCCCCGTTGGCGGGCGAGGAGTTCACGTCCCCCGCCAGGCCGGAGCCGATGCCCTGCACGCGCGGGTCGTCGTCGAACGGCCCACCGCCGCGCACCGCGTCCCGGAGCCGGTCGCTGAACGTGCCGATGCCCGTCCCGGCCATGTTCGCCTGGGTGGCCTGCTCGAACCGGGCGTTGCCGCCGACCTCGCCGAAGTCCCAGCCCTCGCCGTAGACACCGATCTTGCGGCCGTCCACGCCGTCCCGTTCGACGGTCAACGCGTCCAGCGCCGCCCGCACCGCGAGAATGTTCGCCTTCGGGTGGTGGCCCATCAGGTCGAACCGGAACCCGTCGACCTTGTACGTGCGTGCCCAGCGCACCACCGAGTCGACGACGAGCTTGCCCATCATGGCGTTCTCGGTCGCGGTGTTCGCGCAGCACGTGGAGTTCGCGACCGAGCCGTCGAGGTTGAGCCGCTGGTAGTAGCCGGGCACGACCTTGTCGAGCACCGAGGTCGGCGCGTCGCCGAACGCCGCCGTGTGGTTGTAGACCACGTCCACCACCACGCGGTTGCCGTTGTCGTGCAACGACTTCACCATCTCGCGGTACTGCTTCGACCGCGCCCAGCCGTTCTGCGCGTCCGCCGTGGCGTACGAGCCCTCGGGCACGTCGTAGTGGAACGGGTCGTAGCCCCAGTTGAAGCCGTCCTTCGAAGCCACCGCGCCCACGCAGGCCTGCTGCTGGTCCGAGTCCGCGGGCAGCGATGCCAGGTCACACGCGGGCGTGGCCTGGTCCGAGCGCTTCTCGGGGATCGTCGCGATGTCGAACGTCGGCAGCAGGTGCACGGTGTCCATACCGGCGGCAGCCAGCGTCTTGAGGTGCTTCATGCCGACGGAGTCGCGGTGCGTGAACGCCTTGTACGTGCCGCGATCCGCCGCCGGGACGGACTGGTCGTTGATCGAGAAGTCCCGCACGTGCAGCTCGGTGATGGCACCGCCGATACCGCGAGCGACGTCCTTCGACCAGCCACCGGGCATGGACTTGGCGTCCTTCAGATCGGCGAACTGCGAGTGCGTCGAGTTCACCGACAGCGCCACCGAGTACGGGTCGGTGACCACGACCGTGCGCTGCCAGTTGGTGACCTCGAACTGGTAGTACCTGTTCTTCCAGTCGCCGGCGCCGGACCACGATCCCGAGGCCTCGTCGCGCTTGAGCTGCACGACCTTCTTGGGCTCACCCGCGGGTTCGTCGAACAGGCGCAGCTTCACGTCCGTGGCGGTCGGCGCCCACAACCGGATCGACGCTCGGCCGTGGTCGAAGCTCGGCCCGAACGTCAGTTTCGTTGCCGCGGCGGCAAACCGGTCGTCGAGCACGCCCGCGATCTGCACGCTCGTGCGGTGCCGGATCGCGCCGCCCGCGTCGACGTGCACAGCGGAGAGCTTGTCCCGCAACGCCTCGTCGACGAACCCGCGCACGGCGAACACCGGCTTGCCCTTGAGGTGCGGGAACTGCGCGGGCACCTCTCCGGTCGTGGGCGTCAGTCGCAGCACCCGTTCGCCGTATTCGAGCCGGTAGCCGTCGGACTGCACGGAAGGCACGTCCCAGACGACCTTGTCCTTCGCGATCCAGATCGCCTTGGCCTTGGTGAGGTCGTCGTCCGCGGCCGGGCCGGCGTTCGGCGGCAGCAGATAGGTCTCGTTGCCCTGCAACTGCCACACCTCGTTCCCCTTCTGCCCCAGGTCGAGGAACTGGTCGGGGCCTGGGTCCTTGGTGTCGCCGCGGTGGACGATGTAGCTCAGCCCGGCCGCGCCCGGCGCGAGCGGCACCGACCAGTACACGCCGAACTGGTCACGCCCGTCCGGCACCCGCGACTGGTTCCAGCCCGGTGACGGCTCCAGCGACCCCGTCCAGTGGTACATCGTCCAGTCCGTGTAGTCGCCGTCCGCGCGGTTGTAGTGGATCACCGCCCGGTTCTCGGCGGCGGCCTTCGTAGCGTGGACCTTCCCGCCTGCGACCCACGAGTGGCCACTGGTGAACTTGCCGGTCGCTTCCACGGTCGTGCCGCGCACGACGGAGAAGTCGGTGGTGGGCGGGAGTTCGGCGATCCCACCGGAGAACGGCACGTCAGGCCGTCCGGCGACGCGCACAACGGCGCCGGTGGCGTCACCGACGTAGTGCACGACCGCCTTGCCGGTGGCCGCCTGCTCGGACGGATGCACTGGCACCTGGCCCTGCTTCAGCCACACCTCGGGCGTCACGCTCGGGTCGACGAACCGGTCAACAGACGTGTCCTTCTCGTCGCCCTTGTGCGCGATGAGCCCGACCGACTTGGCGCCCGGCTTCAGCTTGATCCACGCGAAGCGCCCGTAGGTGTCCTCGCCCGCTAACGGCAGCGGCGCGTTCCACTCGGTCGGCGTCTCGACGTCGCCCCAGACGTGCAGGCCCCAGCCGTCGTAGTTGTCCCGCTGGTAGTGCACGACCAGCCAGTCGGGGCTCTTGGTGCCGGGTGGCTGCACCGGCGGCGCGGCCACGAGCGTCACGAACGCCCCGTCCGCACCGATCTCGCCGGACTTCGCCACCACGCGCAGCTCGGCGCGCTTGCCGGCCGCCGCACCCGGAAGTGCCGACAGGTCAGCGAAAACCCGGTACGGCGCCGAGTCGTCGGTGCCCAGCACGGTCCACTCGGTGGTGCCCTCGACCCGCGCGGCGAACGTGGCCGCCGCGTTGGGCGCGCCGATGCCGTCCGCGCGGATCTCGACGCGCTTGTCCAGCACCGTTCCGGCAGCGGGTGCGATCAGAACGGGCGACGGCTTCGACTTGGCGACATCGCTCGTTCCCTTGAGCACCAACGAGGACAGCGCGGGCACGGTCACCGTGACGCGGCCGTTCTCGACCGGCGCGTTCTCGAAAGCGGTGGAGCTGACGGGGACGGTGACGGTCGCGGGCGAGGTGCCGGCGTTCGCCACGACGAGGTGCTCGCGGCCGAGGATGCGGCTGAACGCGAACACATCGGCGTCGGCGTACCGGAGCACCTGGTTGCCGTCGCGCCACACCGGGTCCTGGTCTACCTGCGCGGCCAGGGCCTTGAGCTGCTGGTACAGCGGGTGCGAGGTGGTGTAGTTGTCCTGCGCGCCGGTGCGGTCGCTGCCGATCAGCTTCTCCGCCATGTACTCCGGCGTCTGCGAGGCGAACATGTCCTGGCGCGCCAGCTTGTCGCCACCGGTGCCCGCGAAGCCCTGCTCGTCGCCGTAGTAGACGACCGGGTTGCCGCGCCACAGGTACATCAGGGTGTTGCCGAGCTTCAGCCGTTCCAGCAGCTCGGCGTCGGTGATGCCCGGCCGGTCGTTGCGGATCATCCAGGCGATCCGGCCCATGTCGTGGTTGCCGAGGAACGTCGGCAACGACGACGCGTTGGAGTCGGCGTCGGTGTAGCGGTCGTCGTCCAGCAGCACCTCACCGAGGCGCTGGGAACCCTTGCCGGACAGGAAGCTCACCGCGCTGCTCTGGAACGGGAAGTCCAGCGTGGCCTGCATCTTGCCGCTCGTCGTGTACTTCGAGGTGTTCTCCGGTGACGAGTCGAAGACCTCGCCGAAGACGAAGAAGTCCTTCTTGCCCTTGCGGTGCGCGTACTGCTGCACGTGCGGCGCGAGGGCCTGCCAGAACTCGAGGTTGACGTGCTTGACGGTGTCGACGCGGTAGCCGTCGATGTCCAGCGTGTCGATCCAGCTGGTGAAGATGTCCTTCATTCCGTTGACCACGCGCGGGTGCTCGGTCATCAGGTCGTCGAGGCCGGAGAAGTCGCCCTGCTCGCTCGACTCGCCGGAGAACGTCGAGTCACCTCGGTTGTGGTAGAGCGTGGAGTCGTTGAGCCACAACGGGAACTTCGTCGGCCCGTCCTTCACCGGCGTGTACGGGAATGACTTCTTGGCGTCCAGCTTCGGGAACGTGGATTTGCCCGCGTAGTCCGCGATGTCGAACGGCTTACCTGAAGCATCGAGGTACGGCTGCGCGCCCGTGCTGACGTACTGGGTCTTGTTCTCGGCGTACTTGATGACGTCGGCCGTGTGGTTCGCGACGATGTCGAAGAACACCTTGATGCCGCGCCGATGTGCGTCCTTGATCAGGTCGCGCATCTCCCGCGTGGTGCCGAAGTGCGGGTCCAGCTTGGTGAAGTCGACGGTCCAGTAACCGTGGTAGGCCGCCGAGTCGCCCTGCACCCACTGGTTGAGGGACATCGGCGTCATCCAGATCGCCGTGATGCCCATGCCGTCGAGGTAGTCGAGCTTCGAGTGCAGGCCCTTGAGGTCACCGCCGTGGTAGAAGCCCTTGTCAGCGGGGTTGAAGCCCACTCCGTCGTTGCGCGGGTCCCCGTTGGCGAACCGGTCCGGCATCACGAAGTAGAAGCGCTCACCTCGCAGGTCGTCGCGCTTGGGCGGCAACGCGAGCTTCGCGTCCCCGTCGCGCACACCGGGCGCGATATCCACCACCTCCCCCACGGCCAGACGTTGCGGTGGTGCGGCAACGGCCTGAACGGGTGTGAGAGGGAGTAGAACCAATGCAGCGAGCGCGGCGACGACCCGACGCATCGCGACCTCCTTGTCGCAACTTCTTGCAGGGTTGCTGCACGAAACCACGGCAAACGGCAGGAAACAATACGTCGGGTCTTGCAAACTTTTGCGATCAGCGTCGCTGCGGCCTCAGCGTGGTCGACCACAGCGACTTGCCGGTCGCGTCACGCAGCCACACCGTGAGGTCGCCGTCGCGGCCCACCTCGACCTCGCCGAAGTGCTGGAAGCCGTCCAGCGGCGTGGTGTTGGCGGCGGGCGGCGCGTGCACGAACACGGCCTGCGGGCCGAACGTCGGGTCGAGCGTGTTCGGGCCGAACGCGCCGGAGTGCAGCGGGCCGGACACGAACTCCCAGAACGGGTCGAAGTCGCCGACGGCCGCGCGGTCCGGCGAGTAGTGGTGCGCGGCGGTGTAGTGGACGTCCGCAGTGAGCCACACGGTGTTGTGCACGCGGCGGCGCTTGAGCTCGCGCAGCACCCAGGCGATCTCGTGCTCACGGCCGTTGGGCGCGCCCGGCAGGCCGTTCGCAACGCCCTCGATGTCGGTGCCGTCCGGCACGGTGAGGCCGATCGGCAGGTCCGCCGCGATGATCTTCCAGGTGGCCGTGCTGCGCGACAGTTCGCGGACGAGCCACTGCGCCTGCTGCGCGCCGAGGATCACGCCGGGCTGGTCCTTCGGCGAGGTGTTGCGGTCCTTGTGGGTGCGCATGTCGAGCACGAAGATCTCGACGTTGCGACCGTAGGAGAACTTGCGGTACACCCGGCCGTCCACCGCGCGCTGCCGGTCGATCGGCATCCACTCGTGGAACGCCTGGAAAGCACGCTGCGCCAACACGTCCACGCGCTTCTCGGTGTACTGCGGGAGCTCCAGGATCTCGCCGGGGTACCAGTTGTTGACGACCTCGTGATCGTCCCACTGCGCGAACGTGGGGACCTGCGCGGCGAAGCGCTTGAGGTTCTCGTCGAGCAGGTTGTAGGCGAACTGGCCGCGGTACTCGTCGAGGGTCTCGGCGACCTTGGCCTTCTCCGGCGTGACGAGGTTGCGCCAGATCCGGCCGTCGGCCAGCGTCACCGTCTCCTTGAGGGGGTTGTCGGAGTAGGCGCTGTCCCCGCTGTGGATGAAGAAGTCCGGGTTCCTCGCGGCCATCGCCTTGAAGATCGGCATGCCGCCGATGTCGGGGTTGATGCCCCAGCCCTGGCCCGCGACGTCACCGGACCACACGAACCGCACCTCGTCGCGCCCGATCGGCGCGGTGCCGAAGCTGCCGGAGACGGCCTCGCTGCAGGTGCGGCCGTGCAGGTCCTCGGCCGTGACGCGGTAGTGGACAGGGCGGCCGGGCAGGAGGTGGTTGACCCTGACCTGCCCGGTGCCACCGGTCTCGGGGGTGAGCAGCGGACCGCGGATGCGGCGCGAGAAGCGGAAGCCTGGGTCGTTGGACACCTCGACGAACATCCGGGACGGCCGGTCCGCGCGGGTCCAGACGATCCCGCCGTCCCAGGTGACGTCGCCGGACTGCACGCCGTGCGTGAGGACCGGGCGGTCAGACTTGGCGAGGCTGACGCCCGAGGGCACCAGCGCCGCGGCGGTGCCGAATGCGCCTGCCTTGAACAACGTGCGACGGTCGAAGGTCATGCGCGGTTTGTAGTCGCCGGTTCTGTCCGGCGGTGGAACCCGAAATGAACTTCAGATCGGTCCAGCGAAGCGCTTTCGCACTCTCCGTGCGAAAGCGCCCCGCGTGCGGCCTCACGTCAGACGCTTGAGCCAGTCGGTGATGATCTGGCGCGACGCGGGCGTGGCGTGCACCCACGTCTGGTTGTTCTGGTCGGTGTACTTGACCACGAGCCAGCGGCCGTCCTCGAAGTCGATCGTGGTGAGGAAGGTCTTGGCCCGCTGCCTGCCCTCGGCGCCCCGCCGCGCGGCGTACAGCTTCGCCGTGCCCTTGCGGGGCTGGGCGAGCAGCTGCCGCAGCGAGATCGACGGCGTCGCCTTGCCCTGCTGGTGCGTGTTGATCTCCGACTCGTGCACGTTGATCGACGCGCCCTTGCCGGCCGGCACGTCCGGCAGCTGCATCGCGAGCACCTCGGGCGCGTTCTCCGGCCGGATCGGGTGCAGCTGCACGAACCCGTTGTCGTGCAGGGCGAGCACACCGTGCTGCGAGTTCGCGGCGACCACGACGGGCCGCGTCTCGCTCGGCGTGAGCGCGATCCACGCCGAGTAGTCCGTGTCCGCCTTGGCGATCAGGTGCAGCGTGCCCCGCACGTCCGGGTGGTCGAGCCCGACCCGGCGCAGCTCGCCGATGACGTCGCGCTCGATGACCGCGCGCTCGTCTTCGGTCTCACCCGGCGAATCGACGTAGAGGGCCGGGTGGAAGTCCCCGAGCTTCTCCTGCTTCCACAGCACGTCGAACGCGAGGTCGGACAGTTGGATGGACGACCGCAGCACGTCACCCCCCGATCGTCGGTGGAGCGACCATCGGCATGTCGCCGATGATCTCGTTCGTGTTCTCCTCGGTGATGAGGTAGTCGGCGGTCTTGTGCTCCGAGTCCTCGTCACCCTGACCCTTCGCACCGGCACCGCCCATGCCGCCCATACCCGCGGCACCACCGCGGCCGGCCGGTGTGGTGCCGCCGACGCCACCGCGTGCATTGGCGCTCTCGCCCATGCCACCGAACACACCGGACTTGCCACCCGGCTGCTGTCCTGCCGTGCCGCTGCCGCCGGTGCCGGTGCCGGCGAGGCCGCCACCGAACTTGCCGCCCGCGCCGCCGCCTGTGCCGCCGCCGACCTTGCCACCGCCGGCACCACCGGGCCCGCGACCGCCACCACTGGGCCCGCCAGGACCGGTCAGCCCGGGTCCTCCCGGCACGCCGATCGGCGGGAGACCCGCGTTCGGCGGCCGGTCGATCACGCCGCCTGTGAGCGGCTTGCCGCCGAGGTCACTGCTGCCCGGCTTGGTGACGCCGTCCTTGCCACCACTGGTCCAGCTGGTGTTGGTCGTGTCGCCGGTGACGGTCCCCGGCGGAGTCCAGGTGCCGGTCGGCCCCTGCGGACTGCCGGTCGTGCTCGGGAACCCGGTCGAGGAGGGCTTGGTGCTGCTGGAGCTGCTGCTGGTGTTCGTGGTCTTGTCTTCGCCGTTGTTGCCACCGGTGTCGACGACCTCGACGTTCAGGTTGTCGGCCGTGACGCCGGGGAACTCCTTGGGCAGCTCACCGCGGTTGGTGTTGCTGGCGCTCTGGAACTCGCTGTACACCTTGCGGTTGTGCGCCTCGTCGCTGCCGTACTGGTTGGCGGCGTCCTCGGCGTCGGTGTCCCACGGCGAGACGTCGTCCCAGAAGCCCGTGTCCGGCTTGTTCGCCGGCATGTTCTTGAGCTGCCCCTTGTTCAGGTTGAACTGGTAGACCTGGTTGGACAGCGAGTGGTCGGCCTGGCGCAGCGAGTCCTGCATCTGGATCATCGCCGCGTTGATCGGGTTGGCGGCGGCTTGGGCGGCGTCCGCGCTCGCACCCGTCCACGACTCGCCCAGCGTCTCGCCCACGCGCTTGAGCCGGCCCTCGATCGCGGCATAGCTGCGCTCCAGGCCGGCGGCCGCGACGGCCGCGGCCTGCGCAGACCCGGTGCCGGGGCCACCGGTCATCTGGGTGTAGATCTGATGTCCGGAAAGCCCGTCCGCACGGGTGTTGTCCTCTGTGGAGCAGCTGGGCGCGGGCCGTGTCATTTCGCACCTGCCTTGATCGTGGTGATGGCGAGATTCGCGAACTCGGTGGACGCGCCGCACGGGTCCGCGTACTTCTGGCTGCCGGTCGAGCTCTGGAAGGTAGCGGCGATCACCTTCTCGTCGGAGACCCCGACGAGAATCTCGCAGCTGCCGCTCTTGCGCGCGTCGTTGATGAGAGCGATGTACGCCGGATAACCCTGGATGTCGGGCAGCGGCTCGAACACCTCGTACGTGGTGTCTTTCTTGGGCAGGATCGTGCTGAGGTTCGTACCGTCCGGGAAGATCACCACTCCCGGCGACATCCTCGCCGGCGTGCTCGCACCGAGCCACACACAGGCCGCTCCGACAGCATTGGTGTTCACCTTGCCGGTGACTCCAGGCACGCCGAATGCCTGGACCTGGGCAGAGGTGACCACGCCGCACGGATCAGCCTCGAAGGCCTTCACGTTGAGCGGGTTCTGAATCTTGGGCGGTCCGCTGCTGTTGCTGCTGCTGGTCGGCTGAGTGGCGTTCGTCGGCGTACCGGTGGTGCCACCGCTGTCGCTGCAGCCCGCCACGAGGACGAGCGCGGCGGTACCGGCGACGATGGTTCGGATGCGCAACAGCTCAGTCCTTCACTTGAGGTTGTCCTTGACACCCTGCTCGGTCTGCTCGTACTGAGCCAGTGTGGCTTTCAGGTTGTCGATCCGGGCAGTCAGCGTTTCCTGCAACTGGACGTTGGACTGCAGATGCATCTTGCCCGCGTCACGAGCCCGGTTCGCGTAGACGTCACTCGGCTTGTCCAAACCCGCGGCCTGGACGGTCGTCAACGCGTAGCCGCCCTGGTGAGCCAGGACCAGCTCGTCGCGGATCGACTCGTATTCCTTGATGGCGGCGCGAAGTGTGTCGAGGTCGACCTTGGTTCCGCTCATAGCTCCCCTGCCCCCGGTACTCGAACCTGGAAGGAGCATATCGCTACCCGACGTGACTCGTCCGGAGAACGGTCACGAACTGTGACCAGGCGTTATCGGAGAAAGTGAGCAGCGCTCCAGCTTGGAACTCCGAGTCGCTTGTACACACAGTGTTAGCAGCAAAGGCAATCTCGGCGCTGTTGGCAGGGTTGGCGCTACGGCTGCTCTTTCGCCTATTCAGAGCGGCGGGATTTCACGCTATCGAGGGAAGGAACTCCACCGGTTCCGCGACGTCGAAGGCACGGTCCCGCACTCCAGGCCGGGCGCGAGGTCGTCGTTGTGACCATTGTGGACGGTCAGGGGCGGGACCGCCGTGCGTGACCGCGCCCTATGAGCCGGGAAACGCCGCGTACGACGTCACCTGATCGCGGTTAGGGTGGCGCGGTGCGCGCACTCGCCTTCGCTCTCGCCGCCGTCCTCGCCTTCCTCGCGCTGGCCACGACGATCAGGACCACCGACGTCCTGGTCGGCTCGGTCGATGCGAAGCGGGTCGGCACCGCCACCGTGACGTCCTGCACCGAACACGGTCCGATCGGGCGGTTGGGGCTCGGCACCAGTTACGGGTGCACCGCTGATGTGCGCTGGGACAACGGCCCCGCCGAACAGCTCGCGTTCCCGCCAGGGCAGCTCGAACCTGGCCAGCGTGACGTCGCCGTCTTCCGGTCCAATCGGGATCCCGGGCTCAACGACAGCGGGCGGTGGTTCCTCGCCGGCCCGCTCGCCGCGGTGGTACTCGGTCTGCTGACGCTGTGGCTGGCCTTCGCGGCGATCCTCTCGCTCGTTCCGGGGAGGAAGAGCAAGAAGGCCGAGGAGAAGTGGCCGGTCACCAAGGAGGAAGTGAAGGCGACTCCCATCACGCGACGGGTGCGCAGGCTGCGGTTGTTCGCCTGGCTCGGGCTTGCTACGGCTGCGGCGGAAGGACTGGCCTCGACGCAGTACTTCGACGCGCCGCGACGGGTCGGGGAGTTCGTGTCACCGTGGCCCGAGCTCAGCAGGGCGTGGCTGGTCGACCTGCCGTCCGGGGTGCTCGCCGGGTTCGCCGTGCTGGTCGCCGTCATGATCGGGGTGATCGCGGAGAGCGTGCACAAGGACGCCGCGCGGATCGTTCGGTATGGACAGTCGTACGTCGACACGAAGAAGCAGGTTCTCGGCGGCGGCACCAGCTGGGTGCCGACCGCGTTGATCGCGGCGTTGGCGACCTGGGCGATCGTCCAGGCGGCATTCGCTCTACCTGGGCACGCGCCTGTCGCGGTGTGGCTGGCGGGAGGCCGGGACGCGCTGGTTCTGCTCGCGTTGCTGGCCGTCACGGTTTTCACTCGACAGTCCGCAAAGGACATGGTCGCGCAATTGGTGCACAAGTAGGGGAACCGAAAGACGGTTGCCTCAGTCTCACGGGACATGAGTTCTGCAGAACTGGGCGCTGGACAGCAGCGACTGGACGACTACCTGCGTCGTGTCAGCGACATCCAGCAGCGGGCCGAGGAGACGCAGGCTCAGCTCAAGGCGTTGCGCGCGAACGTGAGCAGCCCCGACCGCTCGGTCACGGTGACGATGGCACCGGGTGGGCGGCTGGAGAAGCTGAGCCTGACTCCCTCCGCGATGAGGATGTCCCCCGACCAGCTGGCTGCCCTGATAACCGAGACCGTCAGCAGAGGGCACGCCGCCGTCGCCGGGCAGATGGAGGCGACGATGCAGCCGTTGATCGGCGGCACGTCGGCCATGGACTTCCTGCGTGACCAGGTCACCGCGGCGCAGCAGCCGGAAGAGACCGAGGAGCCGCAGCAGCGCCAGAGGCCGCCGCAGCACCCCGACGACGACGAGCCCACCGGCTCCATCTACCGATAAGAGGGATCCCGTGACGGGAAGTTTCGCCATGGTGCCCGCCGACGTGATCAACCACGCGGGCAACGTGCAGTCGATGGGCATGGAGCTCACGAGGGCCGCCGCGCGCGGCGAAAGCGTCGATCTCGGCATCGAGACTTACGGGATCATCGGGCAGGTCTTCAGCGTGCCGGTGCGCATTCACATCGCGGCGATCGCGAACTCGATCAACGAACTGGCGAATGCGCTGCCGGACGTGGCCGACGCGCTGCGCGACTGCGCCGACGCCACCCAGCAGACCGATGACGACCACGCCAAGTTGTTCGACAAGTACAAGGGGCAGTGATGGTTCTCGACGTCAGTGCGGACAACGCCACCGACGGTGCGCGGATCATCGACACCGTCTGGAAGTGCGCGGAGGACTTCAACAACCCCAGCGACTGGGCGTTCGACGGGGTCGCGCTGGGCCTCGACGTGCTCGGGTTCGTCGCGAACCCGCTGGGCACGCTCGTGGGCGCGGGCATCGGCTGGTTGATCGAGCACGTGTCGTTCCTCAAGGAACCGCTCGACGACCTCGCCGGCGACCCCGGTGCGATCAACGTCGTCGCGGCCGCCTGGGGTGAGGTCGCCAAGGCGTGCGCGAAGGTCGGCAACGACTACGCGCAGGCCGCCTCCGGCCAGACCAGCGGCTGGACCGGCCAGTCCGGTGACGGCTACCGCAAGGCGGCGGGCACGCTCGCCGAGCAGGTCAAGGCGCTGGAGGGGGCCGCGAACGCGGTCGCCACCGGTATCCGGGGCACCGGCATCCTGGTCGCGGCGGTGCGGGGCATCATCCGCGACATCGTGGCCGACGTGGTGGCGGAGTTCATCATCGCCGCGGTGACCGCGCTCGCGACGAGCTGGTGCAGCTTTGGTGCCTCGATCGCCGCGTTCACCGGCTGGGCCGTGGCACGGGCGGCGTCGACCGCGGGCAAGATCGCGGGCAAGGTCAGCAAGCTGCTGATGAAGCTCGCGCAGGCCGTCCGCAAGTTCGACAACCTCAAGGGCGTGTCCGACGCGCTGGCCAAGGCCGCCGTCAACATCGGCCGCAAGGCCAAGGGCGTCGGGCGGTCGATCGGCAAGAACCACGCCTCGGTGAAGCAGATCGAGGACGGGTTCTCCAGCGCCAACAACGCGATCCGCGACAAGCTCACGTTCGGCAACGACACCATGAAGAACGCGGCCAACCGGGTCGACGACATCATGGCGCCGCGTGGCCGTGACGGGTTCGCGGACACGATCAAGCCCATCGCGCTCGGCCGCACCGGCGCCTCCGAGGCGTTCAAGGAAGGCGCGAACTGGGACGAGAGCTACGAAAAGGGCCAGGAAGAGCTCAACCAGAAGAAGTAGTTGTTCCGTTCTGCTGTTGCTGCGCGGGAAGCCTGCCCTCGGCCATCCGCTTGAGCAGGTCCTTGCGCAGCCACAGCAGGTACGCCCACACCAGCCCGAAGATCACGCCGATCACCCCGAGCGCGGGCAGCAGGAGCCAGCTGGCGATCAGCAGCACGTGCAGGCCGACGACGGCGGCGATCGCCCACGGCCGGCGCACGAACGCGCACATCGCGATGAACACCGCGATGAAGCCGAACGCCACCCAGCCGGCCAGCGAGGTGACGCCGCCGTGCAGCTTGGCGATCACCGGCAGGGCCAGGGCGACCACGATGACCTCGAGGATCAGCGTGCCGGCCATGATTCCCCGGAACGCCTTCATCGGGTCTTTCTTCAACGGAGCCGGGGAGGTCATGCCGGCTCCTTTCCGAACAGCGCGCGGGCCTCGCCGGCCGTGACGACCGAACCGGTCACGATCACGCCGCCGCCGGAGAGCTCGTCCTCGGTCAGGTGGATCGCCTCCTCGATGGCGTCGTCCAGCCGGGGACGCACCTCGAAGCGGTCCTCACCGAAGATCGGGATCGCGACGCCGGCCAGCACGTCCGGGTCCATGGCGCGCGGCGAGGAGTTGGTGGTGATCACCAGCTCGCTCACGACCGGTTCCAGGGCGGACAGGATGCCTTCGGCGTCCTTGTCGGACATGACGGCGACGACGGCGACCAGCTTGCGGAAGCCGAACTCCGTGTCCAGCGCGCGGGCCAGTGCCGCGGCGCCGTGCGGGTTGTGGGCCGCGTCGACGAAGACGTTGGGCGCGGAGCGGACGCGCTCCAGGCGGCCCGGCGTGAGGACCGTGGCGAAACCCTCGCGGATGGCCTCCACGTCGAGCTGGCGGTCGGCGCCGGCACCGAAGAACGCTTCGACGGAAGCCAGCGCGAGAGCGGCGTTGGCCGCCTGGTGTTCGCCGTGCAGCGGCAGGAAGATGTCCTCGTAGACACCGCCCAGGCCCTGCAACGTGATCAGCTGGCCACCGACGGCCACCGAGCGGGAGACGACGCCGAACTCGCTGCCGTAGCGCGCGACCATGGCGTCCACGGCGGCCACCCGCTCCAGGATCACCCGCATGACCTCGGGGCTCTGCTCGCCGACGACGGCGACGGAGCCCGCCTTGATGATGCCGGCCTTCTCGACCGCGATGTCCTCGGGACGCGTGCCCAGGTACTCGGTGTGGTCGAGTCCGATCGGGGTCAGGACGGCGATGCGCGCGTCGGCGATCGAGGTCGCGTCCCACGTGCCGCCCATGCCCACCTCGACGACGGCGACGTCGACCGGGGCGTCCGCGAAGGCCGCGTACGCCATGCCGGTGAGGACCTCGAACTTGCTCATCCGGATCTCGGACTGACTGTCCACCATGGCGACGTACGGCTCGATGTCGCGGTAGACCTCGACGTACCGGTCCGGGCTGATCGGCTCGTTGTCGAGGCTGATCCGCTCGGTCGCCAGCTGCAGGTGCGGGCTGGTGTAGCGGCCGGTGCGCAGGCCGATGCGCGTGAAGAGCGCATCGACCATGCGCGACGTCGACGTCTTGCCGTTCGTCCCCGTCAGCTGCACGACCGGGTAGCCCGTCTGCGGGTCGCTCAGCACGTGCGCCAGCGCCTTGATCCGGTCCAGCGACGGCTCGAGCTTCGTCTCGGGCCACCGCTGGTTGAGCTCGTTCTCGACGTCGAGGAACTCGTCGAGGTTGGTTTCCACGGTGCTTACGCCTCCGGCAGCGCGGCCAGGCGCTCGTTGATGCGGGTGATGTCCGACTCGGCGGCTGCCTTGCGGGCCTCGATCTTCGCGACCACGTCGGCGGGGGCCTTGCCGAGGAACGCCGCGTTGCCGAGCTTGCCCGACGTCTGCGCGAGTTCCTTGGTGGCCACCGCGAGGTCCTTCTCGAGGCGCTTGCGCTCGGCGACGACGTCGATCGTGCCGGACAGGTCCAGCTCGACCTTCACCGCGCCCTTGGGCAGGCCGACCTCGAGCGTCGCCGAGACGGTGAACTCGTCACCGGGCTCGGTTACCCGCGTCAGCGAGCGGACCGAC
Organism: Lentzea sp. NPDC051213; assembly: GCF_044455585.1. Classification (NCBI taxonomy): domain Bacteria; kingdom Bacillati; phylum Actinomycetota; class Actinomycetes; order Pseudonocardiales; family Pseudonocardiaceae; genus Lentzea; species Lentzea sp. NPDC051213. The sequence continues at coordinate 70,337 of NZ_JBITEX010000004.1, forward strand.
GGCACCTGGTCGATGAGGCCGACGCAGCACGCGCCACGGACCTTGCCCGCGACCTTCTGACCCGGCTTCAGGCCCTGCTCGGAACGGAACCGGCGGATCTCGGTGGCCAGCTTCTTCAGGCCCTCGATCTGCGCGGCGGCGTCCTCGTCCCGCTCGATGCCCGTCGGCTTGGGCCACTCGGCGATGACGAGCGACTCCTCGCCGGTCAGCGCGGTCCACAGCGTCTCGGTGATGAACGGGATCGCCGGGTGCAGCAGGCGCAGCACGACGTCGAGGACGTGGCCGAGGACGGACTGCGTGGCCTCGACCCGGCCGTCGGCGAACTGGACCTTCGCGATCTCCAGGTACCAGTCGCAGAACTCGTCCCGCGTGAAGCTCTGGAGCGCGTCGCAGGCACGGGAGAACTGGAACGACTCGAAGTTCGAGTCCACAGTGGACACGAGCTCGTCCAGCGAGTCCAGGATCCAGCGGTCCGCGGCGGTCAGCTCGTCACGTGCCGGCAGCGGACGCGCGACCGTCGCGCCGTTGGCCAGCGCGAAACGGGTGGCGTTCCACAGCTTCGTGGTGAAGTTGCGCGAACCGGCTGCCCACTCCTCGGCGACCGCGAGGTCCGACCCGGGGTTCGCGCCGCGCAGGAGCGTGAAGCGGGTGGCGTCGGCGCCGTAGCGGTCCATCCACTCCAGCGGGTCGATGCCGTTGCCCTTGGACTTCGACATCTTCTTGCCGTACTGGTCCCGAACGAGGCCGTGCAGGAAGACGTGGTCGAACGGCTGGGTCTCGCCCATCGCGTACAGGCCGAACATCATCATCCGGACGACCCAGAAGAACAGGATGTCGTAGCCGGTCGAGAGAACCGTGGTCGGGTAGAACTTCTTCAGGTCCTCGGTCTCGTCCGGCCAGCCCAGCGTCGAGAACGGCCACAGGCCCGACGAGAACCAGGTGTCGAGGACGTCCTCGTCCTGACGCCAGCCCTCACCGGTGGGCGCCTCGTCGTCCGGTCCGACGCAGACGACCTCACCGTTCGGGCCGTACCAGACCGGAATCCGGTGGCCCCACCACAGCTGACGCGAGATGCACCAGTCGTGCAGGTTGTCGGTCCAGTCGAAGTAGCGCTTGTTCAGCTCGGCCGGGTGGATCGTGGTGCGACCGTCGCGGACGGCGGCCGACGCGGCGGCGGCGATGCCCTCGACCTTGACCCACCACTGCAGGGACAGGCGCGGTTCGATGACCGTGTCGCAGCGCGAGCAGTGGCCGACCGCGTGGACGTACGGCCGCTTCTCCGCGACGATCCGGCCGTCGGCACGCAGCGCGGCGACGATCGCGGGACGGGCCTCGAAGCGGTCCAGCCCCTCGAACGGGCCGTGCGCGGTGATGGTCGCACGCTCGTCCATGATCATGAGGTTCGGCAGGCCGTGGCGCTGGCCGATCTCGAAGTCGTTCGGGTCGTGCGCCGGCGTGACCTTGACGGCACCGGTGCCGAACTTCGGGTCGACGTGGGAGTCGGCGATGATCGGGATCCGGCGGCCGGTCAGCGGCAGCGCGACCTCGGTGCCGATGAGGTGCTGGTAGCGCTCGTCGTCCGGGTGGACGGCGACCGCGGTGTCACCGAGCATCGTCTCGGCGCGCGTGGTCGCGACGACGATCGAGTTCTCCCCGTCGCCGTAGCGGATCGAGACGAGCTCGCCGTCGTCCTCGCTGTGGTCGACCTCGATGTCCGACAACGCCGTCTGGCAGCGCGGGCACCAGTTGATGATCCGCTCGGCCTGGTAGATCAGGCCGTCGTCGAACATCTTCTTGAAGATCGTCCCGACGGCGCGCGACAGGCCCTCGTCCATGGTGAAGCGCGTCCGCGTCCAGTCGACACCGTCGCCGAGGCGGCGCATCTGGCCGAGGATCCGGCCGCCGACCTCCTCGCGCCAGTCCCAGACGCGCTCGACGAACTTCTCCCGGCCCAGGTCGTGGCGCGACAGGCCCTCACCGGCCAGTGCGCGCTCGACGGCGTTCTGCGTCGCGATGCCCGCGTGGTCGGTGCCGGGCAGCCACAGGACCTCGTAGCCCTGCATGCGGCGGCGCCTGGTCAGGGCGTCCATGACCGAGTGGTTGAGCGCGTGACCCATGTGCAGGCTGCCGTTGACGTTCGGCGGGGGCAGCACGATGGTGAACGGCGGCTTGTCGCTGCTCGGGTCCGCCGTGAAGTAGCCCCGGTCGACCCACCGCTGGTACAGCTCCGCCTCTACCTCCGCCGGAGTCCACGCGGCGGGGAGGTCGGGACGCTGGGTTGCGGTGTCGAGTTCAGTCACAGCTGTGAAGTCTACGGAGGTGGGGGTATCGACTTAAATCGAGATACCTGCTAACGGGCCGCACACGCCCTAAGATGCCGCCCTTGGGGAGATTCCTGGGGGAGTCGTCGCATCGCAGAAGGCAACCGGACCACGGCCGACGCCGTGTTCAAGTCGCGCGCGCGACGAGCTCTGCGACCGACTTGGGGGGCACGTGCAGTACGACCTTGAAGATCATCCGGATCTGAACGACGCGGCCTGGATCCGCAGAGCGAACAGACGCGCCAAACGGGAGATCCGCAAGCAACGCCGGCGGGCACGCATGCGCAGGCACAGCGGCAAGGTGGTGTCCGCGATCGCGTTGATCGTCATCGGCGCGGTGCTGTTCGGGCTCTACCGGGCCGGGAAGTTCGGCGAGGTCTCGCTGCCGGAGGCGCAGCTGCCCTACACCGGAGTCAACGTGGCGGTCCCGTTCGCCGGCACGCCTGCCGAACAGTGGGCCGACGGCGAGAAGGGCATCGTCGCGCCGGACGCCACCCCGGCGTTCGAACAGGTCCGCCAGGCGCTCATCGCGTCGCGCCTGGACCCGGTGATGCTCAGCGAGCACAAGCCGGACAGGTTCCTCGCCATGCTGTCGCCGAAGATGCGCGAGCGCGTCGTGAACGACCTGCGCGGCTGGGCCACGCGACTCAAGCAGGGCACGAAGCTGCTGCCGAACGGCATCAAGGTGTCCGGGAAGATGACGCTCGGCGAGAAGGACGGCTACCCGGCCGTGACGGCGGACTACGTGTTCGCGTACGCGTTCGAGCCGCCGGACCCGAAGAAGCTGGTCAACCAGATGGAGATGGTCGCGTCCACCCGCCAGCAGGCGACGTACCTGATCATGCCGGACGGCGGCCTGTGGCTGTCCAAGCTCGACAACTTCCACTACTCGATCGCGTGCAAGGCGGCCAAGGAGGGTTTCCTCGCGCCGCAGTTCACCGAGCCGGTCGCGCCGGGCGGCAACGGCGTCCTCGACGACGAGAAGAAGTACTTCTCGGCCGAGGGCGCGATGCCGACCGAGAACACCTGCGACTGATCACCCTTTCAGAGGTGCCCAGGCAGAGTGACCCCGATCACAATTGACCGTCACGGACCGTTCAACCCCTTGGGGCCCGTGACGACGGCGCCGCCGCGTTCTTCGGGGGCGCTGGCGGCGCCGACGTCGATCAGCGAAGAATGCACCCATGAGCAGCAAGCCCCCGCAGCACGACGTCGACGAGTCCGCGCTCGAAGTCAGCACCCCCAAGACATGGGCAGCGGGGATTCCCGGCGTGCTCGTGTCGCTCGACCGCGCGGTCGAGCAGATGGGTGTGACCCGCACGGTCAAGACGTTGCGCCTGCTCAACCAGCGTGAAGGCTTCGACTGTCCCGGTTGCGCGTGGCCGGAGCCGCAGGGCCACCGCAAGATGGCCGAGTTCTGCGAGAACGGCGCGAAGGCCGTCGCCGAGGAGGCCACCAAGCGCCGCATCGGGCCGGAGTTCTTCGCCGCGCACTCGCTCGCGACCCTGCGGGAGAAGACCGACTACTGGCTCGGCCAGCAGGGCAGGCTCACCGAGCCGATGGTCATGCGGCCCGGCGCCACCCACTACACGCCGATCAGCTGGGACAACGCGTTCAGCCTCATCGCCGACGAGCTGACGTCGCTGTCGTCACCCGATGAGGCGATTTTCTACACGAGCGGCCGCACCAGCAACGAGGCCGCGTTCCTCTACCAGCTGCTGGTCCGCTCGTTCGGCACGAACAACCTGCCGGACTGCTCGAACATGTGCCACGAGTCCTCCGGCGCCGCACTGAACCAGACCATCGGCATCGGCAAGGGTTCGGTGTCCATCAAGGACTTCGAGCTCGCCGACCTCATCGTGGTCGTCGGCCAGAACCCCGGCACGAACCACCCGCGCATGCTCAGCGCGCTGGAGGACGCCAAGAAGAACGGCGCCAAGATCATCGCCGTGAACCCGTTGCCGGAAGCCGGCCTGATGCGGTTCAAGAACCCGCAGAACGTGGCGGGCCTCGTCGGCCGCGGCACCGCGTTGTGCGACGAGTTCGTGCAGATCCGCGTGGGTGGCGACCAGGCGCTGTTCCAGGCGATCGGGCACCTGCTGCTGACGTGGGACAAGCTCGACCGCGACTTCATCGCGAAGTCCACGCACGGCTTCGAGGAGTACGCGGAGAGCCTGCGCGAGCTCGACTGGGACCGGGTGCTCACCGCGACCGGCCTGACCCGCGCGCAGATCACCCGCGTGGCGGGCATGTTCGTCGACTCGAAGCGCACGATCGCGTGCTGGGCCATGGGTCTCACGCAGCACAAGCACTCCGTGCCGACCATCCGCGAGGTCGCGAACGTGATGTTCCTGCGCGGCATGATCGGCAAGCCGGGCGCGGGACTGTGCCCGGTGCGCGGGCACTCGAACGTGCAGGGCGACCGCACGATGGGCATCTACGAGAAGATGCCGGAGAAGTTCCTGCTGGCGCTGGAGACCGAGTTCGGCATCCCGGTGCCGCGCAAGCACGGCTTCGACACCGTCGACGCGATCAACGCCATGCGCCACGGCCGCGCCAAGGTGTTCATCGCGATGGGCGGCAACTTCGTCAGCGCCACCCCCGACACCCCGGTGACCGAGAAGGCGCTGGAGCAGTGCTCGTTGACGGTGCACGTGTCGACGAAGCTCAACCGCTCGCACGTCGTCCACGGCCGCACCGCGCTCATCCTGCCCGCGCTGGGCCGCACCGAGAGCGACGTGCAGCACTCAGGCGAGCAGTTCGTGACGGTCGAGGACTCGATGTCGGTCGTGCACCGCTCGCGCGGCCGGTTGAAGCCCGCGTCCGACCAGCTGCTGTCCGAGATCTCCATCGTGTGCCGGTTGGCGCGCAAGACGCTCGGCACGTCGCACCCCGTTGCGTGGGAAGCGTTCGAGAAGGACTACGACGTGATCCGCGAGCACATCTCGCGCGTCGTGGCTGGCTGCACCGACTACAACACGCGGGTCCGTCAGCCGGACGGTTTCGTGCTGCCGCACCCGCCGCGGGACTCGCGCGAGTTCGCGACGACGACCGGCAAGGCGAACTTCACCGCGAACGAGCTGACCGTCATCGAGGTGCCGCGGGGCAGGCTGCTGATGCAGACCCTGCGCAGCCACGACCAGTACAACACCACGATCTACGGCCTGGACGACCGCTACCGCGGCGTGAAGGACGGCAGGCGCGTGGTGTTCGTGAACCCGGACGACATCAAGGATCTGGGGTTCAAGGACGGTCAGATGGTCAACATCGTGTCGGAGTGGAAGGACGACCCGACGGGCGTCGTCGAACGCCGCGCCGAGTCGTTCCGGATCATCTCCTACTCGACCGCGCGTGGGTGCGTGGCCACGTACTTCCCCGAGGCGAACCCCTTGGTGCCGCTGGACTCCAAGGCGGACATCTCGGGTACGCCGACCTCCAAGTCGGTGATCGTCCGGCTCGAGGCTAGGTGACGATCACCGAGTAGTTGCTGGCACCACCGTTGGGACCCAGCTGGACCTCCCCCGCCGGGAAGCCCTTGGCGTACAGGCGGAAGGTCTTCGCGGACCCTTCGGTGTTGACCAGCGACAGGCCGCTGTCGAGCCACAGCCCGTCCATCCACGGACGTTTGCCGAGCCTCGTGTCGACCGCGACGTAGACCACCGCGTCGCGGTTGATCCGGAAGCGCGCCAACGGGTTCTGCGCTGCCGACTTCGAGTCGTTGGCGGTGCGGATCCACTGCGCCCCGGCGATTTCGGCAGGCACCGCGCTGAACGTGAAGTCACGGTCGCCGTACTGCGCCACACCGGTGCGCAGGTTCGTCTGCAACGACCAGTCCCCCGCGTTGGCGGTGTCGGCGACCGTCAGCCCGCTCAGCTCCAGCTCGTCCGGTGCGTCACCGACGGTCAGCCGTGCCGTGGCTGTGCGGGTGAGCGATCCCGCCGTGCCCGTGACGGTGATGTCGGACGTGCCCTGCGGGGTGTCCGGCAGCGTCGCCACGGTCATCACCGAGGTGCCGCCCGGGTTGACCGTGGCCGGGTTGAACTGGACCACGCTCCCGGCCGGGACGTTGTCCGCGTCCAGCGCGATCGGCCCCGGCGAGCCCGTGAACGCCGTGCGGATCGCGTACGACGCGGTCTCGCCGGGCTTGATCGTCCGTGCCGCCGGGTCGACGGTGAGGCTGAAGTCGTTGCCCACACTGCACTTCTCGGTCGACCCGGTGTTGGTGATGCGCGGTGAACCGGAGTTGCGGACGCAGAAACCGTTGGTGTTGCGGAAGAGGAAGTCCGTCGGACTGCTCGTGCCGCGCTCCCAGCCGAACCCGTCGAACGTCAGGTCCGTGGAGTTGTCGGCGATGACGGCGGGCCGGCCGTCGTTGCTGGTGAACGACACGCCGCTGCCGCCGGCCCACTTGATGCGGTCGGCATAGCGGACGTACCAGCCGTACGCGGGCCGGGTGCCGATCGAGTTCGGGTTGTAGTTGGTGCGCTCGTTGCTCGGCGGGTTGGTCGACATGGTGCCGTTGCCGCCGGGCACGTTGATCTTGACGTTGGTGAACGTCACGTCGCTGACGTGCCCGTCGACGTCGCCCATGATGGTCGGGCTGAACGACGGCGAGGCACCGTTGATCGTCACGTTGTCGTAGGTGATGTTCCTGATGGCACCGACGCCGGGGTTGTTGCCGCACCGTTTTCTGGCCCCGACCTTGAGCATGATCGGCGACCGCACCCCGCTGACGGTGATGTCCTTGTAGTGCACGTCGGAGACGATCGAGCCGTCCATCGAGACGAGGCCGAGCCCGGACTTGTTGGAACCCTGGATCTGGATGCGCTGGAAGTCGTAGCCGGTGAAGTCACCGCACGTCTCCGAACCGAACATCAACGCGTTGCAGCAGCCCGCGCTGAGCTTGGTGTCGTAGACCTTCACGTTGCCGTTGCTCAGCTTCTGGCCGAGCGCGTAGTCACTCTTGAACGCGAGCGCGTCGTCGTTGCCGGCGAAGTTGCCGTTGGTGATCGTCACGTTGGTGGTGCTGATGACGTTCCACCCGTCGCGGTCGCTCGCGGTGTCGATCGTCAGCCGGTCGGACACGACGTTCTTACACCCGTTGATCAGCATCGCGAAGTGCCCGCCGCGACGCAGTTTGATGCCGCTGACCGTGAGGTTCTCGCAGCGCGTCAACGAGATGATCTTGTCGGCCTGCCCGCGACCGGGGTTGCCGGTGATGAGGGCGCCGCCGCCGTCGATGGTGCCGCTGCCCACGAACGCGATGTTGGCGAGCCGGTCACCCCAGATCATCGCGTTGTGGAAGTGGCTGTGCCCGTAGTCCTGGTACTCGTCCCACTGGTTGTCCTCCGGCGGGTCGTACCCGGCGCCGGACGCTCCCATGATCGTCGCGCCCGCGTCGAGCTGCACCGTGACGTTGCTCTTCAGGTGGATCGAGTTGGGCGAGCGGTAGGTGCCGGACGGGAACTGCACGGTCCCGCCGCCGGCCGCGTTCGCCGCCGTGATCGCCCTGTTGATCGCGGCCGTGTCGTTGGCGCTGCCATTGCCGACCGCGCCGTAGTCCTTGACGTTGTGCACCGCCGCTTGGGCCGGTTCCGCAAGCATCGCGGTGGCGAGCAGAGCCGCTGTGACCGCGGCGCCGAGTCTCCGTAACACGGATGTCCTCCCCGTTGAAACGTCATGAAAACGTTTGCAGCGGCGGAGTCACACCCTACGCCGGACGAACGCGAACGAACAGCCTCAACCGGCGCCGCTCAGGCTTCGCAACGACTTCCTTGGACTTCTTCTCCAGCCGGCCCATGGCCGCGTCGGCCTCGAAGTCGCACTGCCTCTGCTTCGCGATAGCAAACGCGTCGTGGTGCGAGAACATGGCGAATCCCCTCGTCTCTTGTTCTATTCGGGTGCGACCGTGACGCTCAGGAACAACCTGACCGCCCGCGCGCCTTCCGGCCGGAGCGACTCATCAAGCCGGCGGTCGTCGTACTTGTTCATCAGCGCCCGGAGTTCGTCCAGGTACGCGTCGGCCTCGTCGGCGGTGAGGAACTTGACGGTGCCCTCCGTGCCGACCGACTTGCGCCAGTCCTCCGGCAGGTGCTCGCGCTGGCGCAGGCGTTCCCGCGTGCGCTCGAACTCCTGGTCCAGGTAGGCCAGCGCGGCAGCCTCGGCCGCCATCGCCGCCTCGCCCTCGAGTCCTTCCGGCGAGATCGACTGCCGCGTGCTGACGATCCGCCACGGCTTCTGCCGGCCAGGACCCTCGACCTCGCTGACGAAGCCGTACTTGGCCAGCATGTTCAGGTGGTACGAGCAGCTCGCGACGCTCTCGCCGAGCCTCTCCGAGCACTGCGTGGCGGTGCGCGGCCCCTCTTCGGTGAGCAGCTGGATCAGCTTCCACCGGAATGGGTGCGAGAGCGCGCGAAGCGTCTTGGGGTCGGTGATGCGAGCCTCGGTCATGGCACCACGGTACCCACATCAATAAACCTTTAGCAAGGTTCCTTGATATATAAATCCTGATATAAGACCCCGTGGCAGGGGCAGCTGTGGCTACCGGGGACGTTGGGTGTGCTGATGGCCGCGACGTGGATCAACCCGCCGTGGCCGGCCGAGCAGGCACCGCGCAGTGGGCGTGGCACTGGCCTCGCCCAGCGCCCTGCTCACCAGTCTGGCGAGTTCCGCGCGACGGCGGTCACCAGCGGCAACGACTCGATGATCGGCACGCGCAGCAGCTCGGCCGGCACATCGGGGTCGCGCACCGGCTCGATGAGCTCCCGCAACAGCGAGCCGACCACGTCGTCGGCGGTCTGGTCGACCTCGTGGATGAGGTCGCGCAGCTGGTCGGCCGCGTCGTTGAGCACCCGCACCCGCTGCGGTTCCTCGAGCATGAGCGCGGCGAGCCGGAGCACCCGGCGGCACGTGCGCAACCGCAGGCTGCGGCTCGCCGATTCGCGCCCGCCCGCGAGCCCCAGGCGGCCGCGGGTCCGTTCGATCCACGGTTCGACCGTTTCCCTGCGCCAGATCGGGCCGGACGCGAGCTCGGCGTCCGGCTCCGGAATGCCGTGCGAGCGGCGCTTGCGCCACACCGTCACCAGTTGGCGGCTCAGCCCCATGGCGTCCGCGATTTCCGCAATCCCGTAGAAGTCCCCCACGCGATCACTGTAACCAGAGATGACAGCCGGTGTCATCCAGCATGTCGCAGAATTCCCATCAGATGCGCTCGAGCACCGCCCGCGCCGCGTTGTGGCCACCGATGCCGCTGACCCCGCCACCGCGACGGGATCCGGCGCCGCAGACGAACACGTTGTCGACGTCGGTCTCCACGCCCCACTTGCCGATGTCGTCGTCGTTCTCGGCGAACGGCCAGCCCAGCTCCCCGTGGAAGATGTTGCCACCCGGCAGGCCGAGCTCCGCCTCCAGGTCGAGCGGCGTGCGGGCCTCGATGCACGGGTCGCCGTTCGCGTCCACCGCGAGGCAGTCCTGGATCGGCTCGACCAGGTGGGCGTTGAGCTGCTCCAGGTAGCGCCGGACGAGCTCGTCGCGCAGTTCGGAGTTGCGGCCCTCGAACAACGAGGCCGGCAGGTGCAGGCCGAACAGCGTCAACGTCTCGTGGCCCGCCAGCGACGGCCCGAGGATCGACGGATCGGTCAGCGAGTGGCAGTACATCTCGCCCGGCAGCACCGACGGCACCTGGCCGGCCGCGCTCTCCAGGTACGCGGTCTCCAGCTGGTCGTACGACTCGTCGAGGTGGAACGTGCCGGCGAACGCGAGCCGTGCGTCCACTCCGGACTTCAGCTCCGGCAGCCTGCGCAGCAGCATGTTGATCTTCAACTGACAACCGGGTGAGTCGTGGACTTCCTTGCCCTGCAAGCGTCCCAGTACCGAAGGAGCCACATTGGACAGCACGAACCTGGTCTCCACCGTCTCGTCGCCGTACGACACAGTGGCGGTCTTGCCGTCGGACTCGACGGACGTCACCTCAGCGCCGGTGACGATCTGCGCGCCGGCTTCACGGGCGGCGCGCTCCAGCTCGGCGGTGACCGCGCCCATGCCGCCGACCGGGACCTTCCACTCACCGGTGCCGTTGCCGATCACGTGGTAGAGGAAGCACTTGTTGGCGCGCAAGGAATGCAGCGACGAGTGCGTGCCGATCAACGCGTCGGTGGCGACGACGCCGCGCACCAGGTTGTTGTCGAACAGCTCCTGCAGGGTGGCGCCGATCGGCCGGGCGAAGACCTGGTCCCACAACCGGCCGCGCGCCACCGCGTCGACGTGCACGCGCAGGTGGTCGCGGGACACCAGCGGTTCCAGCAGGGTCGGCGCCAGGGCCTGGGCCATCAGCTCGAGGTCGGCGTACCAGCGCTGCCACCGCTCCCAGTCGTCGAGCGATCCGCACACGGCCTGGAACGACGCGGTGGTCGCCTCGCCGGGCTCGCGTTCCACCAGCAGTCCGGTCTTGCCGTTCGGGGTGTACGAGGAGGCCGCGCGCGACCGCAGCGTCAGGTTCAGCCCCAGATCGGTGGCGATCTGGTCGGGCAGCAGCGACACCAGGTAGGAGAAGCGCGACAGCCGTGCGTCGACGCCCTCCCAGGGTGACGCGCTGACCGCCGCGCCGCCGACGTGCGGGAGCTTCTCCAGCACTCTGACCGACTTGCCCGCCCGCGCGAGGTACGCGGCGGCCACCAGCCCGTTGTGCCCGCCTCCCACGATCACGACGTCGTCCATGCCCCGAGATCCCTCCCACGTAGCCTGGTCGGTGGGGAACATAGCGGTCCGAAGGAGATGTGCACATGGGCCGAGTGACGGTGCGCCGAGCGGTCGAGCGGGTGTCGCCGAGCGGTCGGCGGCGCCGCGTCGACGCGCTGGCGGCCGAAGAGCCTCTTGAGCTGCGGGTCAACGGGAAAGCGCTCGCCGTCACGATGCGCACACCCGGCCAGGACGTCGAGCTCGCGCACGGCTTCCTGCTGAGCGAGGGCGTCATCGGGGCGTCCGAGGACATCTCGATCGCCCGGTTCTGCGAGGGCACCGGGCCGGACGGGATGAACACGTACAACGTGCTCGACATCGCGCTGGCCGAGGGCGTGCCGCCGCCGGACACCGGTGTGGAGCGGAACTTCTACACCACCTCGTCGTGCGGCGTGTGTGGGAAGGCCGCTCTGGACGCGGTGAAGCTGAAGACCCGCTACTCCCCCGCCCTGGACCCGGTGCGGGTGACCCCGGAGACGTTGATCGGCTTCCCGGACGCGTTGCGGGAGCGGCAGAAGGTCTTCGAGAGCACCGGCGGGCTGCACGCGGCCGGGCTCTTCGTGAACGGCGAGCTGCTGGTCGTGCGGGAGGACGTGGGCCGGCACAACGCCGTCGACAAGGTGCTGGGCTGGGCGGTGCTGCAGAACCTCGTGCCGCTGCACGGCGCGGTGCTGATGGTGTCCGGCCGGGCGTCGTTCGAGCTGGTGCAGAAGTCCGCGATGGCCGGGATCCCGGTGCTGGCCGCGGTGTCGGCGCCGTCGTCGCTCGCCGTGGAACTGGCCGAGGAGCAGGGCATGACGCTCATCGGCTTCCTGCGCGGCGACTCGATGAACGTCTACACCGGAGGGGAGCGCGTGGTTGAGACCGCTTGACGGCGTCGTGGTGGTGAGCCTGGAACAGGCCGTCGCCGTGCCGTACGCGACCCGGCTGCTCGCCGATCTCGGTGCCCGAGTCATCAAGATCGAGCGGCCGGGCACCGGCGACTTCGCGCGGCACTACGACTCGTCGTGCGGTGAGGTCTCGTCGTACTTCGCGTGGACGAACGTCGGCAAGGAGTCGGTGTCGCTCGACATCACCCACCCCGATGGCCGCGAGGTGCTGGACCGGTTGATCTCGCGGGCCGATGTGCTGCTGTGCAACCTCTCGCCACGAGTCTGGGCACGGCTGGCGCTGGAGCTGCCCGACTCGTTGATCGTGGGTGAGCTGTCCGGCTACGGCTGGGACGGGCCGTACGCGGATCGCAAGGCGTTCGACGCGCTGGTGCAGTCCGAGGCGGGGCTGGTCTCGCTGACCGGTGAGGGCGACGTGATGGCTCGCGCGGGCATCTCCGTCGCCGACATCGCCGCCGGGGTCCAGCTGCACGCGGCGGTGCTGGCGGCGTTGTTGCAACGCTTTCGGACGGGTTCGGGTGCGCGGCTTCGGCTGTCGCTGTTCGAGGCGATGGCCGAGTGGATGCACCAGCCGATGCTGTACGCCGTCGGCACGGGCGCCGCCGCTCCCCGCTCGGGCGCGCACCACCCGAGCATCGCGCCGTACGGGCCGGTGGCCTGCGCGGACGGTGCCGTGCACCTTGCGGTGCAGAACGACGGGCAGTGGCAGCGGCTGTGCGAGCTGGCTGGGCTGCCCGCACAGGAGAGGTTCGCCACAGTGGCGTCCCGCGTCGAGCACCGCGACGAGCTGCAAAACCTGCTGGAACAGGCGTTCGCGGGCATGACCGCCCAGGACCTGCTGGCCGCGCTGGACGAGGCCGACGTGCCCGCCGCGCTGACCCGCTCGATCACCGAACTGCCCACCCACCCGCAGCTCGACACGTGGGTTGACGTGCAGGTTCCCGGCGGTTCGGCGCGGATGCTGCCGCCGCCCGTGGCGGGCTTCGAGTGGTCACCGGGTGCGGTTCCGTCACTCGGCGCGCACAATGATCACGTGTTGGGCTGGCTGGGCTATTCGGCTGAGGAACTGTCCTCCTTACGCGTGCGTTCCGTCCTCTGAGAGGGAAACGAGGAACGGTGCCCGCGCGATGAGGTGAGCATGGGGGAACCGAGGTACAGCCGCCGCACACTTCTGGCGGCCATTGGCGTGGTGATCGCGACCGCTACCGGCGTCGCGACCTACGTGTCGTCGACCGCCGGCGGCACGGAGCAGCAGATCGCCACGGCGGACCGCCTCGCCCGCACGTCCTCCGCGAAGCCGGCCGTCCGCTTCGAACGCGTGTACTCGGCCGCCCGCCACCGCGAGGTGACCCTCGCCATCTACACCCCGACCGGCTCGAACCCGCGCGGCCTGCCCATGTCGATCCTGCTGCACGGCCTGCACGGGGACGCCCGGCACGCGGCCGTGGGCGACCTCGCCGACGTGCTGACCACCGCCGTCGGCAAGGGCACGGTGCCCGCGTTCGGCTTCATCGCGGTCGACGGCGGCGACAACTACTGGCACGAGAACGTCCCCGGCGACAACCCGATGGCCATGCTCCTCGACGAGGTTCCGCGGTGGCTGCGCGAGCGCGGTTACGGCGAGCCCTTCGCGGTGACGGGCGTGTCGATGGGCGGCTTCGGCGCGTTGCTCTACGCGCGGAAACGCGCCGAGCGCGGCGACCCGATCGCGGCGGCCGCGGCCATCTCCCCCGGCCTGATCACCACGTGGCCGGAGATGGCGAAGCGCAGGGCGTTCAAGAACGAGGCCGAGTGGTCGTCGCTGGACCCGTTGCGGCACCCCAAGTCCACCGGCTCGACCGCGCTGGGCGTGTGGATCGGTGACCGGGACCGGTTCATCGAGGGCACCCGGCGGTTCATTCGCGAGGTCAAGCCCGAGGTGGGCGTGGTGAAGCCCGGCGGGCACGACGACGGGCTGTACCGGAAGGTCACGCCCGACGTCGTGCGGTTCCTCGCCAAGTACGCCAAGCGCGCCGTCTAGAGCCGGGCCGCCGCCCGGCCCCAGTGCAGCCACCGCACGCGATCCTGCTCGTCGCGGCCGCACAACACGATCACCTGGTGGTACCCGTTCTCACCCTCGACGGCGATCAACGCGTCGTCGCGGTACCCGATGTACTCGTGCTCCCCGCTCATGCCCAACGCCGCGAAGACGTGGTCACGAGCCTCGAACCGGACCATCACCCCACCGCTCTCGCTCGGTCGCACGTGCACGTCGTGCGCCGCGCACCGGTAGACGCCGACGACCTTCTCGACGTCAACAGGAACAGGTTCGGCGGGCGGTGTGGGGAATTCGAGCAACCTCACTCCGGCGAACTCGGCCAGCACGCGTTGGTACAGCTTCCAGACGACCGGCCAGGGCTCGCCGCCGTTGGTCAGGACCGCGATCGCGACACCGGAGTCGGGGACCACCCGCAGATAGGCCTTGAAGCCCAGCGTGGTCCCGCTGTGGCCGATCCCGGTACGACCGTCCCCGTAGTCCTGCAGGGCCCAGCCGAGGCCCTGTTCCCCACCGACACCGAAGTCAGGAGGCGTGACCTGCGGCTGCTGCATCGCGTCGAACTCGCTGGTGTCCAAGTGCATCCGCACGAACCCGAGCAGGTCACGCGCGGTCGTCGCGAGCACGCTTCCGGCGGGCGCGACCGACTCGGTCATCTGGTGCTCCACGGGCCTCAGCTCACCGTCCCGGGGCAGGTGTCCGTCCGCGACCTGATGCTGTGGGTACTCCGATCGACGGGTCGCGGCGCGGAGACCGTGCGGGTCGACGAGCCGTTCGCGCAGCACCACGCCGTACGGCTTGCCGCGCAACACCTCGACGATCCGGCCGAGCACCACGTAACCGGCGTTGCAGTAGGTGTACAGCTCGCCGGGAGGAGTCTCCTGCACGGCGCTCGCGAGGCGCTCCACGTACTTCTCGAGCATGTCGTCGCCGGAGCCGGTGTCGAACCACAGGTCACCTTCGAAGCCCGCCGTGTGGCTGAGCAACTGCCTGGGCGTGATGATCCGCGCCGCCTCTTCGTCCGCGAGCCGGAACTCCGGCAGGACGTCCCGCACCGGGCGATCGAGGTCGAGCAGGCCCTCGTTCACCAGCTCCTGGACGAGCGTGGCCGTCCAGACCTTGGTGATCGAGCCGACCTGGAAGATCGAGTCGGCGGTGACCCGCTCGCCGGTCTCGTTGTTCAGCACGCCCGCCGCGGCGTCGAAGATCTCGCCGTCGTGCAGCACCGCGACCTGGGCGCCGACGACGCCGTGGTGCTCGATCAGCCCTGGCAGCCTGCGCGTGATCCACTCGGCCGGGGTCTCGATCCGTTCGGCGGCCTGGCCGAAGTACAGCCAGCGCGCCCGCTCGTCCCCGCCGAGCAGCGCGAGCACCCGGTGTGGCTCCTCGACCGCGATCAGCACGTCGTCCCGCAGCCCGGTGAACTCGCGCGGCTCGCCCTTCGTGACCGCCGCGGTGAGGTCGGTGCGCCCGGCGTACCGCACCAGCACCCGGCCCGCGTCGCCCGGCGTCACGTGAACGTCGTACCCGGCGCAGCGGTAGACCCCGACGGCCCGCTCGACGTTCACCGGGACGGCGACGACCGGTGGCTTCGGCGGCTCCAGCGGGTGCACGCCGGCCAGCTCGCTGAACAGGTGCTGGCAGACCTCGTCGAACACGGGCTGCGCATCGCCACCGTTGGTCAGCAGCGCGACCGCGACGCCGGCCGCCGGCACCGCCCACAGGTACGACGCGAGCCCCTTGTTGGCGCCGTTGTGGCCGATCACGACCCCGCCGGCGCGGTCGAGCAGCATCCAGCCGAGGCCCCACGAGGACCGGTCGCCCAGGTCGGGCAGCACGACCTGCGGCTGCCGCATCGCGGCGAACTCGCTGCTCTCCAGATGCATCCGGACGAAGGTGAGCAGGTCGCGCGCGCTCATCGCGAGGGCCGACCCCGCAGGCCAGTCCGAGGTCGGGCCGTAGTCGGACACCGGGCTCATCACCTCGCCGTGCGCGAGGTGCCCGGCCGCGGCCTCGCTGCCCTCCGCGATCGTCGTCGCGATGGTGAGGCCGAGCGGAGTGGCGAGGCGTTCCCGCAGCACGGCGTTGAAAGGCTTGCCGCGCAGCACTTCCACGATCCGGCCGAGCACCGAGAACCCGCTGTTGCAGTACGACCAGAGCGCACCCGGCGGCGTGACCTGCTGGGCCTCCACGAGCCGTTCGACGAACTTCTCGACGGCGTCGTCACCCGTGCCGGTGTCGAAGAACAGATCGCCCTCGAACCCCGCGGTGTGGCTCAGCAACTGCCTCGGCGTGATGACCTGCGCGGCCCCTTCGTCGGCCAGGCGGAACTGCGGCAGCACGTCGCGCACCGGCCTATCGAGGTCGAGCAGGCCCTCGTTCACCAGCTCCTGGACGAGCGTGGCCGTCCAGATCTTGGTGATGGACGCGAGCTGGAACAACGAGCCGGTGGTGACCTTCTCGCCCGTCTCCGCGTTCAGCACACCCGCCGCCGCGTCGACGATCTCGCCGTTGTGCAACACGGCCAGCTGAGCACCGACGATGCCGTGTTCCTCGATCAGTTCGGGCAGCCTGCGGTTGATCCACTCCGTGATCACGTTCCCCCTACTGGCGCGGCGACAGTGGAACCCGCTTCGAGCGAACCCACTTGAGCACCGCGGGCCACTCCCCGTAGCCCGCATCGGTGTTGATGTGCGCCGCACCCGGCAGGACGTCGAACTCGATGCGCAACGCCTCGGCCAGCTGCCTCGCCACGCTCATGTCGCAGTACGGGTCGCCTTCGCCGACGACCAGGCGCGTCTCGCGGGCGACGCGGCGGATCGCGTCCGGGTCGAGGGGTGGTGGCAGGAACGACTTGATGGCCGGCTCCGGGTGGTCCGGGGCCGGCGGTGCGACGAGCAGCACGCGGTCCACCCGTTGGGACGTCTCACGAGCGGCGTGGTGCAGCCAGAGGTGGCAGCCGAGCGAGTGGGCGAGCACGACCCGTTCCCGGTCCTGCGGCGCCGCCTCGAGGTGCGCCTGCAGTTCGCCGAGCCACGTGTCGAGATCCGGCTCGTCCGGGCTGCTGAAGTGCGGCATGTCGACGAGGCCGCCGTGCTCGGAGACGGTCCTGGCGAGCCAGGACTGCCAGTGCTCCGGACCGGAGCCGGTCCAACCGTGGATGAGCAGCACGTGCGGCAACGACATGGCTCCACCCTAGGACCAGAAAGGGCGCCCAGTCGCCTGGACGCCCTTCACGGTGAAGCTTGGAACCTATGCCGACTTCTCCCGACGCTCTCGGCGCGAGGGCTGCCGAGCAACGATCGTCGGGTTCACGTTCTCCTTGACCGTCTGCTCCGTGATGACGACCTTGGCGACGTCCGTGCGGCTCGGGATGTCGTACATCACCGGGAGCAGGACCTCTTCCATGATCGCGCGCAGACCACGGGCACCAGTACCACGCAGGATCGCCTGGTCGGCGATCGCTTCCAGCGCGGTCTTGGTGAACTCCAGCTCGACACCGTCCATCTCGAAGAGCTTCTGGTACTGCTTCACCAGGGCGTTCTTCGGCTCGGTGAGGATCATCACCAGAGACGGCTTGTCGAGGTTCGTGACGGAGGCGACCATCGGCAGACGCCCGATGAACTCGGGGATCAGGCCGAACTTGATCAGGTCCTCCGGCATGGAGTCGGAGAAGAAGTCCGACGCCTCGACCTCGGCCTTGGAGCGGACCTCGGCACCGAAGCCCAGGCCGCGCTTGCCGACCCGGTCCTGGATGATCTTCTCCAGGCCCGCGAAGGCACCGGCCACGATGAACAGCACGTTCGTCGTGTCGATCTGGATGAACTCCTGGTGCGGGTGCTTGCGACCACCCTGCGGGGGCACCGATGCGGTGGTGCCTTCCAGGATCTTGAGCAGCGCCTGCTGGACACCCTCACCGGACACGTCGCGCGTGATCGACGGGTTTTCACTCTTTCGAGCGATCTTGTCGACCTCGTCGATGTAGATGATGCCCGTCTCGGCGCGCTTGACGTCGTAGTCGGCGGCCTGGATGAGCTTCAGGAGGATGTTCTCGACGTCCTCACCGACGTACCCGGCCTCCGTCAACGCCGTCGCGTCGGCGATGGCGAACGGCACGTTCAGCATCTTCGCGAGCGTCTGCGCGAGATAGGTCTTGCCGCAGCCTGTGGGGCCGAGCATGAGGATGTTGGACTTCGCCAGCTCAACGCCGTCGTCACGACCCTCGCGCCCGCGGTCGCCCGCCTGGATGCGCTTGTAGTGGTTGTAGACAGCGACGGAGAGGGTGCGCTTGGCATCACTCTGGCCGATGACGTACTGGTCGAGGAACTCGTGGATCTCGGCGGGCTTTGGCAGCTCGTCGAGCTTCACGTCGCCGGCTTCCGCCAGCTCCTCCTCGATGATCTCGTTGCAGAGATCTATGCACTCATCGCAGATGTAGACGCCGGGGCCGGCGATGAGTTTCTTCACCTGCTTCTGGCTCTTTCCGCAGAAAGAGCATTTCAGCAAGTCGCCGCCGTCACCGATACGCGCCATGACCGCTGACCTATGTCCCCTCCGGCGCACACCTGCTGTAGTGCGCCTGCTGACTTGCTGTGGCAGTCCCACTGGCTGTGGGTGCTGAGCCCGTTCTCCTGACGGTACCTGGCCGACCCCGTTTCAGGGGAGGCCAGCGTCCCCCCGACGCGCCGATCAGGCCAGTTAACCGGTCACATCGGCGTGTCGGGTGGGCACGCAGTGCCCAGGGCCTGGGGTTCTCCCAGGCTCTGGGAAACGCATCAGGACTTGGCCGAGAGCTTGCGGTAGGGCAGCACCGTGTCGACGATGCCGTATTCCTTGGCCTCATCGGCCGTCAGGATCCGGTCGCGCTCGATGCTCTCGCGGACCTCCTCTGCCGTCCGGTTGGTGTGCCGCGCGAGGGTGGACTCCATCAGGCGGCGCACGCGCTGGATCTCGTTCGACTGGATCTCCAGGTCGGACACCTGACCGTACGCACCCTCCATCGAAGGCTGGTGGATCAGGATTCGCGCGTTCGGCAGCGCGTGGCGCTTACCAGGCGTTCCGGCGGCCAGCAGCACCGCGGCGGCCGAGGCGGCCTGGCCGAGGCAGTACGTCTGGATGTCCGGGCGAACGAACTGCATCGTGTCGTAGATGGCCATCAACGAGGTGAACGAGCCACCCGGCGAGTTGATGTACATCAGGATGTCGCGGTCCGGGTCCTCGGACTCGAGCACCAGGAGCTGCGCCATGACGTCGTTGGCCGAGGCGTCGTCCACCTGCACGCCGAGGAAGATGATGCGCTCCTCGAAGAGCTTGTTGTAGGGGTTCGACTCCTTCATGCCATAGCTGGTGCGCTCGACGAAGGACGGCAGCACGTACCGCGACTGAGGCATGTGGAACTGGCTCACTTGAGGTCTCCTAGCTGACGTCAGTTGTTCGAGTCGCCGACGGGCTGCGCCCTGGTGACGACCTTGTCGACGAAGCCGTACTCCAGCGCTTCCTGCGCGGTGAACCAGCGGTCGCGGTCCGAGTCGCGGGTGATGGTCTCGAGCGTCTGGCCGGTGTGCTCGGCGATCAGCTCTGCCATCTCGCGCTTGGTGCGCGTCAGCATGTCCGCCTGGATCGCGATGTCCGCGGCCGTACCACCGACACCGGCCGACGGCTGGTGCATGAGGATGCGGGCGTGCGGGAGGGCGTGGCGCTTGCCGGGGGTACCCGCGGAGAGCAGGAACTGCCCCATCGAGGCCGCGAGACCCATCGCGTAGGTGGCCACGTCCGGCTCGATGAGCTGCATCGTGTCGAAGATGGCCATACCCGCCGTCACGGAACCACCCGGCGAGTTGATGTAGAGGGTGATGTCCTTCTCGGGGTCCTCAGCGGCCAGCAGCAGCAGCTGAGCGGTGATCTGGTTGGCGATGCCCTCTTCGACCTGCGATCCCAGGACGATGATCCGCTCGCGGAGCAGCCGCTCGTACACCGAGTCGTTGAGGTTCATCCCGGCGGTGGCCGACCGCATCTCGGGGGTCGGGAAGGAGTGCTGCGTCACGTCTGCCTGCCTAACTCCAGGTGGAACGAATCTGGAATGCGAAATCTCTCTGCGATCGACCTTAACGAAGGCGGGCGGCGTCAGATGCCCGACACCGCCCGCGTTCGCTCTAGGCGTTACTTCTCGCCGTCCTCATCGGACTTGGTCTCGCCGAAGAGCTCGTCGAGGTCCAGCTTCTGACCGGCCGCGTCGCTGACCGAAGCCTGCCGCACGACGCTCGCGAGCGCCTTGCCCCGGCGGACGTCGGCGAAGATGGCGCCGAGCTGGCCGGACTGCTGCGCGCGCTTGACGTACTCGTCCGGGCTGATGCCGAAGCGCTGGGCCTGGTAGATGATCCGCTCGGTCAGCTCGCCGTCGGACACCGTGACCTGCTCGGCGTCGGCGATCGAGTCGAGCACCAGCTGCGTCTTGACGGCCTGCTCGGCCGCCTTGCGCAGCTCCGCGTCGAACTCCTCCGCGGTCTGGCCCTGCTCGGTCAGCCACTCGGCGAACTTCGCGTCGTCGTGGTCGAAGGCGTGGACGGCGTCGTGCTTGCGCGCGTCGACCTCGCCCTGGACGATGCCCTCCGGCAGCGGGACCTCGGTGGTCTCCAGCAGCACCTCGAGGACCTTGTCCCGCGCCTGGACGCCCTGCTGCATCTTCTTGACGCGGCCCAAGCGGGTCTGCAGGTCGCCCTTGAGCTCGTCGAGCGTGTCGAACTCGCTGGCGAGCTGCGCGAACTCGTCGTCGAGCTCGGGGAGCTGACGCTCCTTGACGCTGGTCAGCACGACGGACACGTCGGCCTCGCGGCCCTGGTGCTCACCGGCGACGAGCGTGGTGGTGAAGGTCTTGGTCTCACCCTCGGACGCGCCGACGAGCGCGTCGTCGATGCCCTCGACGAGCTGGCCGGAGCCGATCTCGTAGGACAGGCCGCTGGTGCGCGCCTCCTCGACCTCTTCGCCGTCGACCGTGGCGGACAGGTCGACGATGACGAAGTCACCGGTCTCGGCGGGGCGGGTCACGCCGGTGAGCGTGCCGAAGCGCGCGCGGAGCTCGTCGAGCTGCGTGGCCACGTCCTCGTCGGTGACCTCCTGCTCGTCGACCGTGACCGCGAGCTCGCCGAAGGCGGGCACGGTGATCTCGGGACGGACGTCGACCTCGGCGGTGAACGCGAGCGTCTCGCCGTCCTCGATCTTGGTCACCTCGAAGTCGGGGCGACCGAGCGTGCGCACCTCACCCGCGGAAACCGCCTCCAGGTACTTGGCCGGGATGGCCTCCTGGATGACCTCGTCCAGCACCGGAGCGCGGCCGATGCGGCTCTCCAGCACCTTGGCGGGGGCCTTGCCCGGACGGAACCCGGGGATGCGGACCTGCTTCGCGAGCTTCCGGTACGCCTGGTCGAAGTTCGACTTGAGCTCGTCGAACGGCACCTCGACGTTGATCCGGACCCTCGTCGGGCTCAGGTGCTCGACGGTGCTCTTCAACGTGGACTCCTCGATACGAACAAGAACGTGCAAGACAGCCGGTACCGCCGCATGGGGCGCCCGGATTCCCAGCGAGTCTAGGCGAGACCCGCGCTGTGACCGCCGCCACCCCGCTTTGGAGCCGTGACAGCCCACGCCAGAGGTCGATAGCGTCGACGCAGCGGCCGTTCGGCCCGCTTTGGGGGTTCTACGTGATTCTTGGGGGAACACGCATGTCCAAAACGCCTTCACGACTGCTCGCGACCGCCGCAGCGGTCACAGCCGCGCTGGCCACGACCGCCCCGCCCGCCGGCGCGGCCACGCCGCCAGAGGCCACCGTCGCCGCGTACATCTTCACCGACGGCACCACTTCCGAAGCGCTGACCGCCGAGAACGCCAGCCTCTCCGCACCACAGCTGAGTTCCGGCTAGACCCCGGCCCACCGCGGCTGGGACATCCACCTGTCCGACGAGACCTACGGCGCAGGCCTGCCGACGCAGGAGTTCCGAGCGGGCGCCTCCCACACGGAAACCAGGGCCAGCGCGGACAGCGGCGGCTTCGTCTCGCTGGTAGACCACGACCCCCGCGACGTCCCGTTCGCGGTGGTGAAGCTCGGCTACCGCAGCTATTACTGCACGGTCGACGGCCCCTTCTACACCAGCGACAAGAACAGCCCGCGCCTGTGGCTGCGCCAGAGCGACGGCGAGCTGTACGAGATCAGGGGCGACCTCAACAGCTGGACCAGCGCCGTGCCCGCAGGCTTCAGCAACAGCCCGAAGGTCCCGACCACCGTGAAGGTCAACCGCTTCACAACGGCAAGCCAGCTAGCCGCCTACCCCGAGTTCACCAAGTACGACGGCCGCACCAAGGTCGCCGGCGGAGCCTACGAACTGGAGATCACCCAGATCGGCCAGACCTACCGCATCCTGGTAGCCGCCAGCGCCGCCTCCTGCTAGTTCTCGCGCCCTCAACAGGCGCCGTCGCCACCCCAGGCGGCGGCGCCTTTTTGTTCGCCTGGCGAAGGTAATAACGGAAAAGAGTCACCCAACTACGGCCCGTGGAACCCTCCGTCTCAATTTCACTCTTTCGGCCGCTACACCCTTTCCCGGACCGATCAAGATGACTCCATAAGCACTAATCGGACGCGCGCACCGGACAGGTAGCGTTACGACTCCCGCACCATCCGTAACAGGACCACGGGAACGAACGAGAAAAAGTCATCGCGCCGTTTTACCCCGAGGATCCGCCTGATGGAGACACGCCAGCTTCTCGCGTTCACCACCGTGGTTCAGACCGGCAGCTTCACCAAGGCCGCAGCCACGCTCAATTGCTCGCAGCCGACCATCACGACCCGCATCAAGGCCCTGGAGGAGGGACTGGGCGTCGTCCTTTTCCGACGCCTGCCCCGAGGTATCCAGATGACGTCCGCAGGGGTAGAACTGCTGCCCTTCGCACGAAACATCATCAACCTCACCGAAAAGGCCCGAAAAGCCATCACGATGAACGGCGAGCCCCACGGCAAACTCGTCATCGGTTCCGCACAGAGTTTGACCGACTACCGTCTGCTACCACTCATCGAATACATGTGCTGGCGCTACCCGTCCGTCCAACTCTCCCTGCACTCGCGCAACGCGCTGAACAACCTGGCCTCGGTCCGCGACGGCCAACTGGACTGTGCCTTCTTCATCGGCGCCATCGAACCCCGCGAGGGCCTCGAAACGACAGTCCTGTGCCCAGAGCCGCTAGTAATGATCGCCGGCCCGAACCACATCCTCACCCAGCGCCAGATGCTCACCGAGGACGATCTGACGAGCAGCACCCTCATCAGAGCCGAGAACGGCGCCTCCTACCACGAGCTCTTCGAGCACACGATCGGCTTCGACGACACCCGAGCCCCAATCCTGGAACTGGACTCGGTAGACGCCGCGAAACGAGCCGTGGCAGCCGGCCTGGGCATAGCCCTGATGCCCGAGGTGACCGTGGCCGCAGAACTGGCCGACGGCAGGTTGGTCCGCTTGCCCTGGTCGCCGAACTTCCGCGTGTACACGCAGTTCGGCTGGCGCCAGGACAACTCGACGAACCCGGCCGTGACCGCTCTGGTCTCAGCCGCAGCACAAGTGGTGAGCGACCAGGTCGCCTCACTCACGTAGACCCACCCGCGATGGCGAAGCCGAGCCGTCTTGGCTCTTAGTCACACAGACCCGGCGGTGGGGTCCCGTCACGAGTCGCACTGAAGCTCTTGCCGCGCCCGAGGAGGGGTGTCAACCGGACACGCTTTTCGTCCGGTTGACACCCCTCCTCGGGTGTGGCTGCCTCCCAGTGCGACTCGTGACGGGACCCCACCGCCAACGCAAGCACCTACGCAACCGGCAGCCGCCCAACGCAACAGGCGTGCCATCAACCCGCGACCGGCGCGGAACCCCCAGATCAGATTGCCGGGGGTCTGGGGGCAGAGCCCCCAGGGGAAGCACGCAACCGGAACGGCCCAACGCAACCCGACCACCTACGAAGCCGCAACCCCAGTACTCCCCCGAACCACCAACTCAGGCAACACATCCTCAACGTCAGTAGGCGAAGCCCCCTCCAGCACCGCCAAGAGAGCCCGAGCAGCCCGCCCCCCAAACGCAAACGTATCCCGAGACAACGCGGTCAACCGCCCGTGCTGACACAACACCGAGTCATCCCAGGCCACCAAAGACAGTGATGAAGGCACAGCAACCCCCATGGAAGCAGCCACAGAAGCCCCAGCCACAGCCATAACATCGTTGTCATAAACGATCGCAGTAGGCGGCAGAGGACCCCCCAGCAACGAACGAGTAGCAGCAGCCCCAGACTCAGCCGTGTAGTCCCCAGCCACAATCACACCGTCCACAACAGACGCAAGAAACGCCGAATCCCGACGAACGGTGTGCAGCAAGGAGGACAACCCAGCCACCCGAGCAATCCGCCGATGCCCCAACGACTGCAGATACCGAACAACAGAAGTCATGGCCGCGTAGTCATCAGCCCACACAGATGCCAGCGCCCCATGATGCCCAGCCCCACCAACCACAACAGCAGGCAGCCCGAGCGAGGACATCAACTCAACCCGCGGATCAGACACCAGCAGATCCACGAGGAACACCCCGTCCACCCGGTGCTCAGCCCACCACCGCTGGTACAACGAGATCTCAGCCTCACGCGACGAAACCACCTGCAGCAACAGAGCGCAGGACATCTCAGACTGCATCCCAGCGATCAGCTGGAAGAAGAACGCCTCATCCCCCAAAGCCCGAGGCGGCCGCACCAGCACCAGCCCCACCGCGTCAGCCGAGGCGGACGACAACGCCCGAGCGGTGACCGACGGCCGGTACCCCAACGTGGAAGCCACGGCCAGCACGCGGGCGCGCGTCGACTCCGACACGCCCGAGCGCCCGTTCAACGCCAACGAGACAGCGCCCTTGGACACCCCGGCCTCAGCCGCGATGTCCTTGATCGTTGGCCTCTTCACACCCCGCCGCCTGTCCGAAAGGAGACAACAAGACCTTCGGAGGCTAGCCGGAGATAAACCGGTTTAGCTAGGGTCCGCGACCAAGGAGGTGGGTGTCAATGAAGAGGCGCACGTTCCTCGCGGGCCTGGCGGCGGTGCCCGTTGCGGGCTGCGGTCTGTCCAGCCCCACGAGCAGCAACTCGGCGGCGACCGGGCAGGTCACGGGCGAGATCACGTTCCAGACCTGGTCCCTCAAGCCCAAGTACACCGACTACGTCAGCGGTGTCATCGACGCGTTCCAGAAGCAGCACCAGGGCACCACGGTGAAGTGGGTGGACCAGCCCGCGGACGGGTACCTGGCCAAGGTCATGGCGGACGCGAGCGCGGGCAGCCTGCCCGACGTCATCAACGTGCCACCGGACCTCAGCTTCCCGCTCGCCAAGGCCGGGCAGCTGGTCAACCTCGACGAAGCCCTCAAAGAGGCCAAGCCCGAGTACCTCGCCAACGCCTGGCAGGCGTTCGAGATCCCCGGCAAGGGTGGCTGCTACGGCTTCCCCTGGTACCTCAACACCGGGCCGATCTTCTACAACAAGGCCCTGTTCAAGGACGCGGGCCTGGATCCCGAGAAGCCACCGACGACGTTCAAGGAGCTGGAGACCCAGGCACTCCGGCTCGCGCAGAGCAAGAAGATCGCCATGCTCGGCCAGACGCCGTCGATCGCCGACTTCGGGTTGTACGGCGTGAAGGTGTTCGAGAACGACAAGTTCACCTTCAACGAGCCCAAGGGCGTCGAGTTCGTCGAGAGCTACAAGCGGATGTACGACGCGGGCGCGCTGATTCCCGAGGCGCTCACGCAGAACTACACCGGTGCCGGCACGAAGTTCATGGCGCAGCAGACGGCGCTCAACCCCGGCAGCGCGTACGACCTGGACAAGTTCAAGACCGACGCGCCCAGCCTGTACGCGAACATCGGCATCACCAAGCCCATCACGAACACGGGCAGCGCCAACATGTTCCTGCACGGTATGAGCGTGCCGAAGAGCAGCAAGAACCAGGCGACGGCGCTGGCGTTCGGCCGGTTCGCCACCAACGCCGAGAACCAGGTGAAGTTCGCGAAGCTCGCGTCGATCTTCCCGTCCACCTCGAAGGGCGGGGACGACCCGTACTTCACCACGGAGGACGGCACCGACCAGGCGCGCGTGCGCGTCGCGGCGGCCAAGCAGCTGACGACGGCGGTGAACTACACACCGGTCCAGTTCAGCGACCAGATGCGCGAGGCACTTCTGCAGCAGCTCGCGGACGCGATGCTGGGCAAGAAGTCGCCGAAGCAGGCGTTGGACGACGCCGTCAACGAATGCAACAGGCTCCTTAAGTGACTCACCGCCCGTACACGCCGTGGCTGTTCCTGTTGCCAGGACTGGCCGTCTGCCTCATGTTCGTCATCTTCCCGTTCCTGAACATGATCGTGCTCGCGTTCACCGACGCGAGCGCGCTGGGCGGCGGCCAGTTCACCGGTGTGGACAACTTCGTGCGGATGGTCCAGGACCCCAAGTTCTGGCTGGCCGCGCGCAACAGCCTGCTCTACATGGTCGGCGTGGTGCCGCCCCTGGTGCTGTTGCCGCTGCTGATCGCGATGCTCGCGCAGAAGATCGTGCCGGGCATCGGGATCTTCCGCACGGCGTTCTTCACGCCGGTGATCGCGTCCACGGTCGTGGTCGGGCTCATCTGGACCTGGCTGCTGGACAGCCGCGGCCTGGTGAACAGCGTCGTCGAAGCGTTGGGCGGCGCCAGGATCGGGTTCCTGACCGACTCGACGCTGCTGCTGATCAGCTCGATGGTGGTGACGATCTGGCGCGGCCTCGGCTACTACATGGTGATCTACCTGGCCGCGCTGGCGAACGTGCCGAAGGACCTGCACGAGGCCGCCATGGTCGACGGCGCGGGACCGATCAGGAGGTTCTGGTCGGTCACCGTGCCCTCGCTGCGGCCGACGATGGTGCTCGTCGCGGCGCTGAGCGCGGTCAACGGGTTCCGCGTGTTCTCCGAGATCTACCTGCTGTCGGGCGGATCCGGCGGGCCGGGCGGGGCGAGCACCACGCTGGTGATGCTCATCCAGCTGACCGGCCGCGGCCTGACCGGTGAGGTCGGGTACGCCTCGGCGCTGAGCTTCGTGCTGTTCGTGATCCTGCTGGGCCTGCTGCTGATCACCCTCAAGCTCAACCGCAGGGAGGACCAGCTGTGAAGCTCTCCCACACGTCTCTGGCGCTGCGCTACCTCGGGCTCCTCACGATCCTCGCGATCAGCGTCGGCCCGTTCCTGTGGCAGTTCTCGACCAGCATCAAGGGACCGAACGAGGACGTCTTCGTCCCCGACTTCATCCCGAACGACCCGACGTTCGGCAACTACGCCGCCGTCGCCGACGTGGTGCCGGTCTGGACGTTCGCCCTCAACTCCCTGGGCGTGGCGAGCGTCAACGTCATCACGAACTGCGTGGGCGCGGCCATGGCCGGCTATGCGCTGGCACGGCTGAGGTTCCGCGGCCGCAAGCTCGCCGCGGTGATCTTCGCCAGCAGCATCCTGGTGCCGTTCGAGGCGATCCTGATCTCCCTGTTCCTGGTGATGCGCGGACTCGGGCTCACCAACACGCTCACCGGCGTCGTGCTGCCCGGCGCGATCGCCGCGCTCAACGTCCTGTTGCTGCGCAACGCCTTCCTCGCACTCCCCGCCGAAGTCGAGGAAGCCGCGATCATCGACGGCGCCAACGCGTGGCAGCGCTTCACCCGCCTCGCACTGCCGTCGGTGAAGGGCACGCTGGTCGTGGTGGCGCTGTTCTCGTTCATGTTCAGCTGGGACGACTTCCTCTGGCCGCTCGTGGTGCTGAGCGACCAGGAGAAGTACACGCTCACCATCGGGCTGGCGTACCTCCAGGGCACGTTCGTGCAGAACCAGCGGCTGGTGGCGGCGGGCACGATCATCGCCGTCCTCCCGCTGATCCTGCTGTTCCTGTTGCTGCAAAAGCACTTCTTCCGCGGTGTCGGAGAAGGCGCGATCAAGGGCTAAACCCCGAGGAGTTCAACCTTGCGTTTCGGCGTGAACTACACCCCGTCGACCGGCTGGTTCCACCACTGGCTCGACTTCTCCATCGACGACGTCAAAGCCGACTTCGAGTCCATCGCCGGCCTCGGCCTCGACCACGTGCGGGTGTTCCCGCTGTGGCCGGTGTTCCAGCCCAACCGCGGGCTCATCCGCCCCAGAGCGGTCCAGCAGCTCGCGCAGATGGTCGACGCCGCCCGTGAAACAGGGCTGGACGTGCAGGTCGACGTGCTGCAGGGCCACCTGTCGAGCTTCGACTTCTACCCGTCGTGGGTGCAGACCTGGCACCGCCGCAACATCTTCACCAACGCCGAGGTGATCAGCGGGCAGCGGTTCTACGTCCGCACGCTCGCCGAGGCGTTGAAGGACAAGCCGAACTTCCTCGGTTTCACCCTCGGCAACGAGGTCAACCTGCTCACCGAGTCGAACCCGTGCACACCAGAGCAGGCCGGTGAGTGGATCGACACGTTGCTCGCGGAGTGCGAGACGGCCGCACCGGGCCTGCCGCACGTGCACTCCGAGTACGACGCCGTCTGGTACGAGAGCGAGCACTCGTTCCTGCCGGAGCACGCGGCCAACAAGGGCGCGATGACGACGGTGCATTCGTGGGTCTTCAACGGCACGGCGCAGCGCTACGGACCGCTGTCCCCGGAGAGCGTTCACCACGCCGAGTACCTGGTCGAACTGTCGAAGGCGCACGCGAAGGACCCGGACCGCCAGGTGTGGCTGCAGGAAGTCGGCGCCGCACAGCCCGAGATCAGCGCCGAGCAGGCGCCCGAGTTCGCCGAGCAAACGCTTGCGAACGTGTTGACCTGTGCAAATCTGTGGGGCGTCACGTGGTGGTGCTCGCACGACGTCGACCGTGCGCTGGTGGACTTCCCCGAACGCGAGTACGAGTTGGGGCTGTTGACGACGGAACGCAAGGTCAAGCCGCTGGGCGAGGCGATCGCCCGGATCGTGCGCGAGGCAGGACGCGACGCGGCGCCCGCGCCGGTCGAGCGCACGCCGATCAAGCTGCACGGCGACCGGCCCTCGTGGGGTCCCGGTGGTGCTTTCTTCGAAGAGTGGATGAGCCTCGCGCGCAACGGCGTCCGGGCCTCGATCGAGCTGGGGTGATCACGTGCACGACGAACGCGAGCTGCTGGAAGAACGACTCAACCGCACGCTGAAGGAACGCATCCGCCCGGCGATCTACGGCGAGACCGCGCCGCTGGAGCTGGCCGTGTGGACCGTGCCGGACGAGCCGGTCCCGGTCGCGGAAGCCCTCCAGGCCTCCTACGAACCGGCTCAGGTCGGCGACGCCTGGGGCGCGCCGTGGAGCACGAGCTGGTTCCGGCTGACCGGCTCGGTGCCCGAGGCGTGGCAGGGCAGGCAGGTCGAGGTGGTGCTGGACCTCGGCTTCACCCACCCCGGCCCCGGCTTCCAGTCCGAGGGTCTCGCCTACAACGCGGCCGGCGAGCCCATCAAGGGCATCGAGCCCCGCAACACCTACCTGCCGGTCGAGGGAGGCGACGTCCTCTACTACCTGGAGGCCGCCGGCAACCCGACGATCCTCGACTTCCACCCGTTCCTGCCGACCACCTTGGGCGACAAGGAAACCGCGGGCTCCGAGCCGTTGTACAAGATCCTCAAGGCCGAGCTCGCGGTGTTCCAGCCGCAGGTGTGGCACCTGATGCTCGACATCGAGGTGCTGCAGTCGCTCATGACGGAGCTGCAGCCGCACGACCCGCGCCGGCACAAGATCCTGCACGCGCTGGACCGGGCGATGGACGCGCTGGACCTGAACGAGGTCGCCGCCACCGCCGACCTCGCCCGCGCCGAGCTGGAGCACGTGCTGTCGTTGCCCGCCACCGCCTCCGCGCACAAGGTCTCCGCGATCGGCCACGCGCACATCGACAGCGCCTGGTTGTGGCCGCTGCGGGAGACGGTCCGCAAGTGCGCCAGGACGTTCTCGAACGTCACCAAGCTGATGGACGAGTACCCGGACTTCTACTTCGCGTGCTCGCAGGCGCAGCAGTACGCGTGGATGAAGGACCACCACCCGCACGTGTGGGACCGGGTCCGCGAGAAGGTCCGGAGTGGACAGTTCGTCCCGGTCGGCGGCATGTGGGTCGAGTCGGACACGAACATGCCCGGCGGCGAGGCGATGGCCCGCCAGCTGGTGCACGGCAAGCGCTTCTTCCTGGACAACTTCGGTGTGGAGACCGAGGAGGTCTGGCTGCCGGACTCGTTCGGCTACAGCGCCGCGCTCCCCCAGCTGATCAAGCTGTCCGGCTCGCGCTGGTTCCTCACCCAGAAGCTGTCGTGGAACCAGATCAACAAGTTCCCGCACCACACGTTCTGGTGGGAGGGCATCGACGGCACGCGGGTCTTCACGCACTTCCCCCCGGTCGACACCTACAACTCGACGCTGTCCGGCGAAGAGCTCGCACGGGCGTCACGCCAGTTCGCCGAGCACGCCAAGGCATCGCGGTCCCTGGTGCCGTTCGGCTACGGCGACGGCGGTGGCGGCCCCACCCGCGAGATGATGGAGACCGCCCACCGGGTCGCCGACCTCGAAGGCTCCCCCACCGTCCGCGTCGAACCGCCGCGCGACTTCTTCCAAGCCGCACAGGACGAGTACCCGGACGCGCCGGTGTGGGCGGGTGAGCTGTACCTGGAGAAGCACCGCGCCACCTACACCACCCAGGCCAAGACCAAGCAGGGCAACCGGCGCAGCGAGCACCTGCTGCGCGAGGCCGAGCACTGGGCCACCGCAGCCGCGCTCGAAGGCCACGCGTACCCCTACGAAGAGCTGGACCGGCTGTGGAAGACCGTGCTGCTGCACCAGTTCCACGACATCCTGCCGGGCAGCTCGATCGCCTGGGTGCACCGCGAGGCCGAGGCGACCTACGCGCGCGTGGCCGCCGAGCTGAAGACCCTGACGGCCCAGGCCATCGACGCGATCAAGGGCGAGGGCGACGACGAGCTGACGTTCGACGTGCTCGGCGGCGACACCCCTCGGGCGTTCGTGCGTCCGGTCGACGGCGTGCTCGACAACGGCCGGCTCCGCGTCACGATCGACGCCGACGGCATCGTGCTGTCCGTGCTGGACCTGGAGTCCGATCGGGAAGTCCTGCCGCCGCACGGGTTCGCCGGCATGCCGCAGCTGCACCGCGACAACCCGAACCAGTGGGACGCCTGGGACATCGACCCGTTCTACCGCAACTGGAAGGCCGACCTGATCCCGTCCGAACGGGTCGACGGCGCCGACGGCGTGGTGGTGCGGGCCAAGTTCGGCAACTCGGTGCTCACCCAGACGATCCGGCTGCGGGAAGGCGCCAAGCAGCTCGACTTCGACACCGAGGTCGACTGGCAGGAGCGGGAGAAGCTGCTCAAGATCGCGTTCCCGCTGGACCTGCGCGCCGAGGTGTCCACCGCCGAGACCCAGTTCGGCCACCTGCACCGCCCGGTGCACACCAACACCTCGTGGGAGGCCGCGAAGTTCGAGATCTGCGCCCACCGCTTCCTGCACGTCGGCGAGCCCGGCTACGGCGTCGCGGTGGTCAACGACTCGACCTACGGCCACGAGGTCACCCGCACCACCCGTGAGGACGGCGGAACCACCACGACCGTGCGCCTGTCCCTGCTGCGCGCACCCCGGTTCCCCGATCCCGAGACCGACCAGGGCGAACACCGCTTCCGCTACGCGCTCGTGATCGGTGGCGTGCCGGAAGCGATCGACGCCGGGTACCGCATCAACCTGCCGCCGCAGGCCGTCCGCGGGTCCGTGACGCCACAACCGCTGGTGTCGACGGACAACCCCGCGGTCAGGGTCGAGGCCGTCAAGCTGGCCGACGACCGGTCGGGCGACGTCGTCGTCCGGCTCTACGAGGCGCACGGCGGTCGTGCCCGCGCCTCACTCAGCACTTCCTTCCCGTACCAGGGCATCCAGGAGACCGACCTGCTCGAACGGCCACTGGGTGACGCGTCGGCAGAGGTGGTGCTGCGCCCGTTCCAAGTGATCACCCTGCGCATCACGAGGTAACCCATGAAGAAGCTGTTCCTGGCCCTGCTGCTGGTGGTGCTCGCCGCACCACCGGCATCCGCGGCCACCCAGAAGCGAACCGTCGTCTACTACCAGACCCAGTACAGCAACGGCTCGACCGGGACGTACGTCTCGCCGAAGCCGCTGATCGACCGCAACACCGGCGTCACGGACGTCCTCGTCGCCGCGATCCACCTCAACGAGAACAAGATCGTCCACCTCAACGACCACCCGCCGGCGCACTCGCGGTACACGCAGATGTGGAAGGACCTCGCCGCGATGCAGGCCCGCGGCGTCAACGTGATCGGCATGGTCGGCGGTGCCGCGCCGGGCTCGTTCACGAGGCTGGACACCCGCTTCAACGAGTACTACCCGTTGCTGCGAGATCTGATCCGCACGTACAAGCTCAACGGTGTAGACCTCGACGTCGAGGAGCGCATGTCGATCACCGGCATCCGGCGGGTGATCGACCAGCTGAAGGTCGACTTCGGCTCCTCGTTCATCGTCACGTTGTCGCCGGTCGCCAGTGCGTTGTGGGGCGGCGGCAACCTGTCCGGCTTCAACTACGAGGAGCTGTACCGCAGCCACGGCTCGAAGATCGCGTGGTTCAACGGCCAGTTCTACAACGGCTGGGGCAACGCGGGCAGCACCGCCCACTACGACCAGATCATCAACCGGCGGGTGATCCCGGCGAACAAGGTCGTGCTCGGCACGCTCACCAACTCGGCCAACGGCGGGTCGGGCTACGTGTCCATCTCCACGTTGCGCACGACCGTGCGGTCACTCGTCACGAAGTACTCGAACTTCGGTGGCGTGGCCGGGTGGGAGTACTTCAACTCGCTGCCGGGCGGTACGGCGGCGCCGTGGCAGTGGAGCACGGAAGTGACGGCCATGCAGAAGTAGGCCGAACGGCGCAATTCGGGGCGGGGTGGCAACCGGCACCCCGCCCTTCACGTGAGCAGGCGGGGTGCCTCCGTCAAGTGAGGCGGGGGCAAGGTCAGAGGGGGAGCTCGCCTATGCCTGCACTGCGATCACGCATGCTCACAGTCGCCGCCGTGGTGGCGCTGGGAGTGCTGATGCCGGGAGTCGCGCACGCCGCGCCACCGGTCAACGACGACTTCGACACCGCAACCGAGATCACCGCACTGCCGTTCACCGTGCAGCAGGACCTCACCGACGCCAAGAGAGCCGTGGACGACCCCGGCACCTGCGAGGGTTACGCCGCCCACAACTCGGTGTGGTTCCGCTACATCGCGACCGAGGACGGCTTCGTCCGGCTCACCACGACCGGTGACGACCGCGAGTTCAAGACCACCGCGTTCACCGGCGATCGTGGTGCCCTGCGGTACGTCCAGGACGCGTGCGGCAGCCGCACCGGCGACCTGATGACGGTCCGCGCGACCGCGGGTCAGGCGTACCACTTCATGGTCAACACCGCGGAGGACGACACCGGCGGCACGGTGAACCTGTCCGTGCAGCGGGTGGCACCGCTGGCCAACGACAACTTCGCCGACGCACAGCCGGTTCCGTCGTTGCCGTTCAGCGCTCCGCACCCGGACTTCACCCTCGCCACCTACGAGCCGGACGAGCCGGTGGCGTCAGCGTGCCATGCCAACGAAACCGATCCCTCCGTCTGGTTCAGCTACACGCCGGCGCAGACCCAGTCGGTCGTCGGCCTGGTGAGGGCGAGCGATGGCCCGACTTTGGCCGTCTACGAAGGCACCGCGCTGCACGACCTGAGGTCGGTCGGATGTGCCAGGGCAAAGTCCTACGGCGGCACCGCGTTCAGGTTGAACGCCGGCACGAAGTACTACCTGCAGCTGCGGGGTGAGCTGCGATACACCTATCCGTCCACTTTGGAGCTTTCAGAGGCACTCCCGCTGGAGACGCGGGTCGGCACCGGCACTTCCGACGAGCGGTCGGTCTACGAGACGGTCTCGTTCCACCTCGAGCACCGCAACGGCTATGACGCCCCGGTCACGACCGAGTGGGACTTCGGCGACGGCACGACCGCGCCGCCGAGCACCGCGACGAGCGGATCGCACCGCTACAACGCCGACGGCGACTACACCGTGACGGTTCGCTCGACGTCGGCAGACGGCCGCACCTCGACCGACACCACCACCGTGAAGGTCAAGACGCAGGACGTCGGAATCGCCAAGTTCACGGTCCCGGCCTCGGCGCGGGCCGGGCAGCAGAAGCCGGTTTCGGTGAAGGTGTCGAACACGCGCTACCTGGAAGCGGGCACGACGGTCACGCTCTACAAGCACGACGGCCAGTGGTGGCAGGAGGTCGGCAAGCTGAAGCTGGACGTCCCGGCGCACCCGACCAGGACGGTGAACTTCCCGTTCGCCTACACCTTCACGCCGCAGGACGCGGCCATCGGCAAGGTGACCTTCCGAGCCGTCGTCGAGCTGCCGTACCCGGTGGAGGACGCGCGGCCGATGGACAACGAGGTGATCGCGGTCGCGACGACCGTCCGTCCGGCCGCCGCCCAGACCGCACTCGCGCACTAGGGGGAACCATGTCCACACGCTTGCGCATTTCCGCCCTGGTGGCGGCGATGGTCGCGGTCCTGCTGCCCGGTGTGGCCCACGCGGCCACCGCCGGCGACGACTTCGACAGCGCCATCGAGATCACCGCGCTGCCGTTGACCACCACGATCGACACCACCGGTGCCACCGAGGCCGCCGACGACCCGCAGTCCTGCTTCCGGCAGGGCGAGAACACCGTGTGGCTGAAGTACACGGCACCCGCCGACGGTCTGCTGAGGGTGAGCGCGCGCAGTGGCCGATGGGGTCCGTTCCTCGCTGGCTACACCGGACAGCGGGGCGCGCTCACCGAGGAGCCCGGCACCTGCACCGAGTACGGCGGCTACAACAAGACCGTCCACGCCAAGGCGGGCGTCACGTACCGGTTCTTGCTGGTGGACCACTATCCCGGCTGGGGCGGCCCGGTCGAGTTCAGGCTCGACAACGCCGCGCCAGAGACCAACGACAGCCGGGCAGCTGCCACGGTGACCGGCCTGCCTGCCGAGCACCAGGGCGATCTGTCCCTCGCGACGGCCGAGCCAGGCGAGGTGCCGCCCAGCTGCGACACCGCGGCGACCAGGTCGGTCTGGTACCGCTACACCCCGGCGCACGCCCGTTTCGTCAACGTCACGACGGAACGTGCCGCGATGAGCGTCCACCGCGCGAGCGATCTGTCCGAAGTGGACTGCGTTCGTTCCGGCGGCGGCTACCAGGGCGCGGTGTTCAGTGCGGCCGCGGGCGAGACCTACCTGATCAGGGTGGCCGACGTACCCGAGGAGTCCAGGTACTTCTGGGTCAAGCTCGGCACCGCGGCCGCCATCAGCCCGCGGACCTCGGCGTCACCCGCCCCCGCGTCGGTCTATCGGGACGTCAGCTTCAACACCTGGGCCGGCGACCCGATCGGACGGCCGCTCGTCAGCGGGACGGTCGACCTCGGTGACGGCACCACGTATCCGGCCGCCACCGAACGGTTCCAGCACCGGTACGCCAAGGACGGTGAGTACCGGATCACGACCACCGGCGCGACCGCCGACGGCCGCAGCGGGTCGACCGTGACCACGCTGAAGGTGGAGACGCACGACGTGACGCTGGCCGGGCTCTCGGCGCCCGCGACGGCGCGGGCGGGCCAGACCAAGCAGCTCAAGGTGTCGGTCGCCAACGCCCGTTACGACGAGAACGTCAAGGTCACGCTCTACCGGGCGGGGCCGGACGGGTACGAGCAGGAGGTCGGCCATCTCACGCAGCGGGTGCCGGTCGGGCGGACCGACTTCCCGTTCGCCTACACCTACTCGGCCGAGGACGCCGCGACGGGCAAGGCGACGTTCCGCGCGGTCGCGGTGGTGACGGACTGGGATCGCACGGACGCGAACCCTGACGACAACCAGGCCCGTGCGGCGACCACCGTGCGGCCGGCCTCTGCGAGCGGCGCGTCGTGACCCCTCAGGCGGGGCGGAGGGACCTTCCGACCTCGGACTCAGCCGCTGAGTAAGGGGTCTCACGGCCCAGCCTTACGTGATCGTCCGATGTAAGGGGCCACCCCTCAGTAGCAATCTCACTCTCGTCAGCAAAGCGAACTGAGGAGTGAGTCAGATGGAGTGGACGCCCGAGGCGATCAAGGCGGAGATGGACTACCGGCAGGCAGCCCTGCGGGAGGACGCCCGTCGTGTCCGGGAGTACTACCGCAACGGCGGACGGCCCCGCTCGTGGTGGCACCGCGTGACACACAGGCACGAGCCTGAGGTCCCCAACGGACAACAGGCCGCGTAATGCCGGGGGTACTGGCGTCTGCAAGTACTACCAACTCGGGGGTTGGTAGTACTTGCAGACGCCTTTCGCTGTTGCCTTAGATCAAGCTAGGCCTTGGGCAGCCAGGCCTTGACCTTGTCGGCGTTGGCCTCGGCCCACTTCTTGGCCGCGTCCTCGGGCTTCATCTTGTCCTCGGCGATGTACTTCGCGACCGTGTTCTGGTCCTCGTTGGTCCACTTGAAGTTCTTGACCAGCTGAGCCGCGGGGCCGTTGGTGTCCGCGAACTTCTTCGCCACGATCTTGTCGAGGTCGTAGTCCGGGTAGTCGCAGGCGACCTTCTCGGCGTCGGCGTCACAGCCCGTCTTGTACTCGGGCAGCTTCACCTTCTCGAGCTTGAGCTCGTTCAGCAGCCACTGCGGCGAGTAGAAGTAGCCGATGACCCACTTCTTTTCCTTCTCCGCCTGGCGGAACGCCTGGATGAGCGCGGTCTCGCTGCCGCCGTAGACGACCTTGTAGTTGAGGTTCAGGTTCTTCACCAGAGCCTCGTCGTTGGTCACGAACGACGGGTCGCCGTCGAGCAGCTGGCCCTTGTCACCAGACTCGGACGTCTTGAACTGGTCGGCGTACTTGTTGAGGTTGTTCCAGTCGAGGATGTCCGGGTGCTCCTTGGCGAGCCACGGCGGCACGTACCAGCCGATCTGACCCTTCACGCCCGTGGAACCCGCGCTGATGGCGGTCTTCTGCTCGTCGATGTACTTCTTGCGCAGGTCGTCGTGGCCCCAGTTCTCGACCACCGCGTCGACCTCACCGGTGCCGAAGCCCTGCCAGGCCACCTCTTCCTTGAGCTCCTTCTTGGTGACCTTGCACTTGAGCTCCTTCTCGGCCACGTACGCGAGTACCGCCGCGTTCGCCTCGTAGCCGACCCACGGGTTGATCGCGAGGTTGAACGTGCCGCAGTCACCGGCCGCACCCGAGGAGGTGTCACCGACCTTGGCGCCACCGCAACCAGCCAGCGCGAGTGCTCCGACGAGCACCGCTCCCAGCACGCTGTGCCTTGCCACTTTCCAGACCTCCTAGTTGGTCCACCGCTTGGCGGCCGCCTGAGTGAGGCGGTCGAGCATCACGCCCAGCACGACGATCGCGACACCGGCCGCGAGCCCCTTGCCGTACAACTGGCCCTGCGAGAACCCGGCCACCACGTCGTAACCGAGCGCGCCGGCGCCGACGAGACCGCCGACGACGACCATCGAGAGCACGTAGATCAGTCCCTGGTTGGCGGCGAGCGTCAACGCACCGCGCGCCATGGGCAACTGCACCTTCACGATCGTCTGCCACGAGCTGGAACCCAGCGCCGTGGACGCCTCGACGGTCGCGGGCGAGACCGCGCGCACCCCGTCGGCAATGATCTTGATGGCGACCGGGGCCGCGAACACGACGGCCGCGATGATCGCGGTGAAGCGGGTCGCGGCGAACAGGGCCAGGAACGGCACCAGGTACACGAACGCGGGCATCACCTGGGCGGCGTCGAGGATCGGCCGGATGAACCGGTCCGCCCGGCTGCTGCGGCCCATCCAGACACCGACGACGATGCCCAGGATCATCACCAGGATCGTGGCGACCAGCGTGGACGCCAGCGTGATCATCGAGTCCTGCCACAGGCCGGTCGCGACCAGAAGTCCCAAGCACACCGCGGAGACCAGCGCGCTCCTGACGCCGCCGATCATGAACGACAGCGCGACGATCACCAGTGCCACCAGGAACCACGGCG
The DNA here is from genome assembly GCF_044455585.1 of Lentzea sp. NPDC051213. NCBI lineage: Bacteria > Bacillati > Actinomycetota > Actinomycetes > Pseudonocardiales > Pseudonocardiaceae > Lentzea > Lentzea sp. NPDC051213. Next base: position 108,438 of record NZ_JBITEX010000004.1, read on the forward strand.
ACTCGGCGAGCAGCGCCTGCAGCGGGTTGATCAGCGCCCACGTGACGAAGTCCTTGAACCCGCCGGTGACCGCCGGCAGCGTGTCCTGCACCCAGTCCGTCACGGCCGTCGCGCCCTGCCTGATCGAGCTGCCGACCTCCACCTCGGACGGGAACTCCGCCGCCCACAGGTAGGTGTAGGAGAAGTAGACCGCGGCACCCGTGACGCCGAGGCCGCTGAACAACGCCCAGCGCGGCAGCGTTCGGCGTTCGGTCGCGGCGGTGGTCACGCGGTCCAGCACGATCGCCAGCACCACGATCGCGAGGCCCGCGTTGAACGCCGTGCCGACGTCCAGCGTCTGCAACGCCTTCACGACCGTCTTGCCCAGGCCGGGCGCGTCGATCAGCGCGGCGATCGTGACCATGGCCAGCGCGGCCATGATCGTCTGGTTGATGCCGAGCACGATGGTCTTGCGCGACGACGGCAGCAGCACCTTCACCAGCGTCTGCTTCGGCGTCGCGCCAAGGGATTCACTCGCCTCGACGGTGTTGCGCGGCACCGACCGGATGGCGTGCGCGGTGATCCGGATCGCGGGCGGCGCGGCGTAGATCAGCGTCGCGATCGTCGCCGAGGCCGGGCCGATCAGGAAGAACAACGTCAACGGCGCCAGGTAGACGAACGTCGGCATGGTCTGCATGAAGTCGAGCACAGGCGTGATGACTCGGCTCGCCCGGTCCGACAACCCGGCCCAGATCCCCAGCGGAATCCCGAAGAGCAACGAGATCACGACCGCGGCCAGCGTCAGCGAGAGCGTGTCCATGCTCTCCTGCCACAGGCCCTGCAGGCCAAGGAACACGAACCCGGCGACGGCCAGCAGCGCGACCCGCCAGCCGGCGACCGCGAGGCTGACGAAGCCCGCGATCGCGACCACGCCGAGCCAGCCGATCACCGGCACCGGCCGGCCGAACGAGGGTTGCGCGATGAGAGCCTGGATGAACGTCACGAACTCGTCGATGACGAGCCGGATCTCGTTGAAGAAGTAGAGGAACACCGGGTTGGAGTTCCTGGACGCGCCGACCGCGTCGTTGACGGAGTTGATCCACCGGTGCAGCGGCGTCAGCGCGGAAGCGTCCAGCGGGAGCGTCCCGACGTTGCGGAACAGCAGCCAGAGCACCAGCCAGGCCAGCACTATCCCGCCGATGATCAGGGGTTTGCGAGGCAGTTGCCGCGGCGCGGAAACGGCGACCATCACGCCTCCCCGGCGACGACCCCGAGGATCTCCTCGTCCGCCACGACACCGAGCAGTTCGCCGTTCTGCACGACCTTCACCGGCTTGTCGGCGCTGAGCACGCTGCGGACCGCCTCGCGCACCACGGTTTCCGGGCCGAGCTCGGGCCCGTCCAGCTCGTCGTCCGCGCGCGGCTCGCGCATGATCCACTTCAGCGTCAGCACGTGCGAGCGCGGCACGTCCTTGACGAAGTCGCGCACGTAGTCGTCCGCGGGCGCGCCCACCAGGTCCGCACCGGCGCCGACCTGCACGACCTGACCGTCGCGCATGATCAGGATGCGGTCGCCGAGCTTGAGCGCCTCGCTCAGGTCGTGGGTGATGAAGACCATCGTCTTGCCGACCTCGCGGTGCAGCCGGATGACCTCGGACTGCATGTCGCGGCGGATCAGCGGGTCGAGCGCGGAGAAAGGTTCGTCGAAGAACAGAACATCGGGGTCGCCGGCGAGTGCGCGCGCAAGTCCGACGCGCTGCTGCATACCGCCGGAGAGTTGGTCCGGATAGGACTTCTCGTTACCGGTGAGACCGACGAGGTCGATCACTTCCTGTGACCGCTCCGCGCGTTTCGCCCGCGGTACCCCGCGGATTTCCAGTCCGTAACCGACGTTGTCGAACACGGTGCGGTGCGGCAGCAGACCGAAGTGCTGGAACACCATGGAGAACTTGTTTCTCCGCAGGTCACGCAGACGCTTCGGATCGGCTTCGAGAATGTTCTCGCCCTCGAACATGATGGTGCCCGCGGTCGGTTCGACGAGCCTCGTGAGGCAACGGACCAGAGTGGACTTGCCCGAGCCGGACAGTCCCATGACCACGAACATCTCACCCGGAGCGACGTCGAAGTCCACTCCGCGCACGGCGGCGACGGCACCGGTGCGGTCCATCAGCTCCTGCCGCGACAACGATTTCAGCTCGTCCGAGGCCACCAGTTGAGACGCGTTGGGGCCGAACACCTTCCACAGGTCCCTGACCGAAATCACGGGATCCACGCCAAACCACTCCGACCTGTTGCGGACTGCGCACACCGTTTCTCGATGCGCGACAGCATTGACCTTCGCACGGATGCGGTCAAGGGCTGCTACAAATCCGATCCTTTGTGGACAACCAATCATCCCATGACTTGACGCCCGTAGATCGAACGGGAAAAGCTGAACTGACCGGTCTCCTGCACCGCGTGTTCCCTCTCGACGAGGAGCTGTTCGTGCAAGCCCCCAGAATCGCTCTGGCATTGACGTTCGTGTTGACAATTGCCGGTTGCGGCAGTGGATCGACGGCGTCGTCACCACGCTCCAGCTCGGCCGCCCCTGCAGAGCCCTGCGACTCGATCACCATCGCGGTCAACCCGTGGGTCGGCTACGAGGCGAACGCGGCTGTCATCGCGTACCTCGCCGAACACCGGCTGGGCTGCAAGGTCACGAAGAAGGAAGTCGACGAGCAGACGGCCTGGCAGGGCCTCGACTCCGGCGAGATCGACGTGATCCTGGAGAACTGGGGTCACGAGGACCTGAAGCAGAAGTACATCGAGGAGAAGCGCACCGCCGTGCGCGTCGGCCCGTCCGGCAACAAGGGCGTGATCGGCTGGTACGTGCCGCCGTGGATGAAGAAAGAGTTCCCGGACATCACGAACTGGCAGAACCTCAACAAGTACGCGGACAAGTTCAAGACCGCGCAGTCCGACGGCAAGGGCCAGGTGCTCGACGGCGACCCGTCGTACGTGACGAACGACGAGGCGCTGGTGAAGAACCTGGGCCTCAACTACAAGGTCGTCTACGCGGGCAGCGAGCAGACGCTGATCAAGGCGTTCCGCCAGGCCGAGGAGAAGAAGACGCCGTTGATCGGCTACTTCTTCGAGCCGCAGTGGCTGCACCTCGACATCGAACTGGTCAAGGTCGAACTGCCCGAGTACACGGCGGGCTGCGACGCGGACGCGGCCAAGGTCGCCTGTGACTACCCGCGCTACGAGCTCGACAAGATCGCCTCCAAGAAGTTCATGGACAAGGGCGGCCCCGCTGCCAGGCTCGTGAAGAACTTCCAGTGGAGCAACGACGAGCAGGACACGGTCGCGTCGTTCATCGCGAAGTACAAGATGTCGCCGAACGAGGCGGCGAAGCGGTGGGTCGAGGCGAACCCCGACCGCGTCGACGACTGGCTGACCAAGGCCAAGCCCTAGTGCCGTGACCACCACTTCTCGTCGGGGCCGGAGATGTCCTCGACGCTGAGCCTGCGGACGGACCCGGCTCGCCTGAGCCGGGCCTCCAGCTGGTCCTTGCGCTGCGCGAGCCGGCGGTAGATCTCCACCGCGCCGGTCTCCCGCTCGTTGCGTTGCCGCTCCACGGTTCGCCAGTTGCCGAGGAACTCCAGCGTCAGGTCCGCGACGGCCTGCCCGGCATGTGCCGCGAGGGTGTCGGCGGGGGTCGCGAACCGCCCGGCGTGAAACGCCAGGTTCCTGGTGACGTAGAGCCATTCCAGCACCGCCGCGGCGGTGTCCTCCTGCTCGTTCAGCCACTCCGCGAGGGCCGCCGAGTCCGCGAGCCGGTGCCGCCACAGGGCCACCAGGTCCTGCACCAGGCCGCCTTCGCTCTCGGCCAGCGCGGTGACCGCCTCCTGGGCGGCGTGGAGCTGTTCCCTCGGGCGGTTGTGCCTGATCAGCACCTCCAGCCACGCGTCCACCGACTTCAGGTGGTGCTTCACGCCGGTCGTCGGCACGTGCCGGTCCAACGGCCCCCGAAGGTCCTCGTCGTGAGTGGTGACCACGACGTGCAGGCTGATCAGGTGCTGCCGCAACATCTGCAGCGCGCACGCCTTGGCCAGCCACGCGATCTTGCTCGGGTCCAGCCCGGTCGCCTCCAGCGCGCTCCACGCCAGCCCGGCGCTGGCCATCGGCGCGTCGACCTGCCTGGCCAGGTTCGCCACCCGCATCGCCGACCGGAGCTCGGCCGGCCAGTACGCGGTGAGCGGATACGCGTTGGTGACCGTGCGCCGATGCTCACTGCCCCGCGTGACCCGCCCGGTGGGGCCGCTGACCTGCCACAACGGCGTGATGTGCAGCTCGGTGAGCCGCTCCCCCGCCGCGTACTGGTCGAGCACCTCGCTCAACGCCCGCCTGCCGAGCAGCGCCGCCGTGTGCGCGTCGGCCGCGTTGACCGGCAGCCGCACCAGCACCGACGACCCGTCGACCGCGTCCTTGAGGAAGTCGTCCTTCGGCAACCGGTTGCGGTGCAACGGCTCCTGCCGCGCCTGCGGAAGCAGCTCGTCGAGGTGCCGCAACACCCGCGCACCGCGGACGACCAGCGCGACCACGTGCCGTTGCTCCTGGGGCCACAGCACCTCTTCGAGGCCCTCGCCGGTGCGTTTCTTGAGCCACCGCAGCAGGTCAGCACGCAGTTGCCTGCCATCCCGGCCGTGCACCGCCACCACGACCGCGACCTCGGCGATCATTCTGGCGCGCAACGGAAGTTCGACACCGTTCCACAGTGGAGTGATCCACTGCTTGACGGCCGTCTGCAGTGCCTGAGGGTCGAGCTTCGCGGCGGCCGCGGCCGTGACCTGCGGGTCGAGCTTCTGCCCGTCGGCCGCGATGGCCGCGTCGACGGTCATCAGGACCTGACGTGCCTCAGCCAGCTCGGTCGCACCGCCGTGGGCGTAGGCGGGTTCGGCGGCGTCCATGCACGCGAGCGAGGTGGCGATGATGCGGCGCAAGAGGTTCCAGCGCGGCTGGTCCTCGGTGGCGTGGCTGTCGAGCGCGGTCTGCACACGGGTGACGGCGAGGAACGCGCTGTTGAGGCCGGCAACGTGCTCACCGAGGTGCGCGTCGGGGTCAAGTGCACGCAGCACGCCCTGCAGCAGCGCGCGTTGCCCGCGATCGAGCCCGGCGTCGTCGAACGCCTGCCGCAGCCGGGCATCGAGGTACTGGTAGCGCACGTGACGCACACTAGTTCCCATGGACAACCGAAAAGCGGTGTTCGCGGGTGCGGACGGGCAGTCGCTGGCCGGCCGGCTCGAACTGCCCGCCGGAGACGTGGTGGCGACCGCCGTGTTCGCCCACTGCTTCACCTGCGGCAAGGACTCGGTGGCCGCCTCGCGGATCTCCCGCGAGCTCGCCGCTCGCGGGGTGGCGGTACTGCGCTTCGACTTCACCGGCCTCGGCCAGTCGGACGGCGACTTCGCGAACACCACGTTCACGTCCAACGTCGACGACCTGGTGTGCGCGGCGGGCCACCTGCGCGACACGATCGGCGCACCGAGTGTCCTCATCGGACATTCGCTCGGCGGCGCGGCCGTCCTGGCCGCCGCACACCAGATCCCGGAGGTCCGGGCCGTCGTCACGATCGGCGCGCCGGCCGACACCGCCCACGTGGAGCACCTGATCGGCTCGTCCAAGGCCGAGATCGAGGCTCATGGCGTGGCGGAGGTGCTGCTGGCCGGGCGGCCCTTCCGGATCAGCAACGGGTTCCTGACCGACATCAAGCAGCAGAACCAGGTGGCGTGCACCGCCGGGCTGAACCGCGCGCTGCTGGTCATGCACTCGCCGCAGGACGACCTGGTGGGAGTGGACAACGCGAGGCTCATCTTCGACGCGGCCCGCCACCCGAAGTCGTTCGTCTCGCTCGACGGCGCCGACCACCTGCTGACCGACCGCGCGGACGCCGCGTACGTGGCCGAGGTGCTCGCCGCGTGGGCCGGCCGCTACCTCGGCTGAGCATCAGAAAGCCCCCGGCGAGGTTCCGTCGCCGGGGGCTTTCGTCAACCGATCGGGGCGACAGGATTTGAACCTGCGACCCCCCGCTCCCAAAGCGGGTGCGCTACCAAACTGCGCCACGCCCCGGTTGTCACCAGAGTACCGCCACCCGCTAAGGTATTAACCGCAGCCCTCCGCAAGGGGGGCAACGCGGGCGTAGCTCAATGGTAGAGCCCTAGTCTTCCAAACTAGCTACGCGGGTTCGATTCCCGTCGCCCGCTCGTGGCCGAGGCCGACGCATGTCTGCGGATTGCGCAGACCGCGTCGGCCTCTCGCATTTTTTCTGGGGCCAAGCCCCCAGACCCCGCCGGGGGCACGCCCCCGGACCCCCAATCCTTATGAGCTAGCTCACATTGAGGCCACTCCGATCTGGGTGCGGGCGTGGGTGGGTCGTTCGATTTCGTCCACTACGGCCAGTGCGAAGTCCTCGTACGTCACCTCATCGCCCGGATCGACCGCGCCGATCCGGTACTTCCCCCTCGTGGTGCCGCCGAACATGCCGGCCGGGCTCATCACGAGCCAGTCGGTGTCCGATTCGGCCAGTACCTCGACGCCCGCCGCGTGCCCGAGGCAGAACGGCCGGTGCTCGGCCGGGAAGTCCGGGCTGTCGATCACGCGCACGCCCGGCTCGGTCTCCAGCAACGTGTAGATGCCGACTACCAGGATTCGGCCGGCACCGGACGCCACCAGCGCGCGGGCCGCCTCGGTGTAGAACTCGGCCGGGTCCTTCGCGAGGTCCACCACCGCGCTCACCGCTACGTCGTACCCGGCGGCCACCTCCGCCGCCGCGTGCACGCCGGGGTCCCGGCCGATCTTCGTGACCTCGTGGCCACGCGCCTGCGCCACGCGGGCGATCTCGCGGCCTGCCCGGCCGGACGCTCCGAAAACAACGATCTTCGCCATGAGCGCGAAGGTAGGGTGCGGATGTCCGGTTACCGCAACGATATCGGGGGTGAGCAGGTGGAATGCCGGCATGACGCACTGCCTTACCGCGTCGGTGACAAGTGGACCGCGCACGTGCTGCGCGGGCTGGCCGGCGGGCGGCGGCGGTTCACGGAGCTGCGCGCGGAGATCCCCGCGGTCACGGCCAAAGTGCTCACCTCTACGTTGCGGGCGATGGAGCGCGAGGGCGCGGTGACGCGCACCGAGTTCGACGAGAACCCGCCGCGCGTCGAGTACGAGCTGACCGAGCACGGCCGCAAGCTGCTGGGCTTGCTCGACATGTGCTGTGACTGGGCGCGCAAGAACTGGGCACGCGAAAACCTGGTGGAGGCCTGACCGATGCGGCTTGAGCAGATCGTCGTCGACAGCAACGACCCGAGCCGGCTCGCGCGGTTCTGGGCCGAGCTCCTCGGCGGTGAGCCGGTGAACCGCGAGCACGGGTGGGCACACGTCGAACCGCCCGGCGGACTGCGGATGTCGTTCCAGCCGGTGCCCGAGCGCAAGGACGTGAAGAACCGGCTGCACCTCGACTTCGAGGTCGCCGACATCGAGGCCGCCGTCGTGAAGGCGGTCAGCCTCGGTGCGACGCGTGACGGTGTGGTGCACACCGACGAGAAGGGCAGCTTCCAGGTCATGCACGACCCGGAGGGCAACGAGTTCTGCTTCGTCCACTGAAGAACTGGGACCGGAAAGAACCTACGACTGGAACGCGCGCCAGAGCGCCTCACCGAAGCGGATCGCGAGGACCACGAGCAGTACTCCGATCGCGAAACTGATGAGGCACCGAACGATGACCAGCATCTTGGTGCCCTTCATCCCGCCATGATTTATCGCAGGTGAGTCAGAACAACAGCGACCAGCCGTACCAATCCCGCACTGATCTGACACCGGCCTGGCACTGGTCCGGCACCGAATACGATGCGCGGGTGACCGACTGCCTGTTCTGCCGCATCGTCGCGGGCGAGATCCCGGCGACCGTGGTGACGGAGACCGACACCACGCTCGCGTTCCGCGACATCGACCCCAAGGCGCCCACGCACGTGCTGGTGATCCCCAAGGAGCACCACCAGGCGATCGGCGACGTCGACCCGGTGCTCGCCGGGCAGATCCTCACGACCGCGCACCAGGTCGCGAAGTCCGAGGGCGTCGACGAGTCGGGCTACCGGCTCGTGTTCAACACCGGCAAGGACGGCGGCCAGACCGTCTTCCACGTGCACTGCCACCTCCTGGGCGGGCGCGGCCTCAGCTGGCCGCCGGGATAGCCATCTCCCGCACGAACTTCGCGTCGACCGGGTTCCCGTGACCCGGCACGATGATCCGCGGGTGCAGCTCCAGCAGCCGGTCCAGGACGTTGCGCCAGTTCTGCGGCGTGGCGTCCGAGCCGGCCTGAGCCGGTGCGCCCTCCTCCACCAGGTCGCCCGCGAACACCACGTCCACGTCCGGCACGTGCACGATCACGTCGTGCGAGCTGTGCGCGGGACCGAAGTGGTACAGGTCGACCCGGCGTCCGCCGACGTCCAGAGTGACGGTGTCGCGGAACGTGTGCGTTGGTGAGATGAGCGTGCCTTCGAACGGCTCCGCGTAGTACTTGGCGCGGCTTTCGAGCAGGCTCTTGTCCACCACGCAGTCCTCGTGCGCCCACACCTCGCACGGCAGGAACGCCTCCGTCGCGAGCACGTGGTCGAAGTGGTTGTGCGTCAACACGATTCGCGACGGATGCACTTCGGTCGCGAGCGCGGGGTCCATCCCGGAGTCCACGAGCAGCGAGTCACCCGATCCGGTGATGAATCCCAGCGTCAGGTCCAGCTCGGTGTGCCGGCGGATGAACACGCCGGCCGCGATCTCGATCACCGCAGCACCCCGTCCACCAGCACCGGCGCTGCGGTGCTGACACCGATCTCGACGGCGAGATCGACGTCGGCGGCGTGGCCGTTCTCGATCAGTTCCCGCCCCGACCCGCAGTCCCGCACCGCGGCCGCGACGTCAGTGTTCATGAACACCGTCGCGGCGAGCTGTGCCTCGGGTGAGGCCTTGCCAGACAGAGCAGCCAGGACCGCCCCAGCGCCGAGGTAGTCCTCGATGCACGGGCGCAGCGGCCCGAACTCGCGAGGACCCGCGGTGAGGATGTCGAGGCCCCAGCGCTCGCCACCGGGGACGACACCGATGGTCTCCCCCAGCTCGGCAGCCCGTTCGGCGACGGCGGCAGCGTTGCGCAGGCAGGCGGCGAGCACGTGCGCACCGGTCTCGGCCGCCAGCGAGCAGAGGTTCGAGCCGTTCGGTGACGGCAGCTCGACCAGTCCGGTGGCGCCGACGAGTGATGCTGGTCGCAACGTCCTCCCAGATGACGGCTTCCAGCGCGACGGTCGCACCTGGCCGCCGTTGCCGACCACCAGGTCGACCGAGGTCGTGAACGACAGCACGTCCACGACAATCAGCACGTCACAGGCCTTGAGCGCCGTGATGCCCTCAGGTCCCCACTCCAGCCTCAGCTGGTACCCCTCCTGGCTGAACACACCCACCAGCGTGTCAGACTCGGTGACGTGCGCGTTTATCTGGGAGCTGACCACGCAGGCTTCGAGCTGAAGGGCCTTCTGGCCGAGCATCTCGCGAGCCAGGGCCACGAGGTGATCGACGTCGGGCCGTACGAGTACGACGCCGAGGACGACTACCCGCCGTTCTGCATCGACGCCGCGACCCGTGTCGTCGCCGACGCCGGCAGCCTGGGCGTCGTGATCGGCGGCTCCGGCAACGGCGAGCAGATCGCCGCGAACAAGGTGAAGGGCGCCCGCGCCGCACTGGCGTGGAACCCCGAGATCGCCCGGCTTTCGCGGCAGCACAACAACGCCAACCTGATCGGCCTCGGTGCCCGCCAGCACACGACGGAGGAGGCGTTCGCGATCGTCGACGCGTTCGTCGCCGAGCCGTTCTCCGACGAGGCCCGTCACGCCCGGCGCATCGGCCTGCTCACCGAGTACGAAGAGACCGGCAAAATCGGCTGATCCCAGACTGAGCCAATACTGATGCCAGAGGGCCACACGCTGCACCGCCTCGCGCGGTTGCACCAGCGCCGGTACGCGGGCAAGCCCGTGTCCGTCACCAGTCCGCAAGGGCGCTTTTCGGCGTCCCTTGTGGACGGCCGCAAGCTCGTCAGGGCCGAGGCGCACGGCAAGCACCTGTTCCACGTGTACGGACCGGACGCGATCGTGCACGTGCATCTCGGCTTGTACGGGACCTTCACCGAGTCACCGCTGCCGGTCCTTCTGCCGGTCGGTCAGGTGCGGATGCGTCTCGTCGGCGAGACGCACTGGACCGACCTGCGCGGGCCGACCGCGTGTGAGGTGCTCAACAAGGACGAGGTCAAGGCGATCCGCGACCGGCTCGGCCCCGATCCGTTGCGCAAGGACGCCGATCCGGACCTTGCGTACGAGCGGATCATCCGGTCCCGCCAGCCGCTCGCCGTGCTGCTGATGGACCAGAAGATCATCGGCGGGGTCGGCAACGTCTACCGGGCCGAGGTGCTGTTCCGGCACAACGTGAACCCGCTGGTGGCCGGCAACAAGGTCAGCCGCGAGCTGTGGGACACCCTGTGGGACGACCTGGTCGTGCTGATGAAGGACGGCGTGAAGGTCGGCCAGATCAACACCGTTCGCCCCGAGCACATGCCGCGGGCGATGGGTCGTGCGCCACGCGTGGATCGGCACGGCGGTGAGGTGTACGTCTACCGCCGTGCCGGTGAGCCGTGCCTGATCTGCGGCACCGAGGTCATGACCACGGAACTGGCAGCGCGCAACCTCTTCTGGTGCCCTGGCTGCCAGCCCTGAAAATTTTGGGCGGGGTAGTTCTGGGGTTCGGCCGGAAAGTGCTCATTTGATGAGCACTTTCAGCCGCTAGAAGTCGAACCCGCCGAAGTCGAAGCCGCCAGCGTCACCCATGTCGGCGGCGCCGCCCATGTCGCCCACGTCCCCCATGCCGACGTCGCCCATGCCCGCATCGGCCATGCCGTAGTCGCCGATGCCGTGCATGCCGGAGAACATGGCGTCCATCAGCAGGAACGTGCCGACACCCCAGGCGCCGGCCACCAGCGCGGGCTTCCACCACGGCTCGGAGTACCAGCCGCGCGGCACCGGACGCCCGGCGACCATGCCACCGGGGTAGTAGTGCGGCGTGCCGGAACCGGCGTGCGGCGACGCGGCGTACTGGTGGCCCTCGACGGTGACACGGCGGTCCTCGCTGACGGCACCGGCCTTGGCCTGACCCGCGGTCTCGGGCAGCGCGGGACCGGGGTCCATGCCCATGGCCTCACGGGCGGCGCGCACGTAGTGCAGGCCTTCCATCGCGGTCTGCGTGACCAGCTGCGCCTGCGGGATCGTGCGCGCCTGCTCCATCTGCGACCCGGCGGCCGTGAAGCGCTCGGAGGCGTCCGCCATCGCCTGCGTGGACGCGGTGTCCGTGCCGGAGAGGCTCATCACCTGCCCGCCCAGTCGCTCGACCCAGCGCCGCGCCTCGGCCTTGGCGTCGTCGAGCTCCCGCGCCTTGCGCGCGTTGCTCGCGTTGACCAGGTAGAACACACCAGCGATCACGAGGACCACCAGAACGATCAGCACAACGGTGCCCACGGCTTTACCTCCCACACCCGGTGAACCGTCAACGAGCAACAGTTGCCCTGAGTTCCGTCAGAACACCTCCGGGCAATGCGGCTCGTGCGAACCCAGGAACGCCGCCGTCAACGCGTCCACATGACCCGGCGTGTGCTCGACCACGCGGTGTGCCCGCCTGAGCACGGAAAGCCGTACACCACCGAGGAAAGCCGACCCGATCGAGGCGACGTCGAGCGACACGTCCGCCGGGTCCTCGGTGCGGGTCACCACGGCCTCGCCGCCCTTCACGGTGAAGCGCCAACGGCCGGAGTTCCACGGGCAGAAGGTGTCCTCGACTTCCAGCACACTGTCCACATCGGACGAGTACCGGCGCAGCGGCAGCGCGCGGTCGATGTCGACGATCCGCACCCACAGCGCGTCGCCGAGGTCACGCCCCACCTTCCGCGGGTTGTCGACCATGTGCACGATCGGGTCGTCGGCCGCGGTGTAGAAGGAGATCTCGGCCGCCAGGTCGATGTCCAGCAGGAACCGGTACAGGTCCACGTACGCCTGCTCGGTCTCGCACACCAGCTCCCGCACGTGCAGCTCGTCCGCCGGCCCGCGCGAGCTGCCCGCCGCCTTGGCCCGGAACACCACATACCCCTCGGGGTGCAGGCAGTAGCGGTACGAGGTGAGGCCGTCGCGGTCGACCTCGCGGTCAGCGAGCTGCACGTCCCATGTCTGCTCGACCCGGTTCAGCCAGCCGACCTTCGTGCGCCGCACCCGGTCGTGCACCTCGCGCATGAACGGCAGCGCCTCTTCCCGCGACACCTGCCGGATCCGGGCATCGCTCACCGCGACACCGGAGTGGAAGGCCATCCGCGTCGGCATCCTCATCCGGTTGAGGCTGGTGGCCAGCTCGCCGTAGCCGAACCGCCGGTAGATCGAGCCCTCCGACGCCCAGAGGATCGCGATCGGTTCGCCCGACTCGTGCATGCCGTGCAGCTGCGTCTTCATCATCAACGACGCCACGCCGCGACGCCGATGGCCGGGCTTCACCGTCACGACCGTCACCGCGCCGGCCGGGGCCTGAAGACCGCCGGGGACGGTGAGCTCGCGGCTGAGGACACCGGCGGTACCGATCATCTCGTCACCGTCGAACACCGCGTGGGTGCGGTCCAGCTCGAGGACCTTGACCCACTTGCTGTCCACGCCCGACGGGTCGTCGAGGAACGCCCACGCCATGACCCGCTGGAACTCGATGAGGTCGGATTCGTCGATGGTCCTGATGCTCAGCGCCGAGTCAGCCATAGCGGCAGTGATACGCCGCTCCGGCTGGTCTCGCAGCTCAATTACCGCTGAACAGACTTGATCTCGCAGAACTCGTCGAGCCCGAACCTGCCGAACTCGCGGCCGTTGCCCGACTGCCGGTAGCCGCCGAACGGCGCGCTCGTGTTGAACGCAGCCCCGTTGATGTCGACCTGTCCGGTCCGCAGCCGCTTCGCCACCCGCAGCGCCCGGTCGGTGTCCGCCGAGAACACGGCACCCGCCAGGCCGTACACCGTGGAGTTCGCGATCCGCACCGCGTCGTCCTCGTCCGCGTACGGCATGACCGCCAGGACCGGCCCGAAGATCTCCTCCTGCGCGATGGTCATCTCCGGCGTCACCCCGCCGAACACCGTCGGCGCGACGTAGAACCCCTGGGGCAGCGGCGCATCCGGTCCACCGGCAGCCAGCTGGGCACCTTCCTCGACACCCTTGCGGATGTACCCGACCACGCGGTCGCGCTGCGCGGCCGACACCGCCGGACCGATGCGCGTCGACGCGTCCGCCGGATCTGCCGAGGTGTACTTGGCAGCCGCCGCAGCAGCGATCTGCACCGCCTCGTCATGCCGGTCGGCGGGCACCAGGAGACGCGTCCAGGCACTGCACGCCTGCCCGTTGTTCATGAACGAGTTGGCGACCGCGATCTTCACCGCCCGCCCGAAGTCGGCGTCGTCGAGCACGACGCACGCGGACTTGCCGCCCAGTTCGAGCGCGACCCGCTTCACCGTCTCGGCGGCGACGGCGGACACCCGCCGCCCGGCCCGCGTGGACCCGGTGAACGACACCATGTCCACGTCCGGGTGCACGGCCAGCGCCTCACCGACGACCGGCCCGGTGCCGTGCACGAGCTGGAAGACACCCTCCGGCACGGTGGCCGTGATGATCTCCGTGAGCAGGTCGGCGGTCCCCGGCGCGAGCTCGCTCGGCTTGAGCACCACGGTGTTGCCCGCGGCGAGAGCCGGCACGACCTTCGCGACCATCTGCTGCAGCGGGAAGTTCCACGGCGTGATGGCGGCGACGACCCCGATCGGCTCGCGGAGGACCAGCGAGTGGCCGATCTCCTCGGGCTCGAAGTAGCCGCGCTCCAGCACGCCAGCGATGCCCTCCGCGATGGCGATGGGGTTCGCGACCTGCACCTTTCGGCTGAACGTGATGGGTGTGCCCATCTCGCGGGTCATGGTCGCCGCGATCTCGTCCGCGCGCTCCCGGAGGCCGTCGATGATCGCCCGGACCACCTTCGCCCGTTCCTCCACCGAGGTCTGCGACCACGCCGGGAAGGCGGCCACCGCGGCGGCCACGGCCGTGTCGACGTCGGCCGGTGTGCCTTCGGCGAGCGTGCCGATGACTTCCTCGGTGGCGGGGTTGACGACCTCGATCACGAGAGCCCTCCTGGCGGATGTGACACCACTGCGCTGACAACGGCCCAGCCTGTCACATCGGCTCGCGGTGGTCACGTCCGCGATGGGGCCATCACAGTGGAGGTCGTTTCCGCGCAGGAGCGATCACAACGGCGCTCAGCGACCCGCAGCAGCCATCGCACCCCCGATCCGCCGCTCCCGCAGCACCCGGAGATGCACCGCAGCCCACGTCCGGAACGGCCGCCACGCCTCGGACACCTCGGCCAGCGGCCGGCCGTACCGCTCGCTGACCTCGTCGGTGAGCCTGGTCTCGTTGTGCGGCACGGCGTCCGGCTCGTTCGCCCCGCGCAACACGACCAGCTCGGCCGCGAACGGCCCCAGCCCCTTGACCTGCTGCACCGCCAGGACGGCGGCAGCAGGTTTCATCGAACGCAACGTGACCGCGTCCAGCAGCCCGTCCAGCGCGGCATCGGCCACCGCGCGGAGGTACTCGGGCTTGCGCCCCGGCAGGTCCAGGTCCAGCGACCGCAACACCGCCGGCGCCGGGAACACGCCGCCGTGATCCCGGACCAGCGCGGCCTTCACCGCAGCCGCCTGCGACATCCGGACCCGTTGCGACAGCACGGACCACGCCGCCGCCTCGTACGGCGAGAAGAACCCGCACGGCCGCAGGCCCGGCAACGCGGCCTGCGCTTCCGCGATCACCGGATCCCGCGCACCGACATCGGGCCACGCCCGCCCGTCGACGTCCAGCGACAGGAACCGGCAGACCTGCGCCGCCGCCAGATCGAGGTCACCGGCCCCGGCGAGCTCCAGAACGGCAGTGGCGCCGCGCTGGGTCACGGAGACCGAAGCACGGCGCCACTCACCCTCGACCAGGAACGCCGACCGCAGCGCCTCGCCCTCGCGCTGGGGCAGCGCCGACGGCGTGAAGCCCTCCCAGAACGCCCGTGAGGTCGCGAGCGACCAGGGCCCCTGGACCAGGACTTCTACGCGGTGGTGTGCCATGTCCAGAGACGTTAGCGAGCACCACCGACAGAAACCGTCGCCGCAGGTCAGACCACGTAGTGCCGTGACCGTCAGCCTTCGCCGGTCACGGCGCTGAATCAGCTGAAGTCCAGCTCGCCCGTGCGGGTCCGCTTGAGCTCGAAGA
Source organism: Lentzea sp. NPDC051213 (assembly GCF_044455585.1). Classification (NCBI taxonomy): domain Bacteria; kingdom Bacillati; phylum Actinomycetota; class Actinomycetes; order Pseudonocardiales; family Pseudonocardiaceae; genus Lentzea; species Lentzea sp. NPDC051213. The sequence continues at coordinate 123,793 of NZ_JBITEX010000004.1, forward strand.
AGTACGGGTAGCCGGCCAGCAGCCGGGCACCGTCGAAGATCTGCCCGGCCTCTTCGCCGCGCGGGATCTTGGTCAGCACCGGGCCGAAGAACGCGACGCCGTCGATGTGGATCGTCGGCGTGCCGACGTCCATGCCGACCGGGTCCATGCCGCGGTGGTGGCTCGCCCGCAGCTCCTCGTCGAACTCGGTCGAGTTCGCGGCCTCGGCCAGCTCGACCGGCAGCTCGGCGTCCGCGAGGGCCAGCGGGATGACCTCGTCGAAGTTCTTGTTGTCCTCGTTGTGGATTCGGGTGCCGAGCGCGGTGTAGAGACGCGGCAGCACCTCGTTGCCGAACTTCTGCTCGGCGGCGATGGCGACGCGGACCGGACCCCAGCCCTTGGTCATCAGCTCCTTGTACTGATCGGGCAGGTCGCGCCCCTCGTTCAGCACGGAAAGACTCATCACGTGGAAGCTGAGGTCGATGTCGCGGACCTTCTCCACCTCGAGGATCCACCTGGACGTGATCCAGGCGAACGGACAAAGAGGGTCGAAGTAGAAATCGACCTTCGCCTTGTCGGCCATGCGTGCCCCTTCAGTGACGGTAAGTGGGCTTATCGCCCCATCAGCCCAACGAGATCACCCTCTCATCTCTTCCCGTACGCCGGTTCCGTGATTGGATGCGGGAGTCATAACCATTCCCGACGACGTCAGCGCGTAACCACCCGCGCGGCAGACGAGGTGACCAGTGGCCGCGCCCAACCTCACCCGCGACCAGGCTCAGGAACGTGCTGAGCTGCTGGAAGTGGAGTCCTACCGGATCGAGCTGGACCTGACCGACGGCGGCGGAAAGCCGGGTTCGGACACGTTCCGCTCCACCACCACCGTGGTGTTCCGCAGCCGGACTCCGGGTGCTTCCTCGTGGATCGACATCGTGGCGGCGACCGTGCACCGTGCCGTGCTGAACGGCAGCGAGCTCGACGTCTCCGGGTATCGCGAGGAGGACGGCATCAAGCTGCCGGACCTCGCGGACACCAACGAGCTGACGATCGAAGCCGACTGCCGGTACATGAACACCGGCGAGGGCCTGCACCGGTTCGTCGACCCCGTCGACGGCGGTGTCTACCTGTACTCCCAGTTCGAGACCGCGGACGCCAAGCGCATGTTCGCGTGTTTCGACCAGCCCGACCTCAAGTCCGTCTACGCGATGAAGGTCACGGCGCCGCACGACTGGAAGGTCATCTCGAACGGCGAGATCATCGCCACCGAGGACGGCGAGGGCGGCGCGGACGTGCACACGTTCGCCACCACCAAGCCGATGTCGACCTACATCGTCGCGCTGGTCGCCGGCCCGTACGCGGAGTGGCGTGACGAGTTCGTGGAGGGCGACTTCCGCATCCCGCTGGGCATTTACTGCCGCGCCTCGCTCGCGCCGCACATGGACGCCGAACGGCTCTTCACCGAGACCAAGCAGGGCTTCGGGTTCTTCCACCAGGCGTTCGGGGTCAACTACCCGTTCGGCAAGTACGACCAGTGCTTCGTGCCGGAGTTCAACGCGGGCGCGATGGAGAACGCGGGCTGCGTCACGTTCCTGGAGGACTACGTCTTCCGCAGCCGCGTCACCCGCTACCTCTACGAGCGGCGCGCGGAGACCGTGCTGCACGAGATGGCGCACATGTGGTTCGGCGACCTGGTGACCATGCGCTGGTGGGACGACCTGTGGCTGAACGAGTCGTTCGCCACCTGGGCGTCCGTACTCGCGCAGGCCGAGGCCACCGAGTACCGCCAGGCGTGGACGACGTTCGCGAAGATCGAGAAGTCCTGGGCCTACCGGCAAGACCAGCTGCCGAGCACGCACCCCGTCGCCGCCGACATCTCCGACGTGCAGGCGGTCGAGGTCAACTTCGACGGCATCACCTACGCCAAGGGCGCTTCCGTCCTGAAGCAGCTCGTCGCGTACGTCGGGCTGGAGAACTTCCTGGCGGGCCTGCGGGTCTACTTCGCCAAGCATGCCTGGAGCAACGCGACGCTCGCCGACCTGCTGGGCGCGCTGGAGGAAGCCTCCGGCCGCGACCTGTCGTGGTGGAGCGCGCAGTGGCTCGAGACGACCGGCCTGAACCTGTTGCGCCCCAAGTTCACCGTTGACGCGCAGGGTCGCTTCACCGAGTTCGCGGTGCTGCAGGGCGGCGCGCGTCCCGGTGCCGGCGAGCTGCGCACGCACCGCATCGCGATCGGCGTCTACGACGACGACGGCTCCGGCAAGCTGGTCCGCACGCACCGCCACGAGCTGGACGTGACGGGCGACCGCACCGAGGTCCCCGAGCTGGTCGGCGTGCACCGCGGCAAGATCGTGCTGGTCAACGACGACGACCTCACGTACTGCACCATGCGCCTCGACCCGGACTCGCTGGCCGCGCTGATCGACCACATCTCCGACATCGCCGAGCCGCTGCCGCGCACGCTGTGCTGGTCGGCCGCGTGGGAGATGACCCGCGAGGCCGAGCTGAAGGCCCGCGACTTCGTGAACCTGGTGCTGGGTGGCCTGCACTCCGAGTCCGAAGTCGGTGTCGTGCAACGGCTTCTGCTGCAGGCGCAGACCTCGCTGTCGTCCTACGCGGACGACACGTGGCGCGCGGAGGGCTGGCGCCGGTTCGTGGCGAAGGCCCTGGAACTGGCCCAGGCCGCCGAGCCTGGGTCGGACCACCAACTGGCGTTCGTGAACGCACTGGCGTCGTCGGTGCTCGACGAGTCCACTGTGGACGTGCTGCGCGGCTGGTACGACGGCTCCGCCGGGCTGGAAGGCCTCGAGGTCGACACGGACCTGCGCTGGCGTCTGCTGCAGGCGCTCGTCGCGCACGGCAAGGCGGACCTGCCGGAGATCAGTGCCGAGGAGGAGCGCGACCCGACCTCCACCGGCCACCGCCGCGCCCAGCAGACCCGCGCCCTGCGCCCGACCACGGCCGCCAAGGACGAGGCCTGGGACCGCGCGGTGAACGACGACGACCTGCCGAACGCGGTCAGCGAGGCGATCATCGCCGGCATCTCGCACCCCGGTCAGAAGGAACTGCTGGCGCCCTACGTCGAGCGCTACTTCGCCGACGTGAAGGGCGTGTGGGACCGCCGCACCTCCGAGCGCGCGCAGTCCATGGTGGTCGGCATGTTCCCGGCGTGGTCGATCGCGAGGTCCACTGTGGAGGCTGCCGACGCGTGGCTCGCGGAGGACCGGCCGCCGGCCCTGCGCCGCCTGGTCTCGGAAGGTCGCGCGGGCATCGTGCGCGCCCTTGCGGCCCAGGAGTTCGACCGCTCCTGATCTACGTTGCCAGGACGGCCCCGTGACGCTTTGATGGCGTCACGGGGCCGTTCTTTGGGGGAACTGTGAACGACATCAACGCATTGCTCGAACGCTGGCATCGCGGCTGGATCGCCGCGGACGGGCTGACGTCCGAGCGTCGCGACGGGTACCTGGTCGTCCGCGTGAACCGGTCGCGCAGGCAGTTCGAGTGGATCGCCACCGACCCCGCCGCGGCACGAATCGTCGCGGCGACACAGGAACCGAACTGGCTCAGCGTGCTGACCCACGAGCCGGAGAAGGTGACCGCGGAGATCGAGCAGGCGGGACTGATCGTGTGCCGGCCGGACGAGACGTTCATGCGGTGCGAGCTCGCCGGCCATCCCCTGTTCGATGCGCCCGCGGGATACACCGTCGAGGTGGCCAGGGATCCGGTCATCCAGGTGCGCGTGCTGACCTCCGACGGCGAGCGAGCCGCGAGCGGATTGATGCCGGTGGTCGGCGAAGACGCGGTGGCACACCGGATCGAGACCTCGGGCGGGCACCGGCGACGTGGTCTCGGCAGCGTGGTGATGGGCGCGCTGGTGCGGGAAGCGCTGGCGGACGGGGCGAAGACCGGGCTGCTGTTCTCGTCGGCGGAAGGTGTGCACCTGTACCGGAAGCTCGGCTGGGAGCGGATCTGCGATCTCGTGGTGGCGCAGAACTCGGTCGCCGCCCGGCTCGGTTGATGGCGGAACAACCCCGGAAAGCAGAAGGCCCCCGGCCTGAACCGGGGGCCTTTCACGACGAGAATCAGGAACGCGGTGCCGCGCCGGCCTGGTCGGTCAGCATGCGCAGGCCGGACACCAGTCCGCCCGCGAGGTCACCCTCCTTGAAGGACGCCACCATGCTCATCACGGCGAGCTTGGCGCCGCGGTCGGCCAGCCGCCGGTGCGACTCCTCGCCCGTCACGATCTCGACGACGCGCTCACCCGGCGACACGGCCACCAGCACGTGGTGCGAGGGGCGCACGGTCGAGGCGTGCAGCTCGCTCGCGCGCTCGCGCGAGGCGGAGCCGAGCTCGCCCAGGTACACGCTGAAGTCGAGGCCCGTGCTGCGGCTGGACAGCGTCAGCGCCTCGTCGAGCTGCGCCAGCTGGGTCGCGCTGAACGGCAGCTCGGGAGCGTGCGGCTCGTACATCTTGGCAGCGGAGACGCGTCCGCTGTTCGTCACGACGGCGCCGACGGGCAGCGTCGACGGGTCGACGGCCTCGATCGCTTTACCAGTTGCCACGGGCGCCTCCCTTGGCGGTCGAGCCCTCGACTGCGGGCTCGGCGGTGCTGTGGTGGCCGTCGCTCAACCCGGCAGGGTTCGCGTTCCACCACACCGGGGCGTAGCCCCACTCCTGGCCGGGCCGGTACCGGGGAATCCGGGTGGCCTTGGGCCTCAACGTCAGCAGCATGATCACGCCGTAGAGAGCCAGCGGGATCAGCGCGAAGACGAGAACGGTCTCCACGATGGTCACGGACCGGTACGGTAGCCGAACTCAGCCGCGGATGAGAGGCCGGGCCAGCAAGATCGCGGTCATTCCCACGATCGAGCCCGCCACGACGTAGACGGTGCCCAGCGACGTGACCGCGGCGAGCGGTCCGGCGAGGCCCGCGCCGAGCGGCGAGAGGCCCCACGCGAGCACCCGGTACGCGCTCGTCACGCGGCCCATCATCGGTCCTGGTGTGAGCCGTTGCCGCTTGGTCGCGGACAGCACGTTCCAGCCGGCCGACGCCACGCCGAACAGCAGGCACGCGAGCACCGCGACCACCAGCCAGGGCACCAGACCGAACACCGCGAACGCCGCGCCGAGCAGCGCCAGGAACCCGGCCATCACGCGACCAGCGCCCCAGCGCCGCGCGAGCCGCGGGGACAGCCAGGCGCCTAGCAGAGCACCCGTCGCCATGCACACGACCAGGGCGGGAACCACCGGTTCGGCGAGGCGGAGTACCTGGATGGAGTAGAGCGCCAGCATGGCGTTGGCGGCGGCCGCACAGAAAGCTGTGATTGCAACGGCAACTACCAGTGACCGCAGGCCACGGGTCCGCAGGAGGAACCGCGCGCCCTCCGCCAGCCCGCCGCGAAGATCGCCCCGAACCCGTTCCGGAGCGACGTCTGGCACGTGGGACATCAGCAGCGCGGCGACCACGAAGCTGGCCGCGTCGAGCGCGAAACAGGCCGCCGGCGCCCACCAGAACAGCACCGCGGCGGCCAGCGGGCCTGCGAGGTCCATGCCGACCGTCTCGACCGCCACGAACCTGCCGTTCGCCGCCTCCAGCCCGTCCCTGCCCGCCAGTTCGACCAGCAGCACCTGCGACGCCGAGTCCGCGAACGTCTCCGCTGAGGTCAGCACGAAGGCGGTGGCGCACAGGACGACAACCGTGGCGTGTCCGGTGTGGACCGCGAGAGCGAGCACTCCGGTCACCCCGCCGCGCAGCCAATGTGCCACCACGACAACGTTTCGCGGCCTCCAGCGGTCCACCAGCGCCCCCGCCGGCAACGCGACGAGCAACCAGGGCAGAGTTGTGGCGACCGCCACAGCGGACACCGCGAGCGGACTGCGGGTACTTGCGGCGGCGAACAACGGCATGGCGACGATGCGCACGCCGTCCCCGACGAGCGACACCGCCCAAGCGCCGGTGAGCACCCGGAAACCACGTCCGCCCACGCCCTGAGGGGTATGACGCACGTCACGTTCCATCAGAATGAACGTTACTGAGCGTGTCCATACCGGCCAGTAGAGGCAATGAGTGCTCTCGTGCGGCGCAGCGGTTACACCCGGTCAGGCCTCACCCGGACGGATGCGAACGGGTGCCGGTTTGGGGTCTTGTTCCCGGAACACCCACCTCTTAGCTTTTCACCTATACGGCTCTTGCGCAGCCCCACCGAGCGTCCTGGAGGACACAAAATGTTGCTGACCACCCGCCCCCAGGCCACCACCATCACTCTTCCGAGCTACAGGGACGATTCAGTGCGTATTACGGCAAGTGACTCCGTTCGCATCACTGCGCGTGACTCCGTTCGGATCACTGCGTCCGATTCGGTGCGCATCACCGCCTCCGACTCGGTCCGCATCACGATGGACGACTCGGTGCGCATCACGGCGAGCGATTCGGTCAGGATCACGTGCGCCGACTCCGTCCGGATCACCGCGCTCGACGACTCGGTCCGGATCACCGCTCAGCAGGACTCCGTGCGGATCACGGCCCACGACGACTCCGTCCGCATCACGGCTCAGCAGGACTCGGTCCGCATCACGGCCCAGGACTCCGTCCGCATCACGATGGACGACTCGGTGCGCATCACCGCCGCCGACAGCGTCCGCATCACCGCGCAGCAGGACTCGGTGCGCATCACCGCGCTCGACGACTCCGTGCGCATCACGGCCCGCCGCGACGACTTCACCCTGGCGGCCTGACCCGGAACCAGATCAGGCCGCGGGTTCACCCAGGTACGGCAACCACTGCGGATCGGCCTCGGCCACCCCGGCGAGCAGCCTCCAGTGCGGACCACGTGGCGCGGCAGGCACGACGCGCAGCCGCCACCCCAGTTCGGACAGCAACTTGTCCGCCTTGCGGTGGTTGCACTTCGCGCAGCACGCGACGCAGTTCGTCCAGGTGTGAGGTCCGCCACGCGAACGCGGCACGACGTGGTCGATCGTCTCGGCGCGCCCGCCGCAGTAGGCACAGCGATACCGGTCGCGATGCATGAGCCCGGCACGGGTCATCGGCACGCGACCGCGATAAGGCACGCGGACGTAGGTGCTCAGCCGGATCACGGACGGCACGAGCACCTCGGACTTCGACGAGTGCAGCACCAGCCCGGAGGCGTCTCCGTGCACGACTTCGGCCTTGCCGCACACCACCAGGACGACCGCCCGGCGCAGTGATAACGCCGTGAGCGGCTCGAACGTGGCGTTCAGCAGCAGAACTTTGCGTCTTCCCCAGGGGAAAACCGCCGGCGTCGGACCGGAACCTCCCCCATCTCGATCCCGATCGGGAACGGCCCGCAACTCGGCCTGTTTCCGGCATGGGGGGACCGTCGGCGCGGTCTCAGCACTTACCGAGGCGCCGATAGGGGTCGGTTGTCGGTCTGGCACGCGACCACCTCCACCGGTTCAGCCATAGGAGACCACACATACCAGGAAAAAATCACGTGTGATAAGCGACGCGTCACGGATGTGTGATCAAACCAGGGGTTAACAGCTCCCTATCGGGGATGGTTTTCATCGCCCGCTACTCTTGACAAGGTGACAGAGGCACACTCCACTCCACTGCCTGCGACGATCACCTACCCGATCGCCGAGCGGCTAAACCTCGCCGAGCCGATTCACGGGCGTGCAGTCGCGGATCCGTATCGCTGGCTCGAGGACACGGCGGATCCCCGCACCGAGACGTGGTCACAGGCGCAGGACGTGCTCGCACGCTCCTGGTTGGACGCGATGCCGGGCCGCGCCCGCCTCGACACGAGGCTGAAGGAGTTGATGCGCACGGGTTCGGTGTCCACGCCGGCCTGGCGCGCCGGTCGCGCGTTCTTCACCCGCCGCGGCCCCGAGCAGGACCACCCCGTCGTCATGGTGCGCGAGACCGATGGCACCGAACGCGTGTTGCTCGACGTGAGCACCCTCGACCCGTCGGGCCGGACCACACTGGACGGCTGGTCGCCCAGCCTGGAGGGCACGCGCCTCGCGTACCAGGTGTCGGTCGGTGGCAACGAGCACTCGCTGCTGCACGTGATCGACGTCGCCACCGGCGAACTCATCGAGGGCCCGATCGACAGGTGCCGCTACTCCCCCGTCGGCTGGCTGCCGGGTGGCGAGGAGTTCTTCTACGTGCGCCAGCTCGACCCGGCCCTGCTGCCCGAGGACGAGAAGCTGTTCCATCGCCGCGTGTGGCGCCACCGCGTGGGCACCGATCCCGTCACCGACGTCAACGTGCACGGTGACGGCCTCGACCACACCTATTACTACGGCCTGAACCTGTCGCACGACGGCCGCTGGCTGGTCGTCAACGGCGCGCCCGGCACGGTGCGGCGCGATTCCGTGTGGATCGCGGACCTGCACGGCGATGGCGCGCTCAAGCCCGTGATCCTGTCCGACGCGGGCGTGCAGTGCTCGGCGTTCGTGGCCCGTGACGGCAGGCTCTACCTGCACACCTCGCTCGACGCGCCGCGGTTCCGCGTCTGCGTGGCCGATCCGGCGAACCCCACCGAGTGGACGGAGCTGGTCAGCGAGGAAGCCGACTCGGTGCTGGACGACGTGCGCTGGCTCGACGGCGACCTCGTCGTGCTGCGCACCCGGCACGCGGTGTCCGAACTGCACCTGCACGACGTCGCGACCGGGGCGCACAAGCAGGCGATTCCGCTGCCGAGCACCGGTTCGCTGCACGGGATGTCCGTTGTGGACGCTCGGACCGACCACGACCGGGACGTGCTGTGGTTCGGGTGGACGGACTTCGTCACTCCGAGCTCGGTGTTCCGCTTCTCCACCTCCAGCGGCGAAACCGTGCTGCACGAGGCCGCTCCGGGCCGGGTCGAGCTGCCGACCGTGACGACCCAGCAGATCGCGTACACGTCCAAGGACGGCACGACGGTGCGGATGTTCGTCGTGAGCGGCGAGCAGAAGCCGGACCTGCCGAGGCCCGCGCTGCTCACCGGCTACGGCGGCTTCGCGATCGGCCGCGGCCCCGGCTACAGCGCGAACACCCTGGCGTGGGTGGAAGCGGGCGGCGTGTGGGTGCACGTGTCGTTGCGCGGTGGTGACGAGGAAGGCGAGGAGTGGCACGTCGCCGGCATGCGCGCCAACAAGCAGAACGTGTTCGACGACTTCCACGCCGCGGCAGAACGTCTGGTGCGTGACGGCTGGACCACGCCGCAGCAGCTCTCGATCATGGGCGGCTCGAACGGCGGTCTGCTCGTCGGAGCCGCTCTCACGCAACGTCCCGAGCTCTACGCGGCCGTGGTGTGCTCAGCGCCACTGCTCGACATGGTGCGCTACGAGAAGTTCCTGCTCGGGCGCCTGTGGGCCGAGGAATACGGCAGCGCAAGCGTTTCCGAGGAGCTGGATTGGCTGTTGTCCTACTCTCCGTACCACCGCGTCGAAGCCGATGTTGAGTACCCTTCGGTGCTGTTCACGGTGTTCGAGTCGGATTCGCGCGTGGATCCCAACCACGCCAGGAAGATGTGCGCGGCTTTGCAGCACGCTTCGACAAGTGATCCGGCCAAGCACCCCGTGCTGATCAGGCGCGAGACCGAGGTCGGTCACGCGGGCCGTTCGGTCAGCCGGACGGTCGCTCTCGCCGTGGACCAGCTGACGTTTTTGGCCAATGCCACCGGCATGGAGTTGTAGGAGGGCACGAGCACGTGTTGGCGACGAGTCCAGTGGATGACGCCGCGAACAAGACCGCGCAGGCGGTCAAGTTCTTCGAGGAGCACGGTCCTGCCCTCATCGCGGGCGCGATCAAGATCGTCGTGATCCTGATCGCCGCCTTCGTGATCAGGGCCCTGCTGCGCAAGGTCATCAACCGGATCACCACGCCCGGCAAGGAAGGCAAGAAGCCGGGCCTGCTCAAGCCTCTGCGCGAACGCGCGCCTCAAGCGCTCGGGAACCTCGTGTCCGAGCGCCGTGAGCAGCGGGCGAAGACCATCGGCTCGGTGCTGCAGTCCATCGTCACGATCCTGATCTTCGGAATCGCCTTCCTCGAGATCATGATCGTGGTCGGCCTGGACATCACGCCGGTGCTGACCTCGGCGGGCATCCTGGGCGTCGCCATCGGTTTCGGCGCCCAGAACCTGGTCAAGGACTTCCTGTCCGGCATGTTCATGCTGCTGGAGGACCAGTACGGCGTCGGCGACGTCGTGGACCTCGGCCCGGCGATCACCGGCACGGTCGAGGCCGTGGCGTTGCGCACCACCACGATCCGCGACACGGGCGGCACCGTCTGGTACGTCCGCAACGGCGAGATCCTGCGCGTCGGCAACTCGTCGCAGGGCTTCGCGGTCGCGGTCGTGGACCTGCCGCTGAGTTACGGCGCGAACCTCGCCGAGGCCACCAAGGTGCTGGAACGCCGCGTCGCGGAGGTGGCCGAGACGGAGCCGGTCAAGACGGACATCACGGCCAAGCCCGAGGTCCTCGGCGTGGAGAAGTTCACGGCCGACAACATCACCCTGCGGGTCACCGTGAAGACGCGCCCAGGCCGTCAGTGGGCGGTCCAGCGCAACCTGCGCGCGCAGCTCGTGGCCGCGCTCGAAGAGGCAGGCTTCACGGCCAAGTAGCCGGTTCGGCCGGGTGAGTTAGAACACCCATTCGAGACGGGTCTCGCCCAGCGAACCGCCAGTTCACGCCGCTGTGTCGGAATCAATAGCCGGGGCGGCCTGCGCGCGGTGGCTCGCGTGAGTCAGGATGGTTGTGTGGGCAACCCCGTGAGCTTCTTCGATCAGGTCGGTGGCGAGGAGACGTTTCACCGCATCGTCGCGCGCTTCTACAAAGAGGTGAAGGCCGACGACGTCCTCCTGCCCCTGTACCCGGAAGAGGACCTCGGACCTGCGGAGGAGCGCCTGCGGCTGTTCCTGATGCAGTACTGGGGCGGCCCCCACACCTACTCCGAGAACCGCGGCCACCCACGGCTGCGGATGCGTCACGTGCCGTTCAAGATCGGACCGATCGAACGGGACGCGTGGCTGCGCTGCATGCGGATCGCCGTCGACGAAGCCGGCCTGGACGAGGACAAGCGCAAGCAGCTCTGGGACTACCTGGAGATGGCCGCGAACAGCCTGATGAACAGCTGGTCTTGATCGCCCATCACCCGATCGGGTCCTTTCGCAGCGAAACGTAAGGCAGGATGACCCCCCGTGCGACGATCCTCCGACCTCAGCCCCGAGATCGCCGAAGAGTCCGCCTGGTGGCGTGACGCCGTTTTCTACCAGGTGTACGTGCGCTCTTTCGCCGACTCCAACGGCGACGGCGTCGGCGACCTCGACGGCATCCGGTCTCGCCTCGGCTACCTGGAACTGCTCGGTGTCGACGCCCTCTGGCTCACCCCGTTCTACCGCTCGCCGATGGCCGACCACGGCTACGACGTGGCGGACCCGCGCGACGTGGACCCGCTGTTCGGTGACCTGGCCGCGTTCGACCGGCTGGTGGCGGACGCGCACGAGCACAACATCCGCGTGACCGTCGACCTCGTCCCGAACCACACCAGCGACCTGCACGAGTGGTTCCAGGAGGCGCTGCTGGCCGGTCCCGGCAGCATGGAGCGGTCGCGCTACATCTTCCGCGAGGGCCGCGGTTTCGACGGCTCCCAGCCGCCGAACAACTGGGTCTCCGTCTTCGGCGGCCCCGCCTGGACCCGCGTGCCCGACGGCCAGTGGTACCTGCACCTGTTCGCGCCGGAGCAGCCCGACCTCAACTGGGACCACCCCGAGGTCAGGGCCGACCTGGAGCAGACCCTGCGCTTCTGGCTGGACCGCGGCGTCGACGGCTTCCGCATCGACGTGGCGCACGGCATGGCCAAGCCCGACGGGCTCCCGGACATGGAACAGGGTTCGATGCACGCGCCGGGCGTGCTGTCCGACGACGCGCACGACCCGCGCTTCGACAACGACGGCGTGCACGAGATCCACCGCATGATCCGCAAGGTCATGGACGGTTACCCCGGCACGATGGCCGTCGGCGAGATCTGGGTGAAGGACGACGAGCGCTTCGCCGCCTACGTCCGCCCCGACGAGCTGCACCTGGGCTTCAACTTCCGCCTGGTCGAGGCCGACTTCGACGCCGACGCCGTCCGCACGGCCATCGAGCACTCGCTGGGCGCCGTCGCGCTGACCGGCACGCCCGCCACGTGGACGCTGTCCAACCACGACGTGGTGCGCCACGTGTCGCGGTACGGCGGCGGTGCGCTGGGCGAGCAGCGGGCCCGCGCGATGACGCTGGTCGAGCTGGCGCTGCCGGGCGTGATCTACCTCTACAACGGCGAGGAGCTGGGCCTGCCCAACGTCGAGCTCCCCGACTGGGCCCTGCAGGACCCGACCTGGGAACGCTCCGGCCACAGCGAGCGCGGCCGGGACGGTTGCCGCGTGCCGATCCCGTGGGAGGGCACCACGCCGCCGTTCGGGTTCTCGACGGCCGTCAACACCTGGCTGCCGCAGCCGAACGAGTGGGACCACCTCACGGCGGAAGCCCAGCTGGAGGACCCCGGTTCCATGCTGTCGCTGTACCGGGAGGCGTTGGAGCACCGCAAGTCCAACGCGGGCTTCGGCGGCGACGAGCTCGAGTGGTACGGCGCCCCGGCGGGCTGCTTCGCGTTCCGCCGCAAGGGCGGCGGCCTGATCTGCGCGCTGAACACGTCCGGTGCCTCGGTGCCGCTGCCGCCCGGTCAGGTGCTGCTGTCGTCGGGTCCGATGGACGGCGACCAGCTGCCGCCGGACACGGCCGTCTGGCTCGTCTGAGTTGTCTGCTGCGGGCGTGCTCTACGCCCGCAGCTTGTCCTCCACGCCCAGCAGCACGCCGAACACGATCACGAGTGCGGCGACCTGGGCGATGGCGAGCCACATCCCGATCGGCACGGTCGCGAGCGCTGTCGCCGCCGCGACGAGGCGCCAGGTGCTGGTTCCGATGCCCATCCGGTGCCGGAAGAGCGCCTGTCCGAGCAGGAAGAGCGCCGCTCCACCACCGAGCGCGAGCGCACCGCTGAGGTAGAGGTGCTCAGTGGCGTGCCCGATGGTCTTCTTGAGACCGACGCACACGACGACGATGCCGAGCAGGATCGGCGCGTGCGCCCAGCCGAACGCCGACAGCGCGGCCCTCGCCCGTTCGGCCTGCGTCATCCGCGCGAGGCTGTGCTCGGCGCGGACGTCCTGGTCCCGGCCGAAGTGACACCACCAGAGCTGGTAGGCGAGCACGAGGCCCAGCAACGCCGCGACGACGACCGACAGGCTGAGCGGCAGCCCGGCCGCGCCGATGCCGATCGCGATGATCGACTCGCCGATCGCGATGATGACCACGAGCCCGTGCCGTTCCACGAAGTGCGTCGGCCTGATCCGGAACTCTCCGTGCCTGCGGTTGACGTACGGCGACACGATCATGAGCACCACCGCCGCGATCCAGGCGATCGCCCGCCAGGTGCTGGGCAGGAACCCGCCGACCATGACGAGTCCCGCCGACCCGAGGTTGAACGGCGCCAGCCGGGCCATCGCCGCGGCCGAACCAGGTCCGCCTGCCGAGATGAACAGGCCCGAGTGCACCAGGTTCACGATCAGGTACCCGACCCCGAACGCGGCTCCGGCGGCACCGAAGGCGTTCGGAATCGCGAGCGCGATCACCAGGAACCCGCCCATGCCGGCCATGAGCAGCAACCGGCGCACGGTGGTGTCCGGCGGCACGGCGTTGGTGAGCCAGACATACCCGAAGTACATCCACAGGATCACGCACAGCATGATCACGACCTGCGCGAACCCGAGCGGCGACGTGTCGTCGGCGAGCGTGCCGGTCAGCTGCGTGATCGTGAAGACGAAGACCAGGTCGAAGAAGAGCTCCAGCGTCGAGACGCGGTACTCGGTCTCCTCGTGGGCTTCGTGCGTTTCGGCGGACACGCGCGACATCGTGCCACGATCCGCAGCCGCCTTCAGTCCGTCAGACGAGCAGCGGCAGCATCGAGTGCCGGCGCCGCACCACCGCGCCGTAGCGGGCGTCGATCCGCATCCACGAATCGGTGCCGGTGACCCGGACCTCGCCGTCCTCGCCGAGGAAGCCCATGCCGGACAACGCGAACAGGCAGCGCAGCGGAATCTTCAGGTCCAGCCCCGATCCGCTGACCGTGAGCACCGTCTGGTCCAGCAACGAGGCCGGCGGCGTTCCCTGCGGCCCGGTGTTCTCCCGCGCCACCGCGACACCCTCGTCCGCGAGCTTCGCGACGACCTCGACGGGCAGCCGGTCCACCAACAGCCAGCCGTCCGCGGGCGGCAGCGCCGAGCGCCACATCAGGTCCTTGGCGGGGCCGGGATCGATGCGCTCGTCACGCATGACCGCGAGTCCCGTCAGCAGGTCCGCGCCGGACACCGTGACGTCGGCCGGATTCGCCTGTCCCGCAACGGTTCGCGTGGCGAGCGTGTCGAACGGCGTCGCCACCCACGCGTCGAGCAGCTCGTCGTTGCGGTTGCGCAGGCGCACCACCGACTGCGCCTCCAGCCGCACCGCACGCGCGGCGAACGCCCCGAGGTCGTCCCGCTCGGCCGCGTCGGCCAACACCAGCTCAGGCACCATTACCCCCTGCTCGCCACCCGGCGAGAAAATCGCGCTCGGCCTCGGTCAGCCGGCGCGGGCGCGCGGTCGTCACGTTGTAGGGCACCATCAGCGTCTCCGCCCTGGTGACCACCGGGCTGTCCGGCTCGCGACTGCCGCGCACCGCGTAGTCCAGCGTGAACGACGCGGACTTCAACTCCCGCACCGACATCTCCACCACGATGTCCTCGCCGGTGAACACGATCGGCGCGAGGTAGTCCACGGCCAGTTTGGCCACGACCATGCCCTCGGCCATCTCCTTCACCCCGTGGCGGCCGGCCTCGGTGAACAGCAGCTCGATCCGGGCCTCTTCCAGCAACGTCACCGTGTTCGCGTGGTTGACGTGGCCGAACGCATCCATGTCCGACCATCGCGGCCGCACACCAGTGACGAAGACACCCATGCAGGGACCCTACCCACCGCTACACCGGTGTTACGAGCAGCCCCGGCACGGAACCGGGGCGCAGCGGTGGTATCCGCTGCGCCCCGGTCCGTGGGTGAGCTCTACCTGACCATGCTCCGGACCTGCCTGGCAGCGACGGAGAGGGTGGCCAGGTCCAGTTGGTGGACCCGGTTGATCTCGTCCAGCGCGCCGCGCGAACGGGCCAGGCGCGAGGCGTTGGCCTGCTCCCACTTGGAGATCTTCTCGGCGGCGCTGTCGCCGGGATCGCTCGCCCTCAGCACGTCGAGGGTGATGGCGCGGACCGACGAGTAGAAGTCGTCGCGCAGCGCCAGACGCGCCAGGGCGTGCCAGCGGTTGCCTCGTTCCAGGCTCGTCACCGAGTCCAGCATGTGGTCGATGTCGAGGTGGTCGGAGAGCGCGAAGTACAGCTCGGCCGTTTCACCGTGCGACCGCTCCGGACCCACGCCGCTGGTGGGGCCGATCTCGCGTTCGGCGAGCTCGGCGATCTCGGTGATGTCGAGCAGGCCGTACATGTAGAGCAGTGCCGCGATCTTGCGGGCCAGCTCAGCCGGGACGCCCTGTTCGACGAACCTGTCCGCCTTGCCGACGACCACGGCCTTTTCCTTGCCCTGCAACAACTCCAGCGCGAACGGGCTGAGCTCGGCGACCACGCCGCGGAAGCGGTTGATCGTGGAGCCGACCGGGAGCGGCTGGGGGCGGTTGGAGAGCAGCCAGCGGGACGCGCGGTCCAGCAGCCGGCGGGTCTCCAGGACCATGTTGTCCTGGACGTCCGTCGCGACCACGTTGTCCAGCGCCTGGATCTCCCGCCAGATCGACGGCAGGTCGTAGACCTGGGTCACAACCGCGTACGCGCGCACAGCATCCGTCGCCGACGCGCTCATCTCCTCGGCCAGGCGGAACGGGTAGGAGATACCGCCACCGTCGACGACCTCGTTCACCACGACCGTGGTGATGATCTCCCTGGCCAGCGGGTGGTTCGGGATGTCGCCGCCGAAGCGTTCCCGGAGCAGGCTCGGGAAGTAGTCCGGGAGCTTGCGGGTGAACGTGTCGATGGTCGGGATGTCGCTCGCGAGCAGCTCTTCCTTGAGCGTGAGCTTGGTGAACGCGAGCAGCGTGGCGAGCTCCGGCGAGGTGAGGCCGTCGCCGTTCTTCTCCAGCGCCTTGAACTCCGCCGCGCTCGGCAGCGCCTCCAGCTTGCGGTTGAGCGCACCGCGCGCCTCGAGGTCCGCCGTCAGGCGCGCGTGCACCGACAGCATCGGGGCGGCGTGGGCGCGGCTGACGCCGAGGACGTTGTTCTGCGAGTAGTTGTCGGCCAGCACGAGCTCGCCGACCTCGTCGGTCATCTCGCCGAGGACCTCGTTGCGCTGCAACTGCTCCAGCGAACCCTCCCGGACCAGGTGGTCCAGCAGGATCTTGATGTTGACCTCGTGGTCGGAGCAGTCGACGCCGGCGGAGTTGTCGAGCGCGTCGGTGTTGACCTTGCCGCCGATGCGCGCGAGCTCGATGCGGCCGCGCTGGGTCAGGCCCAGGTTGCCGCCCTCGCCGACGACCTTGACCCGCAGGTCGGCGCCGTTGACGCGGATCGCGTCGTTCGCCTTGTCGCCGACGTCGGCGTGCGACTCGGTCGACGCCTTCACGTACGTGCCGATGCCGCCGTTCCACAACAGGTCGACCGGCGCGAGCAGGATCGCCTTCTTGAGCTCCGGCGGGGACAGCTTCTCCACGCCCTCCGGCAGCCCCAGCGCGACGCGGGCCTGCTCGCTCAGCGGGATCGACTTCGCCGTGAGCGGGAAGATGCCGCCGCCCTCGCTGATCAGCGAGCGGTCGTAGTCGTCCCACGACGAACGCGGCACGTTGAACAGCCGCACCCGCTCGGCGAACGAGCTCGCCGCGACCGGGTCCGGGTCGATGAAGATGTGCCGGTGGTCGAACGCGGCCACGAGCCGGATGTGCTCGGAGAGCATCATGCCGTTGCCGAACACGTCACCGGACATGTCGCCGATGCCGACGACGGTGAACTCCTCGGTCTGGGTGTCCACGCCGAGCTCGCGGAACGAGCGCTTCACGCTCTCCCACGCGCCCTTGGCCGTGATGCCCATGGCCTTGTGGTCGTAGCCGATCGAGCCACCGGAGGCGAACGCGTCGCCCAGCCAGAAGCCGTAACTCTGGCTCACGCCGTTCGCGATGTCGGAGAACGTCGCGGTGCCCTTGTCCGCGGCCACGACCAGGTACGTGTCGTCGCCGTCGTAGCGCACGACCTGCGGCGCGGGCACGACCTCGTTGTTGATCAGGTTGTCGGTGAGGTCGAGCAGGCCCGAGATGAACATCTTGTAGCAGGCGATGCCCTCGGACATGAAGTTCTCGCGGTCGATGCCGGGGTCGCCCGTGGGAGCGATCGGCTTCTTGACCACGAAGCCGCCCTTGGCGCCGACTGGCACGATCACCGCGTTCTTCACGGCCTGCGCCTTGACCAGGCCGAGCACCTCCGTGCGGAAGTCCTCGCGGCGGTCGGACCAGCGCAGACCACCGCGCGCGACGCTGCCGAAGCGCAGGTGCACGCCCTCGACGCGCGGCGAGTACACGAAGATCTCGAACTTCGGCCGCGGCGCGGGCAGGTCCGGGATCGCCTGCGGGTCGAGCTTGACCGACAGGTACGGCCGGGCGTTGCCGTCCGCGTCGCGGAAGAAGTAGTTCGTCCGCAGCGTGGCGTTGATCAGCGTGAGCAGGCTGCGCAGGATGCGGTCCGCGTCGAGGCTCGTCACGTCGTCGATCAGCTTGCCGGTCTCGGTGACCATCGTGCCGGTGTGCGCGGCACGGGTCGTGTCGTCGAGCGCCGGGTTGAACCTGGCTTCGAACAACGCGACCAGCGCGATCGCCACGCTCGTGTGGCCGAGCACCGCGTCCTCGATGTAGTCCTGCGAGTACGGCGTGCCTGCCTGACGCAGGTACTTCGCGTACGCGCGCAGCATCGCGGCCTGCTGCCAGGTGAGCCCGGCCTGCAACACCAGCGAGTTGAAGCGGTCGATCTCAGCTTCACCGCGCCAGACGGCGGCGAAGGCGTTCTGGAACCGCTCGCGCACGTTCTCGAGGTCGGACTCCGACAGCTGGGCGAGCGCGGCCGGGTCGATGCGCAGGCCGAAGTCGTAGATCCAGCACTGCACGCCGTCTTCGCGGGAGATCTCGTACGGCCGCTCGTCGACGACGATCACGCCCATGCGCTGCAGCATCGGCAGCACGTCGGACAGCGTGATGCCCTCGCCGGTGACGAACAGCTTGAAGCGCCGCTCCCCCGGTTCGGCGTCCTCCGGCACGTAGAACACCATGTCGAGGTCGCCCTCGGCGAGCGCCTCGATGCGCCGGTAGTCCGCGAGGCCCGTGGCGGCCGCGAAGTCCTCCTTGTAGGCCTCCGGGAACACCGTGGCGAACCGCTGACCCTGCTCGGTCGCCGACTCGGCACCGAGTTCGCCGTCGTCGCCGACGACGGCCTCGACCATGCGGTCGTCCCAGCTGCGCACGGCCTCCGCGAGCTTGTTCTGGATCGCGGGGGTGTCCGGCTCGACCGTGCGCGCCGGGTCCGTGTGCACCATGAAGTGCACGCGCGCGAGAGCGGACTCACCGATGCGCGCGCTGTACTCGAGGTTCAGGCCACCGAGCTCGGCGAGCAGCACCTCCTGCATCGCGAGACGGCTCGTCGTCGTGTAGCGGTCGCGCGGCAGGTAGACCAGGCACGAGAAGAAGCGGCCGAACGGGTCGCGGCGCAGGAACAGCCGCAGCCGGCGCCGTTCCGCGAGCGCGATGACGCCCGTCGTGGTCTGGTACAGCGTGTCGCCGTCCACCGAGAACAGCTCGGTGCGCGGGTAGTTCTGGATCACCTCGAGCATCCGCTGGCCCGAGTAGGACTGCAGCGGGAAGCCGGCGCGGTGGATCACGTCGCGCACGCGGCGCCCGATGACCGGGATGTCGAGCACGTTCTCGTGCAGCGCCGTCGTGCCGAAGATGCCCAGGAACCGGTGCTCACCGGAGACGTTGCCCTCGGCGTCGAACGTCTTCACGCCGACGTAGTACGGGTACACGCTGCGGTGCACGCTGCTCTGCGCGCTCGCCTGCGTGAGCACCAGCAGGTCGGGGCTGAGCGCCTGCGCACCGTTGTCCGGCCCCGCCGTGAGGCTGCGCGCCGCGAGGCTGTCCTGGCGCAGCACGCCGAGACCACTCGCGAGCACGGCCCGCAGCGCGGGTTCGCCGTCCTCGTGGACCAGCTCGTACTGCCGGTAGCCCATGAAGGTGAAGTGCCCGGCCGCGAGCCACTGGAGCAGCTTCGCGCCGTCCGTGGTGGCCTCGGAGGTGTCCTTCGCCAGCTCGTCGGCGAGCTGCAACGCCGTGGTCACCATGCGGTCGGTGTCCTCGACGACCTCGCGGACGTCGGTCAGCACCGTCAGCAGCCGCGTCTCGAGCTCACGAGCCCGATCGGCGTCGGTGATGAGGTCGACCTCGATGTTCATCCACGACTCGGCGAGCGCGTCGGCGGGCGGATCGGCCGGATCAGCCGTCGGCAGCACCTCGGTGCGCTCACCGGTGACCGGGTCACGCCGCACGACGACGATCGGGTGCACAACGCGTTGCACCTGCACGCCACCACGGGTGAGCTCGGACGCGACCGAGTCCACGAGGTACGGCATGTCGTCCGTCACGACCTGCACGACCGTGACGGGACATTGCCAGCCGTCATGGGCACGTGTCGGGTTCAGGATGCGCACCGCAGCACGTCCGGGGACGCGGCTCTCGGCGAGCTGGTAGTTCGATCGCACCGCTCCGACCAGGTCCACCGGGTCGTCGTCGTTGACTTCCTCGGCGGGCACGTGCCGGTAGAACAGGCGGATCAGATCAGCGAGCTCGGGGGCATTGGCGGCGGCCCGTTCGATCAACTCGTCACGGACCTGCTCAGGACTGGCCGGTCGACTTCCGTCGTCCGCGGTACTCGCCGCGGAGACGTCGTCGGTTCGGGTCGGGGCTCCAGTCGAGGTCATCTTCAGGCGACTCCACGCTATCCGGCACCTCTGTGTGCCGGGTCCGACCCCACCCTAGATGGGGTGGCGGCCGTCACCGGCAACGGGAGGGGCACTGTCGGACCACTGAATCGTGGGCTGAATCGAGTCACATCATCAGTGGCGGCAAGGCATTCCGCATCGTGGACGCGGATTCCGGCGAGCGGGTCGGCTGGGTCACACCCGGCTCCCGGTGCCGGTCCTCGATGCACACGAACGATCATGGGGCCGGCGGTGTGACGCTGACCGCAGAACCGGGAAATCAGGTGCCCGGCAGGGTCCAGCTGGCCGGGCCGTTGCCTGGGCCGTTGCTTGGGCCGGTGCCTGGGATGGGGCGGATGGGGCCCGTGGTCTCGCTGTCCTGGGCGCCTACGGGGACGATCGGGCCGGTCTTCTCCGCTGCGGACTCCGCCGCTTGTGGGAGCGGGTCCTGGTTGAAGGGGCTCTCGGGGGCGGTGCCTGGCCGGGCCGGCTGCTCCGGGAGGAACGGCTCCGGGGCGGCTGGTTCCTCGGCGTGCTTCGGCTCGCCGAAGGAGTGCCCTGGCTGGAAGAAGGCGTCCGAGCCGGTGGCTTCCTCGGAGCCGGTGGGCTGGTGCGGGAGGTAGGACTGGTCGGGCTGGTCCGCGAGGAAGGGCTGCTCGGGCTGTCGCGCGAGGTAGGGCTGCTCTGCGAAGTAGGGCTGCTCAGGCTGCTGCGTGAAGTAGGACTGCCCAGGATGGTCCGCGGCGTTGGGCTGCTGCTCGGACTGTTGCGCGAGGTAGGACGGCCCAGGCTGGCCCGCGGCGTAGGGCTGCTCGGACTGGCTGGCGGGGTAGGACTGCCCGGGCTGGGCCGCGGCGTGGGACTGCTGCTCGGACTGCGCGGGCTCGGCGGCCGACCACTCCGGGGTGGTCAGGTCGGCGGCGTCGACCTGTTCCTCGTCTTCGCGACGGCCGGTCTCGTAGGCGACGAGCGCTTCCGCCAGGAGGTCGGCGAGGCTCAGGTCGCTCGGCTTGCGCCGGCTGCTCGGGCGGCCTGCCCGTGCTCCGGACTCGGGCTGCTCGTCCGTGCTCGACGGCGTGGCGGGCTCGGTCCCGGCGGACTGCTCAGCGTCGTGCGGAGCGGCCGCGTCCGGCTGGGCGGGCGGCGAGGCGAAGAAGTCGTAGGCGCCGGGGTCGGACTCGGTGTCCGGCTCCTGCGGCTCCGGGGCGACCTGCACCCGCACCGGGATGGTCGGCAGGTCGGACGAGTCGTCGACGTCCGCAGAGCTCAGGAACGTGCTCGACAGCAGGTCCGGCTCCGGCGGTTGCGGGATGTCGTCCGGGGTCGGCACCGATGGGACCGGGTCCGGGAGCGGCGGCAGCGGCGTGGGCTCTTGGGCCGGGTCGGGCTGCTCCGCCGGGTCCGGGGACGGGACCGATGCGCCTGCCCACCGCTGGGACTTCGGGGAGCCGAGGTTCAGCGAGCTGAAGTCCAGGTCGGGCAGTTTGCGCTCGTCGAGGTCGGCGGGCGATGCCGGAAAACCCTCGGCCGGGGTGTGCAGCGGGTAGGCCGGTTCGTCCAGGTGCGGGCCGAAGTCCGGGGCTGCGGGCGGGCGGGAGAACGCCGCGGCCAGGCCCGAGCGGGTGGGGCGGTCCGGCATGTCCGGTGAGACGGGCGTGCTCGGGTCCGCGAAGTAGTTCGGCTGGTCCGGGGTGGCGGAGTGGGCGCCCCCGAAGTAGTCCTGGGACGAGGACTCCGTGCGGGTGGAGTCGGCGGCTGCGGACTCGGCGAAGTAATTCGGCGACGAGGACGAGTCCGGCGCGGTCGCCGAGGTCGTCGGATCAGCGAAGTAGCTCTGCGACGAGGACGAGTCCGGCGTGGTCGCCGAGGTCGTCGGGTCAGCGAAGTAGCTCTGCGACGAGTCCGCGGCGCTGTCCGCGTTCGACGAGTCGGGGAAGTAGCTCGGTGGCGGGGACGGGTCCACCGCGGAGTCGTCCTGGCGGAGGCGGACCGGGGGTTCGACGCGCCACGACGGCGTTTCGGGCTCGGCTTCGGCGTCCCTGGCCCGGCGGCGGCCTCCGGTGCGCAGGCCCTGGGCCTTGAGCATGTCGAGCACGCTCTCGGACTGGGTGCTCGACGCCTCTTCTCGGCCGGCGGCTTCCGCGCGGTTTGCGGCTTCCCGCGCCGCCTCGTGGCGGGCGGACTCCTCGCGTTCCGCGGCTTGGCGAGCCGCCTCCTGCCTGGCGAATTCCTGGCGCGCGGCCTCCTGGCGGGCCGCTTCCTGACGTGCGGCTTCCTGGCGCGCTGCCTCTTGCCGCGCAGCTTCCTGACGGGCCGCTTCCTGACGGGCCGCTTCTTGCCGCGCGGCTTCCTGGCGGGCCGCCTCTTGGCGGGCGGCTTCCTGGCGGGCGGCTTCTTCGGCTGCTGCCTGGGCCTCGCGTTCGGCCTTGGCCCGCTGTTCGGCGCGGGCCTGGCGTTCCGCCTCGATCTGGCGGCGGGCCTCGCGTTGCAGCTCCATCAGCTGCTGCTCGACCTTGCGCTTGCGTTCCTGCTCTGGCGTCAGCTGGGGGCCCTGGGGCTCTGGAGCGGCGGGTGCCGGGGTCTCGGCGACCGTGCTGGCCTGGTCGTCGTCGATCTCACCTGCCGCCACGCGGGCGGCTCGGCGGCGGCCGCTCACCATGGCTCCGGCGGAGGCGATCAGGCCCGAGGCCGGGACCGTTCGGTCGGTGGGTGGGGCTGGAGGTGGCGGTTCGAGCGCTTCTGGGGTCTTGTCGTCCGGGTCGCCGAAGGGCTGGACCATGCGCCACCGATCTGCGGCGTGCTGACGTGCCGCGGACAATCCCTCCACTGTCATGTCTTCGGCAGCTCGGCGCACTCGCTTGACCTTCAGGCCGTCGCCCTTGCGCACCTGGACCGGGCGCCACTGGCGCAGCTGCTGCTTCAGGGCCGCGGGCAGGATGCCGTCGCTGGGTCTCGGCATGCCCTCGACCGGGCGGAGCAGGTCCGCCAGCTGCTGGTGGAGGTCGGCCGGCTGGCGGTGCACGCCGGAGAACTCCGCGGCGAGCCTCGCGCGCACCGCGTAGACGGCGCGGGCGCGGCGGCGTTCGGCGGCGTGGGCGGCGCGCAGGTTGGTCAGGGCGTCGGCCAGTTCGCTGGACACCTCGTGCACGTGGGCGAGCGCCAGCAGGCTCTCGGCCAGCAGGGTGTCGAGCTGGTGGCGTTCGGCGCTGGCCGCGGCGTCGCGCAGCATGTCGCGGGCGAGTGCGACCCGGCCGGCGGGCAGGTGCACCCGCGTCGCCAGGGCCAGGCGCAGCCAGCCCGACGTGGACGCCGACGGTGCGCGCACCGGGCGGTCGAGCATCGGAGCGCCGACCTCGCTCGCGTCGAGCAGGCGGTTCGCGTCCATCAACGCGAGCACCAGCTCCAGCGTGAGCCGGCCGATGCCCTGCCCGCTGTCCGCTGCCGGGTCGACGCACCTGGCGAGCAGGTCGAGGCCTTCGCGCGCGGCACCGATGGCGGCGGCGATGTCGCCCCACCGCCGGTGCTGGGCGGCCTGCACCGCGCGGATCAGCCCGCGCAGCAACAGCCTCGTGTCCTCGTCGAGCGACGTGTCGGCGACGTAGAGCTGGTCCGCCTCGGCGAGGGCCTTCGTGGGTTCGTCGCCACGGCCGACCGTGACGAGGCATTCGCTGGCCTGCACCAACGCCGACGCCCGCAGCTCCGCGGGAACGTCCGGTGCCTCCAGCACGGGCGTCACCGCCGCGAACCCCGTCAGCGGTGCGCCGACTGACCGCGCGCACGCCGCGAGTTCCACCCGCAGCAGCCACCCGGTCTCGTGCTCACCGGCGGCCTCGGCCGCCTTCAGCGCGTCGATCGCCCGGTCGGCGATGCGGACGCTGCGGCCGACGCGGTTGCCAGCGAAGACCACCAGCGCCTCCGCCCGGAGGCGGTCGGGTTCGTCGTGACGGGCGGAGGCGAGCGCAAGTGCGCGCTCACCCAGCACCAGAGCGAGTTCCGGTGCCCGCCAACGCAACCGCCAGGCGGGCACGACCAGCGTGCTCACCTCGACGTTCGCCTGCGTCTCGCCCCTCGCCGCCACGACGTCGCCGTTGCCCTCTCAGTCCCGTGTCAGCTTGCGGTACGTGACACGGTGCGGCCTCGCGGCCTCGGCACCCAGGCGCTCGAGCTTGTTCTTCTCGTAGCCCTCGAAGTTGCCCTCGAACCAGTACCACTTCGACGGGTCTTCGTCCGTGCCCTCCCACGCGAGGATGTGCGTGGCGACGCGGTCGAGGAACCACCGGTCGTGCGAGATCACCACGGCGCAGCCGGGGAACTGCTCGAGAGCGTTCTCCAGCGAGCCCAGGGTCTCGACGTCCAGGTCGTTCGTCGGCTCGTCGAGCAGGATCAGGTTGCCGCCGAGCTTGAGCGTGAGCGCGAGGTTCAGGCGGTTGCGCTCACCACCGGACAGCACGCCCGCGGGCTTCTGCTGGTCCGGCCCCTTGAAGCCGAACGCGCTGACGTACGCACGCGAGGGCATCTCGACGTTGCCGACGTGGATGTAGTCGAGTCCGCCGGACACGACCTCCCACACGTTCTTCTTCGGGTCGATGCCGCCGCGGTTCTGGTCGACGTACGACAGCAGGACCGTCTCGCCGACCTTGACCGCGCCGGCGTCCGGCTCCTCGAGACCGACGATGGTCTTGAACAGCGTGGTCTTGCCGACGCCGTTCGGACCGATGACACCCACGATGCCGTTGCGCGGCAACGTGAACGACAGCCCGTCGATCAGGACCCGGTCGCCGAAGCCCTTCTTCAGCTTGTCGGCCTCGACCACGACGCTGCCCAGACGCGGGCCCGGCGGGATCTGGATCTCCTCGAAGTCGAGCTTGCGGGTCTTCTCCGCCTCGGCGGCCATCTCCTCGTAGCGGTCGAGGCGGGCCTTCGACTTGGCCTGGCGGGCCTTGGCGCCGGAGCGCACCCACTCGAGCTCGTCCTTGAGCCGCTTCTGCAGCTTCTGGTCCTTCTTGCCCTGGACGGCCAGACGCTCGGCCTTCTTCTCCAGGTAGGTCGAGTAGTTGCCCTCGTACGGGTGGGTCCTGCCGCGGTCGATCTCGAGGATCCACTCGGCGAGGTTGTCCAGGAAGTACCTGTCGTGGGTCACGGCGAGCACTGCGCCGGTGTACTGCGCGAGGTGCTGCTCCAGCCACAGGACGCTCTCCGCGTCCAGGTGGTTGGTGGGCTCGTCGAGCAGCAGCAGGTCGGGCTTGCTCAGCAGCAGCTTGCACAACGCGACCCGGCGGCGCTCACCACCGGAGAGCTTGGTGACCTCGGCGTCCGCCGGCGGGCAGCGCAACGCGTCCATCGCCTGCTCGAGCTGGGAGTCGATGTCCCACGCGTTCGCGTGGTCCAGGTCCTCCTGGAGCTTGCCCATCTCCTCCATCAGCTCGTCGGAGTAGTCGGTCGCCATCAGCTCGGCGATCTCGTTGAAGCGGTCCAGCTTCACCTTGATCTCGCCCAGGCCCTCCTGGACGTTGCCGAGGACGGTCTTCTCCTCGTTGAGCGGCGGCTCCTGCTGCAGGATGCCCACGGTGTAACCGGGGGACAGGTAGGCCTCGCCGTTGTTGGGAGTGTCCAGCCCCGCCATGATCTTGAGCACGCTCGACTTGCCGGCGCCGTTGGGACCGACCACACCGATCTTCGCGCCGGGGTAGAACATGATCGTGACGTCATCGAGGATGACCTTGTCACCGTGCGCCTTGCGCACCTTTTTCATGGTGTAGATGAACTCGGCCATGGCGGCGATCGTAGAGCGGTGCTCAGAGGCCCCTGACCTCGGTCGCCGACAAGCAGCCGTTCACCCCCGGATCGAGCGTCACGCGACTCGGTGACCAGCTCGTTCCGTTCGAACGTGAACGACTCTCGGCGATCGGTCCTCATCGGCCCCGATCTACGAGCTTCCCTCCTTCGTGGTTCGCGGTGCGTACATCTTCTCCGGCGGCACTGCCGGAGCGGGCGGGTTCCTGAAGTCCCGTGCGGGTTTGCCCCGAACGGCGCAAGATCAGAACGGGATCGGTTCTTCCTCGAGATCCTCGCCGACGCGCGGTTCAACGACCGGAGCGGAGCCGAGTGACTGCACGCGGCTCAGATCGAGGCCGATGTGCTGGGCGTCCAGGTTGAACGCCGATCGTTTCACATCGTCCTTCTCGTAATACCGCTGCCTGAGCTTGCCCTGGACGATCACGGGATCACCCTTGGACAACGTGGTCTTCACGCTGTCGGCGAGCTTGCGCCAGCACGAGACGCCGAGCGCCACCGACTCGCCGTCCTCCCAGTCACCGATCGCCGTGTTGTACCGGCGCTCGGTCGACATCACGCGGAAGTACGCGTTGGTCTTGCCGTCCTCGCCGTACCTGTACGAGATCTCGCTCGCCACCTGACCAACGACGGTGATCACCGTGGAATTCCAGGACATCGGGTCTGCCTCCAGTTCGCGGGGGTTGCCGGTCCAGGTTGCTCCGAGGGCGGGCGGGGTGGGCGGGGCGGACGCGGATCTGTGGATTACTCGCGGGTTGTGGACAGGTCGGGATCTTGGAGCGCCTCGAACGGCGAAATTGTCGGACCCATCTGCTAGTGCGGCACTCGAGCCAAGCGAGTGAGTGAGCGCCCACTCATTGACATGAGTGAGGACTCACTCATACAGTTGCGGACGTGTCAGAGGAACCACGCCGCCGCCGCGCCCCCGCGATGAGCCCGGAAGATCGCCGTGAAGCGATCGTCCAGGCGACGATGCCGCTCGTCGTGAAGGCCGGCGCGAACGTCACCACCAGCCAGATCGCCGCCGCGGCCGGAATCGCGGAAGGCACGGTGTTCCGCGTCTTCAAGGACAAGGCGGAACTGCTCGACGCGTGCATCCAGCGCGCACTGCACTCCGACGAAGAGGTCGCTCTCCTGGAAGCGATCCCGGCGGACGTGCCGTTGGAGCAGCGGCTGACCTCGGGCGTCGCCACGTTCAGCGGATACCTCGACCGCATGTGGGGTGTCATCGGCGCATTGCGCGAGTCCGGCTACCAGCCGCGCGATGAGGACCACAAGAAGCACAAGGGACCGCCGATCGGCATGCAACAGCTGTCCGATGCCGTCGCCGGCCTGTTCGGCGACGCGGAGCTGCGCGTCAGCCACGAGCTCGCCGCACGGGTGCTGCTCGGCGCCGTCTTCACCAACCGCATGGGCTCGGGCTTCGGCCAGACCGCCGCCGAACCCGCCGCCATCGTCGAACTTTTCCTGCACGGCGCACTCAAAGGGGGAGACAAATGAGTGAGCTCATGATCGAAGCAACAGACGTGAGCAAGAGGTTCGGTGACGTGATCGCCCTCGACGGCGTGAGCGTCACCGCGAAGAAGGGCTCCGTTCTCGGCCTTCTCGGCCACAACGGTGCCGGCAAGACCACGCTGGTCAACGTCCTCACGACGATGCTGCCGCCGTCCGGTGGCAACGCGAGAGTCGCGGGCTTCGATGTCGTGAAGCAGAGCCACGAGGTCCGCAGCCGCATCGGCCTGACCGGCCAGTTCGCCGCCGTCGACGAGCAGCTCAGCGGCCACGACAACCTCGTGCTGATCGCCCGCCTGCTCGGCGCCAGCCGCAAGCAGGCCCACCTGCGTGCGGACGACCTGCTGGAGCAGTTCGACCTCACCGATGCCGCGAAGCGCAACGCCAAGACGTACTCCGGCGGCATGCGGCGCCGGCTCGACCTCGCGGCCAGCCTGGTCGGCCGCCCCGAGGTGCTGTTCCTGGACGAACCCACCACCGGACTCGACCCGGCCGCCCGGCTCGCCATGTGGGAGGTCATCGAGAAGCTCGTCGCGGACGGCACGACCGTGCTGCTCACGACGCAGTACCTCGACGAGGCCGACCGTCTCGCCGACACGATCACCGTGCTGTCCCACGGCAAGGTCGTCGCGTCCGGCACGAGCGCCGAGCTCAAGGCTCAGGTGGGCCAGCGCACGGTGACCGTGACGCTCGACTCGGCGTCCGAAGTGGACACCGCGCTGAAGGCGATCAACGCGGTCGGGCTCCACCCGGTTGCCGAGGGCCTCACGCTCACCACGCCCGTCAACGCGTCACGCGACCTCGCGACGGTCGTGCGCGCGTTGGACGACAACGGCTTGGAGGCTCACGAAATCGGCCTCGCCGAGCCCACTCTGGACGACGTCTACCTGACACTCGCCGCGAACTAGGGGGACACATGGCGACCTTGACCTGGCACGGCAGCAGCTACCCGACACAGGTGTTCGTGCTGACCGGCCGTTCACTCAGAGCTTTGTTGCGGACACCCGCGTTGGTGTTCTTCAGCATCCTGCAGCCGTTGATCATGCTGACGCTGTTCAGCCAGATCTTCGGCAGCATCACGTCCACGGCGAACTTCCCGCCGGGCATGAGCTACATCAACTACCTGCTGCCCGCGATCCTCGTGAACACCGCGATGCAGTCCTCTCTCGCGTCCGGCATCGGGCTCGTGCAGGACATGTCGAACGGTGTGCTCGCACGGTTCCGTTCGCTGCCCATCCGGCCGAGCACGGTTCTGTTGGCGCGCAACCTCTCCGACGCGGTGAGGACCGCGTTCCAGCTCGTGCTGATGATCGCGTTCGGCGTGCTGGTCTTCGGGTTCCGGCCCGACGGCGGCATGCTCGGCACGCTCGCCGCCCTGGGCCTCGCCCTGGTCGTGGGATGGGCGCTGAGCTGGGTGTTCATCGCGATCGCGGCGTGGGTGCGCAAGGCGGAGCTGATGCAGACCGTCGGTTTCCTCGCGATGTTCCCGCTGATGTTCGCGTCCAGCGCGTTCGTGCCGGTCAACGGCCTGCCCGGCTGGTTGCAGGCGATCGCGAAGGTCAACCCGCTGACCTACGCGGTCGACGCCGCCCGCAGCCTCGCCCTCGCCCACCCCGTCACGGGTGTGGCCGGGGCACTGATCACGAGCGGCGCCATCGCGGCGATCGGCGCGTTCTTCGCGGTCCGCGGCTTCCGCCGACCGCTGTCGATCTAGTCCTTACCCGCCATCTTGCGGAGCATCGCGTTGTAGGCCTCGAGGTCGGCGTCGCCATCGGCGTCGGCCTTGCGGTCCAGCCGCTTCGCGTCCCGGCCGTCCTGCCGCGCCCACTGCGTGAGCAGGGCGACCATCACCACCAGCAACGGGATCTCCCCCGCCGCCCACGCGATGCCGCCGCCGAGTCGCTGGTCCTCCAGCAGGTTCTGCACCCACGGCAGCGCGAGGTTGCTGTAGAACTGGTCGCCGATGACGTTCGCGGAGCTCATCAGCACGACGCCGAAGAACGCGTGGAACGGGATCGACGCGAACAACAACCCCAACCGGCCGAGCGGCGGCAGCTTGTTCGGTGCGGGGTCGACGCCGATCACGGGCCAGTAGAAGACATACCCGGCCAGGATGAAGTGGGCGTTCATCGCGAGGTGCGCCCAGTGGTACGGCAGCGCGGCCTCGAACAGCCCCGAGAAGTACAAGGCGTAGAAGGAACCGACGAACAACGCCAACGCCACGAACGGGTTCGTCAGCACGCGCGCGACCGGTGAGTGCACGAACGCCAGCACCCACTCTCGCGGCCCCGGCACCTCTTTGCTGACCGGCAACGCGCGCAACGCCAGCGTGACCGGTCCACCGAGGACGAACAGGATCGGCGTCAGCATGGACAGCACCATGTGCGCTTCCATGTGCACGCTGAACATCGCCGGCGAGTACCGCCCCATGCCCGACGAAGTCGCGAACAACAGCGAGAAGCAGCCGCACAGCCACGCGACGGTGCGGCCGACCGGCCACTTGTCGCCGCGCTTGGCGAGCTTGCGCACGCCCACCACGTACAGCAGAGCGAGGGCCAGCGCGGCCGTGCCGTAGATCAGGTCGAAGCGCCAGTCGAACAGGATGCGCGCCAGGGTCGGTGGCCCGTCGAGGTCGTAGCCGATCGCGATCTCCGTGCGGCTGGGCAGTTCGATGCTGCCCGCTGGAGGAGGCGTGCGGGCGAGCGCCACGGCCAGCCCGATCGTGAACATCATCAGCACGATCTCGACGCCGGCGAGCTTGAGCAACGCCTGCGGCCGGCCTTCGACCACGCCCTTCACGCCGCGTTCGCGCTGGAAGTAGCCGAACACGCCGAGCAGCAGCAGGCACGCCAGCTTGCCGAGCGTCAGCCAGCCGTAGGTGGACGTGACCAGGTCGGTCGGCGTCACCCGGACCAGCGCGTTCACCACGCCAGAGACGGCCATCACGATCCAGCTGACGAGCGCGATCTTCGAGTACCGCGTGGTCGCCAGCGCCATGTGCGCACCGCCACGCCGGCCGTGCGCGAGCAGTGCGATCAGACCGCCCACCCACAGCACCGCGGCGATGAGGTGGAACAACAGGCTGTTCGTCGCCATGTCGTGCGAGCCGCCGGACGACGAGTGGCCGGTGACCGCGACCGGGACCAGCGCGAAGATCGCCAGGAACAGCAGGACCGTCGCCCACGCCCACGACAGCACCAGGCGGCAGGCCAGTGCGAGCAAGCTCACGATGATCGCCGTCAGCAGCCACGCCTTGGACTGCTCCAGCAGCATCGACGTCGCCATCATCTGGCTGAAGGTGAACGAGTTGACCGGCCGGTCGATCGCGGCCGCGGTGGTGAAAGGAACCGACAGCACCGCGCCGACCAGCCACACCATCGCGAACCAGCCGGCGGTGCGCAGGGCGGCGTACCCGTCGGCCGCCAGCGTGCCGGACTTCTGCGGTGGCACGAGGAACGCCGCCAGCAGCAACGAGCCGATGGTCACCACCGCGCCGGTCTCGGTGAGCACCCGCACGACCAGCAGCCCCACCGGAGGCTTGCCGGACAGCGCGCTCAGCGCGACCGCGACGATCGCCGCCATCGCGAAGCCGATGACGACGAGGGGCACCAATCCCGTTCTGGTGGAGCGTTCGATTGCCACGTCCGGGAGCCTACGACCCTCTAGTGTTGCGCCGTGTGAGCCGTTCTCTCCTTCTGCTGGTCGCTCTGTTTCTCGTGGGTGGCTGCTCGTACCGCATCCAGGGCGAACCCGTAGCGGAGCCGTTGCCGCCGGGTCCGGCCATCGCGACGCCACGCAAGACCGCGAACGTCGACCCGTGCGTGCTCGTCACGGAGAACGACCTCAAACCGGTCGGCACGCTCAAGTTCAAGCCGGCACCGCGCGCCGAGATGGCGAACTCGTGCCTCTACACGCTGAACGAGAACGCCTACGTGGTGGCGGCGGTCCCCTACCGGTCGTTCGACGAGTCGAAGAAGATCCAGCAGAAGGGGCGCGAGGTCGAGACCAGCAAGCACGCCACGTGGCTCAGCTGCGGCGCCCAGGAAAAGGACATGGTGTGCACGGCCACGATCGCGGTCACGCGCACCGAGTCCCTGATGCTGGCGATCGGCATTCGCGACGCCACCGAGACCAAGGCCCGCGACCTGCTGGCGCCGATCGCGCGAGACGCTCTCAAGCGGCTACCGGCTGCTTCGTAGCGCGTTTGGCCAGCCACGTCGCCGGGATGATCAGCGCCGTGACCAACGCCACGAACCCGAGCGACAGCACCAGCGAGCTCACGTGCGCGAGCCCGCCAACGATCGGCGGGCCGGCGAGGAATCCCGTGTAGGCGATCGTCGTCACGAGGCCCAGCTCGCGCTCACCACCGCTGCCGTCCGCGCGCTTGCCGGTCTCGCTCGCGAGGTCCATGACCACGGGGAACGAGAACGCGAGCCCCAGCCCGGCCAGGCCGAACCCGAGGTAGCCCGCCGCGGGGAACGGAACCGCGACCGCGAGCGCCAGACCCGTTGCGGCAACGCCACCGCCGGATGCGAGCAGGCGGTGTGGCCCCAGAGTGCGTTGGATCGGCTCACCGAACCACCGTGCGAGCGCCATCGCGATGGAGAAGCCGGCGTAGGCGTATGCGCCTGCCGCATCGCCCATGCCGCGTTCACGCACCATGAACAACGCCGACCAGTCCGCCGCCGCCCCTTCCGCGATGGCACTGCACAGCGCGACGGTCGCCAACAGCCAGAGGACCGGGCTCTTGAGCACGTTGGCGCGTTCGGTGACTTCTTCCCGATGGCGCTCCCCCACTCCTCCGGGGATCTTCTTCGCGATGAGCGCGGTGACGACGAGACCGACGACCGCGGCCGTGAGGAAGTGCTTCATGGGCGTCCACTGCGCCTGAGCGGCGGCGGCGCTGCCCAACGAACCGATGAGGCCGCCGAAGCTGAAGCCCGCGTGGAACTGCGGCATCAGCGGCCGTTGCAGATCACGAACGACCGTCACCGCGGCGACGTTCATCGACACGTCCATCGCCGCAACGCTCGCGCCCAGCGCGACAAGGCTCAGGCCGAACTGCAGCGGTGACCGCGTCAGCGCGAGCACGGGCAACAGCAACGGCCCGAGGAGGCTGCTCGCGATGAGGACTCCACGCGACCCGTGCACCGCACACAGCCGTGCGGCCAACGGCGCCGTGACGGCAAGGCCGATGCTCGCCCCGAGCAGTGCCAGGCCGAGGCTGCCTTCCTCGGCACCGATCTGCGTGGCGAGCGCGGGCACGCGGGCGGCCCAAGTGCCGAAGACGGCGCCGTTCAACAGGAAGACGACGAACGTGGCCAGGCGCGGAGACATGCGCTTCAGCATGACTGAAGCGCTTCAGTCGCGCCAGCGATTTCACGGTGACCCCTCGCATACGATGCTTCCCGTGGACTCCGACCGCCGACGCAGGCCGACGCTGGACACCGTCGCCGCAGCGGTCGGGGTTTCCAGGGCAACCGTGTCCAACGCGTACAACCGGCCCGACCAGCTGTCGTCGTCGTTGCGCGAACGCATCCTCGAGACGGCGCGCTCTCTCGGCTACGCGGGCCCCGACCCTGTCGCACGGTCGTTGGCCACCCGTTCGTCGGCAGCCGTGGGCTTCATGCTGCCGCAGGGCCTGTCCGGCGCGTTCTCGGATCCGGCGCTGTCGATCGTGCTCGACGGGCTCGCCTCCACCGTCGACGGCCACGACCACAGCCTCGTGCTGATGCCGGGTGACGCCACGGGCGGTCCGCGACCATCGATCGTGACGCGCACACAGGCAGACGTGATGGTGGCGTACTCACTGCCGGACTCAGCGCCTGCCTTGGACGCCGTCGCCGCCCGCGGGCTGCCGCTCGTCGTGATCGACCAGCCGGTGCTGCCGGGCTCGGCACGCGTCGAGGTGCAGGACTACGCGGGCGCGTCCCTCGCCGCGTCGTGCCTGCTGGGGCTGGGCCACTCGCGGTTCGGCGTGCTGACGTTCGCGCTGCACCCGGACGGAGTATCGGGACCGGTCTCGTTCGAGCGCCGTTCGGCCGTGCCGTTCCGCGTGAGCCGCGACCGCCTGGGCGGCTACCTCGACACTTTGGAAAAAGCCGGGGTGGAACCGGACAATGTTCCGGTGTGGGAGGCGCGCGGCAGTGATCGCGAGCTCGGCCGACTCGGCGCGCGGTGGTTGCTCACCCGCACGCCACGGCCGAGCGCTCTGCTGTGCGCGTCGGACCAACTGGCGTTCGGCGCCCTGCGCGCAGCCCGCGACCTCGGACTCTCAGTGCCTTCGGACGTGTCCGTCGTCGGCTTCGACGACGTCCCCGAAGCGGCCTACAGCGACCCGCCGTTGACTACTGTGCGTCAACCCCTCGCCGAGAAGGGCCGCCGAGCCGGCGAGCTGGCACTGAAATTACTGGCCGGAGGCAGACCGCCGAGGCCGACGAGACTCGACGTTTCACTCGTGCCGAGAGCGTCGACTGCCCCTCGAACGTGATACGCATCACGTTTAGACTGTTTTGATCACCCGTTCGGACGTAGGGCGGAAACAGTCGATCGACTCCGGACGATGTGTCCGGTGGGGGCACCGGGCGACCACTCATCGTGGCCGCTCCGGACTCCCAAGCCTCCGTAGCTCAGTGGAGAGAGCGAGGGACTTCTAATCCCGAGGTCGCAGGTTCGAATCCTGCCGGGGGCGCCTAAGAAAATGGCCTCTGACCTGCACAGACAGGTCAGAGGCCATCTTCATTCTTGATCTTAATCCTCCCGCTCACAGCCTGAAGATCCCGAGTATCGGAATCGACGCGCCCACGATCGACACGGCACCTTCCAGCACAACCCACCACAAGGTCGGCCCGAACACCCGGATCAACCGTGTCGGGACGAAGCCACGAACGCCGGAGGGTCTGCGCAGCTGATGTCGCACCTCCTCGGACAGAAGCTCTTCCCGTTCGATCAACGTGTTGGCGTGCCGCAGCCGCAGATGCTGGTATTCCTCCCCCAGGAGGACCTTCTCGTACTCGTCGAGCATGTGCCGGTCGACCGCGGCGAACAGACTGATCCGCAGACTGCTGATCACCGTGGCGCAGCCGATGAACAGGATCAGCAACGCGAGCAGGATGGAAGTGAACACTCGACCCACGACCTGACTTGCAGCACCGACGACGAACCCTTGTGCGGCAAGACCGAGGGCGAACACCTGCCACTGCGTACCGAAGTTGGAGATATAGCGTGACATCAGCCCTTGGTACGGAGGAATCAGGCTTTCGTGACTGTTCATCCACGAGACCCTAGCGATCATCGCCATGCCCCGGGCAGAGCCTGACACCGGAAGATCAGCTCGGCAGCCGCACGCCCATCTCGCGGTAATGCCCGGCAGCCTCGTCAACGCGCCCGAGCCCGTGCAACGCGTGCGCCACCTCGATCCGGTACCCGATCCGCCCCGCCAACTCCAGTGCCTGCCCGAACGAGGCCTCGGCATCGGCCGAGCCCAGCTCCCGCTGCACCGAGCCCAGCACGTTCCACGCACTCGCCAGGTGATCGACCAACGAGCCGCGCCGCAGGTCCTCGACCACCTCCGAGGCCACCACCAGCGCCTGGTCCAGGTGCCCTGCCCTGCGGTGCCCGGCGGCGAGCTTGATCTGGCCGCGCACGGTGTAGTCGGTGTTGCCTACCTCGCGCGCCAGTTCCAGGCCCTCGTAGAGCGACCGCAGCGCGTGCTCGTGGTCGCCCTGCCTGCTCAGCGTCGCGCCGAGCCCGGACAGCACGGAGGCCTCCTCGCTGCGTTCGGCGATCTCCCTGCTTTGCGCCAGCGCCTTGCTCAGGTGCGTCCAGGCCGTGTCCAGGTCGCCGGTCGCCAGCGCTATGCGGCCCAGGTTGCCGATGCAGATCGCCAGCATTCGGTAGTTCCCGTTGGCGGCGTAGAGGTCCGCGGCGATCTGGGTGCACTCTTGGGCCGGCGCGTACTCGCCTAGTCGTTGGTGCAGCATGCCTTTGATTCCCAGTGCGTACGCCTCGCCTACCTCGTCGGCCAGTTCGCGGGCCAGGTCGAGGTTGCGCATCGCGTACGTCATCGCCTCGCGGTAGCGGCACGCCATGTAGTAGGTCAGCGTTAGCTGCGAGATGTTCAACGCCTGCGCCTGCGTGTCGCCTAGCCGTTGCACTGCCGCCAGTCCGGCCTCCTGCTGCGCGACGAGTTCGTCGATGCGGTGCGTGATCATCAGGAAGTGGCCTAGGTGGCGGGGCAGATCACGCACGTGACGGCCGGACTCGGTGCGCACGGCGTGTGCGAAGGCCGCGCTTAGGTTGCGGTGCTCGCCGGTGAACCACGCCAATGCGGTGGGCAACGTGAAGACGTCCGGCATCGAGGTCGGCGGGTGTGCGATCTGCGGTTCGGCGCGCCTTCTGCCCGGCTGCAACGCGTCCGCTGCGCGGTCGGCTACTGCGAGGTAGTAGTCGAGCAGTCTTGCGTCTGCCTCTGTGCGGTGGTCGGTGTCGGACACCAGGCTCAGCGCGTGCTCGCGCAGCAGGTCGTGCAGCCGGAACCGGTCGCGCTCGCGTTGCTCTAGCAGGTGGTGGTCTAGCAGGTCCTCCAGCAGGTCCTCGGCGGCGAAGCGTTTGACGCCTAGCAGTGCTGCGGCGGCGTGTGCGTCGATGTCCACGCCGGGGTGTGCGCCTAGCAGGCGGAAAGCGTGCTGCTGCTCGGTCTCCAGGTAGGCGTAGGACAGCGCGAACGCTGCGGCTACGTCGCGGTCGTCGATTGCCAGTTCGGATAATCGTTGTTGCTCGGTACGCAGTCGCTCGACGAGGTCCGCGACTGTCCATCTGGGACGGTGGCGTAGCCGGGCGCCCGCGATTCGCACGGCCAGCGGCAGGTAGCCGCAGAGAGCGACCAGCTCTGCCACTCCTTCACCGCGGTCCTCGCCTACGACTCGGCGGAACAGGAGCTCGGCGTCGGCCGGCGGCAGTACCTCCAGCGAGAGCGGGACGGCACCGTCCAAATTGGGCAGTCGGCGTCTGCTGGTCACGATGACCGCGCAGCCGGGGGAGCCCGGCACGAGTACGCGCACCTGCGCCGCGTCCACGGCGTTGTCCAGGATCACCAACGCTTTGCGGCCCGCCATCGCGGTGCGCCACTCGATTACGCGTTCGTCCACGTCGGCGGGGATCTCCTGCGAGCTGACGCCGATCGACCGCAGCAGCACGCCCAGTGCCGCGTGCGGGTCTACGGGCTCGCGGGACGGGGTGAAGCCGTGCAGGTCTACGAAGAGCCGACCGTCCGGGAAGCGGTCGGCCAGTTCGTGGCCCGCCCGCACGGCTAGCGCGGTCTTGCCCACCCCGGCCATGCCGTCGATCGAGATGATTCCGCCGCTCGTGCCGAGCAACCGGGTCAGCTCGTCCACCCGGCCGGTGAAGTCGGGCAGGTCGAACGGGAGCGAGTCGGGTGCCCTGGTCTCGGTGGCCGCGGCCGGTTCGGGCACAGGCGCCGGGTCAGCGAGGGCTAGGCTCAGGCCGCGGTCGGAGCGCAGGATGCGCTCGTACAACGACTTCAGCTCGGGGCCGGGATCGATGCCCAGGTCGTCGGCCAGCAGCCGGCGGCACTCGTCGTACCGGCGCAGCGCCTCGGCCTGCCTGCCGCAGCGGTGCAGCGCGAGCATCAAGAGCCCGACCAGCTTCTCCTGGTACGGGTGCGCGCTGCAGAGCGCGGTGAGGTCGCCGACCAGCTCGCGGTGGCGGCCCAGCTCCAGTTCGCGTTCGACCCACTCCTCGGCGACGCTCAGGTGCTCCTGCACGAGGCCGTCCCGCAGCCGGTCGATCACCGAGGACCCGGCGACGCCGTCGAACGGGGTGCCGCGCCACAGTGCGAGTGCCTTGAACAGCCCGGACGCCGGGTGGTCGGACGCCCTGGCCTCCGTCACGAGGCGGCGGAACACGTGCAGGTCGACCTCGGCGTCGAGTGCGTAGCCGGGTGAGCGCCGCACGATGCCCAGGCCGGCGGGCTTGAGGATCTTGCGCAGGCGCGAGACGTAGCCGTGCACGAGGCCGCGCCAGTCGCCGGGCGACTCCTCGCCCCACAGCGCCTCGGCGAGCCGTTCCACGGACACGCCGTGGCCCGCGTTGAGTGCGAGAACGGCGAGCACGCAGCGTTGCTGAGGAGCGCCGGCGGCCAGCCGCTCCCCGTCGTGCCAGACCTCGACCGACCCCAGGATTCCGATCTCCATGACGGTCGCCACCATATCGTCCAGGTTTCGTGCAGGTGTGCTGCTTAGATTTCGGCGGCACCTGCATCCGCATCTCAACTGGGGGACCGGCACAAATGTCCAGACGTCTGTGCGCACTGATCGCCGCTGCTGTCCTGCCTCTCACGGCTCTCACCGCTCTCACCGCTCCGGTCGCGCTGGCCGAGCCGACCAGTGGCCCGGAGGGCTGCGCCTACCACGCCGACCAGGCGGGCTTCACCGGTGACGCGCTGGTCGAGGCGATCGCGGTCGGCATGACCGAGTCGCACTGCCGGCCCGACGCGACCCACCGCGACGACAACGGTCAGCTCGACCAGGGCTTCTTCCAGATCGGCTCGCTCGACGGCAGCCTCAACCGCTGCTACCTCAACCCGGCCTGCAACTCCGAGGTCGCGCACGACATGTACAAGGCGCAGGGCGAGAAGTGGCTGCCGAAGTGGCAGGCGAGCTACGGCACGCAGCGCTACCAGGAGTGGCTGCCGGTGGCGCGGGAGGCGGCCAAGCCGTACCTGGAGCCGAGGATCGGCCGCGTCGGCGTGCTGACCGGCACGACGCTGTCGGTCAAGGAGGGCAACCTCTGGGAGAGCTGGACCAGCCAGCACGGCGCTGTGGCGAAGTTCGAGATCGACGGCAACCGGATCGGCGTGCTCACCACCGGCGGCCAGGTGCTCGTCAAGGAAGGCACGCTCTGGGCGGACTGGGTGCCGCAGATGGACGGGATCAAGGACTTCCACCTGGCGGGCAACAGGATCGGCGTCCTGCGCAACAACGGCTCGCTCGCGGTGAAGGACGGCACGCTGTGGGCGGGCTGGACCGAGCAGACCAACGGTGTCAAGGACTTCGACCTCACCCCGAACCGCATCGGTGTGGTCTTCGGCAACGGTGAGGCCACCGTCAAGGAGGGCGACCTCTACGCGGGCTGGGACAACCTGATGGGCGGTGTGAAGGACATCGAGCTGGCGGCCAACCGGATCGCCGTGCTGCGCAACAACGCCACGCTGGCCGTGAAGGACGGCGCGACCAACGCGTACTGGACGGAGCAGATCGGCGACGTCGCGGACTTCGACGTCTCGGCCACCCGCATCGGTGTCGTGCACAGCGGTGGCCTTGTTCGGGTCAAGGACGGCGACCTCTACGCGCAGTGGGTCGACCAGCTGGAGCAGGGCGTCGAGATCGAGCTCGCCGGCAACCGCATCGGCGTCCGGCAGTCGCACGGCGCGTTCCAGGTCAAGGAGGGCACTCTCTGGGCGGGCTGGACCCAGCAGGCCCCGTCCGTCTCCCAGGGCGACCTGACCCACCGCCGCTAGAAACGACCAAAGGGCGCTTTCCCGGACCCCCAGTCCGGGAAAGCGCCCTTTTTCGTCGGGTCAGTGGCGGTAGCAGGTGATCTGGGAGTCGGGGACGGGGAGCGAGCCGCCGTTGAAGTAGCGGAGGGCGGACTTGAAGTCGTTGCACCGTTCGGCGTCCTCGGCCGAGCTGGCCAGGTAGCCGACGTAGCGGGAGATCAGGCCCATGTCGTAGTGGTCAGCGGCGTTGTTGGAGTCCGAGCGGGCCACCGTCCAGTACCAGCGGGCGATCGGGGCGCTGTACTGCAGGCTCCGCGCCAGCTCCGGGTTGCCGACCAGGTCGACGCCGAGGTGGTTGCCCGCGCCCCGGTAGTTGCCTTCGGTGGTCAGCTGCATGAGGCCGCGCCCCTGGTACGTGTGGCCGGTGCCTTCCAGCGCGTTGTAGCGGAACCCGCTCTCGTTGCGCAGGGTCGCGAGGAACGCGGCCTTGCGCGCCGGGGTGGTGATGCCACCGCGGACCATCTCGGCGTTCAGGCTCTCCAGGCCCTGTTCAACGGTCGCCGCGTCACCGATGGTGCCGTAGATGTTGCGCAGGTCCTGCAGCGTGACGCCGCCGCCGGTGGTGACGGCGGGTGTGCTGAGGTCGGCCGCCGAAGCACCGCTGGCCTGCTCGGTCCACGCCGCGTAGAGGTCGCCTTCCTTCACCGCGAACGAACCGTTGTCCCGGAGCAGGCCCAGACGGTTGCCCGACAGCTCGACGTCCTTGATGCCGCCCATCTGGTTGACCCAGCCCGCGTAGAGGTTGCCCTCCTTGACGGTCGCCTCACCGTTGGTGAACACGACGCCGATGCGGTTGGACGTGAGCTCGAAGTCCTTGACGTTGCCGGTCTGCTCGGTCCAGGACTCGTACAGCGTGCCGTCCTTGACGACCAGGCCCTTGTCGGAGCGCAGGACACCGATGCGGCTCCCGGCCAGCTCGATGTTGTCGGCTCCGCCCATCTGGTTGACCCAGCCGGCGTAGAGGTCGCCCTCCTTGACGGTCGCCTCACCGTTGTTGAAGACCACGCCGATGCGGTTGGAGGTGATGTCGAAGTCCTTGACACCGCCGGTCTGTTCCGTCCAGCCCGCCCACAA
The DNA here is from genome assembly GCF_044455585.1 of Lentzea sp. NPDC051213. Classification (NCBI taxonomy): domain Bacteria; kingdom Bacillati; phylum Actinomycetota; class Actinomycetes; order Pseudonocardiales; family Pseudonocardiaceae; genus Lentzea; species Lentzea sp. NPDC051213. The sequence continues at coordinate 163,766 of NZ_JBITEX010000004.1, forward strand.
CGTGCCGTCCTTCACGGCCAGCGAACCGTCGTTGCGCAGCACGCCGATCCTGTTGCCCGCCAGGTGGAAGTCCTTCGCGCCACCGAGCTGGGTGGTCCACTGGGCGTAGAGGTCGCCCTCCTTGACCATGACGTCGCCGCCCGTGGTCAGCACACCGATTCTGTTGCCGTCGATCTCGAACTTCGCGATGCCTCCCATCTGGTTCACCCAGGGGGCGTACAGGTTTCCTTCCTTGACCGAGAGGGTGCCGCCGGCGAGGACACCGATGCGGGGCCCGGTCTCGGCGGCCTGGGCGGCCGGGGTGGACATGAGGGTGGTGGCGAGAGTGGCGCCGATCAGTGCCGCGCCCGCGATCTGCTTCTTCATTTCGAAAATCCTTTCGAGGCTCTTTTTAGCGGTGGGTGAGGTCGGCAGCGGAAACGGGAGAGGCCTGCTCGGTCCAGCCTGCGTAGAGCGAGCCTTCCTTCACCGCGAAAGAACCGTCGTTGCGCAGCAGGCCGAGGCGGTCTGAAGAAAGCTCGACGTCCTTGATGCCGCCCATCTGGTTGACCCAGCCCGCGTAGAGGTCGCCTTCCTTGGCCGAGGCCTCACCGTTGGTGAAAACGACGCCGATGCGGTTGCTCGTCATTTCGAAGTTCGCGACGCTGCCCGCCTGCTCGGTCCAGCTCGCGTAGAGCGTGCCGTCCTTCACCGCGAGCCCACCGTTGTCGCGCAGCAGGCCGACTCGGCCCGCGGCGAGCTCGATGTCCTTCACGCCGCCCATCTGGTTGACCCAGCCCGCGTAGAGGTCGCCTTCCTTGACGGTGGCTTCACCGCTGTTGAAGACCACGCCGATGCGGTTCGGGGTGAGGTCGAAGTCCTTGACGCCGCCGGTCTGCTCGGTCCAGCCGGCCCACAACGTGCCGTCCTTGACCGCCAGCGAACCGTCGTTGCGCAGCACGCCGATCCGGTCACCGGACAGGTGGAAGTCCTTCGCGCCACCGAGCTGCGTCGTCCACTGGGCGTAGAGGTCGCCCTCCTTGACCATGACGTCGCCGCTCGTGGTCAGCACACCGATGCGGTCACCGTCGATCTCGAACTTCGCGACGCCCGACATCTGCGAGACCCAGGGCGCGAACAGGTTTCCTTCCTTGACCGACAGCGTGCCGTTGGACACCACGCCGATCCGGCCGATCTGCTGTGCGGCCTGCGTCCACCACGACGTCTGCTTGTTGGCGCCGGCCCAGCTGAAGCTGATGTGGATGTGGTCCTGGTGCGGACTGTCTCCGGTGTACGGCGTCCACCCGGCGTCCGGCCGGTACGACTCCCAGATCTTGTTGTTCCAGATCACGTACATGACGCCGAGGCGGCGGGCCATCGCGTGCTTGTTGCCGTGCTGGTCGTTCGCCAGCAGCCAGCCGAGGAAGTCCTCGGCCTTGGCCTTGTCCGCGTCGTTGAAGTAGTTGAAGTGGTAGTCGAGTGCACGGCCCTCGTGGTGCTCACTGGTCGTGCCGTCGCAGTTGCGGCTGATGCCCGCGGTGTGGTTGCCGTAGGTGGCGTTGAGCAGGTCGCGGACGCCGATCGGGCCGGCCTTGGCCGATGCCTCGCAGGTCCGCTGCCCGTCGTAGGAGGAGTAGGGGTCGATCCCGGCACCGAAGTTCGGCGTCGTCGGCGCGGCCTGCGCCGTGACGGTGCCGAGCGCGATGGCCGCGACGATCGCGGCCAGGACGGTCTTGATTCCACGCATGACTATTCTCCCAATATTTCCGTTGCAATTGCCTCTGCGTGTTCCCTGTTGTGCGCGGCTATTAGCGCCACCACGCGGGAACCGGATTCATCGACGCGAACTCTCAGGTTCTCCAGCTTTGAACCCCTGAGTGCGTCCAGATCTACCTTCGCTTTCAGGTTTCTCTCGACCAGGAACATCGTGGGGCAAACATTGCCGCGCTCAGCGTTGCGGGACAAGACTTTCGGGCTGTCCGGAAATGCCCTGGCCGGATCAGGACAAGGCCGTCCAGGTTCCGTCCAGGTTCTGTGCCGGTGACGTGCAGGTCGCCTGAATAGCGTTTTCGGCATGCGTACAGGCGATGTGCAGGAAATGGTCATGCGAGCACAGACCGAGATCAGTCTGTGCATGTCAGGCGGGATGGACGACCTCGTCGATCTCCGCTTCCTCCCGCGGGGAACCCCCGTGCGCGTCCTCTACCCCGACGACGTGGACCGCGCCTCGGTCCCGGACTTCCTGCGCGGCTACGACCAGGTCCGCGTCTGCGCGGGTCTCCCGACCGGCCTCGTGCTCTGCGAGGGCACCGCCGTGGTCCCTGGGCCTGCCACCGTCACCGCTCCGGAAACCGTTGCGCTGCTGAAGGCCTGGTTCGACCACCTGTGGAAGGGCGCCATGTCCGCCGAGTCGCGCACCGTGGAGGGGCTGACGGAGCAGGAGAGAACCATCCTGCGGCTGCTCGCGGGCGGAGTGACCGACGACGCGGCGGCGGCCAGGCTCGGTACGTCCGCGCGGTCGGTGCGGCGGGTGATGGCGGGCGTGATGGGGCGGCTCGGGGCGCGCAGCCGGTTCCAGGCAGGGCAGTTGGCGGCGCGGCACGGCTGGTTGTAGCGGAACCACCGGCGGATACCCTGCCGCGTGGACAAGACGCGGTTGGGCATCGGGCTCGTGGTGGTCGTGCTGGTGGTGCAGACGCTGGCCACCCTCGTGTGGAGCGCCGATGCGACGCTGACCGGGGTGGCGCTGGCGTTCAACGCGGTGGCGGCCGTGTCCACGTTCTTGTTCGTCCGGCGCGGGGGACGCGCGGCCTGGGTCGTCGTCGCGTGGTGCGCCGGGTTCTTCGGGTGGCACGTGCTGGGGCTCGGTGAGTTGGCCGGCTGGTGGACGACCGGGCTGGAGGCGGCGTTCCTCGTCGCGTCGCAGTACCAGGTGTCGGTCGTCTACCAGGCCGTGGTGGCGACGGCGGCGGGGTTCGCCGTGCACCTCTTGCTGCCGCGTCAGCGCCAGGCTTCGGTCGCGCCGCCGATGTAGGTGTCGAAGTCGATCGCCGGGCGGCCGAGCAGGCGGCTCACGTCGTCGGTCGGCGTGGCCAGCAGGCCGCTGCGCATGCCCGCGTAGAGCGCGCCCAGTTCGGTCGCCTCGTCGCTGGAAACACCCAGCGCCACAAGGCTTTCGTGGTACTCCGACGGGGTCTGCCGGACCAGTTCGATCTGGCGGCCCACGACCGCGGAGATCTTGCCGAGGGCCTCGTCGAACGTGATGGCGGCGGGGCCGGTGAGGTTGTAGGTCTGACCGTCGTGCTCCCCTGACGTCAACGCCAGGGCGGCCACGTCGGCGATGTCCTGCACGTCGACGAACGGTTCCGGTGTGTCGTCCACCGGGAGGGCCAGGCGGCCGGCGCGGACCTCGTGCTGCCAGATCTCCTCGGAGAAGTTCTGGTTGAAGTTGTTGGCGCGCAGGATGGTCCACGACAGATCGGACTCGTGGAGCGCCTTCTCGGCGGCGTGCATGCCCGCGAAGAACTCGGCCGGGGTGTCGTCGAGTCCGCGGCCGGAGAGCAGGACCAGGCGGCGCACGCCCGACTCGCGCGCCAGCGCCACGAACGGGGCGGCGGCAGCCGGGTCGTAGGGCGGGATCACGTAGGCCGCGGTCACGCCGGACAGGGCGGCCTGCCAGGTCGACTCGTCGGCCCAGTCGAAACGCAGCGCGCTGGAGCGGGAAGCCGCACGAACCTGAACATCCAATGCTTCGAGCGCGCGGACTACGCGGCGGCCCGTCTTGCCGGTCGGGCCCAGTACCAGGATCTCTTCAGTCATGGCACGAAGCCAACCCGCTTCGACCGGCGCCGGACATGGGTGAGAGTTCATCGATGATGTTCGATCGTTCGACCTCTATCGTGGAGGCATGGAGCCGTTCGACGAACTGCTGCGCGGGGTGCGCGCGGATGAGGCCGGGGTGCGCCGGGCCGAGGTGGCCGGACCGCTCGCGATGAGCGGTGGGCTCACGTTGTACGCGGTGGCGGCGGGCGAGATCGACGTCCAGGGCGAGACCGCAAGTGCCGGGGACGTCGTGGTGACGCAGGGGGCGCTGACCGTCACGGGACAGGCCGAGGTGATCAGCGGGACCTACGACGTCATGGGCGTGGTGGCTCGCCGGCTCACCGCGGTGCTGCCACCCGCGTTGGTGGTGAAGGGTTCTGACGAGTGCGCGCAGTTCTACGGCTCAGTGGGCACGGGCGGGCCACCGGTGGTCGCGGACAGGTTGCTCGACTGGCTGATGGTCTGCGCGTTGCGGGAGTGGTTCGACCGGGAGCACGGGACGGGCTGGCTGGCCGCGCTCGGGGACGAGGTGGTCGGGCCGGTGTTGCGGGCGATGCACGCGGAGCCGGCCCGCGCGTGGACGCTCGCCTTGCTGGCCAAGGAGGCCGGGGTGGCTCGCACGACGCTGGCCGGGCGGTTCGCCAGGCTGGTCGGTGCGCCGCCGCTGACCTACCTGACCGAGTGGCGGATGTCCGTGGCGGCCGACCTGCTGGCCGATCCGGCGGCGACGGTGGCGTCGGTCGCGCGCCGGGTCGGGTACGCGGACGCGTTCGGGTTCAGCGCCGCGTTCAAGCGCGTGCACGGGTTCAGTCCGAGCGAGTGCCGCAGCCGGTGCGCCGCGACTGCATGACGTCCAGGCAGCAACGGACGAAGTCGGCGGCCACGTCGCCGACGTCCGGCAGCCAGGCCACGGCCACCTCGGTCGGGCGCACGCCGCTCACCGGCACGTAGACCACGCCGGGCCACGGGTAGAAGTCGGTCATGCAGGCGGGCACGAGTGCTACGCCGCGGCCGTCGGCGACGGCGTTCAGGAACTCCTCCTGCTGTTCGATCACGGCACCGACGCGCACCTTGTGACCGTCCCTTTCGGACAGAGCCAGCCAGTGCTCGCGCCACGTTCCCTTGAGTGCCGTGGTGACGACGACCGGCTCGTCCCACAGCTCGGGGAACGCGATCTCGGCGCGCCCGGCCAGCCGGTGCGTGGCAGGCAGCGCCACGGAACGAGGTTCGTCGAACAACGGCCGGGCGTTGAACAACTCCTGGCCGGGGAACGGCAGGCGCAGCAGCGCGACCGGCACCTCGGCGGTGGCGAGGCCCGCGGTCGGGTCGGACCACGACGACTGCTGCAGATCGACCCGCCATCCCGGCCGGCGCCGGGCGAACGCCTCGGCGATGTCCTTTGCGGCCTCGTTCGCCGAGCTGGCCAGAAATCCGACGCGCAGCACGCGGGCCGCGCTCCTGGTCTCCCGCACCGCGGCGTCCCAGTCCGCGAGCACCGGCGGCACCCGCACGGCGAGGGCGTGGCCCGCCTCGGTGAGCGTCATGCCGGTGCTGGACCGGACGAAGAGCCGCACACCCAGCTGCGATTCCAAGTGCTTGAGCTGCTTTGTCAGCGACGGTTGCGACACGAACAGCCGGTGCGCCGCGCGCGTGAGGTTGCCCTCCTCCGCGATGGCGGCGAAGTACCGCAGCAGTCTCGTGTCCACATCCATGCCGACAGGTTAGAAAGGCGGACATCAACCAGCAGTGAGCACACGCCGAAGTTGGTGATCCACCAGCCGTTCGGCGACCTCCGCGGAAACCTGGCCGACGAGCACCTGCAGCATCAGGCCGTCGACGAACGCCAGCAGCACCATCGCATCGAACTCCGCGTCACCGCTCCCCCGCACCGCGGTGATCATCCCCGCCAGCCACGCCACCATCTGACCGTTGCCCTGACGCAACGGCTCGCCGAGCCGCGGTTCGACCACCGCCTGCGCCAGGAACGCCGCGAGCACCGGGGCCTCGGCGCGGGCCGCGGGACTCAACGGCAGGAGCTCCAGCAGGATCGCGCGCAGGTACGTCGCGGGGTCATCGGAGTGCACCTCGCCCAGGCGGGCGGCCACGCGTTCGCTGATCAGCTCGAACGCGAACATCAGCAGCTCGTCCTTGGTCGCGAAGTAGTGCTGGACGCGGCCCATCGACACGCCTGCCTCGGCGGCCACGTGCCGCAGGCTCACCGCCTCCAGGCCTCGCGTGGCTATCACCCGGCACACGGCGGCACCGAGTTGGCGGCGGCGCTCGTCGTGGTCGACCTGCTTCGGCATGCGACTTCTCCAATGCGATCGCATTGCATCCTACGCCCCGGTCGTTTTACGATGCAGTCGCATTGCAAAACACCCGAGGGGGACACCATGCAGTTCTGGGACTTCGCCGCACTCACCTACTACCGCGTGCTCGACCGGTTCGCCGGAAAGTTCAACGGACTCGTCATCGACAAGCTCGACCTGCAGCCCGGCGAGGTGGTGCTCGACATCGGCTGCGGCACCGGGGCGCTCATCCCGGAACTCGTGAAAGCCGTTGGGCCACAAGGACGTGTGATCGCGATGGACTACAGCGCGCGCATGGTCGCCATCGCCAGAAAACGAGCGAAGAACTGGCCGAACGTCGAGGTGCGCCAAGCCGACGCGTGCACCACCGCGCACGGGGCCGGGCAGTTCGACGCCGCGGTCGCGCTGGGGGCGTTCAGCGCGATGCCGGACGTACCGGCGGCGATCGCGAACGCGGCGGACGCGCTCAAGCCCGGCGGGCGGCTGTTCGTGTTCGACATGCGATTGGCACGCAACACCAGGACGACCCGGCTGCTGCGGGCGGGCTACCGGTGGATCGCCGGGTTCACCGGTGCCGATGTCGTCACCGAGCTTCGGACCGTCTTCGGGCGGGTGGAGCCGGTGCTGGCAACGGAAGGCGAGACGACGACCCTGGTCATGGCCCACAAGATCACGGATACGGCCACCCGTTCGGCGTGCACACCTTCCCGTCCTGCGGGATGAACGTGCCCTGAGACACGCCGTCGGTGATGCGCACGATCTCGTCGTTGGACACGCTGAACGTCTGCTGCATCATCACCGGCGCCGGCCCGCCGGCCGTCTCGCACGGGCGGTGGGCCTGGCCGAACGCGTGACCCACCTCGTGGTTGACCATGTACTGCCGGTACGAGGTCAGGTCCGGCAGGAAGGCGACGGCGCCGCGGAACCAGCGGGCGGCGCTGAGGAACACGAGGTTGCCGTTGCGGCACGAGACGTCGACCGGGATCTCGTAGCCGCAGACGCCGCGTGCGGTCTGCTGCGAGGTCAGCCTGACACGCACCGATGCCGCGCCAGCCACGCGTTGTACCGAACGCTCCCCTTTCGCGGTCCAGCCGCGCGGGTCGGCCAGCGTGGCGTCGACGAACGCCGCGAAAGCCTGCTCGTCGACGGTGATGCCGTCCTCGATCTCGACGGCGTAGGTGCGCAACGGGCCGGATCCGACGACCGGGCCGGAGCCGGGGACGACGTGAAAGGTGGCGGCTCCGGAGGCCGGGAAGTCGGGGCCGTCGGGCAGGTCCGAACTGGAGGTGTACACCCTGGGCGGCGGCGCGACCGAAGAAAGCGGTGCCGACGAGGGTGGTGGCACGACGGAGGATGACGGGACCGCGGTCGGTGCCGCCTCGGGAGACGTCTCCCCTGCCAGTTGCGCTGTCGTCAGCAACACCGCCGTCAGCCCGACCGCCCCCAGCACCAGATGCAGCTTCATGGACATGACGCTGGCCGGAACTGATGAAGAACCTGTTTACGTCCCGCTTGACTGTCGTGAAGACCTGCATACTGCGGAGGTGTGCGCCCACATCCTCGTGGCCGAGGACAACGTCCACCAGGCGGAACTCGTTCGCCGGTACCTCGAGCACGACGGGCATTCCGTGGTGGTCGTGCACGACGGGCGGGCCGCGATCGACGAGACCCGGCGCCGGAACCCGGATCTGCTGGTGCTGGACGTGATGATGCCGCTGGTGGACGGCATCGACGTGATGCGGGCCGTCCGGGCCGAGTCGGACGTGCCGATCGTGCTGCTCACCGCGCGGTCCACTGAGGACGACGTGCTGCTCGGGTTCGACCTGGGGGCGGACGACTACATCACCAAGCCGTTCCGGCCGCGGCAGATGGTGGCGCGCGTGCGCACGATCCTGCGGCGCACCGGGCGTGCGCGCGAGACGAACGCCACCGTGCTGAAGGTCGGCGATCTCGTCGTAGACCCGATCCGGCACGAGGTGCGCATCGACGACGAGCTGGTCGGCCTGACGCCCGCGGAGTTCCGGTTGCTCGCGAAGATGGCCGCGCAGCCGCAGCGGGTGTTCACGCGCGAGCAGCTGCTGGAGGACGGGTTCATCACCGCGCGCACGGTCGACGTGCACATGATGAAGCTGCGCCGCAAGATCGAGAAGGATCCGAGCAGGCCGGAACGGCTGCTGACCGTCTACGGCATCGGGTACAAGCTCACGTGAAAAGCCTGCTGGTTCGCTTCTTCCTCGTCTCGATGGTGATCGCGGCCTGCTCCATCGCGGTCACGGCGTGGCTCGCGAGCCAGGCGACGACCGGCGCGATCCGGCAGGAGCAGGGCGAGGCGCTGGAGACGGACGCGCGGATCTACGACGAGGTGCTCGGCTACGCAGCCCAGCACAAGAACTGGGCGGACGTGAAGTCCGATGTGGACGAACTGGCGCGCAAGCACAACCGGCGCATCGCGTTGACCGACCGCAACGGCAAGAAGCTGCTGGACACCGGCAACGCCGATTCGCCGCAGTTGCCCGCCACCCCCACGGCGCTGGTCGATCCGCTCAACGTCGAGTCGCCGTTCAAGCCGGACGCCGGGAAGATCGACCGGCGGGCGGTCGGGCCGTTCAAGCTCACCGAGACCGAGTTCCGCGACCTGCACGCCTGGGCCGACCAGCTGGACCAGTGCAACCCCGGCATCACGATCGTGGACGCGCCCAACGGCAGGCCGCGGCTTTCCAACGACGATCCGACCAATCCGTCGATCTGGCCGGACTGCCCGGCAGGAGAACGGCTCTACCAGATCACGCTGACCGAGAAGTCCGCCTACGCCGTGCTGAACGGGCTCTTCGAGTCCTGTCTCGATCGGCTGCCCCCGAAGGTGGCCACGTACCGGAAGGTGACGCCGGGCGGTCTCGACTGGGAGATCCTCGCCACCCGCGACCAGCCCCAGGAGGTCGTGGACTGCATGGACTCCGCGCGCCGGGAGCAACTGCGGCCGTACGTCGCCGACGCCGCCTACCTGTTCCTCACCTCACCGACCGGTGGCCAGCCTCAGTCGATCGATCTGTCGACGACCGGCGCCACCCGGATCACGTTGGTGGCACTGGGGATTCTGGCGCTGGCCGGGTTCGCGTCGTGGCTGACCGCGCGGCAGCTGGTGCGGCCGATCCAGGCGTTGACCAGCGCCACGAAACGCACCGCCGAGGGTGACCGGACCGCCCGCGTCGACGAGGGCGGTGGCGAGATCGGCGAGCTGGCGCGGTCGTTCAACGCCATGTCGGAGAAGCTCGCCGACACCGAACTGCAGCGACAGGCGCTCATCAGCGACGTCGCGCACGAGCTGCGCACACCGCTGGGCAACATCACCGGCTGGCTGGAGGCGACCCAGGACGGGCTGGCAGAGCCGGATCCCCACCTGGTCGCGATGCTGCTGGAGGAATCCCTTCTGCTGCAACGACTTGTCGACGACCTGCACGACCTGGCGCAGGCCGACGCGGGAACGCTCAGGCTGCATCCCGAGCCGATCGCGCTCGACGACGTCGTGGACCAGGTCGTGAACGCCCAGCAGAACCGCGAGATCCTGCTGCGCGCGGAAGCCACGCCGGTGCACGCCACGGCGGATCCGGTGCGGCTGCGGCAGGCGCTCGGCAATCTGGTCGCGAACGCCGTCCGCTACACGCCGCCCGGTGGCGAGGTCGTGGTGAAGCTGTGGCAGGAGAGGAACACCGCGATCCTCGAAGTGCGGGACTCCGGCACCGGAATCGCGCCGGACGACCTGCCGCACGTGTTCGACCGGTTCTGGCGGGCGGACAAGTCGCGGAGCCGGACCACCGGTGGCAGCGGTCTCGGGCTCGCGATCACGCGGCACCTGGTGGAGGCGCACGGTGGCACGGTGTCGGTGACCAGCGCGGTCGGCCGGGGTTCGACGTTCCGGATCACCCTGCCGCTGTGATCAGGTCCATGTTGATCATCCCGGCGGCTTGGGCGCCCTGTGCGGCGGCGACGATGACGATGGCCGTCGGGTCCGTGACGTTGCCTGCGGCGTAGACGCCCGGCACGCTCGTGCGGCCCTTCGCGTCCGTGCGCACGAACGGGCCGACCGACGTTTCCTCGGTCTCGGCGCCCAACGCCAGAAGGAGCTCGTCGCGCGGTTTGACCGGTGCGGAGTACACGAGCGCGTCGGCCGGGATGCGTTCCGAACCCGAGAGCACCGCGACCAGCCGGTCGTCCTCGACCTCGATGCCGTCCACCGACGGGACGTGCGTGACGTCCGCCGACCACTGGCGGACCAGCGCCACCTTCATCTCCTCGCCGAACACGACGAGCTTCTGGTCGCGGACCTCGTAGCCGTGGCAGTACGGGCAGCCGAAGACGTCCCGGCCCCAGCGGTCGCGCAGGCCCTCCGGCACCTCGTCGACCAGGCCGGTCGCGAACAGCAGCCGCCGGGCCGAGACCACCCGTCCGGAAAGCTCGACCTCGAACCCGTCGCCCACACGGCTCACGCTGCGGACGTCGTCGTTGACGATCTCTCCGCCGTAGCCCTCGACCTCCTCGCGACCGTGCTTGAGCAGGTCCAACGGCGAGAGGCCGTCACGAGAGAGGTAGTTGTGCATGTGCGCGGCCGGCTTGTTGCGCGGCTCGGCACCATCGACCACGAGCACGCTCCGGCGCGCCCTGGTCAGCATCAGAGCGGCGCTGAGTCCGGCCGCTCCCCCACCGATGATCACCACTTCGTAGTTCATGGTTCGAGGGTGCGGTCGACAGTCCAGTTTTGGCAAAGTATGTTGCCGTTATGGCAACAACCGTGGGGCAACGGCTCGCCCTGTTGCGAGCCGAGCACGACCTGACGCTGGCGGCGTTGTCCGAGATGACGGGCATCTCGAAGTCGACGCTGTCGCGGCTGGAGACAGACCAGCGCAAACCGACGCTGGAACTGCTGCTGCCGTTGTCGCGGACCTACCAGGTGACGCTGGACGACCTGGTCGGCGCGCCCGAGGTGGGCGATCCGCGGGTCACGATGAAGCCGCGCGAGCTCGACCACGGCCGCGTCGGCATCCCGCTGACCAGGTCGATCGGGCCGCTGCAGGCGTGGAAGATGATCATCTCCGACGAGCAGCTGCACGAGCCGCGCGTGCACGAGGGCTACGAGTGGTTCTACGTGCTCAGCGGCCGGATCCGGCTGCGCCTGGGCAACCAGGAGGTCGTGCTGCGGGCGGGCGAGGTGGCGGAGTTCGACTGCCGGCAGCCCCACGCGCTGAGCAGCGCGGACGGCAGCCCGGCCGAGATCATCAGCCTGTTCGGCAAGCAGGGAGAACGCATTCACACCCGCGCGGCACCGGCCAACAGGTCATAGTGGAGGCATGTGCCGAAACATCCGGGTGCTCCACAACTTCGAACCGCCGGCGACGTCTGACGAGGTCCAGGCCGCGGCCGTGCAGTACGTGCGCAAGGTGAGCGGGGCGACGAAACCGTCCTCGGTGAACCAGGCCGCGTTCGACCGGGCGGTGGCGGCGGTGGCCGCGGCGACGCAGGAGCTGCTCGACGCGCTGGTGACGGCGGCGCCGCCGAAGGACCGTGAGATCGAGGCGGCCAAGGCCAAGGCTCGCGCCGCGGAGCGCTACGGGCGCTAGTGGCGTTAGTTGCGGACGCGCGTGTCGAGGTAGAGGCAGATCAGCTTGGCCGCGATACCGGCGGAGCCGACGATGAAGGCCTGATCAGGCCCGAGAGTCACGGCGATGGCCCACAGCAGCAGGGCGATCAGCACCAGAATGATCGCCACCTGCACCGCGTGCGGCCAGTGGCCGGGGTGGACGAACCACCTCCTCGGCTGCCGCGGCTGCGGAACCTCCACGTCACCCTCACTTCCGGGTGAACGCTCCGCCTTGACCGACATCGTGCTCCCTCGCTGCAAATCCTCCTGACAAGACCATTCTCCTGTGTTGATCTTCTACGGAGGGTTACTTCCGCTCGTCGTGCGGTGAGCGTTGGGTGAGAGTCGGCAAACGGCAGACGAACGGTCATGTCAGTGATCAGCCGCCAGTCCGTCACCGTCCGTTTACCGATTGCGACTCGTGTCGCAACTGTGAGTGTTACCCGTTCGAGTGACTGCTCAACCCTACGTAACGGTTGATCCGTTCGGCGTAGCGCCGTTTTTGTCAGACCTCTCGGATAACGTCAGGTGAAGAGAGCGGTACGAGGGGAGAAAGCGTTGCCGGACAACAACGTCAGCGTCACCGCACTGTCGTTCACCGAGTACGTCATGAGCGGTCAGCGTGGACGCATCAACATCGTGTCGGAACAACGGGGGATGTACCTGGCCGATGACCCGAAGGTGTGCGGGTTCTACAACCCGATCCGCGACGCCATGCGACGAGCGGTCAACTCCACCGAACCTGAACTGGAGCTGAAGAAGGCGATCATCAACGCCAACCGGACGGGGCAGCCGCGGGCGTTCGAGGAGATCGCCGACGGGTTCCTGCCGTGGCTGGCGGCGTTCAAGGCCACCGGGGTGCCGGTCGAGGCGGCCACCTACCGGGCCGGCGACCTCACGCTGAAGGTGCGGCCGCACCTCGGCCTGCGCAAGAAGGACGGGTCGGCGTACGCGGTGCTGGTGCACACCAAGGAGGTGCCGCTGACCAGGGAGGCGGCGAACGTCGGGCTGCGGATCCTGCAGCACACCGTCGAGGACACGTTGCCGGGCGCCACCCCGATGGTGCTCGACGTGCGGCGCGGGAAGGCGTACCAGATGCCGGTGCGGACGAACCTCGCCAAGCTCGACGTGCTGATCGCGGCCGAGGCCGTCGGGTACGTGACGCACTGGCAGCTGTCCGGGCTGTTCGACTCGGTCAAGGCCGTTTAGGGGCACCGGGACGAGGACGACGCGGCCCGTCCGGGGGGTCGGGCCGTGTTGTTCGTTTCGATCGCGCCCCGGCGCTGCGGGGTTCGCCGGTCATGCTCAGGTTGCTCGTTCAAAACACAGGCCGTGTTGTTCGCTGTCAACAAGCTTTGAGCATCGTGCCGAGAGCGTCGTGCTCCGCCTGATCCACCGTCAGCTTGTAGGTGATCTTCACCGAGATCCAGTGCTGGACGTAGGTGCACCAGTACGACTCGACCGGCGGCTTCCACTTCGCCGGGTCCTGATCACCCTTGGAGCGGTTCGACTTCGCCGTCACCGCGATCAGCTGGATGCCGCCGAGGTCGTTGGCGAACGCCTTGCGCTCGTCGTCGGTCCACTTGTCCGCGCCGGAACGCCACGCTTCGGCCAGCGGCACGGTGTGGTCGATGTCGACGGCGCCGGCGTCCTTGATCACCACGCCGTCGTAGACGCTGTTCCAGGTGCCGCTCGTCGCCTTGCAGTCCTTGTCCTGCTTGACGTCGGCACCCTGCTTCTGGAGCACGATCTCCCTGGTGTCGCAGGAGTTCCCCTGCGAGGCCCAGTGCGGGAAGCGGTCGCGGCTGTAGCCGGCCATCTTGCCTTCCGGCGCGATCGCCAGCGCGCCGAGATCCTTCGAACCCGCCGGCGCGGAACCGGTCGGCGCGGGCGCGGAGGGCGGATTCTCCTTGGTGGACTGGAGTTCCGTCAGGTACCAGCCGAGTGCCACGAGCAGCACGAAGACGACCAGTGACGTCACCGCGGCGCGATTCATGCGCTAATGATCGACCATGCTGATCACGGTCCGGTCACCCGGGCCGTGATCAGCGTGTCAGCCGTCAGGGGCGGGAGGTCAGGTAACCGCCCATGGTCTTGAAGTACTCCTGGGCCTTGAGCTCGGTGCCGTCGGCGGTGCGAACCTTCTTGACCAGCAACGCCTTGCTCCGGCCGCGCCGGGCCTCGGCGCCGGCGACGACCGTCACGCCGTCGCCCTCGCGGTAGAAGATCCGGCCGGGCGTACCGCCGTAGACCTCCGCGGACACGTCCGCCTCGATGATCTCCAGGCGCTGCCCGCGGTGGAAGCAGAACGCGCTCGGGTACGGCGCGCACTGCGCCCGCACCAGCCGGTCCAGTTCCTCGGCGGTCCAGGTGAAGTCGATCCGCAGGTCCTCTTCCGCGCGCTTGTGGAAGAACGAGGCCTGCGAACGGTCCTGCTTCACGAAGTCGGTGCGGCCGGACGCGATCTCGGCGAGGCCGTCGACCGTGATCGGGCCGAAGAGCTCGAGCGTCTTCTGGAACAGGTCGGCCGTCGTGTCGCGCGGGCCGACCGGAACCGAGCGCTGGAACACGATGTCGCCGGCGTCGAGCGTGTCGTCCATCATGTGCGCCGTCACGCCGACTTCCTTCTCGTCGTTGAGAAGGGCCCAGATCAACGGCGAGAAGCCTGCGTACTTCGGCAGAAGCGAGTCGTGCACGTTCAACGTGCCGCGCTTGGGCAGTGCGAAGACCTGCGGCGGGATCCAGGTCCGCCAGTTGCACGCGACGATCACGTCCGGATCGGCCGCCTTGAGCCGGTCGAGCAGCTCCTGGTCTTCCGGGCGCTCGCGGATGAGGACCTCGATGCCGTTCTCGCGTGCCAGGTCCTCGACGGAATCGCTCCACACCTTCTCGTACGCACCCTCACCCCTCGGGTGCGTCACCACCAGGACGACCTCGTGCTCAGATGCCAAAAGTGCCTGCAGGGTGCGATGACCCCAGGTCTGGAACCCGAACATGACGACCCTCATGGGGGTGTCCTCCTTCTGCGAGGTGAGATACGGTCAGGCTAACCTAACTGGCGGCTTGCAGATTAGCTTAGGCTGCCCTAAGTTGGGTGCTCATGCATCCGATCTACGACATCGTCGGCATCGGGTTCGGTCCGTCGAACCTGGCGCTCGCCATCGCTCTGACCGAGCACAACGAGCAAGCCGAAACCCCTGTCACCGCGGTGTTCCTCGAACGGCAGCAGGCGTTCGGCTGGCATCGGGGCATGCTGCTCGACGACGCCACCATGCAGGTGTCGTTCCTCAAGGACCTGGTCACGATGCGGAACCCGACCAGCCGCTTCTCGTTCCTGTGCTACCTGCAGGACCGCGGCCGGCTCGTGGACTTCGTGAACCACAAGAACCTCTTCCCGCTGCGCGTCGAGTTCCACGACTACTTCGAGTGGGCGGCGGCGCAGGTCGACGACCTGGTCGCGTACGGCACCGAAGCCGTTGGCGTGGAAGCGATCGCAGAGGACCTCTTCGAGGTGACGACCGCCACGGGTGACGTGTATCGCGCCCGCAACCTCATCTTCGCCACGGGTCTGCGCCCGACCGTGCCGGAGGGCGTCGCGCTGTCGGACCGGGTGTGGCACAACAGCCAGTTCCTGCACCGCATCGCGGAGCTGAAGGACCCGAAGCGCTGCGTCGTCGTGGGCGCCGGCCAGAGCGCCGCGGAGGCCGTGGCGTACCTGCACCGCGAGTTCCCCGGCGCCGAGGTCTGCTCGGTGTTCTCGCGCTACGGCTACAGCCCCGCCGACGACAGCTCGTTCGCGAACCGGATCTTCGACCCCGAGGCCGTCGACCACTACTTCGACGCGCCCGACGCGGTGAAGCAGCGGTTGATGAACTACCACCGCAACACCAACTACTCGGTCGTCGACATCGACCTCATCAGCCAGCTCTACCGCACCGAGTACCAGGAGAAGGTCCTCGGCGCGCAGCGGCTGCGGATGATGAACATGACCCGGCTGGTGGCCGTCGAGGAGTCCTCGGCCGGGGCGCGTGCGGTGATCCAGTCACTCGTCACCGGCGAGCAGGAGTTCGTGGACACCGACCTGGTGGTGCTCGCGACCGGGTACGACGAGGCCGCGCCGATCCTCGGCGGACTCGACGAGACCTGTGCGCGTGACGCCGAGGGCCGGCTCGTCGTGGGCCGCGACTACCGCGTGCGGACGTCGTTGCGCGGCGGCATCTACCTGCAGGGCGGCACCGAGCACTCGCACGGCATCACGTCGTCCCTCCTGTCCAACGTCGCGGTGCGGTCGGGTGAGATCCTGGCGTCCGTGCTGACCAACACTCCTGTTCCGGTCCTCGCGACCGCGTGAAACTCGATCTCAAACTGACGGGCTGCCGGGCCATCACGATGGACCCGGCACGCCCCGCCGCGCACACGATCGGCATCTGGCAGGGCCGGATCGTGGGGCTGGACGACCAGGTCGCCGGCCTGCCCGCCGCCGAGACGACCGACCTGGGCAACGCCGTGGTGCTGCCCGGTTTCATCGACGCCCACACGCACCTCGCGTGGAACGGCCGCCGGACCATCGACGTGACCGGGCTGACGTCGGTCCCGCAGGTGCTCGAACGGCTGGCCGGCGCGCCCGGCGCGGGCTGGATCGAGGCGTCCGGCTACGACCGCCGGATCATGGAGCGCCCGCTGACCGCCGCGGACCTCGACACGGTCAGCGGTGGCCGCCCGGTCTACGTCGCGGACCTCTCCGGGCACGCTTGCGTCGTGAACACCGCTGTGCTGAAACAACTTCCGGAGATCACCAGCGACGGCTGGCTGACCGAGAACGAGCAGTTGGCCGCGCGGACGTTGCGACTGCCGTACTCGCTCGACGAGATCACCGCCGAGCTGCACGAAAGCGCCCGGCAGGTGCTCGCCGAGGGCGTGACGATGTGCGGGGAGGCGGGCATCGGTGCCGGGCTCATCGCCAGCAGCCCGCTGGAGGCCGCCGCCTACCTCCGCGCTCAGCTGCCGATCCGGGTGCAGCTCATGGTGTCCGCCTACGTGCTGCACGACGTCGCCGCCGATCCGGCCGACGGGGTGGCGCGGGCGATCGACCTCGGCCTGCACACCGGGTTCGGCGACGACATGCTGTCGATCGGCGCGCTCAAGCTGTGGACCGACGGCGGGATGATGGCGCGCACCGCCGCGTTGACCGAGCCGTACCTGGGCAGCGACGGCTCCGGTCAGCTCGCCGAGTCCGAGGAGTTCATGCGGGCGGCGATCATCGACGGGCATCACGCCGGGTGGCAGCTCGCGATCCACGCGATCGGCGACCGCGCGATCGACTTCACGCTGGACGCGGTGGCCGAGGCGCAACGGCAACGGCCGCGCGCCGACGCCCGGCACCGCATCGAACACTGCGGCCTGGTGCGGCCCGACCAGCTCGAACGGATCGCCGCCCTGGGACTGATACCCGTCGTCCAACCGACGTTCCTGTGGTCCTACGGCGACGACTACAGCGAGATCATGGGGCCGGAGCGAGCGCCATGGATGTACCGCGGTCGGTCGTTCCTCGACCACGGCATCACCGTGGCGGGCAGCTCGGACCGGCCGGTCGCGGACGGGGCACCGTTGCGCGCCATCGAGTTCATGGTGCGCCGCAGGTCGTCGGGCGGCCGCGCGGTCGGGCCGGACGAGGCGATCACCGTCGAGGAGGCGATCCGTGCGTACACGCTCGGCAGCGCCTACGCGTGCCGCAAGGAGCACGTGCTGGGCAGCATCACGCCCGGCAAGCTCGCGGACCTCGTGGTGCTCGGCGACGACCCGCGCACCAGCGAGGCGATCGCGGACATCCCGGTGCTGGCCACCATGGTTGGCGGCACCCTCATGCCTCAGCGATCCTCTTGAGCCTGGCCAGCCGCTGATCCCACTGCGAGGCCAGCGAGGCCATCCAGGTGGCGGTGGCGTCCAGCGCGCCGGACCGGACGGAGAAGTTGTTCTCCCGGCCGGCCCGCGCGGACGCCACCAGCTCGGCCCGTTCCAGCACGGCCAGGTGCTTCACGATCGCCTGGCGGCTGACCGGCAGCTCGGCCGCGAGCGCGGACGCCGAGATCGGCCCCTGAGCGGCCACGAGGTCGAGCACGCGGCGCCTCATCGGGTCGGCGAGAGCGGCGAGGACGTTGTCTACCTGGCTCACTTCTCCAGGTACTCCCGCAGCTCGTCCAACTCCATCCGCCAGCCCTCGACGTTCCCGGCCGCGTACCTGTCGCGCTTCTCCGGGGGCAGGTTGAGCCACGTGAACCCGCTCTCGACCACCTGCAACAGGGTGCCGTCGGCCTGGGGAGTGAGCGTGAACTCGACCAAGGTCGCGTTGCCGGGCACCGGATCCGGCCCGAGCGGGCCCGACCAGCGCCACGAGAAGAACGACTCGGGCTCGACCTTCTCGATGATCGCCCGGCCGGTGCCGTGCTCGGCCCACGTCAGCGTGATCTCGCCGCCGGGCTCGAGGCTCGACACGGTCGCACCCGCGTCGCCGAACCACGTGCCGAGGTGTTCGGCCGAGGTCAACGCCTCCCAGACGCGCTGCTGCGGCGCGTTGATCTGCACATCTCTTTCGATCCGGTCCATCCGGGCCTCCTGCAACCGAGCGGTTGCAGAAAGACTACTGCAGGTGGAACGTCGCGGCCAGGGTCGTGAGGCGGTCGGTGATGTCGGCATAGACGTTCGTGCGGCGCACCCAGTTCTCGCACCCGCTCGACGCCGACGGTGGCGTGCCGAGCGGGGTGACCGCGTCCGTGACGCCGTACTCGAGCCGGTACGCGAGCACGGCGACCGCCGCCTCCAGCCAGAACGCCGGGTCGGGCGTCGGGATCTCGCCCAGTCCGACGCGGAACCACACCGGCATCCGCGCGTACTGGCTGAGCGCCTCGGAGATGCGGCGGGCGGCGGCCTGCTTGATCTCGCCGCGGGCCTTGTCCCCCGCCAGCACGGCCTCGGTGCGCCAGTCCTCGGTGGCGGCGTCCTCGTCGGCGTCCAGGCGCTCGGCCGCCCGCTGGGCGCTCGCCTCGTTCGCGTTGATCAGCCACTCCATCTGGCGGACCTCGTGCGAGAGCGCGTCGCGTTCGAACCGCGGCACGCGGCCACCGTCCAGTTTGGACCTGGCCTCGTCGCGCCTGGCCTTGAGGCCGTCGAACTCGAGCACCTCCTGGCGCAACTCGACCCTGGCGGGATCGGCGAGGATCTCCTGTTCGGCGTCCCAGGCCTTGCGCAACGCCTCGACCACGTCGGCGATGTCGTCCGCGACCTCGTCGAGGCCCGCCAGCGGGCCGTCGCCGGCGCCGGACAGGCGGCGTTCCAGGACCGTCAGCCGCGCGGTCACGCGTTCGAGCTCCGCCGTCAGCTGACCGACGTGACTGATCAGCGTGGCGACCTGCGGCTCAACGACTTCGAGCCGTTCCTTCTCCGTGGGCACCCGACCAGCGAACCGGACACTGAGGACGCCGCCAAGCGGGTAACCGATCAATGCACGCATTCGAGGCCGGGTTCCGCCCGGCCGAGGCAACCGGCCTTCACGCACCGTCACGGCAGTGGGTGAACAGACACAAAACGAGGTATTAATTGGACATGGCGACCTCTAGTACTGAAACCGAGCGCAAGTACGAGGCCCCATCGGACGCGAGCCTGCCCGATCTCACCGGGATCACGGGCCTGGCGACCGGACCCGAGGAGTTCGACCTCGAAGCCACGTACTTCGACACCGACGACTACCGGCTTGCCCGTGCGGGCGTGACCCTGCGCCGGCGCGTGGGTGGCGAGGACGAGGGCTGGCACCTGAAGCTGCCCGCCGGTGAGGACTCCCGGCAGGAACTGCGCGTGCCGCTCGGCCGCGCGGTCAAGCAACCCCCGAAGGACCTTTCCTCACTGGTCCGCGCCCACACGCGTGGCGGCGGTCTCGGCCCGGTCGCCCAGATCCACACCAACCGCCGTCGCTGGCAGCTGACCAACGGCAGCGGCGAGCTGCTCGCCGAGGTCGTCGACGACGTCGTGACCGCGCAGACCATGGGCTCGTCGACCACCACCACGTCGTGGCGCGAGATCGAGGTCGAGCTGGGCGAGGGCGGCGACCGCGACCTGCTCGACACCGTCGAGCAGCACCTCGGTGACGCGGGCATCCACCCGTCGTCCTCGAAGTCCAAGCTGTCCCAGGTGATCGGCGTCAAGCGCGACGCCGCCCCCGCCATCGGCAAGAAGTCGACGGCGGGCGAGGTCGTGCTGGCGTACCTGTACGAGCAGCGGGCCGCGTTGCAGAACCAGGACCCGCGCGTGCGCCGCAACGAGGACGACGCCGTGCACCAGCTGCGCGTCGCGACCCGGCGGATGCGCAGCGCGCTGCAGGCGTTCGGGAAGATCGTCGACCGCGAGCGCACCCGCGAGCTGACCGACGAGCTGAAGTGGCTGGCCGGGGTGCTCGGCAACTCGCGTGACCTCGAGGTGCTGCGGATGCGGTTCGAGGACGGCCTGCACTCGCTGCCGCCGGAGGTCGTGCTCGGCGACGTGGACGCGCGGCTGACCCGGCACTTCGCGCCGCTGGAAGCGAAGGCGCACAAGGAGTCCGTCGCCGCGCTGGACGACAAGCGCTACTTCGCCCTGCTGAACGCCATCGACGCGTTGCTGGCCGATACCCCGTTCACCGCACTGGCGTCCGGCAAGGCGAAGGAGGTGCTGCCGAAGCTGGTGGAGAAGGCGCGGCACCGGTTGGACGTGCGCGTCGAGACGGCGCTGAAGACCAAGGACAACGACGAGCCCCTGCACGAGGCGCGCAAGGCCGCCAAGCGGTTGCGCTACAGCGCGGAGGTGGCCGAGCCCGCACTCGGCAAGCACGCCACGGCGTTGCGCAAGCGGGCCAAGGACGTGCAGACGTTGCTGGGCGATCACCAGGACTCGGTGGTGGCCAGGCCGGTGCTGCTCGCCCTCGGGCGCGGGGACGACAACGGGTTCACCTTCGGTCTGCTGTACGGCCGCGAGGTCGAACTGGCCCACAAGACCGAGGCGGAACTGCCCGCGTTGTGGCGCAGGCTCTCCAAAGAGCACCCGTAGCGATTGGTCTACACCTTGACAGTCCAGTCCGGGGGCTGGAACCGTGGGCGCTCGCCGCCGCCGCTCGGTTTCCCCCTGGCCTGGAGGATGGCGTGACAACAAAGAGAGTGCGGGCCGCACTCGCGGCGCTGGTGATCGCCGGATCGGGAGTGCTGGTGACCGGAACAGCGGAAGCTGCGACCCTGCAGGAACTGGTCCCCCAGCCCGTCCAGATACAACCCCGCACGGACATCACGTTCACGCTCGCCGCCGCGGCCAAGATCCAGCTCGGCACGCCGGACGCGCGCAAGCCCGCCGAACTGCTCGCCTCGATCCTGCGTCCGTCGACCGGCTTCGCCCTGCCGATCGCCGACGAGGTGAACGGCGAGGGCATCGTCCTGCTCAAGGGCGCCGACCCCAAGGTCGGCCAGGAGGGCTACCAGCTCGACGTCACCCCGAAGCAGGTGATCATCCGGGCGAACAGCGCGGCCGGTCACTTCAACGGCGTCTCCACGCTGCGGCAGCTGCTGCCCGCCAAGATCGAGGCGAAGACGAAGCAGGCCGGGCCGTTCACCGTGCCGGGCGCGAGCATCCTCGACCACCCGCGCTACCAGCACCGCGGCGCGATGCTGGACGTCAGCCGGCACTTCTTCACCCCGGACCAGGTGAAGCGGTACATCGACCAGATCGCCGCGTTCAAGATCAACTACTTCCACCTGCACCTGTCCGACGACCAGGGCTGGCGGCTGGAGATCAAGAGCTGGCCGGAGCTGACCAAGATCGGTGGCAGCACCGAGGTCGGCGGCCGCAAGGGCCAGCTGTTCTACACGCAGGAGCAGTACAAGGACCTCGTGGCGTACGCGGGCAACCGGGGCATCACGGTGATCCCCGAGTTCGACATGCCGGGCCACACCAACGCGGCGCAGGCCTCGTACGCGGAGCTCAACTGCGACGGCAAGAAGCGGCCGCTGTACACCGGAACCGATGTCGGCTTCTCGTCGCTGTGCATCGCCAAGGAGATCACGTACAAGTTCATCGAGGACGTGGTGCGCGAGGTCTCGGCGATCACGCCAGGGCCGTACTTCCACCTCGGCGGTGACGAGGCGCTTTCCACGCCGGACGCGGACTACGTGAAGTTCATGAACCGGGTGCTGCCGATCGTCAAGAAGTACGGCAAGACGACGACGGGCTGGCACGAGTTCATCAAGACCACCAAGGACACCGCGCTCGTGCCGCAGTTCTGGGGCACGACGACGTCGAACGCCGACGTGGCCGCGGCGGCGCAGCGCGGCAACAAGGTGCTGATGTCGCCCGCGAACCGGCTCTACCTCGACATGAAGTACGACAAGAACACCAAGCTCGGGCTGAACTGGGCCGGGTACGTCGAGGTGAAGGACGCCTACAGCTGGAACCCCGGCGCGTACCTGGGCGGCGTCGGCGAGGCGTCGATCCGCGGCGTCGAGGCTCCACTGTGGACGGAGACCATCACGAAGTCCGCGGACATCGAGTACATGGCGTTCCCGCGCCTGCCGGTGGCCGCCGAGCTCGGCTGGGCTCCGGCGAGTGTGCACAACTGGGACCGGTTCGCGCCGCGCCTGGGTGCTCAAGCTCCGCGCTGGAAGGTGCAGGGGATCGGCTACTACGCCTCACCCCAGGTGCCCTGGAAGAAGTAACTGTTTTGGCGCGAAAAGCACGTTCGGGCCGTCTATCGGCCCGAACGTGCTTTTCGCGCCAATCAGAAGTGGCCCTGCGCGCGGTCTGAATAGCTGACGAGCAGGTGCTTCACGCGGCGGTACTGGGCGAGCGCCGAGGTGTTCGCCGGGTACGCGTAGTAGTTGTTGACCCACACCCGCTCGGCGTTGAGCTCCTGGCCGATGTTGTGCGCGAGCGCGACGTCGCGGCACCAGAGGCCGGCGCCGAGCTGGGCGGTGGTCTCGTTGGCGATCTTCACCGCGTCGTCGCGGTCGTCGAACCTGGTCACCGACACGACCGGGCCGAGCACGTCGTCGGAGAACACGGCGGAGCGGTGATCACCCTCGAAGATCGTGGGCTGGACGTAGTGGCCGGAGGCCTCGCCTCCGGCCACCAGCCGCGCGCCCTCGGCCTTGCCGCGCTCGACGTAGGCCAAAATCCGGTCGCGTTGCTCCAGGCTGACCACCGCACCGACCATCGTGTCGGTGTCGAGCGGGTCGCCCGTGCGGATCTGCTGCGTGCGCACGGTGGCCATGTGCAGCAGTTCCTCGTAGATCGCGGTCTGGATCAACACGCGCGACGGGGCCGTGGCAACCTCGCCCTGGTTGGCCGCGAACATCGCGAACCCCTCCAGCGCCTTGTCCAGGAAGCCGTCGCGGTGCGCGGCGACGTCGGAGAAGAAGATGTTCGGGCAGCGGCCGGCGACGACCGGGTGCTCGGCGGATCCGGTGATCACGTTCACCACGCCGGGCGGCAGCAGGTCGGCGATCACGTTCATCAGCACGTGGATCGACGCCGGCGTCTGCAGGGCTGGCTCCAGCACCACGGCGTTGCCCGCGGCCAGCGCGGGAGCGAGCACCCGACCGGCGTTCATCAGCGGGAACGTCCACGGCAGGCGTTCGTGCACCACCCCGAGCGGCTGGAACGAGCGATAGTCGCAGGTGTTGCGGCCGAGCTGCTCGACCTCGCCCACCTCGGTGCGGATGACGGCCGCGAACTGGCGGAACTGCTCGATCAGCAGCGGCACGTCGGCGACCAGGGCCTCCCGCACCGGCTTGCCGTTGTCCCACGTCTCGGCGACCGCGAGCTCGGTCGCGTGCTCCTCGACCCGGTCCGCGATCTCGCACAGCACCGTGGCGCGCTCTCGTGCCGTGGTGTTCGCCCACGCCCGAGCGGCGCCGCTGGCCGCGTGCAGCGCACGGGCCCGGTCCGCATCGGTACCTCTGGCCACCTCGGTGAACACGTCACCGGTCACCGGCGTCACGTTCTCCACGTACTCGCCGGACACGGGCGACACGTAGTCGCCGCCGATGAAGTGGTCGTACCTCGGCCGGTACGCGACCACGCTGCCGGGCTGACCCGGCGCCGCGTACTGCGTCATTCTCGACTCCCTGCCAGAAGAGGCCCACCCGATGACCGGGGCGGGGGAAGTGAGAAAGTAAGCGTCAGAACGTTGCACGCTCGTTGCAAGCAGTGGATGGATCAGTGACCCACGACCCTGCGCAACACGCACTGTTGCTGAGTCGGGTACGAGATGCCGTGCTGAGTGGTACTCGCACGGTGGATTCGCCACGCTCTGTCATCTCCGAGTCGTGGCAACGGTCACTCGCCGCGAACGTGGATCCCGATCTGCACACCGCGCCGACGGTGTTCGCGGCGGACGAACTGCCCGATCTGCGCGAGCGGCACGCGCTGCAGCCGAGTGTGCCGATGCTGCGCGAGACCCTGCTGGGTTTCGCGCAGGAGGCGAAGCACATCATGATCGTCGCGGATGCCCAGGGCCACATCCTGTGGTGCGAGGGGGCGAACGACACCCGCCTGCAGGCCGAGGACGTGGGGCTTTGCGAGGGCACGCTCTGGTCGGAGGACGCCGCCGGCACGAACGGGATGGGCACCGCGCTGGCGGTGAACTCCTCCGTCACGGTGCACTCGGCCGAGCACCTGGTGCGGACCTACCACCGGTGGACCTGCGCGGCGAGCCCCATCCGCGACCCCGACACCGGCGAGACGATCGGGGTCGTCGACCTCAGCGGACCAGTTGAGACGGTCCATCCCTCGATGGTGGCACTGGTGTCCGCCTCGGCCAGGCTCGCCGAGTCCGAGATGCAGGCGCGGATGCACGCGCAGGACGAGGAGCTCCGGGCACGCAACATGCGGCACCTGATGGCGTTGCGCGGCGAGCCCGGCGCGCTGCTCAGCCCGACCGGGCGGGTGGTCGCGGTCGAGCCGTACGGGCTGCTGCCTCCGCGCGTCGACGTGTCCTCGGACCGGGTGCGACTGCCGGGCGGGCGGGACGCCGTGCTCGAGCCGCTGGCGCACGGCTACCTGCTGCGGATGCCCCGGCAGCGGCACGTGCGGCGGTCGGTGCTGTCGCTGTCGTTCCTGCTGCCGGAACCCAAGGTGGTGCTGGACGGGCGCGAGGTGCCGATCTCGTTGCGGCACGCCGAGATCCTCTTCGCACTGGCGTTGCACGGGCGGCTGTCCGCCGACCAGCTGGCGTTGCGGCTCTACGGCGAGCGCGGCAACCCCACGACCGTGCGGGCCGAGCTGCACCGGTTGCGCGCACAGCTGGGCACCGGCGTGCTGTCGACCAGGCCGTACCGGCTGACCGCGGACGTCGAGGCGGACTTCCTGGCCGTGCGGCAGGCGCTGCGGGACGGCGACGTGACGCTGGCGGCCTCCCGGTACCGCGGCTCACTGCTCCCCCGCTCCGAGGCTCCCGTCGTGCTGGCCGAGCGGGAGGACCTGGCGAGCGGCGTGCGCAGGGCCGTCCTGGCGCGCGGGGACGCGAACGCGCTGTGGACGTTCACCCAGACCGACTCCGGCGAGCACGACTGGGCGGTGCTGGAACAGCTGGTCAGGCTGCTGCCGGCGACCGACGTCCGGCTGGCGATCGCGAACGCCCGCATGCGACGGCTCGACAGTGACGATTTTTAGGGACGGTTGACAAGAGTCTCACCAACTGAATATCTTCCTGACTAAGAGACTTAGTTGGGGAGGCTGTCATGCGTGTACTCATCATCGGAGCGGGGACCGGTGGCCTGTGCTTGGCGCACGGGCTGAAGAAGGCCGGCGTGGACGTCGCGCTGTTCGAACGCGACCGCACACCGCGCAGCATGCTGATCGGCTACCGGGTCGGGATCAGCCCGGACGGCAGCCAGGCGCTGCACAGCTGCTTACCGCCGGACGTGTTCGCCGAGTTCGTCCGCACCACGGCCCGCCCGGCCACGCGGATCAACATGCGGACCGAGAAGTACAAGGAACTCCTGGTCGCCGAACTGCCACCGCAGGTGGACGACACCCGCAGTGAGAAGTCGGTCAGCCGGATCGCGATGCGGACCGCGTTGCTCACCGGGCTGGAGGACGTCGTGGAGTTCGACAAGGCGTTCACGCACTTCAGCCGCAACGACGACGGTTCGGTGACGGCGTTCTTCGCCGACGGCACGTCCGAGACCGGTGACGTGCTGGTCGGCGCGGACGGGGCGCAGTCCAAGGTCCGCAGGCAGTACCTGCCGCACGCGAAGATCGCGGACACCGGCATCACGACGATCGCGGGCAAGCTGCCGTTCACGGCGGAGCACGCGAAGTTGCTGCCACCGCAGGCCGAAGGCGCCGTCACGCTGCTGTACGGGCCGAAGGGCGCGTTCGTGATCATCCACGTCATGCGCTTCGACGGCGCGGGCGTCGAGGACGACTACATCATGTGGGGTTACGCGGCCTCGCACGACAAGTTCCCCGAACTCAAGGGCCTGAGGCAGGAGCAGCTCAAGCAGGTCGTGCTCGACATGACGCCGAAGTTCCACCCCGACCTGCGGCGGCTCTTCGCGCTGGCCGACCCCGAGACGGTGTTCGAGATCAAGGTCCGCACGTCCGAACCGCTGCCGGCGTGGAAGTCGAGCAACGTCACGATGATCGGTGACTCGGTGCACCTCATGACGCCCGGTCGCGGGATCGGCGCGAACACGGCCCTGCGCGACGCGGAACTGTTGTGCCGCAAGCTCACCGAGGCGCACCACGGCAAGAACGCGGTGCAGGCGATCTCCGAGTACGAGAAAGAAATGGTCGAGTACGGGTTCGAGGCCGTGCTGGCGTCGCGCGAGCAGATGGACGGCAACGGCGCGATCCACAAGCCGGTGATCGGCCGGATCGTGCTGGCGGTCCTGCGGACGTTCCTGCGCGTCACCAACGCCGTGCCCGTGCTCAAGCGAAAGATGCTGGCCAAGGAGAGCACACACCGTGATCACGTAAATTCGCCGGATGAGGTTGTTCACGCCGGGTGAGGTGGTCGTGCGGCGGGAGGTGCTGCACGGCAAGGTCTGGTCCGAGATGCCGACCAGGGTGATCGCCGACGAGCCGGGGCTGCTCGCGGTGTTCGTGGAGCCGGGCACCCGGCTCACCTACCCCGATCATCACCACCCGCACCCGTGGGACAAGCCGGAACGCGGATTCTGGCGCGGGCACGGCAAGTTGATGCTGCACCGCCCGCAGGACGCCTACTCGGTCGACCTGTTCTGGAAGGGCGACGACCGCGCGTTCGGCAACTACTACCTGAACCTGCAGGCGCCCTACCGCCGCACCGAGGACGGGTTCGAGACGCTCGACCACGCGCTCGACTACACGCTGGCGCCGGACGGGTCGTGGCAGCAGCGCGACCTCGACGAGTTCGAGGAGCAGGTGGCCTCCGGCAAGTACTCGGCGCAGGAGGCCGAGGCGATCCTGGCCGAGGGCCGCAAGATCGAGAAGATGCTCTCGTCCGGGGAGATCTGGTGGGACACGGCCTGGGCGGACTGGCACCCGTGAAGGTCCGGCCGCTGACGTTCGACGCGCTCGTCGCGGAGATCGTCTCCCGTGTCTCGGCATTGCCGGGCAGGGCGCGGGTGCTCGTCGACGGCGCACCGGCCGCCGAGCCGGGCAGGCTGGCGGACGCGCTCGTGGAACCGTTGCGCGCCTTGGGCCGGGCCGTGCAGCGGGTGTCCACCGACGACTTCCTGCGCCCGGCGTCGGTGCGGCTGGAGCACGGGCGCACGGACTCGTACTCCTACCGGCACGACTGGTTCGACCTGGGCGGCCTGCAGCGCGAGGTCCTCGACCCGGCGCTGGACGGCAAGGTGCTGCCGTCGTTGTGGAACGCGGCCACCGACCGGGCGAGCCGCGCCGAGTACGTGGACGTGCCGGAGAACGGTGTGGTGATCGTCGACGGCACGTTGTTGCTCGACCGCTGGCTGCCGGCCGAACTGACCGTCCACCTCTGGCTCTCCCCCGCCGCTCTGAAGCGGAAAACGGAACAGCAGTGGACCCTGCCCGCGTTCGAGGACTACGAACCGGTGGCAGACCTCTTCGTCCGCTTCGACCACCCCGAACGGCCAGGCCTGGTCGAGTCGTGAACCGGTCTCCCTGCTGCGGACATGAACGGGGCAGAGGGGAGGAACCGTGACCGATGAGGAAGAACTCTGGGGCCGGGTCCGCGACGGGGACGGCGAGGCGTTCGGTGAGCTGTACGAACGCCACGCGCAGGCCGTGTTCGCGTACTGCCTGCGCCGCACCGGGATCTGGGCGGTCGCCGAGGACCTGGTGTCCGTGGTGTTCATGGAGACGTGGCGCAAGCGTGCGGCAGTGGCGTCGGAGGGGTCCCAAAAATGGTCCCTGTTGCCTTGGTTGTACGGCGTCGCGCTCGGGGTCACCCGCAACCACCACCGGTCCCGATCGCGGTATCGGGCCGCGCTGGACCGGGTGCCGCAGCCCGCGGCCGACGACGACCACGCGGAGGACGTGGCGCGCCGGGTGGACGCGGAGATCAGGACCCGCGCGGTGATCGCGGAGCTGGCGGCGCTGCCGGTGAAGGACCGGGAGGTGCTGGAGATGTCCGCGTGGTCGGACCTGTCCCACGCCCAGATCGCCGAGGTGCTCGGCATTCCGATCGGCACGGTGAAGTCCCGGCTGGCTCGCGCCCAACGCACTCTGCGTGGCGTGTTGGTTGAGGAGGCACTGTGAACATCACTCCTGAAGTCCCGCAGCTCGACTCGATGCGTGTGCAGGTCCGCAAGCACGCGCTGATGAACGAGATCAGCAAGCCCGCACGGCGGTGGTGGCGCATCGCCGTGCCCGCGACCGGGCTGACCGCGGCGATCGCCGTCGCCGCCCTGCTGTGGGCACCGGCGAACCCGTCCGCGTTCGCCTCGTGGAGTGCCGAGCCGCGCGCACCCGGTGCCGAGTCGTTCGCGGCCGCCGACAAGTGCCGCGAGACGTTCGACAACATGACCACTCCCGAGCAGGACAAGGCGGCGCGCGAGTCCGGCATCCCGGTGAAGCCGAGGCCGACCAACGCGGCACTCGTCGACCAGCGCGGCACCATCACGCTGGTCGTGCTCACCGATCCGGAGTCCGTGGGGTACTGCCTGTTCACCGGTTCGTACTGGATGATCGGCATGGGCGGACCGGAGGGTGACAGCCGGTTCCTCGCCACCCGGACCGGCAGGGGCGCCGACGACAAGGACCCCGCGCGCGTGCTGCTCGGGCACGTCGATCCCGAGGTGCGCGGCGTCCGCGTCGACACCGCGGACGGCAAGCAGGTGACCGCGACGATCGACAGGGGCTGGGTCGCCGCGTGGTGGCCGTCCTACGCCGAGGCCACGCAGGTCACGTTGTACGACGTGAACGGCAACACGTTGCGGACCGTGGCACCGGAGAACCGGTAGCCTCGTGGGCATGTGGCGGCCGGAGACCAGGACGCGAGCGCTGTTGCTGCTCGCGGTCTTCTTGCCTGCCCTCTACGCCTTCACGTTGTTCTCGTCTCCGATGGAGGCCGTCGCGGCCGTGACCGCGCTCGCCCTCGCGTTGATCGTGGTCGTCGCGCTGGTGCCGCTCTCCGTGGCACCAGCGCGTTCGCTCTCGTTGCGAGAACGCGCGCAACGCACGGCCCAACTGCGGCTGCGCAATCCTGACGCCGCTGGCCGGCCCCGTCCTCGAGCACCGGGATGCCGGACGTTCTGACACGTCCTGGCCCCCAAACTCGATACGGAGAAAGAACCCTTGTTCGCTGACCTGGGCGCTGCCCTGGCGGGCTTCGGCATGCCCGCGCTCGCCATCGTGCTGTTCACCATCGTGGTCCGGCTCGCACTGCATCCGCTGGCCCGTGCGGCCGTGCGCGGAGAGAAGGCCAAGGCCAAGCTCGCGCCGGAGATCCAGAAGCTGCAGAAGAAGTACGGCAAGGACCTGATGAAGTTCTCCGAGGAGTCGCAGAAGGTCTACAAGCGCAACGGCGTCTCGATGTTCGCGGGCATGCTGCCGATGCTCGCCACCGCGCCGTTCTTCATGGTCATGTACCAGATCGTCACGACGCCGAACCCGTTGCTGGAGGGCACGTTGTTCGGGATCTCGCTCGGCACGCACTTCACGGCCGGCTTCGCGTGGGTGTTCTTCGCGCTGTTCGGTCTGCTCGCGGTGGTGGCGTATGTGACCGTGCGGTGGCAGCAGTCGCGGATGACCACCACGCCGACGCCCGGTTTCATGACGGGTCTGGTGAAGGTGTTGCCGTACGGGACGATCCTGGTGGCGGCGTACCTGCCGCTGGCAGCCGGGCTGTACCTGCTCACCACGACGACGTGGACGATCGCGGAACGGGCGTTGCTCTACCGCATCCTGAGCTGAAGCTGCGCGACGAGCCGGACGAGCGGATCGTCCAGGTCGAGGTCGATCCGCTTGAGCCGGTACCGAAGTGTGTTCGGGTGGACGTGCAGCCGTTCCGCGGCGGCGCGCACGTCCCCCAGCGCGTCCAGGTAGGCCAGCAGCGACTTCGCGAGCTCCGGGTCGAGCGCCTCGATCCTGGGATCGCGGATCCGCGGATTGTCCTGCAGCAGCGCCAGGATCTCGCTCACCAGCACCTGCGACCTGACGTCGGCGAGCGTGGCCACCTCGGCGTCGAGGTCGCGGGCCATCGCGTCGAGCACGCGTTCGGCCTCCTGCCGGGAGATCCGCACCTCGTCCAAAGTGGACACGGTGGAACCGACCGCGGCCTGGACGGACGTGTGCAGGTGCCGTCGTGCCGTGGTGACGATTTCTCGCGTCAGGTTCAGGAGTTGGGCGTTCGGGGCGAGATCCGGCAGGAGCACGTAGGTGCGGCCGCCGGACTCGCTGACCAGTGCGCTGCGCCGGTACGCCGCCGCGTGCACGGAGATCAAGCCGGTCATCTCGGCGCGGCGGAGTTCGTGTTCGCTGCGATCGCCTTCGCCGCCCCGGAGCGCGAAAACCACCACAGCGGCGGGTTTCTTCGGGTCGGCGCCGATCTGGCCGGCGACGGTGGCGGCGTCCATCCGGCCGGTCAGCAGGGCGGCGAGCAGGTTCTCGCGGAACCTCGACGTGGGCTGGTTGCGCTGCTGGATCAGGTGCGGGGCGGTGACGCGGGCGGCACCGAGCAGGGCGCGTTCCGCCTGCCCGGCCAGCGGCTGGTCGCCCTCCTGCACCCAGATCGCGCCGAGCGGCTGCGAGCCCGCGTGGATGCCGACGGCGATGCGGCGGCGGATGCCGAGCTCGGGGCGTTCGTCGATGCGCACGACCTCTTCCGACGACCTGAGCAGGTTGTAGACACCCCACTCGCGCAGCATCTTCAGGTACGGCTCCGGGCCCTGCCGGCCGAGGATGGAGAGCCGGCGCAGCTCGTCGACCTCGTCGGACGAGCGGGAGTAGGCGAGCACGCGGCTCGCGGTGTCCTCGATGCTGACGATGCCGCCGGTCAGGGTCGCAATCGTTTGCGCGAGCGCGAACAGGTCACCGAGCACCTCGCCGTCCTCGGTGCTCGTGGTGAGCACGCCCTTGGCGAGGGACTCCAGGTGACCCCAGCGGACCTCGGGACGGACCTCGAGCAGCGCCACGCCCGCGTCCGCGGCGGCCTGTTCGAGTGCCGGAGAGCTCTCCTTGATCGCGACCGCCGCGGCCTTCGCCCGTCCGGCCGCCCTGATCAGCGGCAATGCGGCGCGGCCACGTGCCCCGATGAGCAGGGCCAGGTCTCCGGCGGCGACGTCCGGCGGGTCGTCCGGATCCATGATCACGACGTCGCGCACGTCGACCTCCAGGCCGTTGGGGGCGACCTGCAGTTCGACGAGTGGATCGCCGAGGGCGATGAGGATGTGCCGGAGACTCATCCCGCCTCTCTCCGCTCCTGCTGCGGCACGCGGGGCCCCCGCGTCCTCTCCTGGGGTACGAAAGCTCCCCGCGTGCACTTCAGCATTGGCCGATCGTACATCCGGAGTGGTGAATCTTGGCCGGTCGCACAACGGCCGGTGGCCTGCGCGGACTTACGGTTTGCGTACCGACGCTGAGCAAAAGAGGAGTGCGAGTGGACGCGGTCACCCAGGTTCCCGCCCCGGTCAACGAGCCGGTGCTGCAGTACGCCCCCGGTACCCCGGAGCGCGCCGAACTGCAGGCGAAGCTGGCCGAGCTGCAGAAGGATCCGCTCGACCTCACGCTCACCATCGGTGGCGATCAGCGCATGGGTGGCGGCGAGCGCTTCGACGTCGTCCAGCCGCACAACCACCGCGCGGTCCTCGGCACCCTCGCCGGCGCCACCCAGCAGGACACCACCGACGCCCTGCGCGCGGCCCGCGAGGCCGCCCCGGCGTGGCGCGCGATGTCGTTCGACGACCGCGCGGCGATCATCCTGCGTGCCGCCGACCTGCTCGCCGGCCCGTGGCGGCAGACGCTCAACGCCGCGACCATGCTCGGCCAGTCGAAGACCGCGATCCAGGCGGAGATCGACTCGGCGTGCGAGCTGATCGACTTCTGGCGCTTCAACGTGCAGTTCGCCCGCAACCTGATGGCCGAGCAGCCGATCTCCTCCCCCGGTGTGTGGAACCGCACGGACCACCGCCCGCTCGAGGGCTTCGTCTACGCGATCACGCCGTTCAACTTCACCGCGATCGCCGGCAACCTGCCGACCGCGCCCGCGCTGATGGGCAACGTGGTGCTGTGGAAGCCGTCGCCGACGCAGTCGTTCGCGGCGCACCTGACCATGCGTCTGCTCGAAGAGGCCGGCATGCCGCCGGGCGTGATCAACCTGCTGCCCGGTGACGGTCTGGCCGTGTCCGAGGTGGCGCTTTCGTCCCCTGACCTGGCGGGCATCCACTTCACCGGCTCCACGCCGACGTTCCAGAAGCTGTGGGCGCAGGTGGGCGCGAACATCGCGAACTACCGCTCGTACCCGCGCATCGTCGGTGAGACCGGCGGCAAGGACTTCATCCTGGCGCACCCGTCGGCCGACCCGGAGGTGCTGCGCGTCGCCCTGATCCGCGGTGCTTTCGAGTACCAGGGCCAGAAGTGCTCCGCCGCGTCGCGGGCGTACGTGCCGCGCTCGGTGTGGAACAAGATCAAGGATCGGTTCCTCGACGAGGTCAACGCCCTGACCTACGGCGACGTCACCGACTTCTCGAACTTCGGTGGCGCGGTGATCGACCGCCGTTCGTTCGACAAGCTGTCGGGCGTGCTGCAGGCCGCGCGTGCGGACTCCACGCTGGAGATCGCCGCCGGTGGCACCGCCGACGACTCCGACGGTTTCTTCGTGCGGCCGACCGTGCTGGTGGGCTCCGACCCGACGAACTCCGTGTTCACCACCGAGTTCTTCGGCCCGGTGCTCGCGATCCACGTGTTCGAGGACGCCGACTACCTGACCGTGCTCAAGCAGATGGAGAGCGCGGCGCCCTACGGTCTGACCGGCTCGATCATCTCCCGTGACCGCGCCGCCGTGGCGCACGCGCAGGAAGAGCTGCGGTTCGCCGCCGGCAACTTCTACGTCAACGACAAGCCCACCGGTGCCGTCGTCGGCCAGCAGCCCTTCGGTGGCGGCCGCGCGTCCGGCACGAACGACAAGGCGGGGTCGGTGCACAACCTCCTCCGCTGGGTCAGCCCGCGCTCCATCAAGGAGACCTTCGCGGCGCCCACCTCCCACCTCCACCCGCACCAGGGCTAGATCCAGCCCGAAATGCCATGAGGGTGACCTTCATGGACCACAAGTCCATGAAGGTCACCCTCATGGACCGCACCCGAAGGACGTGAAGAATGTTGCGATCCAGTCTGTTGGCGGCGTCCCGGAGTGTGGGGGCGCGGAAGCTCGTCGAGTCGACGCCGCTGACCCGGCCCGTCGTCGAGCGGTTCGTCGCCGGTGACGACGTCGACGCGGCGATCCGCGCGACCGCGGAGGTGCTCGGCGACGGGCGTCTGGTGACGCTGGACCACCTCGGCGAGGACACCTACGAGGAGTCGCAGGCCAACGCGACCGTCGAGGCGTATCTGACGCTGCTGTCGCGGCTGGACGCGTTCGGGCTCACCGAGGGTGCCGAGGTGTCGGTCAAGCTGTCCGCGGTCGGCCAGTCGCTGGCGATCGACGGCGAGAAGATCGCGCTGGAGAACGCGCGGCGCATCTGCTCGGCCGCCGCGGTCGTCGGCACGACCGTGACGCTGGACATGGAGGACCACACCACCACCGACTCCACGCTGGGCATCCTGCGTGAGCTGCGGGTGGACTTCCCGTGGGTCGGCGCGGTGCTGCAGGCCTACCTTCGCAGGACTGAGCAGGACTGCCGGGACCTCGCGTACTCCGGTTCGCGGGTGCGGCTGTGCAAGGGCGCGTACCAGGAGCCTGCTTCCGTTGCGTTCCAGGACAAGCACGACGTCGACCTGTCCTACGTGCGCTGCCTCAAGGTGCTGATGGAGGGTCAGGGCTACCCGATGGTGGCCTCGCACGACCCGCGCCTGATCGCGATCGCCGCCGACCTGGCCTCGGCTCGCTCGAAGGACTCCTACGAGTTCCAGATGCTGTACGGCATCCGGCCCGAGGAGCAGCGCCGCATCGCCGCCGAAGGCAACCGCATGCGCGTCTACCTGCCGTACGGCGACGAGTGGTACGGCTACTTCATGCGCCGCCTGGCCGAGCGTCCGGCCAACGTCGCGTTCTTCGTGCGGTCGCTGCTCACGACCAGCTGAGCGCCTTCTCCGCTTTCTCGGCTTCGAGGCGGTCGTCGAACGCGTCGATGATCGCCTCGACCGTTTCCAGGGCGAACTCCAGCTTCACCGCGTCACCGGACTCGCGCATGATCCGCACCGCCTGGTGGGTGAGCTGGAGCGCCCTGTCCAGCTCGTGCTTGGTCTCCGCGCACAGCCGTCCGTAGACCGTGAGCGAGTCGGCGTAGCCCCGCTCCCGTTCCAGGTCCTTGCCGGTCATGTGCCAGAGGACCACGGCCGTGTGCGCGACGTCCCTGGCTTCCTCGTGCCGTTGCGCGCCACGGAGTTTGCACGCGTGCTGCTGGACGGCACCGATGTAGGCGCCCGTCGCCGATGGCGTCTTGTCCTTGAGCGCGCGCCAGATGTCGAGCATCAGTTCGGACGCCTCCAGCGCCAGGTCGTGATACTCCATTTCGGACAGTGCGGTCGCCATGGGTTGCAGGGCGACGGCGAGCTTGGCGCCGAAGAAGTCGACGAGCTGCGACGTCAGGCGGCGGACGATGCCGAAGACCTCGTCGGTGGTCTTGAGCGCCTCGTCGATCTGGTCCTGGATCAGGTGCTGCTCGGTCAGGGTGGCCAGGGCGATCGCGAGGTCGACCTGGTGCCAGACCGCGTTCTCGGCGGCCAGTTCCCGGTACACCTCAACGGCTTCCCGCGCGGCGACCAGTTCGGCGTCGAAGTCGAAGGCGACCCTGACGACGTTGAGCAACGCCGTGCCGAGCCCCTTCTGGTCACCGGTCTCCCGCCAGAGCATCACGGCTTCCTGCGCGGTGAGCTTGGCGTCCGGATCCGCGGCCAGCTCCCGCAACGCCTGGCTGTGCCGCATCAACGCGTCCGCGAGCTCGGCCCGGAACGTCTGCGGGTTCACGACGGCGAGCCGGCGGAAGACGTCGACGGACTCCTTCAGGGTCTCGCTCGCCGCCTCCGCCCGGCGCAGCTCGACGAGCATGGTGCCGGCCTCGGCGAGGTTGCGGGCCAGTTCCGGTTCGTAGCGCGGGTCCTCCTTGGCGAGCACGCGCCAGTTCGCGATCGAGAGCTGCATCGAGTCGGCGGCCTGCGAGTTCTCGCCCTGCGCGTGGAATCGGCGCGCCACCGTGGCCGCGACCCTGGCGAAGTCGACGCGGAACAGCGCCGGGTGCATCTTCGCGAGCTCCTGGTACATCAGCGTCGCGCGGCTGATGGCGTCCATCGACTCCTGCGGCATGCCGAGCGCCTGGTAGCGGTAGCTGACCTGCTCCAGCGCGGCGGCCAGGTGCGGCGTGGTCTCCGGGTCGTCGAGCGCGATCTCGTGCCAGAGCCGGATCGCCTCCTCCGACACCTCCAGCACCTCCGCGGTGCGGTGCACGGCGAGGAGCCGCAAACCCAGGTCTTCCAGGGCATCCGCGAGCAACGGCCGGTTCTCGCCGTCCTGGCGCACCAGCTCGCGGTAGTACTCGACCTCCTGCTGCGAGGCGTCGACCGCTTCCTCGCGTAGGCCGCACAACGCCGAGCGAGCGCTGAGCATCCCGTACATCTCGGCGCGTTCGAGGGTGTCGTGGGCGCGGCTGACGAGGCGTTTCGTGAGCGTGGCCGGCACCGGCTCGGTGGCGAACCGCTCGTCGCGGAACACCTGGCGGGCGAGGTGGTCGACGGTTCTCGGGGAACCGATCTCAGCGGCGATGCGCAGGCTGTCCTGGGCCAGGCCGAGCGCGATCGCCGGGTCGGCGTCGACGAGTTCGTCGAGCTTGGCGTGCAGGTGCGGCCACCTCTGCGCGGCACGGGCCAGCAGGTCGGGGTCCGGGGTGTCCGGGGAGGCGACGGCGAGGTAGTCCTCGGCGATCCGGCCCTGTGCGGGTCCGTCGTCGCGCTTGAGGAGCTGGCGGACGAGCTGGGTGCGGTTCACGTCGCACGGGTCGCCGTGCACCGCCGTCAGCGCAGCCATGTGCAGGTCGAGGACCGTTTCCCTGGCGATGTTGGGCGGCGGTTCGTCCGGTGCCGTGACGTTGAGCTGCTGGGCGAAGTGCCGGCAGGCCAGGCGGAACGACTCGGCGCGGTCCTCGACCGTGGGGGCGAGCGCCAGGTCGCCGACCTCGTGGTCGAAGTCCGCGATGCGCTGCCGGGTCGAGGACCACCACCAGCCGGTGGTCCTCGACGCCAGCAACACCCGCGTGCGCGCCGGACCGTGCCGGAGCGTTTCCTGCAGCTGCAGGAAGATGTCGTTCCAGGTGAGGCGATCGGCGTCGTCGATCAGCAGCAGCCTGCCGCCCGCCTGTTCGTCCCACTGCTCCCCGAAGTGCTGGAGCAGCCTGGTCTTGCCCGCGCCTGCCGGGGCGTGCAACAGCAGAGACGCTTGTGGCGCCGGGCTGTCACGCCAGAGCGTGAGGGCGTGCAGTTCGGATTCTCTGCCGTGAAAGGGGACCACCTGGTGGGTGGGATCCAGCAATGCGGCGACGCTGAGTGCTCGGTCCACGGCTTCATAGTCGGCCGCAGGTCAGGCGAGGGACAGCAAGACCACACCATCGTGGAGACTTCCCGTTTCTCCTTCACTCCTTTGCTGACTGGCTTGGAGAAGCTCCCACTACTAACCGCGACGCGCTAGGTGGTGACGGTAGCTCTCGTATTCGGCGACGGACCTGGTCCGGATGCGGGCGAACTCCAGCACCTTCGCCAGGGCGTCCCTGTGTCCGATGAAGTCCGCGCCGGCATAGTGCGAACCGCCGATCCCGCCGATGATCCGCGCCCTGAGCGGCATCTGCTTGCGGGCGTACTCCTTGCGGAAGAAGCTGCCCGGCGCCATGCGCTGGCGGATCGAGCTCTTCACGTTCTCCGTGACGTCGCGCTCGTGGAACCACTCGAAGTCGGCGATCTCCTGCTGGAGCTTGGTGAACCGCACGTACGAGGCGGGGTCGAAGACGTCGATGTGCGAGAAGTGGCCGCCGGGCTTGAGCACCCGTGCCACCTCGTGGAAGAAGAGGTCGACGTCCGGGTAGTTGTGCGAGCTCTCGACGTTGATGACGAGGTCGAACTCGCCGTCCTCGAAGGGCAGCTTCTCGGCGTCGCCCTCGACGTAGGCGAGCCGGTCGCCGCGGGCGAGGAGCGCGTTGGCCCTGCGGATGGCCGCCCCGGAGATGTCGAGCCCGACCGCGCGGGCCGGGTCGACGAGGCGGGTGAGGAAGTTGAGACCCTCGCCCATGCCGCAGCCGACCTCCAGCACCTTGAGGGTCTTGAATTCCTCCTTGCTGTAGGGCAACCCGCGCAGGGTTTGGTAGTAGAGCTGTTCAGAGAAACCGTCGCTCACGCCCGCGTTGAATCCGGGGCGCAGGCGGTTGAGTTCGTTCAGCATTTCCTGGTCGTGCATGCCCCAGTTCCAGAAGTCGCCTGTCCGCGACCACGACGCCACGTCGTCGTAGACCGCGGAGACGGCACCTTTGATCTGGTCAGCGCCGGGCGCGCCGACGTTGAGGTCTCGCAGCCCGGTCGTCGCGTTGCCGTTGGTCATGAGAGCTCTCCCGAGGTGAGCGTTCCTTAGGTTCGACACGGTGGCATCGCTCTCACTAGGTATTGCCCTTCCGTGCCGACCTTCCGGGTGAACTCGTAGAAATCCCTCGGAATGACGTGGAATGAAAACGTTTCCCGCTGTTGCCGGGAGTTTTCCCGGTATTACCTGCGCCGGGATCGGGCAGGGAAGACGCTCGCGGAACCGGTACCGCGGGTCGGCTCGACCAAAACTGTCAGACCCCCGCTGCACAATCAGGGAGTGCTGGTCGCCCTGGTCCTCGAAGCGGACGGTTCCGGCAGGTGGCAGAAGCTGCACGACGACGGGACGCCCGCCGGTCCCGCCATGACAGCCTCTTCCATCGCCTCCGCCGTCGCCTCACTCGAACGTGCCCACAATCCGCGCTGGGTGTGGGCGGACACCGCCGAGATCTACCCGGAACTGCTGGCCGCCGGCGTGCGGGTAGACCGGTGCTGGGACGTGCACCTGACCGAGGCGTTGCTGCTCGGCGCCGAGGGCAGGCACCGGGAGCCCCGCGAGTTTCCCGCGGCGCTGGCGCGGGTCCTGAACCTGCCCGCACCGGCAGATCTGGGGCCGCGCAAGAAGGACGTCGCGCTGATGCTGTTCGAGCCGGAGCCGGTGTCGTTGCCGGGCGACACGGACGCGTTGACCGGGTTGTCGCTGGTTTTCCAGGCACAGCAACGGAATCCGGCACTGGGACTGCTGATCGCGGCCGAGTCCGCGTCAGCGTTGGTGGCCGCGGAGATGACGTTCCACGGGTTGCCGTGGCGGGCGGACGTGCACAACGCGATCCTCGAGGAGGTGCTCGGGCCGCGGACGGCACCCGGTGTGCGGCCGAAACTGTTGCAGGCTTTGGCCGATCAGATCCGGGACGCCTTCGGCGGCAGGGAGGTGAACCCGGATGCGCCGGCCAGCATCGTGCGGGCGTTCGCGCGGGAGGGCATCGAGGTGTCCTCGGCGCGGCGGTGGGTGTTGAAGAAGATCGATCATCCCGCGGTCGAGCCGTTGCTGGAGTACAAGGAGCGCGCACGGCTGTGGGTGGCGCACGGCTGGACGTGGCTCGACACGTGGGTGCAGGACGGGCGGTTCCGGCCGGACTACGTCGTCGGTGGTGTGGTGTCCGGCCGTTGGGCGTCACGGGGTGGTGCGGCGTTGCAGATTCCCCGGCTGATGCGGCAGGCCGTGCTCGCGGACGACGGCTGGTGCCTGGTGGCGGCCGACGCCTCGCAGCTCGAACCGCGGATTCTGGCCGCGCTGTCCGGTGACGCACGGCTGATCGAGGTCTGCGGGGACGACGACCTGTACGCGGCGCTGGCGGAGGACTCGTTCAAGGGCGAGCGGCCACGGGCGAAGATCGCGATGCTGTCGGCGATGTACGGCGGCACGTCCGGTGAGGCCGGCCCGCTGCTTGCCGTGCTGCGCAAGAGATTCCCGCAAGCCGTCGGCTACGTCGAGGCGGCCGCGCTGGCGGGCGAGCAGGGGCGGATGGTGCGCACCCGGCTCGGCCGCACCTCGCCAGCGCCGTCGGAGGCGTGGCGCGAGCTGACCGAGGGCGCCAACGACTCGGGCGACGTGTCCAGCTCGTCGCGGCAGGCGGCGCGCAACTGGGGGCGGTTCACCCGCAACTTCGTGGTGCAGGGCAGCGCGGCGGACTGGACGGCGGCGTTGCTCGGCGTGCTGCGCACCCGGCTGCCCGCGGCTGCCCAGCTGGTGTTCTTCCAGCACGACGAGGTGCTCGTGCACTGCCCGCGAGCGGACGCCGACGCCGTGATCGAGGCGATCGCCGAGGCCGGGCGGGAGGCCACGAGGTTGCTGTTCGGCGAGACCTCCGTGCGTTTTCCCATGCAGGCGGTGCCGGTCGCGTGCTATGCGGATGCCAAATAAGTCCACACGAGACGTCGCTCCACCTGCACCGTTCACGGTCGTTGCTCCATATGGGCGCTTGTTCTTGCACCGTGAGAGCGCTCTCATAAATGGACTGCACCCGTGACAAGGAGGTCACTCGCGCATGAGGCAACGCCGCCGCATCCTCGCGGCCACGACAGCTCTTATTGCCGCGGTACCCCTGGCGATCGCTGCCATGTCCGCCAACGCCTCGATCCCACCCCCTGCACCGGGATGGACGCAGGTGTGGGGTGATGACTTCAACGGCTCGAACGGGTCGTTGCCGTCCAGCTCCAACTGGATCTTCGACCTCGGTCACGCCTATCCCGGCGGCCCTGTCAACTGGGGTACCGGAGAGATCCAGAACTACACGAACAGCACGAACAACATCAAACTCGACGGCGCCGGCAACCTGCGCATCACGGCGCTGAAGGACGGCGCAGGCAACTGGACGTCGTCCCGCATCGAGACCCAGCGCGCGAACTTCAAACCCGCGCCGGGCGGCAAGCTCGCCATCGAGGGCCGCATCCAGATGCCGAACGTCACCGGCCAGGCCGCGCTGGGCTACTGGCCCGCGTTCTGGGCGCTCGGCTCACCGTTCCGCGGCAACTACTGGAACTGGCCGGGCATCGGCGAGTTCGACATCATGGAGAACGTCAACGGCATCAACTCGGTCTGGGGCGTGCTGCACTGCGACGTCGCACCCGGCGGTGCGTGCGGTGAGTTCACCGGCATCGGCAACTCGCGGGTGTGCCCCGGCGCGTCCTGCCAGTCCGCGTTCCACACGTACCGATTCGAGTGGGACGACGCGGCGAAGACGTTCACCTGGTTCGTCGACGGCCAGTCGTACCACCAGGTGACGCAAGCGCGGGTCGGGACGACCGTCTGGAACCAGATGACGTCGCACGCGGGCTACTTCGTCCTGCTGAACCTCGCGATCGGCGGCGCGTTCCCGGACGCGCTGAACAACGGCCAGCCGACCCCTGTCGCGGCCACTCAGTCCGGGCATTCCCTTGTCGTGGACTACGTGGCCGTCTACACGGCTGGCGGTGGACCCACCACTCCCCCGCCCACCACCACGACGACGTCCAACCCTCCGGGCGGCGGTGGCTCGGCCTACAACGAGCTGCAGGCGGAGAGCGCGTCCGAGAGGTCCGGTGGCTCCGTGGCGCCTGCTGAAGGCGGCTCGGGAGTGCATCAGATCGGGAACGGTGGCTACCTGAAGTTCTCCGGCGTCAACTTCGGCACCGGTCCGGCCCGGCAGTTCTACGCCCGCGTGGCGTCGGGTGCCGGTGGCGGGGTGAGCGG
Organism: Lentzea sp. NPDC051213; assembly: GCF_044455585.1. Classification (NCBI taxonomy): domain Bacteria; kingdom Bacillati; phylum Actinomycetota; class Actinomycetes; order Pseudonocardiales; family Pseudonocardiaceae; genus Lentzea; species Lentzea sp. NPDC051213. The sequence goes on from NZ_JBITEX010000004.1 coordinate 204,927, forward strand.
CCTGGTCGAAGTGCGGCTGGGCTCGCGCACAGCGGCTCCGGTCGGGTCGTTCGCGGTGGGCAACACGGGTGGCTGGGATGCCTGGAGAACCGTGCCCGCCAACATCTCGAACATCAGCGGGACGCATGACGTGTACGTGACGTTCACGAGTGGCCAGCCGGCCGCGTACGCGAGCGTGAACTGGGTGAAGTTCGGCCTCTGACACGTGGCCGGGGTGTGGACGGCATCGGCCTGCGCACCCCGGCCACTCCAGAGCCTCACGATGATTTGGCCCCCGGTGACCGGGTCGGATAAAGTCGTCCTGCACGGACGATTAGCTCAGCGGGAGAGCACTACCTTGACACGGTAGGGGTCACAGGTTCAATCCCTGTATCGTCCATTCGAAACGGCCCGTCGGCGATCACCGCCGACGGGCCGTTTCGTTGTGTTCTGCCATGCTCCGCGGTGTGGAAAGTGGCCGGAGGGTGGTCTTCGTCCTGTTCGACGGGATGAAGATGCTGGACGTGATGGGCCCCGCCGAGGTGTTCGCGGAGGCTGGCCTGGTCGGTGCGGACTACACGATCAGCTACGTCTCGCCGTCCGGGAACCCGGTCATGACCTCGGTGGGAATCCGGCTACCGGTCGACGGCACCCCCGACAACGTGACCGAAGCGGACACGGTCGTGGTGTCGGGCGGAGACGTGCTGGTCACTCATCCGGTACCGGAGGACCTGGTCGCCGCGATCCGGAAGCTGCGCGGCCGCACCCGGCGGCTGGTGTCGATCTGCACCGGGTCGTTCGCGCTGGCCGCGGCCGGGGTGCTGGCCGGGCGCAAAGCCACCACGCACTGGCGGCAGGCGGCACGGCTGGCCCGCGCCTACCCCGACGTCGAGGTGCTGGAAGACGCGTTGTTCGTCGAGGACGACGGCGTGTTCACGTCCGCGGGGGTGTCGGCGGGGATGGATCTCGCGCTCGCGCTGGTCGAGCAGGACCACGGGGCCGACCTCGCGCGGACGGTCGCGCGCCGGCTGGTGATGTTCATGCAGCGGCCGGGCGGGCAGTCGCAGTTCTCGGCGCCGCTGCAGGTGCGGCGGCCGAGCACGCCCGCGTTGCGCGAGGTCGCCGATCTGGTGTCGGCGCAGCCCGCGCTCGACCACAGCGCGCGCACGATGGCGGCACGGGCGGGGGTCAGCGCGCGGCACCTCGCGCGGTTGTTCGCCACCGAGCTCGACACCACTCCGGCTCGGTACGTGGAGCAGGTCAGGCTGGATCACGCCAAGGCGCTGCTCGACGCGGGGCACGGGGTGGCGCAGACCGCGCGGCTGGTCGGGTTCGGGAGCTCCGAGACGATGCGGCGGGTGTTCGTGGCGCGGTTCGGCGTCTCGCCCAGCCAGTACCGGGCGCGCTTCGTGTCCACATCTGTGGGCGGGTAGTCGGTTTCGGCGGTGGGCGCGCGGCCTCTGTGCACAAAGGATGGACACCACATCGCTTGCGGCATGGAGGTTTCTGATGACCGAGGTCATTGCGGGTGTGGAGATTCCGGACACCGAACTCGCGCGAGCGGCGACGTCGCTCGTGCGGAAGGTCACGGATGACACGTTGTTCCACCACTCGCGGCGGGTGTTCCTGTGGGGGTCGTTGAAGGCCGCGGCACGGGGGCTGGAGGTCGATCCGGAGCTCGCCTACGTGGGCGGCCTGTTCCACGACCTGGGGCTGACGAGCTACTACGCGTCGAAGACCCTGCGGTTCGAGATCGACGGCGCGGAGGCCGCGCGGACGTTCCTGCTGGAGCACGGGCGTTCCGAGGAGGAGGCGCGCACCGTGTGGCTGGCGATCGCGCTGCACACGACCCCGGAGGTGCCGCTGCACCTCGCACCGGAGGTGGCCGCGGTGGCGCTGGGCGTGAAGACCGACGTGCTCGGCATCGGCCTGGACGAACTCACCGCGCAACAACGGGCGGAGGTCGTGGCGGCGCATCCGCGGCCGGACTTCAAGAACCGGATCCTGAAGGCGTTCTACGACGGCATGGCGGACCGGCCGGGCACCACGTTCGGGACGATGAACGCCGACGTGCTCGCGCACTTCGACCCGGACTTCACGCGGACGAACTTCGTGGACGTCATTCAGGGCAGTGCCTGGCCGGAGTAGAAGGAACGGCCCGTCACCGCGGACGGGCCGTTCCACTCGCCCCGGCTAGGCCGGGTTGTCCCCGTGGGTCAGCGTCTCCCACGACACCCTGGATCCGGGACGTCTCGGCCACGTGCGAGATGCTGGACAGGCCGTAGCCGGTGTGGACGAAGTCGCGGCAGGTCTCCTGGGTCAGTCCGCTGACGAACGTGGACCGGTTGTGCCAGAAGCGAATGATCTTGTCACGGGTGTTGAGGTTGTTGCTGGGCACGGTCTTGGGCAGCGGACCGTCGGAATTCAGGTAGATGAACGCCGGCACCCTGGCGCGGTACAGCGAGACACCGCGGTCGTAGATGGCCTTGTCGTCCAGGAAGACGCCGATGCCCATGATCGCCTCGGCGATGCTCAGCTCCCAGTTGCCCGTGCGGGGATCACTGCCCTGGATCTCGGCGTAGTAGACGTTGCGCAGCATGGTGCCGAACCGGCCCGCGTTCGGCCAGTTGCCGTGGACGTGCTTGATGATCTCCACCGCGCGTGGCCAGGAGGAGGCCGACCAGGCCGTCTGCAGGTGCGCGTTGTCGCTGGTGTGGTCGCGGATCGTGGCCGACCAGGCGTCCATGATCTGGATGGACTTGGTGGCGTGCCGGGCATCCCGCGTCACGTACCACGCCAGCGCGTGGGTGTAGGCGGCGATGGCGTCCTGCCGTTCGTCCGTGCAACCGTTGTTCGGCTGGGATCCCGGTCCGCAGTCGACGACCGCACGTGGATGCGGCGTGTACGACAGGGATGCGAACCGGGACGCCATCATCGAGTCGTAGGCCCGTTTCTGCGGCTGGGTTCCGGCGAGGACTCTGGTGCGCATGACGTCGAGCTGGGGCCGGCTCACGACCACACCGGGATGGGTGAACGCCGGAGGTGCGGCGCTCGCGGCGGGAACGCTGGTCAGGGTGCCGGCGATCAACGCCGTGGCTACCCGGTCGCCGGCAAGTGATCTCCGGCTTGCTCGCCGGTTCGGCCAGGGGCTGAGATGATGGTTTCGTGTACGCCGAACGTCCCGCTCCGGCCGGTCTGGCCTGCCTGTGGACGCGCACGGTTGTGGAGAAGACCGTGCAGCGCGTGGTTCCGGACGGCTGCACGGACCTGATGTGGGCTCCCGCGACCGGTGCCTTGTTCGTGGCCGGGCCGGACACGCACGCCCAGCTCGCTTCGGTCGCGCCGGGAACTTTGTACGGCGTGCGGTTGCCGCCCGGCGCGTTCCCGTCGGTCTTCGGGGTGCCCGCGCATGCGGTGCGAGACCTGCGCGTGCCGTTGTCGGAGCTGGTGCCGTCGGCGCGGCTGTCCTCGTTCTCCGACATGGTGTCGTTCTGCGCCTCGCGGGTGGTGGTCGATCCGGCTCTGACGGCAACGGCTTCGCTGTTGCGTTCGGGCGACGTGGGCGCGGCGGCGTGGGAGATCGGGCTGAGCGCGCGGCAGTTGCGGCGGCGGTGCCTCGACGCGTTCGGCTACCCGCCCAAGGTGCTGCAGCGGGTGCTGCGGTTCGACGCGGCGATGCGCCTGGCGTGGGGCGGAATGCCGTTCGCGTCGGTGGCCTTCGAGGCCGGCTACGCGGACCAGGCGCACCTGGCCCGCGAGGTGCGTGCGCTGGCGGGTGTGCCGCTCGGTCAGCTGATCCGGCCGTAGCGGCGGAGGGTCAGCAATGCGTCGACCGTCGCGATGGAGCGCCACTCGAATTCGGTGACGGGCGTGAACGCGGGAAAGCCGAAGTTCCAGCCGCCATCCTCCTGCTGACCCTGCTGGAGTTCGTCAAGGTCTTTGTCGAATTCGTCGTCGGTAAACCAACCGCGAGCGAGGCTGCCGGGTTTTGCCGCGTAGTGGTGGAGAGCGAGACCTTCGCCATCCGCATAGCCGTCGGTGCTCGGCTTGAGCTGCTTGAGCTTGTCCCCCGCGAGCTCGGCGCGGGCCCGATCAGGGACCTCGTCCAGGAACATCACCGCGGCGCGCAACTCGTAGGGGTGGGTTTCGTGCAGCTCGTCGATCTGCTGCCAGCAGTAGTCGGTGGCCTTCGCGAGCCACGGATGGGTGATGTTCAGGGCGAGGAGCGCGGCCGCGATCTGGGCGGTGAGCAGGAGTCCGCCCTGGTCGTCGGCTGCTACCCAGGGTGCTTTCGGGTGGTCCTTCGAGGTGGACATGCCGAACGGGACAGTGCCGTCCGGGCAGGTGTTCTCGAGCCAGGTCAGGATCGATTCGGCGTGTTCGGGGGCGTTGACCTCGCCGAACATCTGGAGTGCGCGCAGGGCGTGCAGCGGCTGGCTCGTGGGGCCGCGATGATCGGGTTCCAAGGCGTAGCCGTAGCCGCCGTCGTCGTTGCGGTAGGCCAGCACGGCTTGGACGACGTGCTCTGGTGCGCCTCCGTCGAAGGCATGCTCGAACCAGCGTTGTTCCAGCGTGCGGGCGGTGTGCCAGATGAAGTTCCTCGCGCGTTCGATCATGTCTCGAACCTAGGCTCGCGGGTGCTCGGGGTCTTGAACGAAACGGCCATGTGACCTGGTCGGCTCATTCGTTCACCCACTCTTGGAACCGGTCCTATGCGAATATCCTCTAACAGGGGTGTTGAGTTCTGAGGGGAGCTGGCCAGGATGCTGATGTTCGACGCACTTGTGCCGATCAAGGCCGGCGCGGCCGCCGGCGCCGCTGCGGGTGCTGCTGCGGGCGGGACGACGAAGTTCAGCGTTGATCCTGACCAGGCGCAGAAGATGATCGACGGTCTGAAGCAGGCCCTCGTGGAGCTCCAGGACTTGCGGAGGGCAAGCGAGCAGATCCAAAGCCAGGGCGCTCCAGGCCCCGACCCGTACAGCGGCTACGCGACCCTCTCCATGCGCAAGACCGCGGGTGGCGAGCCCGGCGGTTACCTGTGGGCGAACGAGCAGGCCCAGAAGGCGCTGGAACAGACCATCAAGAACATCGAGAAGGCTCTGGCCGAGTACCGGAAGACCGACGACGCGGCGCATGCCGCTGTGAAGGGCTGACACGACCTTGAAGCGCATGACCGCTCTGCTGACCGCCGTGCTCGCCTTCGGTGCGCTGGCGGGGTGCACGAGCACCCAGACCGGCGGAAACCCCACCCCTGCTCCTACGAACGGCACCGGACAGACGAGCAGCGACCCCACCTCCGGCGAGTCGCCGTCGGGTCTCAGCATCGCCAAGTACCTGAGCAAGCCGTGCGACACCCTCAAGCCCGATCAGGTGACGACGCTCGGCTCCGTCCGCGCAGGCGTGGCCGGCACCAATGTGCTCGGCCCGGAATGCACCTGGCGAGGACAAGACCCGATCAAGAACTCCACTTACGAAGTCAGCGTGACCGAGAACAAGGACTTCGACAGCAGGGTCGAGGGCGTCAAGACCAACGGCGTTTTCATCGACAAGAAGATCGACGATGTGCGGGTCGTCTCCACGGATGGAACCGATGGAGGAATGTACTGCCTGACCATGATCCAGGTCTCCAAGACCGATTCGGTCACGGTGCAGATCGCCGGCGCCACGGATGAACGAGCGACGAAGAAGCCTTGCCCGGAAACCGAGCGGGTCGCGCAGTTGATCATCACCAACCTGAGGGGGTAGCAACATGCCTGGGGATGAGCCGAACATCGCGGGCTTCGCGATGCTTCCCTTCGCGGGCGGCGAGACTGTTTACAAGTGGTTCCAGGCCGGCACAGGCCCGAGCCAGAGCACGGCGCTGACCGCGCAGTCCTGGCGCGACCTGTCGACTGGCCACGTCGACGTCGCTGATCTCATCAACAAGGCCGTGCGCGACTCTGGTGCTTCGTGGGAGGGCTCGGCGGGCGATGCCGCCCGTGGCGGCACCTCCCCGCTGGCCAACTGGGCGACCGTCACCGGAGATTCTGCGAGTGCCGCAGCCACGAACTCCGACGCGGTCGGCGATGCGTACGTCAACGCCGCTCACGCGATGGAACAGCCGCCGGCTGTTCCTAAGAAGCCGTTCCTGAACGACTACGCCTTCTGGGAGACCGACTACGACGAAGCGGTCAAGGACAACCAGAAGGTCAGCGAAGCGAACATGCGCGCGTTCAACCAGTACGGCACTGCCGTGACTTCGAGCACCGACAACATGCCGACCTTCATCTCTCCCACCGCCACCGACGCGAGCATGGAAGAAGGCGGCGACAAGAAGATCGACGAGGTCGACCGCACGAAGCACACCCCGCCCGAGCACGCCGACCCTTCCAAAACCGGTGGTGGCGACCAGCTCAGCAACAACGACGACGGCACGACCGGCACGTCCGGCTGGAAGCCGCCGGGCGGCGGTGACGACACCAACCTGTCCCGTGTCGACCCCAAGCTCCCGCCACCGACGCCGCCGCCCGGCAGCGACGACTGGCGCAACCGGCTGCCCGGAGGCGACCAGAACCTGCCGCCCGGCGGCGGTGGCGGGTGGAACAAGAACGACCCGAACGACCCGCGCAACCGCGGCAAGTTCGACCCCAACGACCCGCGCAACCGCCCCGGCGGCCCCGGTGGCCGTCCGCCCGGCGGTGGCGGCGGCGGTGGAGCCGGCGGCGGTCGCGGTGGCATGGGCGGTGGTCCTGGTGGCCTCGGCGGTGCCGCGGCGGCACGCGGTGCCGGTGGCATGGGCAGCGGCTTCGGCGGCGCGGCCGGCGTTGGTGAGCAGGGCCGCGGCGGTGCCGGTGGCTTCGGGCCGACCGGTGCCGGTGCTGGTGCCGCGGGTGGTCGTGGTGCCCCTGGTGCCGGTGGCATGGGCGCCGGTGGCGGTCGTGGGCAAGGCGAGGAGGACAAGGAGCACAAGTCCGCGTCCTACCTGCAGGAGACCGAGGACATCTTCGGCGACGGAACGATGGTGGCACCGCCCGTCATCGGCGGTTAAGGGGGAAACGTGCTGAGGAGCAGGGTCGCCATCCCTGTCACGGCGCTCTATCAAGCGTGGCAGGCCGCGGGTCTGCCGTCGCTGCACCGTGCGCTGCTCACCCAGGTCGACTTCGACGAGGGCCTCCTCGAAGAGGGCGACCTGAGTGGGCTGGAACGGATGCAGCGCTCGGCATGGGCGCAGCTCGAGCAGTACGGGCTCGCGCGCGGCAACCAGGTCCACCCGGACCTGGCCAACGCGCTGCGGCTCGTGGTGGAGGCGGGTACCGAGTACTGGGCGTTCTTCAGCCTGAAGGACGGCCCGCAGCAGAGCGTGCTGGTCGTGTCGAACGGCCAGGACGCGCTGCGCATCGTGCTCACGGCCGACCAGCAGTTCGTGCTGGAGCCGATCCGCGCGGACGAGGCACCGCAGGCGCTGGTCGGCGCACTGCCGCCCACGCCCGCCGGCAAGGGCAGCCCGATCACGCTGCCGGAGGACGCGCTCAAGCAGAAGCCGCAGTCGTACGACGACACCGGCTCGTACATGCAGCAGAGCCGCCCGACCAGCACGCCGAACGACCAGCTGGTCGCGCAGCTCAAGCAGATCATGAGCGAGCCGCGCACCGGTGGCGGCCAGGTCTTCTCGGCCAAGCGCGACCACCTCGGCCGCATGCAGCGCTGCCTCAACCCGCTGACGTTCATCGACACGCCGAGCGGGCGCTACCTCGCCGCCAAGAGCGAGGGCTGGCTGCGGGTGCAGCCGGCCGACTTCGGCACGCTCGCCCGCATGACCGCGACGATGCCGTAGAAGACAACGGCCGGGTCGCCGCAGCGACCCGGCCACCGTCGTTCGTCAGGCGAACCGCAGCGCGTCCCGGCCCAGCTCGGCCGGGCTGCGGTGGCCCGAGAGCCCGAGCGTCAGGTCGAAGTCCGCGAGCAGGCTTCGCAGCACGTGCCGCACGCCGACCTGACCACCGTGCGCCAGCCCGTACGCGTAGGGCCGCCCGACCATCACGGCCTTGGCCCCCAGTGCCAGCGCCTTCACGATGTCGGCACCGGTGCGGATGCCGGAGTCGAACAGCACGTCGATCTGCTCCCCCACCGCGTCGACGATCTCCGGCAGCACGTCCAGCGACCCCACGGCACCGTCGACCTGCCGCCCACCGTGGTTGGACACGACGATTCCGTCCATTCCGGACTCGACGGCCTTGCGCGCGTCGTCCGGGTGCTGGATTCCTTTCAGGACGATCGGCCCGTCCCAGTGCTCGCGCAGGAACGCCAGCCGGTCCCACGACTTGTCGGTACCGGTGAAGAGCTGCACCCACCGCAGGATCGCCATCGGCAGATCGTCCTCGGGCGACTTCTGCAGCCCGGCCCGGAAAACCGGGTCGCTGAACGGAATCGCGGTGCCGACCCCGCGCAGGAACGGCAGGTAAGCCTGGTCCAGGTCGTGCGGCCGCCACGCCAGCGTCCACGTGTCGAGCGTGACGACCAGCGCCGTGAACCCGGCCTTGCGCGCCCGGTCCAGCAGCGACGCGCACACGTCCGGATCGTTCGGCCAGTACAGCTGGTACCACCGCGGCCCGTCACCGGAAGCCTCCGCGACCTCCTCGATGGTGTGCGAGGACGCCGTCGACAAGACCATCGGCACACCCAGCTCGGCCGCCGCCCGCGCGGTGGCGAGCTCGCCGTCCTGATGCAGGATCGACTGCACGCCAACGGGTGCGAGCAACACCGGCGCGGGCAGGTCGGTGCCCAGCACGTTGACGCCGAGATGCCGCTCGGTCGCGTCCGTCAGCATCCGCGGCACGATCTGCACGCGGTCGAACGCGTCACGGTTGGAGCGAACGGTCGCACCTGAGCCCGCGCCTCCCGCCACGTACCAGAACGGCCCCGGTCCCAGCCTGTCGCGCGCGGACTGCTCCAGCGCGTTCGGATCGGTGGTGAACGGCGGCACCGCGCCGCCGAGCCCCTGCAGGTAAATCTCGTTCTGGTACGCGGCGAATGAGGTCATGCGCCTACTTTGCTACGAAGCGAGCTGCACTAGGAAGAACTCGTTCCCGAACGGGTCGCTGAACCAGGTGGCCCGATCACCCCAGGGCATCGACTCCGGCTCCCCCTTGACCGTCACCCCCTTCTCCACGAACGAGGCGTAGTCGGCATCGATGTCCGAGCTGATCAGCGAGATCCCGCAGCCCATCGCGAACGACACGTTGGGCGCGTCCGCCAGCGACAGGGCGAACGCGGTCTGGGAGCCGCGCGGGGCGACCGTCAGCCAGCGCATGCCGGCCTCGTGGCTGTCCTGGCGCTTCTCCCAGCCCAGCGTGTCCACGTAGAAGCGCAGCGCCTCCTCGAGGTCGCGCACGTTGATGGTGGCCGAGTGCACATGAGTGATCATGCGCAGAACGCTAGGCCCGCACCCCCACCGCACGCTTCTTCGAAACTGCTTGTCGCGGCCAGCGCGCCTCCAGCCAGATCGCGACCGGCGCGGCGGTGACCACTGTGGACGCGGTGCCGGCGACCAGGCCGATCAGCAGCGCCGTGGCGAAGTTCGCCAGCGAGCCGTCGCCGAGCACCAGCAACGCCGACAGCACGAACAGCACGCCGATGCCGGTGTTCACGGTGCGCGGCACTGTTTGCACGACCGCGTCAGACACCACGTCCGGGTACGGCGCGCTGAAACGAGACCCGCGCAGCTCGCGCAGACGGTCGAACACGACGACCGAGTCGTTGACCGAGTAACCGATCACGGTCAGCAGGGCCGCAAGGAACACGCCGTCGGCCGTCTTGCCCATCCACGCGAACACGCCGATGAGCACCAGCACGTCACTCAGCAGTGCGGCGACCGTGGCCAGGCCTAGCCTCCAGTCGAACCGGATGGCCAGGTAGCCGAGCTGGGCAGCGACCGCGATGGCGAGGCCGATCACCGCGTTGCGGCGCAGTTCCGAGGAGAGCGACGGGCCGATCAGCTCGTTGCTCGACTGGCGGGCGCCGCCGTCGACGGCCGAGTTCACGACCTGGCCGATGCGGGTGGACGCGGCGTCGTCGATCGGGCCGGTGCGCAGCGAGACCTCGTTGCCGGACGAGGAGACGACCACGTCCGGGAAACCCGCGCCAGACAAGGCCGAACGCACCCGGCCGGCATCGATCGGACCGCCCGCGGCGTAGTCGAGCATGCGGCCGCCGGTGAACTCGACGCCCAGGTTCAGGCCGCGCACGAACAGGCCGGTGATCGCCACCAGCACCACGGCCGCGGCGGCGAGGAGCCAGCGGGACGGGCGGCGGTACAGCACCGCGGTCAACCGCTGGCGCACCCAGCCCAGCGTGTGCAGGCCGCTCAACCGGGGGCGCTTCGCCACGAAACGGGTGCCGAGCACCCACAGCACCAGCACCCGCGACAACACCAACGCGCTGAACATCGACGCCAGCACACCGATGGTCAGCGTCACGCCGAAGCCGCGCACTGGGCCGGTGGCCAGCCAGAACAGCAGACCGGCCGCCAGCAGGGTCGTCACGTTGGAGTCGGCGATCGCACTCAACGCGCCGCGGAACCCTCCTTCCGCCGCGCGGCGCAGATTGGGTTTGCGGGCGTACTCCTCGCGGGCTCGTTCGAAGATCAGGACGTTCGCGTCGACCGCCATGCCGATCGCCAGCACGAAGCCGGCCAGGCCGGGCAACGTCAAAGTCGCGCCCACCGCCAAGAGTCCCGCATAGGCGACACCCGCGTAGCCGACCAGGGCGATGACGGCGAGGAACCCGGCGAGCCGGTAGGCGAAGATCAGGAAGAGCGAGGTCAGGGCGATGCCGATCATCGCGGCCTTGGCGCTCGCCTCGATGGCCTCGGCGCCCAGCGTGGCCCCGACCGTGCGCTGTTCGATCACCTCGACCGGCACCGGCAGCGCGCCGGAGCGGATGACCAGGGCGAGTTCCTTGGCCTCTTCCTGGGAGAACCGGCCGGTGATCGTCGTGGCACCGCCTGGCTGGCCCGCGCCGCAGGGCGTGTCGAGGCTGACCTCCGGCGACGAGACGACCTTGCCGTCCAGCGCGAACGCGATCTGGCGGCCGGGCGTGCCGGACGGCTCGCAGGCCGCCTCGCCGGTGATCTTCTGCCACTTGCCGGGAGCGTCGCCCTGGAACTGGATGTTGACCACGAAGCCCGCACCCTGCTGGTTGCGCACGGCGTTGGCGTCGGAGATGCCCTCGCCGGTCATGACGGTCTGGCCGTTGCGCTGCACGGTGAGCTGCGCGGTGCGGCCGAGGACCTTCACGGCCTCCTCGGGATCCTGGACGCCGGGGAGCTCGACGACGATGCGGTTCTCGCCGGAGCGGGCGATCACCGGTTCGGCCACGCCGAGTGCGTCGACGCGGCGGCGCAGCACCTCCATCGAACGGTTGGCGGCGTCGGCGTCGCCTTTCGCCTCGAGAACGATCTGAGTGCCGCCACGCAGGTCGAGGCCGAGGCGGGGATCTGTGGTGAGCAGCAGGAATGCGGATGCGACGAGGACCCCGAGCGCGATGAGACCGCGCACGAGCAGCCCTCGTCGCGCGTTGTCGCGCGACATGGGTGAGTGAGCCTTCCGGAAGAAAAGTGGTTGCTGAGAAACGGGTTTCAGCGACCGGAAGGCGGCGAGCGATCCCGCTGCGGGGTCCAGCGGACGCCGTCGGGCGTGCGGTGCACGCGCCGGGCGAAGGAGACGACGAACCGCATCGGCAGCGCGGGCTTCGCGACCGGCGGCACGTCCATCGGCAGCTGGGCCTGGGGCACCTGGGCGGCCTGGAGGTTGTGCGGCCTGGGCGCGGCGCCCGGCAGGTTCGCGAAGTCGTGGCCGTGCCGGATGACAGAGCCTTGAGCGGGCGACGGCGGGGCGGGGGCGGCGACGATGAACAGCTGTCCGAGGAACAGCATCAGCGCGAGAGCGACCGCGTTGCGACGCATCACCGCTTCCTGCCTCCCCCGATGTACACGAGCGCTCCCCCCACGACAGCGCACAACCAGGAAAGCACAAGTGGCTGCATCGTGGTGGCTCCGAGGAGCAATGCGACGGTCCAACCGGCGAGGAGCAGGGCGGAGGCGGCGAGCAGCGACACCGTCACGGCGAGCTTGCGCAGGCCGAACAGCAGTTTGAACGGACGCAGCCGCAACGCCACGACCAGGCAGCACAGCACCAGCGCGGCGGTGAGAAACGCCAGGTAGGGCGTGGGCCGCGGCATCCCGGCGAGCAACGCCAGCAGCCCGCCGCCGACCAGGATCAACGCGAGCGTGCGCAGCGCCTGCCACACCTGCGCCTTGTTCAGCTGCACCTGGACGGGCTTCGAGGAACGGCGCCGCTGCACCGTCGCGAGGTTCGCCTTGGAGTCCGCGTCGGACGGGTCGAGCTTGATCGCCGTCCGGTAGGCGTGCTCGGCGGTGCCCCAGTCGCGCATCCGCAGCGCCGCGTCCCCGAGCACCTGGAACGCCCGTGCCTCGGTGGGCGCGAGCTGCGAGGCGTGCAGGGCGGCGTCGAACGCCTCCACGCCGCCGTCCGGCAGGTCCGCGAGCACCTCGGCCAGCACGACGTAGCAACGCCAGTCCCCCGGCTTGCGCCGCACGGACTCCCGCGCCGCGACCGCCGCCTCCTGGTGCCGGCCGAGGTCGCTCAACGCGAGCGCCGCCAGCCGTTGCGGCCAGGCGGGCTCGCCGTCGAGCACCATCGCGCGCTTGGCCGAGTCGAGTGCCTGGTCCGCCTCACCGAGGTCGAGCTGGGCGGCCGCGAGCCGGCACCACGCCTCGGCGTGCCGAGGGTTCGCCGCCACCAGGGGCCGCAGCAGGTCGATGGCCTGCCGCGGTTTCCCCGAGGCGGTGAGCTCGGCGGCGCGCAACAGCACCGCGGTCATCGGCTCGGACACGCCGCACAGTGTGACAGCGCGGCTGTGCTAGTTCGCGCGCAACCCGAGCATTAGTGGAGTTGCTCCAGGAGGAGGCGCTTCGCGCTTCGAGGGCTAGACGGGCATCGCCCTTGCAGCAGCCCCGAACCAGCGAGCGAGCTGGTCCCACAGAGCCTCCTGGTCATCGCCCACCCAGGCGACGTACCCGTCCGGCCGCACCAGCACCGCCGGCACGTCCAGCTCCTCGCTCACGTCGACGACGTGGTCGACCCGATCCGCCCACCCCTGCACGGACAACGACCCGCTCTGGTCGAGCAGCAGCCCGCGGCCGGCGTGCATCAACGAGTAGAGCCGCCCGCCCTTCAACGTCACGTCGCGCAGCCGCCGGCCCACCAGGTCGTGCGACGACCCGAAGTCGTACCGGACGTTGATGGCGACGATCTTCTCGGTCAGGTACCGGTTGACCTCCTCGAAGTCCATCAGCTCCCCGAGCAGCCTGCGCACCGACTGCGGCCCCGGCTCGACCTTCATCAGCTCGATCTGCGCACGGGTGTTGTTCAGCACGTCCTCTGCCACCGGGTGCCGTTCGGCCTCGTAGGTGTCGAGCAACGAGTCAGGCGCCCCTCCCAGCACCAGAGCGAGCTTCCAGCCCAGGTTGAACGAGTCCTGAACGCCGAGGTTGAGGCCCTGACCGCCGGTCGGCGGGTGGATGTGCGCCGCGTCGCCCGCGAGGAACACCCGGCCGGACCGGTAGCGCTCTGCCTGCCGGGTGGCGTCGCCGAAGCGGGACAACCAGCGCGGCGAGTGCACGCCGAAGTCGGTGCCGGCGACCCTGCGCAGCTGCTCCTTGAACTCGTCGAGGGTCGGCATGGTCATGCGGTCCTCGGACACGCCCTCGGCCGGCACGATGACGCGGTACGCGCCGTCCCCCAGCGGCCCGATGCCGAACCGCTTCTGGGTCTGGCGGACCTCGGTCATCACGGCCATCGCCGTCTCCTGCGGCACGCCCAGCTCCATCTCGCCCAGCAACGTCTCGACCCGGCTGGGCTCGCCGGGGAAGTCGATGCCGACCAGCTTGCGCACGGCGCTGCGGCCGCCATCGCACCCGACGAGATACCGCGCACTCAGCTCGGTGCCATCGGCCAGCGAGACGGTCACGCCTTCGTCGTCCTGCTTCAGGCCCGTCACCTCACTGCCCCGGCGGAGTTCGGCGCCTGCTTCCAGCGCGTGCTCGGTGAGCAGGCGGTCGATGATCGGCTGCTGGAGGCCGAGGACGTACGGGTGCGTGGTGTCGAGCTCCGGCGCGGCCTTGGTGATGCCGGCGAAGAACCCGGCGACCGGGTACTGCGTGCCGAGCTCGAGGAACCGCTCCGCCAGGCCGCGCTGGTCCATCACCTCGATGCTGCGCACGTGCAGACCGAGCGCGCGGACCACCTTCGTCGGCTCGGTGTCGCGCTCCAGCACGACCACGCGCACGTCGTGCAGCCGCAGCTCGGCCGCGATCATCATGCCGGTAGGTCCGCCGCCGACGATGATGACGTCGATCATGTAAGCCCCATTTCCCCAGGTAATGGCTTTGGCCGGGCAATGATGAACCATGACCGGGGTCTTGCCGCAAGGCCGGGGGTGCGCTATACGTTGAAGAGGGCAGGGAGAGATCCCTGCCTTTTGTCTTGCATTGAGCCCACCAGACTCAACTTTGCTGGCACCCTCGAACGCATGGTGCGGTGGTACTTCGCGGGACTTGCGCTGTCCTACTTCGGAACGAGCGCGATGTACCTGGTCGCCGGCGTGTGGGTGAAGTCGCTGACGGGCAGCGATGCCCTGGCGACGCTCGCTCTGCTGTGCGTGTACGCGCCGAGCGTGCTCTCGCCGTTGATCGGCCGGTTCGCCGACGGCTTCCACAAGAAACCGCTGCTCATCTGGACCAGCCTGGCGATGGTCCCCGCACTGGCAGTGCTGTTCTTCACCGACGAGATCTGGGTGATCTTCACGGTGCTGCTGATCTACGGCACTAAGTCCGTGCTGGTGAGCGCCGCGGAACCGGCGTTGCTGGTCGCGCTGCTGCCGCCGGACCGCCTCGCGAAGGTCAACGGCCTGCGGATGTCGTTGCAGGAAGGGATGAAGCTCGTCGCACCGCTGGCGGGCGCGACGCTGTTCGCCGCGTACGGCGCGTGGCCGGTGGTGGCGATCGACGCGCTGTCGTTCCTGCTGGCAGCCGCGGCCACGACGATGATCCGGGTCGACGAACCACCGCCCGCTCCGCGCGAAACACCGAGCTGGCCGCACCTCAAGGCGCTCAAGTGGCCGCTCGTGGGCGGCGCGGTGGCGCTGTTCGCGGCCTCGCTGAACACCGCGGCGTCGTTCCCGCTCGTGGAGAAGGGCCTGCACTACGGGCCGGAGTTCCTCGGCGTGCTCGCGGCGGTCCAAGGTGCCGGATCCGTGCTCGCGGGCCTCACCGGCAAACGCGCGAACATCACCGTCGGCCTCGTCCTGATCGCGGTGGCGGCACTGGCCCGCGCGACGGGGTGGCTGCCGGCGGTGCTCGCGTCCGGGTTCGTGCACGGCATCGGGCTCGCCTGGGCCGTGATCGCGGTGGCCACGCTGGTCCAGCAACGCACACCCCAGGCCGCGATCGGCCGGGTCAGCGCGACGGCGACGAGCATCGTCTTCGGCGCGGCGCCACCAGGCCTCGCCGCGGGCGCGGCGCTCGTCGCGCACCTGAGCTTCCAGTGGATCTACGTGATCATCGCGGTCATCACCGCGGTAACCGCCGTCTGGGCACGCGGGGGCCGGACGCGCCGCTTCACTGCGCGCCGAACCCCCGCGTGGCGGGCGGCCGACCAGATGGAGTGATCAGCCGCAGGTCACGAGCCCGTCAAGGGTCTCGTGCCACAGCTGAAGAAACCACGGGCCGGCGCCGGAGAATCCCGTTCCGGCCGAAACGTCATGCGGATCACCCGCGCGCGACAGGTCAGAGCAACCCGGCGGACACCAGGTGATCGAAGATGATCCGCGTGACCGGGGAGACCCGGTCCACGTCGGCGGCGGTGAACCACGCCAGTTCGGCGATCTCGTTCGCCGGCTTCAGCTCGCCCCCGAAAGACGCCGTGTAGCAGGTCATTCGCACGGTCTCCCCCTCCGCGCGACCGTGCGCCTGAGCCTCGAACACCCCCACCAACGAAGCGCTGGCCTGATCGACGTCCACCGACAGCTCCTCGCGGATCTCGCGCACGAGCGTCTCGACGTCGGTCTCACCCGGCTCCCGCTTGCCGCCGGGCAGGTAATAGCTGTCCTTGCCGTGGGAACGAGCGACGAGGACCCGCCCGTTCTCGATGTGCAGCCACGCCACCTTGTCGATCACGCGACCGACACTAGGCCGAGCACTAGGCCGAGGCGAGTTCCTTCACCACGCGGTGCGCGTCGGCCAGCGACTCGACCGCCAGCTCGCGGAACTGGTGCATCTGCGGCACCACGTCCGCCAGCGTCAGTTCGGCGTGCACGAACTCCAGCTTCTGGTCGAGCCCGACCATCGAGAGCACGGCCCGCAGGTACGGCTCCTGGAAGTCGAAGCCCTCACGCGGCGTGCCCGGCTTGTACGAGCCGCCCCGCGCGGTCACCACGACGACGCGCTTGCCGCCCCACGCGAACGTGCCGTCCGGGCGGGCGAAGTGCTCGGAGGTCGCGATCTGGTCGATCCAGGTCTTCAAGGTCGACGGGATCGAGAAGTTGTACATCGGCGCGCCGATGAGGATCACGTCGGCGGCCTCGACCTCGGCCATCAGGTCGCCCGCGATCTCCTGTGCCGTGCCGTCCTTGTGCGGGACCGGCGACGCGTGGAGGTCGCGGTAGGTGTAGCCGCCGCCGGGGTTCGCGGACCGCCAGTTCTCGGCGAACGCACCGGAGATCTCGCGGGTCACAGACCCTTCGTAACGAATGCTCGAGTCGAGGTGCAGCAGATTGGTCATACCCAGAACATACGAGCGAAGAACTTCCGAGTCAAGATGTTCTTAGCC
Source organism: Lentzea sp. NPDC051213 (assembly GCF_044455585.1). Lineage (NCBI taxonomy): Bacteria > Bacillati > Actinomycetota > Actinomycetes > Pseudonocardiales > Pseudonocardiaceae > Lentzea > Lentzea sp. NPDC051213. Next base: position 221,792 of record NZ_JBITEX010000004.1, read on the forward strand.
AAGAATATCTCTCTCAGGAGGTACGATGGGGCACATGAAGGAGGAGCGGCCCATCCCCGGATGCGTGGAGAAGTGGGACTTCAACTGGCTGCTGCACCGCGCCACCCAGCGGGTCGGGGCGGCGTTCGCCGAAGAGGTCACGAAGTACGGCGTCTCCGTCCGCGGCCAGCTGATCCTCCAGGCGCTCGCGAGCGACGAGGCCCACCGCACGCAGCTCAAGCTCGGCGCGATGCTCGGCCTGGACAAGACCACGCTGACGAGCGAGCTCGACAAGCTGGAACGCGCCGGGCTGGTCGTGCGCGTCCCCGATCCGAACGACCGCCGTGTGCGCACACCGGTGATCACCGACCGGGGCATCGAGGTGCGGAAGCAGGCGACCGACGCGCTCGCCGAGATCGAGCGCGCCTACCGCGCCCGCTTCACCGACGACGAGATGCAGATCATCCGCAGGGCGTTGATCAGCCTCGCCGACGGTGAAGCGCCGGTTCACGGCTCCTGCATGTAGGCCGTCTAGGCCAACGAACCGAGGTCAGCCTCACGCAGCTGGGCCGGCGTGACCGCGGCCTGTGCGTCCACCAACGCCTGCAACGCCGTACCGTCGTCCCAGACGTTGACGTTCATGGCCGCCCGCACCCTGCCGTCCCGCAGCCAGAACGCGATGAACTGCCGCGACGCCAGGTCTCCGCGCACCACCAGCTCGTCGTCCGGGCCGGCGAGCCCGCGGTACTCCATGCCCAGGTCGTACTGGTCGGTGAAGAAGTACGGCGACTTCTGGTACGGCTCGTCCAGCCCGAGCAGCGAGCCCGCCACGTGCGTGCCCTGGTCCTTCGCGTTCGCCCAGTGCTCGACCCTGACCCGCCCGTCGTAGCGCGGGTGGTCGTGCGCCGCGATGTCACCGGCGGCGAAGACGTCCGGCGCGGACGTGCGCAGCGCGGCATCGACCGCCACGCCGCCGTCGGCCAGTTCCAGCCCGGCGGCCTCGGCCAGTTCCAGTCGCGGCGTCGCGCCCACGGCCAGCACCGTCACGTCCGGCAGCAGCTCGGAGCCGTCGTCCAGCCGCACGCCGGACGGCGAGAAGCCCGCCACGCCGGTGCCCAGCTTGAAGTCGACGCCGTGTTCCTCGTGCAGTCCGCGGAACATCTGGCCCATCCCGGTGCCCAGGACGCGGACCAGCGGCTCGGACAGCGGATCGACCACCGTGACGAGGCAGCCGTGGGTGCGGGCCGCGGACGCCACCTCGCAGCCGATCCACCCCGCGCCGACGATCACGACGTGCTTGCCCTCGTGCAACGTCGAGCGCAACGCGAGGGAGTCGTCCAGGGTGCGCAGCACATGTCCTTGCGCGCCAGGAAGAACGCGAGGGCGCGAGCCGGTCGCGAGCAAGAGCCGATCGTAGGAACGCACTGCTCCATCGGAGTCAACGATCGTGTGATCACCGGGCCGCAGCTCCAGCACCGAGACGCCGAGCAGGAGCTCGATCTCGTTGTCGGCGTAGAAGCTCGCCTCGTGCACCCACGCGGGTTCGGCAGCCTTTCCCAGCAGCACGTCCTTGGACAGCGCGGGAAGTTCGTACGGGCGGTGGTGCTCGGTGCCGAGCATGGTGATCCGGCCGCCGTAGCCGCGGTCTCGGAGCGCACCCGCCGCGGAGGCACCGGCGAGGCCCGTCCCTACGATCACAATGCGTTGCGGTTCCGCCATTTTCACCCCTCCAGGTGACCAAGTCTCATCTCTCATGCGACGCTATCCGCAGCTCGGCACGGTCGCTTGACGGAGACGTTCGCAGGACTTTTCAAGGGAAGGCGAAACCTCCGTCATGACCCCCGGTAACGCACGTCTCACCCAGGCGAGCACCGGGACCACCGGGCCGGTGCGCCGAGCGAGCTGGAGGAAGTAACCCGTGGGAGCCAAAGAGGAGTGGCAGGTGAGCTGCCGCGACATCGCCTCGCGCCGACGGGACATGACGGTGTTCGTCAGCCAGGGGCACATCGTGATCAACGTGCCTCCTGGGGAAGCCGCTGTTCTGACGCCACTGGAAGTCGGCCGGTTGCGAGCGGCGTTGCGCGAAGCCGTGGTCGCCGCCTCCAACACCGAGATGTGACCGCGATCACAGCTTACCTACTCACAAGTAGGTTGATGGCAGAGTGGGCCTCATGTTGACCCGCGTGCTGCTGACCCTGGTCAAAGCCGGAGTGATCCGGCCGTTGGGCCCGCGAGGGCTCGCCGGCACCGCACGCGGCTATCTGCAGTGGAACATCACGCTCGCCTGGGGTTACCAGACCGGCGCGGGACGACACCCGAAGCGCGCCGCGATCGTCGACGACGACGGCGTGCTGACGTACGCGCAGGTGCACGAGCGCACCAGCCGGCTCGCGCATGCCTTCCGCGCCAAGGAACGCATCGGCCTGCTGTGCCGCAACCACCGCGGCTTCATCGAGACGCTGACGGCCTGCACGAAGATCGGCGCCGACGCCGTCCTGCTCAACACCGGTCTGAGCAAAGGACAACTGGCCCAGGTCGCGCACGACCAGAAGATCGACAGGTTCGTCGCCGACCGCGACTTCGCCGGAGTGCTGCCGGACCTGCCCACGATCTTCACCGACGAACTCGAGTCGCTGATCCTCAACGGGCCGGCCACACCGCTCCCCCGCCGCCCTCCACGCGGCCGGCTGATCGTCCTCACCTCCGGCACCACCGGCACCCCGAAGGGCGCCAAGCGGCCGGAGCCCGCGAGCCTCGCCCCCGCCGCCGCACTGCTGTCGCGGATCCCACTGCGGCACGGCGACGTCATCTCGATCACCTCGCCGCTGTTCCACGCCTGGGGCCTCGCCGCGTTCCAGCTCGGGCTCGTGCTCGGTGCCACGCTGGTGCTCCGCCGGAAGTTCGACCCCGCCGAGGCCCTGCGGGACGCCGAGAAGTGCACGGCGATGTTCGTGGTCCCGGTGATGCTGCAACGCATGCTGGAGACCCCGCGCCGGCCGAAGCTGCGGATCATCGCCTCCAGCGGGTCGTCGCTGCCGCCCCGCGTCGCCACGCGCACGCTGGAGGAGTTCGGCCCGGTGCTCTACAACCTCTACGGCTCAACGGAAGTGAGCTGGGCGAGCATCGCGGACCCGGACGACCTCGCGCGCGACGCCGGCACCGCGGGCAAGCCACCGCTCGGCACCCGACTGGCCATTGTGGACGATCAGGGCCGGCCGGTCGCGTCCGGCGAGACCGGGCGGATCTTCGTCGGCAACGAGATGCTGTTCGACGGCTACACCAACGGCACGAGCAAGGAGTCCTTGAACGGCCTGATGTCCACTGGTGACCTCGGCTACCTCAAGGACGGCCTGCTGTTCGTGGCCGGCCGCGACGACGAGATGATCGTCTCGGGCGGCGAGAACGTCTACCCGCGCGAGGTCGAGGACCTGCTCTCGACGCTCGACGGCGTCACCGAGGTCGCGGTGCTCGGCGTGCCCGACGACGAGTTCGGGCAACGGCTCGTCGCGTTCGTGGTCGGTTCGGAAACCCTGACGGCCGAACACGTGCGTGACCACGTGAAGGCGAACCTCGCCCGGTTCTCCGTACCCCGGGATGTTTTCTTCCTCAACGAGTTGCCCCGCAACGCGGCTGGAAAAGTGCTGAAACGCCAACTGCGCGAACAGGACTAGAGTCGGCCTCCGAAGAGGGGGCTAGATCAATGACAGTTCCCGGACGGACCACCGATCCGCGGTCCAACGCCGTGCACAACCTGCGCGAGGCCCGCATCGCGCTGGACGAGGGCAGGCCGGGCGAGGCGCTGGAGTACGCCGAGAAAGCGGTTGCCGCGTTCTCCTGGCTGGACGACGCCGAGGGTGTCGCGGAGGGCGTGCTGGCGCAGTCCGTGGCGCTCGGCAAGCGCGGGCTGTGGCCGAGCGCGCTCGACACGATCGACCGGGTGCAGGAGATCGCGGCGGCGAACCGCCACATCGGACTGCAGGCGCGGTGCAGCTTTTCCCGTGCTGTGGTGGAACTGCGGCTCGACTCGCGGGAGCGCAGCTTCAACTCGTTCTCCCGCGCGCTCGGTCTGGCCGAGCTCACCGGGGACAGCGAGCTGATCGGCTCGGTGCTGTTCGAGCAGGCCCGCGTGATGCGCATGCAGTACCACGAGCACTGCATGATCCGCACCGAGGAGAGCCGCTGCAGCCTCGACGGCGAACCGTGCGTGCGCAAGCTGCGGCGCGCGGAAGCCTTGTGCGCACAGGTGCGCGACCGCTGGAAGCAGGTCGGCGACCCGGTGCGGATGGCCATGGTCAACGTCCTGCTGACACACGTGCGCATCGATCTGGGTGAACTTGACCGTGCGCACCGCAGCTGGCAGCGCGCTGACCAGTTGCTTGCCGGAAGGAACCGCCCGGTGGCGAGGGCGGAGGTGCTGATGGCGCGCGCCAGGCTGAGCGGGGCGCGCAAGCGGTACCAGGACCAGATCACCCAGCTGACCCAGGCCGCTGAGCTGGCGATGAGCTGTCTCGCGCGCGAGGTCGCGGTGCACGCCCACCAGCAGTTGAGCGAGGCGTACGAACGATGCGGCGACCTCGAACTGGCGCTGCGGCACGCGCGGTTGCAGCTGGAGCAGTACCGGCTGTGGGAGCTGCAGGAAGGTCGCGATCTGCTCAGGATGCGTGAGCACGATCTGTCGTCCCGACTCGTGGAACAGTTGGCGCACAGGCGTTTCGAGCCCAAGCGGGAGGACGCCGTCGTGCGGGTGCCGCACACCGGTGACCTGCACGAGACCGGTACCGCCGAGCACACGAACACCCGGATCGCCCGCGCGTTGCGGGCCGGGCTCACCAAGCGCGGCATCGAGGTGCTGCGGCTGGTGGCGGCCGGAGCGAGCACGGCGATGATCGCGGAGTCGCTCGGCCTGTCCCCCAAAACCGTGCAGAACCACCTCCAGCGGATCTACACGACACTTGACGTCAACGGGCGTGCCGGAGCCGTCGTGTGGTGGATGAGCCTGACCACTGGATAGGAATCCATTGTCAAGTTATTGACAATTGGTCCAACCAGTCAGGGGTGCAATCGCCCGTTCGGTCGCTTGCCGCCGACGGGGTACTCCCGGATTTCGGGTGTTTTACCCACGTCGGCGCAGTGGAATTGGGTGATGTGACGGGTAACTGGTCTGTGTCATGCTCCGTTAACAAGGTGTCCAGTTAACGAGCGAGGGGCGGTCATGACCGGGCAACGACGCCCACGCCTAGGGCCTGTATCGAAGTCTCGTTCGATGAGAGTCGCGCCTGAGGTGGTTCCTGGCGGTGCGGCCGAAAGGCCCGCATACCGGTGTTGTATGTGGGCCTTTCGGCCGCGCCCCCAGGGGCCGCCTCAGGCCCGGCTATCGCGAACAGAGACTTCGATACAGGCCCTAGTGCTTGCGCAGGGCGATGCGGGCCACGTCGCGCCAAAGGAGCGGGTCGACGCCCTCGGGGTTGATGTGCTCCAGCAGCGCGGCCAGTGCGGCGCGTGCGCCGGTGCTGCCGTCCGGTTCGAGTTCGTCCGCCGCCCGCACGAGCAGAAGATGGCACCGCAGCTGCTGTTCGGAGTTCAGCTGCCCGGTCGCGATGGCCTGTTCCGCGAGCTCCCGCGCCTTGTCGACCTCGCCGTCGCGCAACGCCAGCTCCGCCCGCAACGCGCGGGCGTACGCGAGCAGACCGTCCTGCCGGCGCATCGCGGCGACCGTCGTCTCCACCTTGTCCAGCAACGCGACGACCTCGTCGAGGTTCGCACCGGGCGTGCGCAGCGCGATGGACGCGCCGGCCAGCCGGACGCGGCACCGGTACTCGGGATCGCCGTCGAAGTCGTCGAGCATGCCGACGGCCTCGCGGATGCAGTGCGCCGCCTCGGTGCGGTCGCCGAGGCGGTCCGCGACCTTGGCGCGTGCCCACCACGTGGAAATGGCGAGCCGGTCGCGGCCGAGTTCGGGCAGCCGCGCGGCGAGCTGGTCGACGACCTGTTCGGCGTCGGCGAGCCTGCCCGCCGCGGTGAGTTCGGCGCACAAGGCGATCAGCGCACGCGTGTTGACGCGACGCACCCGTTCGCCGTCACCGCTGGCCAGCTCGACGGCCTCGCCCGCTGCTTTCACGGATTCGGCCGTCCGGCCGAGGCGCCGCAACGAGGATGCGCGCAGGATCTCCACGAGCGCGTCCACCGCCGGACCGGGAGACCACGACTTGCGCAGCTTCGCCGCAGCCAGCAGCAGACCCTCGTGGTCTCGCTGCCTCGCGAGCATGACCAGCCGCGTCCACCGCACGCACCAGCCGAACATCTCCTCGTCCGACCGCTTTCCCAGTGTTTCCAGCAGGTCGACGGCCATCGCCAGGTCACCGTCGTGATAGGCGAGCAGCGCCTCGCACCACGCCAGCGCCTCGTCCTGCATCGCGGTGCGGTCCTCGTCGACCATCAGCTCGGACGGGTCGACGTCGAGCACCTCGGCGAGCCTGCGCACCACGGCGGGCGACGGCACCCGTTCACCGGACTCAAGCCGCGACACGTAGCTCATGGAGACGCCAGGGCACGCGAGGTCCTTTTGCGACAAACCGCGTTGCAGCCGGACCGCCCGCAACCGCGCGCCGAACCTCGTCAAAGACTTCCTGCCCTCATCCACGGCCGCCACCAATCGAACGGAGCACCTCAATGAAGCCGAACACTATCGCTCGAATCGTCGCCGCAGTGATCCTCAGTCTGGGAGCGCTCGTGACGGCGGCCGGCGCGGCCTCGGCCGGCGAGCCCGGCGACATCTTCACCCCTCCGTACTCCTCCCCCAACTGATCGTTCCGCCCGGTCGGGTGGTCCTGCCTCCCTCGCAAGCAGGACCACCTCGACGGCGACACACCAATTGACACACCTGGCCACACCACCAGGTACCGGTGAGGCACAGTTGTGGGGTGACTCTGCAACTGCGCACGCCTCGTCACCAGGTGAGCCCGAAATCCGTCCTGCTGTGGACGATGCAGGCCGCCGTGTTCTGGCTCGTGCTCTTCGTACCCCAGCTCATCGTGTTCATGCTGGTGAACGAGCCGCCCACGTGGGAGCTGGCGCTCATGATCGCCACGCTCGTCGTCGGAATCGTGCACACCGCGGTCGAGCCGAGCTGGCGCTACCGCGTGCACCGCTGGGAGACCACGCCGGACGCGGTGTACACCCTCTCCGGCTGGCTGTCCCAGGAGTGGCGCGTCGCGCCGATCTCCCGGATCCAGACCATCGACACGAAGCGCGGGCCGTTCCAGCAGATGCTCGGCCTGGCGACGGTCACGGTGACGACCGCGTCGGCCGCGGGGCCGGTGGAGATCGAGGGCCTCGACCACGAGGTGGCGCAGCGGCTCGTGGAGGAGCTGACCACGACGACCCAGGCAACGCCGGGTGATGCCACGTGACCTCCCCCGCTGAGATGTCTGGCGGGCTGCCCGCCGCGCCGGAGTTCGCCGAGCCGCTGGCGGAGTGGCACCGCCTGCACGTCCGCATGCTGATCGTGCGCCCGCTCAACGAGGGCCTCGCGCTCCTCGTGCCGATCGGCGTGCTGCTGATCACCGGCAGCGGCGAGCCGTGGCGCATCTTCGCGAGCGGCGCGACCGTCGCCATGATCCTCGCGTTCAGCTTCCTGATCTGGCGCACCACGAAGTACCGCATCACCGACGACCAGGTCGAGCTGCACACGGGGTTGTTGACCCGCAAGCAGCTCGCGGTGCCGCGTGATCGCATCAGGACGGTCGACCTCACGTCGAAGCCGGGTCACCGCGTGTTCGGGCTGTCCGCGGTGCGGATCGGCACCGGGCAGCAGGACGTCCCCGGCACCGACGGCCTCACGCTCGACGCGGTGACGTCGGAGGAGGCCGAACGGCTGCGGTTGTTGTTGCTGCAGAAGACAGTCGCCCCGAAGACCGGTGGTGTCGCGGGCGAGCCGCAGGCGGCACCCGCGCCGTCCGAGGTCATCTCGAAGCTGGACCTGAAGTGGCTGAAGTTCGCGCCGCTGTCGTTGTCCGGCCTGGTGGCGGTCGGCGCGGTGTTCGGCGTGCTGTCCAACTACGCAGACGACCTCGGCCTGCACGTGGTGCAGGACCTGTGGAACTGGCTGTTCGACCACCGGAGCTTCATGCTCATCGGCGGTTTCGTGCTGGCGCTGGCCGTGGTCGGCCTCGTGCTGTCGGTGCCGCTCTACATCCTCCAGTTCTGGAACTACCGGCTGACCCGCGAGCCGGACGGGACCCTGCGCGTGCAGCGCGGCCTGCTCACGACGCGGTCCGTGTCGGTCGAGGAACAGCGGCTGCGTGGCGTCGACATCCAGGAACCGCTGCTGGTGCGCGCCGGCCGCGGCGCCAAAGCCGTTGCGGTGACGACGGGTCTGGGTTCGAAGGGCGAGAGCAACCTGCTGCTGCCGCCCGCGCCGCTGTCCGTGGCGCACGAGGTCTCGCAGGACGTGCTGCGCGTCGACAGCGACCCGACGACGCGGAAGCTGCGCAAGCACCCGATCGCCGCCCTGCGCCGCAGCCTGGTCCGGCACGTGGTGCCGTTCGTGGTGATCGCGACCGCCCTGGCGATCTGGGCGCCGTCGTGGGCGTGGCCCATCCCGGTCGTGCTGATCCCGTTCACCGCGCTGATCGGCTGGGACAACTACCGCTCGCTCGGCCACGCGCTGGACCCGCGCTACCTGGTGACCCGCAACGGTTCCCTGGTCCGCAGCACCGTCGCGCTGCAGCGCACGGGCATCATCGGCTGGCGCATCCACCGCTCGTTCTTCCAGCGCCGCAGCGGTTTGATGACGATCGGCGCGACCACCGCGGCGGGTGCGGGCGTCTACCACGTCACGGACGTCGGCGAGGCGGACGGCCTGGCGCTGGCCGACGAGGCGGTACCGGACCTGCTCCGCCCGTTCCTCATCGAGAACTGAAGTCCACAGTGGATCGGGGTGCCGCTCAGGCCGTGCGGAACGTCTGGCGGTAGGCGGTCGGCGACACCCCGATCGACGCCGCCAGCTGCTGCCGCAACGCCGCCCCGGTGCCGAACCCGGCGTGCCGCGCGACCAGGTCGATCGGCAGGTCCGTGGACTCGAGCAGGTGCCGGGCCCGTTCGACGCGCTGCTGGGTGAGCCAGCGGCCCGGCGACAGCCCGGTCTCCGCGCGGAACCGCCGCGTGAACGTCCGCACGCTCATCCTGGCCTGCTCGGCGAGCGCCGCCAGTTCCAGCGGCTCGTCCAGCCGGTCCAGGGCCCACGCACGGGCGGGCGCCGTGGAGGAGTCGGGATCGTCGGGCACGGGCTTGTGCACGAACTGCGACTGGCCGCCCTGCCGCCACGCCGGCACGACGCAGTAGCGGGCGACCCGGTTCGCGACCTCGCTGCCGTGGTCGGACCTGATCACGTGCAGGCAGAGGTCGATCCCGGCGGCCACACCGGCGGAGGTGAGCACGTCGCCGTCGTCGACGAACAGCACGTCCGGGTCCAGCCGCACCTGCGGGAAGAGCTCCCGGAACGAGTCGGTGGCGCTCCAGTGCGTGGTGGCGGGCCGGCCGTCCAGGATCCCGGCGGCACCCAGCACGAACGCCCCGGTGCAGATCGACATGATCCGCTTCGCCCTGGTCGTCGTGAGCGCCTCGTGCACCGCGGGCTCGAGCCTCCCCTCCAGCCGGGCCGGCAGGTAGCGGGTGCCGGGCACGAGCACCGTGTCGGCGTCCCTGATCACCTCCAGGCCGTGGTCCGGCGTGACGGGGTAGCCGCCGCTGGTGGGGATCGGACGGCGGTCCGGCGAGCAGACCAGCAGCTCGTAGTGGTCGGGCAGCTGTCCGAAGATGTGCGTTGACGTGCCGAGATCGAACGCGATCGCGGTCTCCAGCGTCAGCACGGCGATCCGGTGGGCCATGGCTGGATTCTTTCACATGTTGGCAGTCAGGCCACTGGTTGTCAGGTCCACCAGCACGCACCCTGGTCGCCGTGAGACTGCATTGGGCCTGGGTGGTCGCTGGGGTGTCGTTCGTTGCGTTGGTGGGTGCCGCGTCGTTCCGCGCGGCACCGGGCGCGTTGATCGAGCCGTTGCGGGCGGAGTTCGGCTGGACGACCGGCACGATCTCGCTCGCCATCTCGATCAACCTGTTGCTGTTCGGGTTGACCGCGCCGTTCGCGGCCGCGCTGATGGACAGGTTCGGCGTGCGGATCGTGGTGACCTTCGCGCTGACGATGGTCGCGATCGGCAGCGGGCTGACGGTGTTCATGACGACGTCGTGGCAGCTCGTGCTGCTGTGGGGCGTCGTCGTCGGGCTGGGCACGGGGTCGATGGCGCTGGCGTTCGTCGCGACGATCACCGGACGCTGGTTCGTGAAGCACCGCGGGCTGGTCACGGGCGTGCTGACGGCGGGTGGCGCGGCCGGTCAGCTGGTGTTCCTGCCGCTGGTGGCGTGGTTGTCGGCTGCCTACGGCTGGCGGGCCGCGTCGCTGACGATCTGCATCGCCGCGCTGGCCGTGGTGCCGCTGGCCGCGTTCTTCCTGCGCGAGTACCCGCGGGACGTGGGGCTGTTGCCGCTCGGCGCGACCGAGGACACTCCCCCGCCGCCGGCCGGTGGCGCGGCCCGGCGCGCGCTGACCGCGTTGGGCGCGGCGGCGAAGACCAGGCCGTTCTGGCTGCTGGCCGGCGGGTTCGCGATCTGCGGTGCCTCCACGAACGGCCTGGTGGGCACGCACTTCATCCCCGCCGCGCACGACCACGGCATGCCGACGACCACGGCCGCGGGCCTGCTCGCGCTGGTGGGCGTGTTCGACATCGTGGGCACGGTCGTGTCCGGCTGGCTGACCGACAAGGTCGACTCGCGGCTGCTGCTGGCGGGCTACTACGCGCTGCGCGGCCTGTCGTTGATGATCCTGCCGCAGCTCTTCGGGGCCAGCGCGCACCCGTCGATGCTGGTGTTCATCATCTTCTACGGCCTGGACTGGGTCGCGACGGTGCCGCCCACGGTCGCGTTGTGCCGCCAGTACTTCGGCATGTCCGGCCCGGTGGTGTTCGGCTGGGTGTTCGCGTCGCACCAGCTGGGCGCGGCCGTCGCGGCCTCGGCGGCCGGGCTCACCCGCGACCACCTGGGCAGCTACGACCTGGCCTGGTACGTCGCGGGCGCGCTCTGCCTCGGCGCGGCGGTGCTGTCAGCGTCGCTTGCGCGAAGTCCCGAAGATGCCCCGCGTGATCTCGCGCGCCAGGGCGCTGCCGGCTGACCGCAGGAACGACTTCACCGCACTGTTGCCGAGCACCTTCTCGACGAGCCCCGGTTCCTCCTTCTCCTGGCGTTGCTGGGGAGGCTCCGGGGCTTGTCCCTCTTCCTGCTGGGGCGGCGCGACTTTCTGCACCAGCTGCTCGTAGGCCGACTCGCGGTCGACCGTCTCGGAGTACTTGCCGTGGAGATCGCTCTGGGCCGCGCCCTGCTTGATCGCGTCGTTGCCGATGGTGTCCATCAACGACCGCGGTGCGCGCAACCGGGTCCACGCGACCGGCGTCGGGGCGCCCTTCTCGCTCAGCACGGTGATGATCGCCTCGCCGATGCCGAGCGAGGTAAGCGCCTTCTCCAGGTCGTAGTGCGGCGTCGTCGGGTACGTCTTCACGGTGCGCGACAACGCCTTCTGGTCGTCCGGCGTGAAGGCGCGCAGCGCGTGCTGAACGCGCGCGCCGAGCTGCGACAGCACGTCGTTCGGGATGTCGGTCGGCAGCTGCGTGCAGAAGAAGACGCCGATTCCCTTGGACCGGATGAGCTTCACGGTCTGGGTGATCTGGTCGAGGAACGCCTTCGACGCGTTCGAGAACAGCAGATGCGCCTCGTCGAAGAAGAACACGAGCTTGGGCTTGTCGACGTCACCTTCCTCCGGCAACGTCTCGAAGAGCTCGGCGAGCAGCCACATCAGGAACGTGGAGAACAACGCCGGGTTGCCCTGCAGCTCGGCCAGCTCCAGCAGGCTGATGACGCCCTTGCCGTCGCGCTGCCGCATCAGGTCGGCCGGATCCAGCTCGGGTTCGCCGAAGAACTTCTCGCCGCCCGCCGCCTCCAGGTTCACCAGCGCCCGCAGAATGACCCCGGCGGTCGAGCTCGAGACGCCACCGATGCCCTTCAGGTCCTCCTTGCCCTCGTCGCTGGTGAGGTGCTGGATGACGCTGCGCAGGTCCTTGGTGTCGAGCAGCGGGAGACCTTTCGAGTCCGCCCAGTGGAAGATCAGCCCGAGCGTCGACTCCTGGGTGTCGTTCAGGCCGAGGACCTTCGACAGCAGGATCGGCCCGAAGCTCGTGACGGTCGCCCGCAGCGGGACGCCGATGCCGCCCGTGCCGATCGACAGGAACTGCGTCGGGTACGACTGCGCCTGCCAGTCGTCGCCGGTGTCCGCGGCGCGGGCCTTGGTCCTGTCGCTCTCCTGGCCCTGCTGCGACAGACCGGACAAGTCGCCCTTCACGTCCGCCATCAGCACCGGCACGCCGTTGTTCGACAGCTGCTCGGCGAGCAGCTGGAGCGTCTTCGTCTTCCCGGTACCCGTTGCCCCCGCGACAAGTCCGTGACGGTTGACCATGGCCAGCGGGATGCGGACGTGTGCGGTCGACTCCACCTGCCCGTCGACCAGCACGGCACCCAGTTCGATGGCCGCGCTCTCGGACTTGTATCCAGCAGCGATCTCAGACTGAGCCGTCATGCACGAGGAGCGTAACCAGGTTGCTGCACACCGCCACTCGAAGTTGAGGCGTCGCGCAGTAATGTTCGGGGCGTGATGGATCGTCTGGTGTGGATCGACTGCGAGATGACCGGACTCGACTTGGGCAAAGACGCTCTGATCGAGATCGCGGCACTGGTCACGGACGCCGAGCTCAACGTGCTCGGCGAAGGGGTGGACATAGTCATCCACGCCGATGACGACGTGCTCGCCTCGATGCCGGACGTCGTGGTGGAGATGCACGCCAAGTCGGGTCTGACAGAAGAAGTGCGCGCTTCCACGGTGTCGCTGGAAGAGGCCGAGGCCGCCGTGCTGGCGTACATCAAGGAGTGGGTCCCGGACCCGCGCACCGCGCCGCTGGCGGGCAACTCCATCGCCACCGACCGCGGCTACATCGCCCGCGACATGCCCGCGCTGGACGCTCACCTGCACTACCGGATGGTCGACGTGTCGTCGATCAAGGAGCTGTGCCGGCGCTGGTACCCGCGCATCTACTACGCGCAGCCGGGCAAGGGGCTCGCGCACCGGGCACTCGCGGACATCAAGGAGTCGATCCGGGAGCTCGCGTACTACCGGCGCACCGCGTTCGTGCCGCAGCCGGGACCGTCGACCGAGCAGGCCCAGGCCGTGGCCGCTGAGCTGCTCAAGAACGCCGACTGACCCCCTGATTTCAATATCAGTGTTGCTCATTGCTATGCTGTTGTCGCCGGTCACGGACCGGTGATGGTGGGTGTAGCTCAGCTGGCAGAGCACTGGGTTGTGATCCCAGGTGTCGCGGGTTCAAGTCCCGTCACTCACCCTGACAGCCGGACTATGTCTGCAAAATGCGCAGACGTAGTCCGGCTTCGTTGTGTTTCTGGGGGCCAAGCCCCCAGACCCCAGCCGGGGGCACGCCCCCGGACCCCCGGCCTGCGTGGCGCGCCGACGCAGGCCCATTCCCATGTGCTGGCGGAGCGTTCATGACCACCCTTGTCGCGAAGGACCTCTCCACGGGTCACGGTGACCGCGTCCTGTTCTCCGACCTCAACCTCGTGGTCGCCCCCGGCGACGTCATCGGGCTGGTCGGGGTCAACGGCGCGGGCAAGTCGACCCTGCTGCGCACCCTCGCGGGCCTGATCCCCGCCGAGCAGGGCCGGGTGTCGCTGAACCCGCCTGCCGCGAACGTCGGCCACCTTCCCCAGGAGCCTGAGCGCCGCGAGGGCGAGACCGTGCGGGACTTCCTGGCGCGCCGGACGGGTGTCGCCGAGGCTCAACGGGCGCTGGACGTCGCCACCGAGGCGCTGACCGCCGGCAACGACGAGGGCTACTCCGACGCGCTGGACCGCTGGCTCGCGCTGGGCGGCGCGGACCTGGAGGAACGCTCGCTGGAGGTCGTGTCGGACCTGGGCCTTTCGGTGGGCCTCGACGCGTTGATGACCTCGCTGTCCGGCGGCCAGGCGGCGCGCGCGGGCATGGCGTCGTTGCTGCTCAGCCGCTACGACATCTTCCTGCTGGACGAGCCGACCAACGACCTCGACCTCGACGGCCTGGAGCGGCTGGAGAAGTTCGTCACGGGCCTGCGCGCGGGCACCGTGCTGGTGTCGCACGACCGCGAGTTCCTGGCCCGCACGGTGACCAAGGTGCTGGAACTGGATCTGCACCAGCAACAGGTGAACCTGTACGGCGGCGGCTACGAGTCGTACCTGGAAGAACGCGACCGTGCGCGCCGGCACGCCCGCGAGGACTACGAGGAGTTCGCGGACACGAAGGCCGCCCTGGAGGCGCGGGGTCGCATGCAGCGCGCGTGGATGGACAAGGGCGTGAAGAACGCCCGCCGCAAGGCCACCGACAACGACAAGAACGCCCGCAAGTTCCGCGCTGACGCCACCGAGAAGCAGGCCTCGAAGGCCCGCCAGACCGACCGCATGATCGAACGCCTGGACGTGGTCGAGGAGCCGCGCAAGGAGTGGGACCTGCGGATGGAGATCGCCGCGGCTCCGCGTTCCGGTGCCGTGGTGGCCTCGCTGCGCGCGGCGGTGGTGTCGCGCGGAACGTTCACGCTGGGCCCGGTGGATCTGCAGATCGACTGGGCTGACCGGGTCGCGATCACCGGCGCGAACGGCGCCGGCAAGTCGACGCTGCTCGGCGCCCTGCTGGGCCGCGTGGAGCTCGCTTCCGGCTACGCCACGCTGGGTTCCGGTGTCGTGGTGGGCGAGGTCGACCAGGCGCGCGGGCTGTTCCTGGGCGAACTGCCGCTGGTGGACGCGTTCCAGGAGGCCGTGCCGGAGATGAACCCCGCCGACGTGCGGACGTTGCTGGCGAAGTTCGGCCTGAAGGCGGCGCACGTGATGCGGCCGGCCGCGTCGTTGTCACCGGGTGAGCGGACGCGGGCGGCGCTGGCGTTGCTGCAGGGACGCGGGGTCAACCTGCTGGTGCTGGACGAACCGACGAACCACCTCGACCTGCCCGCGATCGAGCAGCTGGAGGCGGCGCTGGAGAACTACCCCGGCACGTTGCTGCTCGTGACGCACGACCGGCGGATGCTCGAAGCGGTGCAGGTGAACCGTCACCTGGCCGTTGAGGGCGGCCAGGTGACGGTTTCCTGAGCTGGTGCCGTGACCGTCGGCCTTTGCCTCGTATTTCGGTGTTCAGACGGGTGCATCGTGGTGCCGGCCCCGCGTCCCCGTACTGGTTGTACGGGGGCGCGGGGCCGGTGCCGCGAGGCGCCCTGCTGAGCGCCGAAAGACGCGGCGGAGGTCGGCGGTCACGGCACCATCAACGGTTGCCCTTGACCCACTGGTCCCAGGGGACCTGCCAGTCACCGAAGCCGTCCCACGACTCGAGCGCAGGGCCGCCGGAGTTCTTCACGGTGACGATGTCGCCCTGCTTGCTGTTGTCGAAGACCCACTTGGCGTTCTCCGGCGACAGGTTGAGGCAGCCGTGACTTACGTTGCGCCGGCCCTGGTCGCCCACGGACCACGGCGCGCTGTGGAAGAAGATGCCGCTGTTCGACATGCGGAACGCCCAGTCGACCGGCGTCTTGTAGCCGCCGTTCTCCAGCGCGAGGCCGTACGTCGTGGAGTCCATGATCATGTGGGCGTGCTTCTCCATCAGCACGTAGGTGCCGGTGGGCGTCGCGTCGGCGGGCTTGCCCATCGACGTCGGCATGGTGCGCACGACCTGGCCGTTGACCTTCGTCACGACCTGGTGCGCCTGCCCGTCGGCCTCGTGGACCACGGCGTCGCCCACGGTGGTCTTGATCACACGGTCTTCCTGGCCGTAGATGCCGTCGCCGACGTGCTTGCCGTAGACCTTGACGTGCATCGTGATCTTCGTGCCGGTGGCCCAGTAGTTCTGGGGCCGCCAGTGCACTTCCTTCTTGTTGAACCAGTAGAAGGCGCCCTCGACCTTGGGCTCGGTGGTGATCTCCAGCATCTGCTCCGCGGCGACCTTGTCCGTGACCGGCTCGTCGAAGTAGAACGCCAGCGGCTGCCCGATGCCGATCGTGCTGCCGTCCTGCGGGTTCGTCGACACGTAGGTCAGCGTCCGCGGCTTCACCGTGTTGAACGACGAGACCTTCGTCTGCGGCTTGCCGTCCTCACCGACCGCCGTGGCGCTCAGCTTGTACGTCTTCGAGTACCCGAGCGGCTCCGTGTTGGTCCACTGGGTCTTCTCCTCGTTCAGCTTCCCCTCGACGGCCTTGCCCTCGGGGTTCGTCAGCACGACCTCCGTGAGCTTGCCGTCCGCCGCCGTCGCGATGACCGGCAGTCCAGGCGAAACATCGCCCGCACCGTCGTTCAAGGCCAGCGTGAGCGTCACGGGCTTCGGCAGCGGTGGCGGAGCGCTCGATGACGAGCCCGCGGCACCGTTCTCCCCCGCACCAGTGCCCGAACAGCCTGCGATCAGGATCACAGCGAGTCCCGCTGCAACCACCCCACGACCGCGTCTGCCCCACATCCCCATCGACGTACTTCCGATCTAGTTGTCGCCCGCTCCCGAGACGGCCTGCACGATGTCGTTTTGGCGTCCCCCAACAAGGGGACGACACAAGGGGGTCCGAAGTTGCGCGAGTGGCCGGATCGTTACGCGCCCGATCTACCCCGCACCAGGGCTGACCAGCCGATTGGGATCGTACTCGAGCGTTGTGCTAACGTTCTTCCCGTCGGAACGAGCAAGCCTCCGGCACACAAACAAGCGCCGCTAGCTCAGTTGGTTAGAGCAGCTGACTCTTAATCAGCGGGTCCGGGGTTCGAGTCCCTGGCGGCGTACTCCAGAGAAGCAGGTAGAGATTCGTCTCTACCTGCTTCTCTGCATTTGTGCCTGTTTTCTGCTCCTCTTTGCCGCCACCCCGCGAAGGCGGCAAAGAGACGTCAAGTCCACGAGGGACGGTGCCGTCCCAGCCCGCCGCACGCGTCGACTCAGGCTCCAAAGTGGATCGCCACGGCGTTGATCTTCCTTGCGACAGCGGGCGGAGTACCGCGTACCCCCTCCATCGCTCCGTGCGTCGCGCATGTTTCACATAGCGCACAAATGTGTTGTGACCTGCGCGATCTCACGCCAGGATGGTCATCGTCTAGTAAACGACTGATTGTTATGGGGGCAGTCGAATCATGCGTTTCAAGCGTGCAATGGCAACTGTGCTCGGCCTCGCGGTGATGGTCACCATCGCCGGTACGTCGCCGAGCCTCGCGCAGGGGGACAGCAAGACCTTCAAGGGCGTCGAGCGCGACGACCGTGTGAGCCTTGCCACGACCAACGGCCAGTCGTTCATCGAGATCAACGGTGCGAACGAGCTCGTGCACTGGCAGCGCGCCGGTGAGAGCTACGCCAAGCAGGTCCGCGGTTGGGGCTGGGGCGGCACCCGCACCATCACCACCCTCGATGAGCAGAACTTCATCGAGATCAAGGGTGACGGCCGCCTGTCGAAGTGGACGTGGAACGGCGGTTCCTACTCCGAGGTCGTCATCGGCTGGGGCTGGAACAACGCGCGCCTGATCACCGGCATCAGCGCGGGCCAGTTCATCGAGATCAACAACCAGGGCGAGCTCGCCTACTGGACCATCAACGGCACCAGCCTCTCCAAGGTCGTCCGCGGCCAGGGCTGGGGCGGCACGAAGAGCATCACGGGTCTCGACCCGTACATGTTCATCGAGATCAAGGGTGACACGCTCAACTCGCTCTCCTGGTGGGTCGACACCACGAGCGGTCTGCAGGAGTTCTACGAGGGCGGCGACCGTCGCTGGATCCGTCTGATCGCGGGCGGCGACGCTGACCACTTCACGATCATCCGGACCGACGGCACCCTGATGGAGTTCGCCTGGGATGGCAGCAGTGAGCCCGGCAAGTGGGTCGGCACCGAGCGTGGCTGGGGCTGGCAGGGCACCCGCCTGATCGGCTGATCAACCTGATGTGACGAGGCCCCTGACCGGCACGCCGGTCGGGGGCCTTTCGCGTTTCGGCGAAGGGCTGATACTGACCCCGCCCGGCAGCGAGAGGTGACCATGAAGAAGCAGGCGTACGCGACCGCCGCGATCGCAGACTCGATCCTGGCGGCATGCGGAGTCGGCGCCGTGCGCAAGGCGACGAAAACGGCGCTGATGCCGGTGCTCGCAGTGGCCAGCCCACCGCGCAACCCAGGCATGGCCGTCGGTCTCGCCGGCTCGTGGGCGGGCGACGTGGCGCTGCTCGGCGAGTCGGACCGCGCGTTCCGCACCGGCCTCTTCAGCTTCCTGGTGGCCCACGTCGGCTACACCGCGGCGCTGGCCCGCCGATCACAGCCGGGCTCGCGCAGGGCGGTAGTGCCGATCGTCGCCGCGTCGGCGGCGGGCGCGGCGGTGTTCGCCCGCGCGGCAGGCCCGATGGGCCGTCCGGTAGGCCTCTACGCCCTCACCCTCGGCACGATGGTCGCCGCCGCCTCGACCGCCCGCGGCCGTGGCGCACGCCGGATTTTCGGTGGTGCGGCACTGTTCGCGGTGTCGGACGCATTGCTGGGCGCGAGCCGGTTCGTCCTCAAAGGACGCGCGGCGCGAGTGGCATCGGCCGGCGTGATGCCGACCTACACGGCGGCGCAGTGGCTCATCCACACGGGGTTCGCGCAGGACGAGCCGTCCGCCGGGTAACCCGCGTGAACCCGGCGGTAGCCCTGTGCTAACGTTCTTCCGGTCGGAACGAGCAAGCCTCCGGCACACAAACAAGCGCCGCTAGCTCAGTTGGTTAGAGCAGCTGACTCTTAATCAGCGGGTCCGGGGTTCGAGTCCCTGGCGGCGTACTCCAGAGAAGCAGGTAGAGATTCGTCTCTACCTGCTTTTTTGCTTTTTGCGACCTCATCTTCATTCTCCGTTTCTTCGCTGTGGATCATGGTTTGCGAGCCCGAGACATCCCTGGAAGTTAGGTAGCCCGGCCGAGGTGATGGGCCCAGGCGGTGGCTTCGTCGTAGGTAGTGCGGGTGGCGAGACAGCCGTGGAGGATGCCGACGAGCCGGTTGGCGACGTGCCGCAGTGCGGCGTTGTACGGCACGCCTCGAGCACGTTGGCGGTCGTAGTACGCCCGCGCGCCCGGTGAACTCCTCAGGGCGCACATGGCCTGACGCATCAGCGCATCAATCAACCGCAGGTTGCGGACGTGTCTGGCGTTGACTGTGCTCCTGCGGCCGGACGCGATCGTGACCGGGCTGGTGCCAGCGTAGTTCTTCCGCGCCTTCGCCCCGGCATAGCGGGCGCGGTCGTCACCGAACTCACCCAGCACCCTGCCGCTCACGATCTCGCCCATGCCCGGCTGCGACAGGTAGATCTCCGTGTCAGGGTGCCGGCCGAGACGTTTCACCAGTTGGGCCTCGATCGCCTTGATCTGGTCGACAAGCGCGACGATCACGCGCACCAGTGAGCGAACGGTGATCGCGTAGGCGCCTTGCAGAACGGCGGGCAAGCGGAGCTGCTCCGAACTGAGTCCCGCGTGGATTCGCTCGGCCCGCTCATCGACGAGCCGCTTCCGGCCTGCTCGCTTCAGCGCGGCCAAGATCTCCGACCGCGAGAGCTGCGCTGCGGAGTCCGGATCAGGAGCTCGCTTGAGAAGGTTCAGCACCTCGCCTGCCGCGAGGTCTTCGCCGAACGCGGCCAGTGCCGCAGGGAAGAAGTCGCGCAGCTGTGCGCGCAAGCGAGCGACCTGTCGTTGACGGTCCCAGATCAAGGTCTGGTGCGTGCGCGCGAGGAGCTTGATCGCTTCCGACAGCTCGCTGTCGCCCGCCACCTGACGCAGCTGGTGTGAGTCCGTGCGCACCATGTCCGCCAAGGTGTGTGCGTCCGCGGCGTCGCTCTTGGCCCCGGACATCGCAAACCGTTCCCGGAACCGAGCGGCCTGGCGCGGATTGACCGCGAACACTCGATAGCCTGCGGCAACCAACGCGGTCACCCACGGCCCGCGGTCAGTCTCGATCGCGACCGACACTTGCTCAGGCCCGCCGTCGGCGTGGTTGGCGATCAACGCATGTAACTGCTGGACGCCCTCGACACCTTCAGGCAATCGTGTGCCGCACAGTTTCTTGCCGTCTGTGTCCATGATCTCGATGTCGTGATGACCTTCAGCCCAATCATCACCGACGAACAACACGTCACATACCTCCACGCCTCGACGACAACGATCAGCGGGAGAACGCCAGCAGGTATTGGTGATGTGCTCACACCAGCGCCAGGTGGGCACGACATCCCTTAGCGGTCGCTCATCCCCAGCTACCAGCAAGCGCACGCGTCTCGGGAAGGACTCACAAACCCGCTTTAACCCAGTGCTCACCCACCGGCAACCGTCGCCGCCATCGTTCCGCCTCACACCGCCGACACGGCTTCGGCCCAATGATCGGATGCAAGTCACTGACAGCCGCATCCGGCAGCGGACTCGGCCACCTTGACGCCTGGGTCGACCGCCATTTCGGTCGGCGTGCAGCAGGCACTAACTCCACAGCACGATCCCTCGGCCTGCGCCGCAGCTGGCGCACTCACCGAACGGAGTTCAGTTCCCAGGCGGCTCTCTCCAGGTCAGGCCGGGCGCTTCCAGGTGAGCTGGTGGTCCTTGATCAAGCACTGCCGGTGCGCAGTGTCTTCATCGTGACGTAACTGTTCACGGTCGCCACGCCGGGAAGGCTGGCGAGCCTGTTCGCGTGGAAGGCCTCGTAAGCGGGCAGATCGGCGACCTCGACCTGAAGCAGGTAGTCGAAGTTGCCGGTGACGTGATGCGTGAAGACCACTTCGGGCAGTTGGACGATCGCGCGTTCGAACGCGACGACATCCGCGCGGGAGTGACGCGCCAACCGGACACCAGCGATCACACGCAGGCCGCGGTCCACAACCGTGGGGTCGACAATCGCCTGGTAGCCCCGGATCACACCCGTATCTTCAAGGCGGCGAACGCGCCGCAGGCACGGCGACGGGGACAAGCCCACTCGCTCGGCGAGGTCGGCATTGCTGATCTTGCCATCCTTCTGGAGCACGGTCAGGATCGCACGGTCCACTTCATCCATGCTGGCAGATTATTGCTCCGAGTCGGGATATCTCGCAATCTGATTGCTGCATGGGCGCGCAATTAAGTGCCAAGATTGCCACCTTCGCCGCCAAGCGACCTGCACGACAGCCAGGCTGGTTCCTGTCACACAGGACGGGAGGACCACCATGGCCGGCACCAGCACGGTTGCTGTACACGCCGATCGCAACGTTCACCCCAGCCACGCCGTGGCCCCGCCGATCTATCAGACGGCAACGTTCTGGGCCGACTGCGCGGACACGTTCGCTCGGGTGGCGGCCGAGTCACGCGGCAAGGACTTCTACACCCGCTACGGCAACCCGAACCACGCGCAGGTCTCCGCCGTGGTCGCGGAGCTGGAGGGCACTGAGACCGCGATGGTCACGGCGTCCGGGATGGCGGCGCTCACCACGTCTGTGCTGGGTCTGGTGTCTGCCGGTGATCACGTCATCGGGCAGAAGGCGACCTACGGTGGAACAGCGTCGGTGTTGCTGAACCTGTTGCCGCGGCTGGGAATCTCGACGACTGTGGTGGATCAGACCGACTCGGAGGCGTTCGAGAGGGCGCTGACCCCGAAGACGCGGCTGATACTCGTGGAGTCGCCGAGCAATCCACTGTTGCAGGTCACCGATCTGAGCGGGGTCGCGGCCCTGGCGAAGGCGCATAACGTGATCACGTTGGCGGACAATACTTTCGCCACGCCGTTGAACTCACGGCCGGCGGATCTCGGCATCGACGTGGTCTGGCACAGCGCGACCAAGTACCTCAACGGTCATACCGACGTGTCCGCCGGGGTGCTGGCCGGGCCAGCCGAGATCCTGAACCGGATCTGGGACACCGGAGTGCTCACGGGCGCGACACTCGGGCCGTTCGACGCGTGGTTGTTGTTGCGCGGCATGCGAACCCTGCCGTTGCGGGTGGAACGGCACAACGCCAACGGACTGGCGATCGCGGAAGCCTTGGAGAATCATCCGGCTGTCGCGAAGGTGCACTATCCCGGCCTGCCCTCCCATCCGCAGCACGAGTTGGCGCGCAAGCAGATGAGCGGCTTCGGCGGTGTGCTCGCCCTGGAGCTCAACGGTGGTTTCGACGCGGCTGACGCGTTCCTGGGACGGCTCAAGTACTCGCGGCGCTCGGCGAGCCTGGGCGGAGTCGAGTCGCTCGCCGTACACCCCGCATCGATGTGGCGAGGAATGCTCAGCGCTCAGCAGATCGCCGAGTCCGGCGTGCCGCTCGGCCTGGTCCGGCTGGCCGCGGGCACCGAGGACACGGCTGACCTGGTCGCCGACGTCATGGCGGCGGCCGACGAGATCGCCGCGATCAGCGCCTGACGAACAACCCGAAGTGGAGCTCACGCGATGAAGACCCTGATCACCGGCGGCACCGTGCTCACAATGGATCCGGCGACCGGCGATCTCGCTCGAGGCGACGTGCTGATCACCGATGGTGTGATCACCGCGGTCGCCGAACGGATCGACGCACCTGACGCCGAAGTCATCGACGCGACAGGGCGGATCGTCATGCCCGGCTTCGTCGACACCCACCGGCACACCTGGCAAACGCAGTTCCGCGGGCTTGGCACCGACTGGACTTTCGCCGACTACGTGGCCGCGATTCACGGCACCGTGAAGCCCGAATACCAGCCCGAGGACGTCTATCTCGCCAACCTCGTCGGCCGCCTGGAGGCGTTGAACTCCGGCATCACCACCATGCTCGACTGGTTCCACGCCGCACAGACGCCCGCGCACGCCGACGCGGCGCTCGCCGGCCTGCGTGACGCGCCGGCACGGTCGATCTTCGGCTACGGCGCCGGCTACCGCACAACAGACCGGATCGACGCCGAGATCCGCCGGGTACGGGCCGAGGTTCCGGACGACGGCCTGGTCACGATGGCGCTGGCCATGCGCGGCCCCGGAGAGGCCACCATGGACCTGGTGGTCAACGACGTGAAGCTGGCCAACGAGCTCGACCTTCGGATCAGCGTGCACGTCGACGGTCTGTCCGGCGCCCGGCCGATCGCCGAGATGTTCCAGCACGGCGTGCTCGGCGACACCACGACGTTCGTGCACGCCAACGGGCTCGACGACGACGAACTGCGGATGATCGCCGACGCGGGCGCGTCCGTGTCGATCAGCCCGGACGTCGAGCTGAAAATGGGCTTCGGCTGGCCTGAGACCGGGCGCATGCTCGCTGCGGGCCTGCGGCCGACGCTGTCCATCGACGACTGCCCGGCGGTCGGTGGCGACATGTTCTCGACCATGCGCACGACGTTCTCCGTGCAGCGAGGGTTGGACGGAGGACTACAGGCACGTGACGTCCTGCAGTTCGCCACTGTCGATGGCGCCCGCGCGTGCGGGCTCGGCTCGCGCACCGGCAGCCTCACCCCCGGCAAGGACGCCGACGTCATCCTGCTGCGCGCCGACGACCTGAGCGTGTTCCCGCTCAACCACCCTGCGGGCACGATCGTCGCGGCCGGTCACCCCGGCCTGGTCGACACCGTGCTGGTGGCCGGACGCGTGGTCAAGCGCGACGGCGCACTGGTTGGCGTGGACGTGCCTGCATTGAAGGCCCGGCTGCTGGCATCGCGCGACCGGATCGCCGCGGCCGCAGGTGTCGGCCTCGACGGCACCTGGCGTCCGACGGCAAGCGAGTAAGGCGAGGTACTGCCGATGAAGTTGGTGACCTTCTCCTCACAAGCGGGTGAGCGTGTCGGCGTGGTCGACCTCGACCGCGAGGTCGTCCGCGACGTGACCCACCTGCTGCCCGATGGTGGCGGACTGCTCGGCGCGATCGAGCAGTGGGACGCTGTTCGGCCGCTGCTCGATGCCCGAACCGGGACGGAGCTGCCACTGGAAAAGGTGCATGTACTGGCGCCGATTCCCCGGCCCCGTCGCAACATCTTCTGCGTCGGGCTGAACTACCACGACCACGTCACGGAGTACGAAGACAGCGACTACGGCATCGGGAACTGGCTGCCAGATCGGCCAGTGATCTTCTCGAAGGCAACGACCGCAGTCATCGGTACCGGGACGGAGATCGATCGCCATCCCGCTGTGACGTCCGAAGTGGACTACGAGGGCGAGCTGGCCGTCATCATCGGCACCGGAGCTCAGGTGTGGGGTTACACGATCGTCAACGACGTGACCGCACGCGACCTGCAGCACGCCCACAAGCAATGGCTTGTGGGCAAGTCGCTGGACACGTTCTGCCCGATGGGTCCATACGTGGTGACTGCCGACGAAGTCCCTGACGTCGCCGCACTGGAGATCAGGACGAAGGTCAACGGCGAGCTACGGCAACACGCGAGCCTGAAGGACTTGATCTTCGACGTGCCCGATCTGATAGCAACGTTGTCCGCGGGGATCACGCTGTTGCCCGGAGACGTGCTCGCGACCGGAACACCTGCCGGGGTCGGTCTCAGCTACGACCCGCCAGCCTTCCTGCGCAGCGGTGACGTCGTCGAGGTGTCGATCACCGGCCTCGGCACACTGCGCAACCGAGTCCGCTGAGGAACAGCATGTTGATCGGCGACATCGAGATCCACCCGTTCACCGACGGAATCTTTCGGGCCTCTCCCGCCTACTTCGGCGAGCACGCCCGCCCTGACGGCCACGAGGACCTGTTCAGCAGGCACGGTATGGCGTGGTTGCCCATCGGCTGCTTCCTGGTGCGCACACGCGACCGGACAGTTCTCGTCGATGCCGGCATGGGTCCCGACCTGGACGACGCGGGTCCGCGCCGGTTCCTGATCGGCGGACAGCTACCCCTCGGGCTGCGCGCCCTCGGGGTCTCTCCGTCCGACGTCACGGACGTCGTCTGCACCCACTTGCACTCCGACCACTGCGGCTGGCTTTTCGACCTGGCCGCATCCCCGGTGTTCCCGCACGCCACCATCTGGTTCGGAGCCGGCGACTGGAACCACTTCGTGGCAAGCGAACACGGCGCGATGGCCGAGCACATCCGCCACGGTCTGCTCACCTATCGCAGCCGAGTTCGGACCGTCGAGCGCGACACCACGATCGCGCACGGCATCACGTTGACGATGACACCAGGGCACACGCCTGGGCATCTGTGCGTGATCATCGCCTCTGGCGGACAGCGGGCCCTGCTGCTCGGGGACGCGATCGTGTGCCCGGTCCAGCTCGACGAACCCACCTGGCAGTCGATGGGCGACGTCGATCCCGCACTCGCCCGGCAGGTTCGCGAGCGTCTGTTCCGCGAACTGGAAGACGGCGTGACCCTCGGCGCGGGAGCGCACTTCCCCGAACTGCAGTTCGGCCGAGTCCTTGCAGGACAAGGACGACGCTGGTTCAGCTGAAAGGTCTGCTCATGCCACGCCCGTTCGCACAGGTCGACGTGTTCTCCCCTACGCCCTTTCTGGGCAACCCGGTCGCCGTGATCCTCGACGCCGACGGGCTCGATGACGAGACGATGCAGCGCATCGCGCGGTGGACGAACCTGTCCGAGACCACATTCGTCCTGCCGCCCACCACCCACGAGGCGGACTACCGACTGCGGATCTACACCCCAGGCGGCGAGCTGCCCTTCGCCGGACACCCCACCCTCGGCTCCGCGCACGCATGGCTCGAACACAACGAGGTCGTACGTGACCGAGTCGTGCAGGAATGCGCGACAGGACTGGTCGAAGTGCAACGCCGAGGGGGAACACTGTCCTTCGCCGCGCCGCCCACGCGCCGCACCGGCGAGATCGAAGCCGAGTACCTGGGAAAGATCGTTCAGGCGTTCGGGATCAGCCACGAACAAGTACTCGGCCACCAGTGGGTCGACAACGGCCCCGGCTGGGCCGTCATCAGGCTCGCGACCGCCCAGGAGGTCATCGACCTGGAACCGAACCTCGGACAGATCCCCCACGCGATGGTCGGCGCGATCGGCGCGCACCCGGCCGAGTCGGAGCACGCCTTCGAGATGCGTACCTTCGCACCAGGCGCCGGAGTTCCCGAAGACCCGGCATGCGGCAGCATGAACGCCGGAGTCGGGCAGTGGCTCTTCCGCACCGGCGCGGTGAACCGCGGCTACCGCGTATCCCAAGGACGACGGCTGGGCAGAGCCGCGGACATCACCATCACCCCCGACTCGGATGGCACGATCTGGATCGGCGGGACCACACGCACGCTCATCAGCGGCATCACCCTGACTTAGACAACGCTTCTGGCGGGTCACCCCACGGGCGCCGCCCTGTCCTCATTCGCGCGGCGACCTCGCCGAACAGGACCGGTTCTTCGATGCGGTGACGGTGTCTTCCGCGACATCTGGGATACGGAGGGCGTGTACTTCGCACGGTCGATCAGCGACCAGTTCGCGCACTCTCTGCGCTCGCGCTTGTCCGCCATCTCAAGCAGAAGCGCTCAGGAAGGTGGCATGAGCACAACCGGTGATCACCTAAGGCCAACGTCGCGGACCAGGTCAAGACCATGACCCCAGCGCTGGAGAGCCTTGGCGCAGACATCCGGGGTACCGGCTTAGGTCGATGCTCGTCGCACCAGCCAAAGCCGAGTTCAACGCTGATACCACCTCTGAAGCCTCGCGCGTCGTGACATGGCAACTGAGTGCGGATCTCCTCCACCAGTTCGCCATCACACAGCGTCATCTTGCCCAGACGCCAGCCATCAGGGCATTGAACGATCAGATCAGCAAATTCGGCGCGGACAACACCCTCAAGATCGCCACGGCGGCCTAGCCTAGCTGGGCACCTCGGCCGCTACCCCGGCCCGAGCAGAAACGACGGCAGCAACTTCAGCACGAAGAGCAATGACCAGGTCTCGCGCGCGATCCATGCCAACGCCGAGTTCGATGCGAAGTGTGTCTGCGGAGATCGGTCGCATGTGGACCGACCAGTGCTCGGCATCCGCCTGCCGAGCACGGTAGAGATCATCCGCCTCCCCGACGCCGATCGTGTCGAGCTTGCCCTGGCCGTGTTCAGCCGGGGCGATCTCCGCTCGCGGGCCACTAGCGATCAGAGAGATCGACTGCAGCATGCCCGGCCCCACCTCCGCCCAGCCGATCAGCAACACCGGACCGACCGCGTCGAACGCGGCCTTCCCGTAGTCGCCAGACAGGAGCGGATCCGCGACGTTGAGCGCCAGCGTCACGGCGCTGACAAAGAGGGTGAACCGTCGCAACGGCTGCAAGACCTCAGTCGACGCTCCGTGAAGGGCGAGATATCTCGTCGCCAGCAGCAGTCCGAGGATCGACAGGTCGACCGCGGGCGCGATGAGCGGTGCGCCCCAGACTGGCACGCCCAGCCGCAAGGCAAGGCTCAGGACGTTGCCGAATCCGAACAGGAAGGTCAATCCAACCACCGTCGCCATGATCACCGTGACCGCCCTAGCGGCGTCCTGCAGCACGCTGGAGTTCCCGCTATGCGAGCCCGAACCGAGCCCGAGAACCGCGGCCTGCGACGACACCGAGTGACACGGCGCGGCATGAACGCACGATGCATCCTGGACCTGAGGTGCGGAAACGGCACTCGCTGACATCAGCCGACACTTCCGTCAAGGCCCACCCGAGGACTCTTAATCAGCGGGTCCGGGGTTCGAGTCCCTGGCGGCGTACTCCAGAGAAGCAGGTAGAGATATGTCTCTACCTGCTTCTCTGCTTTTTCATACTCATTCTCCTGCTCCTCAGCGCCGACTTGGGGTTCTCCACGCAATCCGCGACGTCACCAAGTCACGGGAAGCTCGTAGACGCCGTAGACGAACCCGTCGTGCTTGAACGGGATCTCGTTCAGGCCGGTCGCGAGACCCAGGGTCGGGATGCGCCGGAGCAGTGTCGGGTAGACGACCTGCAGTTCCATCCGCGCGAGCGGCTGTCCGGCGCAGGCGTGCGGTCCGTAGCCGAAGGACGCGTGGTGGCGGGCATCGCGGCGGAGGTCGAGGCGGTCGGGGTCCGCGAAGACGGCGGGATCGCGGTTGGCGGTCTCGTTCACGACGAGGATGCCGTCGCCCTCCCGGATCGTCTGGCCACCGAGTTCGAGGTCTGCCGTCGCGACGCGCAGCAGCCCGCCGTGGGCGATGGTCAGGTACCGCAACAACTCCTCGACGGCCGACGCCACGACCGCCGGGTCTTCGGTGTCGCGGAGCAGGGCGAGCTGGTCGGGGTGCTGGAGGAGGGCGAGGGTGCCCAGGCCGATCATGTTCGCGGTCGTCTCGTGACCCGCGAAGAGCATCAGCACGCCCATGTCGGCGGCTTCGTGGCGTTCGAGCTTGCCCGCCTTGATGCGGTCGGCCAGGTCGGAGAGCAGATCGTCGCCGGGACGGTCGAGCTTCTCGCCGATCAGACCGTCGAGGTAGTCGGTCAGTTCGATCTGCGCTTGTAGCGCGGTGGAGGTGCGGTTGATGATGGCTTTGCTGTTGCGCTGGAAGAACTCGCGCTCTGAGTACGGCACGCCGAGCAGGTCGCAGATCACCAGTGACGGCACGGGGAGCGCGAACGTCTCCATGAGGTCGGCCGGGTTGGGGCCGGCCAGCATCCGGTCGAGGAACTCGTCGACGATCTTCTGCACTGCCGGCCGCATCGCCTCCATCCGCTTGACCATGAACGTGGAGCTGACCATGCGCCGCAGGCGGGTGTGGTCGGGCTCGTCCATCATGATGAAGCTCATACCGGGCCGGCGGCGGTCCTTCAGCAGCGCCGCGATCTGCGCCATCTCCGCCTCGCTGGGCCTGGTGGCCGCGCCCTGGGTCGTGACCGGCATGCCCGGCCGCGAATGGTCGACGCTCACGCGCGGGTCGCCCAGCACGGCGCGGTGCTCGGCGTGGCCGGTCACGAGCCACGGTTCGCTGCCGTCCCACAGCCGCACCCTCGTCACCGGTGCATCCGCCCGCCGTGCGCTCATGGCGGGCGCCGGGTCGAACGGGCAGCGGGCGTTCTTGGCGATGTCGTAGTCCGGAACAGTCATTGGTCGCTCCTAGTTGCGGTGATGAGCATGCGGGGGTGCAGAAGGGGGCCGGGAGGCGGGATCCTGACCGCGAGTGCGACGACGCTCATGCGGCGGACCAGCCTCCGTCACTCGGGAGCACGGCGCCGTTGACGTTCGGCGAGTCGTCGCTCAGCAACCACGTGTCGTCGCGCTGGGGTGTTGCGAGCAGGCCGCTAGCCCAACTCCCACCTGGTGCCGTACCGGAGATCGACGAGCGCGGTGTCGCCTGCCCGCAGAACCCGGTCGAGGATGATCTCCGCAACGAGCAGCTCGTGCAGCTCACTCACTGCGTCGTGCTCACAACCCGGCCTTGTCCAGCAAGTCCAGCATGAGTTGTGGCGGGAGGCCGGGGTTGGCGCCGGCGGTCGCGCAGACGTCCGGATCTCGGTCCTCGACCAGTGCCCGCAGGATCTCCGGCGGGGTCTTGAGGTGCCCGGCCACGCCCGCGCGGACGTGGCTGTCGGGGTCGGTGGCCAGTCTGGTCAGGATCTCGAGCGGCAACTCGGGACCTGCCGGAGCGATCGATCGCCGTCGCGGGTCGGAATGCGAGGCGAAGCGGATGAAGGCCTCCGGCGGGAAGTTCGGGTGTTCGACGATCAGCGGCCGGTGCTTCAGGTGCTCGCCGTGCTGGGCTACCAGTCGTTCGAGGACTTCGCCGGGGGTGTCCGGGCGATGCGCGACCAACCGGCGGATCCCGACGTTCTTGTCGTTGTGCAGGGCGGCCACCACTTCCGGCGGCAGGTCGGGGCTCGCCGCGACTTCCGCACGGAAGCAGTAGATCGGGGAGTCCAGATAGGTCAGCCGTTCTGCCAGTGGCAGCTGGGAAACCCACGGCACGTCGGTCGCGTTCAGCACGGTCAGCGCGAACGATTCCTCATTCCACGGATCCGTGGCGGCGGAGCACAGGGCTCGATGCAGTTCGCGGCGCCGATCCTCTGGCAGGTCCTGGCGGAGGATCACATGCGCCCGCACGTACGCGCTCGGGTCCTCGGCCAGACGATCCCGCAGGTCCGTTGGCAGGACCGGATTCTTGGCGACCTCGGCGCGCAACTCCTCGTTGTCAGTGGCCAAGAGTTGTTCGGCGATCTCCCTGCTCAAAGTGGCGTAAGACGCGACGCTCGCTCTCGTGGCCTCGTCGGTCAGCAGCCTCTGATGTAGATCTTCGGGTGCTTCGCCGTGCGGATGGCCCGCGACGCTTCGGCGCACGCCGGGATCCGGATCGGCGAGCAACGCGCGGCGAACGTCCTCCGGCATGGGGTAATCCCAGGCGCTGCCAAGGGCGGCGCGCACCTTCGGGTCCGCATGCGTGGCCAGCGTGGAAAGATCCTTCTCCCCCGCGTATGTCGCGAGGTCGGATGCTGAGACCTCGATGTTCATGTCGATCGAGTGCTGGATGTACTCCAGCCGTGTGGCCGGGTCGTCCAACCCGAGCGAGTTGCCGGTCGCGAGCAGCTTCTCGACCAGCTCGGGCGACTTGTCCTCCCGCCGCCTCGCGATCTGACGAGCCGCCACGGGCACCAGGCGAAGCAGGACCTCCAGCGGGGCCGCCGGGTTCTGGCCCATACCTTCCAGTGCCTTCTTCAGCCTCGCGTCCACACCCCCATCCTGCCCGAGCGTCCCCTCACCGGGCCAGCTTCAGCCCGCCGTCGGGGACGTGCGCGGACGGTTGCCGCAGTAGCTGAGCCGGTGGTCCGCCCCGCGCACGGCCCACACGATGACGAGCAACGCGACCGCCCACAGCGGGTAGCCCATCGCGATCTTCGCGATCGTCATCCAGCCGACCTCGTTGTACTCATAAAGCCGTTGCAACACAACGAACCGCGCCGCGAACACGACAGCGAGCACGGCGGTGGCGATGCTGTACCGCCGCAGCGACGGACGGTCGTGGCGCCACCACATGCCGGTTCCCTGCACGGCGCTCCGGATCACCCCGACCAGCGGCCGCCGGAGCAGGATCGAGGCCGTCAGGGCGATGGCCACCGCGCCGTACCACCAGATGTCGGCCAGGAAGAAGTCGCGGGCCTCACCGCTTCTGGCAGCGAGGAACCCGGCCACCGCCACGCCGACGAAGCCGCCGAACGCCGGCCGCAGAGACTGTCGGCGTGCCGCACGCATCAGCGTGATGAGCACGGCGGCGCCGATGGCGGCGGCTATCGCCGGGTACACGCCCCACCAGGCGTTGGCGATCACCAGCACCGTGGGTGGCAACGACGACTGGAACAGTCCGTTCACGCCACCTGTGTGCTCCCACACCGTTGGCTCGGGGCGATCACTGTCGGAGCCGTTCATCAGGATCCTCCGTTCCCCAGTTCGATGGACCGCCGGGCGCGAGCCTCGTCGTCGCCGTAGCCGACCAGCAGCCGGAAGGTCATGTCGTCGAGGACGAACCGCGCCTGTTCGTCCGGCATCAGGCCCGCGGCCGTCATGGCGACCACCCCGTGGCGCATGCTCCACAGCTGTGCCGCCCAGACCGGAATCAGGGACTCCCGCGCGGCCGGGAAACGGCCGTCGGCCACGCACCGGCGGATCAGCGCGGTCAGCCGTTCGAACGTCGAGACGCCCAGGTTGTCGTCCTCCGGCGCACGGTCCAGGAACATCGCCCGGTACAGGTGCGGCTTCGCCACGCCGATCTCGAAGAACGCCGCGCCGGTCGCGACGAGGTCGGCGACCGGGTCGTCCGAGGCCGGCAGGGCGTCGAGCCGCGCGTTCAGGCGGGCGAAGCCCTCCTCCCGGACCGCCCAGCGGACCTCCGCCATGTTCCGGAACCGGCTGAAGACGGCCATCGTCGAGGAGCCGATCTCGGCCGCGAGCCGGCGACTGGTGAGCGCGGCCGGTCCTTCCACGGCCAGCACCCGCGCGGCCGCTTCGACCAGCATCGCCCGCACGGTGGGGTCGGCGGTTCGTGGACTCATGCGGGTAGCATACCAGCGTTATATATCATCGGTACGAAATTGGGCGGCTAGATTCGAGAAGTGACCGATCTTCGCGAGCTGTACCTCGATCTGCACCGCCATCCCGAACTGTCGCTCCAGGAGTTCCGCACGGCCGGCGTACTGGCGGATGCCTTGCGGCCGTTGGGTTACGAGGTGACCACCGAGGTGGGCGGTACCGGCGTGGTCGGCGTGCTGCGCAACGGGGACGGTCCGGTGGTGCTGCTCAGGGCGGACATCGACGCGTTGCCGGTGGAGGAGAAGACCGGGCTGGAGTACGCCTCGACTGCCCGCGCGACCAACTCGGACGGCGAGAACGTGCCGGTAGCGCACGCGTGCGGGCACGACATGCACGCCACGTGCCTGATCGGGGCGGCCGCGGAACTGGCCAGGACCCGGGAGGAGTGGTCGGGGACCCTGCTCGCGGTCTTCCAGCCGGCGGAGGAACTGGGCTGCGGCGCGCGGAACATGGTCGAGGACGGGCTGTTCGACCGGTTCGGCAGGCCGGACGTCGTGCTGGCGCAGCACGTCGGCCCGCTGCCGGCCGGGATGATCGCCCACGGCAGCGGGCCGCTGATGGCGGCCTCGGACGCGGTCGAAGTCACGTTGTTCGGGCGCGGCGGCCACGGTTCGGCGCCGGAGACCGCGGTCGATCCGGTGCTGATGGCCGCGCACGCGGTCGTGCGACTTCAGGGCATCGTCTCGCGCGAGGTCTCGCCCAGCGAACGTGCCGTCGTCACGATCGGAAAGGTGCAGGCCGGCACGAAGGCGAACGTCATCCCCGAGACCGCCGAACTCGGGATCAGCATCCGCACGTTCAACGAACACACACGGGACATCGTCCGCAACGCCGTCGAACGCATCGTCCGCGCCGAGGCCGCCGCGTCCGGGGCACCTCGCGAACCGGAGTTCGACTGGCACGGCAGCACCCCGGTGCTGGTGTCCGATCCGGACGCGACGGCGACGACGGTGGCCGCGTTCACCCGGCACTTCGGCCAGGAGCGCCTGATTCCCGGTGCCGTGGTCAACGCCAGCGAGGACGTGGGCGTGTTCGGCACCGCCGCCGGGGTGCCCACGGTGTTCTGGTTCTTCGGCGGCATCGACTTCGCCGCGCGCCAACCTGGTCCGGTGGCCATGAACCACTCCCCCGAGTTCGCCCCGGACATCGAACCGACCCTGACGACCGGAGTCGACGCACTGGTCGTCGCCGCACGGGCATGGCTCGCGTGACCCCTGCTCCCGGACTCGGTGAGACAGCGGAGTTGATCGTCCGGTTGTACGGTTCGTGACCGGAGGTGGAGTACCGATGGCAGATCAGTGGACGAGCGAGCTGGTCAGGTCAGCCGTGCACAACTCCGGCGCGCTGGAGTGGGATCCGGATGTCGTGGCGGATCTTCGGTGGATGCCGGGTACGGAAGTGCTCAACAACTGGCATCGGGTGTGGCGATGGGGGCCCTTGATCGGGCGGGCCGCCCTGGCGTTCACTTCCATCGAGGCCGGGTCCGCCACCGACGACCTGTCCGCGCCACACGACATCCCCAAGGGATTCGACCGCACCATGGCCGGGCAGTTCGTGGGACTCACGGCCGAGGGCTCGGCGCCGGTTCGCTGGCTGGCGTTCCGCGCCCCGCGCCTCGTTGCCCTCGAGGTCCGCGACCAGCGCCCGATCGTCGTCTGGGACAGCGCCGACAACGGTGCGGTCCTGCTGAGCGAGTCCGGCGATGGACCGCACCGCCGGCTGCGTGCCCGGTTCACCGATCACTCAGCCGTCGGCCTGCGCATGGACGTGGATGATCGCGCCCGGATGCTGGGTGCTGCGGAGAGGTAGCCCCTCGAGGACTCAGAGCAGTTTGTCGAGGGTGATCGGCAGTTCCCTCACCCGCTTCCCGGTGGCGTGGTACACGGCGTTCGCGATCGCGGCCGCCACCCCGACGTAGGTGAGCTCACCAAGCCCTTTGACGCCAAGGGGATTGACGATCTGGTCGTTGCTCTGATCGAGGAAGACGGCGTCCACCGCGGGCACGTCCGCGTTCACCGGCACGAGGTAGTCGGCGAGTCCCGCGTTGGTGAGCCTGCCGTCACGGGGGTCGGTGTTGGTCTGTTCCAGCAACGCCATGCCGATGCCGCCGACCAGACCACCGATGCCCTGGCTGTGCGCCAGTTTGGGGCTGATGATCTTGCCTGCGTCGTAGACCGCGAACAGGCGGCGGATGCGCACCAGGCCCAGCGTCTCGTCCACGGCGACCTCCGCGAACACGGCCCCGTAGCCGAAGCTGGAGTAGTGGCGGTCGGCATCGCCGGGGTCCCACTCCTGCACGGTTTCCACGTGGTCCTTGTTGCGGCGCCGCAGGATGTCCTGGTACGTCTCGCTTCGGCCTGGTGCGCCCGGCGCGGACAGTCGCCCGCCACGCACCTCGACCGTGGCCGGGTCTACGCCGTGCAACGGTGATCCCGGATCGGAGACCGCCATGCGCACCACGGTGTCGCGCAGCACGGTGCAGGCGACGTGCACGGCGGATCCCACGCTGGCCATGGTCGTGGAACCGCCGTGCGGAGGTCCTGGCGGCAGGGTGGAGTCGCCGAGCAGGAACCGCACGCGCTCGATCGGCAGGCCCAAGGCGTCCGAGGCGACCTGGGCCATCGACGTGTAGGTGCCCGGTCCCATGTCGCCGGCGGTGCTGGCCACGATGGCAGTGCCGTCCGCCTTGATCCGGGCCAGGGCCTGCGAATAGATCCGCGTCGTCTCGTAGCACGCGGTGGCGGTGCCCGTGCCCACCAGCCAGTGTCCGTCCTTAGTGGATCGGACGGCCGACTTGCGTGTGGCCCAGCCGAACCGTTGTTTACCCAGGTCGAAGCACTCCCGCAGCCGTCTGCTCGAGAACGGCAGGCCGGAGAACGGGTCGCGGTCGGGCTCGTTGCGCATCCGCAGGTCGATCGGGTCGATGCCGAGCTCGTACGACAGCTCGTCGATGCCGCTCTCGATCGCGAACGCCGCCGGAGCCACCCCTGGCCCCCGCATGAACACCGGGGTCTGCACGTCCAGTTCGGCCAGCTGGTACGTCACGCGGGCGTTCGGGCTGGTGTACAGGAAGCGGGCCAGCACGGGCATGTTGTCGGTGTGCTGCTCGTAGTTGGACGTTTCGGCGACCGACTCGTGGATGATCGACTGGATCCGTCCGTCACGGGTGGCGCCGACGGCGAAGCGCTGGCGGCTCGCGGCGCGATACCCGGCGCTGGAGAACAACTGCCGCCGGGTCACGACCAGTTTCACCGGGCGTTGCGCGGTTTGCGCGGCCAGCGCGGCCAGCGTGGTGTGCGGCCACGTCCGCAGGCCGTTGCCGAACGCACCGCCGATGAACGGCGCGATGACGTGCACCGAGCCGGCTTCGAGGCCGAAGATCGCTTCGAGTTCGTCGGCCGCTGACTTGACGTACTGGGTCTTCTCCCACAACGTCAGTTTGCCGTCGTCCCAGCGCGCGATGGTCGCGTGCAGTTCCATCGGGTTGTGGTGCTCGCGGGCCAGCCGGTAGACCTCGTCGACCTGGACGTCGGCCGCGGCCAGTGCGGCATCCGGCATGCCTCGCGAGTAGTCGTCGGGCACCGTCACCAACGGGCGAGCGTGCCGGTCGATCTCGGTCACCGGGCGTTCGGCGGTGTACTGCACGGAGACCAGCGAAGCGCCGTGCTCCGCCGCTTCGAGCGTGTCGGCGACGACGACGGCCACCGGCTGGCCGTAGAACTTTACCTCGTTGTCCTGCAACACATGCAGTCGTTCGCCGACCGCCGGATCGATGTACGCCGCCTTGTACGGCCGGTACGGCAGTTTCGGCGCGTTGAGGTGCGTCAGGACATGGCGAACGCCGGGATGTGCCAGCGCCGCACGAGTGTCGAAGCCCGTGATGACACCCTTGCCGACCGAGCTGACCACCATGATCGCGTGCATCAGGTCGGGCATGACGAAGTCGGCGGTGTACTGCACTTGCCCGCTGACCTTCAGCGGGCCCTCCACCCGTGATCGGGCGGTGCCGATCTCGGTCATCGCGTCCCTCCGATGGTCTCGAGCTGCCTGGCGATCGTGCGCCGCAGCAGTTCGACCTTGAACTCGTTGTGGGCCAGCGGTTTCGCGCCGTCTGCGGCCCGCGCGGCAGCGGCTTGCCAGGTGTCGGCGCCGGGACGACGGCCGATCAGGGCCTGCTCCACCGCGGAAAGCCGCCACGGCACGGTCCCGACGCCTCCCGCGGCGACACGGGCGGAACGGATGCGGCCACCGGTGATCTCCATGGCCACTGCCGCCGACGTGAGCGCGAACTCGTACGACTGCCGATCACGGACCTTGAGATAGCCGGACCTCTGCGTGTACGGGCCGGCCGGGACGGTCACGGCGGTGATCAGCTCACCCGGCCGCAGGTCGTTCTCCACGTGCGGGGTACCGCCCGGTTGCCGGTAGAACGCGTCGAGCGGAACCTTCCTGATGCGGCGATCAGGATCGCGCAGTTCGACAGTGGCGCCCAGAGCAATGAACGCCACGGCGACGTCCGACGCGTGGGTTGCCACGCAGGACTGGGACCCGCCCAGGATGGCGTGCATGCGGTTGTCGCCTTCCAGCGCTCCGCAGCCGCTGCCCGGTGCACGTTTGTTGCACGGCGCGGTGACGTCGCGGAAGTAGGTGCA
Source organism: Lentzea sp. NPDC051213 (assembly GCF_044455585.1). NCBI lineage: Bacteria > Bacillati > Actinomycetota > Actinomycetes > Pseudonocardiales > Pseudonocardiaceae > Lentzea > Lentzea sp. NPDC051213. The sequence goes on from NZ_JBITEX010000004.1 coordinate 258,495, forward strand.
CCGACTGCGCTGCAACAGGTTTCCACCGATGGTCGCCTTGTTGCGCAGCTGCGCGGAGGCGCTCAGTTCCAGCGCCTGCGAGATCACCGGGTACCGCGACCTGACCTGCCGATCGGCGGCCAGGTCCGCCATCGTGACCAACGCGCCGATCCGCAACCCGGCCGGACCGCAGCCGATCAGCCGGTACGGCAGCCCGGTGATGTCCACAACGGACTCCGGGCGCTCGACGGTCTCCCGCATCAGGTCGATCAGGGTCGTGCCGCCGGCGATGTAGCGCGCCCCACGACGGCCCGCTGCCAGTGCCGCGCGTTCGTCCGCGGCTTTGCTGAAGGCGAAAGGAAACATGAGTGGCTGCCCTCAACCCTTGTTCGAGGCTTGCTGGATGGCCGAGACGATGTTGGTGTACGCACCGCACCGGCAGATGTTGCCGCTCATCCACTCCCGGATCTCCTCGGCGGATCCGGTGTGCCGCTCGGCGATGCACCCGAGGCCGGACATGATCTGACCGGCCGTGCAGTAACCGCACTGGTAGCCGTCGCAGTCGATGAAGGCCTGTTGCAACGGGTGCAACCGCTCGCCGTCCGCGACACCTTCGATCGTCGTCACGGATGCGCCTTCGTGCATCACGGCCAGCGTCAGGCAGGAGTTCACCCGCTTGCCGTCGAGCAGGATGGTGCAGGCGCCGCACGCACCCTGATTGCACCCCTTCTTGGTACCTGTCATCCCCAGCCGCTCCCGCAGGAGGTCCAGCAACGACGTGCGGTTGTCCACTGTGATCGTCCGCGGTTCATCGTTGATCGTCAGGCGGATCTGGCGACTTCCCGCACCGGCGTCGGCAACACCTTCTGCCGCAACGGCTTCCGCGTTGATCAGGTCCGCCGCCACGGCCGCACCCGCCACCGTGACAGCTCCCGCGACGAAGGTCCTGCGCTTGACGGCCGTCTGCGCGACCTCACCGGCCGACTCTGGTCTGTCCACGAAGTGTGCCCCTCCCAATGGGTTGGTCGCTCAGGCACCAAGGATGCAAAGCCCGCTTCCGAAACCTCAAGGAGACCGATCACACGGGCAGGAAACCGTGCCCGCGTGCGCCGAGGACCGCGAATTGAGACACCGGGTACCGCGAATCCCTGGTAGTTCCAAAAGCCTCACGCTTACGGTGCACCTGCGTGTGTCCACAAGGGATGAACCGAACGCTGCTCGTGTCCGAACTTTCACACGGCGACTGAGGATGACACCCGTGGTCGAACACTCCCATGACGACGTCGCGGCCTACCTGAACGAGGTCGTGCAGCTGGCGATGTCAGCGGACCCGGATGCCGCGTCCCAGGCGGTGGCGCTCGCCCAGGTGCAGCGCGTGGCTGCCTGGGGCCTGTACACGGCGGTCACCGCGGCACGCGAAGACGGCGCCAGCTGGCGGGACATCGCCGACCTCCTGGAGGTCTCTTCGGCCACCCTGTATCGGCGCTACCAGCAAAACGCGGGCATCACGGTGCCGATTCCGGCCTCGGTAACGCTGTCCGCACCGGCAGAAGCGGCAGAACCGGCCCAGCCGGTCCTCGGCTTCGGCACGGCGGGGGCCAACCTGTTCGTCGGCCGGCGCGTGGAACTGGCCGACCTGCAGGTACTGCTGCGGCAGCGCAGGCTCATCACCCTGCACGGGCCGCCCGGCGTCGGGAAATCGCGCCTGGCGGCCGAACTTCTCCGCCGGGTCCAGCGCTCCTATCGCGGCGGCGTGACGGTGGTCCAGCTCGCCAGGGCCGACGACTTGGCGGAAATCGAGCGCGCTATCACGATGCGGCGCAACGAGCAGATGCTGCTCGTCCTGGACAACTGCGAGCATCTGATCGATGAGCTGGCACCGGTCGTGAATCGTCTGCTGGCCAAGCATTCGCAGCTGCGTGTCCTGGCGACTTCGCGCGAAGGGTTGCACATCGCGGGCGAGGCGGAGTTCGAGGTGCGGCCGCTTCCGCGAGTACCGCTCGATTCCGGGAGCCGGGTCTCACCGGCGTTCCAGTTGTTCGTCGATCGGGCGCGGTGCGTGCACGCCGACATCGACGTCGAGGAGCACGGTCGGGCGATCGCCGAGCTGTGCAACGACCTCGACGGGCTCCCGCTCGCGATCGAGATGGCCGCCCAGACCTCCAGGCTGCTCCCGCCGCGGCTGCTGCTGGCACGCTTCGCCGAACGGCTCGACCTCCTCACCGACGCCACACGTTGCTCCGCCGGCAGGCACGGCACGCTGCGCGAAGCGATCGAGTGGAGTTACCGGCTGCTCGACCCTGCCGGCCAGGCGGCCTTCCGCAGGCTGGCCGCACTGCCCGGCGGGTTCGACCACGAGTCTGCGTCCGCCGTGCTGACGGACCTGGAGGTGAGCGGTCCAGCCCGGTGGGCACTGCTCACGAGGTTGCAGGCCAAGTCTTTGCTGGCCGCCGACAACGGCCGGTTCCGGATGCTTCAGTCCGTTCGTGCCTTCGGTACGGACCTGCTGGACCGGCAGGGGGAGACCGATCGGATCGACCGGCAGATCATCGAGTGGTTCACCGGTCACGCCCAGCGCCAGGCAGCGGTGATCTGGGCGAACGACGCACCTGTGCTGCGCGACCGCACCCTGGCCGAGCACGAGAACATCCGCCACGCCGTCGACACCGCGGCGCGGACGGCTGATCCGCGACTGGCCCTGCTCACCAACCTGCTCGCCACCTGCCTGCTCTGGCGCGGCGATCACGCACGGGCAGCGAGTCTCCTCGACGACCTGCTGCAGTCCCCCACGCTCAACAACACGGAGCGTGTCGAGGCGCTGCACCGACGAGCCACCAGCGCCGCCGACGCCGGTGACTTCACCTCCGCCTGCCGCTACGCCGAGCGCGGCCTCGCACTGGCCGACCTGTGCGGCGACGAGTTCTTGATCTTCAAGGGGCTCACCGTGCTGATCGGTGCCCGGCGCCATCACGCCGACGCCGCCACCACCCTGAGACTCTGCCACGTCCAGGTCGAGCGCCTGCGTCGCCTGGCTCGGCCCGCCATGGTCGGCAGAGGCCTCATCTACGTCGCCCTGTTGTCCATGGCCGACGGTCAGCCGGCCGCTGCCGAGGCGGCCATCACGGAGGCCCTCGACAAGATGGACGGCGAGGACGTCGAAACCCTCACCACCGCGGGCATCGTCGCGCTGGGGTGCGAGAGACCCGATGCCAAAGCGACCAACTACTTCATCCGTGCGCTCCGATCCGGAAACCCGAAACGCCCTGCCTGCGTCCTGGTCTGCCTCGAAGGCCTGGCACAGATCGAACTGAACCTCGGCGATCGCACCCGAGCGGCGCTCATCCTCGCCGCGGCCGCGCGTCTGCGCGAAGACCTGGGCCACATCCCGTCCCAATGGTGGACCGACCGGGTCGCCGCGGCTCGCGCCACCGCCGGGCCGGCAGAAGCCTGCGGCACCTGGACGCTCGACGACACCGTCGAGTTCGCCCTGCGTGGCGAAGCGGACGCGCCCGGCAAGAGTCCGGCCACTCCCCTGACCTCCAGGGAGGACGAGGTCGTCGAACTCCTGGTCGCCGGGTACACCATCGCGCAGACAGCCACTCGCCTCGGGATCAGCCCTCGCACCGTGCATTCGCACCTGGGTGCCGTTCGCGCCAAGCTCGACCTGCCGAACGTCGTGGCCATCGCCACCTGGGCCACTAAACGCGAAACGAACTCATAGCCCGAGCGCCAATTGAGACCGCAGGGAGTCATCCCGTCTCACGACGAGACACCCCAAGGTCGCTGACGTGGGCAAACGTCGTCAAACGCGCGGTGCAGCATCTACGCATGTCCCAGGGCATCGTCTCGCGCAGAATAGGAATTGCGCCGAACTCGATTACACGCTGTGAATACGTAACTTTTACCGACGCGGAGCCAGCGCCTCCCCTGTGATCGTTGATGTCATCCCCGATGGAGGCGCGATGAACACGAGCCGGCACCGAACAACACCGAATGCATCATGACGTCGACACGGCATCCGCGGCTGATCGTCAACGTCGACGCGCTGCGCTCGGAGCAACCACCCCACGACCCGACAGGACTCGGCCCCCACGCTTCCGCCGTGGTCACCGCCGTCGCCGTCCTCGGACCGAAAGCCCCGTTGCGCGACACGGCGGAGCTCGCGGGACTCACCCTGGACGAGACACTGGCCGCGGTGGACCGGCTTTTCTCGGCGGGCGTGCTCGTCGGGTCGGTACCACTGTCCTTTCAGGACCAGAACGCTGCCGAGCGGGTGCTGGCGGAACTGCCGATGGGGACCCGGATCACGGCGCGGCTGCGTGCCGCCGAGATTCTGCGCCGGTATCCGGGCAACGCCGAGCGGGTCGCCCGGCAACTCGTGGAGGTCGGCGCGACCGGCCTGGACTGGGCGGGGAAGGTGTGCGACGAGGCCGCCACCGCCGCCATCGCCGAACGAGGGGACCACCGGGCAGCGGCGGACTACCTGTGCCACGCGTTGTCCGAGCCGATGACCTCGCCCGACCGCGCGGCCGCCGTCTTCCGGCTGGCCGACCTGCTCGCCGACACCGAACCGCTCCCGGCGCTCACCCTCGTCCTGCGAGAGCTGCGGGACCAGGACACGTGCGCGGAGGCGACGACGGTGGGCGCGATGCTGATCCGGCTCGCCGCGCGTCTGCGCGACAACCCCGTTGCCACGCGCCGGGTGGACGAGGCGACCGGGCTGCTGATCGCTCTCGATCGGGAGGCGGCCGCGCGGGTCGTCGTCGCCGGCGCGGCCATGGCCGTGTTCCGTCCCGGCGCGGCAGGACGGTTGACCGAGCTGGAACGCCTGCTCGTCGCGGCGAACGTGTCGTCTGCCCGGCACGGTCTCCTCGCGGTGCGCGCCTGCCTCCGCGCATTGCTCGCGCCACGCGCGGGGGGCGCGGTCGATCTCGCCGCCACCGTGCTCGCCGAGGCGGACCCCGGCCACGAGGAAGACGCGCGCTGGCTCGCCTTGTGCGCTCTGTTGCTGGCAGGCGACGACACCGCGGCGGAGCAGGCATGCCGCCAGATCACCCTCGAGGGCGGTTCACTGCGGTGCTGGCTCGGTGCCGAACTCGTCCTCGTGCACAGCATGCGCAAACGCGGCCGTCTACCGGAAGCGGTCAGGGCGGCGGAATCGCTGCTGACGAGGTGCGTCGAGCTCGGCCTCCGCGATGATCACCGGGTCGTCGTCACGGCGGCGGCCTGCCTGGCGGAAGCACTGGTGCACGGCGGTGACGCGCAACGTGCCGGGCTGGTGCTCGCCCAGTACGGCCTCGACAAGGGCGAGACCGCCCCCGCCACCGCGATGTGGGTGCTCCGAGCCAGAGGCGCGGTGTCGGCCGCGCACGGGCAGTGGGAAGAGGCGCTCGCCGACCTGCTGAAGTGCGGCCGCCAGGTCGCCGCCTGGTCGAGGCTCACCGCGGACTTCGTGCCGTGGCGGTTCGAGGCGGTCGTGACGGCGCTGCGAGCCGGACGCCAGGAGGAGGCGCTCGCCCTGGCACAGGCGGACATCATCGCGGCGAGGATCCGCGACACCCCTCGTGCGCGAGGATTCGCCGCATACGCTCACGGCCTTTGCACACAAGGATCACAACAGGCCGAACTGCTGACCGAAGCCGCGGAGTTGCTGCACGAGGCGGGATCGACGCTGGCCGAGGCCCGTGCCCTGCACGATCTCTCCACGGCACTGCTGGGCCTGGATCGTGCGGCCGAGGCGGAGTCGGTGCTCGCCCGCGCCGACGAGCTCACCCGCGTCTGCGGCGCAGGACGCCCCGGCGCGTGGTTCAGCGAGGCCGTGGCCGTGGACCGGCCGGTGCTCACGCCCCAGGAACGCCGCATCGTGCGCCTGGTCGTGCTGGGCCGTTCCAACCTCGAGATCGCGGCAGAACTCAGGCTCGCCCGCAGGACCGTCGAGTTCCACCTGTCCGGGGTGTACCGCAAGCTGGGGGTCAGGGGTCGCCGGGAGCTCGCGGAGATGTCGGGCGCCGACGCGGACTGACGGCCACAGGTGCACACCTGTCTGTCCACTTTGGGCAGACAGCTCGTGTGCACCGCGCACAGGTGTAACCCTTTCGAGCCATGAACAACCACACCAGCCGCGGCATCCCCGTACGCCCAGGTCTTCGGATGCGCGGACTCCCGCGTGCCGGTCGAGGTGGTCTTCGACGAGGACTTCGGCGACCTGTTCGTCATCCGCACCGCCGGGAACGTGCTGGCCGACCCCGTGGTCGGCACGATCGAGTACGGCGTGCTGGCGCTGAAGACGCCGCTGATCGTGGTCCTGGGCCACACGGGCTGCGGTTCGCAGGGTGCTGGACAAAGGTGGGGACATCTACGCCGCGGCTCTGGAGGAGCACATTCGCAGTACCGTCGTCGCCACGCTGCAGAACAACCCCGGATTCGCCGGCCCGCTCAACGAGGGAAAGTTGCGCGTCGTCGGGGCGCTCTACGATCGGAGCACCGCCGAGGTCACCGTTTACTGACAGCGAGCGTCGGCGCTCAGATCATGCCCGCGCGCAGTGCATATGCGACCGCGTGCGGTCGGTTGCGCAGTTTCAGCCGCTGGTTGAGGCCGGAGATCACGCTCTTCACGGTCCGTTCGGAATAGCAGAGCTTGCCCGCGATCTCCGAGGTCTCACAGCCGTCCGCCATCAGCCGCAGCACGTCGACCTCGCGCGGGCTAAGGCCCGCGGTGTTCATCCCCTTGGGCGCCAGCAGTTCTCGTTGCAGGCGCTCCACGTGCTGCAGCACCTCGCCGAGCATCGCCGGGGGCAGCACGCCACCACCGGACGCGGCGGCACGGACGCTGTGCACCAGGCGGTCGGTGGTGACGGCGACCCTGGGCAGGACGGCCACCACGCGGCACTCGATGGCGGCCAGCAGCTGCGCCTCCTGCAGCTGGTTCACGACCAGCACGACCGGGACGCGGTCGTTCACGGCGGCACGGCGCAGGACCGACAACAGCTCCGGCGACAGCGCGTCGGAGGCCACCACCCGGACGTCGACATCGGCCGACGGGAGTCGCTCCTCGATCTTGATCCCGTCCTGGGCCCGCAGCATGCTGACGAGTCCCGCGAAGGTGAGCGGATCCGGTGAGTGGAGTGAGATGCGAAGGGATTCCACGAAGTTCTCCCCGTCTGGACCAAGAAGTAGACGCCGTTCATGCTGGTGTCGCGAGCCGCGGGAGACATCGGCCAGCTGACAAGTTCCGCACTTGGCGTACTTGAGCTGCGACAACGACGTCCGCAAGGGCACAGTCGTGGTCCGTAGGGCCATCCTGCTGAGACAGGTCGGGGAACCTGCGGAGGCCACCTGCGGAGGTGGGCCGGGCGTGGCCGCGGAACACCTGGCGCGATCTCCACGCGGCCGGGGACATGACCTTGCGGGCAGCAGACCCCCGCTCCAAGGGCACGGTCTGTGCTGGCGCTGTCGCTCCCGGCCCGGGGTGGAGGACGCTGCAATCAACTGTGGTCACGGCGTAGGAGCGGCATGGCGAACGGCAGCGGCGACGGCCTCGTCGGCGACCTGGTGCTCCACCTCGCCGAGGAGGGACGGCTGTCGCTGGAACCGGCGCACGCGGGGGACATCGTGGACGACCTGGTTCGTACGCTCGCCTCCGTCACTTTGCTGCTGCGCACCGCGGAGACCAGCCACGCGGACTGCGCCGCCGAATGGTTGCTGCCGGGCAACGGGACCGCCTCACCGGAGTGGAACCACGAAGCGCTGGAGGCGGCGCGGCGCGAGCTGCCCAAGTACATCGAGGCGTTTCGGATCATTCGCGACCGATCGCGGTAGCCGGCCGACGCATCCTGTCGTGCGCCGCCGGTGCCCGTCGCTGCAGACACCGGCGGCCTACTTCACCTGATCTCGTTGACCAGCGCCAACGCGCCTGCCGCGTCGTGTTCCGGAGCGAACATCTCCGCGCGACGGGCGTACGGCGTCGGAGCCCAGGCGAGCAGGGACGTGCCGATGTTCATCCCTCCGCCGAACCCGCAGAGCACGACGAGGTCGTTCTCTGCGAGCAACCTCTTGCGATGCACCAGGTCCAGCGTGACGGGGATGGAGGCGGCGCCGGTGTTGCCGTACTGCTCGAGCGCGAGGTGGCACGTGGCATCCCGCAGGCCGAGTGTGGGCCACACGTCACCGAGCATCGCGCCGTTCGCCTGGTGCGGCACGAAATGCCGGATGTCCCGCGGTGCCACCTCGGCCTGCTGCAGCAGCGCCGCCACCTCGTTGCCGAGGCTGTCCTCGACGAAGTGGCGCACCGCGCGTCCGTCCATCGTGAAGTAGTGCTGCCCGTTGGCCACGGTGTCGGCCGACGCCGGCGTTCTGCTGCCGCCGGCGGGAACGGCGATCAGCTCGTGCTGGTCGCCTCTTGTGGTGAGGCGTGTGCTCAACACTCCCTGGCCTGCCGCTACCGGGCCGAGCAGCACGGCGCCCGCTCCGTCACCGAACAGGATCGCGGTCTTCCGGTCGGAGCGGTCGAGGATGCGGGAGTAGATGTCCGCGCCGATGACGAGCGCGTACCCGCCTGGCTGGTCGTTCAGCAGGCTGTTCGCGATGGACAGGGCGAAGACGAAGCCGCTGCAGACGGCGTTCACGTCGAACGCCGCCGCGTTGGTGGCGCCGATCAGGTGCTGGACTACCTCGACTGAGGTCACGTCGCCCCCTGATGGGAAGGTGTGGACAGCCGCGCCGGAATGAGGAGTTCCCGGTGGGAACGGCCAACGTTGCAGGCCTCAGTCTCAAAGCCGTCCGGCGCCCGGAGCAATCGACGTGAGTGACGTGCTGCACTCCAGTGCCAGCGGTAGTGCCTTGAGGTGCAGGATGACGACCGCGAGGTTTGTCGGCGTGCCGCACCTGCACGAAGGTGAAAACCCTTGGCCGACCGGAAGCAACGTCGTGCGCTGTTCTCGACGTTCCCGGTTCACTGCCGATTCATCGACAGCAACGGGGTCTCGGTCCACAATGGATTTGTCAAGCCTTGCTCACCGCCCGGTGCTGATGCCCTTCTGCTCGGCGCGCCACCCGGTTCCACAGCGTGGGGGTATGGGCGGTTCGCCGCCTACTGGTGCCCCACAGCCGATGTCGACGACCTCCAGTTGCTGAAGTGATCAGTGACCGAGGGTGGAACCGCACCTCCGCCCCAGCGCGTCGCCGACTCCGATGCAACGTTTCCCCGCGTCCGGCCACTACCCGGCAGCACCACGAGCTGCTTTGGGGGTCGGAAACTGTGCGCAGACAGGTGATCGGTGTCCTCGTCGCCGCCGCGGCGATGGGGACGGCAACGGGTACCGCGGCGGCGCAGGACGGCGCCGAGGTCGAGATCTTCTGGGACCGCAACCGCGACGGCGTGCGGCAGGACGACGAACCGCCCTACCGCAGTGCGTCGTTCAAGGTCTCCAAACCGACCAACCTCGCCTATCGGGTGCAGGCCGACCTGAACGGAAAGGCGACGCTCGAGCGCGGCCGGTGGACGGTGACCTTCGACGACGAGCGGTTCCTGGTCACCACGACCGCGAGCGCGGTGGTCGATCCTGCTGAGGAGGGCAGGCGGAAGCTCGTGATCGGGGTGCACGGCGCCTCGATCTGCGGCACGGCCTGGCTGGACGAGAACGCCGATGGTGAACGTCAGGAAGGGGAGGCCCTCCTCGGAGGGCAGCGGATGTTCGCGCGGTATCCGGGCATCGTCGGGGGCGAGGTCGAGGCGAGGACGGCCGACGACGGTTCGTACTGCTTCTTCGACGTGCCCGCCGACGACGTCCAGGTGTTGTCCGCTGACCGCCTGCGTGTCGACCTGACCACGTGGGGCGTGGCGGACTGGCGGTCGGAGAAGGCGAACGAGGGTCAGGCGTCGAAGTTCGACGCGCGGGACGGCAAGTCGAAGGTGTTGTCCATCGACGACCCGGCCGCGGAGATCACCGGGTTCGACACGGCGTTCGTGACGACCGAGGGCAGGGACGCCCAGGCTCTGGACATCACCGTCGTGAACCCCGACGGCTCGACCGTTCCGCGTGATCTGCGGGTCGGGGAACGGGTCAAGATCGTCGGCCGGTACCGGATCACCGGACCCGCCTACGACAGCTACGCGGCATCTCTCGATCTCCCGGACGGCATGAAGATCGTCGAGACCGAGGGCACACCGGGCGAGGCGGACTACAACCAGATCCTTCGCACCAGATTCCCGGAACGGCGGCCACCCGGTCAGGAGGAGCGGGTCGTCGCGATCGCGGTGGTGGAGAAGCCGTTCGAGCACAGCGAGGTCACGCTCTCGACCGGCGAGGACGCATTCCTCTGGGCAGGGGACGCGAACGCGGGCAACGACAGGTACTCGGTCAAGATCCGCGCGCTGCCCGCGGATCCCGCGCCGGCGGGGCGGCGGTGGGATCTGCTCATCGGCTTTCTCATCGCCACGGTGCTGGTCGTGGCTTTCGTGGCGTGGCGCAGGAGGGCCGTGAAGTGAGAGCGCTGTTGCTGGCCGTGTTGATCGTGTTCACCTGCACTCCGTTGGCGCACGCGGAGGAGAGCGCGCTCATCACCGTCTTCTGGGACCGCAACACCAACGGTGTCCGTGACGAGGGCGAGCCCGGCTACCGCGATGCGGAGGTCGCGATCCGGGACGACACGGGATACGAGGCCGTCGTGCGCACGGGAGCGGATGGGACGTACCGGTTGCCCCACGCCGGGCGGTGGAAGGTCAGTCACGAGGAGGCGAAGTTCGTCACGACCACGCCGACCTCGGTCGAGTCGGACGGCGCCCCCGTCGAGTTCGGCGTTCGCGGTGCCGAGGTGTGCGGCACGGCGTGGCTGGACAGCGACCTCGACGGCCAGATCGGCGAGCCTGAGACCCGCATCGCGGGGCACCGGATCTCGGTCGTCGGCAAGCCGGACCACGCCGCGACGACGGCGGCCGATGGCACCTACTGCCTGCACGACCTGCCGGTGGGCGCGACCCGGCTGCAGTCCGAGGACCGGGCTCGCGCCGACGGCACGGCGTGGTCCTTCACCAAGCTCAGCGACGAGACCTTCGACTCGGCGTCGAAGTTCGACCTGATGACCGGCCAGACGCTGATCTTCGACATCAAGACCCCCGGCTCCGTGATCACCGGCTACGACTCGGGATTCGTCGAGCCGCGCAGCGTGGGCGCCATCGCGGGCCCGATCACGGTCGACAAGATCGACTACGACGGGGTGCGCGTCGGTGACCTGCTGATCGTGCGGTGCGGGTACAGCGTCGGCGCCAACGTGCCCGACACGCGGGCGGCCACCCTCACCTTCCCGGACGGGCTGAAGGTCGTGAGGGGGTTCGGCGACCTCGGCCTCGACGACAAGGACGAGGAGGTGGTGGTGGACGGTCAGAAGGTCACAGCACGTACGAAGGTGCGCGTCTACAAGACCGAGCAGTCGCAAATCGTGGCGCACGTGGAGGTCCAGCACGCGTTCGCCGCTCAGAACATCACCTGTGAAGTCCTGCCGAGTCTCTACGTGCCGAGCGCCGGGTCCATGGCCACGACGACGTTCGAGATCGCGGCGATGGGCGCGGACGGACCGGGTCCGGGTCCGGCAGCGCGCGGCACGGCGCCGATCTGGAGGGTCGCCATCGCGGTGGCGCTCGTCGGCGGGGCGATTCTCGTTGTGGTGTGGCGACGTCGGCGGCGGCGCACGGCCGACTGACCGGCGGGTTCACCTGACCTCGGCCGGATGAGGCCGAGGTCATCCCCCGCCTGAACTCACTCGGTCCGCAACGCCTCCGCGACCAGAAACGCGAGCTCGACGGCCTGGGTGGTGTTGAGGCGCGGGTCGCAGGTCGTCTCGTACCGGCCGTGCAGATCCCGGTCCGCGATCTTCTGGATTCCGCCGAGGCACTCGGTGACGTCGTCACCGGTGAATTCGACGTGAATACCACCGGGGTGGGTACCGAGTTTGCGATGCACCTCGAAGAAGCCGAGCGCCTCGTCCAGCACCCGGTCGAAATGACGTGTCTTGTAGCCGGTCGACGACTCGTGCGTGTTGCCGTGCATGGGGTCGCACTGCCAGATCACCTTGTGACCGGATGCCTCGACCTTCTCGATGATGGGAGGCAGGAGTTCCCGGACGCGCGCATTCCCGAGTCGCGGGATCAACGTGAGGCGGCCCGGTTCGTTGTGCGGATCGAGTCGTTCGACGTATTCCGCCGCCTGTTCCGGGGTCGTGGCCGGGCCGATCTTTACTCCGATCGGGTTCGCCATGAGCTCGGCGAGAGCGATGTGCGCGCCGTCCAGCTCACGGGTGCGCTCACCGATCCAGAGGAAATGCGCGGACTGGTTGTAGATGCGCGGATCACCGCATTCTTCGGTCTTCACCCTCAGCATCGAGCTCTCGTAGTCGAGCAACAACGCCTCGTGGCTGGAGAAGACCTCGGTCGACCGGAGCACGCGGTCGTCCACACCGCAGGCCGGCATGAAGCGCAATGCGCGCTCGACCTCCTGCACGAGCCTGCCGTACCGCCCGCCCGCCGACGAGTTGCCCAGCAGATGGCTGTTCCAGTCGTGGCACCGGTGCAGTCCGGCCTGCTCGGACGCGGTCAGCGCCCGAACGAGGTTCATCGCGGCACTGGAGTTGGCGTAGGCGCGCAGCATGCGGCCGGGATCGGGTACTCGCGCGTCGGCGTCCGGCGAGATCGAGTTGATGATGTCGCCGCGGTAGACCGGCAGCCCCAGCGCGTCGGTGTCCTTGGACCTCGGCTTCGCGTACTGACCGGCCATCCGGCCGACCTTGACCACGGGAACGCTCGCCGCGTAGGTCAGCACCGCGGCCATCTGCAGCAGAACGCGGAGGTTCGCGCTGATGTGCTCTTCGGTGTTGGACGCGAACGTCTCCGCGCAATCGCCTCCCTGCAGGAGAAAAGCCTTTCCGGTGGCCACCAGGGCCAATTGCTTCCGCAGCCGGTCGATCTCCTCCGGCAACGTGACCGGCGGAGAGGCCTTCAACACTTCCTGGACCCGGCGAACCTCGTCCTGATCCGGATATCGGGGCTGCTGCGCAGCCGGGCGACTTACCGCACGCCGTACTTTCTCCTCAATTTCCTGAGGCAACGGTACGGCGGCGATCGATGCGCCTACGTGTTCTCCCACGATTCCACGCTCCTCAGCCAAGTGTTTCTGCCGCAAGCCAAGTTATCGAGACGGAGAAGCCCGAGGAGGCTATGTGCCACGAGATGGAACGGGCGTATCGGGGAAATTCCGCGCGGCAGGCGGACTCTCAGCTCACGAGGGCGGCGACGTCGTTGCGCGACTGCAAACCGCACTTCCGCATCACAGCCTGCATGTGGTGACCGACCACGTCCCTGGTGATGCCGAGCTCGATTCCGATCTGGGAGTTGGTCATGCCGTCGGCGACGTGCCGCACCACGGCCTGTTCCGAGGCCGTGAGAGCACCCCAGCCGGCCGCGTTACCACCGCGATCCGCCTCCAGGAGAGCGAAGCCGAACTCGGCGCAGGCGGACTTCACCCGCTGCACGTCGGTGTTCGCACCGAGGCTCCGATAGCCGGCCAGCGCCTGGTGGAACGCCGAGCCCGCGTCGGGATGCCCTGCCCGCGCCGCGAACACGGCGGCGAACTCGCGGCACTGCGCCACCGGCAGCGGCTGCCTCGTCGCCTGGTAGAGGTCAGCCGCGAGCAACGCCGCCGACGAGTCCTGCGACCTGACCGCGCGCAGCAGCATCCCCGCCGCCTCCGTGCCGCGGGTCCTGCGCCGCTGCAGGTACGAGTCGACCAGCTCTCCCAGGCCGGCCAGCCGATCCGTGTCACCGACCGCGACCGCCGTGCGGGCCGCGTCCGGAAGCACCATGCTCAGGCACCGCCCGGACTCGACCGGGCCGGTCAACGACTGCCACATCGCTTCCAGTGCTTCCTCCGGACGACCGTCCAGGTCGTGCAGAACGGCCCGCGCCCAGTCGGTCCACCACCCGAAGGAGTTGATCTGTCCGTTGATCGCGGGGACGCGGGTCAGCACATCGCGGCCCTCGTCGATCTCGCCCCGCCGAAGCCGGATGAGCGCCTCGAGTCCGAGAGTCGCCCGCGTCACGTTGAACTCGTCGTCGTCGTAGTAGTCGGCTCCGGTTCCCGTCAGAGCGTCCGCCAGTGCGTCGTCCCACTCCCCCACCTGGTACCGGAGCTGGGCCCAGATCGAGTGGTACCAGGCGGTGGCCGCACCGGTGCCGATCTCCACGGCGTCCAGCCCGGCCACGAGGGTCGCCCGCGCGTCGTCGTGCCGGTCGAGCTCCATCTCCGAAGTCGCCTTGATGACATGCAGAGTCACGACGGTGAACGGTTCCGTCGGCGCGCTCGGCACCGCCTGGAGCCCGCGCTCGATCGTGGAAATCGCTTTCTCGAACTCGAAGGACATCATCTCGATGCCGCCGATCAACTGCATCAGGTGCACGACCGCGACGCCGTCGCCTTCCGCCAGAGCCTCCTGCAGCACCGCCTCCCCGACCTGACGCCCCTCGGCCATGCGTCCGATGCTGTTGAGCCCGATCGCCCTCATGCATTCGATCCGGCGTCGCAGGTTGCGGTCGGGTATGTCTTCGGCCAGCGCCAGCTCGGCGTGACGAAGCGTCTTGCCGGCGTGCCCCTGGTACAGCGAGGTCCGCGTCAGGAGGAGGGCCAGCTCGGAACGCAGGTGCGGGTCGGACACCGCGGCCGCGTGTTCCTGCGCGACGGTGTCCGCCTCCAGCAGCCGTCCCGACCACAACAGGCCGAGTGCCAGGCTCACGACGAGTTGCTGCCGGGCCGCGTCGCTCAACCCGACGACGTCACGCGCGCGGGCGAAGAGATCGATGGCCTCGTTCGGCAGCCGCCTGATGATCTCCCGCGCGTTGCCTGCCAGCCATTGGACGCACGAGGTGTCGAGCAGCGCGCTCGCGGAGAGGTGCGGGACGCAGCGTTCAGCCGGACGCCCCAGATCGATGAGCAGGTGGGCCACCCGGTGCTGCAGTGCGCTCGCCACGGCCGCCGGCATGCCGGCGAGCACCGCCTGCCTGATCACGTCGTGCCGGAAGGCGACATGACCGGCGTCGGTGTGCAGGAGCAGGCCGGCCGACACCGCCTCGTCGACCGCGGCGGCCAGCACCGCCTCCGGCAGGTCGCACAGCGCCGCGATCTCGACGACCGCGCTGCTGGTCCCGAGCACGGCCGCCACCCCGAGAACGAGGCGGGCCTGCGCGGAAAGCAACCGGATGTGCCGCTCCACCACCGCGAGCAGCGACGGCGACAACCACTTGGCCGCACGCTCGTCGACGTCGACGACGCCGTTCTCCGTGCGGGTTCCCTTGTCCTGCTGGATTCCCCTGACGAGTTCGATCGCGTAGAGCGGGTTGCCGGCGGCATCGGACAGCAGAGCCCGGAGCCGCCGGCCCGACGACGTGCCGAGGGTGCGCTCCGCCAACTCGACGATCTCGGGCTCCGGTAACGGCCCCATGTCGACGAAGACGGCGTGGGAACGGCTGGCCATCCGCTGCAGGACGTCCTCGTTGTGATCCTTGAGAGCGCCGGTGCGCACGGTCATCAGCAGCCCGAGCGGCATGAGACCCGTGTTCCTGCCGAGCATGTGCAGAACGAGCGCACTCGCGTCGTCCGCCCAGTGGAAGTCCTCCATCACGATCAGCAGCGGGGTCTGCGTGCACCACTTCTCGACCAGGGCGGTGATCAGGCCGGTGACGACGACATCGACCTCGGCACGCGAGGAGTACGCCTGGCTCGACGCGGTCTGCCCCCGCAGCGTCCTCATGATCTCGATGATGTCGGGGTCCTTCGAGAGGCCGGTCAGTCCGAGCGCCGCGGAGATCGCGCTGAACGGCATGCCGTGCTCGACCCGTTCCGCCGATCCCGTGCACACCCGCATGCCCGCTTCTCGCATCTCGTCCACGAGCGCGCTGACGAGCGCGGACTTCCCGATGCCGGCCTCACCACGAACGCACGCCACACCGCCGCGCCCGGCCTTCAGCTCATCGGTGAAACCGCGCAGCCGCTCCAGTTCGGCGGTGCGGTTCACCAGCCCCGAGGGCTTCTCCTGCTCTCTGCGAGGCAGCACGGCGGCCGGCACGGCAGTCGGCACGGACCGCGCGGCGGGAGAGGTTTCCGGCTCGTGGGCGGTGCCCCGCAGAATCGCCTCGAACGCGGTGCGGAGCAACGGACTCGGATCGACCCCGAGCTCGGTCGACAGTTGCTCCCGGACCTTGTGGTACGTCGCGATGGCGCGGGCCTGCTGGCCGCTGTGGCTGTAGGCGATCATCAGCAACCGGATCACCGACTCGCGGAACGGGTGCTTCGCCGCGTCCGGGATCAGCAGGGACAGCGCCTCGACCGGCTTTCCCAGTGCCAGCAGCCGTTCGGCCAGTTCCTCGACGGCACTGAGCCGATGCTCCTCCAGTTCCTGGACGACCACGTCCAGCGTGTCCGTCCGCGGCACGTCCGAGAGAGCGTCTCCCCGCCACAACCCCAAAGCCGTTTTGAGAGTGGTGAGCGCGGTTTCCGCGTTCTCCTCACGCGCCGAAGCGACCAGTGCGTGAAAGCGATCCCAGTCGGTGGCACCTGCCGGCCCGATGAGAACGTAACCGGCACCCTCGGTGCGCAGGGAAACAGCTGGGTCGAGCAACTTCCGAAGGGCCCAAACGTGTGTCTGCAGAGCAGTTCTCACATTTGCGGGCGGGTTCTCGCCCCACACCGCCAGAACGAGTTGGTCGAACGAGACGATGCTGTTCAAGTGTCTGCCCAGCATGGCGAGAACCGCTCGTCGCTTGGGCGCCGAGATCACGATTCGCGCGCCGTCTGCGCCAAGAAGTTCCAACGTACCAAGAAGTCGCAGGTACATCGTGCTCCACACAGCCGACCGGCTTGTTGCTCAAGCAAGTCGCTCGACCGCAGTCCGCCGCCTCTGACACCGTGAGCAGAGCTCGACCTTTCGATGCACAGAAAACAATGGACACCTGTAGCCCCCATTGCACGCACTTCTCGACAGGTCACAGCCTTTCCACTCCGGGTCGGCTGCGGACGTGAACCTATCCAATCCCTCTCCGTGTACACAACGTCGCACCGCGTGATCACCCGAACGGTCGCCAGCCCAAGATCCACTGAGGACCGGACATTCGCGGCGACAGAAGCGGTGGCCGCGCCCGATCAACGGGATGACCACCGCTTCTGCACCATGGGGCAGGGCTACGCGACCACTGGTACACCACCGGACCGAGCCATCGATCCCTCGAGCACGAAGTCACGGATCGCGGTGGCGATCTGGGTGCTTCGATCCGCAATCACCGGAATGCCGAACGTGAACAGGAACGCGCCGTGGGTGATGTCTCCCACCGCGTACAGCCTCGCGTCCGCCACCGCGTGCGCGTTGACCACCCGGCTGGTGTGCCGATCGAGCCGGAGGCCACCGTGAGGATGCGGCACCGCACATCCGTTGAGGATCAACGAATCGACGAGGGAACGGGCCGGCGGCGCGATCTTGTGCACCGCCGGGGTCGCGGCGTCCACCGTGTAGTCGACGTCGAGGACCCCGTCGGAGAACACGGCGCGATGCCCACCCTCGCGCAGCACGTCGATCCCTCTGAGACCCGACCGCACGTCGAGCCTCCCGGACTCGAGCAGCTCGAGCAGCCGCGCGCCGTTCTCCGGGGGCATCGGGCAGCACAACCTCATGACGAGGTGGTGGAAGCTGAACTTCACGTGGTGCTTGTCCCTGTCGCGCAACAGGAACCAGGCGGTCTGCGCCGCTGTGGTGACGACCTTCTGAAGCACCTGCCAGCCGATGTCCGGTTTGTTCACCTGCGCGAGGTCGTACCGCAACCGGTCGATCGGCGAAGAGTCGTCCGCGAGCTCGTCCGCCATCGCCGACAGGTCCGCGCCCGCGGCCGCGAGCTCTCGCCTGACCAGCTCGAGAACATCACCCAGGCTCAGTCCTCCACCCGCCGCGGCCAGCCGTTCGACGTTCTCGGCCGTGAAGTGCACGGGCTCGTAGGAGCACGGCGCCCGGCGCACCGACGGAAGCAGGCCGCGCCGCGACATCAGCGAGATCCGGCCCCGGTGTCCCTGCCCGCGCAGGCCCATCACCACGTCGATCGCCGTCAGCCCGGTGCCGATGATGCCGACGTGGGCGTCCTGCGGCACCTCGGCGAGCGAGCTGTGCATCGGGTAGGGAGTGCCGACGTACCCCGGTGAGCCGGCCAGCCCGTAGGGGTCGTAGGCGCCCGCGCCACCGAGGGCGAGCACCGCGAAGTCGAACGACTCGCGCGTACCCGCATCCGTCTGCAGAGTCCACATCCCACCGACGCGGTGCATGGCGGTGACCCGCTGCGCCTGCACCGTGACGGTGGAGCCGTACTCCCGCAGATCGGCGATCGTCCTGCGCACCGTGTCCTTGAAGTACTCGCCGACGAGGGCCCGCGGCGGGAAGGCGTTGGTGTTGACGGTGCTCACGTAGCGGTCGTGTCCGCGCGCCCGCAACCAGCGAGCGCCGTGGTGGATGTCCCACGACCGCAGGGACATGTCCTCGACACCGACGTTCGCCAACGCCTCGGGCACGTCCGGCTGGAACACGCTTCCGGACCACAGGTTCGGACCGGCGTCGAACACGGTGATGTCCACCGCCGCCGCGGGAGCGAGGTTCTTGGCGAGACTTTCGATCACGCAGGAGCTGGCCGCTCCCCCGCCGATCACAGCGATCTTGACCATCGGTGTCTCTCCTCAGTCCTCGAGCAGTTCGGGCTGCTCGGCGACGATGGTCTGGTAGTACATCTCGAAGCTGAACCGGCCGAGGCCCGCGTCACCGAACCCGCCGTCGCGCGCCGACCGCGCCTGCCGGGGAGTCATCGGGATCGGCTTTCCCGCCGCCGCCGCGAGAAGCTGGACCTTGGCGCAGTTCTCGTAGGTGAGGAACCAGTGGATCGCCTCACCGAGCGTCTCGCCGACCGTGATCAACCCGTGGTGGCGCAACAGGATCGACCGCTTGTCGCCGAGCTTGCCGGCGATGTCCTCGCCCTGGCCGACGGTCATCGACGGCCCCTCGTACTCGTCGTAGAACACCTGGCCCTCGTAGAACGCGGCGGACTCCTGGTCGAGCGGTTCCAGCAGCCTGCCGAGCGAGCCGAGCGCCCGCGAGTAGATCGTGTGACCGTGCGCGGCCGCGCCGGCGCCGGGGTTCATCTCGTGGATCTTCGAGTGGATGACGAACGCACTCGGGTTGACCTTGCCCGCGCCGCGCACCACGGCACCGTTGCCGTCGACGCAGATCAGGTCGCGCACCTTCACGAGCTCGAACGGGACGCCGAACGGGTTCACCCAGAACAGGTCGGGGTCCTCCGGGTCTCGCACCGAGATGTGCCCCGACACGCCCTCTCCGTAGCCGAGCTTGCCGAAGATGCGCATAGCCGCGGCCAGTTCCCTCCTCCGGTGCAGGCGCTCTTCCTCGACATTCCCGAACTGAGGCTCGTCGCTCAGCGGAAGACCCGTTTTGGTGTCAGCCAGGAACTCAGGGCGTTCTGCGGCGAATACATTCGTCATCGGAATTCCTCCGGTTGAAACGAGCTAATCTATTCCAGGACCGGCACCGGTCGTCGGTGACAATTCGCAACGTAGCGATTACAACATGCAACGCCAATTGATCGTTCCACCGAATGGAAAGGGCAATAGGCGTTCCACGGGACGGAAAACTTGCTGCACGAAAACGCAAAATGCACACGGGCCGGCAACGTGAGTAAAACCGGTCAGACACGCTCCGGCACTATCGCCACCCTTGCGTTGCGCCAGGCGGGTGAGCCCGCTCCTCGCACGCACGCAGATCTCACCGTCCACCGCGAGGCGAGAACCACCGAAACAAGCCGCGGCGGCATCGACCTCCACTAATGAGCCGATCGGGCCACAACCCGGTACTCACCCTCGGTACAGCAGGCGTCACGCGAGGTGAGTCCGGCGAGAGCGACAGCAGAGTGACCCGCCCCACAGTGGGACCGAACCACGATCCAGGTCGATCGAGAGAGGTGCCAGGTGATCAACGTCGACATGGAGGAGAAGCGCTTCATCACTCGCGCTGTCGCGGCGGTCGTGCTGCCGGCGGGAGGAGACGCGCACTGCGACGGCACCGACAACGACATCGACCCCGGCCCGCTCGGCGCGGTGCAGAAGGCGTTGCTGTTGCTGCAGGCGTTCACCCCTGGTGCCCCGCCGGTCGGCATCTCCGAGCTCGCCCGCCGGGTGCAGCTCGCGAAGTCCACCACGCACCGGCTGCTGAAGATCATGCTGACCTACGGCTTCGTGCGAAAAGAAGACGACAAGTACCAGCTCGGCCACCGGTTCACCGGCCTCGCCGACGAGGAGCGCGACCGGCAGCTCGCGGCGCTGAAGGACCGCGCGATGCCGTTCCTGGCCGACCTGTACGCGCTCACCCACGGGACCATCCACCTGGCCGTCCCCTCGGGCGAGGAGGCCCTCTGCATCGACATGCTGCGCGGTCAGTGGTCGCCCCGGTGCCAGTTCCGGCCCGGCACCAGGGTGCCGGCGGAGTCCGGCGCGATCGGCAGGGTGCTGCTCGCCTACTCCTCCAGCATGAACCAGCCGTTGCCGATCGACGGGCCCCTGGTCCGCGACCTCCGGCGGATCCGCAGGGAGGGCATCTGCATCGGCCTGGCGAACGGGAGCGGTCTCGCGACGGTGGCCGCACCGATGCTCCGGCACGACCTGAGCGCGGTCGCCGCCGTGTCGATCACCGGGCCCGCGGCCAGGATCACGAGCCGCGAGGTGCTCGCCGGCATCAGGGAGATCTGCCACCAGGCACGTCAGGCCGTCAGCAGCGTGTTCCCCGCGGAGCGTGCGGCGTGCTGGTAGCCCCCAGCACAACTCTGTCCACCCCGGCACCCGCCGGTTGGTTGAGCGGGAGGCGTGCCACCAGGCAGACCGTCACCGGATCGGTCCGCCTGGGCAGCGACCACGCCGTCGCGGTCCAGGCCTCGACGGACGCCCACGCCACCGTCGAAGCGCTCACCACGACGGTGAAACGCGCTGCCGCCGTCGGCTGCGAGATCTTCCGGATCGAGCGGTGGGAACCCGCTCACTGCACCTGCCTGGCCGCGGTCGTGCGGGGCAGCCCGATCCCGATCGTCGCGGAGATCCCGGCGACCGTGGAGGCGATGCGGTACGCGTGCAAGGCGGGCTGCGCCGGTGTGCGGGTCGTCGTCGACGACGAGGAACGGTTCCGGCAGAACGCATCGGGCATCGCGCGAGTGGCGATCACCGCCGCCATGTCGATCGAGCTCGTGGTCGGCGCCACCGTCGGGACGCGCTTCGGCAGGCATCGCGCGCTCCTGCTCGCGGAAGCAGGGCTGCGCAACTGCGCCGTGCTCGAGGAGCACAGCTTCACCAACCTGCACCTGGCGGTCTCCTGCGCCGAACCGTCGACCACCCTGCAGACCATCCGGATGCTCGCCGTCGCGTGCGACTACCCGTTGCAGCTCTCGCTTCTCCAGGAGACCGGCAACATGGTCGACATCGCGCGCACGGCCGCGCTTTGCGGTCAGCTCCTGAGCGAGGGCATCGGGGACAGCGTGTGGCTGTCGTCCGCCGGTGGACCCGTTGTGCAGGCCTATATCGGCAGAGAAGTCCTTCTGGCGCTGCAGGTGCGCAGCTGATCCCTGAAGTGAATACGGCGTGCCATCAGGTGGAAAACGCGCCCGTGAGCCGTTCGGCACGTAGGTAGCCTCCGATTTCATGGCCACCATCGCATTCTTCGGACCCCGCGGCACTTTCACCGAACAAGCCAGCAGGGCATTGGACGACAATGCCGATCTCATCCCGCTGCCCACCATTCCCGACACCATCAGAGCGTTGCGCGCCGGCGACACGCAATTCGCCTGCGTGCCGGTGGAGAACTCGGTGGAGGGATCGGTCTCCGCGACCCTCGACGCCCTCGCCGACGACGAACCGGTCACCGCGATCCGCGAGGTCGTGCTCCCGATCGCGTTCTCCCTGCTCGTCCGGCCGGGTACCGATCTCCGCCGGGTCCGCACCGTCGCGAGCCACCCGCACGCGCTCGCCCAGGTCCGCGGCTGGCTCGGGAAACACCTGCCCGGCGCGGAACAGGTTCCCGCGTCTTCCACGGCGGCAGCGGCGGTCGGCGTGGTGAACAACGAGTTCGACGCCGCCATCACCGCCCCGGTCGCCGCCGACTGGTACCCGCTCGAGGTGGCGGCGCGGGGCATCGCGGACCGCGGGGACGCCGCCACGAGGTTTCTGCTCCTCACGAACCACACCACCCACGCCAGCAGGACCGGCGCGGATCGCACGTCCATCGTCCTGGTCGCCGCCCATCGGCCGGGCGAGCTGGCCGCGATCCTGGAGGAGCTGTCCGGGCGCGGGATCAACCTGACCCGCATCGAGTCACGGCCGTTGCCCGGCAGGTTCGGCGAGTACCGGTTCTACCTCGACTTCGACGGGCACCGGGAGGAGGACCGCGTGCGCGAAGCGCTGGCTTCCCTGCGCACTCGCACGAAGGACCTCCGGTTCATCGGCTCGTTCCCCCGCCACGACGGGGCCCGCACGTACCCCGGCTCGACTGCCGCAACGCCGCCGTGGGCCGCGGCGTTCGTCCGCAGGCTCGACTGAGTAGCCCGGGTCAGGGAAGCACCACCGCGATTCGCGCGTCCGCGGCCACATCGCTGCCGGACGGGCTGATTCCCCCGGTCCGGCAGAACAGCGCGACACCGTCACCCGCGCTCGTGTGCTGGTGCTTCTCGGCGATCTCACCACCCCGGAACACGACCAGCACCGTTTCGCCGCCGGCCTGACTGCAGTACGAGACCGCGAAAGTCCCGGCAGACAACCGAGGCGACTCCACACCCACCTTGCTCATGTCTTCGACGAGCAGGGTGTGAGCGCCGAGCGCGAAGGCCGCCACCACCAGGTCACCTGGTTCGGCCTCGTCGAGCTCGGCCCGTTCGAGCAGCTGCCGCCACGTCCCGGTGGCGACGTCGGCCGCGGGAACACCCAGTCGTCGCAGGGCCTCGTCCGGAGCCACGTCGTGGACCACCGTGAGGCAGAAGCTCTCCAGTGCCAGACCGGTGATCCACGATGCGCGATCCTCGCCGCGCGCCAGCCTGCCGTTGCGCCACAAGACTTCTCCTCGCGACGACAGGCGGACCTCGCCGGCCGCCACGACGAGTTCGTCCGCGAGCACGGACACGTTCGTGATGCCCGGCACCGCGCCATCGGGAGCAAACTCGCTGTGGGACACGGAGTCCTGCCCGCTCCAGATCGGGCGACCGTCCGATCCGAACAGGACCAGCCTGCCGTCCGCCTCGTGGGAGAGCACCGTCCCACCGTCAGGCGAGGTGAGCGACCCGTGGCTCAGGAGCTGGCCGTGCCGCATCGTTGCGCCGCGTGCCACGTCGACCGCCGGTGCGGCCCGCCCCTCGGCCGCACCGGCAGTCCAGAGCACGCGCTCGTTCTTGCCGAGCAGTGAAAGACGCCCGTCATCATCGAGGATCAACCTGCCCGAGCCGGTGGTCTCCGAGCGCCACACGGGCGCTCCGCAGTTGTTGCGGAGGACGAGATCGCCGTCCTGGCCGAGCTCCACGCAGCCATCGCCGGCCCAGCCGGTACCGGTCCGCCACACGACGACGCCGGTGGCGGTTTCACGCAGGACCAGGTCGCCGTCACGCTCGTGCTTGAACGTGTAGGCGCCGGACGGCGACGAGAGCGACTGATGCCGCAACCGGCCACCTGCCACCAGTTCGTGCCCGCCGGGCCGGTGCCACACAGCGGGCTGCTCTGTCCACACGAGACTCTTCTCGTCGCACCACGCCACCGAACCGTCCACACGGACCAGGCAGAGCGTCAGCCGGTCGCCGAGCCGCACGCCCGGCCGAACCCGCCACGTCAGGACCGTGCCGTCCTGCTCCATCCACCGCGCGAGAGCGGGCGGGAGGACCTCGACGGACCCGCCGCGCAGGCTGCGGACCTCGACCCGCAACCCGCCGTCCGCGGTCCGGCTCACCAACCGGTGCTTGCGTCCGGACCTGGCGAGGTAACGGTCACCGGTGATCTCGCCGACGGGAGCCTCGTCCATGATCGGCACCCCGTCACCGGGACCGGTCCGGGAGTTGAACAACCGCTTGCCCGCGTGGTCGTAGAGCTCGAAGTCGCCGTCGTCGGTCACCCCCAGCGAGAAGGCCCACGGCGCGCCGATACCGGACTTCCACACGACCCGGTCGCCCCCGCGCCAGACCTCGAGCTGCCGCGCGCGGGTCAGCACGAGGCTGCCCGCGGCGGGCTGGTCCGGTGGACCCGCACGCCAGCGTCGTTCGCCGGTCGTGGTGTTGGTCAGCACGGCCACGCCGTCCGAGTCGTAGTGCAGCGCATAAAGACCTGACGGCGAGCGCACCGGCTCGTTCGCCAACCGATCGAGCACGCTCAACCGCAGCACTGGCCGACGTCCTCCGATCCGGGCGGGTCCACCGCGTTCATCAGAACGTCAGCGCGACGACACAGTCGCCATGACAGGTCCCTTGGGCTGCAACGTGAGCAGCGGCGCCGGGCGGATCTCACCCGGATCGACGTCGAAGACGTGCTGCTGGGCCAGCCTGGCCACCACGAGCACGGACTCCACCATCGCGAAGTTCGTTCCCGGACATCCCCTCGGACCGGAGCCGAACGGGAAGTAGGCCTCCGACGACACCGGCCCGCTCCACCGCTCCGGCCGGAACTCCTCGGGGTCGTCCCACCACCGCGGGTCGCGGTGGGTGACCCACGGGCTGCACCAAAGCCGCGTCCCACGCGGCACGTGGTGCCCGCCGATGACCGTGTTCTCCCCCGCGACCGTGGTGATCATCCACGCCACCGGCCTGATGCGCATGGTCTCCTGCACGACCGCTCGCACGTAGGCCAGCCGAGGCCAGTCGTCGATGCCCGGACGACGTCCGGCGAGTACCTCGTCCAGTTCGGCGTGCATCCGGTCGCGCACGTGCGGATGGCGTGCCAGCAGGTACCACAGCCAGGAAAGGGCGTTGCTGGTCGTCTCGTGCCCGGCGACGTACAGGCTGACCGTCTCGTCCCTGAGCTCCCGCGCCGACAGCGCCGGCCAGCCGTCGTCCGACCGCCGCAACCTGCTCAGCAGATCCGAGCGAGAGCTGCCGTCGTCGCTGATCCTCGCGACGATGGTCCTGATCACCTCGTCGATCTCCGCCACGACACGGGCGAGCCGCCTGCGGGTGGGAGTGGGCACCCGGTCGGGCAGGACGACGCCGAGGCCGCCGAGCTCCTTGCCGATCAACAGCTGGGCCCGGTCGACCGCCTCGGCCATGGTGTTGCGCTCGGCCGGTGTGCTCTCCCCGCCGAACACCGCACGGATGAGGACGCTCTGCGTGAGCCGGGCCATCTCGCGTTTCAGATCGACGCGGTCGCCCGGCCGCCAGTCGCGGACGAGGTCGTCGGCACAGTCGACCATGGTGGCGGCGTACCCGCGCACCTGCCTGGGCCGCAGCGTCGGCCCGACCAGCGCCCGCTTGCGCTGCCAGTCCTCGCCGCTGGCGAGCGCGACGCTGTTGCCGAGCAGCATCCGGAACGCCAGGGGAGAGTCCGGCCGGTCGAACGTCGCGCCGTCGGCCGCGAACAGCTCGGCGACCACGCCGGGTTCACTGAGGAACAGGGCAGGGCGCCGGCCGAACCGCCAGCGCACGATCGGGCCGCGTTTCGCGAGCGTGGTGAAGAACCGCAACGGGTCTCGGCCGAACTGAGGCAGGTCGCCGACGATCGGCCAGGACCGCGGACCGTCGGAAATGGGCGCTTGGGCCATGGGCCAGTCCCGTCAAGATCATTGGGCAGGGCGGCTCAGGCTATGAGACCCCGACCGGCACCTTCTCGGCCTGTTCCACACCACGGAACGGTTGTTTGCCAAGACTTCAAGCCGCTGCGGCGTGGGCCAGCTCCGCCTGAGCGGTCTCGCGGTCGAGCCACGACAGGAGCTGGAGACCCGAGACGGTGAGCCGGACCAGATACCTGCCGCAGGAGCAACAGAGGTCGCCGGTGCGCTGCACGTACTTCCGCTCCTCGAGAGCGACAAGCGAGGCGAACACACCGACGTCCAGATCGCCGCCGTGAGCGCGGCACATCACCGAGCCGTCGACGACGATTTTGGAGCAGCTCACCAGATGAAGCGCGACACGTCTGTTGATCTTCTGAGCATCCACAGTGGATTCACCCCGAATCACCGTCGAGCGGAACTTCAGGAATGCGCCTCAGGCTGCTCGAAAGCTGTCAGACCTGGGCACATCGTTGAAGGTAGCCACGACGGGACGCCACCTCCACCGTTGTTCAACTCGGCGGAACAGCGTCGCCGCCGAGCCACGAATCAATCGGTGTGCGCAACACGTTGAGGAGAATTGCGAGTTTCTGGTACTCACCGACGAGAACGACGAACTCGATCAGCTGCGCTTCCGCGTAACGCCGCGCAAGCCGCGCCCAGGTCTCGTCGGCGACGTCGGCCTTGGTGAGCATTTCGTCCACGGCGGTGAGCAGTGCGTGGTCGTGATCGTCCCAGTGGTCGTCCAGCAAGCCCTCTGCCACGCGGGCGATCTCGCTGTCCGTCACCCCGGCTTGCTGAGCTGCCGGACGATGTTGCGCCCACTCGTAGGGGCACGGCACGCGTGCCGCGATGCGCAGGAGCGCGAGCTCACGATCCCGTTCGGGCAGCGCGCCGTTGGCGAGATAGCGCACCTGTGGCACCAGAACCCTGAAGAGAGCCGGGTTGCGCACCACCGTGGCCAGCGCGTTGAGCGGAGGGTGGTCGCCTTGGTGGCGCAGAACGGCACCGCCGCCGGTGAACACACCTAGCAGTTCGGCGACCTCACCCACCTGCTGATCACGGGGAACGGGATGGACACGGGGCATGGGGGAGATCATGAACCCTCCGCACGACGATGACGCTGATGCCCGTTTCCTACCCGAGGCGATGACGGGCCACAGGAATCGTGCCGCCAGGCGGAATGCTCGTTGTTGAGCGCCCGCCCCGTTACTAGCGTTCGACCGCATGCCAACGGTCGCCTTCTTCGGTCCGCACGCTGAGGCAACGTGGGGAGAGACATCGTGAGACGTTTGAAGATCGCAGTCGAGGCAGACGACCCACTCACCCAGATCGGCATCGTCACGGTGCTCGCCTCGAGCGGCAACTGCGCCGTGCTCGGCTCCGACGAGCGGGCACAGGCACAGGTGCTGGTCCTGGCGACCGACCGGCTGACAGCCTCGACCAGAGCGCACATGCGTCGCAACGCGCAGACGCTCGGCACTCCGGTCGTGCTGATCGTGACCGACCTGGACGAGCAGGACCTGCTGAACGCCGTCGAGTGCAAAGTGGTCAGCGTCATTCCGCGTACGGCGTTCACCGCGGCACACCTGACGCAGGCCGTGCGCGTTGCCACGTCGGGCGGTGCTGCCTTCCCGGCACGGCTCACCGGGCTGATGATCAGAAACCTCGAGGAGATCCTCCGCGAGTCCACCGAGCGCCAGGCCGGCTCCATCGGGCTGGATCAGCGCGAGATCGCTGTCCTGCGCCTGATCGCGGACGGCCACGAACTGTCCGCGATAGCCAAGGAACTTCGCTATTCCGTGCGCACCATCAGGAACGTGATCTCCGGCGTGCTGGGCAGGCTCAACCTGCGCAACCGGTCGCAGGCCGTGGCCTACGCCGCGCGAGCAGGCGTCATCTGAGCACGCCGGAGGCGGGCGGTGAGCGGGGAGAGGCCGGTGGGCGGCCTCTCCCCGCCCGCGTCACTTCAGCGTGTACGCCTGGACGACCGCCTGGTCGGCAGACCCGTGCGCGTCACTGACCTTTGCCTTGAACGACACCGACTTCGCGTTCTTCGGGTGCAGCAAGGTGAGCAGCCACTTGTTGCCCGCCTTGAACAGGACGGTCCGCTGCCAGGTCTTGCCCTCGTCGTAGGAGACCTCGACCTGCGGCGTGCGCACATCGGTGACGTCGGCCTTGGCACCGTTGCGCTGCACCGTCACCGGGATCGTGAGCAGGCTGCCCGCCCGTGCCTGGTTGTGGTCGTCGAGCTTGGGTTCGAACCGGACCGCCAGCAGCGGCAGGACCTTCGTCTTGTCGGCCGCGGCGGTCTCGGACGTGAACGTCCAGTCAGCCGTCACCTTCGACGACAGCGGGGCGCGGTTGCCCTCGGTGTGCAGCTGGTAGGTGGTCTTCGCCGCGGGCACCGGGGTGAACAGCCGGCCCGGCGTCGGGGATTCGGCGACGACCTGGCCGTTCGCGGTCAGCCTCGTGGTGCCGGTGCTGGCGCCGAAATCGAACGTCGTGCGCTCACCGGAGCCGTCGGCGAACACCGGCGTGTTCACGAACACCTGGTCACCCAGCCGCCCGGCCCACGCCCCGGTCATCTCGGGCCCGACCGCGGGGAAACCAGGACCGAACACGGCGGTGTTCCACTGCTCGGTGCTCTTGGCACCGCGCCGGAACGTCTTCGCCTTCGCCTCGTCGACGATGACCGGCAACGCGGTCGGGTCGACCTCCTCGGCCAGCGATCGGTACCACGGCACACCGGGCGTGTAGAACTCGGTGAGCTTGAACGGCAGCGGGCCGAAGACGCCGCCGTTGCGGTCGCCGCTCGAGCCGGGGACGCGGGCCTTCAGCGTGGCGTCGACCTGGGCCATGTCCCGTTCGCGGTCGCTGTGCTTGATCGCGGCGGGCAGCCTGTCCTTGCCCGCGGCCTGCGAGTGGAACTGGTACGGGCTGCCGTAGAAGCCGCCGTCGGCGTTCTTCCTGGCGAACACGCTGACGGCCGACCATTCGAGGCCCGCGGCGGACGTGGCGGACGGGTGGACGTAGAAGTCCTTCCACTCCCGCATGCCCCAGCCGCTGCCGAACCCGAAGGTCGAGGTGCTCATCCGGACGGACAGCGAGGCCCTCGCCGACGAGGCCTCCTGGCGGTCGACGGTGATCGACGGCTCGGCCGCGGTGCGGGCGTCGAAGGTGACGGTCTTGGTGCCGGTGACCTCGATGGACGGTTCGTACGCCACGGTGAGCTTGCTGCGCGTGTTCGGGTCGGCGCTGGCCGTCTCGAAGAACGTGCTCAGGAAGTACCGGCCCTTGGGCAACCGGATCTTCACCGTGCCGGTCGGGGCTTCGCCTGCCTGGTAACCGGGACGGTCGATGCCGAGCAACAGGTAGCGCCGCGCGGCGGCCGGCTTGCCGTCGTGGCCGACGTAGTTGAGCGTGAGGTCGTAGCTCTCTTCTTCCTTGTGCACGCCGATCGGCACGCGGGTGCCGTTGGAGGCGACGATCGCGGCGCCGTAGACGCCGTCCGGGCCCGGCACGCGGGTGTCGGCGGTGATCGAGGCCTCGGCGGTGCCGCCCGCCGGGACGGTCAGCTTCGCCGGGGACACGCTGAAGAGGCCGGTCGCCGCCGGCTTCTGCTCGGCGACGGTCAGGTCGAGCGTGAGCGGCTCGGTGCCGGTGTTGCGGTAGGTGATCTTCTTGGTGACCGGCTGGTCGTCCTCGTGCGGCCACTGAGCCGTGCCGAAGCTGAGGCTGGCCGGGCTGGCGACCGGGCTCGTGGTGACCGCGCGGGCCACCTCGACGCGTCCGGCGCCCTGGTCGAAGACGCTGGAGTCGGGGTAGGGCTTGGCGCTGTTCATCAGCGCGGTCTTGATGTCCGCCGGGGACCACGCGGGGTTCTTCGCCGCGAGGATCGCCGCGGCGCCCGCGACGTGCGGTGCCGCCATCGAGGTACCGGACAGGGCGACGTGGCCCTCGTCGACCGGGGTGCCGATGACGCCGAACTTGGCCTTCGCCGCGACGATGCCCACGCCGGGCGCGGTGATGTCCGGCTTGATGGCGCCGTCACCGGTGCGCGGACCGCGGCTGGAGAAGCCCGCCAGCTTCTCGTCGCGCTCGACCGCGCCGACGGTCAGCGCGGAGTCTGCGGCCGCGGGCGAGGCGACCGGGCCACCGGAGTTGCCCGCCGAGACCACGAACAGCGCGCCGTGCTCGGCGGTGAGCCGGTTGACGGCCTGCGACACGAGGTCGGTGCCGTCGCTGGGAGTGTTGGTGCCGAGGCTCATGTTGACGACGTCGGCCTTGGTGGCGGCCCATTCCATGCCCGCGATGACGCCGGACTCGCTGCCACCGCCGAAGTCGTCGAGCACCTTGCCGTTGACGAGCTTGGCGTCCGGCGCGATGCCCTTGTACTTGCCGGCACCTGTGATCGTCGAGGCGACGTGGGTGCCGTGGCCGAACTTGTCGTCCGTGGTGGCGGCCGGGGTGAAGTTCTTCTCCTCCACCACGGAGCCCTGCAGGTCGGGGTGCGTGACGTCGATGCCGGTGTCGAGCACGGCGACCGTGGCGCCGGAACCGGTGAAACCCTGCTGCCAGGCCTGCGGTGCGCCGATCTGCGCGGCGCTGCGGTCGAGCGTGGCGGTGATCCTGCCGTCGAGCCACACCTTGGCCGCGCCGCTCGTCCGCGCCGCTGACCAGAAACCGCCCTTCTTGTCCGCCGTGACCGCGTGGGCGTCGATGCTGGGCAACGACTTCGCGTCCGCCGAGCGCAGCCCCGCGCCGCCCTGGACGATCAACGGGATCGTGTCGCGCTTCGCGTCGTCGTAACCGGACCGCGCGAGCAGCGAGACGTCGAAGAGCCGCTGGTCGAGCGTGCCCGCCGAGATCTGCGACTGGGCGTCGAGCGGGATGACGTGCAGGTTGCCCCGCTGGTCGGTGTAGTGGTGGAAGCGGACGTCCTCACGGCCTTTCGCTGCCTGCGTCCGCACCTGCCCGTTGACCACGTGCACGTGGTCACCCGTGATCAGCGTGACCGATGTCGTCAGATCGCCCGCGTCGACCTGCGGCGATGCGACGGTCTCCCCAGTGGCCGGGGGCACGGCGGCCGTGGTGATACCCACGGCCGCCGCGAGCCCGGCGGCAAGAATGGATTTCTTCAACGCGAACTCCCCTTGTTCTGCGTCAGAGGGCGGATGTCGCCCTGTGTGACACAGATACCGCAGAGAGTGGTTTTGTTGTCTCGCTTCGGGTCATCTGCCCGAATGATGCGCTGTTCCTCCGATTCGGCCTTACTGGGGCAGCAGGACCGAGTCGATGAGGTAGACGGTCGCGTTGGCGGTGTGCACGCCGCCGCAGATCACGTTGGCGTCGTTGACCTTCAGCGCGTTGCCGGAACCGGTGACCTTGACGGTGCCGGTCTGCACGGTCTTCTGGTCGCCGGCGATCTTGTCGGGCGCGATCTGACCGGGCACCACGTGGTAGGTCAGGATCTTGGCCAGCAGCGCGTCGTCGGTCTTGAGCTTCTCGATCGTCGCGGCGTCGATCTTCGCGAACGCCGAGTCGACCGGCGCGAACACGGTGAACTCGGCGCCGTTGAGCGTCGAGACCAGGTCGACCTTCGGGTTGAGCTTGCCGGACACGGCGGCGACCAGCGTCGTCAGCAACGGGTTGTTGCTCGCGGCCACCGCGACCGGGTCCGCGGACATGCCCGCCACCGAACCGGCGCCACTGGGCACCTGCTTGGCGTAGTCGGCGCAGCCGGGACCGACGAGGTCGCGGGCGGGGTCGGCCATCGCGGCCGACGATGGGGCCGTCGAGGTGGGTGCATTGCTGGTGTTGGTGCTGGCCATGTCACCCGAGCCACACGCCGCGCCGAACAGGGCGAGCGAAGCGGCGCCGATGGCCAGGACGGTGCTGCGGACGGTCGTGTTCATGACGGACATCTCCCAGGGGTGGTCGAACGGTTGCTTCCCCTGATTCGCCGCCCCTCGGCCACC
Organism: Lentzea sp. NPDC051213; assembly: GCF_044455585.1. Lineage (NCBI taxonomy): Bacteria > Bacillati > Actinomycetota > Actinomycetes > Pseudonocardiales > Pseudonocardiaceae > Lentzea > Lentzea sp. NPDC051213. Next base: position 290,306 of record NZ_JBITEX010000004.1, read on the forward strand.
GGATTGGTCTGGTTTCCCACGAACCTGCGGAGCGCTTCGGCGCCATGAGCAATCCGGCTCGCGATCAGCCCCGAACCAGGGGCATCACGCACCCCCACCAACCCGAGTAGGGCCCCACATGTTGACCCTCGCACTGATCGGTCTGATCGGCGGCCTCGTCACCGGTATCTCGCCGTGCATCCTGCCCGTCCTGCCGGTCATCTTCTTCTCCGGCGGCACCCAGAGCGCCCGCACGACGGGAGTGGCGCTGGCGACCAAAGCGCCGTCTCGTGCCCGGCCCTACCTGGTGATCGCCGGACTCGTCGTGAGCTTCAGCCTGGTCACCCTGTTCGGGTCGCTCCTGCTGTCCGTGCTCAACCTGCCTCAGGACGTCCTGCGCTGGGCCGGGATCGCCGTGCTCCTGCTGATCGGCGTCGGCCTGATCGTGCCGCGCTTCGAACAGTTGCTGGAGAAGCCGTTCACCTGGATCCCGCAACGCAATCCGGACGCCGGCCGCGGTGGGTTCACCCTCGGCCTGGCGCTGGGCGCGGTGTACGTGCCGTGTGCGGGACCGGTGCTGGCCGCGATCACCGTAGCCGGCTCCACCGGCAGGATCGGCACCGAGACCGTCGTCCTCACCCTCACGTTCGCCGTCGGCGCGGCCATCCCGCTGCTGATCTTCGCACTCGCCGGCCGCCGGGTCGCCGAACGCGTGCAGTCGTTCCGCAAGCGCCAGCGCGGCATCCGCATCACCGCGGGCGTGGTGATGATCGCGCTCGCCGCGGGCCTCGTGTTCAACCTGCCCCAGTTGCTGCAGCGGGTCATCCCCGACTACACCAGCTCGTTGCAGGACAGGGTCAACAACTCCGAGCAGGTGCGCAAGGCGCTCAACCTCGGCGGTCTGGTCAACGACCAGAACAAGGACCTCGACCGGTGCTCCGACGGCGCGACCGAGCTGGAGAGCTGCGGCACCGCACCGGACATCACCGGCATCCAGCAGTGGTTCAACACCGAGGGCGACCAGGCGATCGACCTGAAGTCGTTGCGGGGCAAGGTCGTCATGCTCGACTTCTGGGCGTACTCCTGCATCAACTGCCAGCGCTCGCTGCCACACGTGACCGCGTGGGACAAGGCCTACCGCGACGCCGGTCTGCAGATCATCGGCGTGCACTCCCCCGAGTACGCGTTCGAGAAGGAACCGGGCAACGTCCGGTCCGCCGCCCAGAACTTCGGCATCACGTACCCGGTCGCGCTGGACAACAACCTGGGCACCTGGACCAACTACCGCAACCGCTACTGGCCCGCGCACTACCTCATCGACGCCCAGGGAACCGTGCGGCACATCAAGTTCGGCGAGGGCGACTACCAGGTCACGGAGAAGCTGATCCGCCAACTCCTCAACGATGCCAAGCAGGGCGTGCGGCTGCCGCCCGCCACCGAACTGGCCGACGACACCCCGGTCGTCGCCGACATCACCCGCGAGACCTACCTCGGCTCGACCAAGCGCGTGAACTTCGCCGGCACCGAGACCTACACCAGTGGCGAGAAATCCTTCCAGTTCCCCGAAAACCAGGGCACGGACACCTTCGCTCTGGCCGGCGCGTGGACACTCACGAGCCAGAACATCACGCCCACCAGCGGTTCCGGCCAGATCCGGCTCAACTACCGCGCCAAGGAGGTGCGGATGGTGCTGTCCGGCAGCGGCACCGTCACCTACGACCTCAACGGCGAGACCAAGACCATCCAGGTCGACGGCACGCCGAACTCCTACCGGCTGCTCGCCACGCCGGAGATCCGGGCCGGCGTGACCACCGTGACCGTCGGTCCCGGCGTCCAGGCCTTCTCCTTCACCTTCGGATGATCAGGAACCTCACCATGCAGCTCACCGACGTGACCGCGGATTCCTTCGACACCACCGTTCTCGCCGCGGGCAAGCCCGTGCTGGTCGACTTCTGGGCACCCTGGTGCGGACCGTGCAAGGCACTGAGCCCGGTCGTCACGGGCATCGCCGAGGAGTACCAGGACGCGATCTCCGTCGTGAAGGTCGACATCGACGCCAACCCCGGCATCGCCGTCCGCTACCGGGTGCTCAGCATCCCGACGCTGATGCTGTTCGCCGACGGGCAGCCTGTCGCGACCCTCGCCTCGCCACGGCGCCGCGCGGACATTCTGGCGGCGCTCTCCTCCTGGCTCTGAACGGACCGCCACGATCGCGCCCTGCCGCCGAACTCCGGGATCAACGCGGGCTTCGCGGGCCGTGACGGAGAACCCGGCCTCTTCGACAGCGCGGCTGAGCACGTCGATCGGCCAGAAGTACGCGGTGGTGATCGCATGATCGAACGGCAGCAGCTCTGGCCCCTCGAAGAATCCCAGGAGGAGTCCTCCGCCGGGTTCGACGCAGCGGGCGAACTCAGCCAGGACGCCGGGGATCTGCTGCGGTGGCGTGTGGATCAGCGAGAACCACGCGAGGATGCCGGCCAGGCTCGCGTCGGGGACGTCGAGGTCCTCGGCGCGGCCGGCCCGGAACTCGGCGTTCGGGAAACGCTTCCGCGCACGAGCGACGAACTCCGGCGTCGGATCGACCCCCACGACGGTGATTCCCTGCTCGTGCAACCAGTTCGTCCACTGTCCCGGCCCGCACCCGACGTCGAGGAACCGCCCGCCGCGGTGCCGGCGGGCCCAGGCCCCCACCAGCTCGCGGTCGGGCAGTGCGGCCGCCTCGATGGTGCCGAAGAGGTCGATGTACTCGTCGGCCCGCCGCCCATATGCCCGGCTCGTGCGTTCGATCGTCACGCGTCAGGCCTCGCGTGCGGCGATGCCGTCGTACATCACGCGCCGCACGGCCTCGCTGAGCCGCCGCTGGTGCTCGGCGTCGGGCGTGCGCAGGGAGGAGATCACCGAGCCGAGGATCATGCCGTTGATCGCCCTCGCGGTGCTGTCGACGTCGAGGCCCGCGCGCAGGTACCCCAGCTCGACCCCGTGCGAGAGGTAGGCGGCGGTCAGGGCGGCGGCCACGTCGAAGAGGTCGAGGACCCGCTCCGCCATGGGCCTGTCGATGCCGGGGGCCTCGAACAGCAGCAGCCGCGGGATGCGCGGGTCCTCGCTGAAGATGCGGGCCAGCGACTCGCCGATGCGGGCGGACTGCTCGCGGTACTCGTCGAGGGTGGACACCGCATCGGGGGCGTTCTCGGCGGTGAGGGCCGTCGTGATGCGGCCGACGAGGTCGTCGATGACGTGGTCGACGATGTCCCGCTTGTTCTGGAAGTAGCGGTAGAAGGTGCCGTGCCCGATGCCGAGCCGCGTTGCCACGTCGGCGATTCCGGTGGCGTGGTAGCCGCGTTCGGCGAAGCAGTCGAACGCCGCGTCGATGATCTCGCGGCGCAGCTCCTGCTTCTTGCGCTCGGCGCGGCTGACGGACTGGGCACTGGACGTCATGCGGGCAAGTCTATGACCTGCGGACTCTTGCGATCACCTCAGAACTGACATACGGTTCCGAAACTGACACGTGATTCCGCTGGAGGTCCGTATGGGTCCGCGGTACGACGCCGTCATCGTCGGAGCCGGGTTCGGCGGCATGGGCGCGGCGATCCAGCTCAAGCGGCTGGGGCACGACGACCTGCTGATCCTCGACCGCGAGGACGACCTCGGCGGTACGTGGCACGTGAACCGCTATCCCGGCCTCGCCGTGGACATCCCGTCGTCGACCTACTCCTACTCGTTCGAACCGAATCCGCACTGGTCGCGACTGTTCGCACCGGGTGAGGAGCTCAAGCGCTACGCCGAGCACGTGGCCCGCAAGTACGACCTGCGCCGGTCGATGCGTTTCGGCACCGCGGTCACGGGCGCGGCCTGGCACGAGGACCACTGGCGGGTCACCACCGACGACGGTGAGACGGTCACCGCGAGGTATCTCGTGACCGCGACCGGCTTCCTCTCCCAGCCCAGGACGCCCGACATCGCGGGCATCGGCACCTTCCAGGGCAAGGTGATCCACACCGCCGCGTGGGACTCCGTGAACCTCACCGGGAAACGCGTGGCGATCATCGGCACCGGCGCGACCGCGGTGCAGCTGATCCCCGAACTCGCGAAAACCGCCGCCGCGCTCACCGTCTACCAGCGCACCCCGATCTGGGTCAGCCCGAAGCCCGACTACCGAGTGCCGCGTCCACTTCGGAGGTTGTTCGCCGCCCTGCCGGTCGTTCAGCGCGCCGTGCGGCTGGTGGGCAGCACGATCCTCGAAATGATGATGATCTCGGGAGTCGTGCACTACAAACAGCTCCGCGTCGTGAACCGGATCGCGGAACGGTGGTGCCGGGCCCACCTCCGCCGCCAGGTCAGCGATCCCGAGCTGCGCCGCAAGCTCACGCCCGACTACTCGTTCGGCTGCAAGCGCCCCACGTTCTCCAACGACTACTTCCGCGCCTTCACCCAGCCGCACGTGCACCTGGAGACAGCCACCATCGACCACGTCGACGCGACCGGCATCGTCACCGCCGGCGGGCGCACCGACATCGACGTTCTGGTGCTGGCCACGGGATTCAACCTCTGGGACACCAACTTCCCCGCGTTCGAGATCATCGGCAGGGACGGCAAGGACCTCGGCGCGTGGTGGCGGCAGCACAGGTTCCAGGCGTACGAGGGCATGACGGTGCCCGGCTTTCCGAACCTCTTGTCGCTCAACAGTCCTTACGCCTACAGCGGCCTGTCGTACTTCACGACCATCGAGTGCCAGATGAAGCACGTGCGGCGGCTGTTCACCGCGATGCACGACCGCGGCGCCGCCGTCTTCGAGGTCACCCAGCAGGCCAACGACGAGTTCCTCGGCCGGATGCGGAAGAAGGTCGCCGAGAACTCGGTGTTCTCACTCGGCCAGTGCTCGACGGCGCACAGCTACTACTTCAACCAGCACGGCGAGGCCACCCTGCTGCGGCCGACGTCGACGATCGACGCCCACCGCGCCGCCGGACGGTTCCCGTTGGCGCACTACAACTTCGCGCCGATCCAGGCAGGCTCAGAACCAGTGCAGGCAGTGCGGGGCGCGCTCGGCCCGGAACAGGGCGTCCGCGAGGGTGACCGCGCCTGAGTGGCGGGCCCGGACGTGCCCGGCCCGCACGAGCGCGCTCGGGGCCGTGCCGCCGAGGTAGATCGAGCCCAGATCGCGCACGTCCAGCGACAGGTCGGGCTCCCGATCCGTGGCAACGCACTCGGCCTTGCCGTCCCGCACGGTCAGCAGGTAGCGGCCGTGCTCGCCGAGGAACGGATCGCCGACGTCGAGCACGAGCTCACCGTCGGTGCACCAGCCGCGCGCGGTCAGGGCGTTCGGAACGTCCAGCAGCCTCACCCAGAGCCAGTCGATGTCGTGGCTGATCTGACCGGCGTTGATGTCCGCGAACTGCCAGCGCAGCGGGTGCTCCGGCGGGAAGTGCCTGAACACCACCTGGGTGACCAGGTCGTGGTCGAGCGTGAGCCGGGCCAGCGCCGTGAACGCGGTGTCGGTGGTGGCGACGGTCTCGTCGACGGTCAGGGTGCCGTCGGCCAGCGCGTAGCTGGCGTACCCGTCCGCGCTGCCGCCGGCGTCGCGGTGGACGGCGACGTAGCGCGCCGCCGGGGAGATCGGGGGCTGCCCGGCGCGGCGCGCCCACCAGCGGTGCGGCCTCGACAACGCGCCTGGCTGGGTGCGGCGGTACCGGTCGTAGACCTGCTCCAGAATTTCGCCGCACTGCTCCCGGTGCAGCACCTCGACCGAGCCGGTGGGGGCCGTGTCGTGCGCTCGGGGCGGTGCGAACGCCGACTGGTGACGTTGCACCGTGAGCCGCCGGGTGTAGGTCGCCGGGCCGTAGCCGAACCGGCCGTAGATCGCGCCCTCGGCGGCCAGCAGCACGGAGAGGAACTCCCCTCGTGCCCGCACCTCGGCGAGCTGACGCCGCATCATCGCCGTGAGCACGCCCTGACGCCGGTGCGACGGCAGGACGCCGACGTTGGTCACCCCGGTGGCCGGGACGATCACCTCGCCGGGCAGCGTGAGCTCGAAGGAGTACGCCGCGGCGGTGCCGACCGGCCGCCCGTCCGCTGCCACGGCGAGCAGGTTGCGGTCCATCTCGAGCGCCGCCCAGAAGACGCCGTCAGCGCCGGCCGGGGCGTCCGGGAAGCGCCCGAACGCGGTGTGCACCGTGTCGACGAAGACTCCGAGGTCGGCGGCGGTGGTGGACCGGATCTGCATGCTGCCCCCAGGCTCGTGTTCGGGCACAGTGGAGCGTCGCCCGGTGGCCGGATCAACCGAATTACGAGGGGCGTGCCACGTTTGGGTGATGTGTCAGCTTTGCGTCAGCTTCATCAGGCGTGCACGGGGCGGCTGCCGGGGCATGTCATGCTGCGCGGGTGACAACCCGGCAGGCGAGCGACTTCGCCCAGTTGGCCGCCTCGATCAAGCAGGCAGGCCTGCTCAGGCGACGGCGCGGTAACTACTACGTCCGCATGACCGCGAACCTGCTGGTCTACGCGGGAGCGTGGGTCGCGTTCGCGCTGCTGGGGGACTCCTGGTGGCAGCTCGCGGTGGCGGTCGTGCTGGCGGTGATGAGCACCCAGCTGTCGTTCATCGGGCACGACGCGGGCCACAAGCAGATCTTCAGCTCCCGGAAGTGGAACGAGATCACCGGGCTCGTCCACAGCGGACTGGTCGGGGTCAGCTACGGCTGGTGGGTCGGCAAGCACAACCGCCACCACGCGAACCCGAACCACGAGGACGAGGACCCGGACGTCGACATCTCGGTGCTGGCGTTCACGCAGCGGCAGGGCGCGGCGAAGAGCGGGCCGCTGCGGTGGATCGCGTCGCACCAGGCCGCGTTGTTCTTCCCGCTGCTGCTGCTCGAAGGCTTCGCGCTGCACTGGCACTCGATCCGGCACTCGGGCCGCGAGCGGTACCTCATGATCGCGAACGTCGTGGTGTACCTGGCCGTGGTGTTCTGGGTGCTCTCCCCCGTCTACGCCGTGGCGTTCATCCTGGTGCATCAGGCGTTGTGGGGCTTCTACATGGGGTGTTCGTTCGCCCCGAACCACAAGGGCATGCCGGTTCTGTCGGCCGGGCACACGCTGGACTTCCTGCGCAAGCAGGTGCTGACCTCGCGCAACGTGCGGGGCGGGTGGTTCGTCGACCTCCTGCTCGGCGGGCTGAACTACCAGATCGAGCACCACCTGTTCCCGAGCATGCCGCGGCCGCACCTGCGGCACGCGCAGGTGATCGTGCGCGAGTTCTGCGCTCAGCACGGGATCTCCTATGCGCAGTGCGGGTTGTTCCGGTCGTACGGGTACGTGTTGCAGCACCTGCACGAGGTCGCGGCGCCGTTGCGCGAACGCAGGGTCTGATTCCCGCCAGATCCGTGTCGGCGCGGTGGATTCACCGCCTGACAGCCGCAGAGGCCGGGTGCCCATGGCACACCCGGCCTCGAACTACGCCCAGGTGACCGGCAGGGCGTGCACGCCGTAGATGTTCATGTCGGTCCGCAGCTTCACCTCACGGGCCGCAACCGCGAGCTCCAGCCCCGGGAACCGGCGCAGCAGTCCCTCGAACCCGGTACGCATCTCGATGCGGGCCAGCTGCTGACCGAGGCACTGGTGGATGCCGTGCCCGAACGAGAGATGCCCCCGTGCGTTGCGGCGCACGTCCAGAGCGTCGGCGTTCTCGTAGCGCTCCGGGTCGTGGTTGCCGGCCAGCAGGGACAGGATCACGGTCGAGCCCTCGCGGATCGTCTCCCCGAAGAACTCGATGTCCTCCGCGGCGTACCGGTAGAAGACATCGCCGACGGCGAGGTAGCGCAGCAGTTCCTCGACGGCGTCGGGGATCAGCTCCGGCTCCGCCCGCAGTGCGGCCAGCTGTTCGGGGTGTTCCAGCAACGCGAACGTGCCCAGTGCCAGCATGTTGGCCGTGGTCTCGTGGCCGGCCAGCAGGAGCAGGAACGCCATGCCGATCAGTTCCTCGATGCTGAGGTCCTCGTCGCGGGCGAGGTCGGACAGCAGGTCGTCATCGGGCTCGGCGCGCTTGCTCGTGACCAGTTCGGACAGGTACGTGTAGATCGCCATGTACGCGGCCATCTTGTCCTCGAGGTTCACCTCCCGTTCCATGAACTTGGAGGAGTTCGCCTGGAACGTCTCGCGGTCCGCGTACGGAACGCCGAGCATCTCGCAGATCACCAGTGAGGGCACCGGAAGCGCGAACTCCTTCACCAGGTCGACCGGCGGGGTCAGGCTCGCCAGCTCGTCCAGCTGCCGTTCGGTGATCTCGGCGATTCCCTCTTCCAGCGCCTTCATCCGCTTGACGGTGAACGCCCCGGTGAGCTTGCGGCGCAACCTGGTGTGGTCCGGCGGGTCCATGCTGATGAACAGTCCCGGCGTCTGCGGGGACGGTTCGGTCTGCTCGGGCATGCCGGGCGTCGGGAACGGCATGTGGATGATCCCGAGGTCCTGCCGCGAGCTGAACCTGGTGTCCGCCAACGCCTGCCGGACGGCGTCGTAGCCGGTGACGAGCCAGCCCTCGTGGCCGTCGGGGAAGAGCATCGGGCTGACCGGACGGGTCGAGCGCAGCTGCGTGATCTGGCTGGGCGGGTCGAACGGGTTGACGTCGCGGTCCATCGGAAGGCCTTGCTGCACTGCGGTCATTGCGGTGTCTCTCCCTCAGCGGGTGGATTCGCGGTTGAACAGCTTCTTGGACCAGAGGTAGCCGCCGGTCCCGATGACGACGCACCAGGCGAGCGCGATCAAGCCGTTGTTACCGATCGGAGTGCCCATCAGCAGGCCGCGCAGCGAGGCGATGAACGGGGTGAACGGCTGGTACTCGGCGAACCAGCGCAGCACGGTCGGCATCGAGTCGGTCGGCACGAAACCGTTGCCGAAGAACGGAAGCAGGATCAGCGGCAGGCCGATGTTGCTCGACGACTCCACGCTCTTGCTCGCCAGTCCGAGCGCGGCGGACAACCAGATGAGCGCGAACGCCATGCCCACCAGCAGACCGGCCACCGCGAGCCAGCCGGCCGCGCTCGCCTGCGGCCGGAAGCCGATCGCGACGGCGACACCGAAGACGAACGTCATGGCGAGGACCGTCTGGACCAGGCTGCCGACCACATGTCCCGTTAGGACAGAAACACGGGCGATCGCCATGGTGCGGAAGCGATCCACGATGCCCTCGGTCATGTCCATCGCGATCGAGATCGAGGTGCCCTGCACCGCCGCGGTGATCGCCATCAGGATGATCGTCGGTGTGACGTAGTTCAGGTACTCCGCCCGCCCGCCGGAAGGCCCGCCGAGGCCCGCGCCGAGCGTGCCGCCGAAGACGTAGACGAACAGCAGCAGGAAGACCACCGGCATGATCAGGAGCTGGAACGTCATCGACGGGTACCGGATCATGCGCTTGAGGTTGCGGCGCACCATCGTCGCCGAGTCGGTCAGTACGTAGGTCATGACTGCTTCACCTTCTCGGGGTTGCCCGTGAGGGCGAGGAAGACGTCGTCGAGGTCCGGGGTGTGCGTGCTGAGCGAGTCGACCAGCACGGAGTTCTCGTCGAGGCGGTCGAGCAGCGCCTTGAGCGAGCCGACGCTGCCGTCGTTCGGCACGCGGAGAGCGAGCGCCTCGCCGTCACGGGAGGCGTTGCGCACCACTCGCGTGGCAGCTTCGAGGTGACGGGGATCGGTGAACTGCAGCAGCACGTGGCCACCGGGGATGCGGCGCTTGAGCTCGTCCGCGGTGCCCTCGGCGACGATCTTCCCGTGGTCCAGCACCGCGATCCGGTCGGCGAGCTCGTCGGCCTCCTCCAGGTACTGGGTCGTGAGGAAGATCGTGACGCCGCTCGCCACCAGCTCCCGCACGATCTGCCACATGGTGCGGCGGCTGCGCGGGTCGAGGCCCGTGGTCGGTTCATCCAGGAAGATCACCTGCGGCGAACCGACGAGCGTCATGGCGAGGTCGAGCCGGCGCCGCATGCCGCCGGAGTACGTCGACGCGGACTTGTCGGCCGCGTCGACCAGGTCGAACTGCTCCAGCAACTGCTCGATCTTGCGCTTGCCGTCCGCGCGGCCGAGGTGGTGCAGGTCGGCCATCAGCTTCAGGTTCTCCCTGCCCGTCATCAGGTTGTCGACGGCCGAGAACTGACCCGTGACGCCGATCGCGGCCCGGACGGCGTTCGGGTCACGTACCACGTCGTGGCCAGCGACCGAGGCGCTGCCGCCGTCCGCGCGGATCAGGGTGGACAGGATCTTGACCGTGGTGGTCTTGCCGGCGCCGTTCGCGCCGAGCAACGAGAAAACGGTGCCGCGCGGGACGTTCAGGTCGACGCCGTTGAGCACGACGTGGTCGCCGTACGACCTGCGCAGGCCGGTCGCTTTGATCGCGTTCATGGATTTCCCCTCAGGAACGGCGGACGGTGATGTCGCCGAAGGACGTGTGGGCGGTGACCTTGACGGTCTCGGTGGAGTCGCCGGGGCCGTCGCTGCTCTGCAGCGTGTTGGTGACGCGGCCGAACCCGGTCTTGGCGTCGATCCACGCCGCGGTCCACTGGGCGATCCCGACCTCGATGCCGCCCATGGCGGTGCTCAGCGAGACGGTGTCGCGGACGACCTCGCCGACGGCGATGGATCCCATCGCGGTCTTGGCCTCCACCAGCCCGCCGACCCGCTCGACGTTGATGTCGCCGTTGGCAGAACGTGCCCGCAGCTCACCCTCGACCGTGCCGATCTCGGTGTGGCCGTTGGAGTTCCTGGCGACCAGCGAGCCTTCGACCGAACCGATGCGGATGTGCCCGCTGCCGGTCTTGACCTCGGCGTTGCCCGCGACCGCGCCGACGTTGACCTGTCCGGCGCCCGTGTCGACCTTCAGCGGGCCGGTCCGGTCGATGTGCACGTTGCCCGCGGACATGTCGACCTCGGTCACGCCGAGCACACCGGACGTGCGGGTGCTGCCCGCCGTGACGTCGGCGTCCACTTTGGACCCGGTCGGCAGCTCGATCACGACGTCGACCGACCTGGTCTTCTTGGAGAAGTCGAACGTCCGCTTCGGCCCGCGCACCATCAGGGTGCCGTCGCTGTAGTCGACGCGGGTCTTCTGCGCCGCCTCGACGTCCGAGGAGTCGGACGGGTCCGACGGGCGCACCTCGACCTTGGTGTCGAAGCGGTCGCTCGCGATGATCTGGACGTAGCCCGCGTAGATGTCCAGCAGTACGGAAATCGGTTCTGGCGTGTCGTAAGAAGGCATGGCTGTCCCCTCAGAAGGTGTCGGAACAACGTCTCCGCAGGTGGGAGACGTGAGGTGAAGAGCTGGAGTTAGCGGACCCAGCCGACGAAACGCTGCGAGGCGGGGATGCCGCCGGTGAGCGTCTCGGGGGCGGCTTCGCGCTTCGGGCTGAGCTGAGCCGACGCGGCGCGCACCAGCCACGCGTTGACCGAACGGCCCTCCTTGGCCGCGGCCTCGTCGATCGCGGCCTTGAGCGGTTCTGGCAGGCGGACGTTGATGCGCACGGTGGTGCCGTCGTCGAAGCCGGCCGCCACGTCGTCGGCGGGTGCCGCGGCAACGGGCTCCGGCGCGACGGCGGCCGGCTGCTCCGGCGTCCGGCGCGTCACGACGAACTTCGGGTCACGGCCCCGCAGCAGCACCTGCACCGAGTCCGGCGCCAGGTCCGCGGTGATCTCGTCGGCGGCGGCGGACAGCGCCTCGAGCAGCGCCAGCCGGATCGCCGACTCCATCGTCACGGTCAACCGCTCGACCAGAGCACTCGCCTCGTCGCCGCCTGTTTCGACGGCGGTCAGCAGCTCTCGGCCGAGGGAAGCCACATACGGGGTCAGATCCATGGCACCACTATGGCACACAGTGGCATCACCAGCAAGCATTTCTGGCTCAAAGTGATGCCACTTTGGCTCACCGCAGGTCAGGGGCGGCGCAGCGCCGCGAATGCGGCCAGCGCGGGCGTGCCCTTCTGCCGGTCGAGCACGGCGAAGACGACGTGGTCGAAGAAGCGATTGTCCCGCAGTGCGCTGTGGAAGACGTCGGCGACGACAGCCGGTTCGTTGCCGAACACGCCACACCCCCACGCCCCCAGCACCAGCCGGCGGTGACCGTGAGAGGCCGCGACGTGCAGCACGCGGACGGCGCGCTTCAGCAGCGCGGCTTCGATGCCACCGGCGCGTTCGGGCTGGTTGCGCATGATCGCGGCCCGGTTGGGTGCCGCGGCGGTGAGGAACGAGACCTCATAGGGCTCCGGCAGCACCGCGCCCTTGTCGTCCTTGAACACCGGCACACCCGGCGAATAGATCACGCGGTCGGTGTAGGTGAGGTCGGCGTGCGCCCGATGGTGGGCGTAGAAGTCGCCTGCGGCACGCAGGCTCGGGTAGAGAGCAGAGGCACGGGCCACGCTCTCCTCCTGAGCCTGCGCGCCGTTGAGGAAACCACCGCCGGGGTTGCGCGCGGAGGCGAAGACCAGGCAGGCGACGTCACCGCCGAGGCGCCGGGTCGCCTCCAAAGTGGACTCGTTCGTGACGTCGATGCGAGGGAACTCGCCCTGTTCCGGCAGATCCAGCTCGTCCTCGGGGAGGTGGAGCCTGGTCCGCGCCACCGCGCGGGCGACGGCGGCGGCGATCGAGACCTCGCCCGCCGCGGTGGAGTAGGAGCCTCGCTCCGAGATTTCGACGGTGTCGTGGGCGATCGCGCGCAACCTGCTGCTCATGATGTTGCGATTGTCGCCGTCCTCATCCCGCGGGCAAAGCGGGTTTCAGCCGCCGTAATGCCTGGCGACCGCGGCGAACGCGGCCTTGGGCTCCCACGACAGGTCGTCGTACACCTTCACGATGCCTGGGCTCGCCATGTCGAGATCGCGGCTCGGGTCGTCCGGGCGGTGCGGGTAGTTGTTGAGCGCGAACAGGTAGACGAACGCGCCGTCGACCCCCTCGGCCTCGAAGATCTCCAGCACCTCGCGCAGGTACGTGGCCTGCTCCTCCTCGTCGCGGACGTAACCGTCCTTCACCCGGATCGGCAGCCCGGCCTCGTCGTGCTCGACGATCTCCATGCTGCGCGGGGCCACGGCACCCGAACCACGCCAGGCCGCCGTGCCGAAGCCGGTGATCGCGACCGGTTTCCCCTGCGCCACCACGTTCCTGATGCTCTCCGCGTACACGTCGGCGACCTCGGCCGAGCGGATCAGCTCGAACGACTTGATGTCGAACAGGTCCCAGTCGGGGTTCTCGAACGGGATGCAGGCGTAGGTGAGCCTGCCCTGGAAGTGTTCCCGCACAACGGACACCGCCTCGGCGAGGAACTCGTTGAGCTTCGCTCCCGCCTCCCGCATCCGCTCAGGCCTGCCGAGCAACCGACCCAGACGTTGCAGGATGTCGTCACCAGGCAGGAAACCGGAGTTCATGATGCTGAGCTCGACGCCCGTCACGAACACCACCTCGGCCTTGAGCCGGATTCGCTCGGCTCGTCGCGCGCAGTCGGCGAACAGGTCCAGGATCTCGGGCGGCGTCAGCTCCAGCGGATACGGCGAGAACCAGATCTCCAGCCCCAGCCCGGCGGCGATCTCCGCGGCCTGTTCGAGCCGTTGCGGATCACCGCCGACGAGATGAACGGCGTTGCAGTGCAGGTCGTCCCTGATGACGGTCAGATCCCGGCTGACCACGTCCAGGTCGAACGTCTCCAGCGAGTTCTCTCCGTGGCGCACGAAACCGGTGTCGTACGCGATGCCTTTGGCGCGCATGCCACGACACTAGAAGACAAACTTGCGTGCACGCAAGTTTGCGTGTGCGTAAGTCAGCCCATCTTGGCCGCCGCGGACTTGATCGCCTGCCGGATGCGGAAGTACGTGCCGCACCGGCAGACGTTCGCGATCCGGTCGATGTCCTCGTCGGTCGGCTCGCTCGTCGTCTTCAGCAACGCCGCCGCGGCCATGATCTGGCCCGGCTGGCAGTAGCCGCACTGGGCGACGTCCTGCTCCAGCCACGCCTCCTGCACCGGGTGCAGGTCGTCACCGGACGCGAGCCCCTCGATCGTGGTCACCGCGCGTCCAGCGCACTCCCCGACGGGCGTGACGCAGGGCTGGACCTCCGCGCCGTCGAGGTGGGACGTGCAGGCGCGGCAGACGCCGATGCCGCAGCCGAACTTCGGGCCGCGCACGCCGAGTTTGTCGCGCAGCACCCAGAGCAGAGCCATGTCGGCGGGAGCGTCGACGGTGACCGGTTCCCCGTTCACGACGAAGGTGTAGGTAGGCACGGGAAAAGCTCCTTCAGCGCGGGAACGGCTCGAAGTCGACCGGGAAGATGATCGGGAAGCTGCGCGGCACGACACCGGTGGCCCGCGCATAGGCGTTGGCGATGGCACCGACCGCGGCGGGCACGCCCAGTTCGCCCGCGCCACCGGGTTCGCCGGTCGCGGGCATCACGAAGATCTGCACGTCCGGTGGCGTGTCCTTCTGCCGCGCGTAGTGGAAGTGCGAGTACGAGCCCTCCAGCGGCAGGCCCTTCTCGATGTGCAGACCGGCGCGCAACGTGGTGGAGATCGCGTCGGTCAGGCCGCCGAGCATCTGCGCCTCGAGGCCGCGCGGGTTGATCGGGCGGCCGACGTCGACCGCGATCACGGCCTTGACCACCCGCGGGTTGCGCGGGTCGCGGGCGTCGATCTCGACCAGGCAGGCGGTGCACGACTGGTACTCGTCGTGGAACCCGAAGCCCTGCGCGAACCCCTTCGGCATCGTCCGGCCCCAGTTGCCGGCCGTCGCGACCTTGTCCAGCACCGCGCGCTGCGCCGCGGTCTTGAGGTGCTCACGGCGGAACGCGACCGGGTCCTTGCCCATCTTCTTCGCCAGCTGGTCGACCAGGATCTCCTCCGCGCCACGGGTGTTGGCCGAGTAGACCGAGCGCCACGAACCGGTGTGCATCCGCAGCGGCACCTCGTTGAGCAGCGACGTCACGACGCCGAAGTTGTACGGCACCTTGCAGGTCGTGAGAAACACCGTCTGCGCGAAGGAAAGATTGCCCCCGACCGGGAGCGAGGCGGCCGTCGCGGTGAGGATCTCGCCGAGGCCGTGCCGGAAGTCGGTCTCCACGGACGCCACCCGGTGCTCGAACGTCAGCACGTTGCCGAGCCCGAACGTGGCCCGCAGCTTGTGGTGGCTGGCCGCGCGGGCCCGGCCGTGGCGCAGGTCGTCGGTGCGGCTCCACATCAGCTTCACCGGGCGCCGCAACGCCTTCGAGATCTGCGCGGCCTCCAGCGCGGCGTCGAAGAAGAGTCGGCGGCCGAACGAACCACCGCCCTGCATCACGTGCACGGTCACCGCCGACTCCGGCAGGCCGACGGCGGCGGCGATCGTCTGGCGCGCCACGATCGGCGACTTGAGCCCTGCCCAGATCTCGGCGCGGTCGTCGCGGACGTCGGCGATCGCCGAGTTCGTCTCCAGCGGCGCGTGGCTGACGAACGCGAAGTCGAACTCCGCGTCGACGTGCTGGGTCAACAGCGGAGGCACCACGAACGGCAACGCGGCCGCCCGCAGCTTGTCGCGAATCTCCTTGTCCGACAACGAGTCGATCGTGCCTGGGTTCCAGGTCACCTTCAGCGCGTCACGGGCGGCCATGGCCTGACCGAACGTCTCGGCCACCACCGCGACCCCCGTCGGCACGACCCCGATCGCGATCACACCCGGCATGGTCTTCGCGGCCGCGGAGTCGACCGACTTCACCGTGCCGTTGATCGTCGGCGGGCGCCGCACGACGGTCGGCAGCGCGCCCGGCACGTCGAGGTCGAGCGTGTACTTGAACTGGCCGGTGACCATCGCACGGGCGTCGATGCGCGATTGCGGCGTGCCGACGAGCCGGTGCTCCGACGCGGGCTTTGGTTGCGCGGCAAAGACTCCGGTCAGCTGCGCGGCCGCCGAGGTCAGCAGGCCGTACGCGATGAAGCGGCCGTCCGGCAGGATCACCCCACCGTCCCGTGTGGACAGTCGGCTGACCGCGACACCGTGCTGCTTCGACGCCGCGGCGAGCAGCCTGGCCCGGGCAGCCGCCGCCGCCTGGCGGACCGGGCCGTAGACCGACCGGATCGTGTTGGAGCCGCCGGTGAGCTGGTTCATCAGCAGCTCGGGCCGCGCGTCGGCGAGCACGACCCGCACCTGGGCGAGCGGCAGGTCGAGCTCTTCGGCGACGAGCATCGCGGTGGCCGTGGTGATGCCCTGGCCGACCTCGGCGCGGGGCAGTTCGAGGGTGACGACGCCGTCCTCGCCGACGCTGAGCACGGCGAGCGCGCCCGCGGTGGGAGTACCGGCCAGGATGAGAATCTCGCCGAGATCCATGATCTCGGCCGGTTGCGGCAGGGTCGGGATGACCGCCTCGGCGGTGCCGGGTACCGCGACCGTCAGCACCGGGGCAGCGACCAGGAACGTCAGGAAACGACGACGGCCGACGCCGACCGGGACTTCGTTGTCACAGGTCATGCAAAGTTCAACGACATCCGGTCTACGCCGGTACGCCCGTCAGCCGAATGGGCGCAGGGCCGTTGGCGCATCGCCGTAACTGCGGTTCGAACGGGGACGATCTGCCGAACATGAGACGATTAGCAGTACTCCTGCTGGCACTTGTCCTGGTCTCTCCCCAGCCGGCGCTCGCGGCCGACAACCCGCAGGCCACCCTCTTCTCGCCGTCCGCCGGCGTCTCGGTCCCCCTGAACGAACCCCTGCTCGTCATCGGTGGCGCCTTCAACGGAGAAGCGGGCGGCATCACGGAAGTCGAGATCTCCACGGACGACGGTGCCAGCTGGACGTCCACCGACGCGCACACCGAGAAATGGGCGATCGTGCTGACACCGGCCGTGCCCGGCCCGCTGACGATCCAGGCCCGCGCCCACACCGCGTCGGCGACGGGCCCGATCACCGTGTCGCGCACCGTGCACGTCGGCGGCACGACGACTCCCCCGGTGTCCGGCGACACCCCGTTCTTCCTGCAGGCCACACCCGACCCGGTGATCAACGACCCCGACGACCAGGCCGTGGAGCTCGGCATCCGCACGACCGTCGACCGGCCGGGCGCCCTGACCGGCGTGATCCTCCGCCGCGGCAGCTACACCGGACCTGTGACCGCGCGGGTGTGGTCCCCGGACGGCACGCTGCTCCTCGAACAGGCTGCACCGGGAGCCGCGTTCTCCCAACGGATCACGTTCAGCACACCGGTTCCCGTGCAGGCGGGCACCGAGTACGTCGTCTCGTACCTCACGCCCTCAGGTGGTTACGCGGCAACGGAGAACTACTTCGTGGGCGGCCTCGCGCAGGCGCCGTTCTATGCGCCGTTGAACGCGGGCGTCTACCGCTACGGCGGCGGCTTCCCGACGGACACTTGGAACGCCAGCAACTACTGGGTGCAGCCGATCTTCCGGCCGTGACTAGTCGCTCGGCGCGACCTGGCGCTTCAGCACCTTCTCAGTGCCGCCGGTCGCGTCGAGCAGCCGGATCAGGGCTCGTTTCGCCGCATCACCGCCGTGCACGTCCAGTTCCCGGCGGATCCGGCGGCTGTCCTCGACCAGCCGCCGGCCGCGATCGGTGAGCCGGGCGCGGCGCACCCGGCTGTCCACCCGATCCGGCACCCGCGCGACGTAGCCGAGCCGTTCCAGCTCGAGCAACTGCTTCGACGCGGCCTGCTGCGTGACGCCGAGGAGGTCGCCCAGTTCGGACACCGTCGGCTCGCCCTCGATCAGGTGCTGGACCACGAACCCGTGCGAGACGCGCACGCCGTCGTGCCCGATCTCGTGCAGCCGCCTCAGAATCGCGTCGTTCGCCGAGCTGCCCGCCAGGTACGCGAGGGTGGCGAGGTCGATGTCCATCAGGTCCACGCCCCCATCCTGACACATTGACAACCACAGTTGTACAACTATGGTTGTGAACATGGACCCGATCGCCGTTGCCACCTCTTTGCACCGAGCGCTCGAAGCCGGGCTGTCCGGCTCCGAGCTGCGTCCGCTCTTCGCCGCGGACGCCGTGACCGTCGAGCACCCGAACCTGATCAAGCAGTCCGGCGCGCGAATGACCCTGGACGACATGCTCGCGGCCTCCATCGCGGGCGCCGGGCTGTTGTCGAGCCAGAAGTACGACGTGCACTCGGCTTTGCGCTCCGGCGACACCGCGATCCTCCGCCTGACCTGGACCGGCGCGCTGCGGTCCGGCGAGGAGTTCGTCGCGCACATCGCGCAGTTCGTCACGACGACCGGCGGGCTGATCAGCTCGATCGAGACGTACGACTGCTACGAACCGTTCTGAGCACATACCGCTCGCATACCGGCTCTCATACCCGGCCGCTGTTGCATTCGCCGCGATCACCTCGACGAAGGGAACCCGGCGATGGCCGACGAGAAGCAGTACAGCCGCCGTGCGATGGGCAAACTGGCGGCGGGCGCCCTCGCGGCGGCCGGAATGGCGTCCCTGCCGGGCCAGGCCCTGGCGGCACCGCACTACCGGGCGCACGGCCCGTTGCTCACCGACGGCTACCAGACGTGGATCGACGCGATCAACAACCAGGGCGCGAACCTCGCCAAGGTCGTCACCGGCTGGGGCGTGCCGGGCCCCGGCCCGTGGGCCAACTACCCCGACCACGTCTGGACCGCCGCCGGCGCGACGAACTTCCTCATCGTCCGCACGGTCACGGGCGACACCAACAGGATGATCGACCCGAACCAGGCCGTCGCCGAGATCCGTGACTCGAAGTTCTTCGAGTACAAGAGGATCCGTTCGGGCGCCGACAAGTGCATCATCGAACTCGGCAACGAGCCGAACATCGGCGTCGCCGACCCGTGGGCCTACGGCTACAACCTCAACGTCACGATCGACCGCATCCGGGAGACCTTCCCCGGCGCCAAGATCTGCGGCACGGCGCTGTCGCCGAACAAGACCACGAACCCGGACACCTGGTACGCCAACCCGAACTTCGTCAACGCCATCAAGAAGTGCGACTTCGTGGGCGTGCACTTCTACAGCAACGCCGACGACGGCAACTTCGCCGCCCAGGGCGGCTGGAACGAGCTGACGTACTCCGAAACGCTGACCCGGTGCGCGCAGAAGTGGCCGGGCAAGCCGGTGATCGGCACCGAGTACTCGATGCGGACCACCCGGCTCACCCCGTACCAGAAGGGCTACAAGTACGGGCACTTCATGCACTTCGACGACTCGGTGGCCGGCAGCCTGTGGGGCGCCACCTACTACCACGTGCAGACCAATCCCAGCGGTGTCGACTTCCAGGAGAACGTCGGCTCGGAAGGCGCGCGCGGTTACCGCAAGCGTCTCAGCGAGGGCGGGCTGTAAGGGTTTGACCTGGCGTTATACCGGCCCGATCACTAGGATGGGACGTGATCCTGGGGGTTTGGTTGGAGCGGAACATTCGCACGGTCGACGACGTGCTGGCGTTGCTGGACGGGCTGTTCGCCCCTGAAGCGGACCGCTGGACCGCACAGGCGGGTGACTGGTGGGACAGCTTCTACGCGGACCGGTCCCGCGAGGTTCCGTTCTTCGTCGCCAAACCGGACGAGAACCTGGCCGGCTACGTGGAGCGCGGTCTGCTCCCGCCCGGCCAGGCCCTCGACGTCGGCTGTGGACCCGGTCGCAACGCGATCTTTTTGGCGCGCAACGGATTCGACGTCGACGCCGTGGACGTCTCGGCGACCGCCATCGCCTGGGCGGCCGAGCGGGCGGACGGTCTCGGCATCCGGTTCCGGCACGGCGACGCGTTCGCCACCACCGGCACGTACGACCTGATCTACGACTCCGGCTGCTTCCACCACCTGCCGCCGCACCGCCGGATCTCGTACCTGGCGCTGCTGGACCGCGCGCTCAAGCCCGGCGGCCACTTCGCGTTGACCTGCTTCACCGCCGAGGAAGGCACCACCACGCCGGACGCCGGCCTCTACCGGCAGGCCAGCCTGTCCGGTGGGGTCGGGTACCGCCCGGACGACCTGCGCTGGATCTTCCAGGACCTCACCGAGGTCGAGCTGCGCCGGATGACGGACGAGCCCGGCGAGTCGCCGCTGTTCGGCCGCTCGTTCCTGTGGACGGCGTTGTTCCGCAAGGGATGACGAGTCCATACAGGACCAGGGTGCAGCGAGCGGACAGAGGTGTCCGGCAGGCGGAAAAGCAGAGGGTCGCCACCTGCGAAAGTAGGATGATTCCCCTGCTCCAGTAGGTGATCCGAGGCACACCGCCGCCAGTATCGTCAGCCAGGTGAGACGGGCCGGAGATCTGGCGCCGGTGCTGCTCGTGGCAGTGCTGGGGATCTGGCGCGAGCTCGCACCGCCCGCACCGTCCAGGCTGGTCGCCGCGTCCGTCGGCTTCTACGTCGCGGTTCACCTGCTGTCGGCGGCCGCGCTGTGGTGGCGCCGGACGCATCCGGTGACGTCCGGCGCGGTAATCGCTTTCCTCTCGCTCCTCACCCCGACCTACGCCTCGATCGTCTCCGCGTACTCGGTCGCCGCGCACGCGACGAAACACCGCTGGGTGGCGTTCACGCTGCCCATCACGTGGGCGATCGGTGCCGGGATGTGGGCGATGCCGGACCTCACCGGCCCCGGCCTGATCGTGATCGCGGGCCTCGCCGGCCTCTACCTCGGTGCCCGGCACAGGCTCGTGCGGGCGCTCACCGAACGGGCGGAGCGGGCCGAACACCAACTGCTGGCGGAACAGGCCCGAGCCGACGAACGCACCAGGCTCGCCGGCGAGATGCACGACGTCGTCACGCACCGGCTGAACCTCATGGTGCTGCACGCCGGCGCGTTGCGAGTGGCCGCAAAGGACGACGGCGTGCGCAAGGCCGCGGAGGAGTTGCGCACCGCGGGCTGCCAGTCACTCGCCGAACTGCGCGACCTCGTCGGCGTCCTGCGCGCCGGCCGCACCGCGCGCATCCCGGACGTGCTGCCCGACCTGCTGTCCAACCTGGTCGCCGACTCCGCCGCCACGGGCCTGGTCGTGACGCTGACCGAGCACGGCGACGCGGACACCATCTCCCCCGCCGTGCGCCGCACGATGTACCGGGTCGTCCAGGAATCCCTGACGAACGTGCACAAGCACGCGCCGGGCGCCCAGACCGCCATCACCGTCTACTGTGGACCGAACAGCGTTCGCGCGGTCATCCGCAACACCGCTCCCGCCGTCCTCCCGGACCTGGCTCTGCCCGGCCCCGGTTCCGGACTGCTGGGCCTGCGCGGCCGCGTGGAGATGGTCGGCGGCACCCTGACCGCGGGCCCCACCGACGACGGCGGCTTCGAGGTGGACGCCGTGCTGCCCGCGTTCGTGCCGACCTGATCAGCTCTTGCGGCCGCGACCGCAACACCGCACCTAGTTCGACCAGCCCCGGTGTCATTCGTCGGAAGCACGCACGGCCCGGCACGCGAGATGCACCGCCAGCCGCTCGTCCGGGTTCAGCAGGCTGACGCCGAGCAGCTGCTCCGCCCGGTTGATCCGCTGCGCCACCGTGTTGCGGTGCACCTTCAGCCGCACCGCCGCCGAGGAGGTCACCGACTCCTCGTCGAGGTAGATGGCGAGGGTGCGCAGCAGCTGCCCGTCCTCCACCCCGGTCAGCGGTTCCAGCAGCCGCGTCGCCTGCTCGACCAGCGCGGGCGTCTCGGCCGCCATCGACAGCAGCCGCCGCACGCCGAGCTCGTCGATGTGCACGACCTTGGCCGCCCCGGCCATCGCGGCGGCCTCGCGTGCCTCGGCCAGCGTGTGCCCGACGCCGGACGTGCCGGGGTGCGGCCGGCCCACGCCCGCCACCATCTGGCAGGAGCCCAGTGCCAGGGTGAGCTTCGCGGTCAGCTCGCGGTGCTGCGACTGCGGCGGCTCGGAGTCGTTGGTGAGCCAGAACGACCAGCCCTCCGCGCCCTCGACGAGCTGGCCGTGCAGGCCGCGCCGGGACAGCTCGACGCGCAGCCGTTCGGTGTGCGCCGTGTCGAACATGCCCGGCGTCGGCGCGTTCGGCACCGCGTAGACACCCGTGTGCCAGCCGTCCAGGCGCCACCCCGCGAGCACCGCCTGCTGCACCAGCTGCGGCGGCACGTCGTCGCCCGAGGCGAGCAGCTCGGCGAGCAGTGAGCCGCGCGAGCGAGCGCGGCGTTCGGTCTCCAGGCGTTCGGCGGCGACCCAGTTGCCCAGCGCCCACGACGCGACCTGGCTGATCTGCAGGACGGTCTCGGCCCACCGCTTGTTGCGGCCGCGGGCGTGCGAGACCAGCCACAGGTGCACGTGCCCGGTCCTGTCGGTCTCCACCGGCACCGCCACCGCGAAACCGCCCGCGGCATCCCCGGCCATCTCCACCAGGGTGGCGACCGAGCCGTGCAGGAGGTCCGGCGGCAGCCCCGGCGGTGACACGCCCTCGATCGCCGTGCCGTCCGCGCTGATCACCGCGCACGTGACGTGCAGCTCGCCGGACAGGATCGTGATGACCGACCGCGGGTCCGGCCTGCTGCGGCCCAGCCGGGCGGTGACGGCGTTCAGCAGTCGTGCCGCCGCCACCTCGGGACGCCGCACGGCCGTGCGCAACGCGTCGGCCACCAGCAACGGGTCGTCGGCCTTGGTCTGCAGCAACGGCACACCGAGCCGGTTCGCGAACGAAATGGTTGCGGCGGATGGAGCCTGGAAGGTGCCGGTCGTGGGGCGCACCACCACGACCGCACGCACGTCCGCGCTGTAGGCCCGGCGCAGCGCCACCTCGACGAGGTACGGCTGCTGCCCGGTGAGGATCACCAGGTCACCGCCCGAGCACGCCTCGACGGCCGTCATGTCCGCCGCCAGCCGCACGTCGGCCACCTCGGTGTCGACGCCGCGCTCACCGGCCAGCAGACAGGCGTCGCCGAGCACGCCGATCTCCAGCAGGTCGCGCACGGTCAGCGCGTCGGCGTCATCGATCACGAGGCGTCCCTGAACGGCACGTAGTCGAGGTCGTAGCCGAACGCCCGCGGGTCGACCCGGCCGCGCATCTCCGCGGGCATCCACTGCACCGGCGATGGGAGCGCTACCACGTCCACGACCGCGCCGAACGTGAGGCGCTCTGTCGACACCGGCTTGCCCGACTCCGCGTCCAGGCAGCACAGCAGGTCAGGCGTCGTCACGAGCGACTCGCCGTCCGCGAGCGCGACGAGGTACTCACCCTGCATCTCCAGGCGCACGTACGCATCGTCGGTGTCGAGGCACCGCAGCGCCACCGTTCCGCGAGGAAAGTCCCCGACAGACTCCCGCCAGACTTCGACGACTTTTCCCCGCGTGACAAGAAAACCGCCGGACGCCTTGGCCCGTTCGTCGACTGAAACCGTTTGCTGTGACCAGATCTCACCGAGCTCGAGAGCGCGGGCCAGCGAGCCCGTTATGCCCGCTTTGAGGGCATCTGCGAGTTTCAACGGCTTGGCCACCATCATCGCCCAGCCGCCGAAGTCCACCATCACCGTGCGGGCGAGCTTCTCGATGCCGGTCGCGTCGAGGACCGCTCGGTTTCCGCTGGGTTCCGTGATGGCCAACGGGGTCGTGGGCAGCCCGGCCGCGGCGTAGGTCGTCTGGTCGATCCGTGGGAACGCTCTCCCCATCCCGTCGACGTCGACGTACGGCAGCCCCAGCCGTGCGGCCAGGATCAGCGGCAACAGCCCGTTGCACCCGCCGACCTCCCACCCGATGACCGCGGTGGCGGGCGTGGAGTCGTGCGCCTGCAACGCCTTGAGGGCTTCCTCCGCCTCCAGCCCCGACGGCAGCTTCTCGATCATCACGGTGGGCGCGCCGATCAGCCCCACCCGCGCGCCGTAGCCGTCCGGATCGGCCTCCTCCGGTGAAAGAACCGTGACAGGACCGCTTTGCCGCATCTCGTGCCGCAGCATGGCCGCGAACGCGTGGGTCTCGTGCTCACCGCCTCCACCACCACTTCCGAGCATGACCACGCCCAGGGCGAGCTGGTCTACCTCGTCGGGCTGGAGCAGGTGCATGCGCGAGACAGTAGTGCCGCCGATGCCCGCGCGCGAAGCTCTGGTTACGGCGTGCCGAGGGGCGCGTACTCGTGCGAGTAGCCGAACGCCGACGGCCCGACCAGCGCAAGACCCTCCGGCGTACGCCACCGCGGGTGGCACGGCGCGCCCACGACCACGACCCGTTGGCCGTACCGCAGCCGTTCGGCGGGGACGGGTTCCCCTTCGGCGTCCAGCACGCAGATCAGGTCCGGCACCGAAGCGACGACCTCGCCGTCGCGGATCGCCACGAGGTGCTCGTTCTGGAACGCCAGCCGGCAGACGGCACCGTCGTGGGCGGCAACGCCCTCGAGCCACGCCTCGCCCTTGGCGAAGCCGGGCTCGCTCGCCCGCATGACGTCGACGACCTTGCCGGCGAACAGCACCTCACCGCCGAGGAACGCCGCGACGGCCTCGCACGGATCCACGTGGTCGCGCCGCGCCTCCTCCACCCGCCGGCCCAGCCGGGACGCGAGCGTGAGCGTGCCGGGGATCGTGATCTCCCTGGCCTGCTTGCCGGACATGGGGAAGCTGCACATCAGCGCGGTGCAGCCCATCCCGACGGCCGCCGAGCGCGCGAGCCGTTCCGCCCAGTGGTTGTCGCTCACGTCGACGACGATGGAGTTGCCCTTCTCGTCGGCGACCGAGAGCGGCTTGGCCAGCACGCCTTCGAGCGTGCACACGACCATCTGCACCATCGGGAACGCGCGGCCCATGCAGTCCGCGTCGAGCACCGGCAGCCCCAGCGACGCGGCGACCGGGAGCGGCGCGAGCGAGTTCATCCCGCCGACCTCGATCGGCAGCACGTGCGTGATCGGGCGGCCGATCTCCCGTTGCAGCGTCAGGAAGGCCGTGACCGCCTCCTCGCCGGCGGGCAGCTTCTCGATCATCACGCTCGGCGAGCCGATCATGCCGATGCCCGCGACCAGCGCGTCGTCCGGCACCTCGTGCAACTCGGCGGCGAGCACCGGGCCGTACTCGCGCATCGCCTGCTCCGCGACCAGCCGGCCTATGTACGGATCGCCGCCGCCACCGGTGCCGAGGATCGCCGCGCCGCGGGCGATGTGCCTGAGTTCGCTGATGCCGATCTCACGCACGAGCCCTCCGCACGGCATCGTCGAGCACGAGGTCGCCGACGGCACGCGCGCGCACTCTGCTCGCGTTGCCGGGCAGGTACGCCAGCGGGATCTCCTCCACGTCCACGATCCGCACGCTGTCGGCCTTCGCACCCGCGGCCACCGCCTTGTCGACGGCTTCCTGACGGGCCGCGTCGAGCACCTCGTCCCGCCGCGCCGGGTCGATCGTGAACACCCGGTCGACCTCGCCGCCCACCTGCGCGATCGCGGCGCCGATGGCGTTGGCGAACGCGTGGTGCTCCGGCCTGACCAGGTCGCTGACGCCCTCGATCTTGTCCGGCACCAGGACGCTGCCGCCGCCGACCAGGACGACCGGCAGCGGTGCCGGGCTGGTGCGCATGCGGTCGACCAGGGAGGCGATCCGGTCGCAGACGTGGTCGAGCACCGAACCGACCAGCGTGCGGTCCAGGCCGCTGACCAGTGAAGCGTCGCCGATGTCCGCGAGCCCGGCCGCGACCGCGATGTCCGTGGCGGTCAGCGTGTCGCCGCTGAACACCAAAGCCTGCTGGGACAACCGGAATCCGACGCTGCCCGGCCCCACCTCGATGCCGTTCGCGTGCTCGCGCACGACACTGCCGCCGCCCAGGCCGACCGACAGCACGTCGGGCATCCGGAAGTTGGTGCGCACGCCGCTGATCAGCACCTGCGACGAGGCCTCGCGCGGGAAACCGTTGTGCAGCATGCCGACGTCGGTCGTCGTGCCGCCGACGTCGATCACCGCGCATTCGTCCAGCCCGGACAGGAACGCGCCGCCGCGCATCGAGTTCGTCGGGCCGGAGGAGAACGTCGCGACCGGGTAGCAGCGCGCGTACTCGAGGTCCATCAGCGTGCCGTCGTTCTGGCTCAGGTACAGCGGCGCGTCGATACCTTGTGCCGCAAGCGATTCGGTGAGTCCGTCGGCGATCTGCTCGGCGAGCTCGCGCAACGCGGCGTTGATGATCGTCGCGTTCTCCCGCTCCAGCAGGCCGAGCCGCCCGATCTCGTGGGAGAAGCTGATCATCAGGTCGGGTACCTCTGCGGTCAGGATCTCGGCCGCCTGGCGCTCGAAGTCGCCGTTGACCAAGGAGAACACCGACGAGATGGCGACCGACCGCACTCCCTTGGCGGCGATGTCGACGGCCACCGCGCGCAGCTCGTCGACGTTGAGCGGCGAGATCACCCGCCCGTCGTACTCGTGGCCGCCGTGGCAGAGGTACGCGTGCCCGCCGATGACCTCGCGCAACCGCTGTGGCCAGTCGACGAACGGCGGAAGTGCTTTGGTGGCGGGAAGTCCGAGCCGGACCGCGGCCGTCTGGGCAAGTCCCCTGCCCTCGACGACGGCGTTGACGAACTGCGTCGTGCCGATCATCACCGCGTGAACGGCCGCCGGGTCGAACGCGTGCCGGATTCCGCTGATCGCGTTGATGATCCCGGTGGTCACGTCGACCGTGGTGGTCGTCTTGCACTCGGCCAGAACGCGCCGTCCCTCGACGAGCACGGCATCGGTGTTCGTGCCACCGACGTCGATACCGATGTGCATGTCCGAAACCACCCCTCAGGCGGCCGACGGTTCTCCCACCACCTTACGGTTGGTGGCCCTCCGCGTCCTCATGCGGAGGAGGTCCAATCTCCCAGCTGAGACGTAGAGCGCGAACGCGAGTACGAGCGAGTTCACACTGGACTGCCCGAAGGGCAGCAACTCACCGACGATGGCGGCGGCCGGCCAGATGATCACCGTGACGGGCACCCACGAGGGGGCTGACCTCGGCACGCGCGGCCGCGTGGAGATGATCTCGTTCCGCCAGCGCCGCACGATGTAGTACTCGGCGATCATGATCCCGGTGACCGGCGGGAACACCACGCCCAGCAGCACCAGGAAGTGGCTGAACTGGTTCACGATGCCCGCGGCGGCGAGGAAGCTGCCCGCGCACCCGACCATCACGGTCACCTGGACCCGGCTGATCCGCACGTTGAAGACCGCGTCGAAGAAGTTGACCATGGCCAGCGAGGCCGAGTAGAGGTTCCAGTCGTTGATCTTCAGCACGGCCGTGAGGACGATCAGCGCGCCGATCCACCCGCCGGTCGAGCCGATGACGCCCATGACGTCGGTGGTGCGCAGCCCGTGCGCGAGGATCACCCCGGCCAGGCTGATGATCCACTCGCCGGCCGTGATGCCCAGGACCGTCTGCTTGACGACGTCCCACGACGAGCGGTTGAACCGCGTCATGTCCGGCGCGATGGCGGCGCCGACGATGAAGCTGCCGGTGACCAGCGTGACCGCGGTCATCATGCCGATCGGCTCCCCCGGCGCCGGACTGCTGAGAACCGCCGGGATGTCCTGCACGCTCGTCAGCACGAGGTAGCCCAGCAACAGCAGAAACGCCGGCACGGCCACATACGCGGTCCACGCCATCCACCGCACGCCGTAGACAGCGATGACGGTGACGACCAGACCGAAGACGAGCGACCACACCGGTGCGGGCAGCACACCCGTGGCGTCGGCGAGCGTGACCCCGGCCAGCCCCGTCTGCACCCCGAACCACCCGGTCGAGGACAGGCCGATGATCAGCCCGAGCATCGCCGACCCCGCGTGCCCGAAGCCGGTCCAGCGGGTGAGGATCGCGGTGGAGAGCCCTTCACGCTGCCCGATCACGCCGACCGTGATGGCAATGGCGTTGAGCAGCACCGCGCCGAGCGTGAGAGCGAGGAACGCGTCCCAGAACGTCATGCCGAACCCGAGCGTCGCGCCCAGCAGCAACTGGCTCAGCGCGGTCGTCTGCCCGAAGCGCTGGGTCGCGACTGACAACCACGGGTGCCGCGCCTGGTCAGGGACACGGGTGAGGGCCTGGTCGTCGTGCCCGAGGAGAGCGGCCACTTCTCGTCCCTCCGCCCTGTGATCGACAACCCGGACAGTAATCGCCGACACACCATCGAGCTACAGACAATGTGCACTGTCGGGCGAATCAACACGTTGCGGGTCGCACAGGCCGTCCTAATTCACAGCAAGCCCAATCCGCCGCCGAGCCACCAGCCGCGTGTGATGCACGTCGACGCTGACCCCAAGCCCAGGCCGCCGCTCAAAACGGTCGTAGCTGCGGCTAAGCAGCCAATGCGCCGCCTCCGCCGTGATCAACTCCAACCGGAACTCGGCCTTGAGCCGCTCCAACGCCTCCTCGATGCGCCGGGTCAGGAACGCGTGCCGGGTGAGGCTGCCGCTGATTTCGTCGATCATGAAAACCATGGCGTGCCGATCGTCCCCGTACGCATAACTGCACAGCAGTGCCAGATATCCGGCATCGATCGACCGATCACCGATCCAGCAGTCCCCGAATGTGAGCGCTCCCAAATCCCACTGCGGCCGACTCTGCTCCGCGGCTGCCCGCCGCGCCCACTCCCCCGGCCGACCCGGCAACAGGTGCCCCAACGCGGTGAGCAGCGCCCCACTACGCCGACTCGGCACCTCTTGGAGATGCCCGACCACGGCCTCCCACAGCGCCTCGTTGCCGGCGAACGGCCCGATGAACGCGGAAACCTGGAGCTCGACCTCCAGCGGATCGGTGAGCTGCGGCAACGGACGGCCAGCGTCCACCACCGCCTGCTCCATGGGGGTAAGCCTCGTCCGCACGCGCGGCAGGTTAGACCGATCGGCGCAACGCGAGCCCGTATTGGATCAACGCCGCCGCGCGGTTCACCTCATCGTGATCACGCGCAGTCCGTCGACGAGCACCTCGCCGGGAATCTCGAACTGGACCCCGCCCTGCGCCGTCACCAGCAACGTGACAGGGCGCTCCAACGCATCCACGACAACAGCCAGCTCCACTCCCCGAAACCGTTGCCAATGCGGCGGCCAGTCCCGCGGCCGCG
Organism: Lentzea sp. NPDC051213; assembly: GCF_044455585.1. Classification (NCBI taxonomy): domain Bacteria; kingdom Bacillati; phylum Actinomycetota; class Actinomycetes; order Pseudonocardiales; family Pseudonocardiaceae; genus Lentzea; species Lentzea sp. NPDC051213. The sequence goes on from NZ_JBITEX010000004.1 coordinate 319,231, forward strand.
CCCGCTCCGAGGCGAAGACGTCAACGACGCAGCCACGCATCACAAGGTGCCCTCGCGGTTCTCTCGTCGGATCCGCCGGCAGCACGAGCTCGGCCGCCAGTACCGCGTCAACCAACTCGCCCTTGTCCTCGTATCCCCGATGTACGAGGTACATCAACGACTCGAGCTCGTTTTCAAAGGTGATCTCACGCGGCTGATACCGGGGATTCGGCACGTACTGGTCGGTGATCTCGCCCCTCGCGTCAACGAGATACCGCCCGATCACCGCCTCCGCGGGAACATGCGCTGCGCTGTCGTGCGCAGGGTCGACCACGTGCAACCAGTTGTGGGGCACGCGCCTGGCACGTTCCCTCATCTCCCTCGTAACGAGCGGCTTGACCATGCACACATTGTGCCGAACCGTGCGCGGAGAGTACGGCCGAATGAGATCATCCGTTCGTGACCGATCCGCACGAATACCTCGCGAACTTCGAGCAGCGCCTCCAGCAGGCCCAAGAACAGGCGAACGCCATCCAAACCGCGTTCCGCGAATCCCGCACCGAAGCCCAGAGCCCGGACGGTTCGGTCATCATCACAGTGGGCTCCGGCGGCCGCATCGAGTCGCTCCAACTGACCCCACGCGCAGACGACCTGGGCCACACCGCCCTAGGCCGCACGATCATGGACACCATCCGCCGCGCCCAGGTCGAAGCCGCCCGCAAGATCGAGGACACCATGCGCCCCCTCCTCGGCGACGGCGAAGGCATGGCGTTCCTGCGTGAACAGGTCGAACAGGGCATCGCCGTGATCGACCCGGCGGGCACCGTCGAAGAGCCCAAGCCGGCACCTGGTCGTCCCGCGCCCCCGCAGGGTGATGACGACGACTTCGGCGGAAACTCGGTGCTGCGATGAGCGGCGGCTTCCAGACCTCGGCCGAGACCGTCGCCGCCCACGGCAAGATGCTCGTCGGCCAGCTGTCCCCGTCACTGCAGGAGGCCGTGTCCGCCTCCCAGGTGAGCCTCGGCCCGAACGTGATGGGCGAGCTCTGCCAGGTCTGGTCGTGGATCTTCAACGAGGAACTCGACGACGCCAAGGCCCTGCTCGCCGCCCTGCCCAAGGCTTTCGAGGCGACCGGCGACGAGCTGTGCTCGACAGCCGAGACCTACCAGCAGGCCGAGGACGGCAACCGCACCTCGATGCAGGGGATGGACCGATGAGCAACCCGTTGATCGCCAGGCCGCAGGACGACAACAAACGCTTCGCCGGCGCCGGGATCCTCGACACCGGCGAGGATCTGGTCAAACCGTTCCTCGAAGGCAAGGATGTCGACCTGGTGGCGCTGGGCATCGACGGCGCCGCGATGGTGCTCGACGCCGCCGGGTTCCTCACCGACCCGCTCGGCACCCTCGCCTCGTCGGTGGTGGGCTGGATCATCGAGAACGTCAGCTTCGTGCGGGAGCCGTTCGACAAGCTCATGGGTGATCCGCCCGCGATCGAGGCGATCGGCACCACCTGGGAAAACATCGCCAGCCGGCTGAAGGCTGAAGCCAACGGCTACGAGTCGCACGCGAAGTCGCTCGACGAATGGACCGGAGACGCCGCCGACGCCTACCGAGGCCGATGCACAGGTCTCGTTGCGCAGCTCCGCGGCTCAGCTGCAGCCGCGGAGTCGGCCGCGAACAAGGTCAAGGTGGCCGGCGCGGTGGTCGCCGCGACGAGAGCACTGATCCGCGATCTGATCGCCGACCTCGCGGGAACCCTTCTGATGTGGGGGATTCCGGCCGCGGCGTCGGCGATCCCGACCGCGGGCGCGTCGATCGCCGCGTTCATCACCCGTGCGATCACCAAGGCCGTCGAGATCGGCACCAAGATCGCCCGGTTCGTCGCCAAACTGTTCAAGGCATTGGACAAGCTCGGTTCCCTCGCCAAGAAGGCGGGCGCCGCGATGCGCAAGCAGGCCGACGACCTCGCCGCGCTGAGCAGGCAGATGCCGAACAGCCGCTACGGCAACCAGCAGGCGGCCGAGCTTGCCTCCGACTCCGCCACGAAGATCTCCCGGGCTGACTCGCTCGACAACGTCGGCGATCAGCTCGCCAACGCGAGCAGGCGCGCTCAGGACGGCGTCGGCAACGCGATGAACAAGATCGACGATGTCGTGCAGCGCACCAGCCAGAAGGTCGACGACTGGGCAGCGCGCGTGAAGGAGAACGGGCCGGCGCGCAAGCAGAAGATCAAAGACATCTACGAGACGCTGAACCAGCCACCGCTGTCGACGAAGCAGCGGGACATGGGTGATCCCCTCGGCGCGGCCGGTCGTGCGGCCGACAAGGTCGACGCGCCGCTCAGCAAGGGCCTCCTCGACGGCCAGAACTGGGTGCGCGCCGTGGCCAGCAGGGATCTCAGCCACCTGATGCCGAACCTGGGCGATCTCGTGCACCCGGTCAAGGAACTGTCGAAGGAACTGAACAAGGCCGAAGGCGGAGGCCACAAGCCGGGGGACCAGAAGTGACGAAAACGAAGCGCATCGCCGTCGCGGCGGTCCTGTGGATCGCGGCGCTCTACTGCGCCCAGGCCTCCACGTTGTTCTTCGACGGCGACTCGGCCTCCGGCGGCGATCCGTCGGGCTACGCGCAGGACATCTCGTGCAAGCGCAACTGGTACGCCTTCGGCCTGCTCTGGTACTGCGAGGCGACGATCGTGACCGATGACGGCGAGCGAATCCCGTACACCAGCAAGAATTCTCTCCTCACCCCCGCCGACATCGGCAAGCAGGTGCCCATGACCACCAACCTGCTGCGCACCGGCGGGCGGTCGTCACGAGCCACCGCGGAGTGGGGGCTCGCCGAGCGAGTCGAACCCAACAAGGTCGCGTACGTGCTGTGCCTCATGGGCCCGCCCGGCATCGCGCTGCTCATCACGTTCCGGCTCTTCCGCGACAAGAAAACGGTCACGTGAAAGGACATCACCAACGCTGGCTCGCCATCGGCTGGTTGGTGGTGTGCGCGTACGGCGCGGCCTTCCTCTTGCTGTTCTGGGAAGGCCATGGCCCCAGAGGCAGCGCCGTCGCCACCGCGTCGGACATCCGCTGCGACCGCAACTGGCTACTCCTCGGCACCCGTTGGAGCTGCAGTTCCACCGTCACCGACAACGGGGTGAAGTACCGCTTCACCAGTGACTCCTCCCTTCTGACGCCCGCCGACACCTCCGTTCCCATGCAACGCCTTTCTCCACACGAGTTCGCCCCGGCACGCGCCTCGTTCACCCCCGCCCCTTGGCCCACCATGGGCGCTGTCGCCCTCATCGCGATCGGCCTCGTCGGTGCAGGCGTCCTGTGGCAGAACAGCCTCACCCGCCGCCCGGAACCACGAACCGAGACGCGCCGCCTGCGTTCTCAAGCGCCCTGGTACGTCGGCGCGGGCCTTCTCGCCTTCGTAGCCGCGAACTTCACCTACGGCCTGTTCATCGCCGCCCGTGCAGACTTCTGGCCGCGGCAAACGGAAGGCAGCGGTGTGGCAACGTCCTGTGACCGCGACTGGCGCTACCTCGGCGCGACGTGGCGCTGCAACGTCGACATCACCGCGGAATCCAAGCTCAGCCAGGAGATGGACCACTCCCAGTTCACCGAGGCGGACATCGGGCACCCGAAGGCGGTCACGTTCACCGGCTTGAGGTGGGAAACCGTCGACCAGCCCGACGAGCACCGCTTCGCCAAGGCGTTGCTGATCCTCTTGATGGCAGGCGGCGTCGCGTTGAGCGCCAAACCGCTGTTCGACCTGGCGCGGGCCCGAGACCTGGAGGCCCCCGGCCTGCCGCGCCGACACCTCCCTCTCCGGGCCCCCTGACCGTTCGGCACCGAGCCTGGCAGACACCGGTCGCGGGCTGAGTTCGTACTCACCACGAGAAGAGACGATGAGCCCGAAACCCCACCACACACCTGGCCACCTGATTGCCGTGCTGACGACCGCCGCCGTAGTGCTCGCCAGCGGCTGCAGCGCCCCCACCGTCCAGCAGTACCCGACGTCCCCGTCGAGCAGCGCACCTCAGACGACTCTCAAGTACAACCTGGACACCTTCACGACTTGTGCCGAAATCCAGCAGAAGGTGCCTGACCTACCGCCGCCGTTGGCCCCTCAGGTCTCCAAGTCCGCAGCGAGGCTCGTCAGCACCTGCGAGTTCACGACCTCGGCCGGCGGACCGCACATCACCTTCCAGGTCCAGGCATTCGGCAACGAGGAGACCTCCACCGGGTTCCACTCCGGAACCGAACTCGCGAAGACCGCCTTCACCTCCACCGTGCCGTCAGGCACCGAGAAGGACACCGAGGTCGACCTCGGCTCAGAAGCCCGCTGGCCGGATCTCGGGGCGGGCGCCGGCTGCAGACTGGAAGTTCTCGACGACAACGCGGTGATGCTGTTCACCTACGTTTCCGGCAAGAAGGACAACGCCCCACGCAGCGAGCAGTGTCGCGAAAGTGCACGCGACGTCTCGAAAAAGCTCTTCGCAGCCGTTCAGCCGAAGTGATCGGCTGAGTCACGGGTCCCGCGTTCCAGCAAGGAACACGGGACCCGAAAGCAATCAGCGTGTGCGCCGAACCACCGCCGGCACCAAGTCACCCTGCCGAGCCACACCAACAGCCCACAAAGCCCCACCACCAGGCACAGTGGAGAACCCGCGGACAACCACATCCGGTGCAGGAACCCGCACCCAACTCCGCAACCGGGGTTCCCAGCGCAGAGCAATGCCGACAGAACCCTTGCCACCGACGGCCCACACCTCGCCAGTACCAGTCCGGCCAACCGCGCGCAGGCGACCGTCAAACACGGCAGGCGTCCGCACAACAGTCCACTTGCGACCATCCCAGCGCATGGAGAACGGCAGATCGCCGCCATCTGAGTAACTGCCACCAACAGCCCAAACATCGTTAGGCCCAACCGCAGTCACACCAGAGAGCCAAGTAGGCCGATCCGGCACCGTAGGCGTCGAAACGTGCTGCCACGAGGTGCCATCCCAATGCAGCGTCAACGGCCGTTGCGCGCCACCATCAACGAACAGACTGCCGGTGGCCCATACATCGTTGGGCCCCACGACAGCCAGCCCGGTGAGCTCGCCAATCCCCAATGCGGGAAGCGATTCGAACTGCCAGCCCGTGCCGTTCCACGTCTGAACAGCAGGCACCCCGTCCTTGATCGACCGCGTCGTCTGGCGTCCGGCGATCCACACCTTGTCGCCGGACGAGGCGATGGCGTCGGGAACCATCCGGCCGGCAGGGGTCGATCCCAGCGGGTACTGGGTCCAGGCAGCGCCGTCCCAATGGGCAGAGGCCGCGCCGATGATCCAGATGTCGGACGACGAACGGGCCTCCACCGCAGCCGCGAAGCTGCCCGTGGGGAGCAGGGAATGCTGGGTCCAGGCCACCCCGTCCCACTTCAAAGCCACCTGCTCGACCTCGGAGAGGCCGGTGAGCCGGTAGCCGACGGCGTAGGCCTCCTTGTCGGTCAACGCGTCGACCGCCAGGATGTCGCCGTGGTCGACCGGAACAGAGGTGGGCGACCAGGTCTGGGGCGCCGCCGAGACGGTGACGGCACCGAGCAGGGTCAGGCCGAGGGTGGCCGCGAGCAAACGTTTCATACCGGGTCCACCGCCGTCTTGATGACGAAGTCGAATCGAGCCGAGTAGCCGCCGCCTGCGGAGGTGAGCGCGACGGTGCAGGCGCGGTTGATGAGGTTGTCGGTCGCGTTCAACGTGGCGAAGTCGCGGCCGTAGGCCTGGGTGTCGTCGGGGAAGTAGAGCTGGGTGAGCAGGATCGGGCCGTTGGGCGCCTGCACCTGGGTGTGGATGTGCGGGGCGCGGCGGCCCCAGCGGCCGTAGTAGTCGCGGGGGACGATCGTCTCCAGGCGGTAGGAGCCGTCGGTCGCGGTGAACTGGTGTCCCCGCAACGTGAAGCCGTTGATGTCGTAGTCACCGTTCTGGTCGCATTGCCAGAACTCGATCAGCGCGCCGGACACGACGGTGCAGTCCGGGGCGTAGACGATGCCGCGCAGGTCCAGCCGGACACCGTTGATGCCGGGGGTGACGAGGTTGGTCCGGCGTGGTGACTCTGGCTTGTACAGCGGGCCTTCCACGGAGGCAGGGGTTTCGTGACCCGAGCACGCCGGCGTGACGGGCAGCGGGCCCGGTCCCGGCACGATCGGCTGGGTCGCCGATGCCGGTACGGCGGCGGCCACGCTGCTCGCGGCGATTGCCGCTGTGACGCCGAGTGCGCCGGTCTTGATGAACGCGCGCCTCGAGTTGGTCTCTCGCACGGTTTCTCCGGATGAGGTGGGATGCAATCAGTTCCGGTGCCCATGCTGGAGATCTCGACCGGCCCTCACATCCGTCGCATGGTCACCGGTCGGCGCCGTAACGAAACTCGCCAGCCACAGCGCGATCTGGGTGCGGGTGCGCACGCCGAGCTTGTCGCGCACGTGGTTGAGGTGGAACGCGACGGTCCTCGCGGACAGCCGCAGCCTGCCGGCGATCTGCTTGTTGGTCAGGCCTTCCGCGACCATGGTGGTGATCTCCAGTTCGCGCGGTGTCAACGGGTGCTCGGTCCGCGTGCACTTCGCCGCGTAGACGACCAGCCGGTCCCACGGCAGCCTGCGACCGGACTCGGACAGTTCCTCGGCTTTCGCCTTGCTCACCGCACCGGCCGAGCGGCCGAGCGCGTCGTCGATGCGCCGCTGCCAGTCCGTCTCGGCCACGACCCCGGTGCGGCGCCTCATCTCTCCTGCCGCTGAGGACAACCGCAGCGCACGGGCGTGATCACCCCGGCGGGCCGCGACGATCGCCAGTGCCTCCACCGGATATGCGGCCTCGTGCCGGTCGCGCGGGGTTTCCCGCAGCACCTCGACGAACGCTTCCTCAGCGGCGTCGATCTCCCCCTTCATCAACCGCAGCGCGCCATGCGTGTGCAGCGCGGCCGTCCGCAGGCCGCACGGCCCCGTCTCGCGCAACGGCGTCAGGCATCGGGCCAGTTCCCGCTCCGCCTCGTCGATCTCGCCCGCGCAGAGCAGCGCCCACGCGAGGTTGTGCCTGAACCGCAGCACGTCGAGGTCGTCGTCGACCAGCGCGAGGCACTCGCGATAGGCGGCGATCGCGGACGGGAACTCCCCTTGGCACAGCAGGACGAACGCCCTGGCCTCCACGGCGTCGGCGAGCCCGGCCCGGTCGTTGCGGGCCCGCTCCGCCAGCACGGCCTGCTCCGCCAACCGGATCCCCTCGTCGCCGTCCGCCTGCATGCACGCCGCTCGCGCCGCCAACGCGTGCGCGTAACCGCCTTCGGCGCGGTCCAGCACGGCCGCGAGCAACGTCCGGCACGCGGTCAGCCGCCCCGCCCGGAACCACAGCCGCGCCAGCCCGATCGTCAGCAGCGGATGTCCGCGCGCGTGCTCCAGCGCCGCGACGAGGTTCTCCCGCTCCGACCACAGCCGCTGGACTGCGGCCGAGTCGAACGTCCTGTTCCGCAACGCGGTCACGAGCTCGGCCAGCCGGTCGACCGCCCGGTCTGCGGTCACCGCCGCCTCGCCTGCCGCCACGAGCAGTTCCCGCGCGAAGACCCTGATCACCCGCAACTGCCGGAACCGTCCCTCACCGGGCACCCGTTCGATCAACGACTTGGCGGCCAGCTCGCACACGATCTCCCCGACCCCGGTCAGCTCCGGGCAGAGCCGCTCGGCGGCAGCGATGTCGAATCCGCCGGGGAACACCGAGATCCGCCGGAACACCACCTGCTCCGGCACGGTCAGCAGCCGATGACTCCACTCGATCGTCGCCCTCAGCTCGCGATGACGCGGCGGCGCCGTCCGATGTCCGGCCGAGAGCAGGTCGTCCACCCCGGAAAGGATGTGCGTCAACGGCAACATGCCCGCCCGGCGCGCAGCCAGCTCGATCGCCAGCGGCAACCCGTCGACCTGCGCGCAGATCTCCCGCACCAGGTCGTGATCCGGCTGGAACTCGGGATCGGCGGCACGAGCCCGGTCAGCGAACAGCCGCGCGGAGTCGTCCTCCGGCAGTCCCCCGATCCGCAGCACGTGCTCGGCGGGCATCCGCAACGGTTCCCGGCTGGTCGCCAGCACGTGCAGCTCCGGGCAACGCCGCAGCAACGACTGCACGAGGTGCGCACACGAGTCGACGATGTGCTCGCAGTTGTCCAGCACGAGCAACGCCGGCCCGTCCCCGATCATCGCTACCAGCGAAGGCATGTCCAGCTCTGTCATCGACTCCAGCTCGGCCAGCAGTACCCGGCCACGATGCGCACCCGCGAAGTCCAGCGCGAGCCGCGTCTTCCCGACGCCACCCGGCCCGGCCAGTGTCACCAGCCGCGACGACCTGACCAGTGACTTCATTCTCGTCAGCTCACCGGTTCTGCCCACGAAACTGTCGAGGGCGATCGGCAGCGCCGACTCCTCCACCGGTGCCGTGGCGCTGCGCAGGCGGAAGGCGCGTTGGCGGCAGGCGTTCGAGCAGTAACGAGCCGGTCGTCCGCCCCGCACTGCCCTGACAACGATGTCAGCTTCGCAGAATTGGCACGTCATGCAGCTGAGGCTAGGGGCGTACGTCACCAAACGACCGAAATGCACAGCCGATCAACAGCTGCACCAGGAATCCACTACGAAAGATGGCCGTCCGTGGTCTCACCCAAACGAGGGATTCGCACCCGCTACGGTGGGCCGCGTGACGACGTTCCCCAGGGTGCCCGCGGACCTGTTCCGCTTCACCACGGCCGACCGCGCGGAGCTGCACACAGCGGTGCTCCAGGCGTTCGGCGTGGCGAACGAGCACCTGGAGACCGCTCTCACGCTCGACGACGTGCAACAGCGGTTGCGTGACGTCGGCTGGCCAGAGCAGACGACAGACGACGAGCTGGTCAGCGCCCTCACAAGCCTCCGCCACTGGGGACTGATCGACGCGACGCAGCACCGGTACGGGCTCACCAGGCTGGGCGAGGCGGCGCAGGCGGGCCTCCAGCACGCGATCCAGGCGCTGACCAGCAGCGGCGCCCTGCAGACCGCCGTGCTCGACGCGATCGCGGACCGCCTCGACGAGCTCTCCGGACAACAAGACGACCGGCGCACGTTCACCGCGTTGATGGAGCTCGAAGGCCACCTCGACGCGCTGCAGACCAACACCGTGCGGTTCAACAGCGAGCTGCAGCGACTGCTCCGCGACGACCAGGCCGACCTGGCCACGTTCCAGGACGTGAAGCGCACGACGATCACGTACCTCCGCGACTTCATCAGCGACCTGGACGCGCGCAACCAACGGATCCGCGCGGTGATCAGCAGCATCGACGCCACGGCCGTGCACGAACGCGCACACAACGGCGCCGACCTGTACCAAGACGACCTGTGGCTGCACCAAAGAACGGCCAAGTGGGACAGCCTCAAAGCCTGGTTCTACGACACCCCACCGCGAGTGGACGAGCTTCAGGACGTGGCGAGGAAAGCGATCGTGTCACTGCTGCGGGTCCTCGACCGGATCAGCGAACAACGACGACGCCCGACGAACACCGCGGCGGACTTCAAGGCGCTGGCCAGGTGGTTCGCCAGAACCGAGACCGAGGACGAGGCGCACGAGCTGTTCAACGCCGCGTTCGGACTGTGGCCGGCGCGGCACGCCCACCTCGCGCACGCCGACGGGGAGCTGATCCCGAGCGGCGAACCGTGGCACAACACGCCGCCGGTGCCGGTGTCGCCGCAACTTCGCAAAACCGGCAAGCAGGAGCACATCGGCAGCACCGGCAAGGTCCGCAACATCGACGACGTGCGCCGCAACCGCAGGGAACAGGCCCAGAAGGACCGCCTGGAACTCGAGCACGCGTGGGGGCAGATCCAGACGGACGGCCCGGTCCGGATCTCCACCCTCAAGCAGCTCGACCACGACACGTTCCACCGCCTGCTCGACCTGGTCGGGCGAGCGCTCGGCAGCGACCCGGACAGCACCGGTACCCGCACGGCCGGCACCAGCGACGGCCGGATGCAGATCAACCTGCGCAACGCCCGCGGGTGGGCGACCATCACCACCCAGAAGGGCACGCTGAGCGGACCCGACTACGTGATCGACGTGCAGAGCCGATGAGCAGGACCGGCAACCAGCTCGCCCGGCTGGAGAGCGAGGAGGTGGCGCGCGGTGTCCGGCTGCTGCTCGCGCGCCCATTGCTCGCCGCCGCGCACGACCCCGACGGCTTCGACCTCGTCCGGCGGCGCCGCGAACCGATCATGAAGTGGTTCGACTACTACTGCGGCTGGCGCGTGCACGTCGAACCGCGCGCCGGTTACGCACGCCTCGTCAAGACGTCGCAGCGGCCAGACCGCACACGCGCGCCAGAGCTCGACCGGCGGCGCTACACGTTGCTGTGCCTCGTGTGTGCGGAGCTGCTGGCCGTTCCGACGACCACCGCCGACGCGCTGGCCGAGCTCGTGAAGCAGGCCGCCGCGCTGGACGGCCTCCCGTCGTTCGACCCGAGCAGGCGCATCGACCGGTCCGCGTTCACCGACGTGCTGAGCTTCCTCGAACAGCAAGGCGCCATCGAGCACAACGAGTCGCACGTCCGCAGCGATCCGGTGGTCATCACCCGCCTGCTCGCCGCGCCGGTCTCACCCTCCACAGTGGACACCATCGAGGACCTCACCCGCGAGTCCCGGTACGACAACGCGCACCGCAGCCTGTGGCAGCGGCACTCCGTGATGCGCAGGCTCGTCGACGATCCCGTGGTCTACCGGGACGACCTGACCCCGAGCCAGCTCGGCTTCCTGACCTCCCCGAGCGGCCGCAAGATCGTCCAGACCGGCGTCGCGCTCGCCGGCTGCACGCTGGAGGAACGCGCGGAAGGCTTCCTCCTCGTCGACACCGACGCGATCGCCACGGACACGAGATTTCCGGACGACGACAGCCACGCGAAGGTAGCCGCGTTGCTGTTGCTCGACCGGCTGGCCAAGGGTCCTGCCCGGTTGGAGGACCTGGTCGACGAGACACGCGAGTTGCTCACCAGGTTCCGCACCTGGGCCAAGGCCTACCAGTCGGACGGTGGCGCGGGCAGGCTCGCGGCGGACGGGCTCGCGCTGCTGGAGGCGTTCGGGCTCGCACGCACGGAGAACGGCACCGTTCGCAGGCTGCCCGCGGCAGCCAGGTACGCGGTGGAGGAGCTGCATGACTGACCGGTGGCAACCCAGCCGCGCCGGGATCATCAACATCTGGCGCTACTACGACGAGATCTTCACGTTCCACCAGGGCAGACTGCTGCTCAGAGGCCCGAACGGCACGGGCAAGTCGAAGGCGCTCGAGCTGCTGCTGCCGTACCTCTTCGACGCGAACCTGCGGCCGCACCGGCTGTCCACGTTCGGCAGCGCGGACCGCACCATGCACTGGAACCTCATGGGCGAGGGCAACCAGGGCAGCACCCGCGTCGGCTACGTGTGGCTGGAGTTCCAGCAGGGCGAGCAGTGGTTCACCTGTGGCGCGCGGCTGCAGGCGACCACGAACACCAGCAACGTCACCGCGACGTACTTCACGACGTCCATGCGGGTCGGCGACCTGGCGCTGGTGAACGAGGCGGGCCGGCCGTTGACCCGCACGGATCTCGTTGCGGCGATTGGTGATCACGGCGTTGTGCACGCCTCACCGGCCGACTACCGCCGCACGGTGCGCACGACGTTGTTCCCCGGTGTCAGCGAGCAACGCTACGACTCGCTGATCACGGCACTTCTCCAGCTGCGCACGCCGAAGCTGTCCGAACGGCTCGACCCGAGCGTGCTGTCCTCGTTGCTGTCCAAGGCACTTCCGCCGCTGGACCAGTCGGACCTCACCGAGATCGCCGAGGGGTTCGAACGGCTCGACCGGCAACGTGAGGAGCTGCGACGGCTCGACGAGGAGATCACCACCGCGGAACGGCTCGCGGACGTGCAACGCACGTACGCCCAACGCGTGCTGGGCGCGGCTGCTCACACGTTGACGACTTCTTCGGAGCAGCTCGAAGACGTGACGCGGGCTGCCCGCATGAGCGAACGCAGGTACCAGCGCCAGGTCACGCTGACCGACGAGGCCTTCGAGCAGCTCGTGTCGCTGGGTCGCGAGGCGAGCGCGGTCGACGCCGAGATCGCCGGCATCTCCGATCTGCCCGCCTACCAGGAGGGCAAGCAGCTCGACCTGTTGCGGCAACAGCTCTCCACCGCGCGCCTTCGTGCCTCGGAGGCCGCTTCGCACGCCGCGAAGCTCCGTGCGCGCGCCGTCACGGACGACGACCACGCCTCCCAGGCCAAGACCGACGCGGCTGCGCGCGCCGACGAGGTGCGGCGCTCGGCGGTCGCGGCCGCCGAAGCCGCCGAAAGCGCCGGTATGCCGTCGGTGTACGAGGAGATCGACGCCGACACCGACGCACGGGCAGGCAGGCAGCTGCTCAGCGCAGCCGTGGATTCCCGGACCGCCGAGATCAGCGCGGACATGCGTGCCGTTGCGGCCTACGAGAGGGCTGTCGACGCACGCGACGCCGCGCGGCAACGGCTCGAGGAAACCCGTGAGGAGCTGGAACTCGCCACAACGGCAGAGATTTCGGCACAGCAGGCGTTCGAGCAAGCGTTTGCGCGCTTCGGTGCGGAGTTCGAGACGTGGGCGCACGGCTGCTCCGAGCTGGTCGTCTCCGAGCACGCCGAGGTCGTGGAGGCCGCCGCACTGGCCCGCGAGGAATTCAGCGGCATCGAGGCACGCCTGCACGAGACGCGTACGTCGTTGAACGGCCAACTCTCGCAGTACAACGCCATCCGCGAGAAGCTTGCCAACCAGGTCGATGTGCCCCCACCCGCCCCGTACGCGCGCGATCCCGAATATCGCTCCACAGCCGTGGGCGCGCCACTGTGGCGGTTGGTCGACTTCCGCCCCGGCACGCCACCCGCGATCTGCGCGGCGGTCGAAGCAGCCCTCGAAGCCTGCGGCCTGCTCGACGCCTGGCTCACGCCGGGCAACTCGTTCGGCCTCTCCGACCAGGACCGCTTCGCCGAACCGCTGCTAGCCACCCCGGCTCCCGGCCGGACGTTGCTAGAAGTGCTCGTCACCGACGACGACCGCGCACGGCGGTTCCTGGAAGGCGTCGCGTTCGGCGATACCGCCACCGGCCACACCGCCGCCATCGGCGCGGACGGAACGTGGCGCCTGGCGAACGCGCACGGCCGCTGGACGAAGCCGGAACCCTCCTACATCGGCGCAGTCGCCCGGAAACGCGCACGCGCGGGCCGCATCGCCGAGCTCACCGGCCAGATCGAGCAGCTGGCCACCGACCTGGCCGGCGTGGACGCCGCGCTGTCCCAGATCGCCGTGCGCCGCGCGACCCTGGCGGGCGAACTGGCGCGGCGTCCCCAGACCGACCCGGTCGAGATCGCCGAGGAACAGCGCACCAAAGCCCAACTGCGTTGCGCGGCAAGGAAAGACGCCGTGGCGGCAGCGTCCCAGCGCCTCTCCGAAGCCGAGGCCGCGGTCCGCGCGCTCAACCCCGGCAGCACCAAGTCGAGCCTGGAAACGGTGTCTGCGTTCAGCACCGCGGGCCACCGCTGGCTGGACGACCGCCTCGACGCCGTCGCGGCCGAAGCGATCTCAGCCGACGCCACGAGCAGGGCCGCGGTGAGCAGCTCCCTGGCCGACGAAGCCGAGGAGACCGCCGCCGCCCGCCAGCAGGACGCCGCCGACCTGGCCATCACGCTGGAAACCGTCGAACGCGCCGCGGGCTCCGAGTTCCAGGCCCTGGACCAGCAGCTGATCACGTTGCGCACCAAGGCAGCCGAACTGGCCGAGCAGCGGGACATCTTGCAGGACAAGCAAACTTCCCTGGCGCGCACCCTCGGCACGTTGGAGGAAAAGCGCAAAGTAGACGCCGCACGCGTCACGGAAGCCACGGCCCTGCACGACACAGCCGAGGCCAGGCACCGTCACCTAACCAGCGGCCACCTGCCCGCCGACGCCGTCGACGTGCCGGAAGGCCCTGTCGACGCGAGGCTGATCCGTGACGCGGAGGCCCGTCTAGGCGTGAGCGTCCATGAGGCGCAACAACAACTAGCCGGCCGCATAGACCTGTCCCTGGACCCGGACGACGACATCACCCTCTTCACCGCAACACTCGACGGCACGCGCATGGGCGCTCAGGCCCTGCTGCACGCGTTGCAGACAGAACGCGACCGCGTGCGCACACACATCACCGACGGCGAACGGGAACTCTTCGACCAAACCCTCACCGGCGACACCCGCAGGCACATCGGCCAACGCATCCAGGGCGCCGCCGAGCTGGTCGACACCATGAACCAGCGCCTGGAGCGCGTCCAGACCGCCTCCAACATCCGCGTGCAACTCGTCTGGCAGGTAGACCCCCAACTACCGCCCGGCACGCAGGAGGCCCGCGACCTCCTGCTGCGTTCGGACCTCGACGCCTCGGAACACTCGGTCCTGCACCAGTTCTTCCGCGAGCGCGTGGAAGAAGCCCGCGCACACGACACCGCAACGGGCTGGGAACAACAACTGGCCCAGGTCCTCGACTACACGACCTGGCACCAGTTCGTCGTGAAGGTGGACCGCGGCGACGGCTGGGTCCCGGTGACCAAGCGAGTCCACGGAGCCCTGTCCGGCGGCGAAAAGGCCATCGTGCTGCACCTCCCGCTGTTCGCCGCAGCCGCCGCCCACTACCAGGCGACCCCGACCGCACCCCGCATGATCCTGCTGGATGAGGTCTTCGTCGGCGTCGACGCCACGAACCGCGGCCAGCTGCTGGAGCTGCTCGTCGCTTTCGACCTGGACCTGGTTCTCACGTCGGACCACGAGTGGTGCGACTACCGGGAGTTGACCGGGATCGCGATCCACCAGCTCACCACTGGTACGGATGGCGACGATGCGGTGACTACGGTGCGCTTCACGTGGGACGGGCACAGCTTGCAGGCGGACGACTAGGTGCCGCGTCGCTGATGCATTGCGGGGTGATCTGCCATCGCATCGGTGCCGGCGCTGAGCCACTGTGGCGGCAGTGCACCCAGCTCCCCAAATTCCTGTCGCAGGTAGGTTCGGCGCTCGGCCACGACAGTGGTTTCACGCCAGCGCTGGATCATCCACCGCACCAGACGGCACACCTGCAGCACGCCGGCCGCAGCACCTGGGTCGAACGAAGGAGTCCGCAACCGTGCACATCGGTACAGCTCCTCCTCTGTTCTGGGCAACGGATCGGGGAGGTCGACAAGCCACTCCAGCGGCGATATCGCCTTGTTTTCAGCTCGTTGTTCTTCGACCCGTTTGAGACAGTCGGCCCGGATGTCAACGATCTCCGCCAGCGCGTCGCGAATCGTCGTCATCACCCAACGTCGGGCGGGAGTGCCCGCAACCGCTTCGAGCCTGCGTACCAGATCCAAGGATGGCGCCCAGTCGATCAGCAACCGATCCGCGCACAACTCGACCAACCGGCGCGCCACGGCCGGGTCGGTGAATGCCTCGTTCGCCTGCACTATCCACGCACCTGTGTTCACGCCGTCCGCATCGATGTGCCACAACGCCAACACGTCCTCGCTGTCTGTGACAACGTGGTGCAACACGAAGTGGCCGATCATCGTGCGCTACCCGTCAGGTCTCCGAGCAGCCCGGCGAACAGATCCTCGGACACGATCGGAATGCCGTACGTTCGTGCCTTGCCCGCTTTTCCCGACATGGAATGCGGATCCGCCGCGACCACCAGGCGGGTGCGTTTGGTGACGCCACCCGTGACGTCGAGCCCTGCCGACTGTGCCCTGCTCTCCCACACATCGCGCGGCTCACGCATCTGTCCGGTGAAGACGACCCGATCACCAGAAGAAAGCCGGAACCGGCGTTCACCGCCCAGCACATCGGCCACTTCCCGCTGTCCCAAGCCGAGAAGGGAAGCCACCAGTCTCAGATCGGCCTCTTCTTCACCCGACACCAGGCCGTCCTCCCACGCCGCCTCTGCCAGCGCTGTGAGGTAGCCGCGGTGCAACTCCATGACCTCTGGCAGGCCCAGATCGAGTTCACGAGCCACGTCCAGCAACTCGTCCTGTTCGTCAAGCGAGAGTTGACGATCGACCAGAGCACGGTCCAGCACATCGAGGTAGTCGTCCGCCCGCGGCGTCTTCACGCGCGGCAACAGCCCCACGAGCTTCGCCAGGAAGTGCTGCTCCTGCCCGCCGATAGAACTGCGTTGCACTGCAAAAGCTTTCGCGTGATGTCCGGTCAGGCTCACCCGCAGCGGTTCCACTCGGCCGACGAAGTCGAGGCATCGCGACAGGAGACCCGCCGACGCTCTCGCGTCGTGCAACGCCGAGTGTGCGGTTCCGAAAGGCACTCCGGCAGTCTCGCAACATGCGGCGAGCGATCGGACCCTAGCGCCCAGGTACCTGCCAGCCAGCTCCATCGTGCACAGTCCCGCAGAGAACTCGAGATCGTGCCCGAGCCGTGCGTATTCGGCCCGCAGGAAACGCAGGTCGAACGAGAGGTTGTGGGCGACCAGGACCCGGCCGGTCAAGCGCTCCGCGAGCTCTCTCGCGATATCGCCGAAGTCAGGAGCGAGACGGACTTCCGCCGCACTGATGCCGTGGATGTGCTGAGGACCGAGGTCCCGATGAGGGTTGACCAGGGTGCACCACTCGTCGACTCGGTGACCCGCCGAGTCGAGGTGGACCACCGCGATCTCGATCACTCGATGGTTGTAGCCAGGCGACAACCCCGTCGTCTCGACGTCTACTACCGCATACCCGTTGCCCATCGGGACCTCCTCGGCAGGCGCGTATGCCGGGCATGTCGTTTGAACTGGTGTCCGGTGTTATCGACGACTCGAGAGGTCATCCGGAAGGACTAACGCACTGGCAAGCTCAACCCGAGTAGCAATCCCGAGCTTCGCGTACGCGTTCGAAAGGTGGTTGTCGACCGTCCGCACCGAGATCACCAACGACTCGGCGATCTCCTTGTTCGTCAACCCCCGAGCAGTCAGCACCGCGATCTCCCGCTCCCGCCGGGTGAGCGTCGCAGCCGTCATAGCCGCCAGCGCAGGAGTGCGCGCACCCTGACAGTGCGCAACCAACCGCCCGAACAACGCACGATTACCAGACGCAGCAGCAGCTTCGGCCGCGTGCAACATCAGCCCCGCCTCCTCGAACCGCGAAGCCACCGCGACAAGTGCAACAGAGTCGTTGCGCACCAACGCATCCGCGTGCGCGAAATAGATCGGCACGAGCAGCCCGGTAGTCGTCTCGGCGAGCTCACGCAGCCGGTCGACAGCCTTCAAAGCCTGTCCGAGCCGCACCGCCTCATGCAGCAACACGGCCTCAGTGGCGTACTCACCGCGCGAGCGGACATCAGCGGCCGCGTCGAACGGCGACGCACCACCCACCCAGATCCGCGCGAGCCACAACCAGCTGCGATGCGGCACCTGCCCCTCTGGCACCAGCTTCTCCGCCTGCGCGAGCAGCTCCCGCGCATCGTTGCCCAGCATCGCCTCCACGTACGCGAGCGTGCACAGCAGCGCGAACGGGCGTGCGGGTCGCGTCTCGCGCAACAGCCGTTGCGCCTCCTCCAGCCGGCCCAACTGACACGCCAGCGCGCCCCTGACCAACCCCCACGACGAACGCATCGTGTCCCACTCGGCCTTTGCCCGATGCGCTTGCACGGCAACACGTTCCGCACCGCGCAGATCGCCGTGCATCGCGAGCACGAACGCCTTGGCAGAGGTGATCGACTCGCCGCTGAGCGGCAGCTCCGGGCGCGGCGGGACGTCCGGCCACGGTCCGACGTACCGGCCCTGCACCACGTCGATCAGCGCCAGGATCGCGGCTTCCTCGGGTTCAGCGCCGGTGAGCACCGCGCGGGCCTCGTCGTACTTGCCCGCGTCGAACAGGAGGTTGGCCTGCACAGCGTGCGCCTCGACCATGGAGGCCGCTTCCGCACTGCGCCCGAGCGCCCACCCGAGGTTCATCGCGCGAACGGCGCGCACCTCCATCGGGTCGTCGTCCGTGGCGACCATCGCGAAGACCTCTTCGGCCTCCTCCGGGCGATCGGTGAAGACCAGCACCTCCGCCAACAAACGTCCGGCTTCCACACCACCACCGACCGCCCATGCCGCTCGTGCAAGCCGTTCTGCCAGAACGACACCACCGGTCGCACACGCCAGACGCGTCGCCGTTATCAGCAGCGCGGGGTCGTCCGCCGTACCGCTGTCGAGCCGTAGCACGGCGACACGAAGCGGATCCTCCAACACAGAAGCCAAGTACCGCTGATGGTTGCGCTTGCGCAGAGGAGGGCATTGCGCGCGCAACACCTCGCCGTACAACGGATGCGCGAGCCGCAGTCCCTCCGGAGTCACGGCGACGAGCCCGTCCAACTCCTCCGACGCGGCCAGGTCGAGCGGCTCACCGAACGCGAGCAGCTCCAGCACCCGTCGCTGATCATCCGGTACCGCCGCGAGATGGGCCTCGATCAGCTCGACCAACCGCGGCGAGAGGGGCAGCGGTCCGTCCAACGACCAGATGCCATCGCGTTCCACCCACCGCGCCGCGAAGTGCATCTCTCGCAACAGCAACATGTTGCCGGCACAGGCCGTCCACAGCCGATCCGCCGAAATGCTCTCCACCGCGCCACCCAGCACCGCGGACAACACCGACGTCACCTCGGCACGTCCGAGCGGATCCAGCTCGATGCGCGGCAGCAGTTCGTCCTTCCACAGCGCGACCACGGGATCCGGCGCGCGTTCGCCCGATCGCAGCGTCGCCACGACTACAGCTTCTCGGTGCTGCACAAGGAGATGGAGCAACGCAGCAGACGCGTCGTCAAGCAGATGCAGGTCATCGACAACGACGACACGACCACCCATGGCGACTCGTGCGGCGTTCAACATGGCCAACGGCGAGAGGTCGACCGGCGGCAAGAAGGGCGCCATCACGCCCAACGGAATGGCCGACAAAGCCGCCGTGGCACGCAAACGAACGTCGCACGCCACCTCGTCCAACAGCCGTGTCTTGCCCACGCCCGCAGGCCCCGCCACGATCAGCCCGGCACCGCGCACCGCACGCCGGACCGCGGCGAGTTCGGCGTCCCTCCCCACGAACGGCCACCCCACACCGCCAGGCTAGGTGATCCGCGGACGAAAGTTGGGTGATCGCCCACTCAGGTGCCTGAACAGCGCAAACCCGATGCTCGACGGCATGAGCCTCTTCGCAGACCCGACCCCGTACTTCGACGAGTGGCGCGAGCAGGGACCGGCCGAGATCGAGACGCCGGACGGGCAGCGCACGTGGATGATCAGCCGCTACGACGACGTCGTGCAGGCCCTCAGTCATCCCGGCCTCAGCAGCGCGGTAATGCCCGGCGGCATGCTTAACCACCTCGACCCACCCGAGCACACCGAGCTTCGCAAACCCATCGCGCGCGTTCTCCGCACGGCGCATGGAAGCGCTACGGCCGCGCATCGAGCGGATCGCCAACGACCTGCTCGACGCGTGGGAGACCGAGGACGAGGTCGACGTGATCGACACGTTCGCGTACCCGCTGCCGATCACGGTGATCTGCGAGCTGCTGGGCGTACCGGAGCAGGACCGGGCAGACCTCAGAGCGCTCAGCGCCGCGCTGATGGTCCCGGAGACCACGGCCGAGGCGTTCGGCGGTCTCACCACGTGGACGCAGCACCTCGTGGACACCAAGGAGCCCGGTGACGACGTCATCACCGAGCTCCGCCACGAACCGAACATCGTGAGCACGATTGTGTTGCTCATCACAGCAGGCCATGAGACGACCGTGCAGCTCATCGGCAGCGGACTGCTCGCGTTGCTGCGCGATCCCGCGATGAAGCGGGTGTTGGCCGACAACCCGATCCTGCTCCCGGAGGCCGTGGACGAACTCCTGCGCTACGACGGACCGTTCAGCCTGGGCCTGGCTCGAACCGCCACCACCGACGTGGTGATCGGAGGGGTCACGATTCCGCGTAGTTCGTCCATCACCGTCTCACTTGGAGCAGCGAACCGGGATCCGTCCCGGTATCCGAATCCGGACGCGCTGCAGCTGGGTCGAGACCCACACGTCGCCTTCGGGCACGGGATCCACTACTGCGTGGGTGCGAGGCTGGCCCGCATCGAGGGTGAGATCGCTTTCGAGACGCTCCTGAGGCGTTTCCCGGAACTCGTGCTCGCCGATGAGCCCGAGTGGAGGGTGGGATTCATCCGAGGCTTGGCATCATTTCGCGTGCGACCGAAGCCTTGACGGCGGCACGGGCGGCCGACAGGTCGTCGACCGCGTAAATCTCCGGGCAAGAGGCGATGATGAGGTCCTTGTCTGACGCGACAGTCAACAAAGATTGTTTCTCGGTCAACGACTTGGCTTGCCGGACAACTCCCTTGGCGTCGACGCGGATCAACGTGACCCACGTCTCTGACCAGGGAAAGTCCGCGACGGCGCTGGATTTACGCAGGCCTTCCACGTCGAACTCGGCAAATCTGGGCATGACACCAAGATAACGAGTCAAGGTTGCGGAAAGTCAAAGATCACCCTTTCACCGCAATGCAGCCAGCAAGTGGGACAGGTTGACACCAACGGCGTCGGCCAACCGGCGGACGACTTCTGGAGCGGGTGCCAGCGGGTGAGTGTCGCGGGTGAACGGCAAGCCTTCACCACCTGAAAACTTGGATTGCGGCGTGACCGGAGCGAGGATCGGGTAGACGCGCCAGCGCGGCACCTTGGAGTCCGCCATCGCGAGCGTCCCCTCGTGCCACAACATCACGGCGGACTGCCGCACGTTGCGCGCGAGAACGCATCCGTAACCCGTCAGGGTGATCGCGCGTGCGGCCGCCCGAACCGGATTCCGGAAGTCCCCGTCGACCACCCACACGCCGTTGATGAGTTCCGCCGTGAGGCCTTCCGCCTCCAACGCGGCGAGCGTCTCGGCGTGCTGGTCGTCCGCCGCGGCCGTGGCCAGTTCGACGACCTCCTGGACCTCGGAGGCCGTCACCACGCGCGCACCGGCCTCCGTGGAGGCGTACAGGAGCCGTTCGACGTGCTTCTCCTCCGCGTAGGCCGCCCACTCCTGGGCCTTCTCCCACGCCGAGCGCGCGATGACGTCGGCCTCGGAACCGCCGCGCAGACGTGCGTCCTGCAGCAGCTGTGCGAGCGCCACCGCGATGACAGAGCTCACCAGCGCGTCGTCCCGTGACTCGTCGTCCTCGGGCACGAGAGTGGCCACCAGGTCACGCAGATCAGCGCGCCAGCTCTCGTCACCCGCCCACACGCCGATGGCGAGCAGGTTCAGGTAGCGATCCGCGAGGGCCATCCGCACGAGCAACGGCTGAGAGCCCGCCTCACGCGCGTCGCGGCGCGCGGTCACCTTCATCTGCTGCCGTTCCGCGGGATCCTCCACCACGCTCACGCGGATCTTGTCGAGTTCGTCGAGGAAGTCGTCCCACCGGTTCTCCGAAAACCGGGCGAAGACGTCGTCCACCTCATACCTCCAGCTCAAGTCGAGCGACGGACTCGAGTACACGTCTGGTGCGCGCCACTTCGTGCGCGCGGAACACCGCGGCGCCCGCCAACGCCGCGATCGCCGTCGCGACGAGGGTTCCCTCGACGCGCTCGTGCAGTTCTACGCCGAGGGTCTCCCCGACGAAGTCCTTGTTGGACAACGCCATCAGCACCGGCCACCCGGTCGCCACCAGCTCGTCCGTGTGCCGCACCAGCGCGAGGCTGTGCCACGTGTTCTTGCCGAAGTCGTGTGTGGGGTCGATCAGCACGCTCTTGCGCGGCACACCGAGCGCGACCACTTTCTCGGCGTGCGCGGTCGTCTCCGCGATGACGTCCGCGACCACGTCCGGGTAGCTCACCCTGTGCGGGCGCGTGCGGGGCTGAACGCCACCTGTGTGCGAGCAGACGTAGCCGGCGCCGTACTCGGCGGCGACCTCGGCCAGCTGCGGGTCCGCGCCGGCCCACGTGTCGTTGAGCAGGTCTGCACCCGCCTCGCAGGCCAGCCTGCCGACGTCCGCGCGCCAGGTGTCGCTGCTGATGATGAGGTCCGGGTAGGCGTCGCGCACCCGTTCGATGAAGGGCACGACGCGGCGCACTTCCTCACCGGCGTCGACCAGATCGCCGGGGCCGGCCTTGACGCCGCCGATGTCGATGATGTCCGCACCCTCGTCGACGACGCGGTGCACGGCCTCCATCGCGACGTCCTCGGCGTAGTGGGCGCCCCTGTCGTAGAACGAGTCCGGGGTGCGGTTGATGATCGCCATCACCAGCGCGTGGTCGCGGACGACCGTCCGGCCGCGGAACTGGAGCTCGATCACATCCCGTGTCTACCAGGCGGGCCCTGACCTTTGCACATGGCGGGCGTCTCATAATGCCCGCGTGGAACTGGTGAAAGCGGTCGACGCACTCTGGCAGCGAGGCTGGCTGCCGTACGACGTCCGCGAGATCGTGTCGCGTTCACTCGACGAGTCGGCTGCCTCTCTCGTGGTGGACGTGATCGCTTTGTCCTGTTCGCCTCATGTCGAGGCGACGGTGCACCCGCGCTGGCAGCGTCAGCTGGACGAGATCGGCGCCTCCGTGTGGTGGGAAGGCTCGTTGCTGGAGGCGTGGGCGACGCGCCACATCGAGACGAAGTCGTACACGTCTCGTACGGCCTCTTCGCTGTTGACGTTCCTCTCGCGGTTGCCGGCGTTGCCGCGCATCCTGCCGTTGCCGGGCTCCGGGCTGGTTTCGGCCATGCGCGCGGGGGTGGACCCGAAGGTGCTCAACCGGGTGCGCGGGCTGCTCGCGAAGGCCGAGTCGACGGCGTTCCCGGAGGAAGCGGAGGCGCTGTCGGCCAAGGCGCAGGAGCTGATGAACCGGCACGCGCTCGAACGCGCGATGCTCGACGCGGACCTGCCGCCGCTGGCGACGTCGCGGCGGGTGTGGCTGGACAAGAGCTACTTCAAGGAGAAGTCGCAGCTCGTGCACGTGGTCGCGACCGCGAACCGCTCACGGGCGGTGGCCTACGACGGCTTCGGGTTCGTCGCGCTGGTGGGCGACGAGGTGGACCTGGAGATCGTGGAGCTGCTGTCGACGTCCCTGCTGGTGCAGGCGACGCGGGCGATGGTGGCGGCCGGCGGCCGGTCGGGGAAGGGCAGCGAGGCGCGCTCGCGGCCGTTCCGCAAGTCGTTCCTGGTGGCCTATGCGGCGCGGATCGGCGAGCGGCTGGAGGACGCTCCGGTCGTGTCGGACGAGCGGCTGCTGCCGGTGCTCGCGGACCGCAAGCAGGCCGTGGACACGTTCTTCGACGAGATGTTCACGAACACGCGCACCTCACGCGTGACGGTGCGGTCAGCGGCCGGATGGGGTGCCGGCCGTGCGGCCGCGGACGTCGCGGACATCGGGACCGGTCGAAGTTCCGTGACATCGGGTTAGGCTGACGCCGCCGCCCCGCGACCTAGGGTGGTGCACGTCCATGTTCGGGAAGTCCCTGGCACTGGCATTGGTGCTCGGTCTGGCCTTCTCCTCCCCGGCTTCCGCATCGTTCTCGCTGCTCAGACCTCTGACGCATGGCAACGGCGACTCCACGACGCCGGTCATCAGCGCTGACGGGCGCTATGTCGCGTTTCCCTCTCTCGCGTCGAACCTCGTGCACGGCGATCGCAACGGCGTCTCTGATGTGTTCGTGAAGGACCTCCGCACCGGTGTCGTGCGGTCTGCGTCGCGTGGTGGTGACGGGGCTTCGTTCGATCCGCCGGCGTTGAGTGCGGACGGCCGGTTCGTCGCGTTCGTGTCCTCGGCCACGAACCTCGTTGCGGGTGACACGAACGGTGTCGACGACGTGTTCGTGACGGACATGCGCACCGGGCACGTCGAGCGCGTGAGCGGTGGCAACGGTCCGGCGTTCGGCAGCCCTGCCATCAGTGCCGACGGGCGCTACGTGGCGTTCCGGTCGGAGGCGTCGACGTTGGTGGAGGGCGACACCAATGGCGTGGCGGACGTGTTCCTGACGGACCGTTTTTCGGGGAAGGTGACGCGGATCAGCACTTCGGCCGTCGGCGAGCAGGGCGACAGGCTGGTGCACCATGGACTCGCGATGAGCGCAGACGGACGACTGGTCGTGTTCCCTTCCGCTGCCACGAACCTGGTGCCGGGCGACACGAACGGCAGTGTGGACATGTTCGTGAAGGACGTCGTTTCCGGTGCGGTGGAACGGGTCAACGTGTCGGCTTCCGGCGCGCAGACGACGTCGTACACGCTGATGCCCGCCATCACGCCCGACGGCTCGCGCGTGCTGTTCGTGGCGTGGGGCGACACGCTGGTGCCCGGTGACACCGAGGACTCCCCGGACATCTTCCTGAAAGACTTGCGCACCAAGGCGATCACGCGCGTGAACACGCGTCCCGATGGGACGGTGTCGGACGCGCAGCCGTACCAGCCATCGGTGAGCGCGGACGGCCGCTTCGTCGTGTTCTCGTCGCTGGCGTCGAACCTGGTGCGCCGTGACACCAACAACGTGGACGACGTGTTCCTCAAGGACCTGCGCACGGGTTCCGTGACGCGGCTGAGCGAGCGATTCGGCAAGCAGGGCAACAACTTCTCGGTGGCGCCGACGATCAGCGCGGACGGCCGCCTCGTCGTGTTCGCCTCACTGGCGACGAACCTGGCCGCCAAAGACACCCCTTCGAGTGAACTCCTCCTTCACAACGGCATCTGAAGCCTCTCCCCGGAAAAACCGTCAGACCCCCTCCCTAACGTCGACCCCATGACATCCACCTACCACAACGAGATCAAGCTCGGCGAAGTCAACTACCGCCTGAGCGCCACGACGGACACGGGAGAGTCGCTGGTCCTGGACCTGCTGGGGTCGCTCGACTCGGGAGAGGTGATCGCGGACGGCCGCCTGAGACTGCCGGTCGAGGGCGGCGCCACGATCGGCAAACTCCTGTCGCGCGTCCTGGGCGCCCACACGCGCCTGCGCACCCGCCCGTCCCGCCACGCGAACGCCAACCAACCCTGGACCGAATCCCTCGACACCGACCTCCGCACCGCCTGGCTGGCCGAGCCGGAAGCCAACGCGTCCGTCCGCATCAGGACACTGGCCGACGAGATGCAACGCTCACCCACGGCCATCCGGGCCCGCCTGCCCAGGGTGGGCTGCGACCCGGACATCCCCGGCCGCGAACTCTCCCCCGTGGCAGCCGTGCTGCTAGGGGGAAAGTCAGGGGGCTCTCAGGGAAAGACCTGATACGCCCGGAGCCCCACCGGCGGACCCTGGAGTAGCAAGCACCAGAGTCTCAGGGGGTAACAGTGGAAATCGGCGGCTTGTTCACCGCGCTGCTCTTCGGAGCCATCATCGGCGGCCTGGGCCGCCTGGTGGTTCCCGGCAGGCAACACGTCTCGCTGCTGGCGACGATCCTCGTCGGCATCGCGGCCGCCCTGCTGGGCACAGCCGCGGCGACAGTCCTGGGCGTGGCCAACACCCCGGGAATCGACTGGATCGAACTGGCCCTCCAGGTAGGCCTGGCCGGCGCGGGCGTAACCGTCCTAGCCAACCGCGCCAAGCCCAAACTCCCCCGCTGACCCGCCGCGGGCGGCAACCACCGCCCGCGCACCACCCGGTCCCGCGGACCCGAGCCGCCCTGCCCTCCGCCGCCCTCACCGCGCGCGGACCGCAGCGCCACCAACGGGTCCCGCGGCACCGCCCGTGCCCGCCATCGGTCCCGCACACCCACCACCGGGTCCCGCGGCACCGCCCCGTGCCAGACATCGGTCCCGCGCACCCACCAACGGGTCCCGCGGCACCGCCCCACACGCACCAACGGTCGCACACCCATCACCGGGCCCGGTGACCCCGCCCGCCACCAACCAACCACGGGTCGCCGCAACCCCTTACCCACCAACGGCAATCCCCGCGGGCAGCAAGCCACCGCCCGTCCACCCAACCGGTCCCGCACACCCGAGCCGCTCTGTCCTCCGCCGCCCCACCGCGCCCGGATCGCAGCGCCACCAACGGATCCCGGCGACCCCGGCCAACGAGTCCTGCGGCTAACCAGGAGGCCCCACAACCCCTTACCTACCAACCACAACTCCCGCGGGCCCCACTGCATCCCTCAAGGCCCGCGAACCGCGACTCGCAACAACTCCACACTCCCCCGGCCCAGGGCACCCCAAGCGGCACCACGGCGACGCCGGCCCAGCGCCACACCCCGTCGCCCCCGCCCCGCCCTCGACTCACCGATCCCACCCGCGCCTACTCTTCACCAGTGGCGCGACGCAAAACGCGGGCCAGCTAGCTCACGCTAAGCAGGACGCCTCGCGGCAACAGGCCAAGCCACTAGCAAGCCGCGAAGTCATCGAGAAGGCCAGAAGCCACCTCGACATCCGGGCTGAGCTGACGATCGGACATGTCCGGGTTGAGCTTCGACTCGGCGATGTCGAAAGCCGCGCGCAGCGCCGGGGTCTCCGGAGTGATGCCGCGCAACCGCAGGGCGCGCACGGCCGCGACGATCTCGCAGGCCAGCACCAGGCGGAAGGCACTAAGGGAACGCAAGGCCTGGCTCGCGGACTGGAAGGCGAAGCTCGAGTTCTCCTCCTGGCCGCGGGACACCACGGCGTTGCCGATGCTCGCCGGTTCGGCGAGGGTGCGGACCTCGGCCAGCGCGGAGTTGGCGCTGTACTCGAGGATCATCACGCCCGAGCTACCGCGCACGCCCTCGGCGAGGAACGGGCGCAGGCCGGTGAAGTTCGGCTCGACCAGGGTGGCGAGCCGCGCGGTCGACAGGTGGCCGGTGTGCAGCATCGCCAGCCGCAGCCGGTCCAACGCCTGGCCGAGGTAGGCGCTGTGGAAGGCGCCATGGTGGTACGCGGCGTCGTCGTCGGTGCCGAAGTGGTCGGCGACGATCAGCGGGTTCTCGGCGGCGGCGTTGAACTCGACGTCGAGGACGCGGCCGAGGTCGCGCACGGCGTCGACGGCAGGGCCGTGGATCTGCGGGAAGCACCGGTAGCCGAACGGGTCCTGGATGCGCGCGGGCGGGCGGCTGGGTTCGTCCAGCAGGCGGCGCATCTCGGCGGCGACCGCCACCTGGCCGGGGTGCGGGCGGCCGAGGTGGACGCGCTCGTCGTAAGCCTCGATGGCGCCGTCGACCGCGAGGAACGACAGCGCGGCGACGACGTGGGTCGCCTTGAGCAGCTGGTGGGCGTCGTGCCAGGCGAGGCCGGCCATGCCGATGGTGAGGGCGTTGCTGCTGATAAACGCGAGCGCGTCGCCCGAGTCGAGCTCGATCGGGTCGGGGGTCTGCGTGGAGCCGAGCCAGTAGCGTTCGCCGAGCAGGGTCAGGCCGGTTTCGGCGAGGGCGGTGAGGTCGCCCGTGCCGATGGCGCCGTACTCGTGGACACCTGGGTAGCAGCTGCTGTTCAGGGCGGCGAGCAGGGCGTCGGCCACGGGTGGGCGCACGCCGGCGCCTCCCGCCAGGAGCTGGTTGAGGCGCACGACCATCATGGCGCGCACCTGTTCCTCGGGGAGCATGCCGCCGAGGCCGCCGGCGTGGCTGCGCAGCAGGCGCAGGCCGTGCTCGGCCCAGCCTTCGGTGCTG
The DNA here is from genome assembly GCF_044455585.1 of Lentzea sp. NPDC051213. Lineage (NCBI taxonomy): Bacteria > Bacillati > Actinomycetota > Actinomycetes > Pseudonocardiales > Pseudonocardiaceae > Lentzea > Lentzea sp. NPDC051213. The sequence goes on from NZ_JBITEX010000004.1 coordinate 346,794, forward strand.
ACGATCTGGTCGCGGTTCGCGCCGACGCCGGTGGTGCGGCCGTAGACCTGTCGCCGCACGACGAGGCGCTGGCTCGCGTGCCACGACGCTTCGAGGCGGGCGAGTCCGGCGGCGTGCAGCACGACCGGGCGGTGGTATCTGGCGACGAGCACCACGTCGTCGCCGCTGAGGGCCTCGCCGTCCAGCACGACAGGGGTGTCATCGACCATGGCACCAATGTGAGCACATAGGGTTCAAAGGTGCTCGTACTGCATGGCCTGTGCTCGACCGACGGCGTTCTCGCGCTGTGGGCCGAGGACTCCGGGCTGCCCGCGCGCAGCGAGAGCACGCGGCGGGACGCGCCGCACCCGTTCGCGGCGACGGGCGAGGCGTTGGGGGGCGCGCTCGGGCTGAACGACGCGAAAGCGATCACGCGGGCGTTGCTGCTGCCGTCGTTCTCGTCGGGACCGATGGCGTCGCCGGAGCTGGTGCGCGACCCGTTGACCGCAGGGCGGGCGCAGCGCGGCAAGGTGCAGCTGCGGCAGTGGGGTGTGCCCACGATCCGGTTTACCGACAGGCCGGAGCTCGGGGCCGAGGTGCGGCTGAGCGATTCCGCGCGGTTCGTGTTCGACGTGGCGGGGTTCGCCACCGATCTCGTCGACCGCGGGCGCGTGCTGCCGTCGGTCGCGCCGGACCGGGCCGTCGCGCGGTGGGTGCCGGTGCTGTCGGGCACGGACTCGGCGCGGTTCGCCGCGCTGCAGGCCGCGATGCCGCCTGCCTGCCGGTGCGAGGAGATCGCCGGCGACCCGGCGGAGCTGGTGCGCGAAGCACTCACGACCGCGGTCGACGGGCAGGTCCGGGCCCGGCTTCAGCACACGACCCTCGCGCCGCAGCGGCGTGGGCTGGAGTCGACGGCGGAGGCGTGGCTGGCCGCGCTCACCGGGGAGCCTGCGTTCGACGCGGACCCGGTGGAGCTCTACGAGCTGCGCGAGCGGCTGGACCGCTGGCGCGAGAGCGCGGGCAACGAGAGTCCGGTGCGCACGTGCTTCCGGCTGCGTTCCCCCGAGCAACGCGACGAGGACGAGTGGGCGGTCGAGTTCCTGCTGCAGGCCGTCGACGAGCCGAGCGTCCTGGTGCCCGCGCAGCAGGTGTGGTTCGCGGACGACGGCGTGCTGCGGCGCTGGATCCCGGCACCGCAGGAGCACCTGCTGGCCGATCTCGGGCGAGCGAGCAGGCTGCATCCCGATCTCGACGAGGCGTTGCGCGGTTCGCACCCGGCCGAGATGGAGGTCGACGCGGAGGGCGCGTACAGGTTCCTCACCGCGGCGCCGGTGCTCGCGCAGGCCGGGTTCGGCGTGCTGCTGCCCTCGTGGTGGCAACAGCAGGCGAAGCTGGGACTGAAGCTCACCACGAAGAGTCGTGGCACGGCGGGCACCGTCGCCAAGGAGAGCGAGATCGGCTTGAAGTCCATTGTGGACTACAAGTGGGAGCTGGCACTCGGCGAGGACAAGCTCACCGAGGGCGAGCTGGCCGAGCTCGCCAGGGCGAAGGTGCCGCTGGTCAAGGTGCGCGGCCAGTGGGTGCAGGTCGACCAGAAACGCCTGGCCGCCGGCCTCGCGTTCCTCAAGCGCGGCGGCGGGCAGATGACCGCGGCCGAGGTCATGCTCCACAGTGGACTCACCGAGGAGGACGAGAGCCTGCCGCTCCCCCTCACCTCCGTCGAGGCCGACGGCTGGCTCGGCGACCTGCTGTCCGGCAAGGCCGATGAGCAGCTCGAACCCGTTGAGCCGCCGGAGAACTTCGGCGCCCGGCTGCGCCCGTACCAGCAGCGCGGCCTGGCGTGGCTGGCGTTCCTGGACAAGATCGGTCTCGGCGCCTGCCTCGCGGACGACATGGGCCTCGGCAAGACGGTGCAGCTGCTCGCGCTCGAAGCGTTGAACCGCGCGAACGGCAAGCGCCCGCCCACCCTGCTGGTCTGCCCGATGTCGGTAGTCGGCAACTGGCAACGCGAAGCCGCCCGGTTCACCCCCGAGCTCTCGGTGCACGTGCACCACGGCGCGGACCGCCTGGACGGCGACGGTCTGCGCGAGGCCGTCGAGAGCCACGACCTGGTGCTCACCACCTACGCGCTCGCCGCCCGCGACGCCGACGCGCTGAACGACCTCACCTGGGACCGGGTGGTGCTCGACGAGGCGCAGAACATCAAGAACAGCGCGACCCGCCAGTCCCAGGCCGTGCGGCAGCTCAAGGCACGCCACCGCGTGGCGCTGACCGGCACCCCGGTGGAGAACCGCCTGGCCGAGCTGTGGTCGATCATGGACTTCGCCAACCCCGGCGTGCTGGGCACGATCAGCACGTTCCGCGCCCGCTACGCCGTCCCGGTGGAACGCCACAACGACCAGGACGCCGCCGCCCGCCTGCGCAAGATCACGAACCCGTTCGTGCTGCGCCGCGTCAAGACCGACCCGCGCATCATCGACGACCTGCCGGACAAGGTCGAGATGCGCCAGCTGTGCAACCTCACCACCGAGCAGGCGTCGCTGTACCAGGCCGTCGTCAACGACATGCTGGAGAAGATCGAGGAGTCGGAAGGCATCGCCCGCAAGGGCCTGGTGCTCGCGACCATGTCGAAGCTCAAGCAGGTCTGCAACCACCCGGCGCATTTCCTCGGCGACGGTTCCCGCGTGGCAGGCCGCTCCGGCAAGCTAGCCCGGCTCGAGGAAATCCTCGAAGAGGTGCTCGCCGAGGGCGACAAAGCGTTGTGCTTCACCCAGTTCACCGAGTTCGGCAGCATGCTCGTGCCCTACCTGGCCGCCCGCTTCGACACCGAGGTGATGTTCCTGCACGGCGGCACGAACAAGCAGTCCCGCGACCGCATGGTCGAACGCTTCCAGGACAAGAACGGTCCGTCGCTCTTCCTGTTGTCCCTCAAGGCAGGCGGCACCGGCCTCAACCTCACCGCCGCCAACCACGTGATCCACCTGGACCGCTGGTGGAACCCCGCGGTAGAGGACCAGGCGACCGACCGCGCGTTCCGCATCGGCCAGCGCCGCAACGTGCAGGTGCGCAAGTTCGTCTGCATCGGCACGCTAGAAGAACGCATCGACACCATGATCGAGGAAAAACGAGCACTGGCCCAGCTCGTCGTGGGCGCGGGCGAGAACTGGCTCACCGACCTGTCCACCGCCCAGCTGCGCGACCTGCTGACGCTCTCCGGGGAGGCCATCGGTGAGTGAGCACTGGTCCGGCGAAGGTCCCCGCTACGGCAGGACCATCAAGGCGGACAACGGCATCAAGGCCAAGAGCAAGCGCGGTGACATAGGCGCCACCTGGTGGTCGCGCCGCTTCATCGAGGTGCTGGAATCGTTCGGCATGGGCGGCCGCCTGGCCAGAGGCCGCAACTACGCCCGCCAGGGCCAGGTGCTGAGCCTGTCGCTGTCGACCAGCATGGCGATCGCGCTAGTGCAGGGCTCCCGCCCCACCCCGTACAAGACCCGCGTAGCGATCAAGTCCTTCACCACCCAGGAATGGCAGCGCATCGAGCACGCCCTGGCAGGCAAAGCCCTGTACGCCGCCAAGTTGCTGGCCGGCGAGATGCCGAGGGACATCGAGACCCTGTTCGCCGAACTTGGCCTGCAACTCTTCCCGGCCACCATGCGCGAGCTGACGATGGACTGCACGTGCCCGGACTGGGAAGTCCCCTGCAAACATCTGGCCGCCACCTGCTACCTGCTGGCCGAGTCGTTCGACAACGACCCGTTCGAGATCCTCGCCTGGCGCGGCCGCAGCCGCGAGGACCTCCTCGAACGCCTCCGCATGCTCCGCGGCGCAACCAGGACCGCGGTGACCCGCGAGGAAGCCCCGCCGCTCACCAAATGCCTGGACACCTTCTGGCAAAAGCAGACCACCACAAGCCTCAACCTCGGCCACCCCACCGCACAGGTCCGCCCGGACGCGGTGCTCGACCAGCTCGACGCCGTCCCGATCACCATCCGCCGCGACAACCTCGTCGACCTGCTGCGCCCGGCCTACCTGGCGCTGAAGCCGGGCGAGCAGGACAGCTAGTCCGCCACCAGGACCGTGATGACTCGCGGGGCGGCCCGCCGCTCACGAAGTGCCTGGACACGTTCTGGCAAAGCAGACCACCACCAGCCTCAACCTCGGCGACCCCACCGCACAGGCCCGCCCGCGCGCGGTGCTCGACCCGCGACGCCCGGCCTACCCGGCGCTGAAGCCGGCCGAGCAGGACAGCGAGACCCCCACAGCTCCCCGGCACAGGTGACCGGGCCGTGGGCCAGATGGCCTGGCCGGCGCCGCGGCGTGCGGCGTTGCCGCAACCTGGGCGAGCACCCGGAAGTGTCGTCCAAATCCTTATCTGCAGCGGTAAACTCGACCGCGCACGACGAGGCAACGCCCGGAGCTACGCCTGCCCGGCCGGTTTCACCCGATCGTGTTGTCCTGAAACGGCGTTACCGTCGTCTTGCGTACAAGGAAGCGCGCGGGCAAGCAACCCGAGCAGCGACCACAGCACCAAGCTGCGCCGCCATCCCCGGTACGGCGCAGCCCGGCACGGCGGTCAACCGCCGGCGACCGAGGGGAGGATCTGGATCTCGGCGCCGGAGGGCAGTGGGGTGGCGGGGCCGGAGAGGCGGCGGCACTCCTCGCCGTTGACGTAGAAGTTCACGTAGCGGCGTAGGGCGGCACGCTCGTCGCGCAGTCGGCGGTCGAGGCCTGGGTAGGTGTCGGCGAGGACGTCCAGGGCGGCGCCGAGGGTGGCGGGCTCCGGGACGTCGACGTCCAGGTGGGAGGCGCCGCCGGTGGCGGTGCGCAGGACGCCGGGGATCAGGACGGTGACCTTCATGCGGGCACCACGGCGGCGCGGATCGACATCACGTCTGGCAGGTGGGCTGCCACGAGGTGCCAGGTCTCGCCCTCGTCCGGGCTCGCGTAGACCTCGCCGGAGCGGGAGCCGAAGTAGACGCCGGGGACCGCGGCGGTGTCGGTGCACATCGCGTCGCGCATCACGGCGGTCCAGAAGCCGTCGGGCAGGCCGGCGCCCAGGGCTTGCCATGTGGCGCCCGCGTCTCGGGAGCGGTAGACGCGGCACTTGCCCTCGGGCGGGAAGCGGCGGCCGTCGGCCTCGATCGGGAAGGTGAAGATCGTGTCCGGGTCGTGCGGGTGCACGACCATGGCGAAGCCGAAGTCGGTGGGCAGGCCCTCGGCTATGGACTGCCAGGTGTCGCCTCCGTCGTCGCTGCGGTACACGCCGTGGTGGTTCTGGGCGTAGAAGCGGGACGGGGACGCGGGGTGTTGCGCGACCTTGTGCACGCACTGGCCGAACTCCGGCCACGGGTCTGGGAAGAAGTACGCCTTGATGCCCTTGTTGCGGGCTTCCCAGGACTTGCCGCCGTCCGCGGTGCGGTAGACGCCGCCGGTCGACATCGCCACCAGCACGCGGTCCGGGTCTTCGGGGTCCGGCACGATCGTGTGGATGGCCTGGCCGCCGAAGCCCGCGTCCCACTCCGGGCGGTGCGGGTGGTTCCAGAGGCCCTCGACGAACTCGAACGAGCGGCCGCCGTCGGACGACTTGAACAGGGCCGAGGGTTGCGTGCCCGCCCACACCACGCCCGGCTGGGCGGCGGGAGCCGGTTGCAGTTGCCAGACGCGTTCCAGGGCGGCGTCCTCCACCGGGAACTTGATCGGCGGTTCCGACGACTCCTCCCAGGTCACGCCCAGGTCGTCCGAGATGGACACGCCCGGACCGAAGTGCGGTGAGGCCACGCCGGCCAGCAGCCGGATGCCGGACCGGGTGTCGAACGCGACCGCGTACACCTCCTGCATCGCGTGCTGCGGTTCGGAGAGCTCCCACGTGACGCGGTCCTCGCTGCGCGCGAGCCACAGGCCCTTGCGCGTGCCGATCGCCAGCAACACCGTCATCGCAACTCAACCTCCAAAGAGTGTGATGCAGGGCACGTTACGCCGGGGGTCTGACATTTTCTGAGCACGGAGGAAACGCCACGTAGACCCGCAAGTTACTCACTGGTAGCGTCCGGAAACGAGACGAAGGAGGCGCACAGTGCTGCTCGATCCCAACCGCTACGACCCCGCCCACCTCGACCCCGAGACCCGTCGGCTGCTCAAGGCGACGATCGACTGGTTCGAGAACCGCGGTAAGCGGCAGCTGATCGCCGACGCGCAGGACAAGGTCTGGTACGCCGAGTTCCTCGACTTCGTGAAGCAGGAGAAGCTCTTCGCGACCTTCTGCACCCCGCAGAGCGTCGACGGCACCAAGCGCTGGGACGCCGCCCGCAACGCCGCGTTCAGCGAGGTCCTCGGCTTCTACGGCCTGCAGTACTGGTACGCGTGGCAGGTCACCGTGCTCGGCCTCGGCCCGATCTGGATGAGCGGCAACGAGGAGGCCAAGCAGAAGGCGGCCGCCCTCCTCGACAGCGGCGCCGTCTTCGCGTTCGGCCTCTCCGAGAAGGACCACGGCGCGGACGTCTACAGCACCGACATGATCGTCACGAGGACCAGCGACGGCTACCGGGCCAACGGCGGCAAGTACTACATCGGCAACGGCAACGTCGCCGGCATGGTCAGCGTGTTCGGCAAAGAAGGAGACGACTACGTCTTCTTCGCCGTCGACAGCCAGCACGAGAACTTCAAGCTGGTCAAGAACGTCGTCGACAGCCAGATGTTCGTGAGTGAGTTCCGCCTCGACGACTACCCGCTCACCGACAAAGACATCCTGCACCGCGGCCCCGACGCCTTCTCCGCCGCGCTGAACACCGTCAACGTCGGCAAGTTCAACCTCTGCACGGCCAGCATCGGCATCAGCGAGCACTCCTTCTACGAGGCGATCACCCACGCCCACAACCGGATCCTCTACGGCAACCCGGTCACCGACTTCCCGCACGTGCGGCAGAACTTCGTCGACGCGTACGCGCGCCTCACCGCGATGAAGCTCTTCGCGGACCGCAGCGTCGACTACTTCCGCAGCGCCAACGAGAACGACCGCCGCTACCTCCTCTTCAACCCGATCACCAAGATGAAGGTGACGAGCGAGGGCGAACAGGTCATCGACCTGCTCTGGGACGTCATCGCGGCCAAGGGCTTCGAGAAGGACACGTACTTCACCCGCGCCACCGCCGACATCCGCGCGCTGCCCAAGCTCGAAGGCACCGTGCACGTGAATCTCGCGCTGGTGCTGAAGTTCATGCCGAACTACCTCTTCAACCCCAAGGAATACCCCCAAACCCCCAGCGTCCACGAGCCCAAGGACGACGACTTCTTCTGGCACCAGGGCCCCGCGCGCGGCCTCGGCAAGATCCAGTTCCAGGACTGGGAGCCGATCTACACCGAGCACGCCCACCTGCCGAACGTCGCCCTCTTCCACGAGCAGGCCAGGGCCATCAAGACCCTGCTCACCACGGCGGCACCCGACGCGGAGCAGCAGAAGGACCTCGACTTCCTGCTGAACCTCGGCCACCTCTTCACCCTGGTCGTCTACGGCCAGCTGGTGCTGGAGCAGGCGAAGATCACCGGCACCGACCAGCACGTGCTCGACCAGATCTTCGACGTGCTGGTCCGCGACTTCGCCGGCTACGCGACCGCACTGCACGGCAAGCCCAGCAGCACCGAGGCGCAGCAGCAGTGGGCCGTGAGCCAGATCCGCAAGCCGAACGTCGACCAGGCCCGGTTCGACGCCGTCTGGCAGCAGGTCGTCGCGCTGTCCGGCCGGTACGAGATGCGTCCGTAAACCCGAACGGGACACGAGGGGGCGAAGCCGACAGGCTTCACCCCCTTGACGTATGCGTTCCACAAACGTTTTCATTGGTCCCGCCGCCGCGGTCCTCACTTAGGAGCGCGTGCACGTGGATCACCGCAGATGGCGCACGGCCGCAGTCGCAGCCCTGATCGCCGCAGGCACCCTCATCGCACCCCAGGCCCAGGCGCAGACGTCCAAGCCCGAGCTGGCCCTGACGCCGCCGATGGGCTTCAACAACTGGAACACCACGCACTGCCGCAACGACTTCAACGAAGAGATGGTCAAGGGCATCGCCGACATCTTCGTGAACAAGGGCCTCAAGGACGCCGGCTACGAGTACGTCAACATCGACGACTGCTGGGCCCTGCCCGAACGCGGCGCCGACGGCAACCTCGTCCCCCACCCGGTCAGGTTCCCCAACGGCATCAAGGCCGTCGCCGACTACGTGCACGGCAAGGGCCTCAAGTTCGGCATCTACACGTCGGCCGGCATCAAGACCTGCAACAGGGACGCGGGCTTCCCCGGCGGTCTCGGCCACGAGGAGCAGGACGCCGAGCTGTTCGCCAGTTGGGGCGTCGACTACCTCAAGTACGACAACTGCAACAACCAGGGCGTCGACGCGAAGCTCCGCTACACCAAGATGCGCGACGCCCTCAACGCCACCGGCCGCAAGATCGTGTTCAGCCTCTGCGAGTGGGGCCAGAACAAGCCGTGGGAGTGGGCGAAGGACGTCGGCCACCTCTGGCGCACCACCGGCGACATCAGCGACAACTGGAACTCCATGGTCTCGATCGCCAAGCGCAACATGGAGCTCGCCGACTACGCGGGCCCCGGCCACTGGAACGACCCGGACATGCTCGAGGTCGGCAACGGCGGTATGACGGATCTGGAGTACCGCAGCCACTTCAGCCTCTGGTCGATCATGGCCGCCCCGCTGCTGATCGGCGCCGACCTGCGCAAGGTCACGCCGGAGACGTTCGAGATCCTGGAGAACCGCGAGGTCATCGCCGTCAACCAGGACAAGCTCGGCGTGCAGGGCAAGGTCGTTCGCAACCAGGGCGGCAACCACGTCCTGGTGAAGCCGCTGAGCAACGGCGACAAGGCCGTGCTGCTGTTCAACGAGAACGACAGCGCCGCCAACATGTCCGTGACAGCCCAGGAGCTGGGTCTCACCCAGGCAGGCGGCTACAAGGTCCGCGACCTGTGGGCCAAGACCACCACGCACACCGCCGGCCCGATCAGCGCCGCCCTGCCCCCGCACGGCTCCGCGATGTTCCGCGTCAGCGCGGCGAAGGACTGGTACCGCTACCCGCCGGCCATCACCACGGCCGCCGACGGCGAGATCCTCTACCCCGGCGCACTGCCGATCGTGCAGCCCGGCAAGACCGTCACCTACACGACCTCGGTGACCAACTCCGGCCGCCTGCCGATCGCGCTGATCCAGGCCACCCTCGCCGTTCCTCAAGGCTGGACCGCGAAGGCCACCACGACCAGCTTCAAGGCGGTCCTGCCCGGCCAGAAGACCTTCAAGACGACCTGGCAGGTCACCGTGCCCGCCGACGCGAAGGAAGGCCGTTTCCCGGTCAGCGCGAGCTTCACCTACCACTCCCCGCACGAGAACAACCCGGTGACCAGGCAGTACAGCACCGAGGCACTGGTACCCGGCGCGGCACCGAAGGGCGATCTCTTCGTCAGCGACCTGAAGTGGCTGCGCAGCGCCAACGGCCACGGTCCCGTCGAGGTCAACACCACCAACGGCGAGGCGAAGGCCGGTGACGGCGGCCCGATCACCATCCGCGGCAAGGTGTTCGCGAAGGGCCTTGGCACGCACGCCCCCGCCCACGTCGAGTACTACGCGGGCGGCGCGTGCTCGAAGCTGACGGCGACCATCGGCATCGACGACAAGAAGGTCAACGCGCTCAGCCTCGTCAGCTACCAGGTGTGGGCGGACGCCACCCTGGTCTACGACAGCGGCCCGGTCAGCGGCACGGACGCCGCGAAGTCGTTGGAGGCCAACGTGTCCAAAGCCACGGTGGTGCGCCTGGTCGTCCTCGACGGCGGCAACGGCAAGTCCTACGACCACGCCGACTGGGGTGACCTCAAGATCACCTGCTAGTCGGTCTGGTAGCGCTCCAGGGCCGCGATCATGAGTTCGAGACCGAACTCGAACTCGTGATCGTGGTCGTAGGTGCCCAGTTCGTCGATCACCTCGGCCGACAACGGGAACGCCGTGGCCTCGACACCTTCGTACGGTGAGAGCGCGATCCCGCCGAGCTCCGGCGAGGTCGCGACCTCCCTCATCAACGTGCCCAGCATGTAGGACACCATCGCCCGCATCATCCCGACGGCGACCTTGCCCCGGAAACCCGCTCTGTCGAAGTTCATCAGCGCGGCCTCGATGGTCCGGAAACCGGCCTCGGTGCTGAGCCGCCGCGTCGCCAGCATCACGAACGCGCGGGGATGCTGCCGCGCCAGATCGCGCACCGCACGCGCGTGCGCGCGGATGTGATCACGCCAGTCGTCGCTGTCGACGTGGTAGGGCCTGGCCTCTGCCATGATTCGCTCGGCGGCGAGGTCGACCAGCACGGCCTTGTTCGGCACGTGGTTGTACAAAGACATGGTTCCAGCGCCCAGTTCGGCGGCGAGACGCCTCATCGAGACGGCCTCCACGCCCTCACGTTCGATCAACCGCACAGCCGCATCCACGATGCGGGCACGGGTCAACGGTTCACGTGAGGAGGACACTGGCGGAAACGATACGACGTGGAGTAGCTTCCGTGCGACGTACGGCGTACGTAGGAGGGTCGGCCGGCATGACCGAATCCAAGGCGCTCAGAGCGCTGCGTGAGGCGATCGTCCTGGAGCACATGGAATGCCAGAACGACTTCGACTTCGACACCTCCCTGAACGCGTTTCCGCACCCGCGGTACGAGATCATGGCATCAGGCCAGGTGCTGGACGGCGTGGAGGAGGTGCGCGCGTACTGGCAGCGGACCATGGCGGCGTTCCCCGACCAGCGCAACAAGGTCATCGACATCCACCACGCGGACAACGCGGTGATCGTCGAGTTCGAGTTGCAGGGCACGCACATGGGCAGCCTTCTCGGTGAGGAACCGACGAACAAGTCCTTCAAGGTCAGGATGGTGGGTTTCTTCCTGTTCGAGAAGGACGTGCTGGTCTGCGAACGGGTGTACGGCGACAGCGCGACAGTCATGGCCCAGCTCGGCCTGCTGGACGCCCCCGACGAATACCTCGGGCCCTACTGAACACCGACGACCCGCACCTCGCCGACGACCTGGCCACCGCCGAGAACCGGCACGGACAGGAGTTCCTTGGCGGGTGACACGTCGTAGCCCAGCGCGGCCAGCGCCGTCAGCCCGATCGCCGTGGTGGCGCGGGGATTGCCGTCGAGGACCTTGACCGCGACCGCGTGCCCGGCCGCGGTGCCCAGCACGAGCACGCCTTCGGCACCGCCCTTGGCCACCACTCCCGGCAGCAGCTGCATCACGACGGTGTTCACGTGCCCGGTTCCCCCGACGTACTCGGGGAACTCGCGCATGGCGGTGGCCACGGGCGTCCGCACGAGCCCCTGCACCGCGCGCGCCAAGCCCTGCAACGACACCGCGAACACCGGCGCCCCGCACCCGTCGACCGCCGTGTGCGAGACGGACTCGCCGGAGAGGTCCTCCAGCGTCCGCATCACCTTCTGCTGCAACGGATGCGTCGGTTCCAGGTAGGTCTGGGTCGGCCACCGGGCCGCCACGCACGCCGCCAGCATCGCCGCGTGCTTGCCGGAGCAGTTCATCCGCACCCTGGACGGTTCGGTCAGCCGCTGCCGGGTCTCCTCGTCCTCCGGCCACGACGCCGGGCAGCGCAGCAGTCCCACCGGCAGCCCGCCGAGCAGCTGCATCACCAGCTCCACGTGCCGGTTCTCGCCGGTGTGCGAGCCGGCCGCGATCGCCAGCGCGGGCCCGGCGAGCGGCGTCCCGGCGGACAGGCACGCCAAGGCCTGGAAGGGTTTCATGCACGACCGCGGCAGCACCGCGGCGGCGACGTCGCCCACGGCCACGCCGACCGAGCCGTCCGGGCGCAGGCCGACCACGCTGCCGTGGTGCAGGCTCTCCACGAAATCGGACCGGGTTACCTCAGCGAGCAGTGCGGACAAGGGAGGCCTCCAGGTAGCGCGACAGCCCCGACAGGGTGAGGTTGACGACGAGGTACAGCACAGCGATCACGATGTAGGTCTGGATGAGCAGGCCGTTGAACGTGGCCAGCACTTTGCCGTTGAACAACAGCTCCGTGTAGCTGACCACGAACCCGAGCGCGGTGTCCTTCAGCAGCCCGATGGACTGCGTCACCAGCGACGGCGCCATGTGCCGCACCGCCTGTGGCAGCACCACGACCCGCCGTGCCGCGGTCTCGGTGAAGCCCAGCGACAACGCGGCCTCGCGCTGGCCGGGATCGACCGCCTGCACACCCGCTCGGAAGATGACGCCGAACGCCGCCGCGTGCGAGAAAGCGAGCGGTACCACCAATTTCCAGAACAACGGCAGGTCAAGTCCGTACGACGGCAGCACGAACAGCATCACGTACACGAGCAGCAGCACCGGGATCATGCGCATCAGCTCGGTGTAGCCGCGGGTGAAGCGGTTCGGCCACAGCGCGAGCAGGACGCCACCCGCCATCGCCAGCACCCCCGTCGCCGCCGCGGCCAGCACGGTCGAACCCAGGCCGTTGAACAGGTACCGCCACACCGGCCAGGTGAGGAACGGCCGCCACTTCGCGGCGTCGAGCTGACCGTTGACGGCGAACTGCCGCAGCGCCAACGCGATCAGGCCCGCGACGACCACAACGGACACGACGCTGATCCAGAACACCCGCCGGCGCGCCCGCGGCCCAGGTGGGTCAAACACGCGACCACCGCCGTTCCACGAGCCCTGCCAGCAACCCGATCCCGCCCGCCAGCGCCAGGTAGCACAGGCCGGCACCGGTGAACACCAGCAGCGGACGGGCGATGTCGAGGTTGATCCGGTTCGCCGCCCGCGTCAGCTCCACCACACCGACCGCACCGGCCAGCGCTGTCGCCATCGTCAGCGCGATGGCGATGTTCGCGAGCGGCTGCACGACCCGGCGCGTGGCCTGCGGAACGATCACGTGCCGCAGCGACTGCCGGAACGTGAGTCCCAGTGCCCGTGCGGCTTCACCCTGCCCGTGCGCGACCGAGTTCACCCCGGACCGCAGCGCCTCCGCCACGTACGCGGCCTCGTACAACGAGATCGCCAGGAACGCACTCCAGAACAACGAGAACGTCAGCCCGATCTCCGGCAGCCCGAACACGAACAGCACCAGCCACGCGAGCAGCGGCACGTTCCGCCAGACCTCCACGTACACCGCGCCAACGCCGCGCAGCACCGGCACCGGAGCGATCCGCAGCACGGTCACGAGCAGGCCCACGACCAGCGCGGTACCGAAGCACAGCAACGTCAGCAGAACTGTGGTGAGAAACCCTTCGAGGACAAGGCTCATGGGGTGATCGCGGGCGGAGCAGGAGCATCACCGCGCACGACGGTGCCGATCGACTTCTTCCACGCGTCCTGCCACAGCCCGGTCTTCTGGATCTCGCGCAGCCAGTCGTTGACGAACTTCGTGAACTCCTCGTCACCGTGCTTGATCCCGATGCCGTACGGGTCGACCGTGAACGGCTCGCCGACCAGCTGCAGCTCGCTGTCCTTGCTCGCGTCCGCGACGAGAATCGCCTGGTCCTGCACGTACGCGTCACCACGGCTCTGCTTCAGCGCGGTCACGCATTCGGGGTCGGAGGAGAACTCGACGATCTTCGCGGTCGGCGCGGCCTCACGAATCGCCGCGATCGCCGGGGTGTTGGCACCCGCGATCACGGTCTTGCCCGCCAGGTCCTCCGGCTTCGAGATGCCCGCGGAGCCCTTGCGCACCGCGATCGCCTGCCCGGACTGGTAGTACGGCCCGGCGAACGCCACGCGTTCCTTGCGCGCGGGCGTGATCGTGTACGTCTGCAGGATCACGTCCACGGTTCCGTTGCCCAGCAACGGCTCCCGCGTCTCGGACGTCGCGGTCACCAGCTCGGTCTTCGGCGAGCCGAGGATGTACTGCGCGAGCAACCGGCCCAGCTCCGCGTCGAATCCGGTCAACCGGCCCGACACCGGGTCCAGCTGGGACAGCAGCGGGGCGTCCTGCGACCCGCCGATCTTCAGCACACCACGCTTGCGGATCTTGTCCACCGTGGAGCCTTCGGCGACCGTGCCGCTGAACACCGGCCCACTCGACTTCTCAGCCTCCGGAGCGGCCGAACATCCCGCCACGAGCAACAACGCGATCAGCAGCAGTCTCCCCATAGCGGCCGAAACTACTCACGGCGATCAACCGGACACAAGAGGTTGTCCTGCGGGTTGTCCAGTCCAGAAGACAACGAAACCGCTGCCCCCGGCCTGGGGACAGCGGTTCCGGAACTCAGTCAGCTCAGACCGGGCGAACGCCCTGCGCCTGCGGGCCCTTCTGGCCCTGACCGATCTCGAACTCGACCCGCTGGTTCTCCTCGAGAGACTTGTAGCCGTTCGCCTGGATCTCCGAGTAGTGGACGAACACGTCGGCGCCACCATTGTCAGGGGAGATGAAGCCGAAGCCCTTCTCCGCGTTGAACCACTTCACGGTGCCCTGTACTGCCATCTTGCTACTTCTCCTCTGACAGGTGCCGGATCGCCCTCGCGACCACCGGGTCAAGCCGGAACGGCGACCCCTCCGGAACCTGGAGAAACCTCACGCTCGCGACCTCGTTTTGCGCGAGCGTGGTGCCACGAACACGAAAACGTACGACCAACGACAGTCAACCACGCCTCCCCGGTCATCGTCGAGCCGTCATTCGCGCTGCTACCGTGAGAGCCCAAATGACCCCGCGGAGGTGACCGTGCCGGAGCTCACGACGATGTCGATCACGGTGACGGTCGCGCCGGCGGTGGCCGGCGGCCTGTACGCGCGCGTCCAGACGGCCATGATCAGGGCCGAGACCGCGAAGAGGCGCGGCAGGACCGGCGACATCATCACGAACACCAACTCCGGCCCCGTGCGCGGCACCCTGTTCCAGATCGGCAAGGTGTACGGAAAGGCCGACGACGAGCGGTGACGGTAACCTGATGGGTCGTTGACCCAGGGGGCCGTGCTTGACCGGCAGCGAAAGACTGCTTTTCTTCTTCGTCGGCTTGGTGACCACATTCGTGTTCATCCGCATCAGCGTGCGCATGATCCGCGCCAAGGTGCGCTGGTGGCCGCGAAACATCGTGCACGGCGACACGCACGTGCATCACGTCGTGTTCGGCACCGTGCTGCTGCTCCTGTCCAGCGTGACCGGTCTGGTGATCCCGGACGACCTGTACGGCGCCCGGCTGGCGGCCGCGGCGGGGCTGGGCGTGGGCGCCGCGCTGGTGCTGGACGAGTTCGCGCTGATCCTGCACCTCAGGGACGTGTACTGGACGAAGGCGGGCCGGCTGTCCGTTGACGCCGTGTTCCTCGCCGTGGGGCTGACCGGGCTGTTCCTGCTGGGTGCGCGCCCGCTCGGCTACGACGACGTGCTGCAGCTCAACCCGGAGACGACGCCGTCGGACACCTTCACGGTCCGGCTGATCGCGATCGGGGTGAACCTGTGCTTCGCGATCGCGGCGCTGCTCAAGGGCAAGATCTGGACCGGACTGCTCGGCCTGCTGGTGCCGGTGGTGCCCGCGGTGGGGGCCGTGCGGCTGGCCCGGCCGGGCTCACCGTGGGCACGCTGGCGTTACCCGGAGGGCTCGCGCAAGCTGTCGCGCGCCTACCGGCGGGAGGCGCGCATCCGGCAGCCGATCATCCGGGCGAAGATCGCCGTGCAGGAGTTCATCTCGGGACGTCACGACCTGCCTGACTAGACCCTCGGGCCAGGCAGGTCGTGACGGTCACCCTCCGACGATGTCCTGCTGCACGCACGCCTGCGCGAGGTCACCGGCACACAGTTCCTGGGCCTTGATGATGCCCTCGGTCACCAGCGTCCGCACGCTGTCCTTCTTGATCAACGTCGCGCCCAGCAGCACGGACTTCATGTCGCGCCGCGAGACCGGGTCACGCAGGTTGCCCGTGGCCAGGTCGTCGGCACCCTCCAGGTCACCGCGGGCGATCGCGATGGCCAGCCTGGCGGCGGCCTCGGCCTCGTCACGCACCGGCTTGTAGACGGTGATGCACTGGTCGCCGCGCAGCACGGCACGCAGGCCGTCCACAGTGGCGTCCTGTCCGGTCACCGGCACCTTGCCGGCCAGTCCCTTGCGTCTGAGCACCTCGATGACCGCGCCGGCCAGGCCGTCGTTGGCCGCGACCACGCCGTCAACCTTGTTGTTGTTGCCGCTCAGGATCTCCTCGAACAGCTGGCCGCCGAGCTTGTTGTCCCAGTCCGCGACGGGCTGCGACTTCACCAGCTTGAGGGCGCCGCTGTCGTACTTCGAGGACAGCCGCGACTTCTGGCCCTGGGTGAACAACGTGGCGTTGTGGTCGGTCGGCGCACCCTCGATCTCGATGATCTGGGCGCCCGGCTTGTCACCGAGGCAGGCGAGCAGACCGTCCGCCTGGAGCTGGCCGACGTTCACGCTGTCGAAGCCCACGTGGTACTCGGCCTGACCGCCGAGCGTCACCCGGTCGTAGTCGATGACCGGGATGTTCGCAGCTTTTGCCTTCTTCTGCACCGCGAGTCCACCGGCAGCCGACAACGGCGTGATCATCAGGACCTTCACCTTGCGGCGGATCATCTCGTCTGCGATCTGCGCGAACTTCGCCTCGTCGCCCTCCGCGTTCTCCATGAACGGTTCGATGTCCGCGTAGTTGAACGCCTGGCTCAACAGCGGCCGATCTTGTTCTTCCCACCGCGTGGATGTCGTTCGGTCGGGAAGGATTACCCCGACGATTGGTTTGGGTCCACGCGCGGGCAGCGTCGGAGCACCCTGACCTGCTTCACCGCAGGCAGAGAGGAGAAGAAGCAGGCACGCCGACGTTGCCATTACCCGTCTTCGCATAAACGCGGAGTTCATCGCTTGAATGTTGTTAAGTCAAGATTTGTTCGCACCCATCACGCTCCGCTTCCGATCGGCTACAGTTCGATTCCGTACGAAAGGCGCTGATGCTAGCGAAATTTTCGTGTCAGTGTGCTGCACTTGGGCGGCAATCGGGGGTCGCTCCATGTTGTTGGATCCAGCCCTGACCGGGTGTGAGGAGACAGCTAGGTGAGAACGCGCAGAACCGTGATGGCGGTGGCGGCGACGGTGTCGCTGATCGCAGCGGGTACATCGGCGGCGGGGGCAGCGCCGGCCTCGGCCGGATCGCAGCAGAAGGACACGGAGTACACCGTGCTGCTCGAGCAGCCCGGCAACCGCGATTACGCGATCGACGCCGTGCAGAAGGCCGGTGGTGAGGTCGTCAGGTCCAACGACGCCGTGGGTGTGCTGACCGTCAAGGCGCCCGCGACCGGCTTCGCGGAGAAGGTGTCCGCGTCGGACCAGATCGTCGGTGCGGCTCGGTCCAAGCCCATCGGCCACGCTCCCGCCACGAGCAAGGCCGAGAAGACCAAGCGCGACAACGTCGAGAAGGAGAACAAGTCGGAGCAGGCCGCCAAGGCTCCGGCTTCCTCGAAGTCGACCGCGGGCATGGACCCGCTGGACGGCGACCTGTGGGGCCTGAACCTCGTGCGCTCCAACATCGCGCGAGCCAAGCAGGCCGGTGACAAGCGCGTGTACGTCGGCATTCTCGACACCGGTGTGGACGGCACGCACCCGGACATCGCGCCGAACTTCAACAACGAGCTGTCGCGCAACTTCACCGTCGACATCCCCAACGACTCCGACGGTGGCGTCTTCGACGGCCCGTGTGAGTTCCGCGGTTGCGTCGACCCGGCGAACCACGACGACGGCGGCCACGGCACGCACGTCGCCGGCACCATCGGTGCCGCGGCCAACGGCTTCGGCATCTCCGGTGTCGCGCCGAACGTGTCGCTGGTGAACATCCGCGGCGGCCAGGACGCAGGCTCGTTCTTCCTGCAGCCGGTCGTCGACGCGCTGACCTACGGTGCCGACATCGGCCTCGACGTGATCAACATGTCGTTCTACGTCGACCCGTGGTACATGAACTGCATCAACGACGCCTCGGCCACGCCCGAGGAGCAGTTGGAGCAGCGCACGATCATCGCGTCCGTGCAGCGCGCGCTGAACTACGCGCACCGCAAGGGCGTCACGCTGATCGGTGCGGCGGGCAACAACCACGAGGACCTGGGCAAGCCGCGCCAGGACATCGTGAGCCCGAACTACCCGCCGGGCCACGCCCGGCCGCGGCCGGTCGACAACGCGACCTGCCTCAACCTGCCCACCGAGGGCAACCACGTGATCTCGGTGTCGTCTCTGGGCCCGTCGACCTCCAAGGCCGACTACTCGAACTACGGCCTCGAGCAGACCGCGATCTCGGCTCCCGGCGGCTACTTCCGCGACGGCCTCGGCACGCCGTGGTACCGCACCAACGAGAACATGATCCTGTCGACCTACCCGCGCAACGTCGCTCTCGCCGAGGGCGCGATCGACGAGGCCGGCAACATCACCCCGGCCGGCCTGGCCGCGGGTGTGAAGAAGGCCGTGGACGGCGACAAGGTCGGCTACTACCAGTTCCTGCAGGGCACCTCGATGGCCGCCCCGCACGCGGCTGGTGTGGCGGCGCTGATCGTCAGCCAGTACGGCAAGAAGGACAAGGGCCGTCCCGGCCTGACCCTCGACCCGGACAAGGTCGAGAAGGTTCTGTACAAGACCGCGATCCAGCGTGCTTGCCCGAACCCGCGCACCGTCACGTACGTCCCGGTCGGTCGCCCGGCCGAGTTCGACGCGACCTGCGAGGGTGACTCGAAGTTCAACGGCTTCTACGGTCACGGCATCGTGGACGCTTACGGCGCGGTCACCCGCGGCGGTCAGTTCATCTGACTTTCGTTGTAGTGCAAAGGCTCCCGGTCTTGGCCGGGAGCCTTTTGCATGCGCCGAAAGTGAACACCCGCCCACTCGTTCGCCGGAAAGATCCCTCCAGCGTTGACCGTGCCGCAGCGGCATGGTTTCCACTGGACGTGTCGGCGCGACCGCGTCGACGAGCCGAGGATCAGGGGGACGCTGGCCGGCGCCCGCACGATGCGTCGCGCTTTCGGAGACTGGGCGGCGTTGCTGACCGTCGACCAGGGCGGGCACGGTGCTTACCTGACCGGCAAGAACAGGTGCGCCAACGACAAGGTGACCGAGTACCTCCTCGGCGGGCAGCGTCCGGCGCACGATCTCAAGTGCACCGCCGAAACCGGCCGACCCTTGTGGTGCAACCGCTCCCACGCTACGGTCACCCCCACGTCGCCGCCGATTCCACTGTGGAACGGAGCGGCATGAAGACGTTTACAAGGCTGACAGCCACGGTTCTCTGCGCAGCCGCGCTCATCACTCCCGGCACCGCGCAGGCGGCCGACCTGAACGAACCGCATCTCAAGGACATCGCGATGCAGATCGTGTCCTCTGCGGAGAACTCCTCAAAGGACTGGCGCGCCCAGTTCAGCTACGTCGAGGACATCGGCGACGGCCGCGGCTACACCGCCGGCATCATCGGGTTCTGCAGCGGCACCGGCGACATGCTCGACCTCGTCCGCCTCTACCGCGACTGGCGGCCGGGCAACGTGCTGGAGAAGTACCTCCCAGCCCTGGAACGCGTGAACGGCACCCCGTCGCACGACGGCCTCGACCCGCACTTCCAGAACGACTGGCGCGCGGCTGCCCAGGACGGCACCTTCCAGGGGGCGCAGGAGCACGAGCGCGACCGCGTCTACTTCAACCCGGCGGTGAACCGGGCGAAGCAGGACGGCGTGCAGGCGTTGGGTCAGTTCATCTACTACGACGCCATCGTGATGCACGGTGACGGCTGGGGTGACCTGGACTTCTCCAGCATCCGCCAGCGCGCGCTCAACAGCGGGGCCCGTCCGCCGGCCCAGGGCGGCAGCGAGTCGCAGTGGCTGCACGCGTTCCTCGACGCACGGGCGTGGACCATGAAGCAGGAGCCCGCGCACGAGGACACCAGCCGGGTCGACACGGCCCAGCGCCGGTTCCTGAACGAAGGAAAGCTCAACCTCGAACGGCCGCTCCAGTGGCACGTCTACGGGGATTACTACGAGATCTGGTGATGAATCGTCCGGCGGAAACGTTTGCGAGGCAGACGTTTCCGCCGGATTGCACCAGGATGACGAACTGTCCGTTTCGCGAATTAGTAAACCCTCTTGCCAATAAAGGTATGGACCCCTTACCGTTGCCTCCACGCCGCCCGGGACCCACACCATCCCTGCCCCGGAGGAAATTCGTGAAAATCTCTGGTCGCATCGCGGCCGCGCTGCTGGCGTGCGCCGCTCTCATCACCACCACCGCGACGACCGCTTCGGCGGCCGATCTGAACGAACCGCGCCTCAAGGACATCGCGATGCAGATCGTGTCCAGCGCGGAGAACTCCTCTTTGGACTGGCGCGCCCAGTTCGGCTACATCGAGGACATCGACGACGGTCGCGGCTACACAGCGGGCATCATCGGGTTCTGCAGCGGTACCGGTGACATGCTCGACCTGGTCGAGTCGTACAAGCAGCGCAAGCCCGGCAACGTGCTGGAGAAGTACCTGCCCGCACTGCGCAAGGTGAACGGGACGGACTCGCACGCGGGCCTCGACCCCAACTACACCAAGGACTGGAAGACCGCGGCCAAGGACTCCGTGTTCAAGGCGGCGCAGGAGTCCGAGCGCGACCGGGTGTACTTCAACCCGGCCGTGAAGCAGGGCAAGGCCGACGGCGTGCGCGCCCTGGGCCAGTTCGCTTACTACGACGCGATCGTCGTGCACGGTGACGGTGGCGACAGGCTGAGCTTCAGCAGTATCCGCAAGCGCGCGCTGGGCAAGGCGAAGCCGCCGTCGCAGGGCGGCAACGAGACCACGTGGCTCAACGCGTTCATGGACGCCCGCGTGTGGGCCATGAAGCAGGAGCCCGAGCACGAGGACGTCACCCGCATCGAGACCGCGCAGCGCGTGTGGCTCAAGGCGGGCAACCTCGACCTCAAGACTCCGCTCAAGTGGAAGGTCTACGGCGACAGCTACCAGATCAACTAGTCTTCGTGGTCGAAGAGGGGCGCTCCGAGCGGGGCGCCCCTCTTCCCGTTGGCGCACTTGCGTTCAACGCCTGGATGATGGCGGGCCGCTGCTCTGGACGCGTGCCGCGCAACGCGATCAACAACTCCAGCGCTCGGCTGCGACTCATCGCACGTGCCGCGACGAGGACAAGGGTGGCCAACGGGCCGAGGATCGCGACGCTCGACCACATGGGCATCTCCCGCGCTTCGTTGTCTTTACATCCCAACGATCGCACGAAGTCCATCCGTGATGTCGAGTCAGATGAAGTGCTGAGGCTCAAGTTTCGGTAACCGGGCCGCGCCTGACCTTCGTAAACCAACGAACTGCGCTGGCCAGCGTCGCGCCTCCTCCTCAAGAGATGCATACTCCCAGGTCAGATTGACGGCAGTAATTCACAGGCACTCAAACACGCTGGTCAGACTCCCACCGGGATGACCGACGTCACACCCCTCAAACGGGCGGCGAACACACGAAAGGGGCGGCCCGAGTGGACCGCCCCTTTCGTGGTTCGTTCCTACAGTTGGGTCCAGTCCAGCACCGGTGCGGCGAAGTCCCGGATCGACGCCAGCAACCCGAGCCGCGCGGCCTTCACCTCCGCGTCCTCGGCCATCACCAGCACCTCGTCGAAGAACGTGTTGATCGGCCCGGTCAGCCCCTCGGCAGCGGCGACGAACGCCGCCAGCCCGGCGACATCCCGCGGGACACCGTCGAACGCCTTGTGCAGCGCCACTTCCGCCGGCTCCGACAACACCGAGGCGTCGTACGAAGCAGCGACGTCAGCGGGCACGATCCGGCGCACGCGCTGCAGAGCGGCCACCAGAGCGTCGAAGGACTCGTTGCCCGCCAACGACTCCAGCTGCGTGAGCGTCTCGTCGGCCAGCACCGGCGAGTCGGCCAGCGGCAGCACCGCCTGCACGAACCGGTGGTCGTGGCCCGCGTCGAGCAGCGCCTGCTCGTAGCGGCGCACCGCGAACTCCCGTGCCGTCTCCAACGCGTCCGCCGACACCTCAAGTCCTTCGGAGGCAAGCGAAAGCGCCAACGGCAGGGTGATCGCGCGCAGGTCGGGGAACGCCCGCAGCACCGACACCGCGCCCAGCGCCGCGCGCCTCAGGCCGAACGGGTCCGAGGAACCGGTCGGCTGGGCGCCGATGCCGAACAGGCCGGCCAGCAGGTCGAAGCGGTCCGCCAGCGACAGCAACGCACCCGGCACCGAGGAAGGCAGCGTGTCGCCCGCCGAGCGCGGGAGTTCCATCTCCCACAACGCCAGCGCGACGTCCGGGGTCTCCCCCGCCCGCGCCGCGTACTCGCGCGCCATCACACCGGCCAGTGACGACAGCTCGATCACCATCTGCGAGCCGAGGTCGAACTTGGCCAGCGCGCCGGCGCGGTCCAGCGTCTCGCGGTCGACGTCGACCACCGTTGCGAAACGGCCGGCCAGTGCGGCGATGCGGGCCGCGCGGTCGGCCATGGAGCCCAGCTTGTCCGCGAACGTCAGCTTCGCGAGGCCCGACTTCATCTCCTCCAGCGGGGTCTTGAGGTCCGCGCGCCAGAAGAACGCCGCGTCCTCGTACCGCGCCCGCAGCACGGCCTCGTTGCCCGCCCGGACCAGGTCGGCGTCCACAACACCGTTCGCCACGGCCACGAAGTGCGGCAGCAGCGCGCCGTCCGCCGAACGGACCGGCAGGTAGCGCTGGTGCTTGCGCATCACCGTGGTGAGGATCTGGCCGGGCAGCTCGAGGTAGCGCTCCTCGAACGAGCCGAGGATCGGCGTCGGCCACTCGACCAGGTTCGTCACCTCGTCCAGCAGCCCGTCGACCTCGACGACACCGCCGACGGACGCCGCCAGCGACTGCGCGGCCTCCACGATCGAAGCAGCGCGGACCGCGGCGTCGGCCTGAATGCCGTGCCCGGCGAGGAACTCCAGGTAACCGTCCGCAGTGGACACCTCGACCACCGGTGCCGCTGCAGTCCGGTGCACGCGGGTGGAAGTGCCGGAAGCCAGCGACGACACCACGACCGGCACCGGAGTGGAGCCCAGCAGGGCCAGCAGCCAGCGGATCGGGCGGGTGAACGACAGCTTCGGGTCGTTCCACTTCATGTTCTTCTCGGCACGCAGGTCGGAGACGACCTCGGCCAGCAGCCCGCTCAGCACCTCGACGGCACCACGACCGGCATCCGTCTTGGTCAGGGCGACGAACTCGACGCCGTTCTCGGTGACGCGACCCAGCGCCGAGACGTCCGCGCCCTGGCCACGAGCGAAGCCCTGCACGGCCTTCGTCGGGTTGCCGTCGCCGTCGAAAGCAGCGGAAACCCGGGGACCACGCACCGTGCGCTCGGCGTCCGGCTCACGCGGCGCCACCGCGGGCACCTGCACGATGATCCGGCGCGGCGTCCCGTGCACAGTCACGGAACCGTGCGTCAGCCGGGTCGCGTCGAGCTTCGCGGCAACAGCGAGACGCACCGCGTCAACGGTCCGCAGCACCTCGTGCGGAGGCAGTTCCTCGGTGCCGATCTCGAACAGCAACGTCGCCGGAGCGGCAACGTCCTCAAAGGACGAAGGCTTCGCAGCGGGAGCGAGAACCTCCGCCACACCAAGCGGATGACCGAGCTCCTCACGACGCTCGGCCCACAACCTGGCGACCTCCCGCGCCAGGCCGCGCATGCGACCGAACGCACGAGCCCGCTCGGTCGTGGAGATCGCGCCTCGCGCGTCCAGCACGTTGAAGAGGTGCGAGCACTTCAGCACGAAACTGTGCGCCGGCACCGGCAACCGTGCGTCGATCATGCGCTGCGCCTCGCCAGCGAACTCCTGGTAGAGGCGCTTGTTCCGCTCCACGTCCGCGTCGTCGAGGTAGTACCGCGACATCTCGTACTCGGACTGGCCGAACGCCTCGCCGTAGGAGATGCCGGGCGCGTAGGCGATCTTCTTGAAGTGGTCGACGCCCTGCAGCGCCATCATGATCCGCTCGATGCCGTAGGTGATCTCCACCGACACCGGGTCGAGCGTCATGCCGCCGGCCTGCTGGAAGTAGGTGAACTGGGTGATCTCCAGCCCGTCCAGCCACACCTCCCAGCCGAGGCCCCAGGCGCCCAGCGCGGGCGAGGCCCAGTTGTCCTCGACGAACCGGACGTCGTGCGCCCGCACGTCGATGCCCAGCGCCTCCAGCGAGCCGAGGTAGAGCTCCTGCGGGTCGCCCGGATCCGGCTTGAGGATCACCTGGAACTGGGTGTGCGTCTGCAGCCGGTTCGGGTTCTCGCCGTAGCGGGCGTCGTCGGGCCGCACGGACGGCTCCACGTACGCCACGCGCCACGGCTCGGGACCCAGCACGCGCAGCACGGTCGCCGGGTTCAGCGTGCCGGCACCGACCTCCGTGTTGAACGGTTGCACCACGATGCAACCTCGGTCGGTCCAGTACTTGGTCAGCGCGAGCAGCGCGTCCTGCATCGTCAACACGGCGACGAGTCTACGAAACAGACAAAACCGCTGGTCAAGGCCCCTGGATCAGGTGGTGTTCGCCACTGTGTCACGCTTTGCACAACCGAGTGGAGTCCCCGCACGTCTACTTGGGGTACCCGGATGTGCTGAAAGGAGTGGGTGTGGAAAACCGGCCGCCGAGGCCGGGAGACCCGAGCGGATCTCCCAGGCGACCTTCCGCCACCCCGCGTCCCCAGGCGGGTCAACCCCGCCGCCCGCAGGTGCCGCCGCGCAGCTCAGAGCCCCCGCGCCGGGAGCCGAACCGGGCGGAACCACCCCGGCGGGAGCCCCCGAAACGCGCCGAACCGCCCCGGTCCGAGCCACCCCGCCGCGAGCCCCCGAGGCGGGAGCCGCCGCGCCGCGAGTCGGCGAGCCGCAGCGAACCCCCGCGCCGTGGCGAACCGCCCCGCCGGGAGTCCGCACGCCGAGGTGAACCGGCCCGCGCCACGTCGTCCGCACCGCGGCCGCGTCCGGTGGCCGACCGCCCGACGGTCCGCACCACGCCCGCGAAGGCGAAGGCCGCGGCGCCCGCCCGGCCGCGCCCCAGGCCGGCCGCGCGCAGGCCCAGTGCGGCCAAGCGCGGCGCCTCCACCGGGGCCAAGGTCTTCATCAGCCTGCTGTCCGCGGTGATCCTCCTGGTCACGGGCATCGCGTGGCAGAACCTGAACGCGCTGACCGAGGGCCTGACCAAGCAGGACCTGAACCTGGCCGACGCGGGCGAGAAGCCCGCCGACGGCGCGATCGACATCCTGCTGGTCGGCATGGACAGCCGCACCGACTCCAAGGGCAACCCGCTGCCGCAGAACATCCTGAACGAACTGCAGGCGGGTGGCAGCGACGACGGCGGGTTCAACACCGACACGCTGATCCTGCTGCACATCCCGAACGACAGCGGCAAGGCCTACGCCGTGTCGTTCCCGCGCGACTCCTACGTGAAGATCGCGGGCGGGTTCGGGAGGCACAAGATCAACTCTGCCTACGGTTACGCCAAGGGTCAAGCGGCCGAAAAGCTGCAGGGCAGCGGCAAGAGCCCGCAGGACGTCGAGATGGAGTCCCGCAAGGCGGGCGCGAAGAACCTGATCGAGACCATCCAGAGCCTGACCGGCGCGACGATCGACCACTACGCCGAGGTCAACCTGGTCGGCTTCTACGAGATCACCAAGGCCATCGGCGGCATCGACGTCTGCCTCAACAACAAGGTCCGCGACAGCTTCTCCGGCGCGAACTTCGCCGCGGGCCCGCAGGTCATCGAGGGCAAGAACGCGCTCGCGTTCGTCCGCCAGCGGCACGGCCTGCCGATGGGCGACCTCGACCGCGTCGTGCGCCAGCAGGTCTTCATGGCGGGCCTCGCGAAGAAGATGCTGTCGGCGGGCGTGCTCACCGACAGCACCAAGCGCAACGAGACGATCAAGGCTGTGAGCAGCGCGATCGTCCTCGACGAAGGCTGGGACATCACCAAGTTCGCCCTGCAGATGAAGGACCTGACGGGCGGCAACATGACGTTCCAGACCATCCCGACCGGCAACCCCGACCTGCAGACGCCGGAGGACGGCTCGGCGGTCGAGGTCACCGAGTCCGAGGTCCGCACGTTCGTGAAGAACCTCGGCAAGGCCGCCGACCCCGCGACGGCGCCGGACCCGAAGTTCAACAACGCCACGGTGACGGTCGACGTCCGCAACGCCTCCGGCACCCCCGGCCTCGCGGGCCAGGTGCTCCAGTCGCTCGTCGCGAAGGGCTTCGTGGCAGGTCAGACGGGCAACGCCGAGGCCATGGCGAAGTCGGTCGTCCGCTACGGCAAGGGCGGCGAGGCCGGCGCGAACGCGGTCCAGAAGGCGCTCGGCGGCCTGAAGATCGAGGAGGACGTGAACGTCCCGGCCGGCCGGGCCCGCGTCTTCCTGGGCTCCGACTACTCGGGTCCCGGCGCCCAGGGCTTCACCGGGTCCGGAATGCTCGCCCTGGACGGTGCGCGGCAGCAACCGGCTGACCCATCGGCCCCCGCACCCATCTCCGCAGACGGTGTGCGCTGCGTAAACTGATACCGAGAGTAGAGTTGTATAGCCCGTTCGGGGGATTCTCCCAGTAAGTTGCGTAAGCGGCGAAGCACTCGCGCCTTCCATCACCGTGAGACCCGCTCACGGGGTGGAGGCAACCGGTGCAGACTGCGACAGGCCAAATCGACACAGTGGCGTACCAGCGCGTGCTCGGTGATGAGATCCGCAGCCTTCGCAAGCAGCGCGGCTGGACGCGCAAAGAGCTGAACAAGCGGCTGCAGACCGAGATCTCGCTGCAGACCCTGGCCACCTACGAGCTGGGCACCCGGCAGTGCTCGGTCGTGCGCCTGGTGGAGATCTGCCACGCCCTCGACGTCCCGGCCCACCAGGTGCTCGCACGCGTCCACGAACGCTTCTTCGGCGACACCCCCGCCGGCCACCTGACCCTGAGCCTCACGGCGGTCGCGGCGACCGACAACCCGCGTCTGGTGCCGCTCAAGCGCTGGGCGGCAGGCCGGCTGCACGCGTTGCCTCCCGGTGCGTCGTCCGACGTGCACCTCGACCTGCCCGCGCTGGAGAACATGGCGCAACTCTGCCAACTGCCCACGGTGGAACTGATCCGCATCCTGCGCGGCATGACGCGCTGAGCCTGTTGTTGTACCGAACCCGGTTCACACCAACGCAACGACCGCCCGGAAAGGGCCCACCACCACCGCCGGTAGCATCGCCGGGGTGAACGATTCCCCCGCCCGCCTCCCTCTGCGCACCGCAGCCGCCGTGAAGCTGGGCAACCTGAGCTCCACGCTGTCCCAGAAGATGGGCCTCGGCGCAGGCGGCATGATCGGCGGCCGGGTGGCGCTGAAGCTCGACCCGCAGGCGCTCAACCGTCTTGCGCAGGGCCGCCGGGTCGCCGTGGTCACCGGCACGAACGGCAAGACCACGAGCACGATGATGCTGGCCAGGGCCGTGTCCGCGCTCGGCGAGGTCGCCACGAACCACAGCGGCGCGAACATGCCGGACGGGCACGTGACAGCGCTGTCGAAGCAGCCGGACGCCCCGTACGCGGTGCTGGAGTGCGACGAGGGCTACTTCCCCGCCGTCGCCGGTGCCAGCAACCCCGAGGTGGCGGTGATCCTGAACCTCAGCCGCGACCAGCTCGACCGGGTCGGCGAGGTCCGCACCATCGAACGGTCCCTGCGCGACGCCATCACCGCGCTGCAGAACTGCACGATCGTCGCCAACTGCGACGACGTGATGGTCACGAGCGCGGCCTGGAACGCGGCGAAGGTCATCTGGGTCGCCACCGGCACCGGCTGGCACCACGACTCCGCGAGCTGCCCGCGCTGCGGCAACCCGATCCGCTGGCAGGGCGAGCACTGGCACTGCACCGGCTGCGACCTCGCGCGCCCGCACCCGAACTGGATCACCGCCGACGAGGCGATGATCACGCCGGAGCACCAGAAGATCGAGCTGCGCCTCACGCTGCCGGGCAAGTTCAACCAGGCCAACGCCGTCATGGCCACCGCGGCCGCACACACGCTCGGTGTGCCGACCGACGAGGCGGTACGCCGTCTGCGTGGCGTCTCCAACGTCAGCGGCCGGTACCGCACGATCCAGCGCAACGGCCGCAGCGCGCGCCTGTTGCTGAGCAAGAACCCCGCCGGCTGGAGCGAGACCCTCACGGTCGTCAAGGAGGCCAACCACCCGGCCGTCCTGGTGATCAACGCCCAGGAGGCCGACGGCCGGGACCTGAGCTGGCTGTGGGACGTGCCGTTCGAACGACTGCAGGGCCGCACGGTCATCGCAGCCGGCGAGCGCGCCACGGACCTCGCCGTTCGACTGACCTACGCCGAGGTCGAGCACACGATCGTGCCCGACCCGCTGAAGGCCATCGACCAGATGCCGCCGGGGGCGGTCGAGGTCATCGCCAACTACACCGCGTTCCGCGACTTGAATGCCAGGGCTGCCGCTGATGAGTGAGTCGACAATCCAGATCGCGCTCGTGCTGCCGGATCTCCTCGGCACGTACGGGGACTTCGGCAACGCCGTGGTGCTCGAGAAGCGCATGACGTGGCGCGGGATCAAGGCCGAGATCGTGCCGGTGAACTACGGCCAGCCGGTGCCGGACTCGTGCGACATCTACGTCGTCGGCGGCGGTGAGGACACCGCGCAGACGCTGGCGGTGAAGCACCTGCGCGAGCACCCCGGCCTGCAGCGCGCCGTCACCAAGGGCGCCGTGGTGCTGGGCGTCTGCGCCGGCATCCAGATCTTCGGCGAGAGCTTCACCCGTGCCGACGACGTCACCCACCCCGGCATGGGCCTCATCGACTCGACCTCGCACGCCGGCGGCAGCCGCGCGATCGGCGAGGTCCTCGCGGAGCCGGCGAACGGCCTGTTCTCCGGCGTGCTGACCGGCTTCGAGAACCACCAGGGCCGCACGATCCTCGGCCCGGCCGCCCAGCCGCTCGCGCACGTCAAGGTCGGCACCGGCAACGACGGCAGCGTCGAGGGCGCGGTGCAGGGCAGGATCGTCTGCACCTACCTGCACGGCCCGGTGCTGCCGCGCAACCCGCAGCTCGCCGACCTGCTGATCGAGTGGGCCACCGGCACCAAGGTCGCGCCGCTGGACCTGCCCGCCGTCACCGCTATGCGGGCCGAGCGGGTGAAGGCAGCTTCCTGAGGCGGGCGGACACGCCAGGCCAGATCACGGCCATCACGTAGTCGGTCGCGAGCGCAGGTCCCACCGAGGGCCTGCGCTCGGTCCACACCGCGAGGCGTTCGGTGGCGCCGACGACGATCTCGGCGAACGCCTCCGCCTCCAGCGGGTCGATGTCCGGCGTGAACGACGCCAGCACGGCCCCGATCATGTCCGTCTGCTGCTGGCGGATCCCTTCGACCTCTTCCTGCGCCGACGGCACGGCCACGGCCGCCTCCTGCCGCAACAGCGCCCAGGACTTGCGGTGCTCGCCGATGAACTCGAAGAACGCCCTGAGCCCGAGCCGCAGGAACTCCTCCGGGCTCGCCGCGCCCGCGATCGCCGCCGCGGTCTTCTCCCGCAGCTCGGTGCGCGCACGGTGGATGCAGCCGATGAGCAGGCCTTCCTTGGAGCCGAAGTACTCGTAGAGCATCGGCTTCGAGACGCCGACGCGTTCGGCGATCTCGTCCATCGACGTGGCCAGATACCCCTGCTCGGCGAAGATCTCCTCGGCGACGGTGAGCATCTGCGCCATGCGCTGGGCCTTGGGCATGCGGCGCCGGGGCGCAGGTGCAGTCACGAACGGAGTCTACCGCTCGTAACTTACTTCGAGTAACCTACCGCGAAGTAGCTAACCGCGAGCGGAGGGACGCCCCATGCACCGAGAGACGAAAGTGCTCGTCATCGGCACCGGCTTCTCCGGCCTGGGCATGGCCATCGAGCTGAAGCGGCGTGGCGAGCACGACTTCGTGGTGCTCGAGAAGGCGGGCGACCTCGGTGGCACGTGGCGGGACAACTCCTACCCCGGCTGCGCCTGCGACGTCCCGTCGCACATGTACTCGTTCTCGTTCGAGCTGAACCCCAGGTGGTCGCGGATGTTCGCCCAGCAGGGCGAGATCTGGGACTACCTGCAGCGCGTCGCCGACAAGTACCGGCTGCGGCCGCACATCCGGTTCAACACCAAGGTCTCCGGCGCACAGTGGGACGACGAGGCCAAGCGCTGGGAGGTGACGACCGAGCAGGGTGACACGTACACCGCTGCCGCGTTGGTCGCCGGCGTCGGCGCGTTGCACATCCCGAACATCCCGGAACTGCCGGGCATCGAGACGTTCACCGGCAAGACGTTCCACTCGGCGCAGTGGGACCACGACTACGACCTGACCGGCAAGCGCGTCGCCGTCGTCGGCACGGGCGCCTCGGCGATCCAGTTCGTGCCGAAGATCGCGGGCCAGGTCGGTTCGATGAAGATCTTCCAGCGCACGCCGCCGTGGATCATGCCCAAGGCCGACCGCGCGATCAGCGGCTGGGAGCAGAAGCTGTTCCGCGCCTTGCCTTTCACGCAACGGATCTATCGCAACTTCGTCTACTGGGTGCGAGAGTCCTCAGCGCTGGGATTCGCAGTGAACCCGCGCATCATGAGGTTCGCGCAGGGCATCGCGTTGCGGCACATGAAGAAGCAGGTGCCGGACGCGGCGTTGCGCAAGGCTTTGAAGCCCGACTACACCATGGGCTGCAAACGCGTGCTCATCTCCAACGACTTCTACCCCGCGCTGGGCTACCCGAGCGTGGACCTGGTGACGGACAAGATCACCGAGGTGCGTGAATCGTCCGTAGTGGACAGTGCGGGCGTCGAGCACGAGGTCGACGTCATCATCTACGGCACCGGGTTCCACGTCGTCGACTCGTTCGACTACCTGGACATCCAGGGCAAGGCCGGCGTCGACCTCGCGAAGCAGTGGCGCCAGGAGGGCATCGAGACCTACTACGGCATCACGGTTTCGGGGTTCCCCAACCTGTTCTTCCTGCTGGGCCCCAACACCGGGCTCGGCCACAACTCGGTCGTGTTCATGATCGAGTCGCAGATCCGGTACATCTCGCAGTGCCTCCGGCTCCTCGACGAACACCGCGCAGCGGAGCTGGACGTACGACCGGAGGCCCAGCAGGAGTTCAACCGCGAGATCCAGGGCAAGCTGAAGAAAGGCGTGTGGACCCAGGGCGGCTGCCAGAGCTGGTACCTCGACGCGCAGGGCGTGAACCGCACCGTGTGGCCGGGATTCACCTGGCGGTACTGGATGCGGACCAAGCGCGTGCGCGCCGAGGACTACACGTTGACTACTGCCAAAAAGATCTAGGGCTGGACGATGACCTTCAGGGCGGTCCGCTCGTCCATCGCCTGGTAGCCCAGCGCGACGTCGTCGAGCGAGACCGTCCTGTCGAACACGGGACCGGGGTCGATCCGCCCGGCGAGCACGTCGGCCAGCAACTCCGGCAGGTACGCCCGCGCGGGCGCGATGCCGCCACCGATGTTGATGTTGCGCCCGAACAGCTTGCCGAGCGGCAGCCCCGGCATCTCGTGCGGCACGCCGACGTAACCGATCTTGCCGCCGTCGCGCACGATGCCCATCGCGGTCTCCCACGACTGCTCGGTGCCGACGCACTCGAGGACGGCCGACGCGCCGAGCCCGCCGGTCATCTCCTTGATGCGCTCGACCGCGGCGTCACCGCGCTCGGCGACCTGGTCCGTGGCGCCGAAGAGCTTGGCGATCTTCGCGCGGTCCTCGTGCCGGCCCATCGCGATGATCCGCTCGGCGCCGAGCCGCTTGGCCGCGAGCACGCCGCACAGCCCCACCGCGCCGTCACCGACGACCGCGACCGTGCTGCCGGGACCGACACCCGCGCCCATGGCCGCGTGGTGGCCGGTGCCCATGACGTCGGACAGGCTCAGGAACGCGGGCAGCAACTCCGCCGGCGCGTCGGCGGGGACGCGCACGAGGGTGCCGTCGGCCTGAGGCACGCGGACGGCCTCGCCCTGGCCGCCGTCGGAGCCCTTGCTGCCCCAGAACCCGCCGCTGCGGCACGAGGTCTGCAGCCCGGCCTGGCAGTACGCGCAGGTGCCGTCGCTGTACACGAACGGCGCGATGACCCGGTCGCCGACGTTGAGGGTGTGGACGTCCTTGCCGACCTCCTCGACGATGCCGAGGAACTCGTGCCCGATGCGCTGCCCGCCCTCGCGCTTGGCCACACCGCGGTACGCCCAGAGGTCGCTGCCGCAGATGCAGGCCAGCTCGACCCGGACGACGACGTCGGTGGCCTCCTTGACGGCCGCGTCCGGCACCTCCTCAACGCGGATGTCACGGGTGCCGTAGATCGTCGTAGCCCGCACCGGGCGCCTCCTAAGTCTCGTGTCTCAACCGTTACATGGTCCTCCTGGTAGGGCCTTCGCGCCGAATCGAGACGCTGTGGAATTGATTACGAGGTCCAGGTCACGTCGGGGCTACGATCGGAAATGTGCTGATCAACACCGCCGCGGGCGCGCTCAAGGCAGATGTCTCCGACGGGCTCGTCCGGGCACGCGGTGTCCGTTATGCGACCGCCGCCCGGTTCGCCGAGCCGTCGCCTCACGTGTGGGACGGCGTCCACGACGCCACCCAGCGCGGCCCCGCCTGCCCGCAGCCCCCCTCCGCGCTGGCCGCGCTGGTCGGCAACTCCGTGCAGGGCCTCTCCTTCGACGAGCACTGCCAGGTGCTGAGCGTCACCGCCCCGGTAGACGCGTCGGGTCTGCCGGTGATGGTCTGGTTCCACGGCGGCGCCTACGTGACGGGCAGCGGCGAGTCCACCAAGTACGACGCCGGGTTGCTGGCCGCGGAAGGCGTCGTGGTGGTCAGTGTCAGCTACCGCCTCGGCATCTTCGGCTACCTGCAGGACAACCTCGGACTGCTGGACCAGCTCGTCGCGCTGCGCTGGGTGCGGGACAACATCACCGCGTTCGGCGGCGACCCCGCGAACGTGACGGCGTTCGGCCAGTCGGCGGGCGCGGACTCCGTGTACGCGCTGATGTTCGCCTCCGACGAAGCCCTCTTCCACCGCGCGATCCTGCAGAGCGCACCGCTGGGCGCCCGCGGCCCCGAGCGCGCCGAGATGACGGCGGCCCTGCGGGAGTTCGTGTCCGTCGACGCCTCCACCCCGGTCGACGAGGTGCTGGCCGTGCAGAACGGGGTCCCGGCGGTGACGGCACGGTTCGCCCCGGCCGGCGGCATGCCGTTCGGCCCGGTGTTGGGCGAGATCGACCTCGCCACGGCGGCGCCCAGGGTCGAGCTGCTCGTGGGGCACACGGCCGACGACGGCAGCCCGTACGTCGCGGACCAGCCGGACGCCTGGGAGGTCGTGACCGAGCTCGTGTTCGCCGGCCCGGCACGGCAGCTCGCCGCGGACTGGACCGCGGCAGGAGGCCAGGCGGCCACCTTCAACTTCAAGTGGGCGGCTCCCGGAGCCCCGTTGGGCGCGTGCCACTGCATGGAGCTGCCGTTCCTGTTCGACCCCGCCGGGTGGACGGGCGCGGGGATGCTGGCCGGGCAGGAACCGGATCCGGTGCTGGCGAAGACCATGCGTTCGACGTGGGCGGACTTCGCCCGAAACGGGATGGACGCGTTGCCGTCGCGGACGCTTGAATTCGGCGGGTGACCGACCGCGAACGCTTGCGCACCACGTTCGGTGAGGATGCCACCCGCTACCACCGAGCCCGCCCTGCCTATCCCCCGCAGCTGTTCGGCCGACTTTCCGGCGCACGCATCCTGGAGATCGGCCCCGGCACCGGGCAGGCCACGCTCCCGCTGACCAGGCTCGGCTCGGTGACCGCCGTCGAGCTGAGCCCCGAACTGGCCGCCGTCGCCCGTGTGCACGCGCCGCTCGCCCGTGTCGAGGTGGGGGCGTTCGAGGAGTGGCCGCTGCCGGCCGAGCCGTTCGACCTGGTGGTGTCCGCCACGGCGTTCCACTGGCTCGATCCGGCCGTCCGGATGACGAAGTGCGCGGCGGCGTTGCGTGCGGGCGGGGCGCTGGCGGTCATCTCCACGCACCACGTCGCCGGTGGTACGGAGGAGTTCTTCGCGGACGTGCAGGAGTGCTACGAGCGCTGGGATCCCTCCACTCCGCCGAACCTGCGGCTCTCCCCCGCCGCCGGCATCCCGCGCGAGTTCGACGAGTCGGACGAGTTCGAGGCCCCCGAGTTCTTCCGCTACGAGTGGGAGCAGGTCTACGACACCGAGACGTACGCCGACCTGCTCCTCACCTACTCGAACCACATCGCGCTACCCACCCGCGACCAGCTGATCGCGGACATCACGCGGCTGATCAACACCCGCTACGACGGCAGGGTGGTGAAGCGCTACCTGACCCAGCTCGCCGTCGCACACCGCTCGTGAGAGTGCTTTCATGGATGCACGCCGCCGCGTTCGATTCGAACGAATGCAGGAGGCACGCATGGGATTGCGCGAAGGTCTGCTGATCGGAACCGCGGTCGTCGTGAGCCTGTCGCTGACACCAGCGGTCGCCGGCGCCGTCGAGCGGGACGTTGCGACGAACCTGGCCGTACCCTGGGACCTCGGGTTCCTGCCCGATCGTTCCGCACTGGTCACCGAACGCGGCTCTGCCCGCGTGCTGTCCGTCCAGAACGGGGCGGCGCGCGAGGTGGCCCGCATTCCCGGTGTGTCCGCGCAGGGCGAAGGTGGTCTGCTGGGTATCGCCATCTCCCCGGACTACGCCACCGACCGGTACGTGTTCGTCTACTACACGTCCACTTCGGACAATCGGATCGCCAGGTTCCGCATCGGCGAGGTACCGCAGCCGATCGTGACCGGCATCCCGCGCGGCCAGCAGATCCACAACGGCGGCGGGTTGTCCTTCGGACCGGACGGCATGTTGTACGCGGGCACCGGCGACGCGGGCAACACAGCCAACGCCCAGAACCCGAACTCACTGGGCGGCAAGATCCTGCGCATGACGAAGGAAGGCAGGCCGGCCCCGAACAATCCGACGTCATCGCTGGTCTACAGCCTGGGCCACCGCAACGTGCAGGGGCTGGCGTGGGACGGCCAAGGCCGGATGTTCGCCTCCGAACTGGGCCAGAACCGGCTGGACGAGCTGAACCGCATTCAGCCGGGTGGCAACTACGGTTGGCCGACCTGCGAGGGAGCCTGCAACAACCCCAGGTTCGTCGATCCCCTGCTGACCTGGTCCACGGCTCAGGCCTCGCCCAGCGGTCTGGCCTTCCACCAGGGGCACCTGTACATGGCGGCATTGCGCGGCCAACGACTGTGGAAGATCCCGGTCACCGCGACCGGTGGGGTCGGCCAGCCGCAGGCACTGTTCAACGGCACCTACGGCCGGTTGCGCGCGGCGGCGTCCGCACCCGACGGCACGCTGTGGTTCTCCACGTCGAACCGCGACGGGCGCGGCACACCGCGCGCCGGTGACGACCGAATCGTCAGCACGACCGGCTGACCACCGCTACGGGCGCCTCGACCGGCGCGCCACGACCACAGCCGCACCGCCGGCACCCACCAGCACCAGGCCGCCGAGTCCGAGCGGCAGCACGTCGAACCCGGTGAACGCGAGCTCGTCCGCCTCCGCCGACTGCGGCGCGGGTGCCTGAGGCGCAGGTCCTCCTCCAGGAGGCGGCATCTCAGGCGTCGAGTCCTTCGTCGGAGGCGTCGGCTTGGTCGGGGGCGTCTGCGGCTGGCAGCCCGTGTGCGCGGGGTTGCCACGGCCGACACCGTGGTTGCTGTCGCACTCGTAGCCGGAGTTCGCGTCCGAACCACCCGGCTGCTGACCGGACGGGTTCTTGTTGTCGGCCTTGCCGACGCAGCCGGCGCAGGGCTTGCCGGCCGCCTCACCGGTGCCGTTGCCGTTCAGCGACGGCGAGCCGTCCCGCGTGGAGTCGTACGGACCGTGCACGTTCGCGCCGTTGCCGCTGAAGTCCGCGTTCGACGGCGGCTGCGGCACGGTGGTGTCCTGACTGGACTGTCCAGGCGGGACGTTCGGGTTGTTCGTGATCCCGTTCCCCTTGCCGTTACCCGGATCGGCCAGCGCGAGGCCGGGGGCCAGCGCCAGCGCGGCGGCTGCCGCGAGGGCAGGGAGGAGCCGAGTTGCTTTCATACCCGAAATATAGGACGGCCTGTGAGCCGCGTTACACGGTTCACAGGCCGCAGTGCGGCAGCACTACGAACAGGTGATACGTGGCGACGCCCAGTCGCCGTGGTCGAAGTTGATGTTGTCGCCCGCGTCGGTCAGCACCAGCCGCAGGTTCTCGGCGTCGGCCAACGACGCGGTCAGCTTCTTCGCCGCGTCGGTCCCGGTGAGCCGCCCGGAATCCGCCACCTTCACCTCGTCCGCGAAGACCTGGAAGATCACCGACCCCTTGCCGGTGGCGACCTCGTCGTCGACACCGACGTCCACCGCCAGCGAAGAACACTTGCGGCCCAGGTAGAACTCGATCGTCGAAGCCGCGTGCGCACCGAAACCGCGTGCGTGCGTGGCACCGTTGATCGTCAGCGGCTTGCCGTCACCGGCGGCCTGGTTGCCGACGGACCTGTCGATCTCCACCGGGCCCCAGCCGTTGGTCGACGACGTGGCCTCGAAAGCCGACAGGTCGGAGACGCCGGCCGGCGGGGTCGGGCGCGGGCCGCCGTCGGTCTTGGACACGCGGTAGATCACGGTGGCGAGCGACGGAACGGAGGCGGAGATCGCGCCCGTGGTCGTGCGAACCGACTTGGTCCAGAGGTCCTTCAGCGACGCCGGGCCCGACATGCCGATCTCGGACAGCGACGTCGAGATCGTCTGCGTGGAGGCGGACTTGTTGAACAGCGCCACCGCCTTGTCGCCGTTGGCCAGCGGCTTCACGATCACGTCGACGCCGGTCTTGCCGGTGGTCCTGATGCGCTTGCCCTGCTTGCCGAGCTTGTCCTGGTCGATCGCGATGACGTCCTTGTTCTCCAGGATCGTGAACGTGTCCGCGGAGACCTTGCGCAGGTCCGAGCCGATCAGCAGCGGCGCGGCCATGATCGACCACAGCGAGAAGTGGCTGCGGTACTGGGTCGCGCTCATCTTGCCGTTGCCGACCTCGAGCATGTCGGGGTCGTTCCAGTGGCCAGGACCGGCGTAGGCGTCCAGCACGACGTTCTTCTCGTAGATGTCCATCGTGCGTGGCCAGGTGTCGTTGATGTCACCGGTGGTGCGCCACAGGTGCCCGGTGTCCGACGCCCACTCCCACGGCTTGTTCTGGCCCCACTCGCACAACGAGAAGACGATCTGGCGGCCGGTCTTCTTCAAGGCGTCGCGCATCTTGCGGTAGCGCTGCTTCGCGTCGACGCCCTGGTTGTTGCAGTTGTCGTACTTCAGGTAATCGACGCCCCACGACGCGAACTGCCGCGCGTCCGACTCCTCGTGGTTGAGGCCGCCGGGGAAGCCGTTGTCCTTGTTGCACGTCTTGGTGCCGGCGCTGGTGTAGATACCGAACTTCAGGCCCTTGGAGTGCACGTAGTCCGCGACGGCCTTGATGCCGTTGGGAAAACGGGCCTTGTTCGGCACGAGTTTGCCCTGGGCGTCCCGGGTCTTCTCGGCCCAGCAGTCGTCGATGTTGACGTACTCGTAGCCCGCGTCCTTCAAGCCTTTCGACACGAAGATGTCCGCGATGCCCTTGACCATCGCCTCGTTGAACTCCGCGCGGCACGCGGTGGTGTTCCAGTTGTTGAACCCCATCGGCGGGGTCAACGCCAAGCCATCCGGCAACGCCTGTGAGACAGGGGCGACCAGGACCGAGCTGACCACCGCGGTCAGCACAGCCAGGGTGAGGGTGCGCATGAGGGGTTCCTTTCCGAACATCACGCGG
The DNA here is from genome assembly GCF_044455585.1 of Lentzea sp. NPDC051213. Lineage (NCBI taxonomy): Bacteria > Bacillati > Actinomycetota > Actinomycetes > Pseudonocardiales > Pseudonocardiaceae > Lentzea > Lentzea sp. NPDC051213. Next base: position 384,573 of record NZ_JBITEX010000004.1, read on the forward strand.
GAAGACCCCAGGGCTTGCCCGGGGTCGTGATGGCGACCGGCCGGACGGCCAGGTCGGGGCGGCGGCCCCTGGGGTGCACCAGGACTTCCTGCCCGCGGCGCAACGGGATCTCCAGCGTCCCGTCGCCGCGGTCGTGGTACCGGACCGGCGCCACCACGGACACCGGGCCGGTGATGCCGTGCCGCAGCACCAGCGGTTCGCCCGCGCGGCTGCGGACGAGCACGAACTCGGTCCTGCCACCGGAACGACGAGCGGTCACCGAGAACCCGCCCTCGCACGAATGATCAGCGATCATCACGTCCGGCCACGCGGACGGCACGGCCGGGAACACCCGCACCACACCGCCCCAGCTCTGGCAGACGAAGTCGTGGATCGTCTGCGCGCCGGACAACGGGGTCTCCACGACGGGCCCTGCCTCGGTGTACATGGTGTTCTCGAGCACCGGAAAGCGCTTCGAGGTGTCGAACATCTTCACGAAGTAGGCGTAGGCCTCGTCGCCTCGGAACATGCGCGCCGCGATCGAACCGGACCCGGAGTAGCTGTAGCCGCGGTGCGCCGGTTCCAGCGACATCCAGTGGCGCAACGACTTCTCGATGAGTGCCCGGTTCTCCGGCTGCTCCCAGTTCACCGTCATCAGCGGGAACATCGCGAGCAGGTGCGAGTAGTGCCGGTGCGACACCACGAACGGCACCCCGGCGCCGACCATGAACCCGTTCTCGTCGACCGGGTACGGCACGAGGTCCCGGAGCACCTCGGCCCACCGGGGCTCCAGCGGGTCCTTGATCTTCAGCAACGCCGCCGAGTCGAGCAACGTCCGGCAGCCCCAGCGGATCAGCTGCAGGTCGTAGTTGCAGTCCGGGGCGTCGCCGTACTCGGGCGAGGTGGTGACGTCGAGGTGCAGCTTGCCGTCGTTGCCCTTCTTCAGGAAGTGCAGGTAGTAGTTGATCGACCGGCGCAGCAGCGGGAACACAACGTCGGACAGGATCCGGACGTCCATGCTGTGCCGGTAGGACAGCCACACGTTGTGCAGCCCCCACGTCAGGTTGCCGAGCTCCTTCACACCGCTGCCGCCGGCGCCGGGCTCGTACAGCGTGCCCGCGTTCGACGTGGTGCGGTCGGTGCTGCGGCCGACACCCGCGGAGTCGTGCCGGTACTGCTCCTTGACGTTGCGGACGAGCTGGTCCTGGTTGTCCTTCAGCGTCGACGTGATCGAGTCCAGCTCCAGGTGGCCGGAGCCGTGGATCAGCCAGTACTCCAGCTGCACGTTGAGGTTCCACCACGCCGCGGCCCACGGCGTCTTCTCGAGCCACGGGCCGGTCGTCGCCATCACCGGGCCGCCGGCCCGCGAGCCGGACGCCACCTTGTAGAGCTGGATCCAGTAGAACGCCTGCAGCCGCTGCTCCCCGAACGACAGGAAGCTCTTCTGGTAGAAGGCGTTCCACCACTTCCGGTGCGACCGGGCGAGCAGCCCGCCGATGAGCGTGGCCTCGCGCACGGACTTCAGCACGATCTTGTCCGCGCCCACCTCCGGATAGGTGTGGGCGACCGAGAGCAGCAGCCGTTGCGTGCCGCCGGTGTTCGTGACGCGGTAGGCCGTCGCCGTCTGGCCGCCCGCGTTCAACGCCTGCGTCAAGAGCGTCTCGCGGCCGTTCGCGGTGGTCACCGGGTCGGGGTTCAGGACGTAGCCGTCCGGCAGCGGGTTGAAGTCCGCGCGCGGCGGAATCGCCTTGGCCGGCACGAACTCCAGCACCGGCCGTTCGGTGCCGGTGGCGGAGACGGTCAGCGACAGCACCGAGCGGTCGCTGTGGACGTAGGCGGCGAACGAGATCACGCCGAGCGAGGTCGTCACGGTGCCGCGCAGCTCCGCGTTCCACAGGTCGAGGCGCCAGTCGACGGCCGTGACGGACCCCGCGGCGGTCAGTTTCAGGTTGCCGACCGGCAGCCGGCAGACCCCGAACTGGCTGCCGCCGGTGGTGCGGTGGTCCTGCACATCAGCGTGCTGGACGGTGAATCGGACCGTGTTGCCCTCGGCGTACACAACACTGCCCAATCGGCCGTCTCCGAGGAAAGGCGCCTGTCCGTACTGCGTTGGGGGCTTTTTCCAGACCAGATCCTGGGCCCCGACGAACTCGCGCCAATCGCGTTCCGACATGCCATCGCAGTCGAAAACATCCGAGGACACGGTCGCTTTTCCGGTCGCGACGCCTGTTGAGACGAGCAACCCCGCCGCTGTGGCTCCACCGATGAAACCCCGTCTGCCAAAGACCATTACCCGCTCCTCGCCCGCACATGACGACTACTCACGTCCTGCTGCGCGGCGGTGCAGCCTGGTCCAGACAAGGGGGAAAGGTAGGAGTTCTGGGCCACATCGCGCAAGAGCCAACCAAGTGCAACACGAAGCAACATCCGGGTGCTGCTGCTCCTGCACGATGCTCAAGACGCCTAGGATGTCCCGCCAAAGGGGCGGGGAACACGCACGAGCCGTGCCCTTGCATTCGGGAGGTGGCATGGCCGTGTCGACAGCGGCGTTCAACGAGGGCAGGGTTCCCCAGCGGGGCCGCCCTCGAGACGCCAGCCGGGACGACGCATTACGTCAGGCAGCGCTCGAGGTGATGGCCGAGGTCGGGTACCGGGCCCTCACCATGGACGCCGTGGCAGCACGCGCACGAGCGGGCAAAGCCACGATCTACCGGCGGTGGGAGTCGAAGCTCGATCTCGTGATCGACACGTGCACCCAGCTCGCCACGCAGAACCTCGTCGCACCGGACACAGGCTCATTGGCGGGCGATCTGCGCGAGTTCCTCTCCTCGTTCGCCGCGTTCCTCTCCGGACCGATCGGCAAAGCCGCTCAGGCACTCGTCGGTGAGCTGCCCCACGAGCCCGAGCTGGCGGCGGCGTTCCGGGAGACGTTCCTGATCTCGCAACGCGACGTGCTGCGCGGCATCCTCGACCGCGCCGCCGAACGCGGCGAGCTGAAGGCCGACGCCCCGCGCGGCATGGCCGTCGAGATCGCGGGCGCGGCGCTGATCTACCGGCTGATGCTCACCGGTGACCCGCTCGACGAGCCGTTCGTGGAGAAGGTCGTCGAGCAGGTGCTCTTACCGTTGGTGCACGTCTAGCGGAACAGTTTGCGGACCAGCGCGAAGCCGACCACCGCGCCGACGGCGATCAGCGTGTACTTGACCTTGGGCTGGCTCAGCACGTCGAGCACGGACGAGCGGCCCTGCTCCACCAGCTTCTGCGGGTTGGCGCGCTCGCTGAGCTCGTCCAGGGTGGCGGCCAGCGCGGTACGAGCCTGTTCGATCTCGCGCTGAATGGTGTCGGGATCGCGAGCCACATGTCCTCCTAGCAGCGGTTCTGGCGTTCACCGTAGTGGACGGCCGGAAGCGCCGCGTCGAGCGACCCGAGAGAGCGAGTCCATGAACGGCCGATAGGCTTCCACGTGAGGGGTCGTAGCCCAATTGGCAGAGGCACTGGGTTTAGGTCCCAGCCAGTGGGGGTTCGAGTCCCCCCGACCTCACGATCTTCCTGGGTGGAGTCCGCTCACGGAGGGCGTTCGCCCAGGTCAGATCGGGTGTATTGCGGGATGACCCGCACCCCGGCTCAGGGCTTTCAGGTTGATTCGCCGCGGGGGCTGGCCCGCGGCGAACCGCCCTCAAGTTAGCCGCCGGAGTCCCAGGTGGATCACCAGCGACCGTCTCAATTCCCCGGGTTGCCCGCCGCCCAGTCGGCGATCTCCGTCCGCGTCGTCACGTCGAGCTTGCGCCGGACCCGCTGCAGGTGCGTCTCCACCATCCGCTGCGAGATCCGCAGCTCGGCCCCGATGCTCACGTTGCTCTGACCGGCCGCCACCAGCGCCACGACCTGCTGTTCGCGTTCGCTCAGTTCCGGGCGCTCGACGCGACCGACCAGCGCGTAGTCCACGGCCTGCTCGCGGGTCATCTCGCGGCCCTCGGCCAGGCAGGTGTCCGCACCGCGCAACGCCACCCGTGACGCCCGCACGACCTCGATGACCTCGTCGTGCCACACGACGTCAGCCGCGAACGCACCTTCCCGCAGGCACGACGCCGCGCCGACCAGACGCAACGCCCGCCGCGGATCGCCACGCCGGTGCGCGATGACGGCCAGCCCCTCCAGCACGTCGGCCACCCAGAACCCGTTGATCGACGCCCGCAGCGACTCGAGGAACCACTCGTCGGCGGCGTCGAGCTCACCCCGTTGCAGCGCCCGCAGTCCGACGGTGTGCAGGAACGCGGCGAGGCGGCGAGGCGGGGCGAGCCGCCGGTACACCGGCAGCACGTCCGCGATCAGCATGTCGGCGAACTCCTCGTCGCCCGCCTGCAACGCCGCCCACGCCAGGTTGTGCTCGATGATCGCCAGGTCCAGTGGATCAGCGCACGGCGCGAGCAGCGCCACGGCCTCCTCGTAGTACTTGCGGCCCTCGGCGAAGCGGGAGGCCCGGACGTGTTCGCCGGCCACGGCGTTCAGCGCCTGCGCGAGCAGTTCCCGCGAATCGAGCTCCCTGGCGAGCGCCACGGCCTCCTCGGCCCACTTCATGCCGTCGTTGGACTCGGTGCCCGCGAGGTACGCGAGGTGGCACAAGGCCAGGCAGCGCACCGAAAGTCCGGCGTCCGTGCGCACCGCCGCGTCCAGCAGCCACCTGCCCTGCGACACCTGCCCCTGGTCGCGCCACGCGGTGGCGAGCATCGTGGCGAGCTCGAGGTAGCGCGGATCTCCGGTGCGCGCGGCCCAGTCGACGGCGCACTGCAGGTTGCCGCACTCGGCGATCAGCGGGTCGACGACCTCGGGGGTCGTGAAGACGGTCGCGGTGAACGCGGGCCAGCGCGCGGCGAACCAGCGTGCGACCCGGGCCACCACGACGTCGGCCTGGGCGGCGAGCCTTTCCCTGCCGTACAGCCGAACCGACTCCAGCTGCTCGAACCGGCCGGAGAACGTGAGCAGCGACTTGGCCACGAGCGCGGAGAGCAGCCCGAGCACCCGGTCCGCCGGCAGGTCGCACGCCGCCACCGCCATGTCGAGCCCGAAACCGCCGGGGAAGGCGGAGAGGCACCGGAACGCGTGCTGCTCGTCGGCGTCGAGGTGGTCGTAGCTCCACTCGATCGCGGCGCGCAGGCTCTGGTGACGTTCGGCGGCGGTGCGGTTGCCGCGGTTGAGCAGCTCCAGCCGGTCGTCCAGGCGCGCCAGCAGCTCCCCGACCGGCAACACCGTCACGAGTCGGGCGGCGAGCTCGATGGCCAGCGGCAGCCGGTCCAGACGCGTGCACAACGTGGTCAGCACGTCCTGGTCATCGAGCCGCAGGCCCAGCTGGTTCGCGCGGGCGCGGTCGGCGAACAGCTCCACCGCGCACCCGATCGGCAACGGCTGCACCGCGAACAGCACCTCACCCGGCACCCGCAGCGGTTCCCGGCTCGTCGCGATCACCCGCACGCCGGGGCAGCCGAGCAGCAACGGTTCCAGCAGCGCCGCGCACTCCGCGACGACGTGCTCGCAGTTGTCCAGCACCAGCACCATCGTGCGGCCGGACAGCGCGTGCACCAGGGTGCTCAGCACGGGTTCGCGGGTGACCTCGCCGATGCCGAGCGCCGTCGCGCACGCCCGTGCGACGCCACGTTCCACCGAGGCGAGCTCGACCCACTGCACCCCCGCCTGGCCGCCGGCGTACTCCTTGGCCAGCCTGGTCTTCCCGACCCCTGCCGTGCCGACGAGCGTGAGCACCCTGGTGTTCGCGCCCAGCCCGCTGAGACAGCTCAGTTCGTCGGCACGGCCGATGAAGCTGTCCAGGGCGGTGGTCGGTTCGTCGTGGTGCGCACGCTGGCGGTAGGCCCGCTGCCGGCAGGCGTTCGAGCAGTACCGCGCGTGTCTGCGCCGGGAGGTGGCGGTCGCGGCGCCGCAGGTCGCACACGTTCCCACCTGTTCGGCCATCGAACGCATCGTAGTCAAACGATTACTCGCCGGAAAGGCCTTTCCGGCCACGTTGTGGACCAACGGCGCCACAACGCGTATACATCGGAGCTGTCGCCGCCGCGGCCTAGGTTCCGGGAGGACTGGACATGCGGTTGCCCACCCTGCGGTGGCGTGCGGCGGGAGCGCTCGTCATCGCACTGGCAGCAAGCGGCGTAAACCCTGTAGCAACAGCGGAAACCGGCGTTCGGCCGAAGGCTGTCGTGCAGCTGTCGAACGGCGTGCCGACCCTGTCGGTGACCCGTGGCGGCACCACCGTGCTGGAGCCGAGCCCGCTGGGCCTGGTGACGGAAAGAGCGGATCTTTCCACCGGTCTGCGATTGATCGGCCGGTCCGAGCGGCGCGTGACCGAGCACTACACCGCGTCGTCGGGCAAGCAACGGCAGCGCACGGTCGCGCACAAGGAGGAGCGCTACTCGTTCGCCGGCGCGGCCCGTCTCGACGTCGTCGTGCGTACGGCTGCTGATGGCATCGCCTACCGATATGAGCTTCCCTCCAGTCCTGGCAACGTGTTGCGTGAGACGTCGGCGTTCGTGGTTCCGGCCACCGCGACGGCCTGGGTCGCGAAGTACCGGCGTGACTACGAAAACCCTTTCATAGAGACCAGCGCGGCGGCTGCGGAGACCGCGGAGTACCTGCACCCGGCGTTGTTCGAGACGAACGGCGTGTACTCACTACTCACCGAGTCCGCTGTGGACGGTCGCCACTCAGGCGCGCGGCTCGTGCACACCGCGGGCTCGCCGTCGTACGCGATCAAGTACTGGGACGAGCAGGTGCTCGTGGACGGGCCGTGGCAGTCGCCGTGGCGCACGGCGGTCGTCGGCTCGTTGGCGGACGTCTCGTCGTCGACCTTCGTGGACGACCTGGCACCGCGTTCGCGCGTGCACGACACGTCGTGGATCAAGCCGGGCAAGGTGTTCTGGAGCTGGCTCGCCGGTGGCCGTGAGGCCGGGCAGAGCCTCGCGACGCAGAAGCGGTACGTCGACTACGCCGCCGCGCACGGCTGGCCGTACGCACTGGTGGACGCGGGGTGGTACTTCGACCCGAACTGGGACTACGACCCGTCGTGGGAGCAGACGTCGTGGATTCCGTCACTGGTCTCCTACGCCGCCGCGCGCGGGGTGAAGATCCATCTGTGGATCCACTACGACGAGCTGGACACGCCCTCTGAGAGCGCGGCCAGGCTGGCGTTGTTCGAGCGCTGGGGCATCGCGGGCGTGAAGATCGACTTCATGGACTCCGACGGCCAGGACCGCAACCGCTGGTACGACCGGATTCTCCCCGAGACCGCCGCTCACCGTCTGCTGGTCAACTTCCACGGCTCGACGATCCCGCACGGCATCCACCGCACGTGGCCGCATGTCATGACGATGGAAGCCGTGCACGGTGGTGAGAAGTCCTCAGGTCTCACCGGGACACACCTGACCGCACTGCCGTTCACCCGCGGCGCCGTCGGCGGCATGGACTACACGCCGTTGGCCTGGCACCGCCCGTCGCGCACGACCTCCGACGCGCACGAGCTGGCGTTGACCGTGATCTACGAGTCGGGCCTGGCGAACCTCGCCGGGCGCCCGGAGGACTACGCCGCGCGCCCGGTCGCGGAGCGGTTCGTCGACCAGGTGCCGACCGCGTGGGACGAGACGCGGCTGCTGTCCGGCCGGCCGGCTTCTCACTCGGTGTTCGCGCGGCGGTCGGGTGACCGGTGGTTCATCGGCGGCGGTTACTCCGGTGCCGCGCGGACCGTGTCCGTGCCGCTGGCGTTGCCGTCAGGGCGCTGGCTGGTGGAGATCACGCGGGACGGTCCTAACGGGCTCGTGCGCGAGTCACGGACCGTGCGCTCGGGTGATCTGCTCACTCTCGACGTGGGCAACAACGGCGGATTCGCCGCTATCGCGTGCCGCGCAGGTTCTCGGACGTGCGAGCGGCCGGTGCACGCTGTGCCTTCGACGTCGGTGTCCGCCACCGCCAAGGGCTTCACGGTGACCGGGCTCTTCACGACTTCGCAGGACGTGCGCGCGGTGACGTTGGTACCGCGCGTGCCGGCCGGGTGGTCCGTGCAGGGCGCACCGGTGAAGGCCGGCGCGGTGCGGCCAGGCCAGGCGCTGTCGGGCTCGTGGACCGTCGTGCCGCCCGCCGAGCCGTCCCCCTACGGCTACTACGACATCCCGGTCGTCGCGTCGTTCAACGGCGGTGTGGAGGCCGAACGGTCCGCACGGGTGCACTTGGTGAAACCGCTCTCGCCTGGGTGGAGCTACCTGACCGACCGGCCGTGGGCTTCGGCGGTCGGCGGTGACGGCCCGGTCGAGAAGGACCTCACGAACGGCGGTTCTGCTCCGGCTGACGGACGTGGCATCGCACTTCGGCGGGTCACCTACGGCAAGGGCCTCGGCACTCACGCGTCGTCCGAGATCACTTACGTCCTGGACTCGCGTTGCAGCGCTTTCGCGGCCTCGGTCGGCGTCGACGACGAGGCCGGTCTGGACGTGGCCAGGCAGCGCGTGGGCGGCACGGTGGCGTTCCAGGTGCTCGGTGACGGCGTCGTGCTGACCGACACCGGACTGCTCGGCGTGCGCACCCCTGCCCGTGATCTGGCGGTGGACGTGACCGGGGTGAGGACTCTCACCCTGCGCGTTTCCGACGGCGGCGACGGCACCCAGAACGACCACGCTTCCTGGGGCGACGCAAGGATTCGCTGCACCTAGCGACGTTCGGGGTGGGGTTTTCCCCACCCCGACTTTGCGGTTTACCCCAATGTCCCCGGGCTTCCCCATCCGTAACGTCGAACTCATGAACTTGGTCGACTGGGTCACCGACCTGATGCAAACGGCCGGCGCACCCGGAGCGGCTTTGGCCATCGCGCTGGAGAACCTCTTCCCGCCGTTGCCCAGCGAGGTCTTCCTGCCCCTGGCCGGTTTCACCGCCGCCCAGGGCAAGATGTCGCTGCTCGACGCGATCCTGTGGACCACGGCGGGGTCCGTCTTAGGTGCGTTGGTGCTGTACTGGATCGGCGCCGTGCTGGGCCGCGACCGCGTGCGGCGAATCGCCTCGCGCATACCGCTGGTCCGAGTGTCCGATGTGGACAGGACAGAGGCCTGGTTCTTGCGCAACGGCTACCGCGCGGTGTTCTTCGGCCGGATGATCCCGGTCTTCCGCAGCCTGGTCTCGATCCCGGCCGGGGTCGAACGGATGCGGATGGCGCCGTTCCTCGCCTACACCGCCGCGGGATGCCTTTTATGGAACACCGCGCTGATCCTGGCGGGCTACCTGCTGGGCGACAACTGGCACCTCGTCGAGCAGTACGTCGGCATCGGCTCGAAGGTCGTGCTGGGCCTGGTGCTCGTGGCGGTGGCGATCTTCGTGGTGACACGGCTCTCGAAGAAGCGGTCCACCACGCGGCTGTGAGACCCAGGCCCACCGACCCCACCCGCCCTACCTCCCTACCGCGAGACTCGCGTCCGCAAGACGCCTCCCGCGAGGCGCCGCATCAGCACCCCAACCAGCCCACGCCTCCCCGCAAGGGCAACCCACCCACGGACCCCCGCCCCCTGCTCCCACCAACCGCCGTACCTCGCCGCGAACCTCGCCGCCGCATCAGCACCCCAACCAGCCCACCCACCGACCCCTGCTCCCACCAACCGTCCTACCCCGCAGTCGCGAGCCTCGCGTCCTCACGACCCACACCGTCCAAGTCCCGCAACAACTCACGAACAGCACTCCGACCGGCCCGATTGGCCCCGATCGTGCTGGCCGAAGGCCCATACCCCACGAGGTGGATCCGCGGGTCGGCGACGACGCGGGTCCCGTCGACCCGGACACCCCCGCCGGCCGCACGCAGGTGCAACGGCGCCAGGTGGTCGAGATCGTGCCGGAACCCCGTGGCCCACAGGATCACGTCGGCGTCGAAGTGCTCGCCGGACGCCCACGCCACACCGGCCGGGGTGACGCGGTCGAACATCGGCTTGCGGTCCAGCACACCGGAAGCGATGGCGGCCCGCGTCTCGTCGGTCAGGGCAAGGCCGGTCACGCTCACCACGCTGTGCGGGATGAGGCCGGCGCGGACGCGTTCGTCGACCATGCCCACGACCCAGCGGCCGTACTCCTGGGTGAACGGGCCGGTGCGCCACACCGGTTCGTGTCGCGTGACCCAGCGGGTCTCGGCAGCGAAAGGAGCGAGTTCTATGAGGAGTTGAGTGGCGGAGGCACCGCCGCCGACGACGACCACGCGTTTGCCCGCGAACTCTTCGGGGCCCTGGTAGTCGGCGGTGTGCAACTGACGACCCTGAAATGTCTCCTGGCCGGGGTAGTACGGCCAGAACGGGCGGCGCCAGGTGCCGGTCGCGTTGATCAGGCCGCGCGTGGTCCAGGTGCCGTCGGACGTCTCGACCTTCAGCAGCGAGCCGTCGTTCACGACCTGCGTGACGTTCACCGGGCGGACCACCGGGAGGTCGAAGAGTCGTTCGTAGCGCGCGAAGTAGGAAGGGATGGCCTCGTTGGCTGGCTCGTCGGGAGACGGCTGCTCGAACGGCATGCCGGGCAGCTCGTGGATGCCGTGCACGGTCCGCATGCGCAGGCTCGGCCAGCGGTGCAGCCACGCGCCGCCGGGAGCGTCGTTCGCGTCCAGCACGACGTGGTCCACGTTCCTCTTGCGCAGGAAGTACGAGGCGGACAGGCCCGCCTGCCCCGCGCCGATCACCACGACATCCGTCACACCACGGTCAACGAATCGCCTGCACCGGTCCTTCTCAACTGTGACCCACAGATCATCGATCGCCGCTAGCGTCTGGCAGCGTGCACCTACTTCTCACGTTGGCACTGCTGGCGACGCCCGTGCCCACGACGACATCCTCGTACGCGGTCTACAACCGGATCACGCACACGTTGACCGGTAAGGACGTGCACAAGCCGATCAGGTCCGCCTCGCTGGTGAAGATCCTGATCGCGATCGAGCAGCTGGAGACGCGCGGCGACGACCCGCGCATCGAACCGATGCTGCGCGCGAGCGACGACACCGCGGCGAGCGAGCTGTGGGTGGAGAACGGCTGGGAACAGCTCGTCGTGCGCACGGCCGACAGGCTGGGCCTGAAAGACACGCGGCCGCCGGAAAGGCGCGGTATGTGGGGTTACACGGCCGTGAGCGCCTATGACGTCGTGAAGACGTACCGGTACCTGCTGGAGGACGCGAAGCCCAAGGTCCGCCGCACGATCATGGGCCACCTGCACAAGGCCACGAAGTGCGCCTCGGACGGCTTCGACCAGTCCTTCGGGCTGCCCTCGGCGACCCACAGGCCGGCGTTCAAGCAGGGCTGGTCCGGGTTCGGCGACCCGACAACCCCCTGCGTGCCCAAGCCGGGCCCGCGCCTGCTGCTGGACGCGGACCCGGAGCTGGACCTGAAGTCGCCGGCCATGCACACGACCGGCACCTGCCGGTTCAGCATCGTCGCCGTGCTGACCCTGCACCCGCAGGGCACCACCTACGACCAGGCCGCGAAGCGAGTAACCCGGCTCACGGAAGAAGTCACCAAGTATCGGTGTTGATCGATGTATGAGCCGTCTGCATGAGATCCCGCTGTCCGTTCTCGACCTGGCCCCCATCACGTCGGGGTCGGACGCCACGACCGCGTTGCGGAACTCCCGGGAACTCGCGCAGCAGGCCGAACGGCTCGGCTACCACCGCTACTGGTTCGCCGAGCACCACAACATGCCCGGCATCGCCTCGTCCGCGCCCGCCGTGCTGATCGAGCACATCGCGTCCGCCACGTCGACGATCCGCGTCGGCTCTGGCGGCGTGATGCTGCCGAACCACGCGCCGCTGGTCGTCGCGGAGCAGTTCGGCATGCTCGAAGCACTGCACCCCGGCCGCATCGACCTCGGCATCGGCCGTGCTCCCGGCACCGACCAGAAGACCGCGCGGGCGTTGCGGCGCACCGAGGCCGGTCTCTCCGCGGAGAACTTCCCGCAGGAGCTCACCGAGCTGATCAAGTACTTCGACGGCACCGCCGAGCTCAACGCCGTGCCCGCCGCCGGCAACAAGCCGCCGCTGTGGCTGCTCGGCTCGTCCGGCTACAGCGCGCAGGCCGCGGGCATGCTCGGTCTGCCGTTCGCGTTCGCCCACCACTTCAGCGCGCAGAACACGCTGCCCGCGCTGGAGCTGTACCGGCGGCACTTCCGCCCGTCCGAGGTGCTGGCCGAGCCGTACGCGATGGTGTGCGCCTCGGTGATCGTGGCCGACACCGACGAGCACGCCCGCTGGATCGCCGGTCCGGGAGCGCTCTCATTCGTGCGGCTGCGCCAGGGCCGCCCCGCGCCGCTGTCGACGCCGGAAGAGGCCGCGGACTTCCCGTACACCGAGATCGACGAGCTGGTGATCGAGGACCGCATGGCCACCCAGATCATCGGCTCCCCCTCAACGGTCCGCGCGCGGCTCGACGAGTTGATGGAGTCGACGGCGGCCGACGAGCTGATGGTGACGACCATCGTCCACGGGCACGAAGACCGCCTCCGTTCCTTCGAATTGCTCAGCGAGGTGGCCGAACGGACGCCGTCGCTGGGCCGTTCAGCGGCACATACGTGAGTCGGCCAGGCGTGACCTTCACGTTTCGTACGACTGCCACTGCTCTGAACGGGTGATAATCGGCTCCGCTTGTAGCGCGAGGCACACACTCGGCGATGATCGGTGTGAGCGCGCACGCCCCCCGACGCGCTCACTAGCTTCACCTAGGACGGCGTGGGGCAGGCGCACTCTGTGGCGCCGCCCACGCCGCCCATCACGAGACGGCCACGGCCCGGCACCAGTTCCTCTTCAGAGGCCCCTTTCGGCCCCCGCACCCCCTTTGACACCGTCACAGTTGACGTGAGTCGTTCACACCCACCGCCGGGGTGGGAAAGGGGAGTTCGTGAAGTTCGCCAAATCGGCCGCGGGCCTGTGCCTGCTGCTGGCCGTGGCGGGATGTGCGGGCCCCAGTGTCGCCGTCACCCCCGATGAGAACCTGACAGTCGAGCAGCGAGCCGAGACGCCGAGCGCTTCCGGTGCCGCCGCGTTCGGCACGCAACGCGTCTGGGCCTCCGGCCTCTCCGTCGTCGTGTCCGCGCCCCGCTCCCTCTCACCGTCCGAGACGGCCATCCCACCGGCCAAGCGCACCGCGGTGTTCACGGTGACCGTCTACAACGGCTCCAAGGCGTCCTACCGCCCCTCCCAGCTCTCCGTCCGCGCCACCACGGAAGGCGCGCCCATCGCCGAGCTCGTCGACTCGGTGCAGGGCCTCAACGGCCTAGCCGCGACCGTGGCCGAACTGCCGCCGGGCCGCGACACCCAGTTCCAGCTGGCGTTCGCGGTGCCCGAGTCGGCGGTGCAGATGCAGCTGACCATCCAGCCGGGCGGCCAGGGCCAGGACGTGGCGACCGTCTTCGAGGGCCCCGCGTAGCCCCAGGAATAGGCTCAGGCGCATGACCACTCGTCTCTCACCCGGAGACACCGCGCCCGCCTTCACGCTGTCCGACAGCGAGGGCAAGCCGGTGTCGCTGTCCGACTACCTCGGCAAGTCCGTGGTCGTGTACTTCTACCCCGCCGCCAGCACGCCGGGTTGCACGAAGCAGGCCTGCGACTTCCGCGACAGCCTCGCCCAGCTCAACGACCTCGGCTACGAGGTCATCGGCGTGTCGCCGGACAAGCAGGAGAAGCTCGCGAAGTTCCGCGACGCGGAAGGCCTCACCTTCCCCCTGCTCGGCGACCCGGACAAGACCGTCCTGGTCGAATGGGGCGCGTTCGGCGAAAAGCAGAACTACGGCCGCACCGTCCAGGGCGTGATCCGCTCGACCTTCCTCGTCGGCCCCGACGGCAAGATCGTCAAGGCCATGTACAACGTCCGCGCCACCGGCCACGTCGCCAAGCTGCTGCGCGAACTGCCCGCCTGAATTGTGACGCCGTCGCCGCAATACTTGCGGCGACGGCCCCTTCCTGAGGTATGGTCGGGTGGAGGGCGCGCAACAATGCCGCCCCTGTTCCGGTGAGGGTGATATACCGTGTGTCGCTTGACGGCACCTCGCGGCCCCGACATCCCGTCTGATTTCGTCCTGCGTGTCCACTTCCCCACGCGCGGCGGTTGACCTGGGCTTTTAGGCCCTCAGTCCATCGTTGGTATAAACACGCATGCCCTGCGCTGCGTGCATTTCGTGCTGGGAAAATTCAATGCTCAAGTGGATATTGCTGACCGTCGCCGTGGGCGCGGAAGTTTTCGCAACCCTTTGTCTGAAGTACTCCGACGGCTTCACAAAACCGTGGCCCGTCGCCGGCCTGGCAGCCGGCTTCCTCACCGCGCTCTACCTGGAATCGGTGGTGATCCGAATGGGCCTGCCCGTGGCGATCACCTACGCGATCTGGGCAGGCGCCGGCATCGCCCTGGTGGCACTGACAAGCCGCGTGCTCTTCGCCGACCCGCTCAACCTGGCCATGCTGACCGGCATGGCGCTGATCGCCGCGGGCGTGTGCGTCGTGTCCGTTGCGGCCCACGCGCAGGCCGCCACCCTCTAATGTCGTTCGGGTGGGCTTCGAACTCGCCGCCGCCCGACCTGGCCGCGTCCGAGCTCGCGAAACCGTTGCAGCAGGCCAAGCTCAAGACCCTGATCGAGGGCATCGGCCACACGGTCGCCGAGCAACTGGAACCCGTCCTGCGACGGTGCCCCGAGGACGAGATCGACGCCTCGCTCACCGCCGTCGAGGTGGCGCTGGAGTCGATCGACCTGTCCGACGAGGCCCTGCTCGCCGACGACGCCGACCCCGGTTCTACGACATCGCGCTCGACCAGTCGTGCCGCTACCTCGTGCAGGTCGTCCGCCACCTGGCGTCGCTAGCCGAGCTTGCGCAGGTACGGGACCAGGAGCTTCAGGGCGCGGCCGCGGTGCGACTCCGCGTCCTTCTGCTCCGCCGTCATCTCCGCCGAGGTGATCTCGTACCCCTCGGGCAAGAAGATCGGGTCGTAGCCGAACCCATTCGTCCCACGCCGAGCCCGCAGCAACGTCCCACGCCACTCCCCGCGCACGACGACCTCTTCGCCGCCCGGAACAACAAGAGCCACGACCGACACGAACGCCGCACCACGGCGCTCGTCCGGCACGTCGCCCAACTGCCCGAGGAGCAGGTCCAGGTTCGCCTCGTCATCCCCGTGACGCCCAGACCAGCGAGCAGACAGCACACCGGGCATGCCGTTCAACTCGTCGACGGCGAGCCCGGAGTCGTCCGCGACCGACACCAGACCGGTGGCGGCGGCAGCGTCACGGGCCTTGGCCAGCGCGTTGCCCTCGAAGTCGGGCGCGGTCTCGGGTGCCTCGGGAAAAGAAGGCACGTCGGACAGCGACAGCACGTCGATGCCCGACAACCCCTCCGAGGCCACGATGCGCTGCAACTCGCGAAGCTTCTTCGCGTTGCGGGAAGCCAGCAGGAGCTTCATCGCCTGCTCGCCTTGGGCTCCGGCAGCACGCCGGGGTACGGCTCGGCGAGCGCCGCCGCCTGGATGCGGTTCAGCTCCGCGCAGCCCAGCAGCGCGTAGTCGAGCATGCGGTCCAAAGTGGACCGGGCGAACGTGGCGCCCTCGCCGGTGCCCTGCACCTCGATCAGGGTGCCGGCGTCGGTGGCGACGACGTTCATGTCGACCTCGGCCCGCGAGTCCTCCTCGTAGGGCAGGTCCAGGCGCACCCGGCCGTCGACCACGCCGACCGACACGGCGGACACCGCGCAGGACAGGGGCGACGGGTCGGCGAGCCTGCCCGCGGCGCCCAGGTAGGTCACGGCGTCGGCCAGGGCCACGTAGGCGCCGGTGACCGCGGCGGTACGGGTGCCGCCGTCGGCCTGGATGACATCGCAGTCGATCACGATGGTGTTCTCGCCCAGCGCTGCCAGGTCGATGCACGCGCGCAGCGAGCGCCCGATCAGGCGCGAGATCTCGTGCGTGCGGCCGCCGATGCGGCCCTTCACGGACTCTCGGTCGCTGCGGCTGTGCGTGGCTGAGGGGAGCATCGCGTACTCGGCGGTCACCCAGCCGAGGCCGGAGCCCGAACGCCAGCGGGGGACGCCTTCGGTGACACTCGCGGCGCACAGCACGCGGGTGTTCCCGAACTCGATCAGCACCGAGCCCGCGGGCCAGGTCTGATATCCACGCGTGATCCGGATGTCACGCAACACGTCGTCGTTTCGGCCGTCGGTTCGCACCACGGCCGCTACCTTAATGAACCCCGTAGAGCGCTCCGGCGTAGGGAGAGACATGCTGACGATCGACGGTATTCCGCTTCACCCGTTGCTCGTGCACGCGGTGGTCGTGCTGTTGCCCCTCGCGGCACTCGGCTCGGTCGCGATCGCGCTGGTCCCGGGCTGGCGGCGCAAGTACGCGTGGCCTGTTCTCGGGGTCACCCTGGCCGGTGTCGCGGCGGTTCCCGTGGCCAAGCAGGCCGGTGAGGACTTCCAGGCGGCGCTCGAGAAGAGCACCGGCGTGCAGAACCCCGCCATCCAGACCCACGCCGAGCTCGGCACCATGCTGCTGCCCATCGCGCTCGGGTTCGGGGTCGCGGTGATCGCGCTGCTGGTCGCCGGACGGCTCGCCGACCGGGAACGCGCGGCGGAGGTGTCCACCACCAAGACGTGGCGGATCATCTCAGTCGTGGTGTCCGTGCTGGTCGTCCTGCTCGCGGTCGGCACGACGGTGCAGACCGTGCGCACCGGTCACAGCGGGTCGTCCGCGGTCTGGAAAGGCATCGGTAGCTGAAGGGGCGACGTTGCCGACTGCTTCAGCGTCCGCGTGACCGTGCAGAACTGCTCCACGGCGCGACGGACGACGATTTCGAGCGCCTCCGGATCGTCCACCGCGGACAGGTCGTAGGAGAGCGTCACCGGGATGGTCACGACCTCGTTGCCGCTCTCGGACCGCACCTCGTCGGCGACGGCGGAGAGCCGCTCGCCGCCGGTGCGGCGCAGGATCAACGTCTCGGCGGTCACCATCGCGCAGCCGGCCGCGGCCGCGACCAGCAGCTCCACCGGGCTGAACGAGCCCTCCTGATCCTTGCGGCCGATCCGCACCGACGCGCCGCGCCCGTTGGAAGCCTCGAACTCGTGCTCGCCGACCCGCTCCACCTGGATCATCAGCTCTCCCCCACCTCGTACCGGCCGCCCTCTACGACCAGCTCGCACGGCCCCTCGAACGCGTCCTGGGCCTCCTTCAGCACGTCCTCGGCCGACGTCCACGGCGGCACGTGCGTGATCAGCAACCGCCCCGCGCCCGCCCGCGCGGCGAGTTCCCCCGCCTCGCGCCCGGACAGGTGCAGATCGGCGACGCAGTCCGGCGCGTGCGTCCAGCTCGCCTCGCTCAGCAGCACGTCGACGCCGTCGGCCAGCGAGTCCAGCGCCGCGCACACCCCGCTGTCCCCGGTGTAGGCCAGCGACACGTCACCGCACGAGATCCGGAACCCGTAGGCCTCGCAAGGATGAGCCACCAAGGCGGAGTCCACAGTGAACGGTCCGATTTGGACTCGCGAACCCAGCCCGTGGAACGTGAACACGTCCGTGAAATCCAGCGACGAACGCTCAGCGGCGTTCGGGGCGTAGGCGGCGATGAAGCGCGAGGGCGCCTCGGCGGGCGCGTAGACCGGCAACCGTTCCAAAGGCGGCACCGGGTGGTACTTCCGCGCCACGTACAGGGACGACACGTCGACGCAGTGGTCCGGATGCAGGTGCGACAACACCAGGGCGTCCATCGAGAACAACGGGCGCTCCTCCTGGAACCGCGACAGCACCCCGTTGCCGAACTCCAGCACCAACGTGAACCCGTCGGCCTCGACGAGGTAGCCCGACGCCGCCGCACCCGGTCCGGGAATGCTGCCGGAGCAGCCGAGCACGGTCAGCAGCACGTCAGCTCCATTGGTCGAACGTAGGCAGGAACCGGGCCGCGAGCTTCGCGAACCGCTCGGGCGGACCAGTGCATGTCACCCGATGGACGGCCGGCGTGGAAGCGAACTCGTCGCGTTCGGTCAGCAACCGCACGACGTCCTTCACGGTCTCCTCGGCGCTCGACACCAGCGTCACGGCCTCGCCCATCACGATCTGGATCACGCCCGTCAGCAACGGGTAGTGCGTGCAGCCCAGGACGACCGTGTCGACCTCGGCGCGCTGCAACGGTTCCAGGTAGGCCTGCGCCAGCCCGAGCACCTGCCGGCCCGAGGTGATGCCGCGCTCCACGAAGTCGACGAACCGGGGGCACGCCGCCGCGGTCACCGTCACGTCGCGCGCGGCCTGGAACGCGTCCTGGTAGGCGTGCGAGTTGATCGTGCCGACGGTGGCGATCACGCCGATCCGGCCGCTGTGCGTCGTCCGCACGGCCCTGCGCACCGCCGGCAGGATCACCTCGACCACCGGCACGTCGTAGCGCTCACGGGCATCGCGGAAGCACGCGGCGGACGCGGTGTTGCACGCGATGACGAGCATCTTCGCGCCCTCGTCGACCAGCTGGTCGCAGATCTCCAGCGCGTGCTTGCGCGCCTGCGCGATCGGCAGTGGCCCGTATGGACCGTTCGCCGTGTCGCCGATGTAGTGGATCGACTCGCCGGGCAGCTGGTCCATGATCGCTCGGGCGACCGTCAGGCCGCCGACGCCCGAGTCCATGATCCCGATCGTCACGCCGTGAATGTAGCCGGTGTGCTCTGCCGGCGGTTGTCACGAGACACGCCCCACGCAGCAAGAACGCCGCCGATTGCGCCGAACAGGTGGCCTTCCCACGACACGCCGGGCTGCCCGGGCAGCACACCCCACAGCGCGGCGCCGTACAGGGCGAACACCCCGACCGCGATCACCAGCTGCAGCCACGACCGCGCGAAGAGCCCGCGCACCAGCAGGAACGCCAGGAGCCCGAACACCAGCCCGGACGCTCCGATGTGGCTGCCGGGACTGCCGAACACCCACACACCCAGCGCGCTGGACAGCCAGATGACGGCGGTGACCTGGAAGAACTGCTTCAGCCCACCGGAAGTCGCGAGGAAACCGAGCAGCAGCAATGGAACCGCGTTGCCCGTGAGGTGGCTCCAGTCGCCGTGGATCAACGGCATCCACAACAGGTTGTCCCACTCACCGAAGTCGCGCGGCCGCACGCCGTCGTCCTCCAGCGAGCCGCCGGTCGCGACGTCGAACGCCTCGACGGCGTAGAGGAACCCGACGAACCCGAACACGACGATCAACGACAAGACGGGGTGCGGCGGGATGACCCGTTTCGCGAGGGCGGTGCGGTCCACACCTCCAGAGTACGTGGCAGGCCGTGTGCTGTGAGTCCGTTCGGGCGCGCCTGCCGTCGGACGAGGCTCACAGCGCACGGCCTAAGCTGATCGGGTGTCGATCGAAGTAGCGGTACGCGCATCGGCCCAGCTCGGCGAGGGGCCGACCTGGGACCACGGCAGCTCCACGTTGCTGTGGGTGGACATCCTCGCCTCCGAGGTGCACCGCTACGCTCCCGCGCGCGACGACGACTCGGTGCTCGTGCTGCCCCAGCACGTCGGTGCCGCCAAGCCGCGGTCCAGGGGTGGCATCGTCTGCAACCTCCGCGACGGCATCGCGTTGATCGACCGCGACGGCACCAAGAGCTGGCTCGTCTACTGGGCCCGCGACGGCGTGCGCGGCAACGACGCGGGCGTCGACCCGTCGGGCCGGTTGTGGGCCGGCACGATGCGCTACGACCAGGCCGCCGACGAGGGCTGGCTCGCCAGGATCACCGGCGAGGGCTCCGCGAAGGTCATGGTGGACAAGGTGAACACCAGCAACGGCGTCGGCTGGAGCCCGGACGGAACGCTGATGTACTACATCGACACCCCGACCCGCCGCATAGACGTGTTCGACTTCGACAACGCCACCGGCACGCTCTCGAACCGCCGGCCCCTCACACACGTCGGCAACACCGATGGCTGGCCGGACGGGCTGTGCGTGGACGCCGACGGGTGCGTGTGGGTCGCACTGTGGGGCGGGCACGCCGTGCGCCGCTACACCCCTGCCGGTGAGCTGGACCGCGAGATCGCGTTGCCGGTCGACCAGCCGACCGCGTGCTGCTTCGGCGGCACGGACTTCACCGACCTCTACGTCACGTCGGCCCGCGTCGGGCTGCCGGATCAGGCTCTCGCGGACCGGCAGTTGAACGGCTCGGTGCTCGTGCTGCCCGGCGCCGGCAGCGGGGTGCCGAGCGTCGCCTTCGCGGGCTAGCTCGCCGGGGTGCCTGGAACAGCCTTCGCAGGCTGACGCAGGCGTCCCCTCGAGCTGGGAACCCCTGCGTCACAACTTACTCGGCACCACCGACAAGATCGTCGAACTGAGTCACGCCCAGAGGTGGCCGTCGAGCTTGGCGGCCGCCTCGTCCAGCGTTCCGGCGTAGGCACCGGTGGACAGGTACTTCCACCCCGCGTCCGCGACGATGAACACGATGTCGGCGGACTTCCCGGCCACCTCGGCCTTCTGCGCCACGGCCAGCGCGGCGTGCAGGATCGCGCCCGTCGAGATGCCGGCGAAGATGCCCTCGCACTCCAGCAGCTGCCGGGTGCGGCGCAACGCGTCGTAGGAACCGACCGAGTACCGCCCGGTCAGCACCGACTCGTCGTACAGCTCCGGCACGAAGCCCTCGTCGAGGTTGCGCAGGCCGTAGACCAGCTCGCCGTACCGGGGTTCCGCGGCGATGATCTGCACGTCCGGCTTGGCCTCACGCAAAAAACGCCCGACGCCCACCAAAGTGCCCGTCGTGCCCAGACCGGCCACGAAGTGCGTGATCGTCGGCAGGTCTTTCAGGATCTCCGGGCCGGTGCCGCGGAAGTGCGCTTCCGCGTTCGCCGGGTTCCCGTACTGGTAGAGCATGATCCAGTCGGGGTTCTGCTTCGCGAGCTCCTTGGCCGTGGCGACGGCCTGGTTCGACCCGCCGGCGGCCGGTGAGAACACGATGCGCGCGCCATAGGCCTGCAGCAGCTGGCGCCGCTCGGTCGAGGTGTTCTCCGGCATCACGCACACCAGGCCGTAGCCCTTGAGCTTCGCGGCCATCGCCAAGGAAATACCGGTGTTGCCGGAGGTCGGCTCGAGGATCGTGGCGCCGGGACGCAGAATTCCGTCCCGCTCCGCCGCCTCGATCATGGCCAGCGCGGGCCGGTCCTTGATCGAGCCGGTCGGGTTGCGGTCCTCGAGCTTCGCCCAGATGCGCACGTTCTCGGACGGCGACAGGCTCGGCAGGCCCACCAGTGGTGTGCCGCCGAGCGTGTCCAGCAGCGAGTCGAAGCGGGCCATCGGAGGATCAGCCGCCCGCGACAGCCGGGAGGATGGTGACGTTGTCGCCGTCCTTCACCTCGGCCGCGAGGCCACCGGAGAAGCGCACGTCCTCGTCGTTGACGTAGACGTTGACGAAGCGGTGCAGCGTCCCCTCCTTGACCAGGCGGGCCTTGAGACCGCCGTGGTTGTTCTCCAGGTCGTCGATGACCTCGGCGAGCGTCGCGCCGGTGGCGGACACCGACTTCTCGCCCCCGGTGTGGGTGCGCAGGATGGTCGGGATCGACACGGTGACGGCCATGGTGGTTCTACCTCCGGGAAACAGGTGTACTCAGGACTCGATGATCTTGACCGGTTCCTCGGTCACGACACCGTCGACGATGCGGTACGAACGCACCTCGTGCTCGATCGGGTCACGCGTGGAGACCAGCACGTAGTGCGCTTCCGGCTCGCCCGCGAACGAGATGTCGGTGCGGGACGGGTACGCCTCGGTCGCGGTGTGCGAGTGGTACACGACCACCGGCACCTCGTCGTTGGCGTCCATCTCGCGCCACACCTTCAACTGCTCGGCGGCGTCGAACCGGTAGAACGTGGGCGAGCGCTCCGCGTTCTCCATCTCGATGAAGCGTTCAGGGCGATCTGACCCGTACGGCCCGGCGATCACCCCGCACGCTTCGTCGGGGTGGTCGCGGCGCGCGTGGGCCACCATCGCGTCCACCAGGTCACGGCGAATCACCAGCACGTGGTCAATCCTACGGGCTGGCGAGAGTTGTCTCGGTATGCGAGATACCCGCCTCGCGCCGCTTCGCCCGGACGGGGTTTTCGCAGCTCAGAGAGGCATAAGCCGGCAATGGACTAGAGGTCGCGGAACGCCGTGACCCCGCCGAGCGACGTCGCCTCACGGGCACCGGACACCACCGCGTCCGCGAAGACCTCCGCGGCGGCCGCGCACAACGCGTCCAGCGCGAACACCCGCGGCTCCGGCAGCGGCACCGCACCCGTGGCCAGCGCGAACACCGTGTCCCCGTCGAACATGGAATGCGCGGGCCGCACCGCCCGCGCCAGTCCGTCCTGCGCGGCCATCGCGATCCGCTGACACTCCGCTTTGGACAGATCCGCGTCCACCACGACCACGCCGATCGTCGTGTTGAGACCGTCCGGTTTGCGTTCCGGGAGCGCGACCGGTGCCGTCCCCAGCGCGGGCAGCCACGGCAGACCCGTTGTGCGGTCCACGACTTCGCCGGCGGCGTTCACCACGGCGAGCGCGCCGACGCTGTGCGCGCCGACCTTCCTGGTCGCCGCGCCGACGCCGCCCTTCAGGGATCCGACCCGCGCGCCGGCACCGGCGCCGACGCAGCCCAGTTCGAACTCCGTTGCGGCGGCGGCACATGCTTCGAAGCCGAACGACGAGTCCGGGCGGTTGCCCCACTCCGACATCGGCAGGTCGAAGATCACCGCGCCGGGCACGATCGGCACGACGTGGTGCGGCTGCGGGCCCACCTGGAAGCCGATCGACCGTTCCGACAGCCAGCGCATCACGCCGTCCGCGGCCGCGAGCCCGTACGCCGAACCGCCGCTCAGGCAGATGGCGTGCACCTGCTGAACGAGGTTCGCCGGGTCCAGCAGGTCGGTTTCGCGCGTTCCGGGGGCGCCACCACGGCCGTCGACCGCACCGACAGCGCCGCCGGGCACCAGAACGACGGTCGTGCCCGTCGCCCAGCCCGGCTCGACGCGGTGGTGGTGTCCGACCAGGACGCCCTCGATCACGGCATCATCGCTTCGACCAGGGTGTCCTGCACCCAGGTCAGCCAGTGGTACACGCCGAGATGCGGTGATCTCGGGTCCTCCGGCGGCAGCTCGTCCGGCATGTCCTCGGTGACGTCCAACGCTGTCCCGAGGGCCAGCCGCACGTCGTTCAACGACGTCAGCCAGGCCTCTGCTTCACCGACGCTCAGCCGGATCTCGCCACCGTCGGGCGAGCACGTCTGCAGCACGATCTCTGCCGCACCGGTCTTGTGGTCCAGAAGCTCCGGCTCGTGCAACGAGCGCAACGCCGCCGACGAGTTGACCTCGTCCGGGTCCGGAGCGTCGTCGTCGAGACGGTGGAAGTCGGGCAGAAGTCTGCCGAGGATCGGATCGTCCGGCGCTTCCGACGGGCCTGTCCTGATCCCGGTCAGCTCGGCGAGCTCGTCCTGCGGCGCCTCCTCGGCGCGGGCCAGCAGCATGTCCTGGATCTGGCTGACAAGACCGCGCACGACCGCGGCCTCCTGCCGGTCCAGCCTGCCGACGACGACGTCGCCCTCGCGGATCCACCTCTTCACGAGGACCGCTGCATGGTCGCCCAGAGTCCCGCCGCGTGGAGTTTCGCCACGTCGGCCTCCACCTTGTCCTTGGTGCCCGATGTCACGATCGCCTTGCCCTTGTGGTGCACGTCGAGCATCAGCTTGGTCGCATGGTCCCTGCTGAAGCCGAACAGCTTCTGGAACACGTACGTCACGTAGGACATCAGGTTTACCGGGTCGTTCCAGACCACGGTCTGCCAGGGTGTGTCCTCGGCGGCGATCTCCTCGCCGACGGCCTCCGGCTGCGTCCGCTCCTGTTCGACGGGCGTGGTCATACCGCCAATGGTGTCATGTTCGCCGCAGTGGCGGAGACCGCATGCGGCTAAACCGGATGCGACCTTAGGGTTGGCGACCATGAAGTCGACGGCGTTGCTCACCGACCACTACGAGCTCACCATGCTCGCCGCCGCGCTGCGTGACGGCACCGGTGACCGTCCGTGCGTGTTCGAGGTGTTCGCGCGCAGGCTCCCGGACGGCCGCCGCTACGGCGTGGTCGCCGGTGTGAACCGCCTGCTGGACGCCATCGGGAACTTCCGCTTCGGCGAGGAGGAGATCGACCAGCTGCGGCGCAACGCGGTGGTCGACGACGCGACCCTGGAGTGGCTCGCGAACTACCGGTTCTCCGGTGACGTGGACGGCTACCCGGACGGCGAGCTGTACTTCCCGGGTTCGCCGGTGCTGACCGTGCGCGCGTCGTTCGCCGAGGGGGTCGTGCTCGAGACGCTCGCGCTGTCGATCCTCAACCACGACAGCGCGATCGCGTCCGCCGCCGCCCGCATGGTGACCGCCGCCAACGGCCGTCGCATGATCGAGATGGGCTCGCGCCGCACGCACGAGGAAGCCGCTGTGGCGTGTGCCCGCGCGGCCTACCTGGCGGGCTTCACCGCGACCTCGAACCTGGAGGCCGGCCGCAGGCACGGCATTCCGACCGCCGGCACCTGCGCCCACGCCTTCACGCTGCTGCACGACACCGAGGAAGAGGCGTTCCGCAGCCAGATCGAGGCGCTGGGCGTCGGCACGACGTTGCTGGTCGACACCTACGACATCACCGAGGGCATCAAGACGGCCGTCGCGGTGGCGGGGCCCGATCTCGGCGCGATCCGGATCGACTCGGGCGACCTCGGCGTGATGGCCAGGCAGGCGCGCGACCTGCTCGACTCACTGGGCGCCCGCAACACCCGGATCGTCGTGTCCAGCGACCTCGACGAGTACTCGATCGCCGCCCTGCGCGCCGAACCCGTGGACGCGTACGGCGTCGGAACGTCCGTCGTGACCGGTTCCGGCGCACCGACCGCGGGCATGGTCTACAAGCTGGTCGAGGTCGACGGCAGGCACGTCGAGAAGCGCAGCACGTCCAAGCAGTCGCGCGGCGGCTGGAAGAAGGCGCTGCGGCGGCACAAGGACACCGGCACGGCGCTGGAGGAGGTCGTGTTCCAGGCGTCGGCCGAACTCGAGCTCGGCCGGTACGACAAGCTCGTGCAGATCCCGCTGATGCGCGGTGGACAGGTCACCGCCGATGTCCCCACGCTGGAGCAGAGCCGCGAACGTCTGCGCGCGGCGCTGGTGAGCGTGCCGTGGGAGGGCCTCAAGCTCTCGCGCGGCGAGCCCGCGATCCCGACGGTCTACCTGGGAGAGGTGTCGAAATGACCAAGGCGTTGATCGTCGTCGACGTGCAGAACGACTTCTGCGAGGGCGGTTCGCTCGCGGTCGCGGGTGGCGCGGCCGTCGCGGAGGCCATCTCGCGGCACATCGTGTCCTCCGGCTACGACCACGTCGTGGCGACCCGCGACTACCACGTGGATCCCGGCTCGCACTTCTCCGAGACGCCGGACTTCGTGGACTCGTGGCCGGTGCACTGCGTCGCCGGGACGCCCGGTGCGTCGTTCCACCCGGAGCTCGACGTGGCCGGGATCGAGCAGGTGTTCTCGAAGGGACGTTTCGCCGCCGCCTACTCCGGTTTCGAGGCGGAGAACGACCTCGCGGGGTGGCTGACCGACAAGGGCGTGACCGAGGTGGACGTCGTCGGCATCGCGACCGACCACTGCGTGCGCGCCACCGCCCTCGACGCGCAGCGCAACGGCTTCCGCACGACCGTGCTCGTGGGTCTGACCGCGGCCGTCGCGCAGAACACCCGCGACGCCGCTCTGGACGAGCTGCGCGCCGCGGGTGTCGTTGTCTCGTAAGGCGATCGTCTACGGCGTCGGGGAACAGGCCGCGGTGCCGACGGTGATGCTGCCGGTGTAGCCGGACGACGGCTCGAAGGTGAGCTTCAGCAACGTCATGCTGATGCTGCCGTCGTTCGGCACCGGGAAGACGGTGTCGGTGAACTTGGCCCTGGCGAGCACCACACCGCTGCTCGCCTTGACCTCGTGCACGTAGCCGGACGGGATCTGCTGCGGCAGCCCGGTCCAGCCGGACATCCCCTTGAGCTCCCAGCCGACGCTGGTGCCCTTCTCGTCGGCATCGCAGTTGATCGTCCACTCGCCGATCTTGAGCCGAGGGCCCTTCTGCCCGACCAACGTGCTCAGCTCGAAACCCTTGCCCTTGGCCACGGACTTGGTCCTGGTCAGGAACTCGTCCGGATTCACGACCTCGGTCGTGCAGGTCGAGCTGGTCTCACCGATCTTGAGGCCGCTCCTGCTCACGGCCGGGCCGGACGCGGTGACGGTGCCTGCCTGGTCCGGGTTCACGTTGCACACGGCGAGCGGCTCGACCTTGAACGTCTGGTCGGCCTTCGCGAAGTCGGCCGACCCCGCCGACGCGGTGCCCTGCGGGTTGCTGGCGAAGGCGGGGGCCGCGGTCGCGAACGTCAGCGCGACCACGGCCCCTGCGATCAGAATCTTGCGCACTTCAGTCCTCTCGGGCGGTTCTACGGAGTCGGGGAGCAGGCGGCCGAGCCGAACTTGATCTCGCCGCGGTAGCCGGAGGCCGGCTCGAAGGTGAGCTTCGCCAGGTGCATCGTGATGCTGCCGTCGTTGGGGACCGGGAAGACGACCTCGGTGAACTTCACCTTGGCGAGCACGACGCCGTTCTTGCCCTTGACGTCGTGCACGTAGCCCTGCGGGAGCTGCTGCGGCAGGCCGGTCCAGCCGGACATGCCGGCGAGCGTCCACCCGGCGGACGTGCCGGTCTGCGTGGCGTCGCAGGTGATCTTCCACTTGGCGACCCTCAGCCGCGGCCCGCCCTGGGCGACGAGCGCGGACAGCTCGAAGTCCGTGCCCTCGGCCTCGGATTTCGTCGTCGTGATCCAGTCCTGCTCGTTCACGACGGTGGTCGTGCACCTCGCCGCGGACGTGCCGAACTTGACCCCGGCCTTGCTCACAGCGGGAGCGGTGCCCGTGACGACGCCGGCCACGTCCGGGTTCACGTCGCAGGACGCCAGCGGCGACACCAGCACCGCGGGCTGCCCGATCTTCGCGAAGTCCGCGCTCCCGGCCACGACGTTGCCCGCGGGCGTGGCGGACGCCGGGGCGGCGACCGCGATGAGCAGAGCCACCGTTCCGGCCAACGCTCCGATGCGTCTCATCGCCCTCTCCCCTGGTTGCTTGATTTCCTCCGCCCGATATTCGTCGTGCCGCGGCGCGCTGGTAACAGTTCGGCACCCCATGTCACCCGATAGTGAATTCGCAATTACCCGACCGGGTGTCAGGCGAACTGTTCGTCACGAAAAGAAATTCATCGCCGCGGCGGTCGCGTGGGCAATCCGTTCAGCCTGCGCAGTCCGGCCCACCACCCCCTTTCAGCACGCCTCACCGCACGCCCGCCAGCGTGGCGAACGGCTCCCGGCGCGGCAGCGCGGTCGGCAGGCCGGCCAGCCTCTCCAGCGCGGTGCACACCCGCACCGCGGCACGCCCGTCACCGAACGGGTTGCGCCCCAGCGGAAGCCGCAGCCGCGAGCCGAGCACCCACCCCGCCTCGGCGAGGATGCGGGTGGTGTCCGTGCCGACGAGCCAGGCACATCCGGCGTCCACGGCCAGCATCCGTTCCGTGGTCTCGCGCAGCACCAGCACAGGCACGCCGAACGTGGGCGCTTCCTCCTGGATGCCACCGGAATCCGTCAGCACCAGGGCGGCGCGCTTGAGCACCCGGACGAGGTCCGGGTAGTCCAGCGGGTCGGTGATGACCACCCGCTCGTGACCGCCCAGCAGCGACACGACCTGTTCGCGCACACCGGGATTCGGGTGCGCGGGGATCAGCACGTGCAGGTCGGGGTGCCGGTCCGCGATGGACCGCACGGCGTTCAGCACGCGCATCAGCGGGCGGCCCCACGACTCGCGGCGGTGCACGGTGACGAGCATCAGCCGGCCGCCGGTGGCGTCCAAGGTCCGCTCCAGAGCGGCGAGGTCTGCGCTCCGGGTCGGGAGGTCCGCCGCCGCCACGCGCTGCACGGCGTCCACGACGGTGTTGCCGGTGACCACGATGTGGCTGTCCGGCAGGGATTCGGTGTTCAGCGCGTTCGCCGCGTCGTCGGTGGGCGCGAGGTGCAGCGAGGTGATGCGGGAGATCATCTGCCGGTTCCCCTCCTCGGGGAACGGGCCGTACAGGTCACCGGTGCGCAGACCGGCTTCGAGGTGCGCCACGGGGATTCCGCGCCAGAACGAGGCAAGCGCCGCGGCGAGCGTAGTAGTGGTGTCGCCCTGCACGAGGGTCACCGCGGGGTCGCGGTCCTCGAGCACGGCGTCGAACTCGGGCAGCAACCGGGAGACCAGTTCGGCCTGCGTTCCGGTGTGCCGGGGCACGTCCAGCCGCACGTCGGGTACCAGGTCGAACGCGCTGA
The DNA here is from genome assembly GCF_044455585.1 of Lentzea sp. NPDC051213. Classification (NCBI taxonomy): domain Bacteria; kingdom Bacillati; phylum Actinomycetota; class Actinomycetes; order Pseudonocardiales; family Pseudonocardiaceae; genus Lentzea; species Lentzea sp. NPDC051213. The sequence continues at coordinate 412,933 of NZ_JBITEX010000004.1, forward strand.
GCGCCTGCTCGACCATGCCCGAGTGCTGTCCGCTGTGGACGATCGTCGGGCGGAGGCCGGGGTGCCCCCGCAGTGCGATCGCGACCGGCGCGATCTTCACGGCTTCTGGCCGTGTTCCAGCAACCAGCAGAACTTCTTTGCTCACCGTTGTCCTCTCGGGGAGACAGGGGGTGGTCCGCCGGGGCCGGGGGCAACCCCGGCGGACCACTTTCAGCCCGCTCGATTCGGTCTGGTCTTGGCAGCGACCCGGACCGCTCGTGGACGGCGCTTGCGCGTGCTGTGCAGAAGAAACGCACCAGCGAGCAAGAGCACGATTCCCGCGGCGATCCACCACGTCACGTCCGCGCCGGTGACCGCGAGGGCACCCACGCCCGTGCCGACTCCAACGCCGGTACCGGGGACCTTGTACATCTGCCGCTCTCCTCTTAGGCCACGTTCAATGACGCGCGACGACGCAACGCCACGAAGGCCACAGGAGCGGCGACGACACCGAGCAGGCCGAGTCCGATCCACAGACCCGCGCCAGAGGCCATCGGGATGGGCAGGCCGGCGGGACCGCAGGTGGCGGACGAGATGATGATGTCGCCGGTGCCGATGGAGCCGAGCACACCCTGCAGCAGCTTCACGTGGATGGCGTTGACCGTGAGGCTGCCGTCGTCGTTCTTGTACTGCTCGTTGAAGATGACCTCGGCGATCTTGATGCCGGCCAGCTGCACGTCGAGCTTGGTGTTGACCGCCGGATCGGCGTTGACCTGGCCGAGTTTGCCGAGGTTGACGCCTGCGAGCTTGGACTTGCCGACGAGGCCCTTCTGGGTCGCCTGGCACTCCGCCTCGACCAGCTCGGCGGAGATCTTGCCGGTGACCTTGGAGAGCAGGTCGAGCCGGACGTCCGCGGTGCTCGCCCGCGAGTACACGCCGCCGGACTTCTCGTCCCGCGACGCGGAGGCGTTGATGACACCGGTCTTCAGAATCCCGGGCAGGTCAACGCCGACGAACGTGTTCTGGGTCGGCCCGTTCGCGTTGGCGGCGGCGAACGGTTCCGCGTTGACCGCGGGGTTGCCGAGCAGCGTCACGTTGAGCCTCGCACCGTAGGCCGAGGCGTCCCCCGGAGCGGCCGAAGCAGGTGCGGCACCGACCAGGAGTGCGGCAATCGCGATGACTCCAGCCAGTCCCGTCATTCGGACACGCATGAAACTCCTTCCCTTGATTCCTCCGGCCCCAGGGCGCGCTGGAACCAAACTGGTTCACGCTTTCCGGGGGCAATTACCGGCATCGGCTTTCTTTCGAGGGAACTGAGGGTTACTCCCCGTATCGGGCGACACGACCACCCAAGTCGCCCAACGAAGGCCACTCATCGTGGGTTTTTTGGTCAATTTCCGATTACGGCGTCACCCGATCCGGGGGTGAGGGCTGACGTTGCGTCTACCGATGGAACGTCAGGTAGCCCGTATGGGCGCTCCCTCAATCGGTGGAAAGGATCCTCGGGTGACGCTTGCCGTGCGCCGCACCGCATTCCCGAGCCGGGTGACGGTTGTCGTCCTGCTCGCCGCCGCAGCCGGTCTCGTGTTCGCACACCGCCTGTACCGCACAGCGGAGATCTCGCTGTCCGGCGCGGTCCTGAGCGTCATCAGCTCCTACGGGGTGGACGTGGTGCCCGACCGCCAGACCGTCTACTTCGGACTGGGCTCGGAGACGCCATTGGGCCTGCGCATGACGCCGGAGTGCACGTCCGCGTTCCTAGTGCTGCCGCTGATCGTGGTGGGCGCCGTGATGATCGCGTTGCGCCCGCGCATCCAGAACCGCGTGTTGTTCGCGCTGGGGATCGCGGCGCTGGCGGTCGTGGTCGTGAACCAGTTCCGAGTGCTGACCCTGGTCGGGCTGGTCCAGTGGCTGGGCGTCGACACCGGGTACTACTGGGGTCACACCCTGCTCGGCTCGATGGTGAGCGTCTTCGGTGGCGCGGCGGCGTTGGTCGCGTTCGTCTGGCTGGCCACGCGGAAGTGAGCCTCGACCTCGTTCTCGGGTTCACGCAGGCGCTCGCTCTGACGATGAGCGTCGCCTTCGTGACGTACGTCTTCGTGATCGTGATCCCGTACCTGCGGCGCAAACCCGCGCCCGTGGGTGTGCCGGAGTCGTTGGAGTGGCACTTCTTCGTGCCGTGCCGCGACGAAGAGGCCGTCATCGGAGACACGATCAGGTACCTGCGCGGGACGTTCCCCATCGCGCACGTGTGGGTCATCGACGACGACTCCGACGACCGCACCGCCGGAGTCGTGCGGACGTTGAAGCGCAACGGCGGTGTCCGGGATCCGCACATCCATCTCGTGCAGCGCCAACGCCCGTATGCCCGCACGGGCAAGGGAAACGCGTTGAACGACGCCTACCGCACGTTGAAGTTGTGGATGGGCCGGCGCGCGGACACCGACCGCGCGATCATCGTCGTGGTGGACGCCGATGGCCGCCCGGCGCCCAATTGCCTGGAAGTCTGCGCGGCCCAGCACCTCTTCGGAAATCCTCGCATCGGTGCCGTGCAGGTGGACGTGCGCATGATCAACGCGGGGCAACGACAGCCAGGAGTCTCCCGTTGGCGCCGTGCGTTCGGCGCCGGACTCGTGCGGATGCAGGACCTGGAGTTCCGCACGGCCATCGCGGCGATTCAGCTGTCGCGGGGTGCCACCGGCACGATCTCCATGGGCGGCAACGGTCAGTTCACCCGGCTGTCCGCTTTGGACTCGATCGCCGGGCCGACCGGCAGCCCGTGGCGCGGGTCGTTGCTGGAGGACTTCGAGCTCGGCGTGCACCTGCTGACCGAGGGCTGGCACACCGGGTTCACCCTCGACACCCACGTGAACCAGGAGGCGCTGTACTCGTTGCGGCGCTTCCTCGCGCAACGCACGCGGTGGGGTCAGGGGACCATGCAGTGCATGCGCTATCTGCGGCGCATCTGGGACTCCGAGCACCTCACGACCCTGGGTGCCGCGGAGATGATGTACTACCTCGCGCAACCGTGGATGCAGTTGCTCGGCACGCTGATCTACCCGATCCCGATGGCGATGATGGCGTACCGCTTCGCGGTGTCACCGTCCGAAGTCGTGGCGTGGTTCTTCGACGGCGCCTGGATCCTGTTCACCGTCTACGGCGCGTTCGGGCTGATGCCGTTCGTCCTGTGGGGACCGGTGTACCGCGCACGCTGTGCGCCCGTTGGGTTCTGGCGTTCGATCGGGTACGGGTTCGGCTACGCGCTGTACATTTACACGTTCTACATCACGTCGTGGCGCGCGCTGATCCGCTTGGTGCGCGGGAACAACGGCTGGACCAAGACCCGCCGCAACACCGAAAGGGTCGCGGGCAAGATCGCGCTCGATGTGTGACCTGTCACTTTGTGGACATCAGACAAAGACGTTCCCGAGTTTCCCTGGTTAACCTCAGGTTCTCTCAACTCCGCCAGGGAGGGAACGTGACTCTCGCACTCGCGCCTCGCCGCACCGTGCTCGCCGACTTCGTGCCGGGCGCACTCGTCCGCGACCTGACGCTGGTGCTCGCCGGTGCCGCGTTCACCGGGCTCGCCGCCCAGGTGGCACTGCCGATCCCCGGCAGCCCGGTACCGCTGACCGGCCAGACCTTCGCGGCCCTGCTCGTCGGTGCTTCCCTGGGCTGGCAGCGCGGCGCGACCTCGATGCTCCTGTACCTGATCGCGGGCGTCGCCGGTGTGCCGTGGTTCCAGGGCGGTACGTCGGGCGCACCGGTTTCCTTGGGTTACGTCGTGGGCTTCGTGTTCGCGGGCGCGCTGGTCGGTGCGCTGGCCGGCCGCGGCGGTGACCGCACGCCGTTGCGCACGCTCGGCACGATGGCACTGGGCAACCTGGCCATCTACGCGGTGGGCGTGCCGTGGCTGATGGCCGCCACCGGCATGAGCCTCGCGAAGGCCGTGTCCGTTGGGGTGCTGCCGTTCCTGCTCGGCGACGCGCTGAAGATCGCGCTGGCGGCCGGTGTGCTGCCGGGTGCCTGGGCACTCGTCCGCCGCCGTTAGGGCCTATTTCGTGGAACGGCGCGTAACGACCTGAGCCCCTCGGTCGAGTAATCCGCGTGACCACGAAAACCACCCCGGAGGAGCTGGGCTGCCTGGCGGGCGGCCCGATCCGCGCCACCGAGGTCGCACTGGCCCGGCTGCTCGACGTCGGCCTCATCCGCATCTCGCGCGAGGGCGTGGTGACCGCCGTCCACCAGCCCGGCCAGGGACCCGCGACCCCGCTCGAGGCCCAGATCCTGAACGGCCTGCGGGCGGGCCGGCGCACCCTGCAGGACGTCCGGCAGAGCGCGGCCTACTCGGCCGAGGCCGAGGGCCTGCGCGCCCACCTGGTCGGCCGCGGCCTGCTGAGACGGCGGCGCTCGTGGCGGCCGCGGCTGTACCCGTGGCTGTACCTCCTGGCCACCGGTCTCATCCTGCTGGGGTTCGTCGACCTCGTCGTGCCGGAGGTCGTCGCCGAGGCGCGGGCCTTCGCCGGCCTCGCCGTGCCGGAGCTCAAGCGCTGGATGTACTTCGCCGCCGGCGGGGTGGTGTTCGTGTGGGCCATCGTGCTGAGCTCCCGTGATCCCGGCCGGCTGCGGACCAGGGCCGCGCTCCGGATGGTGAACAAGGCGCAGAGCCACGTCGTGAAGCGGCGGCGCACCGGGCACGCCGACCCGTTCTACCGGCTGACCGCCGTCGCGGTGCTCGGGCTGGGCACGCAGGCCGCGGTGTTCGGCCTGGATCCCGGCACCCTCGGCATCCTGCCCGAACGCGACAGGTCGTCCAGCAGCAGCTGCGGGAGCGGGTGTTCGTCCGGCGGCAGCAGCTGTTCGTCGGGCGGTGACAGCGGCGGTGACAGCGGCGGGGGCGGCTGTGGCGGTGGGTGCGGCGGCGGAGGCGGCGACTGAAGTTCCCGGCGATGTCAGTTCCCCGGCGATGTCTGACGGGGACTGTCGGACCCGCCGGGTACGGTCTGTCTCGTGCCTGAAGTTCCCCCCACCCTGAGCCTGCTCGAAACCGCCGTCCACGCCGTCGGCGGTGCGGAGCGGCCTGGCCAGGTGGAGATGGCAGAGGCCGTCGACCGCTCGATCCGCACGGGTGAGCACCTCGCGGTGCAGGCGGGCACGGGCACGGGCAAGTCGTTGGCGTACCTGGTGCCGTCGATCAGGCACGCGGTCGCGGAGGGCGAGACGGTGGTGGTCTCGACGGCCACGATCGCGTTGCAGCGCCAGCTCGTCGACCGGGATCTGCCGCGGCTCGCGAAGGCGTTGAAGACGGAGCTCGGCCGGGAGCCCACGTTCGCGATCCTCAAGGGCCGGCGCAACTACCTGTGCATGCACCGCGTGCACAACGGGGCGCCGGAGGAGCCGGAGGACGCGGCCCTGTTCGACCCGTTCGCGATCTCGAAGATGGGCCGCGAGGTGAAGCGGCTGCACGAGTGGTCGTCGGACACCGAGACCGGTGATCGGGACGAGCTGGTGCCCGGCGTCAGCGAGCAGGCGTGGCGGCAGGTGTCGGTCACGGCGCGGGAGTGCCTCGGCGTGGCGAAGTGCCCGATCGGGGCCGACTGCTTCGCGGAACGCGCGCGGGCCCAGGCGGGCAAGTCGGACGTCGTGGTCACGAACCACGCGATGCTCGCCATCGACGCGCTGGAGGGCTACCAGGTTCTGCCGGAGCACGACGTGGTGGTGATCGACGAGGCGCACGACCTGGTGGACCGCGTCACCTCGGTGGCGACGGAGGAGCTGAGCGGGGCGTCGGTCGCGATGGCCTCGCGCCGCTGCGGGCGGCTGATCGACCAGGACATCGCGGACCGGCTCGCCGAGGCGAGCGACGGGCTGGCGATGATCCTGGAGGACATGCCGTCCGGGCGCCTCGACGCCCTTCCCCGCGCGCTCGCGGGTGCGCTCGCGGCGACGAGGGACGCGGCGCACAGCTGCATGACGGCCATGGGGTCGGAGCGCAAGGAGGACGTGGAGGGTGCGACGGCGCGCAAGCTCGCGTTGTCGTTGCTCGAAGAAGTGCACGACTGCGCGGTGCGCATCCTCGAGGCGTTCGACGAGGAGCGCGACGTCGTGTGGGTGAGCGGTGACTTCAACCAGAAGACGCCGACCCTGCGCGTCGCACCGCTCGGCGTGGGCGGGCTGCTCCGGGAGCGGCTGTTCGGCAAGCGCACCACCGTGCTCACGTCCGCGACGCTCACCCTCGGCGGCGCGTTCGACACGATGGCCCGCCAGTGGGGGCTGCCGCCGGCGGAGAAGGTCCGCAAGATCGAGGGCGCGGCCACGGACAAGGACATCGACGGTCCCAAGTGGAGTGGCCTGGACGTCGGTTCGCCGTTCGAGCACGGTTCGAGCGGCATTCTTTACGTGGCAAGGCATCTGCCGCAGCCGGGCCGTGACGGGCTGCCGCCGGAGTACCTCGACGAGATCGAGGGCCTGGTGAACGCGGCCGGTGGCCGGGCGCTCGGGCTCTTCTCGTCGACGCGGGCGGCCAAGGCGGCCACGGAGGCGTTGCGCGACAGGCTCGACCACCAGATCCTCTGCCAGGGCGACGACGCGACCGGCCTGCTGGTCAAGAAGTTCGCCGAGGACGAGCGCACGTGCCTGTTCGGCACGCTGTCGCTGTGGCAGGGCGTGGACGTGCCCGGCCCGTCGCTGCAGCTCGTGATCATGGACCGGATCCCGTTCCCGCGCCCGGACGACCCGCTGGCCTCCGCGCGCCAGAAAGCCGTCAACTCCCGCGGGGGCAACGGCTTCCTGACGGTCGCGGCGACCCACGCGGCCCTGCTGCTCGCCCAGGGCGCCGGCCGGCTGCTGCGGTCGATGTCGGACAAGGGCGTGGTGGCCATCCTCGACCCGAGGCTGGCCACGGCCCGCTACGGAGGCTTCCTCAGAGCCTCACTCCCCCCGTTCTGGACGACCTACGACCCCGAGGTGGTCCGCGGCGCGCTCAAGCGCCTGGACGAGGCTCAGACGCCCTGACCCGTTCGATCAGTTCGTCGCGGAACGCCTCGGCTTCCTTCAGCTCAGGCTCAGACCCGTCAGCGTGCTTCAACGCGCCTTCCAGGATCTTCAACGCCTGGCGTTCGTCGCCGCGCGAGTCCGCCTGCCTGGCGGCGTTCTCCATGGCCTTGGCGAGCTTGGTGGTCGCCTCGGGTTCTTTCGCCGCCTTGTTGATCCGGATCCAGTTCCCGCCGGGGTCCACGACGGTGAACCCGGTGTACCGGTCGTTGCGCAGCCGCGGCCGGGTCATTCGCGGAATGCCGGAGGTGAGCAACTTCCCGTGCACCTTGCGCATCCCCGCCGCGAACGCCTCGAACAGCTCCGCGGTGTCCTGCACGATGACCAGGCACGAGCTGTACGACTGCTCCGGGTCGTAGCCGTCCATCCCGAAGAAGTGCAGGTTGATGTCTTCACGCTTGAGCGCGACGTGCGAGTACGGCCGCGCCTGCTTCGAGGTGATCTCGAAGCCGAGCATCTCGTAGAACGACGCGATTTCGTCGATGTCAGGACAGGGCAGGAGCGGAATTGTCAGTTCGTTTGCCACCGCTCGAAGCTAAGCCCGGAACCTCCGAAACGACACGGAGCTATTTGCTCAAGCAAACAGCATCGCCACTCCGCCGAGCAACAACAACGCCGACACAACGGCGATGGCGAGCACACGCCCCCGCGGCGTTCCGGCGTGCTTCAGCGCGATACCGAGCGGACCAACAGGTGCCATGAGGGTTCCCTTCGAAGGTAAGAAAACAACGGCGACCAGCGCCCCGAACGCCACCCGCAACGGCGACAGCCCAAGTTCAGGCGCACCAACAACATCCGCTTCCCACTGCTCGCGATAGCGGTCATCGCCGACAACCGCCGCCGCGAACCGCACCAGCAGCAACGCGGCCTTCATTGCGCTGTCCTGGGCACGAAGCGCGGCGCCGGAACAGCCCGCGCCACAACCCGCCGGGCCTCTGCGGCCCCCTCCGGAGTCAGCCGGTACATCCGCCGCCGCGGCCCCCGCCGTTCCGCGTCGTCATCCCACGACGACGTGACCCAGCCGGCCCGCTCCAGCCGGTCGAGCAACGGGTAGACGCTGCCCGACGGCCGCCCGGTCAGCTTGATGATCTCCAGCCCCCAGCGCGGCTCGTCTGCGCCGAGCAGCACCTCGAGCACGTCGATGGTGGCCTTGCCGATGCGTTGCAGTGGCTCCACGCCACCAATACTACCTATGTAGATTAAGCCGTTCAAGCAGTTCGTCGCGGAACTCCAGCGCCGACTCCCGCTCCTCCTCCGAGGCGTGCACCTCCCGCACCAGCGCCCCTTCGAGGATCTTCAACGCTTGCCGCTCGGCCCCGTGCGACCCGGCCAGCGTCACGGCGCTGTGCAGCGCCCGCGAGAGCCGAGTCGGCGAGGGATCCCGCTCACGCACCGCCGGCACCACCCGGATCCAGTTGCCACCGGGATCGACCACCAGGAACCCGTCGTGCCGCGGCCGGGTCATCCGCGGGATGCCCGAGACCTGCACCAGCCCGTAGACGGCACGCATGCCGTAGGCGAACGCGTCGTACAACTCCCGCGTGTCCTCCACTTGGATCAGGCACGAGCTGTGCGACTGCTCCGGGTCGTAGCCGGGGATGCCGAAGAAGTGGAGGTTGATGTCCTCCCGCCGCACCGAGAGGTACGCGTTCGGCCGGTACTGCCGGTGCGTGACCGTGAAGCCGAGCATCACGTAGAACTCGGCGACCTCGTCGATGGAGGCGCACGGCAGCAGCGGGATCGTCACCTCGTTGGCCACGTCGCCAAACTAGCCCCAGAGATCAGCCGTCGACCAGCAATCCACGTAACGGTCCTTGCAACCTTCCGGCGCGCCGCGAGACGCCGGGCAGCGAGGTCACCCGTGCCGGACGCTCCAGCGCCGGGCGCCACACCTCGTCCACCACCTCGTGCGCGGGACCGGACACGTCCGTCCCCAGGTGCTCGGTCCACAACCGCAACCGGGTGGAACGCGCCACCTCGGCGTCGTCGGTCACCACGTTCACCTCGGTGTCGTTGAACAGCGAGTGCTCGTTCAGGTTCGCCGAGCCGACCGAGAGCCACCGATCATCCACAATGGACAGCTTGGCGTGCACGTAGACCGGTGCATCTCCGTGCGCCACGAGGGTGGCCGCGACCAACCGGTCGTCGTGGTCGGCGGCGAACAACCGGCCCAGCTGGCCGCGCGTGGTGTCGGCGCCGTTGCTGGGTTTCTGCGGCAGCAGCAGGACCATCCGGAACTCGGGCGACGGCGGTTCGCACAGCTTCGCCAGCAGCACCTCGGTGATCTCCGGCGACCAGAGGAACTGGTTCTCCAGGTACACCAGCGACTCCGCCGACCGCAGCGCCCGCAGGTACGAGTCGAGCAGCGTGAAGTCACCGTGCGGCGCGAACCCGTAGGTGCGCTCCGGGATCGTCCGCACCATCTGCACCGACGACGAGCCGGCCTCGGGCGGCACGACGGGAGCGGGCAGGGTCTCCCCCGCGATCTCGCTCCACCGCGCGGCGAAGTGGCCGGCCACCTCCGCCACCACCGGCCCCTCCAGCCGCGCGACGTGGTCGTGCCAGCCGAGGTCGCGCGGCGGATGCTCCGGTGAGTCGTGGCGGTCGCCCTCGACGGCCGTCATGTCGAGGCCTCCGACGAACGCCACGTCGTCCACGATCACGATCTTCTCGTGGTGGCAGTGCAGGGTTCGTTCCCGCGCGTCGAGCTCGCAGCGGATCGCGCCGGACTCCAGGAAGTCCCGCCGCGCGGCCTCCGCCCGCTTGCGCGTCGGCTCGAAGAACGGTACCGGCGGCCCGGCCCACAGCAGCACCCGCACCGGAACCCGTTCGGCGGCGGACGACAGCAGCTCGCGCAGTTGCGGTGCGCCCGGCTCGCGGGTCAGCCGGAAGTCCGGTGAGGCGTGCCAGTTCGCGATGTGCACGTACTTCTGCGCCCGCTCGATCGCCTCTGCCACGACGGGAAACGCCAGGGCGCCGTCGACCAGGATCTCCATCTTGTTGCCGTGCTGGACGGTGCGGCGCGGGGTGAACCACCCCGCGCCGTCTCCGTCGAGCACGTCGCCCCAGCCCAGCCCGCGAAGCCTCCGGGCGTGATGGGCGCACAACAGGTTCTCCAGCCCGTCGCCGAGCCGGGCGTCGAGCACGTCGAGTAAGCCCACGGATGGGAGATTTACCCGATTTCACCGGTCTCAAACAGCGGTGAGAGCACCGTTGTCGTGCCCGGCTCGACCTCCGTGAAGCCCGCGTCCCGCACCGCGACGACATCGCCCCGGTGGATCATCGAGTCCCACGCGGCGACGGACGGCGTGCGGACGGCACAGCGGTAGTCGAGCGACGCCCACACCTTCAGCTCGTCCGCGGACAGGTGCGGCGCCAGCAGCATCGAGGCGTGCCCGACCTGAGCCGCGAGCTTTCCCGCGGACATCTCGACCCGCGGATTCACGTACAGCAGCCGTGCCCCGGCAGGCACCGGTCCCGGCTCGTCCACGGGCAGGTCGGAACCGGAGATCTGCAGCTTCGCGACCTCACGCGGCGTCTCGGACACCAACGTCGGCAACAACGACCGCACGGAGGCACCGTCCACCGTGATCGTCACGCCCGGCAGCTCCTGCACGGCGTCCCACTGCGCGCCGCGGGCCCGCCGCGACACCTTGCGGATCCGCCCGGCCACCCAGGCCCGCACGGCCTCGTGCCACTCGCCGTCCACGTCGGCCCGCGGGTCGAGGCACACCGCGACCGCCGAAGCGGCCGCGGCCTCCAGCAACGCGGTCCGCGCAGGCGGATCAACGCGTTCGATGCGCAACACCATCGGCATCGCGCGGACTTCGGACTCCTCCGCGTAGTTCCGGGAGGCGATCAGGTCGAGAATCATCACAGCCGGGTCAGCTCCAGGCCGTCCGCGGCGTCCGCGGCCTCCACCTCGGCCCGCGTCACGCCGAGGATGAACAGCACCGCGTCCAGGAACGGGTGCGACAACGCGGTGTCCGCGACCTCGCGCAGCGCCGGCTTGGCGTTGAACGCGATGCCGAGGCCGGCCACGCCGAGCATGTCGATGTCGTTCGCGCCGTCACCGACCGCCACGCACTGCGCCAGCGACACGCCCGCCTCCTCGGCGAACCTGCGCAACGCCACCGCCTTACCGGGCCGGTCGACGATCTCACCGATCACCTGGCCGGTCAGCTTCCCGTCGACGATCTCCAGCGTGTTCGCCGCGCAGAAGTCGAGCTCGAGCTCGTCGGCGAGGCCCGTGATCACCGACGTGAAGCCACCGGACACCACACCGCAGTAGAAGCCGAGGCGCTTGAGCGTCCTGATCGTGGTGCGCGCACCGGCCGTGAGCTCAAGTGCTGCCCCGACCTCTCCCAGCACCTTCTCGTCGAGGCCCTCCAGCAGCGCGACCCGGCGCCGCAACGACTCGGTGAAGTCCAGCTCGCCGCGCATCGCGGCCTCGGTGATCTCGCGGACCTGCTCCTCGCACCCGGCGTGCGCGGCCAGCATCTCGATCACCTCGCCCTGGATCAGCGTGGAGTCGACGTCGAACACCACCAGGCGCTTGGCGCGGCGGGTCAGGCCGGCCCGCTCGACCGCGATGTCGAGGCCCACCCGCACCGACACGTCGGCCAGCGCGGACCGCAGCTCCGCGTCGTTCTCCATGGTGTCGTCGGCGACCGATACCCGCAGCTCAAGGCCCGTGACGGGGTAGTCGGCGACGCCGCGGATCGCGTCGATGTTCACGCCGAGCGACGCGAGCCGGCGCGCGACCTCGGTGAACGCCTTCGCCGTCACCGGGCGGCCCAGCACGATCAGCACGTGCGAGGACTCCAGGCGCGCGGTGCGCTTCGAGTCCGCGCCGATCTCGATCTCCACGTGCATCGAGACGGTCGCCATGGCCTGCTCGACCGACTCCTGCAGGCCCTCGGGGTCGTGGTCGGTCGAGACCAGCGCGCCGAGCACCAGCCGTCCCCTGATCACGACCTGCTCCACGTCGAGCACCTCGACGCCGTGCCTGGTCAGCACGGCGAAGAGCACGGAGGAGACACCGGGCTTGTCGGGACCGGTCACGGTGATCAACACGGGCGTTTTCACGTCGTCGTCTCCTCGTCGGACGCGAAGAGCCCCGGCAGCATCGCAGCGGCCGGGGCTCGTCGTTGAACCTGTTACTCGCAGGTTACTTGTGGTCGTCGTCCTTCTCGGACGCCGTGCCCGAAACCACAGCCGCGGTCGCGAGCTCGGACGGCGTGTGGTTCGCGTCCTTGTGCGCGATCGTCTTGCCGGTGAAGGTCACGTGACCCTCGTTCCGGATCCGCTCGATCATGTGCGGGTAGTGCAGCTCGAACGCCGGGCGCTCCGAACGGATCCGGGGCAGCTCGGTGAAGTTGTGCCGCGGCGGCGGGGACGACGTCGCCCACTCGAGCGAGTTGCCGTAGCCCCACGGGTCGTCCGCCGTCACGACCTCGCCGAAGCGGTAGGACTTGAAGACGTTCCAGATGAACGGCAGCGTCGACGCGCCCAGGATGTAGGCGCCGATCGTCGAGACCATGTTCAGCGTCGTGAAGCCGTCCGAGGCGAGGTAGTCGGCGTACCGGCGCGGCATGCCCTCGTTGCCCAGCCAGTGCTGGACGAGGAACGTCGCGTGGAAGCCGATGAACGTCGTCCAGAAGTGCAGCTTGCCGAGCGGCTCGTCCATGAACCGGCCGGTGATCTTCGGGAACCAGAAGTAGATGCCGGCGAAGGTCGCGAACACGATCGTGCCGTAGAGCACGTAGTGGAAGTGCGCGACGACGAAGTACGTGTCCGACACGTGGAAGTCGATCGCGGGCGCGGCCAGCAGGATGCCGGAGAGGCCACCGAAGAGGAACGTGACGATGAAGCCGATGCTGAACAGCATGGGCGTCTCGAACGTCAGCTGGCCCTTCCACATCGTGCCGATCCAGTTGAAGAACTTCACACCGGTCGGGACCGCGATGAGGAACGTCATGAACGCGAAGAACGGCAGCAGCACGGCGCCGGTCGCGTACATGTGGTGCGCCCACACGGCGACGGACAGGGCCGCGATGCCGAGGGTCGCGTAGACCAGGCCGTTGTAACCGAAGATCGGCTTGCGGCTGAACACCGGGAAGATCTCCGACACGATGCCGAAGAACGGCAAGGCGACGATGTAGACCTCGGGGTGGCCGAAGAACCAGAAGAGGTGCTGCCACAGGATCACGCCGCCGTTGGCGGGGTCGAACACGTGGGCACCGAGATGGCGGTCGGCCAGCAGGCCGAACAGCGCCGCGGTGAGGATCGGGAACGCGAGCAGCACCAGCACCGACGTCACCAGGATGTTCCAGGTGAAGATCGGCATCCGGAACATCGTCATGCCGGGCGCGCGCAGGCAGACCACCGTGGTGATCATGTTGACCGCACCGAGGATGGTGCCGAGACCACCGATGATGAGGCCGGTGATCCACAGGTCGGCGCCGACGCCGGGCGAGTGGATGGCGTTGCTCAGCGGGGTGTAGGCGAACCAGCCGAAGTCAGCCGCACCACCGGGGGTGATGAAGCCGGACATCACGATCAGGCCGCCGAAGAGGTACAGCCAGTACGAGAACGCGTTGAGACGCGGGAACGCCACGTCGGGCGAGCCGATCTGCAACGGGAGCACGAAGTTCGCAAAGCCGAACACGATGGGCGTCGCGTACAGCAGCAGCATCACGGTGCCGTGCATCGTGAACAGCTGGTTGAACTGCTCCTGGCTGAGGAACTGCATGCCGGGACGGGCCAGCTCGGTCCGCATCAGCATGGCCATCGCGCCGCCCACCATGAAGAAGGCGAACGAGGTGACCAGGTACAGGATGCCGATCTGCTTGTGGTCCGTGGTGCGGAACATCCGCAGCAGGAAGGACCCCTTGACCGCAGTGCGCGTCGGATAAGGACGCGTTGCGATCGGCTGCGGGGCTACGGCCGTCACGGTGCCTCCAGGCCTTGGTGGGACCAGTTCGTTCGGGAAACTCCCCGGGATATTAGACGGCGACGATCAGCTCCATTCGGGTGGGCCATGGCCGGTGGCCAGCGGCGTAGCGCACGTCACACGTATCCTGCCGCCGTGCTCCGATTGCTCGCTGTCGCCGCGGTCCTGACGCTGACCGCCTGCGGTTCCCCCGCCACCCACAACTCCGCGGATGTCGCGTTCGCGCAGGGCATGGTCCCGCACCACGAGCAGGCGCTGGAGATGAGCGAACTGGTCAAGTCCCGCACGGAGGACAGCCAGGTGATCGATCTGGCCGAGCGCATCTCGAAGGCCCAGCAGCCCGAGATCGACCGCATGAGCGGCTGGCTGCGGGAGTGGAACGCACCGGTCGAGGCGACGTCGCACACCTCGCACGGCCACGCCGACACGCACGGCATGGTCGACCTGGGCAACCTCGCCGACCTCAACGGCAACGACTTCGACCGCCAGTGGCTGTCGCTGATGATCCAGCACCACCGCGGCGCCGTGGAGATGGCGCGCAAGCACCTGGAACAGGGCACCGACCCGGAGACCCGCAAGCTGGCCCAGGACGTCGTGACCGCCCAGGAGAAGGAGATATCGGAAATGGAGTCGCTTCTCCCCCAAGGCTGATGTGACGCTCAGCGCATGAGCACCTCAGCAGCCGTGAACGCCGCGGTCTCGGTGGCGGCCGAACACGGCGTGATCTCCACGGATCCGGCCGTGCTGAAGGACGGCAGCAACGTGATCGTCCACCTGCGCCCGGCACCGGTGGTCGCCCGCGTCGCCGCCCGCACGGCCCTGATCCGCCCGTCCGTGGCGACGCACTTCGCCCGCGACCTCGCGGTGTCCGCCTTCCTGGCCGCACGCGGCGTTCCGGTGGTCACGCCTTCCGCCGAGCTGCCGCCGGGACCTCATGCCGTCGACGGGTTCGTGCTGTCGTTCGCCACGTACGTCCCGCACGACCCCGCGGAGGAGCTGACCAGGCCCGAGGTGCTCAAGATGCTCCCCGACCTGCACGCCGAACTAAGTCTGTACCCCGGAGACCTACCGTCGCGCGGACCGATGGACGACGTCGACCACACGCTCGACTACCTGGCCGGCCTCGGCGTGCCGGACCTGGAGCCGTTCCGCGAGCGACGAGCCGAGCTCATGGAGTTCTGGGACGCGCACTACAACGACGTCCAGCCGCTGCATGGCGACTCGCACTACGGCAACGTGTTGATGACCGCGGCCGGTCCGGTGTGGAACGACTTCGAGGACTGCTGGCGTGGCCCCGTGGCGTGGGACCTCGCCTGCCTGGCGGGCGCCAAAGGCCCAGAAGCCGCCCAGCGCGCCGTGGAGCTCTACGGCGGCGGGGCGGCTCCTGATGACGTGGAGTTCCACGTCGAGACACGCGTCCTCTTCGGCACGCTGTGGGGCGTGCTGATCGAGAACTCCTAGGCGCTACGCCTGCGCAGCACCAGCAACACAGCCGCACCGGCGGCGAGCAGAGCCGCACCGAGCCCGACGAGCCACGCCGACCCGAACCCGGTCGCCGCCAGATCGTCCACGTCGGCGACCGGCATGGGTGCCACGGTGGTGGTCGTGGTCGGCGCGACCTCCGAGGACGACGACGTCGGGGTGGAGGTCGGGGTCGACGTGTGGGTCACGGTCGAGGTCGACGTGGAAGTCGACGACGACGGGGTGCTGCTCGGGGGCTGCTCCTCGACGACGCCGCACCCGAACCAGTGGCTGATCTGCGGAAGCTGGCCGCCGTTGTTGAACGGGGACCGCAGGTCGTCCCACGGCAGCGCGTCGCCGAGCTTGTCCGCGAGGTAGACGTTGAACTTGTCCCCGCCCTTGACCAGCACCCCCGTGACCGTGACGCCTGCCGGCAGCGCGGTGATGTCGAGGTACTGCTGGTTGTCACCGCCGGTGTAGGTGAACTTGTCCGGGTGGATCGGAGTCCCGGTCAGCCCACCGACGGTGCAGGCCTCCGGGTGGTTGATGTCGACGTTCTTGAGGAACGGCACCGCGCGCTTGTCGTCGGTGGTCGGCTCGTCGGCGAACGCGGTGGTCGCGAGGGCGAGCGTGGCCACGGCGGCGGCACCGAGCAGACCGGCACTTGTCAGGGGCGTCAGGCGCATCGGGTTACTCCGTTGGGGATCGGCGGGTTGCCGAGATCTAAGACCATCGACGTCCCCCTAACGGGTGAAGAAGGGGTGATCGGTACGCCCTGTGGCCCAGTTGTTATGCCTCCGTGAAGTCGCGTGCCCGAACGACCGAACGCGGAAGGGGCCGGCTTTCGCCGGCCCCTTCCGCAACACAGGAGAACGAAACTCAGTCGTTCTGCTCGCTCTCGGCGGGCTTGAGGAACACCGTGCCACCGTTCGGCATGCGCCGGAACCAGTCAACGGGGGTGACCGGCTGGCCGATCACCGGGCCCACCCCGGTGGGGAGGTGGGGAACAGGAACGCCGGGGGACTGAGGCCGGCGAAGAGGCTGGTTCGGGGTGGTCATGGTTCCTTCTTGACGGGGGATCGTGGAAACAGGAACGCAATACAAGAAGTATGAACTCGAACGATATAGGTGATCACTCAATTGGGGCTCGTGTCGGGAGCGAAATCATCGCCGAGCCCAACGCATCCCGGCGCGCCGGGATGCGGCAGTCTACAACGGACCGCAACCCCACTTCACCTGCGGCTATACCGCAGTTGTGACTACCGGTGGGCAAGCCGGTACAGCCGGCTGCGCGAAGACGGGGAACGGCGCCGGACGGCCATGTACGTGCCATGAAGCAGACCGGGTTCCCGCAATGACCCTATATGCAGTACGCGCGTTCCGGAATACTTTCCGAACCACGGCTCACACGCCGCAAGAATCTGAGTCAGCGCCTCATTCGACCGAAAACTCCTGCGCTCCCAGTCGCCGGTAGACAGTTCCACCCTGCGGCATGCGCCTGAACCAGTCGACCGGTACGACCGGCCTTCCCACGGGCGAACCCGAACCTGGTGGCAGGTAAGGAGACTTCGCTCCGGCGGCCGGCGACGGCCGCTGCTGACGGGAAACGTGGTTCAGGAAGGTCATCAGTTCCCTCTTGACGTGGAAGTCGGTCTCATGAGGCCCTCTCAACGATCAAACTCTCGACGAGCGGTCCGAGCGCGGTCTTCAAGCGCGAGCCGGCAACGCCCGGATCGACCGCCCACTCCTCCACCGCCCTCGTCAGGACGGCGCCGAACGGCAGCGCCGGCCTGTCGTGCCCCAGACAGCCCAGCAGCCAGCCCGCGTCCGGGTCGAGCCAGAAGATCTCCGGCTGGTGCGCGACCCTGGCCGCCACCACCCGTCCGGTCACTGCTCGCCGATAACGCACGTCCGGCCGCACACGGAAGCGGCCGTCCTCCCGGATCCCTGCTATCGGCGCCGGACTGTCCACATCGGACCGCACGCCGCCGCAGCCGCCTCCCAGGGCATGCAGCAGCCAGCGTGCGTCCGCGCGCAGATCCGTCTCGTGGCCGACCAGCCAGCCACCGATCTCGTCAGCCCGTTCCCGCGCCTTCGGCAGCAACGAGATCGGACCGAGCACCTCGCTCGTGCACGCGCGCGAGAACTGCGCGAGGCAGCTGTAGGCGTGCCACGCCGCGAGCGTCTGCTCCAGCGGCCAGCGCGCGTGCGACCACGAGGTCTCGAAGTGCTCGACTTCTTCCGCGTGAGCATCGAGGAACTCGCGGGTGATCGCGAGGTCGAAGAACTTCTCGTGCGCGCCTTCGTGCACGAGCGCCTCAGCCACCTCGATCGCGGTGGACGGCTCCTCGATCAGCACGATTCCGGGCACGTAACGCGATGAGGCCGATACGACCCCGCCGGCCGTCTCCGCCTTGAGCACGGCGAGCATCGACACGTGCGCGAGCAGGTCGTCGGCCATCTCGGGCGCGAGCCGCCGGAACAGGCGCACGCCGTCGGCCACGATCTTGGCCGCGGCCTCGAACCGCTCCCCGTCCGCTTCCGTGAGCGGCCGCGGCGACGCCCCCGGCGGGGCGATGATCCGCAACGGCGCTTCCAGCAGGTCCGCGGCCAGCGGATCCGCCGCCACCGCGACGCCGGCATCCCGCACCCGCATCGCGGCGACCCGGTGAAGCAGCGCCAGGTCGACGTCACCGTGCCCGGCCAGGGCCCGGCCGATCTCGTAGCGGACGATCGGGTGATCGAGGAGGTTGTCCGACAACCCCGCGCCGGGCACGAACAGATCCGCCGCGAGCCGGTAGAGCGCACGACGCTCGTCGACCAACGCGTGAGCAGGTGCGATCGCCGCATGCAGTACATGCGTGCTCGCTGCGGGCGAACCCATCACCGAAGACCCCGTACCCACGTCCCCCGACGCCATGGAGTCGTTGGCCCCACCACATCGGCGGTGCCCTGATGCCCGCCAACTCTACTGATGTCCGCCTCCCCCGCCACAGCGGGAACCCCCGGACGTGCCGGTGCCCGGACCGCGAGCAGGAGAGCGGTCCGGGCACCGTTGTTACTGCTCACCAGCGAGCTCTGCGCATCAGCTGAGCAGGATGCCGGTGACGTTGACGAAGCCGACGACGGCCAGCGCGATGACCGAGACCGCGACCATCGTGAGCACGGTGCGCCATCCGATCGCAGTCACGGCGACGGCTACGGCGGCGGCGATTCCAAGTGCACTCCCTGCGGACATGTCGTTCCCTCCCGACTAGGCGAGCCCGGTCTCCTGGGTGTGGGCGGTCCCAGGCGTCTCGCCTGTCCGAAGGATCCCGTAGTTGTAGGTTGTCTGTCAACGGTTGCCAGGTTGCCAGACAAGTTGCAACAGACAGGCGAGAGCCCTAAACTGGACCAATGCCCGCCGACGAGGACGCACATTTCGGCGAGAGCTGGGCGCTCTCGCCTGATTCGCGACGACCTCTTCCGGAGCTCATCGAGCAGAAGCTCCGGGAGCAGATCATCGGCGGCACCTTCCGGGCGGGTGACCGCCTCCCCACCGAGCCAGAGCTCGCCCGCAGACTGGATGTCGCCCGCAGCTCGCTGCGTACAGCTCTGCAGCGACTTCAGCTGCAGGGCATCGTCGAGGTCCGCCGCGGCCTGGGCTGGTACGTGCGGCGCACCGACCTCACCGGCGTCGAGGAACACCTGGAGGGCAGGCTCGCCGCCCGCCAGTTCTCCCAGACGGACCTGCTGGAGGTGCGGATCGCGCTGGAGACGACGGCGGCGAGCCTCGCCGCGGTGCGCGCCGACGACGGTGAGCTGGACGAACTCGCGAAGCTCAACCGCCGCTACCAGCGCGCGCCGGTCGACGACATGCAGGAAGTCATCGAGTCGGACGAGGAGTTCCACTCGGCGCTGATCCGCGCGAGCCACAACGAGCTGCTGGAGCAGATGTACCAGGTGCTCGTGCCGGGCCTGCAGGACTGCAAGCGGCACGCGCACCCGTCCCGCGAGGTGCACAACCGCTCGGCGAACGAGCACGAGCAGGTCATCTGGTTCCTGCGCAGGCACGACGAGGTGGGCTCGAAAAGCGCCATGACCACGCACCTTCTGGGCCTGTACAACGACCTGGCCACCGACGACACCAAGCCTCGGGCCACGCTGAGCACCTACGTGGGGGTGTCGGACAACCCGATCTGGAACAAGCCGCGCTGATACGGCATCGACCGAAAGGGTCTGGCGCTGATCCGTCATCACTCCCACCATGTATGAACAGTCGGTGGAGTGAGGGGGCGGCGACCAGGTGGTGGCGGCGCGCAGGCACAAACAGGCGCTGGCCGTAGCGGTCCTGCTGCTCGTCGTCGCGGCAGCCGACCTGACAGCCGTGCTGCTGTGGCAGCCCTCGGCCCGAAGCGTGCCGCACGACATCTTGGTCGTGTTGTGGCCGTTGCCGGCGCTCGCGGGTTTCCTGATCGGCGCCTACGAGTTGTTCCTGCACAAGCGCCTCGTCATGGAGATCGGCCGCATCTCCGGTCCGGGCATCGTCGAACACCTGCTGCCTTCAGAGGTGCTGCGCACGTTCCTCACGTCCGTCTACGGCCAGAACGCGGCCAACGACGACGTGGTGGCAGGAGTTCTCGGCGGCCACGGCCTGCGCCCCCGCGGTGACGACCTCACCATCAGCACGGGCACCACCGTGAAGCTGGAACTGCAGGGCATCGACACGAAGACCTACCACCTCATGACGACCCAGCGGTACCAGTTCCGCAAGAGCGTCCCCGTCGACCGCTTCGTCATCTTCGCGACGTCGAACGCGCTGCTGCGCGACACCATCAGCGCCGCCTGCCGCTACCCGCTGTTCGAGCTGTACTTCATCCCGGACTCGTCGCTGTTCCTCGACTCCGTCGACGACCTGCGCCACTCCACCCAGATCGCCATCGACTACCTGGACCACGACGGCCAGCGCCGTTCGGCGGAGCCGAGCCAGATCCCACCGGTCGAGGTGCGGTTCGACCAGTGGGCGACCTACCTGACGTTCTTCCGCGAAGCCATGGGGCCACTGCAGAAACTCAGCCCGCTCGACCACATGAGCGACCTGCGGATCTTCGAGTGCGATCTCAGCGGCATCGCCGACGACCACGTGGTGCGGGCGATCTGCGGGCTCACCGTGTGGTCGCGCACCTTGCAGCGCACCAACGACGGGTTCTGCTACTGGCAGTCGCCCTATCCGTCCTATGTGGACACCATCAGCTTCGACGCGACAGGGCTCGCGGTCGACGAGTCCCCCATGCACGAGTTCCGGATCATGCCCTTCACCTTCCGGTCCGCCACCACGTCCGCGCAGTGGCTCGAGGCCGGCGAGCTGGGCGATCTGGACGTGCGGTCGTGGCTGTTGCCGGGGCACGGGGTGGCGTTGCTGTGGCGGGAAGCGCTCGGCTGAGTCACCAGACCGCGACGATTCCCTGTCCCTGCACGATCCACCGGTCGAGGCTCAGCGACACGTGACCGTCGTTGGCGTCGAGCACCATCGAGTCGACACCGCCGAGGAACCCCTGCACCCACACCTGGCGCTCCTCATCCCGCACCAGTTCACGCACGTCCAGGGTGATCGTCCTCATGAACATCGGCCGATCGGCGGCCCAGTAGACGAAGCGCTGATCCAGGTCCTGGGACCAGTGGTAGTGATAGCGCACCCGGACGAACTCGCCGTCCTCCTGCCCCAGATCCGCGGCGAAGAGCACCACGTCGTCGTTCGTCATCCCGACCGGAGGCGAGATGTACTTCCGCAGCGCGGTCGCGGCCACCTTCCGGAACTGGACGCGCTGGATCGTGCGGTTCGGCGACTCCACGTAACACTCGAGCTTCTTCCCGAACTCCTCGGCGGCCTCGTCGAACGTGCCCGACCTGCCCAGGCTGACGACCTCGAAGAGGGTGGGACACGCCGCCGACAACGCGGTCGAATGCATCACCGAGGGAGTGGCCGCGACGAGGATCGGCCCGCGCGGCATCGTCACCTCGATCCTGGTACCGGCGTGCACGGCGGTCTCGTCCACCCGTTCGACCCGCAGCGTCATCGAGACGTCGTGCAGGACGGGCCTCGACTGGAGCATCAACGCCACCAGCGAGGACTTGTCAGGCGTGCGGGGAATCTCCCGGTCCAGCCCGGTCTTCACGAGTTCGGCCGGCACGGCGGAGTCGAGCACCAGTCGCCTGACGGCGGGTGCGGTCGCGGTGCGGGCGTCCTCCCGAATCTCGTCGAGCTTGCGGTCCATGCCGCGCATCAGCTCGCCCTGTTCCCTGCTCCGCACCCACTCGAAGTAGATCGAGATGAGGAGCACCAGCACGAGATCCTTGGTGATGGAGCCAAGACTGCGCGCGACGGCGTCGCCGGCTTCCGGGTTGAGCACAGCCGAGACGACGATCCTGGGTACCGGGGTGTTGATCAGTGCGACCGTCGCGAGCAGGCTGCCGAAGTAGATCAGCGTGCGGGACCGCATGAAGCTCAGTCAGCCGACCGCAGGTAGACGGTGCCGCCACCCGTGTCGCCGCCGTCGGGCATCCGGACGAACCAGTCGACACCCAGCACTGGACGAGCGGGCGGGCACTGAGGTTCGGGGAGCCGGGCAACGGGCGGATCGGATTCGCTGTCCATCGTGTCTCCCCCTCATCAGCAGATGACCTTGGAGCCTATCCACGGCGTGGTCCGGCGGGCACCTGCCAGGCGGGTGAGCGAGGTGCTGCACCTGGTCATTTCGTGTTAGGCCAAGCGAGTGAGCGGGCGTAACTGTTCGGCCGAACCGAACGAGATCCACAGACAACGAACAACTGAGTGGACCAGGAGGCCGTCATGGTCTTCACGAATCCGGACGGCACTCCCGCGGACAAAATGGAACTCCGCGTGTGGAGCAAGACCGACTTCAAACTGATCAAGGGATTCCACTACGTGCCGTTCGCCGGCGCGACTCCGATTGCGGTGCCTGACCAGGACAACGAGAACGACGACGAGACGACGGACCTGGCGTCCGTGCCGTGGATGCTCCGGGGACTCCTCTCCAGCTACGGCAGGCAGCTCCGGGCGGCTTTGGTCCACGACCACCTGTGCAAGCAGGTCACGTCGTACACCGGCCGCCACGAGGCCGACCAACTGTTCCTGCGCGCGATGCGAGACCGCGGCGACGGGGGTGTGGCCGATCTTCGGAAGCGCGTCCCCTTGTTCCGGGCCCTGCTGTTCTGGGCCGGCGTGAGCTTCGCTCGCTACTGGTCGTTCCGCAAGCTCCGGCTCTTTCTGATGACGGCGCAGCTTCTCGCAGGTGTGGCAGCCGTCTACGCCGCGGCGCACGTCCTGCCGCACCGGTGGTTCGCGTGGGCATATCCACCGGGGTGGGGCGAGGGCAGCGCCGACTTCCTGCTCACCTTCGTGGCGATCATGGCGCTGTCCGTCGTGTGGGGCAGGGATACCGGATTCGTGGCGGTCGGCGTGGCAGTCGCACCGATCATCCTCCCGGTCCTGCTCCTGACCCTGATCGCACAGGGGCTCCTCTCCCTGCCCGACTTCGCGATCAAGATCGGCAGCCTGATCAAGATCCCGGGTATGGCGAACGAGCCGCCCGCGATCATCGGCCCCGTTGTGGTGAGCCAGAACTGACGAATTTCGGCGCTTTCTCGACCTGAACCGAAAGCGCGGCGGCGTATCGCGCGATCTCCGATCGCGGACTCAGCCTGCCCGGTCAAGGTCGAGGAGTGCCACATGGATGGCGAAGAGTTCAGTTTCGACGACAACGGCGACCTGGAAAACCCGTTTCTGCACCGCCCCTGCCCGCTCAGCGCCCTGGACGGCTCGTGGCTGCTGGAGTTCTCCCCCGCGGTACCGACGCTCGTGGCGAACGCGGTCCGCGGCCCGATGCGCATCGAGGTCGGCCAGGCATCGCTGCGAGTTTCGGGTGACATCTACGTGCGGCGCCTGCTGCGGCCCATTCCCGGGTTTCCCTCCGACAGCGACGCGGACCTGCCGCAGCTGACGTTCCCCCAGCCCGTTTCCTGGTTCCCCCAGCTGCCGATCGGGCAGTACTCGTGGTACTTCCGCAGCGCCGGCGCGACCTATGTGGACGGGACGTTGAAGCTGAAGTTCGTGCGTCACCTGTGGGACTCCAACGTCGCGCAGTTCGTGTCCACCGACACCGGCGAGCTGACGTTGCGCTGCACCCGGCCGCTCGCCAACCTGCCGCGGCTGCATCCGGTGATGACCGGTCACGCCGTGATCAACGGAGGGCTCCGGATGCCGATCAAGGCCACGAAAACCTCGGCGCGGTACCGCGGTTGCCGGATCGAGGCCGACCTCATGACCGGGCGGAAGTGGCCTGCCGCGGCCGCGTCGTGCGCGGGGGTGGCGGCGACGTTCGAGGAGGTCTACCGCACCGCGGGCTGGGACGTGCAGGTCATGGTGAACGACCTGGACATCCCGGAAGACGCCCTGCTGACGGTCGCCGAGCTGCAGACGCTGATCTCGACGCATCGCCAGGCCGCGGCGAACGCCAACGAGTGGCGCCTGTGGATGCTGGCGGGATCAGCCAACGCGCGCGGGAGCTTCGGGCTCATGTTCGACGAGGACGGCACGCCGCGTGAAGGCGTTGTCGGGTATGCCGACGCGCGGTTCGGGGACCAGGACTTCGTCCTGCCGAGCGCGCGCAACCAGGCGCTCGACGACGTTCCCTTCGCGTTCCTGCGCACCCTCGTCCACGAGGCCGGGCACGCGTTCAACCTGTTCCACCCCAAGGACGACGTCCACCTGAACCCGATCGGCACGACGATCATGAACCAGACCGGGGACGTCATGGGTTTCGCGAGCCCCGCGAACCCGTACCCCTGCAACGCGAGCCTGACCTTCGACCAGCACAACAGGAACTCCCTGATCCACGCGCCCGATCCGCAGGTCCGCCCGGGGTGGCGGCTGTTCGGCTGGGGCCACGGTTCGGCGAGCTCCGGTGTGCCCGAACCCGCCGACGTCCACGGGCTCGTCCTCGCACCGGACTCCCCCGACCTCCGGCTCACGCTCAAGCTTCCGGCCGACGCGCACCAGGGCGAGTACGTCGTGGCCGAGGTCGAGGTCACCAACATCGGCGACACGGCTCGCGACGTGAGCGCCGCCATGAACCTCGCCCAGGGCGATCTGCGGCTGCTCCGCGTCCGGCCGTCGCAGACCGTCGACCAGATCCACGACATCGTGCTCGCCTGCGGCCCCAGGGAAATGGTCCGGCTGCAGCCTTCTGAGTCGCTCACCGGACGCGTCCAGCTGCTGTTCACCAGCGTCGGCTACACGTTCGACGAACTCGGCTCTCACGACGTGTACGCGGAGTTCGACCCCGGTGAGGGCGACCGGGTCGTCCGCAGCGCGCCCGTCCGCGTGCACGTGCGCCCACCGCTCACCGGCCAGGAGCTCGCCTGCGCACACCTCACCGCGGACAACGGCGTCGGCCGGGCCGTGGCACTCGGCGACTTCGGCCAGGACTTCGCGACCGGCGACCGGCTCGCCGCCCTCGCGGAGCAGTACCCGGAGACCGACACCGGAGGGGCCTTCGCGCTCGTGATGGCCAACTCCCTCGCCAGGACGCACACCGACTTCAGCACCGCGGACACCCGCACGGCGAGCGCAGGCGACGCCCAGCGGTTCCTGAACCTGGCGGCACGCACCCGGTCCGCCCCGGAACTGCTGGCACTCGCGACGACGGTGGCCTGCGCGGTCGAGATCGACGCGCCGGTCGTCGGCATGGCACTCGACGCGGCGAGCGCCGACGCGTCCGAACCCGAGATGGCGGAAGCGCGGGAGATCGCCGCCGACTTCTGCGCTCCCGAAGCGAGGTGATCCGCCTCGCCCGATCAGGCACTGCAAGTGTACGCAAGTTCTTGCGTACACTTGCGCCATGACGCAACGGAGGCTGGCCGAGGTCGCGGCCAAGGTCGGGGTGAGCGAAGCGACGGTCAGCCGGGTGCTGAACGGGAAACCCGGCGTCTCGGACGCCACGCGGTCGGCCGTGCTCACGGCGCTGGACGTGCTGGGCTACGAGCGGCCCACGCAGCTGCGGGGTGAGCGGGCGCGGCTGGTCGGGCTGGTGCTGCCCGAGCTGCAGAACCCGATCTTCCCCGCGTTCGCGGACGTGGTGGGCAACGCGCTGGCGCAGCGGGGGTTCACGCCTGTGCTGTGCACGCGGACCGCTGGTGGCGTGACCGAGGCCGAGTACCTGGAGTTGCTGCTTGAGCAGCACGTTTCCGGGATCGTGTTCGCCGGTGGGCTGTACGCGCAGCGGGACGCGAGTCATGGGCACTACCAGCAGATGATGTCGCGGAAGCTGCCGGCCGTGCTGGTCAACGCGGCGATAGACGACCTGGCGTTTCCGCGGGTCTCGTGTGATGACGCGGTGGCGGTGGAGCAGGCGTACGGGCACCTCGTGTCGCTGGGGCACAAGCGGATCGGGGCGGTGCTCGGGCCACCTGACCACGTGCCGAGTCAGCGCAAGCAGCAGGCGATCGACAAGTGCGGCGGGGCGGTCGTCGAGCACGCCATGTTCTCGCTGGAAGGCGGGCAGGCCGCAGCCACGAAGCTGGTGCAGCGCGGGGTCACGGCGATCATCTGCGCCAGTGACCCGCTGGCGCTGGGCGCGATCAGGGCGGTCCGGCGTGCCGGGCTCGACGTGCCCAAGGACGTGTCGATCATCGGGTACGACGATTCGGCCTTCATGACCTGCACTGATCCGCCGCTCACCACTGTGCGCCAACCCATCGAGGCGATGGGGCGGGCCGCGGTGGAACTGCTGGCCAACCAGATCTCCGGCAACGCGGTGGCGCCGGACGAGCTGCTGTTCGAGCCCGAGTTGGTGGTGCGGGCCTCCTCTGCCCCCGTGAGGTAACAAGACAGTCGCCTTCTTGCGAGTTTTCGTCCAGATATTGCGTTCAGATGTAACGGCGTCTTATGGTCGCCGTCACATCGACGCGCTCGCGAGAAGGGCGGCCCCACCATGAAGAAGTCCGCTGCCGTGCTGCTTGGCGGTGTCCTCACTATCAGCGCAGTCGGCTGTGGGAGCGGCACCCCGAGCGAGACCGGTGGCAAGGTCGTGATCAACATCAACGGCCAGCCGCCGCAGACGCAGGCGTTCGACCGCAAGGTCTTCGACGAGGACGTGGCCGAGTTCGAGAAGGCGAACGCCGACATCGACCTCGTGCCGCACGAGGGGTTCATGGATCCCAAGACGTTCTCCGCGAAGCTCGCGGGCGGACAGCTCGAAGACGTCTTCTACGTCTACTTCACGGATCCGGCCGCGCTCATCGCCAGAAAACAGGCGGCCGACCTCACCGACTACGTCAAGGACGTCCCGCACTACGGCGACCTCAAGCAGGAGCTCAAGGACGTCTTCACGGTGGACGGCAAGGTCTACGGCCTGCCGACCGCGAACTACACGATGGGCCTGCTCTACAGCCGCGCCAACTTCACCAAGGCCGGCCTGAACCCCGACTCCCCGCCGAAGACGTGGGACGAGGTTCGTGCCGCGGCGAAGAAGCTCAAGGACGCCGGCGTCACCGGGTTCGCCGAGTACAGCAAGAGCAACCAGGGCGGCTGGCACTTCACGACGTGGATGAAGTCCGTCGGCGGTGACATCGCGAAGAAGAGCGGCGACACCTACAAGGCCGACTTCAACAACGACAAGGGCAAGGAAGTCCTGCGCCGCCTCAAGGAGATGCGCTGGGACGACAACTCCATGGGCGAGAAGCAGCTCCTGGAGATCGGCGACGTGCAGAACATGATGGGCGCGGGCCAGCTCGGCATGTACCTCGCGGCACCGGACAACGTCGCCGCGATCGTCAACCAGTTCAAGGGCAAGTACGACGACTACGGCCTGGCCGCGATCCCGGAGCAGAAGGGCACGCTCCTCGGCGGCGAGGGCTACATGATCAACCCCAAGGCCACGCCGGAGAAGATCAAGGCCGGCCTGAAGTGGATCCAGTGGAAGTACCTGAACCCGGATCGGCTCGAGGCGAACCTGCAGAAGTACAAGGACCGCGGCCAGCCCGTCGGCCTGCCGATCCCGCCGATCGCCGACATCTGGACCGGTGAGCCGCGCTCGAAGCAGGAAGCACTCAAGGGCAAGTACGCCACCATGCCGGTGCAGAACTTCCAGGCCTATGTGGACGGTTCGGAGAAGACCAAGGGCAGCCTCGAACCGCCGCAGGCACAACAGGTCTACGCGATCCTCGACAGCGTGGTGCAGGCGACGCTGACGAACAAGGACGCTGATCACGCACAGCTGCTCGCGGACGCCGAGACCAAGGTCAACGCCGTCCTGGCACAGGTGAAGTAAGTGCGGCGCCACGTCACCGCGTACGGTTTTCTCAGTGCCGCTCTGGTCGTCTTCGCGGTGTTCTCCTGGTATCCGATCGTGCGCGGGGTCGTCCTGAGCTTCCAGCAGGTCAACTTCGTCACGAGTCCGGACTGGGTGGGCTGGGAGAACTTCGAGCGGCTCTTCGCGGACCCGCTGTTCGCGGTGGCGTGGCGCAACACCCTCTACTTCACGGTTCTGGCGCTGATCATCGGTTTCGGCGTCCCGTTCCTGACCGCCGTGGTGCTCAACGAACTGCGGCACGCCAAGGGCTACTTCCGGCTGCTGGTCTACCTGCCGGTGATGCTGCCGCCGGTGGTCACCGCCCTGCTGTGGAAGTGGTTCTACGATCCGGGGCCGGGCCTGTTCAACTCCGTCCTCAGAGGACTCGGGCTGCCCGCCCTGCAGTGGCTGGACTCCGCGAGCACCAGCATGATCAGCCTCGTCCTCGTCATCACGTGGGCGAACATGGGCTCGGCGACGCTGATCTACCTGGCGGCGCTGCAGACCATCCCGGGTGAGCTGTACGAGGCGGCGGACCTGGACGGCGCGGGAATTCTGAAGAAGGTCTGGCACATCACGATCCCGCAGACCAAGTTCGTCATCCTCATGCTGTTGCTGCTGCAGGTCGTCGCGACGATGCAGATCTTCACCGAGCCGTTCATCATGACCGGCGGCGGCCCGGAGGAGTCCACGGTCACCGTGCTCCTGCTGCTCTACCGCTACGCCTTCTACTACAACGACTTCGGCACCGCGAGCGCGCTGAGCCTGATCCTGTTCGCGGTCCTGGGCGTCTTCTCCTTCCTGTACCTCAAGATCACCAGGAAGGCGGACGCATGAGAACCCTCACGAGGCCGGGCGGCAAGGCCTACTGGGTGGTCCTCGTGGCGACCCTGGTCCTGTTCACCGCGGCGTTCCTGCTCCCGCTGGTCTGGGTGCTGCTCGGCGCGTTCAAACCGCCGGCGGAACTGGCGCAGCAGCCGCCGACGATCCTGCCGCAGACGTGGGAACCCGGCGCCTACGCCGACGCGTGGAACTACATGGACCTCGGCCGGTTCTTCCTCAACACGTTCGTCGTCGCGATCGGCGCGTGGGCCGTGCAGATGGCCGTGATCGTGCCCGCGGCCTACGCGCTGAGCAAGCTGAGGCCGTTGTTCGGCAACGTGGTCCTCGGGCTGATGCTCGCCACGCTGATGCTGCCCTCGACGGCGGTGCTGGTGCCGGTGTACCTGACGCTCACCGACCTCGACCTGCTGAACAACCCGGCGGGCATCTGGCTGCCGGCCGCGGCGAACGCGCTGAACGTCTACCTGCTCAAGCGGTTCTTCGACCAGATCCCGGAAGAACTGCTGGAGGCGGCCAGGATCGACGGCGCGAACACCTGGACGACGCTGGTCCGGGTCGTGCTGCCGATCTCACGTCCCATCCTCGCCGTCGTCTCGATCTTCGCGGTCGTGGCGGCCTGGAAGGACTTCATCTGGCCGCTGCTCGTGTTCCCCGACCCGGCGAAGCAGACGCTCAGCGTGGCGCTGCAGCGCTTCGCCCCCGACACCCCGATCAACCTCCTGCTCGCCGGACTCGTGCTGGCGAGCCTGCCGATGGTCGCGCTGTTCCTGGCGTTCCAGCGGCACATCCTCGCGGGGCTCACCGCGGGCGGCGTAAAAGGCTGAAAGGACACCAGATGAGTTGGTGGCGCAACGCATCCATCTACCAGGTCTATCTGCGCAGCTTCGCGGACGGCAACGGGGACGGCATCGGCGACCTGGCCGGCCTCCGCGCCAAGCTCCAGCACATCGCTGGCCTCGGCTTCGACGCGATCTGGCTGAACCCGTGGTATCCGAGCCCGCTCGCCGACGGCGGCTACGACGTGGCGGACTACCGCGACATCGAGCCGGTGTTCGGTTCGCTCGCCGACGCCGAGAAGCTGATCGCCGACGCGCACGGGCTCGGCATCAGGATCATCATCGACCTCGTCCCGAACCACTGCAGCGACCAGCACCCGTGGTTCAAGGACGGCCTGTGGGATCGCTTCCACGTCCGTGACGGCGACGAGATACCCAACGACTGGCAGTCGCGGTTCGGCGGCCCCGCGTGGAGCAAGCTCGACGACGGCCGCTGGTACCTGCACCTCTACGCCGCCGAGCAGCCGGACTTCAACTGGGAGAACCCGGTCGTCGAGGACGAGTTCGAGGACATCCTGCGGTTCTGGCTCGACCGCGGCGTAGACGGCTTCCGCATCGACGTGGCGGACGGGCTGGTCAAGGACTTCAGCAGGCCGGACGCCGACCTGCCGTACTCCGACCAGGACGGCGTGCACGAGATCTACCGCGAGTGGCGCAAGATCGTGGACGAGTACGACGGTGACCGCATCCTCGTCGGCGAGATGTGGCTGCCCGACCCCATCAGATTCGCCCGCTACCTGCGGCCCGACGAGATGCACTCGGCGTTCAACTTCGACTTCCTGTGCTGCCCGTGGAACGCGCAGGAACTCCGGCAGGTCGTCGACAGCACGCTCGCCGCGCACGAACCCGTTGGCGCGCCACCGACCTGGGTGCTGTCGAACCACGACGTCACCCGGCACGTGACCCGCTACGGCCGTGAGAAGACCGGTTTCTCCTTCGCGGACAGGCAGCACGGCGCCCCGACCGACTTCGAGCTCGGCACGCGACGGGCCCGGGCGGCGATCATGCTCACCGCCGCACTGCCCGGTGGCGTCTACGTCTACCAGGGCGAGGAACTGGGGCTGTGGGAGGTCGAGGACCTGCCGGACGAGCTGCGCGAGGACCCGGTGTGGCACCGGTCCGGCTTCACCGACCGCGGCCGGGACGGGTGCCGCGTGCCGCTCCCCTGGTCCGCCGACGACGGCCCGAGCTGGTTACCGCAGCCGGAGAACTGGCAGCAGTTCTCGGTCGCGGCCCAGACGGACGATCCTGAATCGATGCTCGCCCTGTACCGCCAGGTGTTCGCCCTGCGCCGGGCGATCGACGGCGACCTCGAGTGGCTGGATCTCGGCGAGGACGTGCTGGCGTTCAGGCGGGGCGGCCACACCTGCGTCGTCAACCTCTCGGAAAAGGCGATCGATCTGCCCGGGACGCCAACGTTGTCAAGCATCCCGCTGACCAACGGCCAACTCCCACCCGACGCAGCAGCCTGGCTCTCCTAACCCTTGATCAAAGTCATGAGGGTGACCTTCATGGACCTGAGGTCCATGAAGGTCACCCTCATGGCATTCACGGGCGGGTGGCGTAGGGGGTGTCATCTACCTTGGCGGCCTCGGTCGGCAGGTTCTTCACGACACCGGTCGCCGTCGTGTTCACCGCACCGGTCGCGATGTTCTCGAACATCTCCGTGAACGGCCCCGACGCCTTCGGCATGACGCCCTTCAGCACGTCCTTGATCTTGTCGAGCGTCTTGAAGATCGTGTCGATGACCTTGGACAGCCCGCGGATCGTCTTGATGATCTTGTCGAGCCAGTCCGAGACCTTCTTGGCCCACTTCATGATGAGCCGGATGCCGTCGGCGATGATGCCCGGCGTCGCGAGTCCGACGGTCAGCAGCGCGGCCGCCGCCCACCGGATCAGGGCCTGCACGAGCTCGCTCATCGCCATCGAGATCAGGTCGCGCACGATCGTGCGCACCGTCGCGACGGCGACTCCGGCACCGGTCAACGCGGCGCCGACGCCCTCGGCCGCGATACCCGCGGCCTTGACTCCCTGCGCTTCCAGCTTCGCCACCGGTGTGTACGCGGCGATCGCGGCACCCTGCCACTGAGCGGTGTCGGCGTCGACGACGCGCGCCATCTCCTCGCCGGCCTTCTTCAGGTGATCAGCCACGTTGCCCCAGGTCGCGGCGTTCTGGTTGATCACACCGGGGTTGCCGGCGAGCGAGTTGAGCATCGACGTCAACGGTTCGACGTGCTCGATGAACCACGAGAACGCCGACGACAGCAGCGTGCCGAACGGGTCCGTGAGGAATCCCAGCGCGTCGATGCCCGCGCCGAGAACGTTGATGCCCGCCTCCGCCCAGTCACCCCGCTGGACCGCGGCCACCGCGTCCGCTGCGGGCTCGATCAGGTTGATACCCGCCGTGAAGGGGGTGGGACCGGGGCCGTTGGCCACCAACGGGTTCGGTGCGGTCATGACGTCAGCTCCCCCAGCTTCTCGATGATCTTCTTGAGGTTGCCCTCGATGGCCTGGTCGGCGGCGTCGTAGACGTCGGCCATGCCGTTGACACCGTCCACAGTGGCGTCGACGACACCCTTGGAGGTCGCGATGGCGAGCTGGCCCGCGGACTCGACCGTGCCCATGATCGGATCCAGCAGCGGGCTGCAGAGGATGCCGTAAGCGTTGGCGCCGTTGATCCGCGCCTGCCCGATGGCCTGCTGCGCCGTCTCGATCTGCTTCACGATTCCGTCCAGCCGCTTGGCGTGCTCACGCATCGCCTGGGTGTGGACGTTGAACGAACCGGTCACGGAGATCACCAGCCCTTGTTGTCGCGGGCGAAGTTGTGCCCGCCGAAGTCGTCGTCGTCAGAAGGACCGGCGGGCCTGCGCGGAGCGGGGTCAGCTGGCTCGGGCTCCGGGAAGCGCTCGTGGTAGCCGCCCATCAGCGCGCCCATGGTCTCGGAGTCGCCGCCGATGATCGGCGCCATGACCTCCTGCATCTTCGCCGCGATCTGTGCCTGGGCGGTGCGCATGGCACCGAGGATCTCGGCGGACAGCTGCGCGGGCTGCTTGCGCAACGCCGCGTCAGTCAGATCCAGTGCCGAGACGACACCGTTCTGGTCGACCGTGACGGACACCGAACCGTCAGAGGAACGCTGGGTCACCTTGACCGCGTTCGCGACCTGTTTCATCTCGTCGGCCTGCTTGAGCTTGGCCTGGATCTGCTCGTTCCACTGACGCATCATCGCGTCGGGATCAGCTGCTGCCGGATTCATCTACTCCCTCTCCTGTGCTTTCTTGCGGCGGGAAGCCACCGTGCCGAGAACGGCCAGCGCCCCGATTCCGCCAATCCCCATACCACCGAGTGCCGAGCCGAGACCCAGCACCACGCTCGGTTCGAAATCGGCGCGGTACACCGGCGGGTTGTCGGGCCCGTTGCGGACCTTGCCCGCGCCCCGCTGCACCACCGGTACTTCCTCGTCGTCCGGGGTGAGCTGCCCTGGCTCGGCCGTCACCCGCGTCCGCCTCCCGCTCTCCCACTCGACGTCGGCCTGGCAGATCCACCAGGTGCCGAAGCCGTGCACGCTGACCGGTCCTCTGCTCGTGCAGTCGGCCACGCGTGCAACACCCCGGTCCGTGACGGGCCTGCTGTTCGTCCCGGCGGTGGGATCGAACTTCGTGAAGCCGGTCATCCCCAGCAAGCAGCCGCCGCCCAAGATCGCCAGCGCGAACACACCCGCGACCCACTTCATGTAGTGGTTCCCCTCGTCGACTTCCTGTTTGACTTCGTACCGCTCCGTCCGGTTCCACCGAATTCAGCAGCCATCTGGCCGCCATCCGGGCACACGGACAGGGCGGTTCGGGCGTGCCCAGTCTGGTCGAACAGCGTGAACGGTGCGTCACACACGGCGAACCGGGCAAAAATCGGGCAGGATTTCACTCAGTTGTGGCGGCGACCACAATGTTTCGAGGGTGTTTCATCTAGACACGGCCCGAACGGGCAACCCGGAAGCCGAATGGGCAGGTGACATGCGAGCTGAAGAACGCAAGCGGCGCATCCTGGCCAGGGCGCGCGCCGATGGCCGCGTCGACGTGGTGGAGATGGCGCAGGAACTGACCGTCGCACCCGAAACCGTCCGGCGCGACCTGCGGGTGCTCGACGAGCACGGCCTGGTGCGGCGCACGCACGGCGGCGCGATCCCGGTCGAGAGTGCCGGCTTCGAGACCGGACTGCGGTTCCGCGCCGGCTCGCACGTGCCGGAGAAGCGGCGGATCGCGAAGGCCGCCGCCGAACGGATCGACGACGCCGAGACCGTGTTCATCGACGAGGGCTTCACACCGCAGCTCGTCGCCGAGGCGTTGCCCACCTCCAACCCGCTCACGATCATCACCGCCTCGCTGCCGACCGCAGCGGCGATGTCGGAACACCCGTCGTGCGTGGTTCTCCTGCTGGGCGGCCGGGTCCGCGGCCACACACTGGCCACGGTGGACCACTGGACGACCAGGATGCTCGGCGAGATGGTGATCGACCTGGCCTACATCGGTGCCAACGGCATCTCCCGCGAGCACGGCCTGACCACGCCCGATCCTGCAGTCGGCGCGGTGAAGGCCAAGGCGCTCAGCGTGTCCCGGCGGAAGATCTTCGTCGGAACGCACACGAAGTTCGGTGTGTCGAGCTTCAACCGGTTCGCCGAGGTCGCCGATCTGGAGGCGATCGTGACGGACTCCGGCCTGTCCGCCCACGAGGCCCACCGCTACTCCCTGCTCGGTCCCAAAGTCGTCAGAGCCTGAGAACCCCCACCTGGGCGCACGTCAGGTGTCTTCAACGCGCCCGAAATTCCCCCGGAAAGGAACCGACGATGTCGTCGATTCGCACACTCGGCGCCGCCACCGCTGTGTTGCTACTGGCCTCCGCCTGCTCAGGCGCGGGAGGTGGTGGGGGCAGTGACACCAACTCGGTGAACGTGCTGATGGTGAACAACCCGCAGATGCAGGACCTGCAGAAGCTCACCGCCGACAACTTCACCAAGGACACCGGTATCAAGGTGAACTTCACCGTGCTGCCGGAGAACGACGTCCGCGACAAGATCAGCCAGGACTTCTCCAGCCAGGCCGGGCAGTACGACGTCGCGACGATCTCCAACTACGAGACGCCGATGTACGCCAAGAACGGCTGGCTCGCACCGATGGACGACTTCGTCGCCAAGGACAGCGCGTTCGACCAGGCCGACCTCCTGGAGCCGATCAAGCAGTCGCTGACGGCCGCGGACGGCAAGGTCTACGCGCAGCCGTTCTACGGCGAGTCGTCGTTCCTGATGTACCGCAAGGACGTTCTCGACGCCAAGGGCGTCACGCTGCCGGAGAAGCCGACCTGGCAGCAGGTCGCCGAGGCCGCGCAGAAGGTCTCCTCCCCCGAGATGCGCGGCATCTGCCTGCGCGGCCAGCCGGGCTGGGGCCAGGTGATGGCGCCGCTGACGACGGTCGTGAACACCTACGGCGGCACGTGGTTCACCAAGGACTGGCAGGCGCAGCTGAACGCGCCGGAGTTCAAGGAGGCCACCAAGTTCTACGTCGACCTCGTGCGCAACTACGGCGAGGCGGGCGCTCCGCAGGCCGGGTTCGCCGAGTGCCTGAACAACATGACGCAGGGCAAGGTCGCGATGTGGTACGACGCCACGGTCGCCGCCGGCCTGCTGGAGGCCGACGACTCGCCGATCAAGGGCAAGCTCGGGTTCGCGCAGGCACCCGTGGTGAAGACCGAGACCTCAGGCTGGCTCTACACCTGGGCGTTCGGCATCCAGAAGGCGTCGAAGAAGCAGGACGCGGCCTGGAAGTTCATCTCGTGGGCGTCCGGCAAGGGCTACGAGGAACTGGTCGGCAAGAACCTCGGCTGGGCGAAGGTGCCGGACGGCAAGCGTTCCTCGACCTACCAGCGCGCCGAGTACAAGCAGTCCTCCGGCTCGTTCTCCGCGCAGGCCGAGGCCGCGATCAAGGGCGCGAAGCCGCTGAACCCCGGCGTGCAGCCGCGGCCGGCACCGGGAATCCAGTTCGTCGGCATCCCGGAGTTCACCGACCTCGGCACGCAGGTGTCGCAGCAGATCAGCTCGGCCATCGCGGGCGCGGTGTCGGTCGACGACGCGCTGAACAACGCACAGGGACTCGCGGAAAAGGTCGCGCAGAAGTACAAGGGGCAGTGATATGGCGGTTCTGACGCGGGAGCGGCCGGCTGTGGACCGGCCGCCTCCCGTCCCCCGCAACAAGTACCCGAAGTGGGCGAGGCGGGCGCCCTTGCTGCCCGCGCTCATCTTCCTGATCATCGTGACGCAGCTGCCTTTCGTGGCGACGCTGGTCATCTCGTTCATGAAGTGGAACTCGCTCGACCCGGCCAACCGCGGGTTCGCCGGGTTCGACAACTACGTCAACGTGTTCACCGATCCCGACCTGCGATCGTCCATTGTGAACACGATCGTGCTGACCGCGTCCGTGGTGCTGATCAGCCTGGTCCTCGGGCTCGGGCTGGCGCTGTTGCTGGACAAGAAGTTCCGGGGCCGCGGGTTCGTCAGGACGATGCTGATCGCGCCGTTCCTCGTCGTGCCCGTCGCGGCGGCGCTGATCTGGAAGCACGTGCTCTACAACCCGGAGTACGGCCTGTTCAACGGCATCCTGAACTGGCTGGGGTTCAACGCCCAGCCGGACTGGATCAGCACGATGCCGATGAGCGCCGTGGTGCTGTCGCTGGTGTGGCAGTGGACGCCGTTCATGATGCTGATCCTGCTCGCGGGGTTGCAGAGCAAGCCGATCGAACCGGTCGAGGCCGCCACGATCGACGGCGCCTCGTCGTTCCAGATCTTCCGCTACCTGACGTTCCCGCACCTGCGGCAGTACCTGGAGCTCGGCGGTCTGCTCGGCTCGATCTACATCGTGCAGAACTTCGACGCGGTCTTCACCATCACGTCGGGCGGTCTGGGCACGGCGAACCTGCCGTACATGATCTACCAGACCTTCTACCAGGCCCACGAGTACGGCGAGGCGTCCGCGGCCGGCGTGATCGTGGTGGCGGGCTCGATCCTCATCGCGACCTTCGCGCTGCGCGTGGTGTCGTCGCTGTTCAAGGAGGAGGCGCGATGACCAGGATTTGGGGTGTGCTCGCCTGGTTCGCCGGCATCGTGTTCTTCGCGCCGGTCGCCTGGATGTTCCTGACCTCGCTGCACAGCGAGTCGGACGCGGCCACGAACCCGCCGTCGCTCGCGGCGCCGCTGACCTTCGACGGCTACGCGGAGTTCTTCGACGCGGGCGCGTGGCCACCGCTGATCAACTCGTTCAGCGCCTCGATCGGCTCGACGATCATCGTGCTGCTGCTGGCCATCCCGGCCGCGTACGCGTTGTCGATCAAGCCGGTGGAGAAGTGGACCGACGTCCTGTTCTTCTTCCTGTCCACCAAGATGATGCCGGTCGTCGCGGCGTTGCTGCCGATCTACCTGATCGCGCAGTTCGCCGGGATGCTCGACAACATCTCGTTCCTCACGCTGCTCTACTGCTCGATGAACCTGCCGATCGCGGTGTGGCTGATGCGATCGTTCCTGTCCGAAGTGCCCAAGGAGATCCTGGAAGCGGCCTCGATCGACGGCGCGGGCCTCA
Source organism: Lentzea sp. NPDC051213 (assembly GCF_044455585.1). NCBI lineage: Bacteria > Bacillati > Actinomycetota > Actinomycetes > Pseudonocardiales > Pseudonocardiaceae > Lentzea > Lentzea sp. NPDC051213. The sequence goes on from NZ_JBITEX010000004.1 coordinate 450,029, forward strand.
TCACGATCCTGCGCCGGGTGGTCGCGCCCATCGCGATGCCCGGCATCGCGGCGACGGCGTTGATCTGCTTCATCTTCAGCTGGAACGAGCTGCTGTTCGCGCGGGTCCTGACCGGTGTCGTCGCCGGTACCGCACCGGTGTACCTGACCGGTTTCGTCACGTCTCAGGGTCTGTTCCTGGCCAAGGTCTGTGCCGCGGCTGTCGTGGTTTCTCTGCCGGTGCTCATCGCCGGGTTCGCCGCCCAGGACAAGCTGGTCCAGGGCCTGTCGTTGGGAGCAGTCAAGTGAAAGCAGCAGTGATCACCGGCGTCGGGTCCGTCGAAGTGACCACTGTGGACGATCCTTCGTGCGGACCGCGCGAGGTCGTCGTCGACGTGGCGGCCTGCGGGTTGTGCGGGACGGACCTGCACATCCTGCAGGGCGAGTTCGCTCCCACCTTGCCCGTCGTGCCAGGGCACGAGTTCGCCGGGGTGGTGGTCGAGATCGGGTCCGCGGTCACCGAGTTGCGCATCGGTGACCGGGTGGCCGTGGACCCGTCCCTCTACTGCCACGAGTGCCGGTACTGCCGGGCCGGGCGCAACAACCTCTGCGAGCGGTGGGCAGCCATCGGCGTCACCACGGCCGGTGGCGCGGCGGAGTTCGCGGTCGCACCGGTGGCGAACTGCGTGAAGCTGCCCGACCACGTGCGGACCGAGGACGCGGCGTTGATCGAGCCGTTGTCGTGCGCGGTGCGCGGGTACGACGTGCTGCGATCGCAGATGGCCTCGCGGGTGCTGATCTACGGTTCCGGCACGATGGGGCTGATGATGCTGCAGCTCGGCAAGCTCACCGGGGCGTCGTCGATCGAGGTCGTGGATCTGAACGCCGACCGGCTGAAGACCGCGGTGCAGCTCGGCGTCACCGGCGTGGGGTCCTCGGCCGACGAGCTGGACCGGCCGGAGGGCTGGGACGTCGTCATCGACGCCACCGGCAACGAGAAGGCCATCCAGGACGGCCTCGCGCGGGTCGCCAAGGGCGGCACGTTCCTGCAGTTCGGCGTCTCGGACTACTCGGCGCGGGTCACCATCGAGCCGTACAAGATCTACAACCAGGAGATCACCATCACCGGCTCGATGGCGGTGCTGCACTCGTTCGAACGGGCGGCGGACCTCTTCGCCACCGGAGTGCTCGACCCGGAGATCTTCATCAGTGACCGGGTGCCGCTGGCCGACTACGCCGGTGCGCTCGACCAGTTCAAGGCGGGCCAGGGTCGCAAGATCCAAGTTCTACCCTGAGCAACGTGCGTGGCCCCGATCGTCCCAGCGATCGGGGCCACCCGTGTATCTGGCCTGATCCCGGCCACTCCTTCCTGACATGTCGAAGTCCGGGCAGAAGGTAGTACCGCCGTACTTTTCGCACATGTCCGACGAAGAGCTCCTCGCCTGGTACGCGGAGCTGCAGGCGCGCGCTATGAACGCGCCGCCTGGGGACGTCGATTTCGACCACGGCCACGAGGCCGGCAAGCCGATGACCGTGGAGGAGTTGCGCCACCGGATCATGACGTTCCAGGGCTGGCCGGGAAGCATCGGCACGCTCGACGACGGTTCGCCGTTCCACAACCTGTGGCACTGGCTCAACGGCTGACCCGGGCCGAGGTCGTCCTCGCCCGGGTCATCAGCGTGCTGGTGGCCGCGTGTGTGCTCTTCGCCGTCGTGCACACAGCGGTCACCAGCACGGTTTCGCATCCGCGGAACTGGCTGGTCGCGTTCGCCTGCACGCTGCTCGGCGTGCGGGTGATCGGCCACGTCCGCAGGTCGGCCGTCGGGTGGTTGCTGCTGGTGATGGGCGTGTTCGGCGCGGTCGCCGTCGCGGTCGCCGGGCAGCCCGCCGATCATCCGGCCCGCTGGGTCGAAGCGTGGGTCTGGTGGCCGACGTACGCGTTGCTGCCCGCGGTGGCACTGGTCTTCCCGAACGGCAAGCCCTTGAGCAACCGGTGGTGGATCGCCATCGGAGCCAGTCTGTTCAGCGCGGTGCTCGGCGCGGTCGGGATCGCCTGGGCGTCGTGGGGAAACCCCGTCGGCTTCTGGCAGACCCGTGGCGGCGGGCTCGCCAAGACGCTCACGCTGATCGCCGTGATCGCGGCCGGAGCCGCGGTGATCGCGGCCGTGGTGTCGTTGATCCTGCGGTGGCGGCGGGCGCAGGGCGACGAACGCCGGCTGCTCGTGTGGGCGGTCGGGCTGCTGGCCCTCGCCGTCGCGGCGACCGTGGTGGAGACGACGGACGGGCACGTCGCGTGGATCGTCGGCGTGCTGGCGTTTCCCGCCGCCGCGGTGATCGCGATCCTGCGGTACGGGTTGTACGACATCAGCCTGCTCATCCACCGGTCGTTGCTCTACGGCACGCTCACAGTGGTGCTGCTGCTCGTCTACCTGGGCGTGATGCTCGGGGCGAGCGGGCTGTTCTCCGGCGACGCCGAGGTGCTCGGGGTCGTGGCGGCGGGACTGGTGTTCGCGCCGATCCGCAGCTGGGTGCAGCGCAGGCTCGACCGGTGGCTCTTCGGCGCGCGGGCGGATCCCCATGCCGCTTTGTCGACTTTGAGCGAGAAACTCGAACGGGCACAGGACGTGCTGCCGACCGTGGCCGCCACGGTCGCGGAGTCGTTGAAGCTGCCCTACGTGGCGATCCGCGGTGGGTCGGTGCTGGCCGAGCACGGACGCAGCCGCGGGTGGCCGTTGTTGCGATTTCCCATGACGTACCGTGGTTCTCCGGTCGGCGAACTGGTCGTCGAGCCGCGTGCGCCCGACGAACGGCTGAGTGACCGCGAGCTGAGCCTGCTCGTGGACCTCGCCCGCTCCACCGCGCCGGCCGCGCAGTCGATCAAGCTGACCGCCGATCTGCAGCTCGCCCGTGAACGGCTGGTGCGTGCGCGAGAAGAGGAACGGCTGCGGTTGCGGCGCGACCTGCACGACGGCGTCGGCCCGGCTCTGGTCGGGATTCGCTTGCAGCTCAGGGCGTTGCGGCGATCGTTCGGTGAGGCTTTGGACCCGGTGCTCGCCGACGTCGACTCGACCGCGGGCGAGGTGCGCCTGCTCGTGGACGGACTGCGGCCGCCGATCCTCGACCAGGGGCTGGCCCTGGCCGTGCGGGACGAAGCCGCGCGGTTCAACGGGGAGCTGACCGTCCGGGTGGAGGCCGAGGAGATCGACGGACTGTCTGCGGCCGTCGAGGTCGCGGCGTACCGGATCGTCGCGGAGGCGCTGACCAACGCCGCCCGCCACTCCGGCGCCTCCACCTGCCTGATCATCGTCAGGACCGACGGTGACCTGGTCGTGGAGGTCGTCGACGACGGGAACGGGGTCGCGGCCGACGCCAAACCCGGTGTCGGGCTCGACTCGATGCGCGAACGGTGCGCGGAGCTGGGCGGATCGTGCACAGTGGAACCCGCCGAACCTCGCGGAACGCGGGTGGTGGCGCGGATTCCGCTGGAGGCGCAGTGACAGCGAGCGCAGGGCCGTCGAGTGCTGGGACATCGAGTGTGGTTACGCGGGTCGTGATCGCGGACGACCACCCGGTGTTCCGGCGCGGGCTCAAAGCGTTGCTGGACGGCGAGGACGGGCTCGACGTGGTCGGCGAGGCCGCGGACGGAGCGGCAGCCGTGGCCGTGACGCTGGAGGTCGCGCCGGACGTCGTCGTGCTCGACCTGCACATGCCGGGACTGGGTGGCGTGGAGGCCGCCAAGCGGATCCTGGACGCGTTGCCCGGTGTCGGGGTTCTGGTGCTGACCATGCACGAGGACGACGAGCTGGTGTTCGCCGCGATGCGCGCCGGAGCACGCGGCTACCTCGTGAAGACCACGGACGACGACGAGATCGTGCGTGCGGTGCAGGCGATCGGCGCCGGCGAGGCGATCTTCAGCGCCACCATCGCGCAACGCATGATGGGCTACTTCACCGCGATCTCCTCGTCGAAGGCGGTCGCGTTCCCGCAGCTCACCGACCGGGAACGGGACGTGCTGGAGCTGATGGCAACAGGGTTGGACAACACCTCGATCGCGCACCGGCTGAGCCTGTCGAGCAAGACCGTGCGCAACCGGGTGTCCGCGATCTTCACGAAGCTCCAGGTCGCGGATCGCGCGCAGGCCATCGTCCGCGCCCGCGAGGCCGGCCTCGGAAGTCCCACCTGATCGGGACAACGGTCACCTGACGAAGGGACACGTCCCCCGGTGGGATCGGCGTCATCCGCCGAAGGGGGCCAGATGGACATCACCTGGGACGTCGCACACGCGCGGCTCAGCCACGAACGCATGCTGCACATCACCAACGCGCTCATCTCGATGCGCCCGGACACCGTCACGCTGGGGGGAGGGGAGCCCCTCGGCGTGCCTGGGCTGTTCGAGATCGTCGAACTGTTCCGCCGGGCCGGTATCGGCATCGTGCTGCGCACGTCCGGCAAGTCACTGCACCCGTCGATGGTGCGGACGCTGCTGGTCTCGTGCACGCGCATCGAGGTGTGCGCGATGGCTTTCACGCACGCCCTGCACGCCTTGCACCTGCTCGACATCGGTGCCGCGAAGCTCGACCGGCACGCCGCGTTCGGACTGGACGCCACAGGTATCCGGCGTGGGTTCGACCGGCTGGAGGACTTCTGCGCCACCACCGCGTTCGACCTGCCGCGGCTGGGGTTCATCGCGTTCAGCGAGTCGATCGGGCCGGATCATGCGCAGTACCTGCAGTCGCTTGCGCCGCAGAGTGTGCGGGTGTCTGTTCAGACTGCCAACACGTCGGTTGCGATCAGCCGGTCCAGCTGAGCTGGCGGCCGGATTGCGTTGGCGGGTGGTCGGGTTTCGTTGGCGGGCTCCGGTTGCGTAGGGGCGGCACGGCTTCGCCTTTCGCCGACCCGGCACATGCCCTCCTTCGTCGGGCGTGTCCCGGAACGAATTTCCGTGGTCAGCCTGCGTAGGTGGTTGCGGGGCGTGGTCCCGTGGCGTGCGTTGGCGTCTGGTGCGTGCGTGGTTCATAGGTGCGTGTTGCGTTGTCTAGAGAGAACTGTGCGCACGGCGCCATATACCGTCTGACCTGGGGTTTCACCCGATCGTGCAATAGAATTCGAACACGTGTTCATGCCATGATGGACGCATGACAGTGACGGCGTTGGGGCTTGCTTCTCCGCTTGAGCTCCTCGACGAGCTCAAGCGGAAAGTCCGTGCGCTGCAACAACTCCAGCATCAGGTGCTCACGATCGTCGGTGCGCTCGATCAGCAGGGCGCGGCAGAAACGTTGGGGTACAAGGATCTCGTCGAAGTCTTCAAGCATGTGCTTCGCTGGGATCCGAAGACCACCCGCCGCAAACTCAAGCAAGCCCAGGCGCTCTGTCCGACCGTCACGCCCACCGGTTCGAAAATCGAGCCAGCACTACCGGGTGTTGCGGCTGCGATGGCGGCGGGCGAACTGTCCGAAGACCACGTCGACGTGCTTGCCGAAGCCATGGCCGGACTGCCCAAAGCAGCCGAAGAACACGTCGTGGAGTACGCGCGGCAGCACGAACCCCGCTCAGCCAAGGCATTCTGCAAAGAGCTGGCCTACCGGCTCGACCAAGACGGGCCCGAGCCCAAGGAGCCGGAGCCGGTGCAGCCGCGCAACGTGCTGCGGCGGAAGTGGCAGGGCGGCCGGTATCAGTTGTTCGCCGATCTCGATGCGGAGACCGGGGCGAAGCTGGACGCGTTGATCGACCCGCTGGCCAAACCCGAACCCGAGGATCTGCGGTTCGCGCCGGAACGGGAAGGCGACGCGTTCTGCGACGTCGTCGACCTCGCCCTGCGCGCCGAACGGCACCCCGGCTTCCGCAAGCACTGCCACGGCGGCGAACGCGTCCAGCTCACCGTCACCGTCAACTACGACGAACTCCGCAAAGGCATCGGCGCCGCCCGGCTCGACAACGGCGAACGCCTCCCGATGCGGCAGGTCCGCAAGATCGCCTGCGACGCCGGCGTCATCCCGATGCTGCTCGGCTCCCGCTCCCAGATCCACGACGTCGGCCGCAAAACCAGAGCCATCAACGCCGGACTACGCCGCATCCTCGTCGCCAGAGACAGAGGCTGCGCCCACCCCGGCTGCACCAGACCACCCAGCCACTGCGAAGCACACCACATCAAGTCGTGGGCCGAAGGAGGCGAGACCAACGTCAAAAACCTCGTACTCCTCTGCCGCAGACACCACGACCTGCTCCACCACTCCGACTGGCAAGTCCAAATGATCGGCGGAGTACCGATGTTCCGGCCGCCCGCCTTCATCGACCCCCAACGAAAACCACGACGAAACCAGCTCCACGCCGCATGATCGCGCGCGCCAACGCCACCGATCGGTTCGCCGCGACAAGCTCGAAGGTGGGGCCGGACTCGCCCAGAGGTCCGGCCGACCGCATCACTCACCTCGGCGCACCAAGACCAACGTCGCGCCGTGCCCACACCGCACCTGGAGGACAGCCGCCAATGAGCCGCATCAGCAACCTTGCGGGGTCAAGACACCTAGAACGTGCTGCCGCGGACCGCGAACACCTGCTCGACCGATTGACCAGATCCGAGAGCGAGCCGCAGCAGCACGCGTGCCTTGCGCGGGCACAACCACCCGGCCATCACCGCGCCGCGCTTGATCAGGTCCGACTCGGACCCGGTGAAGCCGTAAGTGTTGCGGAACGTGGTGCCCGCGCCGGTCCGCGTCGCGACTACGATCGGGAACCGCGCGCGGGAGATCGCCTCGGCCATGCCCGCCGACACGTGGCCCACGCCCGCGGCCGCGACTACCACTCCGCCTACGTTGAGCCAGTCGAGCAGGGCGCCGTCATCGTCCAAAGTGGCCTCGATCAGCGGAACCGTTGGCACGTCGGCTGGTCGGGGCAACGCCGGGAGCTGGTGCGCGGGGTGGAAGTACTGCGGGGTGCCCTCGGTGACCAGGCCCAGCGGGCCGGGGAACGACTCGAAGGCGCTCGGCAGGCTGCTGTGCGCCTTGCGGACCCAGCGGGCGGCGTGGATCTCGTCGTTCAGCACCAGGAGTGCGCCGCGGCCGCGGGAGTTCTGCGCGCCGGCCGTGGCCACGGCGGCGGCCAGGTTGGCCGGGCCGTCCGCGCCTGGCAGGCCGGGGTGGCGCATCGCGCCGGTGACGACGACAGGCTCCTCGTGAGGCCACAGGCAGTCGAAGAAGTACGCGGTCTCTTCCAGGGTGTCGGTGCCCTGGATGATCACGACCCCGGCGGCGCCTTCGGAGACCTGTTTGTTGGCCCAGTCGAAGGTGTCGAGGAGCGTGGCGAAGGTCAGCGAGGCGCCGGGGACGGTCGCCAGGGTGGCGATCTCCCCCACTTCCAGGTCCTGGACCAGGTCTTTCGCGCCCAGCGTCGGCGCTACTCCCCCGGTGCCCGTCATCGTGATCGTGCCGCCGAGCGAGGCCACCGCCACACGTGATTCCATGCACTCACCATAGGGGTGTCCCAGTCTCCGGAACGATTTGTGCCCGATGGACCGACCCGTGAGCATTGGCGGGTGTCCAACGTTGTCATCCGCTCTGCCGCAGACGTGAACGCGCTGGTCAACTCCGGTGCGGCGCGCGGCAGCAACGCTCGTGTGATCGTGTTCCTCGCGCTCGGCGGGATCTTCCTCGACGCGTACGACTTCAGCTCACTCGCCTACGGCATGCGGGACATCACCGCGCAGTTCGGGTTGTCGCCGGTGTGGGCCGGGATCGTGAACGCCTCGATCATGGTCGGCGCGGTCGTGGGGGCGTTGTTCGGTGGCGTGCTGGTCGACCGGATCGGCCGCTACCGGGTGTTCATGGCGGACATGCTGTTCTTCGTGGTCGCGGCTATCGGCTGTGCGCTGGCGCCGAACGAGTACGTGCTCGTGCTGTTCCGGTTCCTGATGGGCATCGGTGTCGGGATGGACCTGCCGGTCGCGATGGCGTTCCTCGCCGAGTTCTCGCGGCTGACCGGGCGCGGCAGCAAGGCGTCGCGGACCGCGGCGTGGGCTCCGGCGTGGTTCGCCGCCACTTCCGCCTGCTACCTGATCATCCTGGGGCTCTACCAGGTCGTGCCGCACGAGCACCTGTGGCGGTTCACGGTCGGGTTCGGCGCGGTGCCGGCGATCGCGATCCTGCTGGTGCGCAAGAAGTACATGAACGAGTCGCCGTCGTGGGCGGCGTCGCAGGGCGATCTTGAAGGCGCGGCCCGGATTCTGCGTGAGTCGTACGGGGTGGACGCGGTCGCCGCCTCGCCGACGGTCGTCGCGGAGAAGCCGCGTGGGTCGTTCCGGCCGTTGTTCAACGCTCGGTACCGGCTGCGGACCACGCTTGCTCTCGCGGTGGCGTTGGCGCAGACGTTCGCCTACAACGCTGTCGCGTACGGGTTGCCGGTGATCATCGCGTCGTTCCTGGCGCAGGGGCCGACGACCACGATCACGGCTTCCTTGGTGCTGAACCTCGGGTTCGCCGTCACGGGTGGCCTGCTGGGGATTCGCTGGGCCCGCAAGGGTGCGTGGCGGATGACCGTGCTCGGGTTCGCCGTGCAGCTCGCGTCCCTGGTGACGCTGGCGGTGATCGGCAAGCCCACCGGGGCGTTGGCACTGGCCGCGCTGTTGTCCCTGGGCGCCTTCCTGTTCGCGCAGGCGTGGGGGCCGGGCGCGCACTACATGACGTTCGCGTCGCTGAGCTACCCCACGTCGCTGCGCGGTGTCGGTGTCGGCTTCAACCAGGGCGTGCTGCGGATCGGGTCGACGCTGTCGTTGTTCCTGTTCCCGATCCTGGCTTCGGCGCTCGGCACCGGGGTGTTCTGGGTGATCGCGGCGGCGCCCGCGCTCGGATTGCTGGCGCTGCTGCTGATCCGCTGGGAACCCGTCGGCTACGACGTGGACGCCGAGGACACCGACGAGCGTGATTCCATTCCCTCACGATGACGCACCAGCTCGCCCACGCCGGGACCACCTTCGTCAACTTCTCCAACGGCACCTACCGGTGGGTCCACATCACCCGCTTCCGGATTCCTGCCGTTGCTGACGACAGTTCCGCGCTCGCCGCGTTGATCGAGCACGAGCTGTACGGGAACAACTACGCCGGCGGTGACCCCGGCGACGACCCCACGCGGCACGGCCCGTACTGGCGGGACCGCGTCACGCCCGCAGTCTTCGACCTCGTCGGTGGTGACACCGCGGAGTCCCGGCTGCGGGCTTGGGCGCGACAGGAGAAAGACCCGCCCGAGACGGTGAGCGCCGACCTGGAACGCGAGGTGTTCCAGCCGTTGCGCGCCGCCGAGCGGGTCTACCGGCTCCGCGACCTCGGCGACGACGCCCTGCACGACTGGGGCGGGGTCCTGTGGGAGTACGAGGAACACGTCCTCATCGGGCCCGCCTTGCTCACCCTGGTCGTCGCCGCCATCGACTGACGGCGCTGGACACTGCGGCCAGCGCCGTGGTCCTCAGCCGATCACTGGCGCCAGTAGGTGATGTTGCGGAAGCGGGCCTCCGCGCGGCCGCTGCCGTGGTGGTAGACGCCGTTCTTGAAGTAGCGGTTCGCCGGGCCCTCGTCGGCGTGGGTCAGCTTGAGCGAGCCGTTGTAGTAGGTCCGCGTCGTGCCGGTGCCGTTCGCGACCGCGGTGTGCTCGATGCGGATGGTGAACCACTTGTTGTAGATCCCGGTCGCGATGACCTGGTTGCTGTCCTTGCGGAGCGTGCCACCGTTGATGTTGGTGACGTTGAGCATGATGTCGGTGGCACGGGTGCCGGCCGGGCGCGTCTCCCGCAAGATCTGCACGATCGTGGGACCGCTGACGCCGCTCGGGACGTAGATCTCGCCCTGCCAGGCGCGCTGGCCGCTCGTGTACTCGGTGTTGAACCGCAGTTCGGTGCGCGGGTCCGTCGGGCTGCCCTGGGTGTGCGGCTCGTCGTAGTCGTAGACCCACATGGTGTGGACGCCGCCGGTGAAGCTGTACCTGGCGCTCTGGGCGAGGTTCCACGGCTTCTGGACGGTGTAGCTGTACGGGGCCGACACCCACTGCGCGGACGGCGGCTGGGCCAGGGCCTGACCAGCCGAAGCCACGACCAGGGGTGCGGTGAGCGCCAGGCCCAGCATGGAGCGGCGCGTGTGGAGTGCAGGGGTTTCCACGTTGAATCCCTCCGACCTCGATAAGTGGTCTAGGCCACTACTGTGAGGTGCGAGGACGGAGGGAATCAATGCTTTGTTCAGTTTCCGGAACAATGTTCAGGTAGCTGAACTTTTCACGTATTTGAACGGCCCGCCTGAAGCTCGTCGAAGGTCGGGAACCTCGTCGCGATGTCGCTTCCGGTGAAGTTGCCGATCCAGCCGTCGTCGTCGTGGAAGAACCGGATGGACACGTAATCCGGCGTGGTCCCCATGTCGAACCAGTGCGTGGTGTTCGCCGGGACACTGAGCAGGTCGCCGGCTTCGCAGAACACGCCGTAGACCTTCGCGCCGATGTGCAGGTAGAAAACGCCTGCGCCACGGGCGAAGTAGCGGTCCTCGTCGTCGTCGTGGGTGTGCTCGGCGAGGAACTTGTTGCGGAACTCGACGGCCTTCGCGCGGTATTCGTCGGTGTCCGCCGGAGTCATCTCCATCGCGTCGACGTAGGTGTACCCCTCCGTCTCGCTGACGCGGCCGACTTCCTTTTCGTAGCTCTGCAACGCGTTCTCGGCGGTCACACCGTCCACAACGGACCAGCGGTGGAATCGCACGCCGTGTTCCTTGAGCTCGGTGGCGATCTCCACCGGGTCCTCCGTGCGAACCAGGACCTCGTCGGGGCCGGACTCCGGCCACACCGTCAGCAGCGTCATGAGTGCCTCCCCGTAAAGATGTCCCGTGTCTCCACCTTGAAGCGCAGCAACCACTCCAGGCATTCCAGCCGGTGCCTGGCCTGGATCAGGTCGTCGCCCCACACGTACACGCCGTGCCGGGCCACCACCAACGCCGGAACCTTGGGATCGAAGCCCTTTTCGAAGGCGTCGCCCAGTTCGAGCATGTCCTGCGAGTTCTTCACGACCGGGATCACGACCTCTTCGTGGTCGTACCGGCCGAAGCCCTTGAGCATTTCGAGGTCCTGGAGGACCACGCCGTCCGGCCAGTGCTCGGCCGCGACGACCGGCGCCAGCGCGTGGACGTGCACGACGGCTCCGGCGCCCGCGACCTTCGCGATCCGGCCGTGCAGACCGGCTTCGGCGGACGGGACCTTGTCGCTGTCGACCGCGCGGCCCTCGGAGTCGATCACCACGCTGTCCTGCGCGGTGATCTCACCCTTGTCGACGCCGCTGACCGTGACCGCGAGCCGGAGCGGATCCCGTTGCAGGACAACGGAGAGGTTGCCGCTCGTGCCGCGCATCCAGCCCATCGCGGCGTAGCGGGCGCACTCCCTGGCGAGCTCCGCCGTCACGAGAGCTCCCAGACCGTCGGGTGCGGCGTGAAGTCGGCGTTGCCGTACGGCTCACCGGCGCGCGCGACGCCGACCGTCTTCCAGCCCGCCTCCTGCGCGGCGTGCAGCTCGGCGGGAACGTCGCTGTAGAACGTGATGTCGTCGGACTTCAGGGTCTCCGCGATCTTGTGGTACGACGCGGCCTCGCGCTTCGGGCCGGCGTTGACCGTGTCGAAGTGGTGCTCCAGCAACGGGGTCAGGTCGCCGTCGGTGGTGTGCCGGAAGAACGCGATCTGTCCGGCGACCGAGCCGGACGAGAAGATCGCGAGCTTCACGCCGTCGTCGTGCCACTTGCGGATCGCCGGGACGACGTCCGGGAAGAACTCCGCGGTGAGATCGCCCTGCGCGTAGCCCTGCTGCCAGATCAGGCCCTGCAACGTCTTGAGCGGCGTGACCTTCTGGTCCGAGTCCATCCAGTCGTGCAGCGCCTTCACGACGTCGTCGTGTCCGCTGAGTTCCTTGATCTGCTTCACCGCGTCCGCGACCACCGGGTCGTCACCGTGCTCGTCGATCCACGGCCCGAGCCTCGGCCGGGCGTAGTCGTACAGCACGACCAGCACCTGGTCCGTCGCGCTCAGCGTGCCCTCGATGTCGAGGACGATCCACCTGGTCACCGCTGTGCTCCCTCGTAGTACTCGTCCAGCTCCCCGGTGCCGAACACCCCTCTGTCCGTCACCACGTCCGTGACGAACCTCGGCGGCGTCACGTCGAACGCCGGGTACAGCCCTTTCGCCCTGGGTGTCGCGCTCGGTCTGCCGAGCACCTGCAGCACCTCGGCCCCGTCGCGGTACTCGATCTCCACCTGATCCGTCGTCGGAGCAAGGAGGTCCGGCGCCTGCACCTGGGCGTGGAACGGTACGCCGAACGCGTGCGCCGCCACGGCCAGCCCCAGTGTGCCGACCTTGTTGACGACGTGCCCGTCCATGGTGACCCGATCGGCCGCCGTGACCAACGCGTCGATCTCGCCGCTCTGCAGCACGGCCGCGCCCATGCCGTCCGTGATCAGCGTGGTGTCGACGCCCATCTCGATCAACGTCTCGGCGGTGAGCCGTGCTCCCTGCAGGTAGGGCCTGGTCTCGGTGCAGAAGAACCTGAGCCGCTTGTGCTGCTTCTGCGCCGCCCTGACCGTTTCGGTGAGGTAGAGGTCGGCCCAGCAATGGGTGAGGACCGTGGCCTGGTCGGCCAGCAGGTTCGCCGTGTGCTCGCCGAGCGCCTGACTCTTGGCGCGGTACCTGGCGTCACCTTCCAGCGCGCCGTGCAAGGCGTTGCGGATGTCCTGCGCTTCGTCGACCGCGTCGAGGACGATCTTGGTGGCCTTGCGCAGGGCGTTGTTGGTGCGCCGGGTGCTTTCGAGGGTGCGGGCGGTCTCGGCCAACTGCGCGCGGGCGTCGGCGAACGGGAGGTGCTCCAGGGTTCTGGCCTTGAGCACCATGCCGTACAGGACCGCGAAGTACGGGCCGGAGGACTGGGTGATCATCTCCTCGATGGCCCGCGCGACGTCCCCGGCCGTCCGGCACAGCACCCAGTTCCGCTCGAACGGGAACGAGCGGCGATCGAGGATCAGCACGCCGTCGTCGGTGAGCCTCACCGAGTCGGCGAGCACCGGCTGCATCAGCTGTACCCGGTGTAGGCGGGGCGGGCGCCGGTCAGGAAGTGCTCACCGACCTCGCGGGCCTTGTAGACCACCGGGTCGTGCAGCGTGAGCGTGCGTGCGTTGCGCCAGAAGCGATCCACGGCGTACTTGGCCGCCGTGCCGCGTGCGCCGACCTGCTCGAAGATGCGGCTGGTGACCTCGTTGACGAGCTTGGTGCTGACGACCTTGGCCGCGGAGATCGCGACGGCGACCTCGGCGCGCTTGGCCTGGTTGAGGTGCCGGCCCAGTTCGGTCGCTTCGTGGAGCTGGCGCCCCGCCTCGTCCGCGAGCAGCCCGGCGGCCCTGGTCTGGGCGACCATCTCGCCGTACGCGGCGACGATGTACGGGTCGTCGGTGGCGGCATCGACCCCGCTGACGAACCACGGGCGGGTCTTCGTGCGGGTGTAGTCGGCGGCCTCCTGGAGGGCGCCTTCGGCGATGGCCACGTAGAGCTGGGCGAGCACGAGCTGGAAACCGATCGCGGCGAGGCTCAGCCGCGGGTCCTCGTTCGCCGGCTGCACCCCGAGGATCTCGGTCACCTCGACGTCCACGAACGCGACCCCGCCGGACGCGGTGAGGCGCTGCCCGATGTTGTCCCAGTCGTCCAGGTAGGTGATTCCCGGTGCCTTGCCGTCGAGCAGGAAAGTGAGCTTCTCTCCGTTGTCCGTGCGGGTCGCGCTGACCACGATGCGGTCGGCGACGCTCGCCCCGGTGGCGAAGGTCTTGCGGCCGTTGAGCACGAATCCGCCGTCGGCGGGCGTCAGTTCGAGCGCCGCGTCGAGCGGGTTGCTGACGCCGGCCCAGAACTGGTCTTGGCTTCGGCGAAACGGGACGTCGAACAGGTCGCTGCGCCAGACCTGCAGGTAGTGGTACCCGAGGAGGTGGCCGACGTTGGCGTCCGCGGCCCCGACGATCCTGGTGATCCTCTGCTGAGCCGCCCAGTCGTCGACGTTGAGCAGACCGCTCTGCCGGAGCAGTTCGACCTCCTTGGTGGGTGGCTGGTTGGCCCGGTCCCTGTCCGCCGCGTCGGACCTGAGCGTCGCCGCGACCTCGTGCGCGACGTCCAGCCAGTTCGTCATCCCTGCTCCTCTCGGTGGTACCAGCGCCAATTTACTTCGTAACACCACCGGGCTAACCAGGATGTGAGAGAGACCGTCCGCTGGCAGACTGCGCGCACCCCGCTGGGCGGGGGATACGACTCTAGGGAGCAATCGGTATGGCGCAGGGCACCGTTAAGTGGTTCAACGGCGAGAAGGGCTTCGGATTCATCGCGCAGGACGGCGGTGGACCGGACGTCTTCGTGCACTACTCGCAGATCACGGGCAACGGCTTCCGCTCGCTCGAGGAGCAGCAGCGCGTGGAGTTCGAGATCGGCCAGGGTCAGAAGGGGCCGCAGGCGCAGGCTGTCCGCGCCATCTGATTGAGCTCTTCTGGGCCCGCCCGGTGTGCCGGGCGGGCCTCTTTCGTGCCCGGACAGCGTTCGTGGAATCGGTGGCAACCGAGGGAGTCGAACCCTGCGCGGCTTGTGAAGGCGGCGCTCAAGACCGGCCCGAACCCTTCGGTTGGGCGACGGCTGCCTGGAGTTGTACTTGCTTAGAGGACTTCGACGATGTCTTGGATACCCACAGTGTTAAACGTCCAAACTGCCGAGGACGTTTCATGTTTCACTCAAGTGGGTGACTCTGGTCACCGTGCGATACCTCCCTGCCGTCGCAGCCCTGCTGCTACTTCCCCTGGTGCCCACCACCGCGAACGCGGCTCCCGCGGGCACGTACTACGTCACCAGTGTCCGGACCGGCCTCAACATCGCCCAGAGCGGCACTGGACTCGCCCTGCACCGCCCCAAAGGCAACGAGGACCACCAGCAGTGGAAGCTCCAGGACGGGAGGTTCGAGAACGTCGACTCGCCCGGTCAGTGCATCAGCAGGACGCTGGCCATGGCGCCGTGCTCACAGGGGGATACGTCCCACAACCCGATTCAGTTCGGTGATCAATGGGAGTTCTTCACGCTCGGCGGCGAGTCCCGCTGGTACCTGACGCCCGTCGGCAACCGGACCGAGCCGATGCCGGCGGATCCGCGGCTCGACCAGATGACGTTCCTGACCACCCACAACGCCTACGCGAACGGCGTGGACGGCGGGTTCGCGCCGCCGTTCATCAATCTCGCCAAGAACCAGACGCGCGGCATCGTGCAGCAGCTGAACGATGGCGTGCGGGGCTTCATGCTGGACATCCACCAGACCCCGGACGGCGCGATCCTGTGCCACAACAGCTGCACGCTGGTGAGCAAGCCGGTGGCGCTCAACGTCGACATCCAGCGGATCGTGGATTTTCTCCGCGGCAACCGGAGTGAGATCATCACGGTCTTCCTGGAGGACTACGTGTCCGCGGACGTGCTGCGCGCCGAACTGCGCAAGGTGCAGGGGCTCGGCGACCTGCTGTACCGGGCCGAAGGCGTCCAGCAGAACGGCTGGCCCACGCGCAGCCAGATGCAGGCGAGCAACAAGCGGTTGCTGATCTTCACCGACCACGGCAAAGACGGCCGCGAGGACTCCGGCGTGCTGTACCAAAAGGACTGGACGGTCGAGAACCACTGGTCGATGGGTTCGGGACTGGGCGCCTCCGACTGGTCGTGCTACAGCCGATGGGATGAAAAACCGCTGACCGCCACGGGAAGCTTCCAGCCGTTGTTCGTCATGAACCACTTCCGGGACGTGCCGTTCACCGGCACGGCGACGTCGGACAACGGCAAGCTCGCCAACCGGGCGCAGCAGTTCTGCCAGCCCGCGGCCAGGAAGAAGCCGAACTACCTCTCGGTCGACCTCTACCACCTGGGCAACACGCAGGCGACGGTCACGCTGCTGAACTCATACGTATATAGGCCGTAGCCCAAATTGTGGGAGTTGTACGCTCCGCGCATGGCCTCGATCCTGTTCACGCGCGGAGCGCCCTCTCTCGACATCATCGACCAGGAGGGTCTGCGCGAAGCGGCGCAACAGGCCTTCACGACCGACCCCGGCGGCACGTTCGCGTACGGCACGAGCGTGGGCTACGTGCCGTTGCGCGCGTGGCTCGCGGAGCAGCACGGTGTCGAGCCGGAGCAGGTGCTCGTCACCAACGGCTCGATGCAGGCGGACGCGTTCCTGTTCGAGCTGCTCGTCCAGCCGGGCGACGACGTGGTGGTCGAGGCGCCGACCTACGACCGCACGCTGCTGAACCTGCGCCAGCGCGGCGCCAAGATCCACGCCATCGAGCTGGAGACCGACGGCATCAACGTCGACTCGCTCGAGCAGCTGCTGGAGAGCGGCGTGCGCCCGTCGCTCGCGCACATCATCCCGAACTTCCACAACCCGGCCGGCTACACGCTGTCCGAGGCGAAGCGCGCGCGGCTGCTCGACCTCGCGGCGAAGTACGACTTCGTGCTGTTCGAGGACGACCCGTACATCAAGGTCCGCTTCGAGGGCGAGCCGCTGCCGACGATGCTGTCGCAGGACAAGGCCGACAAGGTCGTCTACGCGTCGTCGTTCTCGAAGACCATGGCGCCCGGCATCCGCTGCGGCTACCTGGTCGGCCCGAAGGCGATCATCAAGAAGGTCCAGGACATCGCGACCACCACGTACATCTCGCCGAACATGGTGGCGCAGTCGATCGTGAACTCGTACTGCCGCTCCGGCCGCCTCGACGAGTCGGTGGTCAACGTCCGCACCGCGCTGCGCGCCCGCAAGGACGCCCTCATCGCCGCGCTGCAGCGCGAGCTGCCGGAGGCCGTCTTCACCGCGCCGCAGGGTGGCTACTTCATGTGGGTCGAGCTGCCGGGCGTCTCGATCGAGAAGCTGTTCCCGGTCGCCAAGGAGCACGGCGTCGAGTTCGTGAAGGGCTCCGACTTCCTGCTGGAGGGCGGCGACAACGCCATCCGCCTCGCGTTCTCTGGCGTGACGCCGGAGCAGATCGACGAGGGCATCACCCGCCTCGCCGCGGCGGTCCGCGCGCTCTAGTCACGCACAACTGGGCTGTTACCGCCGGAATCCCCGGTGGTAACAGCCCTTTTGGCTACTTTGGGGCTCGTGGACCTTCCCGGACTGCTCACCGACCCCGCCACCCTCGCCGGCCTGAGCCACGACGAAGCCGAGTGGGCACCGACGGGCACGCCGATCGCCGCCTACCGCCCCCAGTCCACAGCGGACGTGCAACGCGCCGTCGAGGAGTGCGCGAAGCACGGCATCCCCATAGTGCCGAGAGGCGCGGGCACCGGACTGTCCGGCGGCGCGAACGCCGTGGACGGGTGCCTCGTGCTCGACCTCAGCCGGATGAACCGCGTCGTCGAGATCGACACGGACAACCTCCTCGCCGTCGTGCAGCCGGGCGTGGTCAACGACGACCTGAAGAAAGCCGTTGCGGCGCACGAGCTCTGGTATCCGCCGGACCCGGCCAGCTCGCCGTGGTCGACCATCGGCGGCAACGTCGCGACGAACGCGGGCGGGCTGTGCTGCCTCAAGTACGGCGTCACGCGCGACTACGTGCTCGGGCTCGAGGTCGTCATGGGCGGCCCCGTCGAGTACGGCACCGCGGTCAGGCTCGGCAGGCGGACGACCAAGGGCGTGGCGGGGTACGACCTGACCAGCCTGATGGTCGGCTCCGAAGGCACGCTCGGCGTCATCACCGAGATCACCCTGCGGCTCCGCCCGGCACCGAACGCGCAGAGCACGGTCGTCGGCGCTTTCCCCGATCTCGTCACCGCCGGGCACGCCGTGGCGCTCTGCACCAGACGCGGCCTGCAGCCCGCCGCGCTGGAGTTGATCGACCGCGCGTGCCTGCAGGCGGTCGAGGACTGGAAGCACCTCGGCATCGAGCCGGACACCGAGGCCATGCTGCTCGCCCGCGCCGAAACGCAGGCCGACGCGGAGGGGCTCGCCGCCGCCTTCACCGACGCGGGTGCGGCGTGGACCGAGCAGTCGACCGACTCGGCCGAGGCGGAGGCGCTGTTCGCCGCGCGCAGACTCACCTACCCCGCGCTGGAACGGCTCGGGCCGCTGCTCACCGAGGACGTGTGCGTGCCGCGGTCGAAGATCCCCGTGATGCTCGCTCGCATCGAGGAGATCGGCGCGCGGCACGGGGTGAAGATCGCCACGATCGCCCACGCCGGCGACGGCAACCTGCACCCGTTGCTGATCACTCCGCCCGGCGACGACCAGGCACGCGAGGCGGCTCAGGCCGCGTTCGAGGAGATCATCACGGCGGCGCTGGAGGTCGGTGGCACGGTCACCGGCGAGCACGGCGTCGGGTTGCTCAAGCGCGATGGCATGGAGCGCGAGCTCGGGCCTGAGGTGAGTGCGGTGCAGCAAGCCGTGAAGCAGGCGCTCGACCCGCTCGGCCTCTTCAACCCGACGAAGGTGGTCCGGCTGCCTGCGCACGCCTGAGCCACGCACCACACCTGCTGGACCCGAGCACGCCCGCGAGTTACTGTGTACACAAATGATTAGTACACCAAGTATTCCGGAGAACCCGCTCGAGCTCGAGCGGCAGGTCTGCTTCGCGCTGGCCGTGGCCAGCAGGACGGTGATCGCGGTCTACCGCCCGATCCTGGAACCGCTGGGCCTCACGCACCCCCAGTACCTGGTGATGCTGGCCCTGTGGGAGCGGTCTCCGCGCACCGTCAAGGACCTGAGCAACGTCCTGCAGCTCGACCCCGGCACGCTCAGCCCTCTGCTGAAGCGACTGGAGTCGATCGGCTACGTCGAGCGGCAGCGGGACAAGAACGACGAACGCGCGCTCGCCCTGACTCTGACAGGCAAAGGACAGGAACTCAGGACGGAAGCGCTGAAGATCCCCTTCAAGGTCGTGGAGCAGCTGGACATGACGTTCGAGGAGCTCGCGCAGCTGAACGAGGTGCTGCACAAGGTGATCGCGAAAGCCACGAGATGAACCCCGCGCTGAAGCTCTGGTACTACGCGGGTGGTCGGGTTCCAAACGAACACAGGCACTTCGTCTACAACGACGTGACGGGCCCGAAGTGGTTGGTGCGCTTCACGATCCGCAGTCTCGTGCAGGTCACGCCGCTGGTCACGATCATCGTGCTGGCGCTCGTGTTCGGACTCGGGTCGCCGTGGCCGCTCGCGATCGCGTGCGGAGCGCTCGGTTTCGTTGTAGGACTGTACTTCGCGTTGTCCTACGCGCCCGAAAGCGTGGATTACCGGCTCACCAAGTACGGGTACCCACGAGGATCGGCGACTCAGGGCCGCCGGGAGCGAAACGCCGCGCAGGACCGCGAACGACAAGCGCAGTACGAGGCGGTCTGGCGGCGAGCCGAAGGGTAGGACCAACCATGGCCTTGTTGAACGATCAATTGGAGTTCACGAGGCCGCAGATGCTGACCCTCACCGCCGGGCTGTTGCAGCTGGGGATCGCCTGGCTGGACGTCTTCAACCTGAGCGCGGACTACCACGTCATCCAGGTGGGCATCGGCGCGCTCGGGGTCGCGATGGCGTGGCGGCACGACCTGGCGCGCATGTACGGGTTGCTGCTCCTGCTCTTCTTCGGCGGGGTGGCCGTCGGGCTCAACGACGTCACGACCGAGGGGTTCCTGGAGGTCCGCACCGCGCTGATCGGACTGATCATCACCCTGGCCAGACCGGCGAAGGCAGATCAGAAGTAGCGCGCCCCACGGACCGCAACGGCGTCAGCGTCGCGCATCCCCGCGCCAGCAACGCGACCTCCGTGCCCTCCACCAGTTCCACGCCGGCGTCGAACGCCGACAACTTCAGCTCCAGCTCGTCGATCCGCTCCACCCGCACCTGGATCGGGCTGACGGCCGCGATGTCCGCCCACTCCAGCCCGTTCACGGCACCGTTGGGCACGTTCAGGTTCAGCACCGTGCTGGCCGGCATCTCCGCCAGCGTGGGCAGCACTACGGCCGCGACCTCGGTCGCCTTGTCCCACAACGGTGCGGCCCCGTTCCACTTGACGTCCAGCGACACCGCCAGCGCGGACACGCCTCGCACGCCCGCCGTCAGCGCGGCGCCGACCGTGCCGGAGTGCAGGATTCCGGTGCCGACGTTCGCGCCGAGGTTCACCCCGGACAGCACCACGTCCGGCCGCTCGCCGAAGCCTCCGTGGCACGCGAGGAACGAGATCAGGCCGGGATGCGCGGGCACGGCGAACCCCTCGAACCCGTCCAGCTCCCGCCGCTCCAGGCGGATCGGGCCGCGGCCCGCGGTGGAGGCCAGCGAGGTGCCGGTGCCGCTCGCCTCGGTCGACGGTGCGGCGATCAGCACCTCCCACCCCACCGCGACGGCGGCACGCGCCAGCGCTACCAGGCCGGGTGAGTCGATGCCGTCGTCGTTCGTGACCAGTGCCCGCATGACGCGCGTCCCCCTCAAAACGACGTGTGGGCCGCGGGAGATCCCGCGGCCCACACAATCAATCAGCAAACACCGTCATCCCGCCACACACCCCACTGACCGGTGGTGCCGGGCTCCTCGCCCTTCGTCCACCACTTCGCGGTCCACTTGTGGCCGTTGTGCGACACCACGTTGCCGTTGGTGTAGACGCTGTTGCGGTCCCACGCGGGCTGCGAGCACGGGCCGGGCGGCGGGCCGCCGGTGTCCCACGGGACCTGCGCGGACCGGTAGAAGTTGATGCCCATGGTGCTCCAGCGCGGTGCCTGGTTGCCCAGGCGCACCTTGAACTGGTCCCAGTTGTGCGTCGACCACTGCGACCAGCCGAGTTCGGCGTGCACGGCGAGCCGCGGGAACGCCATGAACTCGATGTCGCGCGAGGTGACGATCGTCTCGGTCCACAGTGGAGCCTCGACGCCGCGGACCGCGGACTCCGGCACCCCGCTCAGGTGTGTGCCGGGGTTCCAGTTGTAGGCGTCCTGCACCTCGACGAAGCCGGCCCACGACAGGCCGAGCGGCGTGCTGGAGTTGTACTTCATGTCCAGATACGCCTTGTTCGCGGGCGACATGATGACCTTGTTGCCGCGTGCCGCCGCTGCCTGCACCGTCGCGTTGGACGTCGTGGTGCCCCAGTACTGCGGGATGGCGGCGGTGTCGGTCGTGGTCTTCACGAACTCGTGCCAGCCGAGCACGGTCTTGCCGTACTTCTTCACGATCGGCAGCGCGCGGTTCATGAACGCCTGGTAGTCCGCGTCCGAGGTCGCGTTCGCCTCGTCACCGCCGATGTGGAAGTACGGGCCGGGCGTGAGCGCCGCGATCTCGCGCACCACGTCGTCGATGAACTGGTAGGTGATGTCCTTGTTCACGCACAGGGAGGAATAGCCGACCTCGATGTCCGTGCGCAGCGGCGGAGCCTGGTTGTTGCAGTTCAGCTCCGCGTACGAGGCCAGCGCCGAGTTCGTGTGGCCCGGCATGTCGATCTCGGGGATCACCGTGATCTTGCGCGCGGCCGCGTACTGCACGATCTCGCTGTACTGCGCCTTGGTGTAGTAGCCACCGGCGCCGCCGCCGACCTGCGTGCTGCCGCCGTACGTCGCGAGGCGCGGCCAGCTGTCGATCACGATCCGCCAGCCCTGGTCGTCCGACAGGTGCCAGTGGAAGTAGTTGATCTTGTAGAGCGCCATCTGGTCGATGTAGCGCTTCACCGCGGCGACCGGGTGGAAGTGGCGTGCCACGTCCAGCATCGCGCCGCGGTAGGAGAACCGCGGGTAGTCGGTGATCAGCGCGCCCGGCACGGTCCACGGACCGGCCTGCACGGACGTGCTCTCCACCTTGGCGGGCAGCAACTGCCGGAGCGTCTGCACGCCGGCGAACAAGCCCTCCGATGTGTTGGCTCGTACCGTGACGGCACCTGCGGCGACATCGAGCTGGTAGCCCTGTTGGCCGACCGTGCCGGGGGCACCGGACAGCAGCAAAGCGATGCCGTCCGTCGGCGTGCCGACCGCGTCGGACACCGGCAGGGCATATCCCGTCGAGGGCCGGAGCACTCCGGCCAGGAAGGTGCCGACGTCCCGCGCGGCAGGCGCGGTGTAGATCTTCGTGGCAGTTGTCAGGCTGTGCGTGACACCGCTCTTGGCCTGGACGGATACCGGAACAGGTACCAGGCTTTGCAGTGGCTCCGCGGCCTGCGACTGCGCGCTCACGGAGAGCGCTGCGGTCACGGTGATGACCACGGCGAGAGCGCGAGTTCTCACGACTCCTCCTCACGAGTCGGGGGCGGCGACCCTGTGCTCAGCCTGGTCAAGAATCCCTTTTGTCGTCAATGGTCTGAGCCAATTCCCTGATAAATCGCCGGACCTCCGATGTCTCGGCACGGCTCACGCGGGCAGGAACGCCGCTTTCCGCGAGGCTCGCCGCAGCGTCCGCAGCAGCACGGGACCCGTCACGACCACCAGCACGGCGGTGGTGACGGCGCGCCCGAGGTCCCAGCCGAGCGACGTGGCGAGCGTGAACGCCGCCAGCCGCACCAGGTTCGCGCCGGCCGAGGCGTTGGGGTCGAAGCTCACCGACGTGCCCTCGCCGACCGCGAACGGCCAGAACGACAGGTTCAGCAGGAACCCGAAGGCCAGCGAGCTGACCACGCCGTACGCGACGAGGAGCGCGATCTCCGCCTTGCCGCGCCACTGCGGGAGAAGACCGGCGCCGAGCGCCACCCAGGCCGCGCCGAGCATCTGGTACGGCAGCCACGGCCCGACACCGCCGGTCAGCAACGCCGAGGCGAACAACGTGGTGTTGCCCAGCACGAACCCGAAACCGGGCCCGAAGACCCTGCCGCTGAGCACCATCAGGAAGAAGATCGTCTCGATGCCGGCGGTGCCCGCGCCCAGCGGCCGGATCGCGGCACCGAGCGCCGACAGCACGCCGAGCATCGCGATCGCCTTGGAGTCCATGCCCTTCTCGCTCAGCTCGGCGAGCACGACCGCCAGCACGAGCGGGAGCAGCAGCGCGAACGTCCACGGCGCGTCGCCGCCGTGCGCGATGTCGCTGGACGGCGCGACGAACAACGGCCAGGTGAACGCGGCCAGCCCGATCACCCCGGAGACCACCAGGGCGATCGCGGACCGCCGCCCGATCGCGATCACTGTGCCGACTCCAGGGCCGCCTCGACTTCGGCCACGGTCAGCCAGGGCCCGAGGATCTTGCTGACCTGCGGCGCGAAGATCGGCGAGGACGTCACGACCTCGCGCGCCGGGCCGTCCGCGACGACCTCGCCCTCGGCCATCACGACAACCCTGGTCGCGTACTCCGCGACGAACTCGACGTCGTGCGTGGCCAGGACGACCGCGCTGCCCAGCTCCTTGAGGGTGCGCGCGAGCGCTTCCTTCGCCGGGTAGTCGAGGCCGCGCGTCGGTTCGTCGAGCAGCAGCACGTCCGGCGCCCCGGTCAGCATCACCGCGAGCACCAGCGCCAGCCGTTGCCCCTCCGACAGGTCGCGCGGATGCGTGTC
The DNA here is from genome assembly GCF_044455585.1 of Lentzea sp. NPDC051213. NCBI lineage: Bacteria > Bacillati > Actinomycetota > Actinomycetes > Pseudonocardiales > Pseudonocardiaceae > Lentzea > Lentzea sp. NPDC051213. Next base: position 473,498 of record NZ_JBITEX010000004.1, read on the forward strand.
CGGCGGCACGGAAGCCAGCCCGTCCAGCAGCTTCCGGCAGGTCCCGGCCGGTTGCCCGGACTCCGCGTCGGCCTGCGCGCACTCCTGCGCGACCGTCTCCAGGTACAGCAGGTCGGACGGCTGCTGCGGCACCAGCGCCACGGTCCTGCGCCGTTGTGCGGGCTTCACCGACGCCGGGTCCGTGCCGCGGACATCAACGGTGCCGGACGTGCGCCTGCCACTCCCCTGCACCGCCCACAGCAGGCTCGACTTGCCGGAACCGTTGCGCCCCATCAACGCCACCCGTTCACCGGCGCCGACCTGCAGCCCGACTCCGCGCACCGCCTGGACATCGCCGTACCTGACGACGACATCCCGCGCGGTGAGCACCGGCTCGGTGGGCGGAGCCGTCTCGGCCGCCGGTTCCGGCAGCCGGGAGCGCAGGGAGGCGGCGACGCGACGCGCGTCCCGCACCGACACCGGGACCGGCGACCACCCGGCCACCTGCGCGAGCCGCACCACGGGCGGCGCCACCGGTGCGGCGACCAGGATCTCGCCGACCTCGCCCGCCACGCCCTGCGGCAGCAGGAGTGCCCGGTCCGCGTACTGCGCGACCCGTTCGAGGCGGTGCTCGGCGATCACCACGGTCATCCCGAGGTCGTGCACAAGTCGTTGCACGGCAGCCAGAACGTCCTCGGCGGCACCGGGGTCCAGGGCCGAGGTCGGCTCGTCGAGCACGAGGACCCGCGGATGCGCCGTGAGCGCCGCGCCGATCGCCACCCGCTGCTGCTGACCGCCACTCAAAGTCGCAAGTGGACGGTCGCGGAACGGGGCGAGGCCGAGCAGGTCGAGGGTCTCCTCGACCCGCTTGCGCATCACGTCGCCCGGCAGGCCCAGGGACTCCATCGAGTACGCGAGCTCGTCCTCGACGTTGTCCGCGACGAAGCCGGCCACCGGGTCCTGCCCGACGAACCCGACCACGTCCGCCAGCTCGCGTGGCGGGAACAGCGCGGTGTCGCGCCCGTCCACCAGCACCCGGCCGGCCAGCGTGCCGCCGCTGAAGTGCGGGACGAGGCCGTTGATCGCGCGCAGGAACGTCGACTTGCCGGAGCCGGTGCGGCCGACGACCAGGCACAGCTCGCCTTCGGGGATCTCCAGCGAGATGCCCTCGAGAACAGGCTGCTCGGCGTAGGTGATCGTGACGTCCTCGAACCTGATCATGCTTCCCCCACGACGATCACCAGCGATGAAGCGCCACCAACACCCGCCGCGTTCACGACTCCCTCACCAGCACCACCGGCAGCAACGCCACCACCACACCCAGCGCGGGCAGCAGTGGCAACTCGGGCGCGGCCAGCGGCACCGTCGGCGGCGACAACGCCGGATCCCCCGAGAACACCAGCACCAACGCCCCCGCCACGCCACTCGACGCCACCCCGATCGCCCGCGGCGTCCAGCGATCCGGCCGGTACCGCGTGCGCGGCACCCGGCGCGCGCCCACCTTCAGGCCCGCGATCGCCAGCACACCACCGGCCGCCAGCAACGGCCAGCCGGTGTAGGCGTCGGAGAGCAGCCCGTACATGCCGATGCAGAACCCGAACAGCCCCGCCAGCACCAACGTCCCGGTCAGCGCCCGGTCGCGGCGCGAGATGCCGGCCGTGCGCCCGTAGCCACGGGAGTCCATCGAGGCGGCCAGCACCAGCGAGCGTTCGAGGGCGTCCTCCAGCACCGGCACCAGCATCGTGCGGATCGCCCGGACGCCGCGGGCCGTGTCGCCGCGCAGCTTCCGGGCCCGGCGCACCGACCGCGCGGAAGCGACCAGTTGCGGCGCAACGGTCAGCGCCACCACCACGGCCACGCTCACCTCGTAGAGGGCGGCGGGTAGTGACCGCAAGAGTCGCTTCGGATTCGCGAGTGCGTTGGCGGCGCCGACGCAGCTCAGGATCGTGGCGAGCAGCAAACCTTGGTACAGCGCGAAAACCAGGCCTTCTGCGGAGACTGGGCCGCCGATTCTGATGCCCTGGGCCCAGTCGGGGAGCGGGATCTGGGGCAGCGTGAAGAGAATCGTCGGGCCCGCGATACCGCCGAGGAACACGTGCAGGAGCACGCGCAGGCCGATGACCAGCAGGCCGAACTTGAGGAACACGCCGTAGGTGCCGGCCCACGGCGTGTTCGCCCGGCAGGTCACGACGACGAGCCCCGCCACCGCCAGGATCAGGCCCAGCACCAGCGGGTTCGTCGTGCGGCTGGCGGCGGTGGCGAGGCCGAGGGCCCACAGCCACCACGCGCCGGAATGCAGTTTCACTCGGTTTCCGAACGGCGCCTTCGCGCCACCAGCACCCCGGCGACGACCAGGGCCGCGATCACCAGCACGCCGAGCGCGGTCCACACCCAGCCGGAGCCGGACTTCTCCTGAGCCTGCCGCGACTTCTCCTCGACCACCACCGACGTCTCCCCCGCCGCCGCAGACGACGACACGGCCGACGACACGGCCGACGAAGGCGTTGACGACGGAGCCGATTCCGAAGACGGCGCCGCCGAAGAGGCGGGCGGTGCGGTGGTCGTGGTCGCCCCAGGCGGTTGCTGCGCGGGAGGTTGCCCCGCCGGCGGCTGAGGTGGTTGCGGCGCAGGCGGCTGCGGAGCCGGAGCCGCGGGCGGCGCGATGCCCGGCTGTTCCCCGGCACCGAACGCCCAGCCCTCCACGCTTCCGCGAGCGGGCACGTAGGTCGCCGCGCCCTGGTTGCTGTACGACCAGGCGCCGCCGGCAGGAGCGTGCCAGTACGACCAGTACGCCGAAGCGGGAGAGGCGTTGACGCACTTGTCCGCGTCCGTGCCCGGCTTTCCGTTGATGCGGCACACAAAGCCCTGCTGCCGCGACGCGTAGGTGTAGCCGAACCCGGCCGCGGTCAGCGCCGCCACCCCGGAAGCCGGACTGCCTGACGCGCAGCCCTGCTGCACGCCTCCCCCGAGGCCGCGGTAGTCCACGACGACCGTGACGCCGTCGCAGCCCGCGGCGTGCGCCGGCACCGGTGTGAACGCTGCTACCAGTGCCAGCGCGAAGAAGAGCCGTTTCACGGGGCCGTGCTCGGGGCGGTACCGGCGCCGAACGCCCAGCCCTCGACCGTGCCCGGTGCCGGGTTGTAGCTACCTGCGCCCGAGGTGCTGTAGCTCCACGTGCCGCCGGGCGTGGCGTGCCAGTACGACCAGTACGCGCTGGTGGTGGGCGCGGTGCACGGGTTCGGCAACGCGTTGACGCGGCACACGAAACCGGGCTGGCGCGGCACGAACGAGTACGTGAAGCCCGCGCCGGTGAGAGCGGCGAGGCCGGTGGCCGGATCCCCCGCGGCGCACCCGGTCTGGACGCCGCCGCCGAACGCGCTGAAGTCCACCACGACCTGCACCCCGGCACACGGCGCGGCGGAGGCGGCCGGAGCGACCACGAACGAGCTCGCGAGCAGGGCGAGGACAGCAAGAACGCGGCGCATCACGCACCAACCTTCCGACGACGGGAGACGAAGAGCAGGACGGCACCGGCGATGACCGCGAAGGAGCCGAAGAGGGTCAGCGGACCGGCCTGGTCGGGACCGGTGACCGCGAGCGGCGGGTCGGCCGGGACCTGCTCAGGACCGGCCGGTGCCGGCGGCGCGGTCGGTTCGGGCGAGGGCGAGGGCGGCGTGGTGCAGTCGAGGGCGGGCACACCCGCGGTCGCGTCGGCGGCGGACACGGTCGCGAGGCTCACCCGAGCCAGCCCGAGCATCGCCTGCGTGGTCGCACGCACGACCGTGCCGGCGTCGAAACCGTTGCGGTCGAACGACACCGCGCCGCGCTGGGCGACGGGCCCGGCGCACCCCACCTGCAGCGTCTTGAGGAACGCCACGGCCTTGTCCGCGGCCTCGGCACGTCCGCCGGCGACCAGCGCACCGACCGCGAGGCCGGTGGTGTTGGCGTTCGTCGGCGGCGCCATCGCCTGGAACCCGCCGTCGGCCTGCTGCTGCTTCGCGAGCCAGTCGAGGCCCTTCGCGGAGGCCGTCGCAGTGGCCGTCTTCTCCCCCGCGGCCAGCAGCGCCTGCAGCACGATCGCGGTGGCGTCCACATCGGACTTGCAGGTGGCCTGCTCGAACTGGATCGGGAACCCGCCGTCCGGGCACTGGCTCGACACCTGGAAGGTGACCGGCTTGTCCGACGGCTGACCGGCCCGCTTCAGCACGATGATCGCCAGCGCCTGCGTGAACGCGTTGGTCTGGTCGAACGAGGGATCGGTCCGGTCGCGGTAACGCCCGGACTCCTCCTGCAACGCGGAGAGCCTGCCCAGCAGGTCGATGGCCGCGAACTTGTGCGGATCGGTGCCGAGCGTCTGCGCGACCAGCGCGAGCTTCACCAGGCCACCGACGTAGGACTCGGCCTCGCCGTCACCGAGGAAGAACGCGATCTGGTCGGGCTGCGCGAGCCAGGCGGCCGCCTTCTCGGCGGTCGACCTCCCCACACCGGCGGCCGCGAGCGCGTAGATGCCGTCGGCCGTGAGACCGGTGTCCCCGGAAGCGGGGTCCTGAGGGGCGCGTAGCAACCGGTCGCCCTCGCTGAACTGGCTGACCAGCCACGTTCCCGCGGATGGCGCCGCGTCGGCCGCCTGGGCCTGCGGTGTCGCCACGAGCGCGACCGCGATGATCGCGGCCAGCGCTGATTTCCTGATCACTACGCCTCCCTGCCCCGCTGTCCTCGACGGGTTGGTGGAGCTACCGCGCGCCACGGGCAGTCGGACTTTCACCGTTGCGGGTCAGTGCCGGAGTTCCACCGGCTTCCCCCGCGGTGCGCGGATGCTGTTGTCAACCCAGGATCGTGCGTGAGTGGTCAACTCCAGTCAAATGGCTGTGAGCTGGGCCATTGAGCGCCCGTCCGCTAGCCGTCGAACCAGACTTTTCACCTATCCTCGTGCCAGCCGCACCGCCACCTGGGCAGAATCGCGGCATGGGGGAATTCGACGAACTGATCAGGGCGGCCGCGCGGGAGATCGAGGCGCTGATCCCGCCGGCCCCGGCCGCGGAACTGGGCCGGCACGAGCGCGCGGCCACCTCGCCGAAGGAGGCGCTGGCCGGCGTGAACGCGCTCGTCGCGGAGCGGCTGCTCGGCGCCCTCGAACTCGCCGTCGCCCGGCTGGACCTGCGCGCATCGCAGGCGATGATCGCGGATCTGCGCGCGCCGGCCGGGCGGTTCTGGTTCGCGACAGGCGGCGGGCAGAGCGCGGCCAAGGAGGCCGTGGACTTCCTGGAGAACCTCCACCCCGGTGCCGCCGACGTCGTCCTGGCGCGGATGCGCGACCTGCTCCCCCTCGACCTGAGTGACGCGACCGGTGACGAGGCCGCCATCGCGGCCCGGCACGGCGCGGCACATCTGGCACCGGCCGTCGCCGTGTCCGCTGCAGTGCTGCGGGCGATCGGCACGGACCACGCCACCGACCCGGCCACGATCATCGGCACGGCGATCGGGGTGACCGCGCTGCTGCTGCCCTCGATCCCGAAGCCGCCCGCGTACGACCAGGCGTTGCTGGAGAAGCGGCGGGCCACCTACGAGTTCCGCCATTCGCACACGCACGTGCCGGTGTTCGGCCACGAGTTCCTGCTCGTCGAGGAACTGGGCCTGACCAAGGCGGACTTCACCGTCACCGGTCTGGCCGGGGCGGTGGACACCGGGTTCGCCGTCCGCACCGGCATCGCGGAGGGCCAGGTCCCCGTGTCGCTGCAGGTCTTGCGGGATCCCCCGGACGACGTGGAGGCGACGAGGTGGGACGAGGTCGCCGACATCAGCTACTCGGCCGTCGCGGGTGGCGCACGCCTCGGCCACGGCGAGACCCCGCCGTGGCCCGGTGAGTTCCGCGTCCGGGTCAGCGCGACCGGCAGGGACGACGGCGAAGAGCGGTACGACCTCAAGATCTGGCAGGCACCGCTCGCGGAACCGGTGGTGCACAAGAAGACCGATCAGGTCGGCCATCTGCTGCGCGGCGAACCCGTGCCACCGAAGAAGATCGCGCCGGAGGCCCCGTACCGGTGGCTGGCGAAGATGCTCGAGCCGGCCGGGACCATCACGATCGCCACGGGCGTCGACGTCGACGATGTGGTGGACGACTTCGAGGAGGACGGCATCGTCCTCGAACTGGACGACGGCGTCATCGTGGTGGAGAGCAACAACTACGTCGGCTCCAAGCCAGAGGTCCTGGAACGACTGTCTTCCAATGGAAAGGCCGCGAGCTACTTCTGGAACGTGAACCGGCTGACCAAACTGTCGTTCGCCCGGCACGGCCAGGTCGTCTCGGCCAGGGAGGCGCTGGACCAGACCGAGTTCGGCGACGACCCCGAGGTGCGGAAAGCACTGGAGGGACTGAGCTTCACCGACTGGCGGCACCTCGACGCCAAGGGGATCACGGCGGTGGTCCGGTTCACCGGCGCCGTGATCCCCGAGGACGACGTCCGCACGGCGATCGAGGAGTTGTTCAGTAACTGCTGAGCTGGAGGCTGTTCACCACCTGGGCGAACTCCTCCGACGGCACGCCGGGGTTCTCGCGGTTGCGCAACGCGAAGTCCTGGTTGGCCGTCACGTACGGGCGCAGGATCTCCTCGTAGCGCTGGAACGCACCGGTCGGGTTGTCCCGCAGCTCACCGGCGAGCACGTACGCACCCACGAGCGCCATGCTGGTGCCCTGTCCGGACAACGGCGAGCCGCAGTACCCCGCGTCGCCGAGCAGCACCACGTTGTCCCGCGACCAGCTGTCCATCCGGATCTGGCTCATCGAGTCGAAGTGGAAGTCCGGCGCCTCCCACATGTGCTTCACCGCGGTCTGCCACTCCCAACCGGCGTCGGCGAACATCTCCGCGAGCAACCGGCGCTGGGCTTCGACATCGCGGTAGTCGAACGACACGGCGCCGTTGAAACCCATGTAGACACGGCATTCCGCGTTGGCGCGGGCGCTCATGACCCCGCCGCCGACGATCTCGCCCTGCTGGAACACCTGCCAGTGGTCGAGGCCCAGGAAGTTCGGCGCGGTGAAGACGGCCAGGTACATGCCGAGGTGGCTGATGAACTGCTCCTCCGGCCCGAAGACGAGCCGGCGGACGTTGGAGTGCAGGCCGTCCGCGCCGACGATCACGTCGAAGTCGCGCGGGGCGTTGCGCTCGAACGTCACGCGGGTGCCATCGATGGACACGATCGAGTCGTCGAAGAGATACTCCACGCCGGGTGCGGCGTCGAACAGCAGCTGCGCCAGGTCGTCGCGCATTAGCTCGACGTCGGGGCTCGAGAGGTCACCGCCGCTGAGCGTGTGCTCGGTCGAGCTGAACAGCTCGTTGCCCTCGGCGTCGAGCATGGTCATGCCGCGCATGTTCGTCGACAACGCCCGCAGCTCGGCGCCGAGGCCCATGCGCTCGACGACGTCCAGCGCGGGACCGCGCACGTCGATCGCCTGGCCGCCGGGCCGCAGTCCGCGGGCCCGCTCCACGACGGTGACGGTGAAGCCGTAGCGGCGCAGCCAGTACGCGAGGGCGGGGCCGCCGATGCTGGCGCCGGAGATCAGGACGTTCTTCATGTGGTCCCCCTGGTGAGTTGGTGACCACAAGGTGCCGACCTGCACTGACCGTCCGCTGACCAAGTGCCGTCAGGGTTTGACAGCGACCCCCGCGTACGGCACCACGTTGATCTCCGGGCTCGCCGAGAAGTCGCCGTCGCCGTCCGGCCGCCACGACGGGCACCCGACCAGACCCGGCTCCACCAAGTCGAATCCGCCGAAGAACGCCGCCACCTCGCCGTGCGAGCGCGGGTACGCCTGGTTCTGGGAGCTCTTGGCGTTGTAGGTGTGGACGGCCTCGTCCATCCCCTCCGGCCGCGCCTCGGCCGCAACGTGCGACAGCGCCAGGAAGCTGCCGGGCACCAGCCGGTCGCGGTACGAACCGACGATCGACACCGGGTCCCACTCGTCCGGGACGAAGTGCAGCAGCAACAGCATGAACAGGCCGACCGGCTGGTCGAAGTCGATGAGCTCGCGGGTCGGACCGGCGTCGAGGATCGCGTCCAGGTCGCGCAGGTCGGCCTGCAGCACGGCGGTGTTGCCGTTGCCGGCGAGGATCAGCTCGCTGTGCGCGACGGCGACCGGGTCCTTGTCCACGTAGACGACGCGGCAGTCGGGGGACTCGGCCTGCACGATGTCGTGCAGGTTGCCGACCGTCGGGATGCCGGAGCCGATGTCGAGGAACTGCCGCACGCCCTGCTCGAGCATGAACAACGCGGCCCTGCGCAGGAACGAGCGGTTCAGCCGCGCCGCGTCGCGGACGCCGGGCATGATCTGGAGGATCTTCTCCGCGAGCACGCGGTCGGGCGCGAAGTTGTGGCCGCCACCGAGCCAGTAGTCGTACACCCTGGCTGGTGAGGGCACCGCCGTGTCGACACCTGGTGGGACCCAACCGAGGTCGCTGCTCACGCGCCGAGCGTACTGGTGTGCACCAGAACAGCCGATCGAATGAGCATCCGATCGTGTGTATCTGCTCGCCCAGACTGGCGTGGCACCCCTAAGTTGTTTGGGGTCGCTTGAGAGGGTGATGCGATGCCGAGCGTCACGACGGTGCCGGGCCGATGGCCCCTCGTCGGGCATTCCGTCGCGTTGCTCAGGTCACCGGTCGAGTTCCTGTCCTCGTTACCCGCCAGGGGTGACGTGGTCCGGGTCTTCCTCGGTCCCCTACCGGTGTACCTGGTCACGACCCCCGAGCTGGCGATGCGGCTGCTGACGTCGGAGAAGTTCGACAAGGGCATCGTGTTCGACAAGATGCGCCCGCTGTTCGGCAACGGGCTCGCCACCTCGAACGGCGCGTTCAACCAGCGGCAACGCCGGATGGTGTTGCCGGCGTTCAGCCGCGGCAGGGTCTCGACCTACGCGCAGACCGTGATCACCACGCTCGCGACAGAGCTGCGCGACTCGTGGCACGACGGGCAGCGCCTCGAGTTCGACGCGCTGATGCAGGACTTCGTGATGACCGTCGCCGGCCGCACGCTGTTCTCCGCGGAGCTCGGCCCGCGCGTGCTCGCCGAGATCAAGCACTCCATCCCGATCATGCTCAGGCACGTGCTGGTCCGCGCGTTCTCGCCGGGATTCGTGGAGAGGCTGCCGCTCAAGGCGAACCGCGAGTTCGACGAGGCCGCCGCGCGCCTGCGCAAGATCATCCCCGAGGTCGTCGTCGGCGCGCGGGAAGAAGGCACGGACCACGGCGACCTGCTGTCGGCGTTGCTCGCCGCGCGGGACGCGGACACCGGCGAGGCGATGACCGACGAGCAGATCACCGACGAGGTCGTCACGATCCTCACCACCGGCGCGGAGACGACGGCCGTGGCGCTGGCGTGGTTCTTCCACGAGGTCGGCACGAGACCTGAAATCCGGCAACGGTTTCACGCCGAGGTCGACGCCGTGCTGGGCGATCGGCCGGCGACGTTCGAGGACGTGGCGAAGCTCGAGTACACCGGCCGGATCATCAACGAGGTGCTGCGGCGCACTCCACCGATCATCCTGATGCGCCGGGCCCGCGAGGACGTCGAGATCGGCGGCGTGCTCGTCGAGAAGGGCTCGGAGATCGCGGTCTCCCAGCACACGCTGCACCGCGATCCACGCTGGTTCCCCGATCCCGGCGGCTTCGACCCCGACCGCTGGGAACCCTCGAAGGCCGCCGCCCTGCCGAAGGGCGCGTTCATCCCGTTCGGCGCGGGTTCCCGGTTCTGCCCAGGCCATTTCCTCGCCCACACGGAGATCGCGATCGCGGCCGCGACGATCGCGACCCGGTGGGACCTCGTCCCCGTTGCGGGACAACGCGTCTACGCCCAGGTGAAGGCGACCATGCAGCCGAACCGGCTGCCCCTGATCGCCACCCGCAGAAAGCCGACACAGAGAAGGCCTCCAGCGTGAAACTGCTCCCCGTACTTGCTGCGGTACTGGCGCTGACGTCGCTCACGCCTGCCGCCACCGCCTCCGGTGTCCAGTGCTCGATCACCACGCTCCCCGTCGCGGGCCCGGCCGGTCCCGCCACGATCTCCGGCCAGCTCTGCACACCGGCGGGCGAGAACCCGGCTTCTATCCAGCTGCTGGTGCACGGCGGCACGTACAACCGCGCGTACTGGGACCTGCCCGGCGTGCCGGAGTCCTATTCGTACCAGCGGAACATGGCCCACGAGGGCCGGGCGACGTTCGCCGTCGACCGCCTCGGCACCGGTGCGTCGACGCACCCGCCGAGCCTGCCGATGCTGATCTCCGTCGAGGCACGGTCGTTGCACGACGTCGTCACGCACCTGCGCTCGGGTTCCGTCGGCGGCACCTCGTACCAGAAGGTGGTCATCGTCGGGCACTCCGTCGGCTCGGGCATCGTCGCGGCGGAGGCCGCGACCTACCACGACGTGGACGGCGTGGTGCTGAGCGGCATGACGCACATGCCGAACGTGCCGGCGCTCGCTCTCGGTGCGGCACTGGGACTTCAGCCCGTGTTCCTGGACAACGTGCTCGCGCACCTCGGCAGCGACCCGCTGTACTTCACGACGCGGCCGGGCGCGCGGGCCGGGTTGTTCTACGCGATGGACGACGCCGAGCAGAGCGTGGTGGACGCCGACGAGGCGACCAAGGACCAGGTTTCCGTGCCAGGCATGGGAACCGTGGCCGTCTTCGGCATCGTGCTGCCCACCACGTACGGGATCGACGTGCCGGTGTTGCAGGCCGTGGGCACGCAGGACGTGTTGTTCTGCGGGCTCCTGGCGTTGCGCGACTGCTCCAGCGCGAACTCGTTGCGCGCGCAGGAGGCCGCGTACTACCGGCCCGAGGCGCAGCTGGAGACGTACGTGCTGCCAGGCGCGGGCCACTCGCTCGCCCTGCACATCAACGCGGAGGACTACCGCGATGCGACCCGCGCCTGGCTGAACACTAAATTCGGGATGTGAGGCGGGCGGCCGACGTGCCGATGCCCGACGGGCCCTGGTGGAACGCCCCCGCGAGCAGGTGGGCGTTCACCGGGGTCGTGATCTCGTCCTCGCCGTAGCGGCTGGTTCCCTCGTGCCAGTTGATGATTGCGACGATCCAGTCCTTCAGCTCGTCGGCGTAGCGGGTCAGCGCCGCCCGTGTCGCGGTGTCGAGCGACATGTCGTCGAAGAACTTCGGGAGTTCGACGTCGACGGACCTGGTGAACTGGCCGAGCCGGGCGTCCATCAACGCGTAGGAGATCTCGAAGGCACGGGACTGGGAAACGCCGAGGAAGTTCTCGATCACCCGGACGATGTTGTGCACCTCGCCCTCGTACTGGATTTCCTTGAGGTACGAGAACACGTCGTTGAGCATGCAGCTGTAGTCCATGGCCGACCGCTCCATGGTCTGAATGACCCGAGTACCCCAGATCTCCGGCGGGACCGTCGTCGAATGCGAAAAGCGCGACAACGAGGTCGTCAATTCGGAGCCGAACGTCGACCGCCGCATCTCGAGGTAGTCGACCGGGTCGGGAATGCGGTTCTGCTGGATGTTGATCACTTCCCAGACCCAGCTGTCCAGCATGTCGTCCACGGTCTGGCGGAACGTGGCCCGGAAGTCCGCGGACATCGGTGCCGCGGTCTTCTGCCAGAGATCGGCCAGCCCGCGCTCGGTCGCGTTCGCGGGCACCACCGGCAGCACCAGGTCAAGCGGCATGCACTGCTTGAGCCGCGCGGTCTGGATCTTCAGCCCGGTCAGGTCCCGCAGCCGCCCGAACGTCCACGGGTAGACGTCGTCGGCGTAGGTGCCCCACGACAGCCACGCGGCGGACAGGAACAGCTCGGCGGGCGTGGCGTCGGGATCGAGCCCGGCCGAGCACAACGCCAGGTCGAAGCCGCGGTGCTTGGCCTCGTCCCAGATCCCCTCGCTGTGGATGCCCATGTCCCGGGCCCACGTGATGATCTCCTCGCGGACCTGGTCCAGGTGCGGCGAGAGGGTCAGCGTGAACGGCACGTCGAACGACGGCAGCGTGTAGGGCTCGACGATCTTCGGTGTGCCGCTGAACTGCTTGAGCCGTTGCGGCATGGTCTTCACGATCGAGCCGAGGATGTTCGCCGCGGACATGCCCAACGGCGACTCCGCGGTGGCCAGGCCCTTGTTCATGTACCGGGACGACCGCATGTGCCACTCGTGGCCGCCGGCCTGCCAGTCCTGCAGGCCCTTGGTGTAGCCGAGGACCGCCGCGCGCCCGATGGGGTCGATGGTGTGCTCGTCCAGCAGGATGGGGACCTCTGTGACGGCCGTGTGCTCGAACTGGTGCAGCCGGGACGTCAGCAGGTCGTTGACGGCCTCAGCGGCCTCCTGGGTGGGCAGGCCGAGGAACTTCTCGAACACCAGCACGCCGTTGGACAGCTCGCCCTCGTCGAGCACCTCGCGCTCGTAGGAGAACAGGTCGTTGCGCAGGTGCACGGCGTCGCTGAACGTGTCGCGGAGAACCCCGATGGGCCTGGACAGCGCGATCTGGGCCGGCACCTCCAGGCCGACCGCGTGCTCGACCAGGTTCGCCGACCAGGGCGCGCCACCGACCTTGCGGCGCATCTCGATGTACTCGATCGGGTTGGACAGCCTGCGGGCGCTGATGTTGTGCAGCTCCCACATCGACTCGTCGAGCAGGTGCTTGGTGTTGCAGGCGAACCGCTCGCGCCAGTCCAGCGAGTGGCTGGGGACGGTGCGGCGCCACAGGTCGGCGAGGCCCTTCTCGACCGGGTTCGCCGGCTCCTCGGTGATCACCCCGCTGACCGGCATGAACAGCGGCAGCCGGTCGAGGTAGGCCTGGGCGCCCTTGATGTCCGGGTTCCGCTTGTAGAGCTCGACGAAGTGGTCGTCGAAGTAGAAGACCCACACGTACCAGTCGGTGATCAGGTCGAGCATCTCACCGTCGCAGTCGGGGTGGGTGTACGCGCAGAGCAACGCGTAGTCGTGCGACTCGAGGTCGTCGGCGGTCCAGATCACCGTCCCGTGCTGCGGCACGTCGATCATGTCCATCTCGCGCGCCCAGGCGCGCGTGTGGACTCGGGCGCGTTCGAGGTTCGGGTTCAGCCGAGCCGGATACGGCGTGTAGAACTCCGGCAGCTGGAACGGCTGCATGTGCGTTGGACCTCCGCGCTTTGGACGTGACGCGGTGCACGCAACCAGCCCGGCGCCGAGCAGCGCCAGATGGTGAAACGTTGATCCACACGTTTGTAGCGCGGTGTCGCCCGTTCAGCCCAGTCCGTCTTGATCGGCAGGCACTCAGCGCACCAGTGACTGGGCGCTGAGCTTCACCGCGAACGGGAACTGCAGTTCGATGATCTCTTCGCCGTCCGACCGGGCCTGCTCCACGTAGACCCCGTTTTCGAGGTGCAGGCAACGCAGCCAGGGGCTGTCGTAATCGATCATCCAGTAGTTCTCGCAGCCGACTTCCTGGAATTTCGCCCGTTTGAGCTCCAGGTCCACGTGACGCGTCCGCGGCGAAAGAACCTCGACCGCCAGCACCGGCGGTCCCATGAGCGCCTGCCTCGTGAACTGCTCACGCCGGCCGACCACCAGGTCCGGGATGAAGACGGTGTCGTCGGCGAGCACCACGTCGACCGGAGCGGGGAGGACCTCGAGCTCCGGCGGGCAGACAGCCGTCAGCGCCACCAGCAGCCGGGCGACGACCCGCTGGTGTACGGGACGGGGGGAGGGGCTCATCACCAACACCCCGTCGACGAGTTCGAAACGGTGCCCATCATCAGGCATCGCCTCCAGATCCGCCCACGTCAGTGGCCTACCGTGGGGAAACGTCGGGACACCACCCATGGTGCGTTCCACCCCCTGGTCGAGGCCACCGTCCGCCGGACGGATCCCGGCGATGCCATTAGACAAGACTGGTCCGATTCTCACGACTCACAAGCCCCTTTTGGCCGACCACGCACCACTGCCCGCACACGTCTCCGTCACGTCCGCCCCGGAGGGTGAGGGCCTACTGGTCCTGCCGTGGAGAGCACCACCCGTACGGAGCAGCCTTTTGGTTGCAATCGAACAAGTGGCTAATTTTTGGTCAATTTTCGGGCGATTTTGGGTAACGCCATCAACCTCGCCAATTGCTCGCGAATGCGACCCTAACGGAATCTTACGAGCCAGCCAAGCACTCAGTTGGAGCAATAGCTCACAAGCGCTTCACAGATGGAAGATCAAATCACCCAGCGCGGGCTTCAGGCCGAATTCCGAGTAAACCGCGCGGGCCGCTGCTTCCAGCTCGGCGGCACGTTCGGAGTCACCGCACGCGAGATGCACGCGGGACAGTTCCAGCCGCGCCCGTGCGGCACCGACAACGTCGAAGTTGGCCTCGCAGATGGTCGCCGCCTCGTGCAGCAACGTGCGGGCGGCACCGTGCCGGCCACGAGCGAACTCGTTGCCTCCCAATGCATACAGCACAATGCTCTCGCCGCGACGGTCCCGTGCGCCACGGGCCAGTTCCAGTGCGCAGGTGAGAACCTCGAACGCCCTGTCGCGCCGTCCTTCCGCCGCCAGCAGCTTGCCGAGGCGGTAGTTGATCTGCGCGAGCACCCTGGCAGGCCCCCTCCCCTGGCACACGTCCAGCGCGGCGCTCAGGCGTGTCAGCGCACCCTCGGTGTCGGACTCGTACAGGTCGATCTGGGCCAGGTTCTGCAGCACGGACGCGTGGCCGACCGGGTCGGCGTTCTCCTCGTACACCGCCAGCGCCCGTTTATGCCACCGGCGGGCTCCCGTGAGGTCACCGGACGACCGGGACACGATGCCGAGGTTGCGGTAGGCCAGCCCGAGCCCGGCGAGCTCACCGAGGTCCTCGAACACCTCCACGGCCCGCACGGACATCTCCTTCGCCAGGTCGTACCGGCTCTGACTGATGTGCAGGGACGCGAGTGAGCACCACAGCACGGCCGAGCCCCTGCGGTTGCCGGCCGCCTCGGTCGCCACCAGCGCCAGATCGTGCGTGCGCTGCCAGCTGTCGTAGTCGGCGCGCGTCTCGAACAGCGCCACCAGCCGGTGCGCGAGCTCCCAGCTCAGCTCGTCCAGCCCGGCGCCGGCGGCCAGCGACACCGCGTCGCACAGGTTCGCGCGCTCGGACTCCAGCCACGCCAACGGATCCGAGCGCAGCAGCGGATCGAGCCGCACCACCTCGCGCACCGCCGAGCCGCGCACGACGGAGAAGTCGCCGCCGTACAACGCGGTGCGCGCGTGGTCCAGCAAGGCCAGCCACCCGCCCAGCACCCGTTGCCGGGCAAGCGGAGCATCGACGTGCCCGGCCGCGAACTCGCGCACCAGTTCCGGCACGACGTAGCCGTCGCCGGCGCGGTCGACGAGGTGCGCCGACACCAGTTCGTCCACAGCGGACCGTCCGCGCACGTCCCCGAACGCCGTCACCGGCGCCCAGCGCGGCAGCCTCCTGGCCCCGGCCGCGGCGAGCAGTCCCAGCAACCGCCGGGCGTGCGGGCTCACGTCGCCCACGGTCTCCGCCAGCCGCATCCGCAGGCACAAACCGCCGTGCGACAACGCATCCAGCCTGCTGCGCGGGTCCTTCAGCTGATCGGCGAGCAACGAGATCGGCCAGTGCGGGCGGGCGGCGAGCCGGGCACCGGCGATCCGCACCGCGAGCGGCAGGCAGCCCGAGGCGGCGACCAGATCGTCGGCGCGCGACGGCTCCCTGGCCACCCGCTGCGCACCGATCTGCTTGCTCAGCAAGGTGATCGCCTGCGCGGGCTCCAGCGCGCCGACCTCGACGACGTGGGGCAGCCGCAGCCGGTGCCGGGAAGTGACGATCACCGCGCAGCCCGGCGCGTGCGGCAGCAGCGGCGTCACCTGCTCCAGGCTCGTCGCATCGTCCAGGACGAACAGAAGCGACTGTCGCGCAACTGCGTCTCGATAGGCGCTGAGCCGCGCCCCGTAGTCGCCCGGAGCGGGCACCCCGAACGACGCCAGGAACCGGCCCAGCACCTCGTGCGGCGTCGTCCCGCGCAGCCGCACGAACAGCTGGCCGTCCGGGAAGGACCCGTTCGCCACCCGATGTGCGACGTGCACGGCGAGCGTCGTCTTGCCCGTCCCCACCGCTCCCGTCAGCAGCACCACCTGCGGAAACGGGGAGATCAGGTCCACGACGGACTGGGCAGGCTCCTCACGTCCGACGAAGTCCGCGACGGCGGCCGGCAGCTGGTGCGGGCGCGGGAACAGGTCGATCTCCACGCCACCGCCCTCCAGCCGGACAACCGTTAGCCGAGGCCAGTTTCACACAGAACGCCGGTGGGATCACCGGCTCACGCCCACCGGCCCCAGCGCACGATCTCGTCGAACGGGGTGCGCGGGCGCGATCGCGGGGAGGCGCCCTCGGACACACCCTCTTCCGCCGGGTGCCCGATCGCGATCGCGCCGATCGGCACGTGCGTCTCCGGCACACCGAACTCCTCGCGGAAAGCCGGCCATTCGTCCTTGTTCATCCCGAAGAACACCGCGCCGAGCCCCTCGTCCACGGCGGTCTGCAGGATCAGCAGCGAGGCCATGCCGGTGTCGATGTACCAGTACGGGACGGGCCAGTTGTCCTCGCTGCGGTCGGTCCACCCCTTGTCCGGCTGCGCGTACCGGTCGAGGTAGACGTCCTTGGCGGACAACGGGATCACGAGCACGGGTGCGGTCTTCGAACTGTCCAGGCCCCACCACTCGAACCTGTCCTGGAACCGCTTGAGCGACTCCCCCTGCAGCACGAGGAACCCCTGCCCCTGCGAGAACCCGGCGGACGGGCCGCGCACCGCGTTGCGCAGGATCCGCTGCAGGCTCTCCTCGCTGACCGGTTCACCGGTGAACTTCCGCACCATGCGCCTGCGCCGGACGACGTCCTGGAACTCCACGCCAACCTCCCCAGATAGGTCTCCCGACCGTATCAGCGGGGAAGGGGGCTACAGCCGGCGAAGCCCGGCGAGCACGCGCTCCAGCAGCTGGCCGTCCGGCCGGTCGCCGCCGTACGACGAAGCGGTGCGGTGCACGTCGATCAGGCCGTGCGAGGCCATGTCGCCGAGCAGCACCTTCGTGACGCCCAGCGGAAGGCCGCGCAGGGCGGCGATCTCGGCCACCGAGCGCGGTGAGTGGCACAGGGCCAGCACGTCCTGGTGTTCCGGGCGCACGGCGGTGGCCGAGAACTCGTTCACCGAGACCAGGGACTCGATCTCCAGGTGCACGTCGGACGTGGTGCGGCCGCCGGTCCACGCGTAGGCGCGCACGATCGACGCCGACGACTCGATGGACGGCAGCGGCGGGACGGGCTCGAAGGGCAGCGTCGCGTACGGGTCCGGCTCCGGCGGCGGTTCCGGGGCGCGCTGCGCCTTCTTCTTGCCGCGCTTGCGGATGCGTTCGCTGTCGAAGCTGAACCCGCTGACCAGGTCGCCGAAGTTGACCTGCTCCTCTGACTCTCTGCTCATAGCAGTTCGGCCCGCAGTTCCGGCGTGAGCAGCTGACCGACCTGCCGCACCACCACTGTCATCTCGTACGCCACCTGCGACACGTCGCAGGTGGAGGACGCCAGCACCGCGAGGCACGAGCCGTCGCTGATCGACATCAGCAGCATCACGCCCCGGTCCATCTGCACGACCGTGCGCACGACCGACTCACCGGCGAAGCACTGCGACGCCGACTCCGCGAGCGACACCACGCCGGCCACGATCGCCGCGAACTGGGGCGCGGCGTGCGGCGGCAGCTTCGACGACGAGATCAGCACCAGTCCGTCGGCCGAGATCACCACGGCGTGCTCGATGCCTGGTGTGCGCTCGGCGAAGTTGGTGACCAGCCAGCCGAACTGGTCCACCTGCGTGCTCATCGACTCTCCTGCCGGTCGGGAAGACCTTTTTGCACACCGCGCTGGAAGGCGTCGAGGAAGCCCCGAGCCGAGTCCGGCGACTGACGTGCGGCTGCCGGTGCGGGCGGAGGAGGCGGTGCGGCGGCAGCGGACGCCTCGAACCACGACGTCTGCTGTCCCTCGACAGCCTCCCCGCGGAAAGACTCCCAGGACTCCTCCCGTCGTGGGGCGAGTTCTGCCGGAACCAACACGATCGCGCGAGTTCCCTTGCCCTGTTGGGCATCCAGGCGTACCACGATCTGGTGGCGTTCGGCGAGCCTGCCGACGACGAAGAGGCCCATTTCACGGAAGACCTGGACGTCCGCGCCCTCACCCGCGGCCTCGAGCCGCTGGTTGACGACCGCGAGCGCCTCGGGGTCGATGCCGATGCCGTGGTCGACCACGTCGATCTGCACGATGTCGCCTGCCTCGATCGACGCGCTGATCGAGACCTGGCTGTGCGGCGGCGAGAAAGCCGTTGCGTTGTCAAGGAGTTCGGCCAGCAGGCGGACGAGGTCGCTGGCCACGTAACCGACGACCTCGGCGTTCGGTGCCGTGTGCACCATCACCCGCTGGTACTGCTCGATCTCCGCGGCGGCCGCGCGCAGCACGTCGGTCAGCGGGATCGGGCGGTGGAACCGCCGCGCCACGTCGCCGCCGGAGAGCACCATCAGGTTCTCGTTGTTGCGGCGCATGCGGGTGGCGAGGTGGTCGAGCTTGAAGAGGTTCGCGAGCTGGTCCGGGTCCTCCTCGTACTTCTCCAGCTCCTCCATCAGCTTGAGCTGGCGTTCGACGAGGCTCTGGCTGCGCCGCGAGAGGTTCACGAAGATGTTGCGCATGTTCGCGCGCATGCCGGCCTGCTCGATGACCGAGCGGACGGCCTGCTGGTGCACCTCGTCGAACGCGCGCGCCACCTGACCGAACTCCTCGGTCGTGTGCACCGGCACCGGCTCGATCTCGGTGCTGCCCCGTCCGGTCGCCACCATTTCGGGAAGTTTGTGCCACGCCACGTCCAGCGCGGAGCGGCGCAACGCGTTGAGCGAACGCAGCAGGTAGCGGCCGACGATGAACCCGACGGTGCCGGCCAGGATCAGGCTCGCGAACAGGATCGCGGACGCCGCACCCGCCCGGTCGCTCGTCTCGTCGCGCAGGCGGTTCGACGTGTCGCGCAGGTCGTCCTGCAGGCCCTGCACCACGCCGTCCAGCGACGACGCGACCGCACTGGTCGCCTTGCTCCAGTCAGCGGCGGCGATCGGCAACGGCTTGGGCTTCGGGGGTGTGGCGTTGCCGTTGGCCGGCGGTGTGGCGGCCTGCCCGTCCGACGTCGGGTGCACCAGCGCGGCGGACAGCATCTTGCGCTGCGCCTCGATGTCCGGGCTGTTGAACTCCGTCCAGTACGAGTTCAGCTGGTCCGGCGTGGCGAGCGCGGCGAACTGACCCGCGATGTAGCCGAGCTTGACGTTGGACTCGAGGAGCGACCGCACCTCGGCGTTGACGAGCTGGCCGCGGGTGAGCCCGGACAGCACGACCGCCTGCTGGAACAGGACCTGCTCCTGCACGTTGAGCGCGTGGTTCAGGCCCATCGCCGTGCGGGAGAGCGCGGCGTCACCGAAGTCGCTGGCGAGCACCTCGTCCACGTCGAGCATCGACTCGGCGAGCGCGGTGTACTCCTTGATCACGCCCGGCACGTCACCGGTCTTCTCCCGCAGCGCAGGCAGGCCGGCGATCCGGGTTCCGACGTCTTCCATGCGGGCGGTCACGACCTCGCTCAGCGAGGTCTTGCTGATCGCCTGGCGCAACGTCGCGCGCGCGTCGTCGGTGCGGCGCACCTGCTCCTGGAGGAGCTGGACACCGGCACCTTCGGCGATGATCCGCCGTTCCGCCTGCACGCCCTCGATCACGGGGATCATCGCGGCGCGGACCTTGACCAGTCGCTGCAGCGCCGCGTACGACTCGGCGCGTTCCATGTGGGACTGGATCTGCAACACGCCGGCGCCCACCGCGATGGCGACCGGAACGATCAACACCGCGGCGAGCTTCACCGGCAGGCGCCAGTTGCGCCAGTTGACGAGCTTGTTGAACATCAGACGAAGAGCTTGGCCGCGTTCAGGAACAGTCGATACAGCCCGTAGGCGAGCGGGAGACCCACCCACAACCACGCGCCGATCAGCAACAAGCGCTGGGAGCTCACTTCCGCACCACGCCTTCCGAGTCTTCCTTGTCGGCAGCGGACTCGGCGTCCGCGGCGTCCGCCGCCTCGGCCTCGTTCCACTTGGCGACCGTCGCCTCGTCGTCCGTCTTGGGCGAGGGCTTGTCGGTCTCGTCAGCTGCGGCCTTCGGCTCGTGGAACTTCGGATCGACCGGGCGGACCAGCTCGTTCGCGACGAAACCAACGACCAGCAGCGAGATCATGATGTAGAACGACGTGGTGTACAAGTCGGGCCCGACATGTCCGGCCTTCTTGCCCGCGTCCGCGATGGCGTTGACGATCAGCGGCCCGAGCACACCGGCCACGGACCACGCGGTCAGCAGGCGACCGTGGATCGCGCCGACCTGGTAGGTGCCGAACAGGTCGCGCAGGTAGGCCGGGATCGTCGCGAAACCGCCACCGTAGAAGGTGAGGATCACCATCGCCGCGACCACGAACAACGGCACGCTGGACGAGCCGATCGTCAGCAGCAACAGGTAGAGCAGCGCGCCGACGCCGAGGTAGAGACGGTAGATGTTCTTGCGTCCGACCAGGTCCGAAGTGGACGACCAGACGATCCGGCCGGCCATGTTCGCCGCCGACAACAGGGCCACGAAACCGGTTGCCGCCGCCGTCGCGACCGGTGTCGAGGACTCCTTGAAGAAGTCGACCAGCATGGGCGCGGCCTTCTCCAGGATGCCGATGCCCGCGCTGACGTTGAAGCACAGCACGACCCACAGCAGCCAGAACTGAGGCGTCTTGATCGCGTTGTTCGCCGAGACGTTGAACGCGACGGTGGCCTTCGGCTTGTCCTTGAGCAGCGCGGCCTTCTCCGCCACGAACTCCTTGGACGGCAGGCGGACCAGCAGCACGCCGACGGTCATGAAGACCGCGTAGGCGAGGCCGTGGATCAGGAACGCCTTGCCGATGCCCGAGGTGGAGGTGTTCCCGAACGCCGTGAGCATCGAGGTCGACCAGGGTGACGCGATCAACGCTCCGCCGCCGAAGCCCATGATCGCGATACCGGTCGCCATGCCCGGCCGGTCGGGGAACCACTTGATCAGCGTGGACACCGGCGAGATGTAGCCGATGCCGAGACCGATGCCGCCGACCAGGCCGTAGCCCACGACGACCACCCAGTACTGGCCGGCCCACACGCCCGCCGCCGAGATCAGCAGACCGGAGCAGAAGCAGACGAGCGAGGTGAACATCGCCCACCGCGGCCCCTTGCGCTCCACGGTCGTACCGAGCACGGCGGCCGAGAGCCCGAGCATCACGATGCCGAGCTGGAAGGGCAGCGCGCTCTGCGTTCCCGTGATGCCGAGAGATTTCTCCAGAGGCGTCTTGAAGACACTCCAGGCATAGGCCTGACCAATGGAGAGATGAATCGCCAGTGCTGCTGGCGGAACGAGCCAGCGGTTCCATCCGGGAGGCGCGACCGTGCGTTCGCGCGCTAAGAACCCCACTTTATCCCCAACCGTCACAAAAACGCGGACCGATCGATCCTAGGGCAGGTGCACACGTGCGACAACGGGCTGAACCTGTCGATGTGCGTTGCATGGCGTGCAACCGTGGGCCACTGCAGATGAGCTACCCTCGCGTCCAACCATTTGAGACGAATGCAGTGTCCGGTTTGGCCCGTTTCCCGGTATACGGACACGTTGACTGCACACGTGAGAGCGCTACAGTGGTCGCCGCACGCAGAGGGGCGGGAGTACATGACCAAGGCGATGTGGTCGCCTGGAGAAACACAGCACGAGCATCGGGAAATCAGGGGGTTCGCGTCCTTCGACGACCCCGAGACTTTGTCGTACGTCGATTCGAACGGCAAACCGAACTTCGAGCTGATTCGGCAGACCGAAGAATTCCGCACTCTCCGCCGCCGGCTCACGACGTTCATCTTCCCGATGAGCGCGTTGTTCCTCGCGTCGTACCTGACCTTCGTGCTGCTGTCCGCCTATGCGAAAGACTTCGTGAGCACCAAGGTCATCGGTGTGATCAACCTCGGCATCCTGCTCGGCCTCGGCCAGTTCGTGACGTCGATCATCATCACGTTGTCCTATGCGCGGTACGCCAAGCGCCGGCTGGACCCGCAGCGCAGGTTGCTCGCTGAAAAGACCGGGGTCGAGGAGTAAGACATGCCCACCACCGGCAATCCGGTGCTGAACCTCAGCGTGTTCGCGGTGTTCGTCCTGATCACCCTCTACATCGTCTACCGGGCCAGCAGCCGCAACGTCACCGCGTCCGACTACTACGCCGCGGGCAGCTCGTTCACCGGCGCCCAGAACGGCGTGGCGCTGTCCGGTGACTTCCTGTCGGCCGCGTCGTTCCTCGGCATCTCCGGCGGTATCGCGGCGCACGGCTACGACGGCTTCCTGTACTCCGTCGGCTGGGTCGTCGCGTGGCTGGTCGGCCTGCTGCTGATCGCGGAGGGCCTGCGCAACACCGGCCGCTTCACCGTCGGCGACGTGCTGGCGTTCCGGATGAAGCAGCGCCCGGTCCGCGCGGCCGCGGCGAACGCGACCCTGGTGATCTCGTTCTTCTACATGATCGCGCAGATGGCGGGCGCCGGCGGCCTGATCGCGTTGCTGCTGAACGTGACCTCGAAGTGGGGCCAGGCACTGCTGATCGCGGTGGTCGGCATGGTCATGGTGCTCTACGTGCTGGTCGGCGGCATGAAGGGCACGACCTGGGTGCAGATCATCAAGGCCGTCCTGCTGCTGCTCTGCGTGACGCTGATGAGCATCTTCCTGCTCGGCAAGTTCGGCTTCAGCCTGTCCGCGATCATGTCCGCGGCCACCGAGAACAACAAGCTCGGCGAGGCCGTGCTCGACCCCGGCGCGAAGTACGGCTTCAGCGCGATGTCCAAACTGGACTTCGTGTCGCTGGCGCTGTCGCTGGTGCTCGGCATCGCGTCGCTCCCGCACGTGCTGATGCGCTTCTACACCGTGCCGAACGCCTCCGAGGCGCGTCGTTCGGTCGTGTGGGCGACCTGGACGATGGTCATCTTCTACCTGTGCACGCTGGTGATCGGCTTCGGCGCGATGGCGCTGGTCGGCACCGAGACCATCGCCGCGGCACCGGGTGGTGAGAACTCGGCGGCGCCCCTGCTGGCGTTCCGCATCGGTGGCGCGGTCCTGCTGGGCATCGTGTCCGCCGTGGCGTTCGCCACGATCCTCGCGGTCGTCGCCGGCCTGACGCTGGCGGCCTCCGCCTCGTTCGCGCACGACGTGTACGCGAACGTGATCAAGCGCGGCAACGCGGAACCCCGCAGGGAGATCCGGGTCGCCCGGCTGACCGCGGTGGTCGTCGGCGTGCTGTCGATCATCGGCGGCATCGCGGCGAACGGGCAGAACGTGGCGTTCCTCGTGTCGCTGGCCCTGGCGCTGGCGGCCTCGGCAAACCTGTCGACGATCCTCTTCACGATCTTCTGGCGGCGCTTCAACACCACCGGCACGCTGTGGAGCATCTACGGCGGGCTCGGGTCGTGCCTGACGCTGATCATCTTCTCGCCGGTGATGTCCGGGGCCAAGACGTCGATCTTCCCGGACGTCGACTTCTCGTGGTTCCCGCTGGGCAACCCCGGGCTGGTGTCGATCCCGTTCTCGTTCCTGTGCGGGTTCCTCGCGACGATCTTCTCGAAGCCAGAGACCGACAAGCAGGCACTGGCGGCGGAGATGGAAGTGCGGGCCATTTCAGGCATCGGCGCCAGGACCTGATTCCGGGGCGCGTCAATCGGGAATGAGCCCCGATTCGTGCGCGATGATCGCGGCCTGCACGCGGTTGCGGACGCCGAGCTGCCGGAGAATGGTGCTGACGTAGACCTTCACGGTGCCCTCGACGACGTGGATGCGGGCGGCGATCTCCGCGTTCGACAGGCCGGCGCCGACGAGCCCGAGCACCTCGCGCTCGCGTGCGGTCAGCGCCCCGATCCGTTGCGTCGCAACCGGTCGCGGGCGGGAGCTCGCGAGCTGGTCGACGACCCTCTTCGCCACCAACGGCGACAGGTAGGCGGCACCGGTCGCGACGGCGCGCACCCCGGCGATGATCTCCTGCGGGTCGCCGGTCTTGAGCACGAACCCGGCAGCGCCCTCGCCGAGCGCCCTGGTGATGTAGGCGTCGTCGGCGAACGTCGTCAGCACCAGCGTCCTCGTGTCCGGGTGGCGCTCGCGGATCCGGGTGGCCGCGTCGAGGCCGTCGAGCACCGGCATGCGGATGTCGAGCACGGCGACGTCCGGCCGGTGCCGTGCGACCAGGTCCAGCGCCTCGCTGCCGTTCTCCGCCTCCGCCACCACCTCGATGTCCTTCGCGGTGGCGAGCACGGCTTTGACGCCGAACCGCACCACGGGCTCGTCGTCGGCGAGCACCACCCTGATCACGACGGCCTCCTGGCCAGGAATTCCTTGTGCACCAGCCGATCATCCCGGAAGCACAGCTGGTAGAGATCATGGCGCTCGTGGTCGAACGGGTTGCCGTGCGTGCTGTAGTACCGGCATTCGGTGCCGTCCGGCGCGCGCACCCCGAGCGGGTTGTCGACCCGCGTGCGCAGGGGCAGGTCCAGGTCGTCCTCCGGCGCCGCGAGCCGCGCCTGCGCGAACTGTTCCGGTGTCAGCACCGACGTTGCCGCGTCGAACACCATGTACCCCGGCACCCCTGCCGCGATCACCGAACACACAACCGAGGTGATCAGCACAGTTCGCCGCGCGCTCTTCCTGATCGCCTCCGCCGTGCGTTCCCTGCGCACGTGCGTCGGAGTGGTGCGGGGCAGCGGCCGCTCCGGGAGCTTCACCCGCACCTCGAACCCGCCGTCGCCGGTCGGCCCGGCGTCGAACGAACCACCCACGAGGGCAACGCGTTCGGCGAGGCCGAGCAGCCCCTTCCCGCTCCCGACCGCGGTGGTCCCCGGCGCCGGACCGTTGGTGATGCGGAGGTCGAGGTTCGGGGTGAGATCGACGCTGACCTTCGCCGCGGGTGCGTGCTTGATCACGTTGGTCAGCGCTTCGGCGACCACCCGGTGCACGGTCCGCGCGATGATCCCGTCGATGCCGGTCCTGCGCCGGTTCGTGAGCTCGACGTCGAGGCCGCTGCGGGCGACGACCTCCTCGATCGTCGCGACCGGTTCGTCCTCGTCGGCTCGCAGCACCTGCATGACGTCGGCCAGCCGTTCAGCCGCCGCGGTCACGCTCGCCCGTGCGGTCCTGGCGGCCTCGCGTTGCCCGGCGGTGAGCGTCGGTTCCAACTCCAGTGCGCCGACGAGCAGGGCGGCGCGGGCCAGCTCGTGGCCGACCAGGTCGTGCATCTCGCCGGCCAGCCTGGCGCGTTCGGCGCCGCGGGCGTTGTCCGCGTCGCGTTCCAGCAGGGCGGCGTGCTCCCAGCCGACGTCGAGGAGCTCGGCGTACCTCCTGCGAAACCGGCCGACCGCCCACGGCACCACGCCGAGCACCCCGATGCCGGAGGTGACGGCGAGCGCGGTGTCCGAGCCTCCGCGCTCGGTCAGCGCCACCACCACACCGGCGATCTCGGCGACGGTCAGCGCGATCGCCGTCGGTCGCGGATCTCCCGCGTTCCGGCCGGCCAGGAAGCTGGTGAGCGCGAGCGCCGGTGCCAGCGCGATCACGCCGGTAGCGCTGTCGGACTCGACCCGGACGAGGTAGCAGACCAGCCACGCTCCCAGAGCGAGACTCAGTGCCACAGCAGGCCGTTTGCGCACGACGGCCACCGCGGCCGCGAGCACCGCCAGGTAGAGCACGAGCTCCCACACCGCGAGCCGCCCGGCGCGTGACGTCACAGCCGCCGCCACCACCGGCACCGCGGCGCACACCCACAAGATCAGCCGGACCCACACGCCCCCATCATTCACCGGACGCGTTCCAGCACCACGTCCCGGTTCCGCTTCTTCGACAGCACCGCGATCACCCACGACACCAAAGCGCCCAGCAGCAACCCCGCCACCACATCGTGTACATAGTGGACACCCACGACGACGCGCGACGCCGCCGCGGCCACCGCACACACCGCCGCGACCCAGCCGAGCGTGCGGTGCAGCGCCCAGATCGCCACCGCCGACGCACCCGCGATCACCGAGTGGTTGCTGGGAAACGACCAGTCGCCCGGTTCCGGGCAGTCCGCGAGCGACGGCGCGCCACGACAGGGCCGTTCCTCCTGGACGACCAGCTTGATCACCTCGCTGATCGCGTAGGCGACCACCACCCCGGCGCCGGCGAGGACCGCCCGCAGGCGAAACCCCAGCCACAGCCAGGCGAACATCAGCGCGAACACTCCGAGCACCGCGTCGGTGCCCACCACAAGCCAAGTCACCCGGCCGAAGTTAGGAGTGCGGGCGCCCGCGCACCTCTGCCGATCGGAACCGATCAGACCTTACTTTCGACAAGGTCGGCCTCGAGTTCGCGGACGATCGGCAGCACGTGCTTGCCGAAGTACGCGACCTCCTCCTGGTAGTGCAGGAAGCCGAGCAACAGCAGGTCGACGCCGCGCCGCCGGTACTCGACGATCCGTTCGGCGATCTGTTCCGGCGTCCCGATCAACCTGGTGCGGAACCCGTCGTTGTACTGCACGAGGTCCTCGAACGACGAGTCCGCCCACATGCCGCGCCGGTCCCCTGTCGACGGCCCCGCCTGCTGGACGGCATCCCGGAACCCTTGCACAGCAGGGACATCGGCTTTGGCCACGACCGCGGTGGAGACCTCGGCGATCTGTTCGGTGACGCCGTTGTTCTCGGCGAGAACGGCCAGGTCGCGGTTGTACTCGTAGGACCAGTCGGTGCGTTGTTCAATGCTGCTCACACCGAGTCCGCCACTCACGTTGGGCACCCAATAGGCGAACTTCACTCCGCTTTCCGACACCCGAGCACTCCTCACAAAAGAGTGGTACAAATAGCACGACAAAGGCGATCTCTCGGCGACCGACATAATCCTTCACCGATATTCGCCTTTCTTCACCATGCGTGATTGTGCTGCTCCGACCGGCTGAAAAAGAACACCGCCGAGTGGCTTCTCACTCTTTGGTCACCGCGTTGACAACATCAGTCGACTATCGAGATCCTCAGCGGCATGTGCTCCGGTGTCGTCCTTGTCGGACGCCTTCACGTGGACCTGTGTCAGCAGGCCAGCGCACTCTGTCGCTCCCTCTGAGCGCTTTCGCTTTTTGTCCAGATACGTCCGGGCCGGGTGCTGCGCTGCACCCGATCACCCGGCGAATTCGGCGTGCCCAAAAAGGAGAGAACTGCAATGCGATGGCGAAAAACTCTGGCCGGAGCCGCGGTCGCGGTCCTCGCGGCCGGCGTGGTGACGGCCAGCGGGGACAACTCCCCCGCTTATGCCGATGTGCAGACGTTCGTCGACAGCAAGACGGCATCGGACGGCAAGCAGTACTGGGTGAAGAACCACCTCACCCAGCAGGCGCAAACGCTGAGTGCGGGTCGTAAGAAGTGGCTTCTCGTCTGGGCTGGAGACGAGAACATCGCGGACACGCTCGTCAAGGACCTCAAAAACCTGCCCGGTTCACTCACGGGCGGGCTCGGCAAGGTCACCAACGCGTTGCCGGGGCCTGATTTCCTCGCGGTGATCGACGCGACGGAGGGCTCGCCCAGTTACGGGAAGGTCGTGAACACCGCGACCGTCGGCCCGCTGGTCGAGAACGAGCCGCACCACATGCAGTACGTGTGGCACAAGGGCGACACGATCTACGCGGGCGCGCTGTTCGCGGCGGCCACCTACGCGTTCGACGTGAGCGCGTTGCCTTCGTTGAAGCTCAAGGGAATCAGCCTGCCGACGAACACGCTCGGCGGATCCGTGCCGGACGCGTACTGGACGTTGAAGGACGGCACGGCCTACGGCACCTACATGGGTGGTCCGGTGGTGCCCGGCCCGTACGTCTACGCGAACGGGCAAACGGTGGTGGGCAACGGTTTCGCGGGCTCGCCCGGCGCGTTGCTGCGGTTCGACCGGGACGGCAAGGTGCTGTCGCAGGTGTCCGCGGCGACCCCGCAGGGCGACGACGAGAAGCTCTGCCTCAACCTGCCGCGGCTCGGCGCGCCGTCGTGCGCGAACCCGCACGGCATCCAGGCGCGTGAAGACCTGAACATCCTCGTGACCTCGGACTACGCCGAACCCCGCAACATCATCCTCGACCCGGTCAAGGCGCCCTCGCCGTACCTGCGCCGCCCGACGGTCCGCACGTGGGACATCTCCGACCGCAACGCCCCTCGGTTGAAGGCCGTGAGCTACCTGCAGAACGGCCCGCGCGCTGATCCCGCCGACCCGCTGCACCAGGAGAGCCGCGCGGTCATGGAGACGACGGTGACGAACCTGCCGGGTCACAAGGGCGCGTTCGCCCAGACCATGCAGGGCGGCGCGGTGCACTACACGCCGGACATCACGGCCGCCGAGCCGCACTGGTACGAGGTGTTCGACGACGGCTCGGCCGGCAAGGCGATCCACGCGGGCAACGATGCGAACGGTGGCGGTTCGAACGGCGGCTGGATCCAGACGTCGCCGGACGACAGGTACCTCTACCGCGCCATTTCCGGACGGGGCAAGGGCGCGCTCGGCCCGAACGACCCCGGCACCACCGGTGGCGTGTACGTGCTGAACATCGAGAAGCTGCTCGCGGCGGGCACCTCGTTCCAGTGCCGCATCGACACGCTGGCTGAGGCGCAGACCGGTGGCGCGGAGTCCGACTGCCCGTCGCTCGCGGGTGCCGTCCCGATCAACCCCGGCACGCCCGCCGCGGGTCCGCACTGGGGCGCGTACGACAACTTCGAGCTCGGTTCGGACGGCCTCTACCACGAGATCTCGTCGCCACGACGTCTCGCGGTGTCGAACTACTTCGTCGCGCGCACCGGCCTCGACGGTGACCACAAGGTCAACATCGTGAAGATCGGTCCTTCGGGTCAGCTGACCGTGGACAACTCGTTCAAGGACGAGTTCTCCGGCCAGGTCGGCATCAACTTCAACCGCAAGGACTGGCCGCACGGCCCGTTCGGCAACGCGAAGCCGCACTCGGAGCTGTTCGTGATCTCGGATGCGGACGTGAAGTAATGGATCATCCCCACGGAGGTTTCGACGCCGCGTTGGCCGGCGTGTCGGTCTGGGCTGTCGTGCTGCGGCTCGCGCTGCTGCTCGTCTCGGCCCTGATCGCCGGCTCCGGCTTCGCGGTCGCGGGCCCGAAGTGGTTGAGGGCCGCGAACTTCGCACTCGCGGTGCTCGCCATCGGGCTCGTGGTCGTGTCGCTGGTGGCGTTCGACGCGCATCTTCTGGGCGCGCTGGCGCACGGGCTGCTGGTGGTGGGCGTGCCGGTGCTGCTCGGCAAGCCCGCTGTCCGGTGGGTCGCGGGCGCTCTGACGCTGCTGCTGGTGATCGAGACCTCCGTGGGGGACTCCGGTCTGTTGCTGGTGGCCAACACCGTTTACGTGGCCGGTGCGGTCGCGTGGGTGGCGTTGGCGCTGTCGGACTCCGCTCGCGCTCCCCAGCTCGCGCTGTCGTTGGGCGTGGTGCTGGCGCTGGCGGGTCTGGTCAGGCTGGTGTCGTCCGGGCTCGCGTTCGACCGCAGGGTGTACGAGACCCTGCTCGGTCTGTCGCTGGTCGGCGTGGTGGTACTTCCGTTGGCAGCACTGGGAATTCGCCGGTTCGGCACTCTTGCGGTCGCGGCCGGTCTGCTCGCGTGGAGCGGGCTGGCCGCGATTCCCCCGCCGCAGGAGCTGCCCGTTCCGGGAGTTCCGGTGCTTGCTTCACCGGCGCTGGCCGGCCGTCAGGTTCCGGTGCTGATCAGCCCGCACCGGCCGGGACCCAACCTCGTGCACTTCCCGGCGAGCGCGGGAAACCTGTCGGTCAGCGTCGGTGAGGGCGCCGCGGTACCGGCCGTGCCGAGCGCGGGCGCGGACGGCACGTGGGCCTCGGTCGACCTGCCTCCCGGCCGCGGCTCTCTCACGGTGACGTCGGGCTCGGCCAGCGCCTCGGTCTCGTTCGACACCGGCACCGCACCCGGCCCGGCGGCGGACGTCGAGTGCTCTTCGGGGGCGCTCGGCGGTCTGATCGCCGGCAAGCGGGACGTGCTGACGTCGTGCCCGTCCGACGGTCTGTCCACCGAGGACTCCGACTCGCTGACAAAGCTGGTGACGTTCCTGAAGAACAAGGGCGTCACCAGCGTCCGGCTCGTCTCCGACACCACGCCTCGAGGTGTGCAGGCGGCCGCCGTGGTGCGTTCCGGCCTGGAAGTGCGGGATTCGGGTGACGCGCTGGTCGTGGTGTCCGGCTGGTCGGACGCCTACGGAGCGTTGACCCGCGCGGGCATCGAGCAAGCCGAACGCCCGGTGTACCCGCACGGCCTGTACGTGGCGCCGTGGTTGCTGACGTCGCCGATCGCGACCTCGGTGACGACCTTGGCGGTGCCGCTGCGGTTCGACCCGCGGGAACAACTGCCGATCGGGTACGCCGTCGAGGTCGGGAACTCGTTCGGTGGCGCGAATCCCACCCCTGCCGGGTTCCGGTCGTGGCTAGGCCGGTCCGCGGGCGAGCAGGTCCAGATCTACGCGGTCGCGCAGGTGACCGCGATGCCGATGGCGCCGGGCGAGGCGCACGGCCCCGGCATGCCCATGCAGGAAGAGCTTGCGGGGCAATGGGTCCCGAAAGCCACCGTCGTGCCGGTCAGCCCGGTGCTCAGCTGAAGGAGAGAGATGGCCACGCAGTTCCTCACCGAGAACACGCCGATCTGGGTCCTGCCGGGCGTGGACCTCGGCCCGATCCTCGACCCGGCCATCGGCGTTCCCGCCGCACTGGCCCCGATCTTCGAACTGCTCAAGTTCGTCGGCGGCTGATTTTTCCTACCACGAAAGGACATTTTCATGAAGAAGATCGTTGCGGCGGCCGTGCTGAGCGGTGCTGTGCTGGCCGGTTTCGCCTCGCCCGCGTTCGCCGACCCGGCCGTCGTGGACAAGCCGGACACCAGTGACCTCACCAACAAGTGGACGACCGCGCCCCTCGGCATCCCGGTCTTCGGCCTGATCGAGTCCGTCGTCAAGGCCCCGAACTACATCATCCCCAACTAGTTCTTTCGTGCGCTGAGGAGTCCCGGTGACAACGAGATACTTCCCGACATCCTGCGCGGCCCCCGTTCCCGCCCCCGAGGAACCGGTCCGCATCGTCCCGCTCGTCGTCGCCGGGCTCCTGGCGGCCGGCCTCACCTGGTTCGTGTGGTCTTCCTACGGCGCGAAACAGGGCGTGCTGCTCGCCCTCGGCCTGGCCCTGGGGCTAGCCCTCTTCCACTCCCGCTTCGGCTTCACCTCGGCGTGGCGCCAGCTGATCGCCGTCGGCAACGGCGAGGGCCTGCGCGCCCACACCCTGCTCCTCGGCACGGCCGCCACCCTGATCGCCCTGATCATCTCGACCGGCGCCGGCCTGTTCGGCTCGGTGCCCAAGGCCGTCGGCAACCCCCTCGGCCTGGCCCTGCTCGTGGGTGCCGTGCTGTTCGCGATCGGCATGCAACTGGGCGGCGCGTGCGCGTCCGGCACGCTGTTCGCGGTCGGCTCCGGGCAGTCCACGATCGTGCTGACCCTGTTGGGCTTCATCGCGGGCTCGGTCCTCTACACCTGGGCCTTCCCGCTCTTCGACGGCTGGCCCGCCTTCCCCGCCGTGGTGCTCTCCGAGCACGTCGGCTGGTGGGGCTCCTGGCTGATCACGATCGCGCTGCTGGGCCTGATCGTGCTGGCGACCAGGCTGGCGCAGGCCCGCCGCACCCCGCCGCCGACCGACGCGGTGCCTTCTTCCCGTGGCCTCGCGCGGGTGATCCGCGGCTCGTGGCCGATCCTGGTCGGCGCGGTGGTGCTGGGCGTGCTGGCGGCGGCGGTGTTCCTGGTGTCCGGCGGCATCTGGGGCGTCACCTTCGCCTTCGCCCTGTGGGGCGCGAAGCTGGTGCAAATGCTCGGCCTGCACCCCGAGGCGTGGCAGTTCTGGCAGACCCCGGCCAACGCCAAGGCCTTGGCCGCCCCAATCTGGACCGACAAGACGTCGCTGACGAACATCGGCATCATGATCGGCGCCGCGATCGCCGCCGCCGCGGCCGGCGCCTGGAAAATCCACACCACCATCCCGTGGCGCACGGCGGTCGCCGCGGTGCTGGGCGGCGTGCTGATGGGCATCGGTGCCCGGCTCGCCGGCGGCTGCAACATCGGCGCGTACCTGGGCGGCATCTCCGTCGGGTCGTTGCACGGGTGGCTTTGGGGTGTGTTCGCGCTGGGCGGCACGTGGATCGGGCTCCGGTTGCGGCCGGTGTTCGGGCTCGCGAACCCGAAGCCGACCGATTCGGTGTGCTGACACCCGGCCCGGTGACCTGGGCCCTCGTCGGCCCCAGTCCGGCGGCCTCGCGTGCCGACATCGCCCTGGTCACCTGGGCCCTGGTCGACCCGAGTCCGAACGGCTCGCGTGCCAACACCGGCCCCGGTGCCCGGCACCCTGGTCGGGCCGAGCCGAGCTCGCGTGCCAACACCACCCCAGTGCCCTGGCGGCCTGGTCGGCCCGGTGCCCTGACACTCTCCGCCGAACCCGAGCCCCAGCCCGACCTCCTGACACCGTCGGCGAGCCCGAACCCGAACCCGAACCCTGACACCGCCGCCGAGCCCAGCCACCCGCCGCCTCACACCAGCCAGCGAACCAAGCCCCACCCACCCGATGCGTAGATACTGCGTGGCATCCCCCGCGCCCCTTCCTCCTGTCGCGATGAGATGACCATGAATTCCTTGCACCAACCAGACGGAGCCACGCGTGATTCAGGACAAACATCACCCGGCCGAGTGACGCAGCCGAGCTGATCCGGGCCGTGCTGATCCAGCGTGGCGCCATCGCGCTCGTCCAGGTCCTGGGCCTGGCCGTGTGGTTCTCGATGTCGGCGGTCGTGCCGTCGTTGCGGCACGAGTGGGGCATCAGCGCGGGTGCGGCGGTGTGGCTGACCGCGTCGGTGCAGCTCGGGTTCGTCACCGGTGCGGTCGGAGCCACGGTGCTCAACCTGGCGGATCGTGTTCGGCCGCACCTGCTGCTCGCGGGGTCGGCTGCGGCCGGCGCGGGGTTCACGGTGGTGCTCGCGGGCCTGGTCGACGGGCTGTGGGCTGCCATCCCACTGCGGTTCCTCACCGGGGTGGCACTGGCCGGCGTTTATCCGGTCGGCATGAAGTTGATGGCGTCCTGGTCGGAGCCACGCAACCGCGGGCGGGCGCTCGGGGTGTTGATCGGGGCGTTGACGCTGGGGTCGGCGCTTCCTCACGTGTTCGGACGGCTGCCTTGGCGCGAGGTGCTTGTGGCCGCTGCCGTGATCGCGTTCGCGGGTGCGGTTATCGCGCTTGTCGCGGTTCGGCCTGGGCCGCATCTCACTGCCACGGCCGCGCCGCTCAACCCTCGGTATGCGGTGCAGATGTTCAAAGAGCGCAAGCCGCGGCTGGTCAACCTCGGCTACTTCGGGCACATGTGGGAGCTGTACGCGCTGTGGACCTGGCTGCCGACGTTCCTGTTGAGCGCCAACGCTCCCGTTGGGCTCACCGTCTTCCTGACGATGGGTGTGGCGGGGGCGGTCGGCTGTCTTGTCGGCGGGTGGGCGGCGGATCGGTTCGGGCGGGCGCCTGCTGCCGTCGGGGCGCTGGCGGTTAGCGGGACCTGTTGTCTGCTCTCGCCTTTGGCGCACGGGTCGTCGCTGTTGATCGCCTTCTGTGCGGTGTGGGGTGCGTCGGTGATCGCGGACTCCGGGGTCTTCTCGGCCAGTTTGAGCGAGGTCGCCGACCCTCGTTACGTCGGCACGGCGCTCACCGCGCTGACCGCCGTCGGGTTCGGGTTGACGGTGGTCAGCATCCAGCTCGTGCCGCTGCTCGCCGAGGTGGTGACGTGGCGCTACGCGTTCTTGCTGCTGGTGCCGGGGCCGGTGATCGGGGCACTCGCCATGCTGAGGACCAGGTCGTAGTAGCCCTCGGGGTTGTCCGCGCCGGAGCGGCCGTCGATCAGCTCGCGCACCACGTCGCAGTGGCCCGCGTGCTGCGCGGTCTCCGCCACTACCCGGACTAGCAGGTGCCCGAAGGTCGTGGCGCGTTTGTGTTCCGGCCACCACGGCACCGACGCGGGGGCGTCCAGCGGCAGTTGCGCGATCGACTCGTCGGAGTGCTTCCAGGCCAGGCGGTAGAGGTCGACGAGGTACTCGCGGGTCTCGGTGGGCTTGGCCCACATGTCGCCGTTGTCCCAGATCGACCCGTCCTCCGCCCACGGCAGTTTCTCCGGTGCGGGACGGGCCACGCTGTCGCCGAGGTAGCCGAACTCGATCCCGATCAGGTGCTTCACCAGGCCCAGCAGGTTGGTGCCGCTGGGCACGAGCGGGCGCCGGGCGTCGTACTCGCTCAGGCCCGTCAGCGAGTGCACGATCGACTCGCGGGAGTTCTGCAGGTAGTGGCGGAGATCATCGGCAATCATGTCTCGACATTAACGCCGGGGTCCGACAGTTCTGGGAGCCTCGATCTCGTGCAGAAACTGATGATCGCCGCCGTCCTCGGCGCCTCGCTGGTCACCACCGCCGTGCCCGCGCAGGCCGGCACGGCCCACAAGGTCGACGCCGCCGCCGGGTGGCTCGCCAGACAGATGGCCGACGGTGAGCGTCTCGAGACCGAGTTCGGTGGCGTGAAGTACCCGGACCAGGGCCTGACCATCGACGCGATCTTCGCGTTCGCCGCTGCCCGCACCGCCGACGACTACTCCGACCGCGCCGTCGCGTGGCTCGCCAAGCCCGAGATCGCCGGTGCCTACCTCGGCACGGACGGCGAGTCGTACGCGGGTGCGCACGCCAAGCTGGCCGTGGCCGCGCGGGTGAAGGGCAAGGACCCGAAGAGCTTCGGCGGCACCGACCTGATCGCCGGGCTCAAGGCGTTGCAGGCGCCGTCCGGCCGGTTCTCCGACCGCTCGCAGTTCGGCGACTTCTCCAACGCCTTCACCCAGTCCTACGCCCTCTTCGCCCTCGGCAAGGACACCAAGGCCGCCACCTACCTCGCAAACAGCCAGTGCGCCGACGGCGGTTTCCCCGTCACGTTCGAGACCACGCCGTGCGTGAGCGACGTCGATGCCACCGCGATCGTGATCCAGGCGCTGCGCGCGCAGGGCAAGCCGACCAGCAGCGCCGCCGCCTGGCTGCGGTCGAAGCAGCAGGCCGATGGCGGGTTCCCGAGCGCTCAGGGCGGGTCGAACGCCAACAGCACGGGGCTCGCGGCCCAGGTGCTGAGCGGCACGGCGGCCGCGAAAGCCCGTGGCTACCTCAAGTCGCTGCAGGTCGGTTGCACCGCGCCGGAAGCGGACCGGGGCGCCATCGCGTACGACGGCACCAGCTTCAACAAGGCCAACGCTCCCCGCGCGACGACGCAGGCCGTGCTGGGGCTGACCGGCGCGAACCTGGTGACGCTGAGGAGTGGCGGCCCGGCCGGCGCGCCTCAGCTGACCTGCTGAGCCCACTTCTGGTTGCTCTGGCCGTGGCACGTCCACAGCACAAGCCGCGCGCCGTTGCCACTGCCGGAAGCATCGAGGCACAACCCGGACTGGACGCCGACGATCGTGCCGTCGGCGTTCAGCCTCCACTGCTGGTTCGCCTGCCCGTTGCACGACCAGCTGATCACCCGCGTCCCCGGCGCGGTGCCCCGGTCGTACGCGTCGAGGCACCGGTCGCCGAACACCCGCAACTCACCGTTCGGCCACGACGTCCACAGCTGGTTCGCCGCGCCGTGGCAGTCGTAGACGATCACGTTCGCGCCGGGCGCGGTGCTCGGGCCCTCCACGTCGGCGCAACGGCCGGATCCCGTGCCGCGCAACGAGAACGTGCTCGCCGGGATGGGCGTGCCGCCGCTGACCCTGAACACCGCCACACCGTGCGCGGGCACTGAAGCCGACAGCGAACTCTGAGC
This sequence comes from Lentzea sp. NPDC051213, assembly GCF_044455585.1. Classification (NCBI taxonomy): domain Bacteria; kingdom Bacillati; phylum Actinomycetota; class Actinomycetes; order Pseudonocardiales; family Pseudonocardiaceae; genus Lentzea; species Lentzea sp. NPDC051213. Next base: position 509,448 of record NZ_JBITEX010000004.1, read on the forward strand.
AGCACCGGTCCACTGGTCGACGATCGTGAACCCGTTGCCCGACAGGCCGATCTCCGCGAACGACGCGCTCAACGTCGCCGAAGTGGTGCCGCGGTTGAACAAACCGACCGCGACCGACCCGTCCGCCAACGGTTTGACGTAGACGTTGTCCCGCACGCGCCGCCCGCCGACGCCCAGCGGATCCTGGTTGACCGCGATCAGCCGCGGGTTCCGCAGCAACGCGCTGATGTCCGGTGACATCGAGCGGAGGTCGTTGCCCGCCATCAACGGCGCCGCCATCAACGCCCACAGCGCGAAGTGCGACCGCGACTCGGTCAGCGTCAGCCCCGGACGACCGGCCACCAGCATGTCCGGGTCGTTGAAGTGGCCCGGACCTGTTTGTGCCGCAAGGGGTGCGTTGGCGTCGAGCGCGTTGACGACGCCCATCGGGTAGCTGTTGGCGTTGCCGTTCTGCCAGATGTCCAGCACGTCCTCGGTGGTGCGCCAGAGATCCGCGACCTGGCCCCAGTTGTAGTCGTCACCGGTCAGCGCGTGGAAGCTGTTCGGGTTGATGCTGTAGACGATCGGGCGGCCGGTGGCCCGCAACGCGTCGCGCATCAGCGAGAACCGCGCGACCTGCTCGTCACGGCTGCCCTCCGGCGAACACCAGTCGTACTTCAGGTAGTCGACGCCCCACGAGGCGAACGTCCTGGCGTCCTGCGTCTCGTGGCCCGCGCTGCTGGTGGAGCCGGGGTAGGCGTTGTTGCGCTGGGCGCACGTGCGGGCGGTCGGCACCTGGTAGATGCCGAACTTGAGGCCGCGGGCGTGCAGGTAGTCGCCCATCGCCTTCATGCCGCTCGGGAACCGCGCCGGGTGCGCCCGCAGGTCGCCGGCGGCGTCCCGCGCGGGGTCGAACCAGCAGTCGTCGATCACCACGTACTCGTAGCCCGCGTCCCGCATCCCGGTCGACACCACGGCGTCGGCGGTCTCGCGGATCTTCGACTCGCTGATGTCGCAGCCGAAGGTGTTCCAGGAGTTCCAGCCGAGGGGTGGCGTCGGCGCCGGCTCGTCCACGGTCGCCACCAGCATCGATGCGAGCAACGCGGCCACGACGATCATCGAACCTCCTGGAGGTGAAGAATCTTCACCTTAATCAGGGGATCAACCCGTCCGCTCGCCGTGGACCAGACCAGGTCAGAGCCGGATCGCTTGAACCCCGCTCAAGTCTCGCTAGAACGGCCGCTCGTCTAGGACACAAGCTGACCTCAAGTGGTTCTACAGTCGTTCATGTCGGGACAAACGAGCGAAGGACAAGAGCGATGACCACCACCGAGATCCTCACCGGCGAGCGCGCGGACCTTCTCGAGACCCTCCGGCAGCACCGCTGGTTCCTGACGTTCACCGCGCAGGGCCTGACCGACGAGCAGGCGGCGTCGAGCCCGACGGCCAGCGCGTTGTGCGTCGGCGGCCTCATCAAGCACGTCGCGACGGTCGAGGAGAGCTGGGTCCGGTTCATCGAGCAGGGCACGTCGGCCATGGAGGTCGACCCGGAGTCGACGGACTACGAGAACCACGCCGCGAACTTCCGGATGGAGCCGGGCGAGACCCTGGCGAGCATCATCGAGCGCTACAACGCGGTCGCGGCCTACACCGACAAGCTCGTCGAGACCGTCGACCTGGACCTGTCGCACGCGCTGCCGTCCGCGCCGTGGTTCCCCGAGGGCAAGACGTGGTCGGCGCGGCGCGTGCTGGTGCACATCGTCGCCGAGACCTCGCAGCACGCGGGCCACGCGGACATCATCCGCGAGACGATCGACGGTCAGAAGACCATGGGCTAGGGCCTGGGCGGGGAAAAGGTCGAGAGGAACTGGTCCCGGAAGTCGCTCATCCGCGACACCGGGGCCGACCCTCCCGGCTTGATCCCGGCATCCCACTTCCAGGCCTCGACGCGCGAGAGCACCGCCGGGTCCTTGGCGACGATGGTGATCGGCACGTCCCGGGAGGCTCCCTCACCGGTCACCATCTGCGCCGGCTGGTGGTCGCCGAGGAACACGAAGATCAGGTTCTCGTCGCCGTAGCGCTCCAGGTACGAGATGACGGACTCCAGCGAGTACGACACGGAGTGCCCGTAGTCGGCGCGCACGGCGGCCGGGTCACGGCCGAAGATCGACTCCGGCGGGTCGTTCGACGCGGGCATCGTGCCGTAGATCGAGCCGTCGCCCAGTGCGGACCAGTCGACGAAGTCCGGCGTCGGTGACCACGGCGCGTGCGAGGACACCATCGGGATGGCCGCCATCACCGGGCCGTGGGCCTTGGACCGCTCCGCGCGCTGGAACGACTCGAGCGTGAACTGGTCCGGCGTCGTCGCGTACCCGAAGCGCGGCCCCTTGTAGCCGAGGTCGGCAGCGTCGTAGATCTCGTTGTAGTGGAAGAAGTCCCCTTCCGGCCACGCCTGCGTGATGCCGGGGACCACACCGACCGAGCGCCACGACGCCTCGCGGAACGCGCGCGGCAACGTCAGCCTGTCGCTGGCCACGAGGTTGCGGTAGCGCTGCTGGTTGTCGATCCACAACCCGGACAGCAGCGTCGCCTGCGCCATCCAGCTGCCGCCACCCGCGGTCGGCGAGGTCAGGTAGGCAGACCGCGACGAGTACCCAGCTGCCTCGAGCCGCTTGTTGCCGTCGGCGAGCTTCGCGGACACGTCCGGCAGGTCCAGCGCGGACTTGCCGTAGCTCTCCACGAACGTGAAGACGACATCCTTGCCCTGCAAGGAGGACAGCAGTCCGGGGTGCCCGCGGAACGCGTCCACCGCCGACTCCTCCGCGAACGCCTCGTGGTCGTGCAGGCCTGCCTGGAAGCGCCGCGCGTGGTCGACCAGCGACGTCGCCGCGGCGTCCGAGTAGACCGGAACTCCTGGCACTGCCAGGGAAAGACACGCCACCGCCGCCAGTGCGACGGCACGGACCGCGATCGGGCGCCGGCCGGCCGCGACGGAACTGAGGCGCAGCACGGACACCGCGGCCACGAACACGATCCCCACGACCAGCGCCACCACGAGCGCCACGGCCAGGACCGACGCGAAGCGGCCGAACGTCACGTCCACGAAGTCGATCGCGGGCACCAGCAGCGGCCAGTCCAGCACGAGGTCGAACGGCCGGTACAGCACCATGTCGAAGCCGATGTCCATGATCTTGACGATCGTGAACAGCCCGAGCGCGACGCCGCCGACGATCGCCACGGGCTTGCGGAGGCGTTCCGGCAGCAGCACCAGCACCATGACGCCGATCAGGGCCTCGAGCGGCACCCGCAGGAACGCCTCGAGCTCGAACTTCTCCAGGTCGCTCGGTGCGATGAGCACGAACAACACGAACAGCCCTGCCAAGACCGTGGCCGTCCGCCGCAGCAACATCCTCACCGAGATTCCCCTTTCCTGACCTAAGAGGTAAACGCGGCGCAGCCCGCTTCCGGTTCAACTGCACTACGATCAGGCCTGTGACCCGCCCGCACGTTCTGCTGAGCGTCGCCGTCAGCATCGACGGCCACATCGACGATCGCGGCACCGAGAGGTTTCCGCTTTCCAACGCCGAGGACTTCGATCACGTCGACCGGATGCGCGCGGAGTCGGACGCGATTCTGGCCGGGGCCGAGACGCTGCGTCGTGACAACGCGCGCCTGCTCGTCTACAGCGACGAGCGGCGTGCGCAGAGAATAGCGGACGGCAAACCGGAGTTCCCACTGCGGGTCACCGTCACCAGGAGTGGCGATCTGGACCCTGACCTGCGGTTTTGGCACTGCGGCGGCGAGCGCCTGGTCTACTCGGCGACCACTCCGACCACTGTGGACCACCTCGCCGAATGCAAAAGATTCAGCGATTTCTCAGGAATTCTGGACGATCTGGGCGCACGCGGCGTGAGAAAGCTCATGGTCGAAGGCGGCACGAGCATTCACACGGCGTTCCTCGAAGCGGGACTCGCCGACGAGATCAGGATCGCGGTCGCGCCGATGTTGATCGGACAGGCGACGGCCCCGCGTTTCGTGAATCCCGCCGAATTCCCCGGTGGACCGGCGCGCCGATTCCACCTTGAGGACGTCGCGAAAGTCGGGGACGTCGCCGTGCTGCGCTACTTCCCGAAGGTCACTTCTTCCCGGTGACGGCGGCGAGCAGGCCGAAGATCTGCTCGCGGCGGTAGATCGCGATCACCAGTGCCCACACCATGAAGATGATCGGCATGCTCGCGTCGTCGAGACCGCCGTTCGTCACGAGGAACAACTCGGTGAGCGCCGCGCCGCCCATGATGCCCGCGAGGGCCAGCGCCGCGATGCCGCAGATCCGCGGCACCAGCAGACCCAGCGCGGCGCCGATCTCCAGCGCACCGGTCAGGTAGCGGAACCACTGGCCGAAGCCGATGTCGTCGAACTTGGCGACGAACTGGTCGGTGAACAGCGCGTAGCCGTTCAGCACGAACTGCACGGCGAGCAGGATCTGCAGGATCCAGACGACGATGTTGCCGATCTTCGCCGCGGTCGAGGTCGAGGTCTGCTCAGACATGCCGGGATCCTCCCACCGGCACCCCGGCGTTGCGCCAGAGCCAGAGCACGTCGCGCCCGAAAGACCACACCAATGACGCCAGGGCGAGGCCAACCAGGGCAACGGCGAACGGGAGGATGGCCGAGGCGGCGACGACCAGGAAGATGCCCTGCACCGCGGCCACGACCTTGCGCGCGTAGCTCGCCGGCAGCGGCGCGTTCATCCAGCGCAGACGCCAGGACGCGGCCACGAACACGTACCGCATGAGCCCGATCGCGAGCACCCACGGACCCATGTGCACGGCCACGTACGCGCTCAGCACCAGGATCAGGAACGCGTCGACCTCCATGTCGAACCGGGCACCCAGCGCGGTCGAGGTACCGGTGCGGCGCGCGACCTGCCCGTCCACCCAGTCGAGCGACAACGCGACCGCCGCGAGCGTCACGACCAGCGCCACCGGCACGTCCTGACCTGCGCGGTCTGCGACCAGCGCGGTCACCGCGCCGACCATCAGGCCGCGGGCCAGGGTGACCCGGTCAGCAGGCCCCAGCGACGCGGTGCGGTGCCGTTGCATGCCGTAGCCGAGGAACGCCCAGGTGGCGAACCCGTAGGCCAGTCCGGCGGCCCAGCCCAGCGGGCCGAGACCGGCCGTGGCACCGACCACGCCCAGCGCGAGGACCTGAAGACCCGCCCAGACGGCGGGCTCCCGCAGGACGGGCGCCGTCCTGGTGTGCTGAAGTGTGATCATTCGGTGCCCCTAGTGGACTTCGTGCGGCGGAGGTGTTGTGAGTGACACGTACGGCGAGTGCCTTTTGGCTCAATGAATCGGGAAACGGGGAGGTTCGGCAGGTCGCGCTGCCTGAGCCGGGTCCCGGCGAGGTCGAGGTGCGCACGCTGTTCTCCGGGGTCAGCCGCGGCACGGAGACCCTCGTCTTCCGCGGTGGCGTGCCGGAGAACCAGTACGCGGCGATGAGGGCTCCTTTCCAGGAGGGCGACTTCCCGTGGCCGGTCAAGTACGGGTACCTCAACGTGGGCGTGGTTGAACACGGGCCCGAACAATTGCGCGGACGCACGGTCTTCTGCCTCTATCCACATCAGACTCGTTACGTCGTCGCGGAGAGCGCCGTCACACCGGTTCCGGACACCGTTCCCGCCGCCCGTGCGGTGCTCGCCGGCACCGTCGAGACCACGGTGAACGCGGTGTGGGACGCGCATCCGCTGATCGGTGACCGGATCGCGGTCGTCGGTGGTGGCATGGTCGGGTCGAGCATCGCGGCCGTGCTGGCCACGTTCCCCGGCGCACGCGTCGAGCTCGTCGACGCCGACCCGGCCCGCAAGGCCGTCGCCGACCGGCTCGGCATCGGATTCGCCCTGCCGGGCAACGCTCTCGACGGCTGCGACCTCGTCTTCCACGCCAGCGCGACCGAACCCGGCCTCACCACCGCGCTGAACCTGCTCGCGCCGGAGGGCCGGGTGGTCGAGCTGAGCTGGTACGGCGACAGGAAGATCGCGGTGCCGCTGGGCGAGTTCTTCCACTCGCGCCGGCTCACGATCCGCAGCAGCCAGGTCGGCACGGTCGGCCGCCCCGACCGCAGCTACGCCGAACGCATGGCGCTGGCACTGGACCTGCTCGCCGACGACAGGTTCGACGCGCTGATCACCGGGCACAGCGCGTTCGAGGAGCTGCCGGAGGTGATGCCGAAGCTCGCCGACGGCGGAATTCCGGCGCTGTGCCACCGGATTGACTACGGTCACGCTCATGTTCCCGAGTGACACCACGCTCGACGTCCGCGAGCACACCATGGCCGTCCTCCCGGTCGGCAGCACCGAGCAGCACGGCCCGTTCCTGCCGCTGGCGACGGACGCGGTGATCGCGTGGACGATCGCGTCGGAGATCGCGAAGGCGCACCCGGTCCGGTTGCTGGCGCCGATCCAGTTCTCGTGCTCGCAGGAACACGCCGGCTGGGCGGGCACCGTCAGCATCACCGCGCGCACGCTGATCTCAGTGGTCACGGACATCGCGGACTCTTTGCGGCGCAACGGGATCACGAAGCTGGTCCTGGTCAACGGCCACGGCGGCAACTACGTGCTGTCGAACATCGTGCAGGAGGGCGAAGGTCTCGCGCTGTTCCCCGGACGTGACGACTGGGCGTTCGCGCGGGAGAAGGCCGGCATCGAGACCTCGGCGTACAGCGACATGCACGCGGGTGAGCTGGAGACGTCGATTCTCTTGCACGCTCACCCCGATCTGGTCCGGCCCGGTTACGAGACTGCCGACCACCTGGCGGAGGACCGGCGGCACATGCTCACCCTGGGTCTGGCGCCGTACACGTCCTCCGGCGTCATCGGGCGTCCTTCGCTCGCGTCAGCGCGCAAGGGCCAGCTCCTGCTCGCGGGGCTGACCGAGTCGTTCCGCCACTACCTCGACCTGTTCGGTCTTGGCGACGCGCCGGCGTGAGGTGAAGAGCACGACCGCGCCGGGCAGGGCCGCGATCAGCGCCAGCACGCCGTAGACGATGCCCGTGGTGAAACCCTGCTGGGCACCGAGCCCGGCGGCACCGAACGCCACCGCGAGGAACGCCTCGCGCGGGCCGAACCCGCCGATGTTCACCGGGATGGCCATGATCAGCAGCGCCAGCACGACGACCGGCGCGAGCTGCGTGATGGTGGCGTCCGACCCGGCGGCGCGGGCGGCCACCACGAACATCGCCACGTACCCGGCGACCGTGGCCGCCGAGAGCCCGATGACCGAGGGCCAGGTCTTGAACGACAGCAGACGAATGCCGTCCGCGAGGGTGTTGACCAGCACTTTCCGCACGGGCCTGATCTGCCAGCCGACGGCGGCGGCCGCCACCAGACCGGCGAGGACGAGCGCGATGGTGGTGCCGTTCGGGGCGAGGCCGAGGCCGGGCGCGGGGTGCGTGAGCAGCACCACGAGCCCGATCCCGATCAGCACGAACTGGCCGGCGAAGCGTTCGAAGAACACGGCGCGCACGCCGCGTCCGACATCGCCCGACTCGCGGCCGTGGTTGACCGCGCGGTGCACGTCGCCGAGCACGCCGGCGGGCAGCACGGCGTTGACCAGCAACGCGCGGTAGTAGTCGCTGACCGCGGTGCGCAGGGTCAGCGACAGGCCGAGGCGGCGCGCGATGAGCACCCAGCGTCCAGCGCTGAGCACCGTCGTCGCGAACCCGATCGCCAATGCGGCGGCGACGGAGAACGCGTCGATCGCGCGCAGTCCGTCGAGGAACGCCCCGGTGCCCAGGCGAAGGCCCAGGCCAACGAGGATGCCCACCGCCAGCAAGAGGCGAAGCCACGGCCAAAAACGCTTCATCAGGCAGCCCTCGGTATCGCTAGCAGGTCGACGTGGTGGACCACCGCGGAGGCCGTTGACCTGCGGCGCAGGTACTCGGACACCTCTGCGGCGAGTGCGGGTTCCTGCTCGACCGCCGCGTCCGCCCAGCCCTTGAGCCATTCGTTGCTCAGCGCGCCGGGGTTCAACGTCCACGGGCTCGAAGCCGTGCGAACCGAAGCGCCGAGTGCCGCGAATGCTTCTTCAGCGGCGGCCGGCGCATCCGGTCCGAGCAGACGGCGCCCGTCCACGACGCGGCGCTGGTGAGCGTTGAACGCGTCCTGGAAGGCGGCGTCGAGCGGCTCGGCCGGGTCCAGTTCGATCCGGCCTGCCACCGAGAGCGTGAACAGTGCGGGCACATGAGCTTCTACGCAAGCAGCGGCCAGAGCGTTCATCTCTTCGGCGGTAAGCAGGTCGAGCAGAGCGGAGCAGGTGACGAGGTCGGCGCCCGCGATGTCGGCGGCTTTCAGGGACGTGAGGTCGCCCTCACGCGTCTCGGCGGTGACGTTCTCGATGGCGCTCACGCTGGCCTCCGCCAGCCCGAGCAGCCGGGGGTCGCGGTCGTGCAGCACCCAGTGCTGTACGCCGCCGAGCCTCCCGGCGAGCCATCGTCCCATCGATCCTGAGCCACAACCCAGGTCACGGATCGTCAGGGGGTTTCGGTTCACCAGAGTTGCGCGGACCACTTCGACGAGCTCGGTCGAGCGTGCGTCGGCGTCCGCTTTCTCCCGCAGTGCCAGCCATTCCGGCGCGAAGGTCATGGCCGCAGACTAGCCAGCACCCTCCGCAGGTCCTCTGTGGATTCGTCCCATGTGGACAGCTCGGCGCGTCGCGTCAGCGCTTTGGCCCGGAGCGCGGCCCGGAAATCCTGATCTTGGAACCACCGCTGGAGCGCAGCTGAGAGCGCGTCTTCGTCGCCTGGTTCGAAGAGCAGTCCGCCGTCTCCGAGCGCGTCGGGCACGGCGCTCGCGATGACCGGCAGACCGTGCGCGAGGGCCTCCGTCACGACCATGCCGTAGGTCTCGTTGCGCGACGCCAGCACGAACAGGTCAGCCTTGGCATATGCGCTGGTCAGCGCCTCGCCGACGAGCGGGCCGGGGAATCTGACGCGATCGTCCCGCGGCAGTTCGCGCAGGAACGGCCGGTGGGGTCCGACGCAGTCGAGCCGGAAGTCGTGGTCGATCTTTCGCAGGGCCCGGACCAGCACGTCGTGGCCTTTGCGGGGTGTGATGGAGGCAACGCAGAGGAGTTGCCGGACGCCGTCCGTTCCGAGTGCCAGTGGCGCAGGATCCGTGCCAGGAACGACCACGTGAACGGTGTCCAGTCCATGATTTTTCTTGATGGTGCGCGCCGCGGTCGGGCTGGTCGCGATGACCGCGCTCGCGGCCCGCAGGACCTGGCGTTCCTTCGCGTCGAGCAGCGCTGCCGTCCCGGGATCGAGACCGGTCTCGTCGGCCAGCGGCAGGTGCACCAGCACGGCCAGCCTGAGCCGTCTCGCGTGCGGCACGACGACCTCGGGCACGCCACAACTGACCAGGCCGTCCAGCAGTACGACGTCGCCGTCCGGGATGCCCGCAAGCGTTTGCTCCAGCGCCGCGGTGTCCCGCGGGCGCGGCCAGTCGCCGGCGACGGGCAGACGATTCAGATCCGCGCTCACGCGCAGGTCGTAGACGTTGCCGCCGCTGGGACTGGCCGGATCGCCTGCGTCAGCCGGCAGGACGAAGTGCACGTTCGTAGCCCGCCCACGCCACGTGAGACTCGTGGAGTGTGACGGCAATCGCATCGATCCCGTGAGCACCCTCACCGAGAGCGCCCTCGGAGATCTTGTCCGCGAGCTGGTCCGCGATGTGCTTCGCGAGCCATTCCGTGGACGTGTTGATGCCTGCGAACTGCGGTTCTTCGTCCAGATTGCGGTAGTTGAAGACGGCCAGGACCTTGCTCAGCTCCTGGGTCGCGAGTCCGATGTCGACAACGATGTTGTCCGAATCCAGCTCAGCACGTTTGAACGTTGCGTCCACCAGGAACGTTGCTCCATGAAGACGTTGTGCCGGACCGAAGACCTCGCCGCGGAAACTGTGGGCGATCATCACGTGATCGCGGACGGTGATGCTGAACAGGATGACCTCCGCTGTGCGGTCGGGTTACGGTGCGACCTCGCATCCGAGCGTAGTTGAACGTTCGGGAGGCGCCTGGTGACGAGGGGACCGAGATGTTCGAACAGGCCTTCAACGAGGAAGACGTGGCGGAGTCCGACCTGGTGACCCGCCGTGGCACCTTCCGCGCGGTCGCGTTCCGCGCGGACGGCCACGAGCACATGGCCCTCGTCTACGGCAAGACGAGCATGCGCGAGAACGTGCTGGTGCGCATTCACTCCGAGTGCATGACCGGCGACATCTTCGCCGCCATGCGCTGCGAGTGCGGTGAGCAGCTCGACGCCTCGCTGAACACCATCGTGCGCGAAGGCAGCGGCATCCTCGTGTACCTGCGCGGTCACGAAGGCCGCGGCATCGGTTTGGTGGCAAAGGTTCGCACCCACGTGCTGCAGGACGCGGGCATGGACACCCTGGACTCCGCGACCTCGCTGGGCCTCCCCGTCGACATCCGCGACTACTCCCCCGCGGCTCGGGTGCTGCGGCACCTGCGCGTGCAGTCGGTGCGGCTGATGTCCAACAACCCGGACAAGATCGCGGCGCTGGAGGAGAACGGGATCCCGGTGACCGCGCGGGTGCCGTTGCTGATGACGCCGAACACGCACAACATCGCGTACCTCACGGCCAAGCGCGACCGGCTCGGGCACGACCTGCCGCAGGTCGACTCGTTCTCACCGCTGCCGCACGCCCGCTGACCGTTGCTTTCCCGGTAGGCGGCGCTCAGAATGTCCGGATGCTGGCGCTGCGGGCAGGGCGGGCGTTCGACGGTGAGCACTCGCTCGCCGGTCCGGTCACGGTCCTGACCGAGAACGGCACGATCAAGGCCGTCGAGCAGGGCCACCCAGACGTGCCCGGTGCCGAGATCGTCGATCTCGGCACCGCGACCGTCCTACCGGGACTGATCGACACGCACGTCCACCTCGGTGGCGACAGCCAGAACGGCGCGCTCGACCGGCTTCCCACCTTCACCGCCGAGCAGCGCGACGAGGTGATCAAGGACAGCCTCGACCGGCACCTGCGGGCCGGCGTGACCACGGTCAGGGACCTGGGCGACCACGAGTGGTCCGTCGTCGAGCAGCGGGACCGGCACCGCCAGCGCGTTCTCGCCTCCGGCCCGCCCATCACCAGCACCAAGGGCCACTGCTGGTCGATGGGCGGCGAGACCGCCGGCGAGGACGAACTGCGCCGCGCCGTGCGCGAACGGGCCGAGCGCGAGGTCGACGTCGTCAAGATCATGGCCAGCGGCGGGTTCGCCACTCCCGGCACCCCGGTGAGCGGGTGCCAGTTCACCGAACAAGAAGTGCGTGTGGTCGTCGAGGAAGCCCACCGGCACGGCCTGCCGGTGACGGCCCACGCCCACAGCCTCGACGCGGTCCAACGCGCCGTGGCCGCAGGTGTGGACGGCATTGAACACTGCACCTGTCTGACGGACAAAGGCATCCAGGTTCCTGCCCAGCTGATGGACGCGATCGCGGAGGCGGACATCGTCGTCTGCCACACACTGGGCACCGTCGGGCAACCACCACCTCAGCTTCTGGAAGTCTGGGCGAAGGTGGGAATGAGCTACGCGCGCAAGGTGGACACGGCGGGCAGAATGCACGACCACGGCGTGAAAACCGTGTCCGGTACCGACGGCGGTATCAGTGCGGGCAAGCCGCACGGCATAGTCGGGATCTCCGTCACCGACCTGGTCAAGGGCGGGCTCCCGAACGCGGCCGCGCTGGCCGCCGCCACGAGTCAGGCAGCCAAGGCCCTGAGCGTCAGCAAGGGCGTGCTCAAGGCCGGCTGGGACGCTGACATCATTGCCGTGCAAGGAGATCCCATGCGGGACATCACGGCGTTGCAGCACGTGACCACCGTGGTCATCGGCGGTCAGATCGTGACGACGACCTTGCCGGCCGACCGTCGCGAGTAGACGCACTCGATCGCGTCCAGCGCTTCGGGCAACGGGAAAGCACGGTCCACCGCGGGCCTCACGGAACCGGCCTCGATCATCACCCGCAGCTCGTCGAACACATCACCGCGCTCGGCCGACATCAGCATGGTGAGCTTCTGCGACACGAACGGGTTCAACGCGGCCGCGCGCAACGCCCGTTCGAACCCGCCGGTCAGCGATCCCCCGGTCTCGGCACCGACCAGCACCAGCGTTCCGCGCGGGGTCAAGGCCCGGCGCAGCCTCGCCAGCGACCGGTTCCCGCCGCAGTCCAGCACCAGGTCGTAGGTTCCGGTGAAGTCCCCGGCCGTGTAGTCGAAGACCTCGTCCGCACCCAACGACCGCACCAGGTCCAGCTTCCGCGTGCTGCACACACCGGTCACGTGCGCGCCGAGCGCCTTCGCGATCTGCACGCCGTACGACCCGACACCGCCACCGGCGCCGAGCACCAGAACCCGTTGCCCCGGTTGTACTCCACGCAGTCCCTGCAACGCGGTCCCGCCCGAGATCGGCACCGCCGCCGCTTCCGCGAACGACAACCCGGCGGGCTTGCGGGCCAGCTGCTTGACCGGCGCGACGGCGTACTCGGCGAACGATCCGTCGCACGTCCCCATCACCTCGTCGCCGACGGAGAACTCCGCGACTCCGGGCCCGATCGCCGACACCACACCGGACACGTCGCGGCCCGGTACCGGCGACTTCGGCCCGCGGAACCCGAAACCGATGACCCGCAACAGATACGGCTTGCCGGTCAGCAGGTGCCACGTACCCATGTCGACGCCCGCCGCCCGCACCTCCAGCAGAACCTCACCCTGCCCAGGCACAGGCACATCCAGCTCACCGAGCACCGCCGATCCGTATCTTCGTTGCACAACAGCCTTCACGTCGTCTCCTCCTCCGGATACTGGAACACTTCTTCAAGCGACACCCCGAACACCCGCGCGATGCGGAACGCGACCTCCAGCGACGGCGAGTACTTCCCCTGTTCGATGGCGATCAGCGTCTGCCGCGTCATCCCGATCGCCGCCGCGAGGTCGGCCTGCTTCATCTCGCCGTGCGCGAAACGCAGCGCGCGGATGGTGTTCGTGACTTTGGTCGGCTTCATGCCATGCCCCGCCGGTAGGCCATGATCTTCGCCAGCGAGCCGAGCACCGCGGACAGCACGAAGCACAGGTAGAGCACGTTCGCGATCCAGAAGTGGTCCGCCTCGGCGATCGCCAGCACCATCGCGGACACGCCACCGATCGCGACGAACGACTGGCCGATGTGGTCGCCGAAGCGGCCGATCTCCCGGTCGCGTTCGTCGACCTGCAGCCCGTCGTTGCGCGAGGCGATGCCCGTCCAGATCCCGGACACGATGCCCGCGACGATCCCGATCCCGATCGTCCACAGCGCGGCGTCCGCGTACGGCACGTCAGTCAACGGCCAGCCGTCCACACGACTCAGGATGACCAGCACATATGCGGCGTAGCCGACCACGGCGATGATCGCCATGGCCCACGCCCGCTTCTCCTCGAACGCCACGGTCCCGCTCCTGATGTCAAAGAAACCTGACACGACCAAGGTAAAGCGAACTGGACACGGTGTCAAATATTCTTTACTTGATCGACGCGTCCGTATGGCGGTCGACGTGGGCCGATCGGCCCCATAGCGTGCGGCTCATGCTCCGGCCGATCCTTGTTGCCTGCGCGCTTGTCCTCACCGCGTGCGGGCACGCCGTGACGGCAGAACCGCCGGCCGCGGCACGGACGCAGCACACGCCGGCCGCAGCACCTCTCGTCGCGACACCCGAGGTCTGCCCGTTGCCCGACAGCGGGTTCGAGTGCGAGTTCCAGAAGCGCATCGAGGCCGCCCGGCAGTACGCCGAGAGCAGGCCGGGCACCGTCGGCATCGTGTTGCACGACCGCAAGACCGGGGCGACGTGGCGCAACGAAAGCGCCGACGACCTGGTGTGGACGGCGTCGACGATCAAGCTCGCGATGGTCGTGAACCTGCTGGAGCGCCACCGTTCCGGCAAGATCAAGCTGACCTCCGGCGACCGGGGGCTGATGAACGCGATGCTGCACACCTCGGACGACACCGCCGCCGATGAGTTGTGGACGAAGTACGGCGGCACAACGTTCAACGCGGCGTTCCCGAAGTACGGAATGACCGATTTGGTGGCACAGCACGGTTATTCGGACACGTTCCCCTACTGGGGCTTCCAGAAGTGCACGGCCGACGACCTCGACCGGCTGATCAACTACGTGCTCGACACCGTGCCCGCAGAGGATCGCGCCTACATCGTCGAGCAGATGCGCAACGTCGGCCCGCCACAGCAGTGGGGCGTCTGGGGACCGGACTCCGGCGCCAAGAACGGCTGGTCGGAGGAAGACGGCGGCTGGGTGATGAACTCCGTCGGGTTCGTCGGGCCGGACGAGCGGTACACGCTCGCGATCATGAACAACCTCAGGGGCGAGGGCGGCTACGACGAGGGCCGCGCCACCGACACGGAGATCACCCGCCTGCTGTTCCGCTGACCGTCAGAGGACTGTCAGTGCCGGTTGCTAGCGTGGTCGACGACCTGCTTGGAACTGGGGAAGGGGTCGCCGTGCCGGACCGAAGGGCACAACTCGAGGAGAAGATCCGCGCGTTCCAGGAGCAGGCCGCGAAGGCGGGCCAGCTCAAGGACAAGATCTCGGAACTGCGCGGGCAGGCTCGCAACGGCGACGGCTCGGTCACCGCGACCGTCGCGCCGTCGGGAGCGGTGCTGGGCCTGCATCTCAGCCCGAACGCGATGAAGTACAGCCACACGCAGCTGCAGCAGGAGATCCTCGCCACCATCAGGGCGGCGACGCAGCAGGCCGCGCAGGCGTTGCAGGACACCGTGACGCCGGTGCTGGGCGACCAGGCGGAGCGCTTCAAGGACGCGTTCAACGCGCACTCGGGCGTGATGATGCCGGACGCGCCGGCGCCGAACGTGGCGCCGCCACAGCAAAACGTACCGCCGCCACCTCCTGTGTCGCGGCCCGCACCGGGGAACCGTCCGAGGCCCGCGCCAGTCTCAGACGACGACGACTTCGGCGGCAACTCGATCCTGAGGTGATGGGGGCATGACGGGATACCAGGTGCAGGGCGGTGCGCTGCTCGCGCACGGCCGCGGTTCGCAGGAGGCGGCCGGCCACTTCGGACAGCTGGCGACCCTGCTCGAACAGGCACGGGTGAGCGACGACTGCTTCGGCCCGCTCGGCGAGCTGATGGCGTTCAAGTACTTCGAGGTCCTCAAGGAATGCCAGGAGATGGCGAACAAGGCCAAGGGCTTCCTGGAGGGCGTGGCCGAACGCACCGGCCAGACCGCGCAGACCTATCAGGACGTCGAGGACGCGATCCTCCAGGGGTTTCAGAAGTTCAGCTCCGGCGGTCCCGGCACGCTGGGTGACCTGAACAGCGCGGGTGACGGCAAGCGCAAGAGCGACTTCGAGCAGAACGCCGGCTACGGCAGCTCGTGGGCCAGCACCAGCGGCGACATCGCGCGGGCGGGCAGCCCGCCGGACGTGGCCATCGCGGCGGTCAACGCCCGCATGGAGCAGCTGCAGTTCGTGATGAGCCCCGGCCAGTCGTTCATCGACAACGGCCTCGGCTTCCTGATCGGCATCGTGATCAGCCCGATCGTCGAGTTCGTCCTCGAACCGGCGATCGGCGACCCCGAGCAGATGCGCAGCACCGGCACCGGCTGGGGCAAGGTCGCGGACTGGGTGCAGAAGACCGGCGAGCACGAGAAGAACCGTGCCGCCGCGACCGCGCAGCCGTGGGTCGGGCAGGCGGGCGACAAGTTCCGGCAGCAGATGGACGAGTTCGGCATGGGCGCGGAGGCGTTCTCGAACGAGATCCGCGGCCTGCAGCAGATGCTGGAGCTCGCCGCCGACCTCTTCGACGCGTTCGTCGAGATCTGCATCGACATCCTGCAAGAGCTGGTGATGGGCCTGATCATCGAGTGGCTGGCCGCGCTGGCAGCCTCGTGGATCACGGCGGGTGCCTCGATGGCCGCGGCGGGCGTCGCGACCACCGCGCAGGTCGGCGGCACGATGGCGCGCCTGGGCCTGAAGGTCAAGCAGTTGCTCGGCAAGCTCAAGCCGTTGATCGACAAGCTCGAGGACCTGCTGCAGGCGCTGCGCAAGGGGCCGCTCCGCAAGCTCGTCGAGAAGGCGGAAGGCCTGCGCGACGGCAACATGGCCGAGAAGTGGGTCATGCGCAAGATCGACGCCAACCCGCTGGCCAAGATCGTCACCAAGGCGGACCCGGCGACGATGGCCTCCAAGACCGGCAACCGGTTCGCCGGCCGGTTCGGTGTCGACGGGCCGGGATCGGACTCGCTGACCACGAACCTCACCGAGGCCGGCCTGCGCATGGCGGGCATGAGCGGCACGACGCACGTGCCGACCGCCATCACCAAGGGGGTCATGGAGAATGCTCCCGGCCTCGCGGTGGAGCAGGGCATCAAGTACGGCTACAACAAGGGTCAGGACCCGTCCTCGGACGAGGAGCGTGCTGACACCATGAACCGAGGATTCGAGTACGAGTGATCTTCTCGGCGCCACTCGGCCCCGGCCACGCCGCCCGGCAGCTCTGCCGGGCCGGCGAGCGGCTGCGGTGGGCGATGTACCGGCGGACGTTCTACTACGCCGTGGACGGCCTCGACCAGCTCGGTGCGCCGGGCCGGTCGTTGTTCACGCGCGGGGTCTCCGCGGTGGGCCGAGGGGTCGGCGACCTCGCGTTGACGATGCTGGGTGGCGGCGGTGACGCCGGGGCCGACAAGGCTCCCGCCGCCGATCATCTGGTGTTCGGGCCGGGACCGTCATGTCTTGCCGCGCAGGCGTTGTCCCGGTTCCAGCCGGGTGCGCGGGCAGATCGGCTGTGGGCTCTCACCTCTGACCGGCTGGTGCTCGCCGAGCGGTACGTGGCACCTGAACCTGTTGCCGCGCAGTCGTTCCTGGGCAAGGCGGTCGGGTTCGGCAAGGAGATCGGGAAGATCCTCGCGGACAACCGCCGCAAGTTCGGCGAGCACATCGAGGGTGAGCCGGTCGCCGTGCCGGAGTACCGGGTGGTGGCCGAGTTCCCGCTGGCTCAGATCGCCGACGCTGCGCCGGCGCGGGTGACGTTGTCCGACGGCTCGGGTTTCGAGTTCCTGCTGGAAGATCCGGCCGTGGCCGATGCGTCGGTCGTCGTCGAGGAACTGACCAGGTTCTGGCTGCGGCCCGGCGAACGCCTGGTGCTCGGGCTGCCACCGATCGTCGGCTATGTCGGCGGCGTTGTCGCCGGGTCGTTGCGGGTGCCCTATTCGGCTGTCGGCCCGATGCCGCCGCTGGAGCTGGACAAGCCGCGGTGGCCGTTGCCCGCGCCGCCGTCGCCGCCGGACTGGATCGACGATCCGACGCTGGGCTACTGGGTGTCGGCGCCCGATGTGTCCTGCCTCGCGGTGCAGCTGGCCGACCACTTCGCGTTCAGCCGGGGCAACGCGCGGCTGGCGGTGAGCGACCAGCGCGTGGCCGTCGTGTACCCGACGCACCTGTTCGAATCCAAGCCCGCGCAGGTCTTCACGACGTTCGCGGAGATTCCGCGCGGCGCGGTCCGGTCGCTGGAGACCGTGTCCGCGGGTTCGAGCCTGCCGGCGCCGCGCGTGGTCAGGATCGCCTTCGCGGACGGCTCGTCGCTGGACCTGCGTCAGCCCTGACCGATGTTCTCCCACAGGCACAGCACGGTGCCCTCGCTGTCCTTGACGTACTGCGAGAACCCGAAGTCCCCCACGCGTTCCTTGGCGTTGAGGAGCGCACCGCCCGCCTCGACCACGCGAGGTGCCACTTCGTCTATCGACTCCACCTCGATGATCAGCACCGGCCCCTGCACGAACTCGGTGCGCGGCGAGATCCCGCCGTCGGCGTCCGCGGGATCGACGGGGTCGCCAGTGGTGTCGACGAGCGCGTACTCGAACGGCAGTCGTTGCGACGACCAGCCGAAGACGTCGCGGTAGAAGGCGGTGGCGCGGCCGAGGTCGTCGGCGGGCAGCTCGAACTTGATCCGAGTCATCGCGCGAGGTCCGGGACTTCGGCGATCAGCTCGTCCGGCGCGGACAACCGCCACGCCTCGAACACCAGCTCCGCGAGCTCGTCGGCCTCGACGCCCTCCAGGTACACCACGACCCAGCCGAAACCGCCCGCGGTGAACTGCTCCTCGAACACGTCCGGCCGCTCGGCCACCAGCGCCTGCTGCTCGGACAGCGTCTGCTTCAGCCCGACCGTCAGCGTGCGCGGCCAGTAGTAGCCGAATCCCTTGCCGCGCACGCGAAACGTGTCGTACTGCTGACCGGTGGAGCGCTGCACGTCGGCCAGCGCGCCCACGATCTTGAAGAACTCGTCCGGTGTTGCCACTGCCGACCCCCAAAGCCGAAGACCAGAAGTATAAAACCGGTCATTCCGCCCGGTGGGGCTTCACCAGCCTGCCGACGGCCACGACGACGCAGTGCCGTTGCGTCGCGGCGTGCTCGGGGTCTGCCGCCAGCGGACCGGCCTCCGGTGACGCGTCACTCCACGCGCCGGCCAGCGACAGGACCAGCGTGAGCAAGGCCCACGGCGGCATCCCCGCATCGATCGCCCCCTCCGCCTGCGCGGCGGCGAGTTGCTTCAGCTTGTCCGTGGTCGCCTCGACGGAGACGGGCAGCATCTCGGCGTGCGGCCGTTCGAGCGCGTGCCAGCGAGCCAGCCTGATGAGGTGCGGATGCGTGCGGTAGAAGTCGTGCAACGCCCCGGCGTACCCCGGCAGGTCGTGCGCGTCGAACTCCGCCGCCGTAAGCCACTCCTCGATCGCGGCCGCGTAGACGAGGTCGAACAACTGCTCCTTGTTGCCGAAGTAGACGTACAGCAGGTTCTTGTTCGCCGAGGCGGACGCGGCGATGCGGTCCACGCGCGCGCCGGCGATGCCGTAGGTGGCGAACTCGTCCGTCGCCGCCTGCAACAGCCGTGCCTTCGTCTCCTCGGACTTCTTGACCATGTCCGCAGGGTAGCCCGATTTCTTCAATTCTAACTAGTTAGTTACATCACCTCGCTTTACCCTGGCGAACCCTCCTGCGCTGCTCCACAGTATTAACTAACTAGTTAGAAAATGAGCAGGAGGACATCATGGTCAACTACGAGAAGCACTACATCGGTGGCCAGTGGGTCGCGCCGGCGCTCGGCGGGACGATCGAGATCAGGTCGCCCCACGACAACTCACTGGTCGGCCGCGCCGCGGAGGCCACCAAGGTCGATGTGGACCACGCCGTGGCGGTGGCACGCGAGGCGTTCGACTCCGGCCCGTGGCCGCTCACGAGCCCTGACGCGCGCGCCGAAGTCGGGCGCCGGTTCAACGACCTGCACAAGGCGCGCGCAGCGGAGATCGCAGCGCTGGTGACGCGGGAGAACGGCTCGCCCGCGTGGTTCACCCAGAGCATCCAGGCGGGCTGCCACGACCAGACCGAGGCCTTCCTGCGCGCCGCCGAGGGGTTCGACTGGGAGTCGCGCCAGGACTCGGCGGTCGTGCGCCGCGAGCCCACCGGCGTCGTGGCGGCCGTGATCCCGTGGAACGCCCCGCACCAGTCCGCGCTCGTCAAGGTCATCCCCGCGCTGCTGGCCGGGTGCACGGTGATCCTCAAGGTGGCACCGGAAACCGCCCTGGACGGCTTGCTCCTCGGCGAGATCTTCACCGCGGCGGGCCTGCCGGAAGGCGTGCTGAGCATCCTCGCCGCCGACCGCGAGGTGAGCGAGCACCTGGTGTCCCACCCGGACGTGGACAAGATCGCCTTCACCAGCTCCACCACCGCCGGCCGCCGCATCGCCTCCATCGCCGGCACCCAGCTCAAGCGCGTGAGCCTGGAGCTAGGCGGCAAGTCAGCGGCGATCGTCCTGGAAGACGCCGACCTGGCCGCGATCGCGCAGGCAGCCACCTTCGGCGCCTTCGTGAACAACGGCGAATCCTGCGCCGCCCACACCCGCCTGCTCGTGCCACGCACCCGCTACGCCGAGGTCGTCGACGGCCGCCTCCGCGGTCGTGGTGGGCGATCCCGCCGAGCAGGGCACGTTCGTCGGCCCGCTGGTCAGCGCACGGCAAAAGGACCGCGTGCAGGACTACATCCGCTCGGGCATCGAGGAAGGCGCCCGGCTCGTCGCCGGCGGCCTCGGCGCACCGGACGGCTTCGAGCACGGCAACTACGTGCGCCCCACGGTGTTCGCGGACGTCTCGAACTCCATGCGCATCGCCCAGGAAGAGATCTTCGGCCCGGTGCTCGTGATCATCCCCTTCGACGACGAGGAGGACGCCATCCGCATCGCCAACGACTCGCCCTACGGCCTGAGCGGCGGCGTGTGGACCGCCGATCCCTTGCGTGGCCTCGCTGTCGCGCGCCGCATCCGCACGGGCACGTTCATGGTCAACGGCGCCATGCCGTCGTTCGACGTGCCCTTCGGCGGGTACAAGGCGAGCGGGATCGGGCGCGAGTTCGGGGCGCCAGGGCTCGGGCAGTACGTGGAGTACAAGTCGATCGGCGTGTGAGCCGGCCTGGCACGGGCTAGTAGTCGGTTGCCGCCAGGCAAGCCTTGAGCCACAAGGCTTCCGGATGGTTGAGCATGATGTCACCGAGCACTGGCACGTCACCGAGGAAACGGCGGACACCAGGAGCCAGCTCCTGGTCGGCTCCGCCGCTCCTCGGCGGTCCGGCGACGGTTTTCGGATCCCAGCCCAGGTCTGAGTGCAGCAGCACAGCCGCCTTCTTCGACCTGCGCACGAAGATCAGCCGTTCTCCGTACTCGTTCACGAAGTAGGAAACATAGTCAGAATCCTCGATGGGATAGCCACTCATGCCGGCGAGCAGCCGCCGCAACTCCCGGCCGATTTCATCAGTCACGGTCCTCACCGTATCGGTTCATGTCACACTCGTTCGGTGAATTACCGATCCGGCTTCGTCCTCCTGAGACTCGTCGAGGAAACCAGGTCGATGACAAAGTCAGCGGAGGTGGGTCGTCACCTCTCTGCCGCGATCGACTTCACCACCGGTGGCACCGGCTCCGGCCCTCCCTACCAGCGCGGCAAACCTCTCGTGGAGCTCCTGCGCATGGCCGCGCTGGCTGCCGGTCAGGCCGACGAGGCCACGATCAGCGACCGCCTCACCGACTTCGCCGAATACGCGGCGGGTGGAATACCGGTGACTGTCCTCGAAACGCTCTATCAACCCGGCCGACGAGAATCCGACGAGCACCACATGCGATTGCTGCTGCAGGTCGGATTACAGCGCAGCACCGAACTGCTCACCGAATTCACCAAACATCGGCCGGACGCCAGCGCGAGTGATGCCCGCCGCTGGTTGCGCGACGTCACCAGGAAGATGGAGAGGTGGCGGATCGGTGAGGACCGGCTCGGCGGTGTGAAGCTGCAACGCAACTTCGCCGATCACATGACCTGGCTCAGCCGCATCCAGCTGGTGCTCACCGACGACGATCCAAAACTGTCTGCTGAGTTCGCTGAGGAACTCGCCGAAGTGCCCGGCGCCGACGCCCTCGCTCAAGCCGTCCAGTGGCATCGCAGAAGGACCGCCCTTGATCGGCTTCGCGCAGTTGTGGACGCCCCGGAGAGCACCGAAGGCCAGATCCACGACGAGCTCAAGAAGCAGACGTGGATCTTCGGCGGCCGCTACGTCGAAGAGCTCGCGCGCCGCCGCCTGGCCCCCGGTGACGAGCTCGACATCCCGCTGCTGCGCGGGGACGGTGCATTGCACGTCGTCGAGTTGAAGAAGGCCAACGTGCCCCGGCTGATCGAGAAGCCGCGTTCCCATCCGTCGGTAGGGATCGAGGTGCACCGCGCCATGACTCAGGCAGCGAACTACCTGCGCTCGCTGGACGAGAACCGCGCACAGATCCTCGCGACTCACGGCATCGAATGCAGGCGGGCATTCGCCACGGTGCTGATCGGGCACCCGTCGTTCGACGCCGGCCCATACACGCCGGAAGAGATCTCAGAGGCGTTCCGCACGTACAACGCTACGTTGAGCCGCATTGAGGTGATCACCTATGGGGATCTGATCGAGTCGGCAGAACGCACACTGGCTCTCGACGCACAGTAAGCCGAACCGTTCAGTTGGCGGCCAGGCTGAACCTCCTCACGTGATCAGCGATCAGTGCCGCGTGGGACAGCGGAGTGCTGAGGTCGTCAACGTCGCCATTGGTCGTGTAGTCGAGAAGCACGACCTCCGACGACATGGCTAACGCGTGCAGCTCCGCGACCTCGGCCCGCAACCGGTGCTCCAGCACCCAGCGATACACCGGCAGGTAGATCTCGTGGCGCGCGGTGCGGTAGTCGAGCAGACGGTCGCCGTGCAGGCCCGCCCGATGGCCTTGCACGGCACCGAAGCGGCGGACGGTGCGCTTCAAGCCCTTCATGGATTTCACGGAGAGCTTCGACCGGTCGACGTCGGCGGATTCGAACACCTTCAACGCCTGCCAGACGCCCTCGACCGATTCGCTCGTCTCGCCCGGCGACATCGGCACCGGGATGCCGCCGTGCGGGTAGAACGGGCTGAAGCGCACCCACGGCTGCGGGCCGCGGGACGTCACGTCGATCACCAGGGAACCAGGCCGGTGGACCTTGCGCCGTTTGCTCGCTACTTCGATCTGCAATGGACACACTCCTCGCTCGGGGTGGTTCGAGCATGACAGGAGGGTCTGACAATTTTCGGCGGGCCTTTTAAGCTGACGCCATGGAGAGCATGGGGGAATCGATCGAGCGGCACGTCGAGGAGCACTTCGGGCCGATCGAGTTCGTGCTGCACGCGATGCCGTCGACCGGTGTGCACGTGCTCGTCGTCGGACCGACGGACGAACGTCCATATAGGACGATCGTCACCGAGGGCATGAGCAACGAGCCGATGACGGTGCCGGACGGCGTCAGCCCGTTCGCGGAACTGATGATGTGCCTGCCGGCGGACTGGCCGCTCGAAGACCTCGAAGCCGAAGATGCCTGGCCGATTCACCTCATCAAGTACCTGGCCCGGTTTCCACACGAGTACGGCACGTGGCTCGGCGCGTGGCACCTGCTGCCCAATGGCGACCCTGCTGTGCCTTACGCGCCGAACACGGAGTTCGCGGGCATCGTCATCACGCCGATGCTCAAGGTGCGGCCCGAGGCGCGCGAGATCGACGGGAAGATCAACCTGCTCGCCGTGATCCCGCTGCACCCCGCGGAGATCCAGCTCAAGACGAGCAAGGGTGCCGACGCGCTCATCGAGGCGTTCGACCGTGCCGGTGTCAGCGAACTGCTTGTTCCACAGCGACCTTCGTCGGTGTGACGCGGCTGCGCTGGGTCAGGACCACGCACACGACCACGACAGCGGCGGTGGCGAGGGCCGGCCAGCCGACCGGTTCACCGAGGACCAGGGCCGCCCACATGAGGGTCAGGACCGGCTGGGCCAGTTGGATCTGGCCGATCTTGGCGACCCCGCCCGCGGCGAGTCCGGCGTACCAGGCGAAGAAGCCCAGGAACATCGAAATCACGGTCACGTAAGCGAAACTGAGCCACACGACGCCTGTGGCGCGCGAGAAATCGGCTGTGTACCAGGAAACCGGCAGCGTCACGGGCAGCGAGACGACGAGCGCCCAGCACACGGTCTGTGCGCCGCCGAGCTCTCGGGCGAGCGCGCCTCCTTCGGCGTATCCCAAGCCGCACAACACAACGCCCGCCATCAGGTAGAGGTCGGCGAGTCCCACACCGCCGGACAGGCCGCCGCCCACCGCGACGAAGGCCAGCACCGCCAGCAGACCGGCGCCGCTGGCCAGCCAGAACAGGCCTGGCGGGCGTTCGGAGGCGCGGACCACGGCCCAGATCGCGGTGCACATCGGCAGCACCGCGATCACGACGGCGCCGTGCGCGGACGTTTCGGTGGTGAGCGCCAGGGAGGTGAACAGCGGGAAGCCGACGACGATGCCGAGAGCGACCACGAGCAGGCGCCGGACCTGCGTTACCGAAGGTAGCGGCGAACGGGATAACGCCAGGTAACCGATCGCCAGCAGGCCCGCACCGAACGCCCGTCCGAACGCGACGAACCACGGGTCGAGTCCGGCTACCGCCAAGCGGGTCGCGGGGAGCGAGAAGCTGAAACCCAGGACGCCCAGCGCGCCGAGTGTTACCCCCGCTGGCACGATAACGTTACTCTTGGCTCTCATGAATGAGGATAACGCAGCGCTCCGCGTTATCGAGGACCTGAGAGCGACGGCACACGCCGGGCGCGCGGGCGATCGCATGCCCTCGGTGCGCGACCTGATGGCGCGCCACCGGGCTTCGCCCGCGACCGTGCAGCAGGCGATCCAGCGGGTCGCGGCCGAGGGGCTCGTGGAGGTCCGGCCGGGCCGGGGCAGCTACGTCGCCCAGCGCACGCCCACGACCAGTCAGGACCTGTCGTGGCAGGCCGTCGCGCTCGGCGAGGGCAGGCCGGGCGAGGACCTGGTGGCGAACCTGATCGCGGTGCCGAAACCCGAGGTCATCCCGCTGTCGAGCGGCTACCTCGACCCGGACCTGCAGCCGGCGGAGGCACTCGGCATCGCGCTGAGCAGGGCGGCGCGGCGGCCCGCCTCGTGGGGGCGGGTCCCGCCCGAGGGCAAGGAGGAGCTGCGGGCGTGGTTCGCGAAGGAGGCGGGCGGCGAACTCAGGACGGGTGACATGACGGTGTGCGCGGGCGCCCAGGAGGCGCTCGCGACCGTGTTCCGCGGTCTCGGTGACCGCGGCGACGCCGTGCTCGTCGAGTCGCCCACCTACCTCGGCGCGATCGCCGCCGCGCGCGACGCGGGCCTCAAGGTCGTCCCGGTACCGGCGGATCAGGACGGCGTGCGGCCGGACCTGCTCCAGGCCGCGTTCGCCCGGACCGGCGCGAAGCTCTTCTACTGCCAGCCGTTGCACGCGAACCCGCACGGCGCCGTGCTGTCCGCCGATCGGCGGCCCGAGGTCATGCGGATCATCACCGGGGCGGGCGCCTTCCTGGTCGAGGACGACTGGGCCCGCGGCTTCACCGTCGACGGACCCGCTCCGCCGACGCTGGCCTCGCAGGACACCGACGGTCACGTCGTCTACGTCCGGTCGCTGACCAAGGTCGCCGCGCCCGGACTGCGCGTCGCCGTGATCGGGGCCCGCGGACCGGCCGGCATCAGACTGAAGAACACCCGGTCGAGGCTGGACCTGTACGTCTCCGGGCCGCTGCAGGACGCGGCGGTCGACTTCGTGACGTCCCCGGTCTGGCGCAGGCACCTGCGCATGCTCCAGCTGTCCTTGAGGTCGAGGCGCGACGCTCTGGCGCGCGAGATCCGCGAGCACCTGCCGGAGTTCGAGGTCGCCAGGTCGTCCGGCGGCCTGCACCTGTGGTCGAAGCTGCCGGACGGCGTCGACGACGTGGAGCTGACCGCGGCCGCGGCGGCGCGCGACGTCGTGGTGTTTCCCGGGCGGCCGTGGTTCGCCGCTGAACCACCGGGCAGCTTCCTGCGTTTGACCTACGGCGGCGCACCTGAGCACGTGCTGGCCGAGGGTGTGCGCCGGCTGGCCGACGCCGTGTCCGCCGTACGGCGATGACCCCAGCTCTAGTGTCTTGTATCGTATCGTTAACTTGACTCACTCAAGAAAAGACGGCAGGGTGATCCTCGTGCCCACAGCATCGGATTTCGAGCGCATGTTGCGTGGAGCCTCACTTCGGGTGACGGCTCCGCGAATAGCTGTGCTGTCCGCGGTGCACGAACACCCCCACGCCGACACGGATTCGATCATCGGTGTCGTGCGCCAGAACCTCGGCGCGGTCTCTCACCAGGCCGTGTACGACGTCCTCAAGGCGTTGACCGGCGTCGGCCTGTTGCGACGCATCGAGCCTCAGGGCTTGGTCGCGCGCTATGAGGCGCGTGTCGGGGATCACCACCACCACGTCGTGTGCCGATCCTGCAGCGTCATCGCCGACGTCGACAGCGCCATCGGTCACGCGGCCTGCCTGGACGCATCCGAAGACCACGGGTTCGTCCTCGACGAGGCCGAGGTCATCTACTGGGGCATCTGCCCCAAGTGCAAGACCGCCGCACAAAGTTCCTGAACACCGGAAGGATTCCCGTGTCCGACAGCAATGACGCCAAGCTGAGCGAGCTGAACGTGGAGGAGGCGGGCGGCTGCCCGGTCGCGCACGGGCGACTCAGCCACCCCGCGGAGGGCGGCAGCAACCGCGACTGGTGGCCCAACCAGCTCAACCTGCGAATCCTGCGCAAGCACCCCGTCCAGGCGAACCCGATGGGCGGCGAGTTCGACTACGCCCAGGAGTTCCTCACGGTCGACCTCGACGAGCTGGCGCGCGACGTCGACGCCGTCCTCACGGAGTCGAAGGAGTGGTGGCCCGCGGACTTCGGGCACTACGGCCCGTTCATGATCCGCATGGCGTGGCACAGCGCGGGCACCTACCGCACCCTCGACGGCCGCGGTGGAGCCGGCGCGGGCATGCAGCGCTTCGCCCCGCTCAACAGCTGGCCGGACAACGGCAACCTGGACAAGGCCCGCCGTCTGCTGTGGCCCGTCAAGAAGAAGTGGGGCCGCAAGGTCTCCTGGGCCGACCTCATGATCTTCACGGGCAACCGCGCGCTGGAGACCATGGGCTTCGACACCTTCGGCTTCGCCGGTGGCCGCGCGGACGTGTGGGAGCCGGACGAGGACGTCTACTGGGGCCCCGAGACCACGTGGCTCGGCGGCGACTCCCGCTACAGCGGTGAGCGCGACCTGGAGAACCCGCTCGCGGCCGTCCAGATGGGCCTGATCTACGTCAACCCCGAAGGCCCCAACGGCACCCCGGACCCGCTGGCCGCCGCCCGCGACATCCGCGACACGTTCGGCCGCATGGGCATGAACGACGAGGAGACCGTCGCGCTGATCGCCGGTGGCCACACCTTCGGCAAGGCGCACGGCGCCGGTGACCCGGAGCTCGTCGGCGCGGAGCCCGAGGGCGCCGCGATCGACGCACAGGGCTTCGGCTGGATCAGCACCCACGGTTCCGGCAAGGGCCGCGACACCATCACCTCCGGCCTCGAGGTGACCTGGACGCAGCAGCCCACCAAGTGGACGAACCTGTTCTTCCAGAACCTCTTCGCCTTCGAGTGGGAGCTCACCAAGTCTCCCGCCGGCGCGCACCAGTGGAAGCCGAAGAACGGTGCGGGCGCCAACACGGTGCCGGACCCCGAGGACGGCACGCTCGACCGCACGCCGATGATGCTGACCACGGACCTCGCGCTGCGCATCGACCCGATCTACGAGCCGATCTCGCGCAAGTTCGCGGAGAGCCACGAGGCGTTCGCCGACGCCTTCGCCCGCGCGTGGTTCAAGCTGACCCACCGCGACATGGGCCCGATCCAGCGCTACCTCGGCGCGCAGGTGCCGCAGGAGGAGCTGATCTGGCAGGACCGCCTGCCGGTCGCCGACCACGAGGTCATCTCGGCCGCCGACGTCGCCACGCTGAAGGCCAAGATCCTGGAGACCGGCCTCTCGGTCTCGCAGCTGGTCAAGACCGCGTGGGCGTCCGCCTCGTCGTTCCGTCAGAGCGACAAGCGCGGTGGCGCCAACGGTGCCCGCATCCGCCTCGAGCCGCAGCGCGGCTGGGAGGTCAACGAGCCCGACCAGCTCGCGCAGGTCCTGCGCACGCTGGAAGGCGTGCAGGAGTCCTTCAACAGCGCCCAGACCGGCGGCAAGAAGGTCTCGCTGGCCGACCTGATCGTCCTCGGCGGTGCCGCGGCGATCGAGCAGGCGGCCAAGGCTGCCGGCCACGAGGTCGAGGTGCCGTTCCTCGCCGGTCGTACCGACGCCACTCAGGAGCAGACCGACGCCGAGTCGTTCGCGGTGCTGGAGCCCACGATCGACGGCTTCCGCAACTACCGCGGCAAGGGCCACCCGCTGCCGTCGGAGTACCTGCTCATCGACAGGGCGAACCTGCTGGGCCTGTCCGCGCCGGAGCTGACCGTGCTGGTCGGCGGCCTGCGCGTGCTGGGCGGCAACCACAACGGTTCGTCGGCGGGCGTCCTCACGGCCAAGCCGGAGACGCTGACCAACGACTTCTTCGTCAACCTGCTCGACATGGAGACGGAGTGGAAGTCGGTGACCGAGGACCAGGAGAACTTCGAGGGCCGCGACCGCGCCACCGGTGCGGTGAAGTGGACCGGTACCCGCAACGACCTGGTGTTCGGCTCGAACTCCGAACTCCGCGCCGTCGCCGAGGTCTACGCGAGTGACGACGCGTCGGAGAAGTTCGTCGCGGACTTCGTCGTGGCGTGGAACAAGGTCATGAACGCGGACCGCTACGACGTCTGATCCACCCCCTCCCCGGTACCCCAGGCCACTCCCCCGGCCTGGGGTACCTTGGTTTTCATGGGGGTCGTGATCAGGGGAATCGCCCTGCCACAGCGCGAAGAGGTCTCGTTCGTCCTCGACGGCGACCGGCTGCGCGCCGGTTCGTCCACCGAGGACGCCGTGATCGACGGCGGCTGGTTGCTGCCGGGGCTCGTCGACGTGCACTCGCATCCGGGGATGGAGAAGCCGGGCGACGCCTACGACCACGACGTGTTCCGACGCCACATGCTCGAGCACCGCGCCGCCGGCGTGCTGGTCGTGCGCTCGCCGGGTTCGCCCGACCCCGTGCCCGACCGCCCCGAGGACCCAGACCTGCCCAGGCTGTACCGCAGTGGCCGCTGGCTCGCGACGCCCGGCCGGTTCTTCGAGGGGTACGGCAGGCGGATCACCGAGGACGAGCTGCCCGCGGCCGCGGTCGAGGAGGCGTCCTCGGGCTGGTGCAAGATCATCGGCGACTGGGAGCAGGACTTCCCGGCCGTGCCACTGGACGTGTTGACGGAGACGATCGATGCCGTGCACGCAGCCGGTGGGCGGGTCGCAGTGCACTGCCAGACCCCCGAAGGCAACCGCAACGCCGTGCTGGCCGGAGCGGACAGCATCGAGCACGGCATGAACCTGGACCACGCGCTGCTGCCGCAGATGGCGGCGCAGGGCACCGTCCTCGTGCCGACCATGACCACGTTCTCGCGGATCGCCGCCAACGCGGACAACGGGCCGGAGCGGTTCCGCGCGTGGATCCAGGCCGGCTGGGACGGCCTGTTCCCGACGGTCCGCGCGGCGCACGAGGCGGGCGTGACGGTGCTGGCCGGGACGGACAGCCTGCCGTGCGGCGGTGTGATCGAGGAGATCTCCTGGCTGGTCAAGGCCGGGATGCCGGTCGAGGCCGCGCTCGGGGCCGGGTCGTGGACTGCCCGGTCGTGGCTCGGGCTTCCCGGGCTGGTCGATGGTGGCTTCGCGGACGTCGTGGCTTACGACGCCGACCCGGTCCTGGATCCGTCGGTGTTGCAGAAGCCTCGCAGGATCATCTTGCGGGGCAACGTCATCGCCTGACACGCGGCATCACCTCCGTCGCCTCCAGGTCCCCCTTGGAACGCAGCCGCCTGACCACGAACAGGATCACGCCGACAGCCAGGGCGGCGAGCACGAGCTTTTGGAAGATGCCCGCGTAGCCCTCGACCCTGTGCCAGTTCTCGCCCAGCAGGAACCCGGCGCCGACGAACACGGTGTTCCAGATCAGGCTTCCTAACGTGGTCAGCACCAGGAACTTCGGGAAGTTCATCCGCTCCACCCCCGCCGGCAGCGAGATGAAGCTGCGGAACAACGGCACCATCCGGCCGAAGAACACGGCTTTGGTGCCGTGCCGGGTGAACCAGGCCTCGGTCTTGTCGAAGTCGGTCACGCTGACCAGAGGAATGCGCGCCACCAGGCGGCGGGTGCGTTCGCGGCCCAGCATCATGCCCGCCAGGTACACGATGACGGCTCCGGCGACGGAGCCCAGCGTCGTCCAGAACAGGGCCGCGGGCAGGCTGAACACGCCTTTGCTCGCGGAGAACCCGGCCAGCGGCAGCACCAGCTCGCTCGGGATGGGCGGGAACAGGTTGTCGAGGCCCACCACCACGGCCGCGCCGACGCCTCCCAGCGACTCCATCAGCTCGACAGCCCACTCAGCCAGCATTGTGTCCCCCTTGGACGGTGAATCGGTCGGGGTCAACGCTAGGAAGGGGAGGGAGGAGGGACCATGAGGTTGTCCGTCGGGAATCGGGGTGAAAACCGCAGGGCAATACTGCGGAAAACCACAATGCCGGGGTCGGACGGCGCCAGTACGGTTGGACTCGTGCACCAGGACGATCAGCTCAGCGCGGGTTCGCTGGTGCGCAGGTGGTTCCGGATGCTCTTCGGGTTGCTGCTCGGGTGGCTGACCGGTGTGCTCGATCTCCTCCTCGCGGTGCTGGGTGTCGGGGTGATCAGGCAGACCGAGTACCAGCTGGGCCGGATCGCGCGGTTCGACCAGCCCGTGCACATCAACCCGCTGACCAAGGGCCGGTGCCGGCGGTATCTCGGCGTGCGGTGGGTGGTGGGCTGGGTCGGCGCGGGCGTCGTCTACCTGCTGTTGTTCTGGTGGGCCATCTCGATCTCGATGGTGACGGCGTGGCTCGTCGGCGGCAGTTGGGGCCTCGTCGAGGAGGGCGACCGGGTCACCACCAGCCTGGTCGCGCTGGCCACGGTGCCGGGCGCACTGATCATCTTCGTGACCACCGCGGGCGTGCCGGGGGTCGCGGCGCTGGACAGGTGGCTCGCCACCAGGATGCTCGGCACGAGTCAGCAAACGCTGCTGCGCCAACGGGTCGCGGAGCTGACGAGCACGCGTGCCGAGGTGATCGAGGCGATCGACGACGAGCGCAGGCGCATCGAGCGCGACCTGCACGACGGCGTCCAGCAGCGGCTGGTGGCGCTCGCGATGCTGGTCGGCAGAGCTCGCCGGGTGCACGACGACGAGCGGTTGCAGGAGCTGTTGAAGCAGGCGCACGACACCGCGACCGCGACCATCGACGAGCTGCGCGAGGTCGCGACCAGGGTCTATCCGGGCGTGCTCGCCGAATCGGGGCTGGGCCGGGCGCTCGAGGAGCTGGCCGAGCGGTCGAGCGTGCGCGTGCAGGTCCACAACGCGTTGATCAAGCCACCGGGCACCGCGCTGGAGACGGTGATCTACTTCGTGATCTCCGAGGCCGTGAACAACGCGGCCAAGCACGCCGATCCGTCGCTCGTCGACGTGGTGGTGACGGACAAGGCGGGCCAGATCGTGGTGACGGTGCTGGACAACGGCATGGGCGGCGCGGACGAGCACGGTACGGGTCTGTCCGGCCTCGCCCGCCGGGTCAAGGCGGTCGACGGGACGTTCCAGGTGAACAGCCCGATCGGCGGTCCCACCACCATCTCAGCGAGGTTGCCGTGCGCGTGATCCTGGCCGAGGACTCGACGCTGCTGCGCGAGGGCCTCATCCGGTTGCTGGCCGAGGAGGGCCACGACGTCGTCGCCGCCGTCGGCACCGCGCCGGAACTGGTGCAGGCCACCGAGAAACACCGGCCGGACATCGTGGTCACCGACGTCCGGATGCCGCCGGACCACAAGGACGACGGCATGCGCGCCGCGCTGGAGATCCGCCGCTCGTGGCCGGATGTCGCCGTGCTCGTGCTCTCCCAGTACATCGAGAGCCGCTATGCCACCGAGCTCATCACGAGCACCGGGGGCAAGGTCGGCTACCTGCTCAAGGACCGCGTGGCCCAGGTCGACGAGTTCCTGGAGGCACTCGACCGGGTCGCGGCGGGCGGGGCGGCGTTCGACCCCGAGGTCGTGCGCCGGCTGCTGTCCAGAACAACCAAGGCCGACCCGATCGAAACGCTGACCCAGCGCGAGAAGGGTGTCCTCGAACTGATGGCACAGGGCCTCACCAACGCCAGCATCTCCCAGCACCTGCACATCTCGCAGAGCGCCGCGGAGAAGCACATCAACGCGATCTTCGACAAGCTCGGTCTCGCCGGATCGTCGGGCCTGAGCCGCCGCGTGGTGGCGGTGGTCCGCTACCTGGGCAGCTGAGGCGCGGGCACGGTGAGGCCGTGCCCGCGCGTCAGATCAGCTCCAGGACGCCGGGACGAAGACGTCGAAACTGCGGTCGAACAGGCCGAGGTGGTCGCGCCTCGTGACGATCGCGCACGTCACCTGCGCGCAGTCGAGGTTGCCGCCCGCCTGCTTGAGGTGGATCTGCGCGGTGAACGACCCGTCGGCGGCGATCGGGACGCTCGGGTTGCTGCCCGCCGGTGTGTTGGTCACCCAGGCCGACGGGCCCGCGCCGGTGCCGCCCTGACCGTCGCCGCCCAGGCACGGCGTCGGGGTCGAGCCGTAGCTGTAGTCGTCCGGCACGCGGCACAACGCCACGTAGTAGCCCTTGGTCGAGTCGTAGCCGGTGCCGGTCACGGTGATCGTCTCACCGGCCGGGTCGAGGTCGGTCGCGTTGGACGCGCTGAGCGTGTGGCCGTTGCGGGAAGCGCTTCCCGGAGCGGCCAATGCGGGCATGGCGGTGGTCACCAGCGCAGCTGCGACAGCCGCCATGACGAGCATCTTTCTTGCCATCACTTGTCCTTGGAGTGAAAGGGACTCGGATGTGGTGGGACCTTCACCCTAGACTGTTAGGTAAGCCTAAGTTAAGTTCAGGGCGTGAGAATCTGGGTGGCTGTGCTCACGGTCGTGCTGGTGGCGGGGTGCACCGGTACGGCCGGCCGAAACGCGCCTCAGGTGCCGGCCGGTGACCCGAGCCGGACGCCGCTGGAACAGCTCGAACCCGCCAAGGACCCCCGGCTGAAAACCGGTCCGTCGACCGCGACCGTGGCCGAGCCGGACATCGTGCCGATCAGCGACAAGGTCACGCCGAGGCTGCCCACGACGGTCACCGACGCGCAGGACACCAAGGTCACGGTGAGCAGCGCGGACCGGATTCTCGCGTTCGACACGTACGGCACGCTCGGTGCGACGGTGTTCGGGCTGGGGCTGGGCGATCGCCTGGTCGGCCGCGACACCTCGACCGGTTTTCCCGCTGCCGCAAAGCTTCCGCTCATCACGACCAACGGCCACCAGCTCAACGCCGAGGCGATCCTCGGGCTGCGGCCGACCGTCGTGATCACCGACACCACGCTCGGGCCGTGGGACGTCGTGTTGCAGCTGCGCGACTCCGGCATCCCCGTGGTCGTCACGGACTCGCGGCGCGCGGTCAACAACGTCGGCACGCTGATCGAGCAGGTCGCCGACGCACTCGGGGTGCCAGCGGAGGGACGCAAGCTCGCCCAGCGCACCACCGTGGAGATCGAGAAGGCCAAGATCGCGGCACACCGGCTCGCCAACGACTCGAAGCTGCGGGTCGTGTTCCTGTACCTGCGCGGGCAGTCCGGGGTCTACCAGATGTTCGGCACGGGCACCGGCGCGGACGACCTGATCACCGCGGTCGGCGCGGTCGACGTGGCGTCCGAGGTCGGGCTGCAGGGCGCCAAACCGATCAACCCGGAGGCGCTGTCCAAGGCGGCACCGGACGTGATTCTGGTGATGTCGAAGGGACTTCAGTCCGTCGGCGGGGTCGAGGGCATGGCCACGGTGCCCGGCGTCGCGCAGACTCCGGCCGGGCAGAAGCGCCGGATCGTCGACATGAACGACTACCAGGTGCTGAGCTTCGGGCCGTTGACGGCCGCGGTGATCGACGGGCTGGCAAGGGCGCTGTACACGTGAGATCGCTGCTCTTCCTGACTCTCGCGGCCCTGCTGTTCGGCGCGATCCTGCTGTCGGCTTCGATCGGTCAGTTCCCGATTCCGGTCCAGGAGGTCTTCGCGTCGCTCTTCGGCAGCGCGTCGCCTGATCCGATGGCCGAGGCGACGCTGTGGAACGTCAGGTTCCCGCGCGTGGTCATGTCCATCGTCGTCGGCGCCGTGCTCGGCGTCGCGGGTGCGTTGATGCAGGGCGTGTTCGGCAATCCGCTCGCCGAGCCCGGCGTCGTCGGGGTCTCCTCGGGCGCCGCGGTCGGCGCGTGCCTGACCATCGTCTTCCAGCTGAGCTTCCTCGGTCAGTTCACGACACCGGTCGTGGCGTTCGCGTTCGGACTCGCCGCGACACTGCTCGTGTACTCGTTCGCGCGGTCCGCGGGACGCACCGAGGTGGTCACGCTGATCCTCACCGGCGTCGCGATCAACGCGGTGGCCGGTGCGGGAATCGCGTTCCTCACGTTCCTCGGCGACCAGCAGGCTCGCGAGCAGATCGTGTTCTGGCAGCTCGGCAGCATCGCCGGCGCGCGGTGGACCTACGTCTGGACGGTGTTGCCACTGGCCGCCGCGGGCATCGCGATCGCGGTGTTCCTAGCCAAGAGGCTCGACCTGCTGTCGCTGGGCGAGCGACCGGCGCGGCACCTCGGCGTGAACGTCGAACTGCTGCGGCTCGGCTCGATCGTGCTGGTGGCGCTCATGGTCTCGGCCGCGGTGTCGTTCACCGGCGTGATCGGGTTCGTGGGACTCGTGGTGCCGCACCTGATCCGCATGATCGCCGGCCCGGGCCACCGCGTGCTGCTGCCCGCGAGCGCACTGGGCGGAGCACTCCTGCTGGTGGCAGCGGATCTGGGCGCGCGCGGCGTGATCACGTTCGTGGACCTGCCGATCGGCATGCTGACCGCGCTCGTCGGCGGGCCGTTCTTCTTCTGGCTGCTCAGAAGGACCCGGCAGCAGGCGGGTGGCTGGGCGTGAAGCCGGAGTTGTTCTGCGAGAACGTGTCCGTGAGCCTCGGCGGGCAGGAGATCCTGAAGAAGCTGGACCTCACCGTGAAGTCCGGCGAGGTGCTCGCACTGGTCGGCCCGAACGGCGCGGGCAAGTCGACCGCGCTGGCCGTGCTCGCCGGCGACGTCCGTCCCGACGCGGGATCGGTGTGGCTGGACGGAAAACCGCTCGACGAGTGGACCGCGCGCGAGACCGCCCAGCGCCGGGCCGTGCTGCTGCAACGGATCACGCTGTCGTTCCCGTTCACGGTCGCCGAGGTGATCCGGATGGGCCGGGCGCCCTGGGACGACGGCAACGACGACGTCATCGCCGAGGTCATGGCGCAGACCGAGATGGCGGCGTTCGCCGGGCGGAAGTTCACCACGCTGTCGGGCGGCGAACAGGCCCGTGCGGCGCTGGCGCGCGTGCTCGCGCAACGCGCCGGCGTGCTGCTGCTCGACGAACCGACCGCGGCGCTGGACATCCGGCACTCCGAACTGGTGCTGCGGACCGCCAAGGCCCAGGCCGACCAGGGCAGCGCGGTGCTGGTCGTGCTGCACGACCTCGGCATGGCCGGGGCGCACGCCGACCGGGTCGCCGTGATGAGCGACGGCTCGATCGTCGCGGACGGGCCGCCGGCCGAGGTCCTCACCGAGGAACTGCTGAGCGAGGTCTACCGGCACCGGGTCGAGGTGTTCGCGCACCCGCGCACCGGCCGGCCGGTCGTGCTGCCGTGGAGAGGGGAAGCATGACGCCGAGAATTGTCGGTGCTGTCTGGGAGAATGAATGCAAGGGGACCCCCTGGAGGGGACCCCTGCGAAAGCTTGCGGCGGCACGCATGCGAGAGCCTGCGGCGGCGGCCCTGCGACAGCTTGCAGCCGGACCGACGCGCAAGGTTGGGGCGGGCCCCTTGCGAGAGCCTGCGACAAGGCCACTGCATCAGGTCGGAGCGGAGCCCTTGCGCCCGGTCGCGGCGGGGCCCCTGAGTCAGGTCGGAACCGGGCTCCTGCGCCAGGTTGGAGCGACAAGCCTGCGCCAGGCCGGAGCGGAGCCCTTGCGCCAGGTCGCGGCGGGGCCCCTGAGTCAGGTCGGAACCGGGCTCCTGCGCCGGGTTGGAGCGACGAGCCTGCGCCAGGCCGGAGCGCGGCCCCTCCGCCGGCGCGCGGCAGCCCTCCGGCGCCTCGCCTCGACCGCAACAGCAGCAACACTCCGGCACCTCGCTGCGGCCACTGCGGCCGCAGCGCTCCTGATCCTGGCAGCACAGCCCGCATCAGCCCAAACCGCAAGGGTGTCCGCAGCACCCACCACCGCTGACCCCGACTACGCCACCACGCTCACGTTGCGCGGCACCGGTTTCCAATCAGTCAAGAACGGCTACGGCGGCATCTACGTCTTCTTCGGCTGGGTATCCGACCCCGCAGGCGGCTGGAAACCGAGCAAGGGCGGCGCCTCCGGCACAACGATGCGCTACGTCCAGGACAAAGAAGCCAAGGACAACAACGGCTACCAGCGGTTCATCTCGTTCCCCGGCGGCGAAACCGAGCACGCGGCCAACGGCGTAGTCAACGCCGACGGCACGTGGAGCGCGCAGCTCAACGTGCCCGGCGCGAGGTTCAAGACCGCCGGGCGGGACGGCGCGGTGTCCGAAGTGGACTGTCTGAAGGTCACCTGCGGCGTCATCACGGTCGGCGCGCACGGCGTGGTGAACGCGAACAACGAGACGTTCACGCCGATCAGCTTCGCGATCCCCAACCAGCCCGCAAAGCCCACGCCCACAACAACAACGACGACCACTCCCCCGGCAACAACAACCACCACCACAACGACGACAACAACGACGACGACCTCGACTCAGCCCGAGGTCCAACCCGCGGCGCAGGCCAGTCCCGACAACGGGAAGCCCGGCTGGCTCGTCCCAGGCGGCATCGGCGCCGCCGTCCTGCTCGCCGCGGGTCTCGTGTGGTGGCTGCGGTTCAGAAGGGGCAAGACCGATGAATAGGGCACTCGCGGTGCTCGTGACCGCCGCGGCACTGGTCACAGCGACACCGGCTGCAGCACAACAACAGATGGTCCCCTCGGTGACCGTCTCGCCGAACGTCGGCAGCCTCGACCCGGCCGGCACGAAGATCACCATCACCGGGTCCGGGTTCGACCCGAAGTTCAACGACGGCAAGGGGTGGGGCGTCCGCGTCGGGCCCAAGCGCGACGGCTGGCGCGACAAGTCGACCACCACCAGCCAGTATTCCAAGCTGCTCAAGGAGAACTGGGCCGTCGGCATCAACCTCAAGCCGGACGGCACCTGGCAGGCCACGCCGACGGTCAAGGCCGCCTACAAGGTCGGCTCGGACGAGTTTTCCGCGGCGACCGAGCAGCTCTACCTCATGATCTTCGCCTGGGACAGCCCCGACACCAGCGCGGATCTGGTGGTACCGCTGACGTTCAACGGCGTCACGTCGCCGTCGCAGCCACTGGCGGGCAGCCTCAACTGGCCGGTGATGACCGGCTGGAACGGCACCCCGCTGGACGGCGCCATCGGGCAGACCTGGCCGTACGCGGGCGGCGTGCAGGACGGGCCGCTCCAAGCGCAGTTCACCGGCAGGTTCGACTTCGCCGCCGCGCGGATCGCCAAGCCGCGCATCGAGTTCCCCGCCGGCAGGCTGACCGCCGAGGTGAACGGCATCAGCGTGCACCTCGCCGATCTCAAAGCAGCTGAGACAACACTCAACGGCAACACCGCGACGCTGCAGATCAACGACGTGAAGCTGACCGAAAAAGGCAGCAAGGCATTGAACCTGCCCGCCGGCACCGCGCTGGCACCGGCGAGGTTGATCTACCCGGTCGCCGCGCCCACCCTGGCACTCGCCGCCACCGAGATCACCCAGGGCGGCAAACTCACGTTCAGCGGCAAGGGTTTCGGCGCGAACGAACAGGTCGACCTCGGCCTCGGCATCATCACCGCGACGGCAAACGGTGACATCGCGGGTGAACTGGTCACCACCGCGGCGCCTGGCACGCACACGCTCACCGCGACCGGCGTGACATCGAAACGCACCGCGAGCGCCACCTACACCGTGAAAGCCCAGCAGGCGTGCGAGGTCACGACCGTCACCAAGGGCACTCTGCTGTGGGGCTTCAAGAAGAGCTTCCGCAGTTACGTCGGCAACGGCAGCGGCAACAGCATCACCGGCTCGGAAGGCGCGATCGTCACCGACATCGACGCCTCCCCCAACGCCAACGGCGTCACCACCGGCGCGCATCAGTACCCGTTCCAGAAGGCGAACTACACGTCGGCCACGCAGTTCGACGTCTCATTCGGCGGCAAGATCACCTTCTCCTATCCCGGCCACTTCTTCACGATCCACCTGGCCAACCCGAAAGTCACGGTGCAGGGCGCGAAAGGCAAGCTCAAAGCCGATGTCGAACTCGCGACCAGCGGTCCCGCGCCCGGCACGCCGACGAAGCTGACCGGGGTCGAGCTCGCGGATCTCGACCTGGCCGCCGCGAAGAGCGCCAGCGACGCGGGCGTGCTCACCGTCACGGGTGTGCAGGCCACGCTCACGAACTCCGAGGCGTTCGCCGGGTTCTACGGCGCTGGTGACAGGCTCGACGACCTCACGCTGACCCTCGGTTCGTCCTGCTCGTCGCTGCCCGCACCGCCCGGCCCCGCCGGTCCGCCGCCGGTCGTGCAGGCGCCGCAGGACCTCGTTCCGCCGCTCACCTTCCGCCCGCAGCGGCTGGCCAGCACGGGCGCGTCCCCATTGGTGCCGTTGATCGCGGGAATTGTGCTGCTGGGCAGCGGTATCGCACTGATGACGGCCACTCGAAAGTCGAATTGACCAGGCATGAATCGGAACCGCGATTACTGACCGCATCCCGAAAGGAGGAGTTGATCACTATGATGGGTGAGTGCCCCCGAGACGTCGCCCTGTTGCGCTACTCGCTGTGCTCGCACTGGTCGGTGCGGTCACCGCTTGCACCAGCACGGCGATGGGCGGCCAGGCCGGGCTGCCCACGAGTGGGCATCTGACCACGTCAGCACCCAAGGCCCCGCCAGCGGTGCGGGACGGGCTCAAGCTGGCGGTCGAGAACGGGCGGCAGAGCCCCGGCACGGTCATCGCCGGGACCGGGGACGCCGTCTACAACTACGGGCCCGCCATCATGCTCGACGGCGGCAAGGTGCGCGCGTGGTGGTGCAGCCAGATGGGCGTCGCCCAGCCCAACGGCGACGACATCCTCTACAGCGAGGGCCCGAGCGCGGACGGCCCGTTCAGCGGCGCGCAGCCGGTGTTCTCCGGCAGCAACACCAGCTTCGACGCGATGCACACCTGCGACCCGTCGCTGATCAAGATCAACGGCACTTATTACATGTATTACACCGGTGCCTCGCGGGACAACCACGCCAACGGCAGCTCGGTCGGCGTCGCGACCAGCAGCGACGGCCTGAGCTGGACGCGGGCCAACGGCGGCCAGGCCATCCTCGGCACGTCCGGCGACGTGATCCGCGAGAACGCCTACGGTGCCGGCCAGCAGGCCGCCGTCTACCTCGACGGCTGGGTCTACCTGCTGTTCACCGACACCACCGGCTACGCGGCTGCCACCAACGGCGCCGGCCAGTACGTCCTGCGCTCGAAGGACCCGCTGTTCACCGCGGGTGTCGAGGCGCTGGGCCCGCAGGGCTTCAAGCCGGTGCCGTCGACCAAGCAGCCCCGCACGCGGTCCGTGGTCGAGGCGTTCAGCGCGGACTGGATGTGGATCGAGGCGGCCTCCGCGTTCGCCATCGCCCACTCGACCGACGCGGGCACCACCGTCACGTTCTGGAACAAGGAGTTCACCCGCCACCCGTACGAGCCGGTGGTGATCCCGGGCCCGTGGCGGGAAGGCCCCGGCCTCGTGCGCACCCCCGAGGGCCACGCGCCGATCCACGCCGGCGGCCCGTGCGACAAGGTGGGGCTGGACGTCCTGCGCTCCACCGTCTACGGCGGGTCCGGCGCACCGACGAACATCAGCCACTTCGGCATCGACGCGCTCGGGCTCAACGGCTGTGCCACCCCCGAGGAGGCACGGGTGCTCAACGGCTTCTCGGTGCCCTCCCCCGAACGCACGGCCGACGTCGTCGTCGACGGCAAGGTCGTCCGGTTCGAGCGCGGTTCGGCGGCGGCGAAGTTCGCCAGCGGCGTGATCGGCTGGCGTCCGCAGATCGTCGACTCGTTCAAGGTCTCCGCCCGCGTCCCGGCGGGGGTGCCGGCCGTGGTCGGGCCTGATGGCGCGGCCGGCCTGCTGCTCAACGGCAAGCTGTTCGTGATCCCCGCGATCGAGATCGCCACGCTCAACTCCTCCGAGGTCACCGTCGTGACCCAGGACCAGTGGGACCGGTACGAACGCCTCCTGAACTGACCCCGGTACCGTCACCCCGGAAACGGACTTTCGGGGGACAGACCAGTGGTGGCGACTGCAGAACGATCCAGTGCGCTCGCGGGCAGCGTGATCCCGCTGCCGGAGGAGCCTCCCCACGAACGGGCCTGGCTGGGCTACTCGTTCTGCTTCGTGCTCTCGGTGGCGTTCCTGCTGCTCATCCCGCCCGGCTGGGCCCGGCTCGACCACCTGTGGGCCGAGGACGGCGCCCGGTTCATGGTCGACGCGGTGCGGACGCCGACGCTCACGAACCTGATCGAGCCCTACGGCGGCTACCTGCACACGTTGCCGCGGCTGGTCGCCGAGGTCGTCGCGTTGCTGCCGCTCGAGTGGACCGCCGCCGGGTTCGCGATCGCCGCGGCGATGCTGCGGGCGCTGGTCGCGCTGATCACGTTCGCGGCCTCCGGCGCGTACCTGCGGTCGACGCCGCTGCGGCTCGCGCTGGCGTCACTCGTGGTGGTGCTGCCCGCGGGCAACTCCGAGACGTTGAACAACATGTCGAACCTGCACTGGTTCCTGCTGTACGGCGCTTTCTGGGCGTTGTTGTGGCGCAACGCCCCGCGCGTGCCGGTCGCGCTGTTCGTGTTCCTCGCCGCGTTGACCAGCCCGCTGGTCTTCATCCTGGCGCCGATCGCGCTCGTGCGGCTCGTCCTGCCGCGCAAGGAAGTGCCGATCACGTTCCTCGTCGGGCTGGTGGTGCAGGGCCTGGCGATGCTGCTCGCGACCCGCACGCCCTACTCGCACGACGAGGTCGACCCGGTGCAGGTGCTGCTCTCGAGCCTGCTGCGGGTGCCGGTGGTGGCGTTCACCGGCTCCGAACGGGTCGGCCAGATCTACCCGGCGCTCGGCAACCTGCTGATCCTGGGCGCGCTGCTGGCGGCGGCTGTGCCGATGGCGGCCGGGCTGCGGTTCGGTGACCGGGCGGGACGGACGCTGGTGCTGGTCGCCGGCGCGTACAGCGTGATCGTCATCCTCGCTTGCCTGGTGCTGAACTGGACCCAGGTCCTGCAGGTGCAGGCGCCCGAGGTCGTGATGGCCGCGCAGCGGTACAGCATCGCGCCGTGCCTGTTCCTGTTCACCGCGATCTTCGTGGGACTCGACGCGACGCCGGGCCGGATGTGGGAACGCGCGGTGGTGGGCGCCAGCCGCTACGTCGTCGGGATCGCCGTGGTGGTGAGCGTCTTCGCGCACCTGCAGGAGCCCAAGACGGTGCTGAGGGGCATTCCGTGGGACGAGAGCCTGGCGAAGGCTCGCGCGGACTGTGCCGCGGGAGCGCCCGAAGCACGCCTGGAGCATGAGCCGAAAGACTGGTTCTTCGTCGTGCCGTGCCGCTCAGTGGGTCGATAGCGCGCACCTGCCTCAAGCCTCTGGTCCACTCGAGTGGTGACGCAGACGGTGAATGACTGGTTGGAGCGGTTCGAGACCGCGCTGAAGGCCCGTGACGTCGATGCCGCGGCCGCGCTCTTCGCCCAGGACAGCTACTGGCGCGACCTCGTGGCGTTCACCTGGAACATCAAGACGGTCGAGGGCCGCGACGGCGTGACAGACCTGCTGAAGGCCTGTGTGGACGTCGACGCGACCGGGTTCCGCACCACCGAACCGCCCACCGAGGCCGACGGCGTGACGGAGGCGTGGCTCGAGTTCGAGACCGCGCTGGGCCACTGCCGGGGCTATCTGCGACTGACCGACGAGGGCGCGCGGACGTTGCTCACGACCCTCGAAGATCTCAAGGGTTTCGAGGAGCCGCAACGGGATCGGCGCCCGTTCGGCGTCCGGCACGGCCCGGTTCCCGGCCGGCGTTCGTGGGCGCAGGAGCGCGCGGCGGAACAGGCCGAGATCGAACGGCAGCCGTACGTCGTGGTCGTCGGCGGTGGTCAGGGCGGCATCGCGCTCGGCGCCCGGCTGCGGCAGTTCGGCGTGCCCGCGCTGGTGCTGGACCGCAACGACCGCGCCGGCGACGCGTGGCGCAACCGCTACCAGACCCTCACGCTGCACGTCCCGGTCTGGTACGACCACCTGCCGTACATCCCGTTCCCGGACAGCTGGCCGGTGTTCACCGCCAAGGACAAGCTGGCCGACTGGATGGAGATGTACACGCGGGTCATGGAGATCCCGTACTGGACGCGGTCCGAGGTGAAGTCGATCTCCTACGACGACGGCTGGACCGTCACCGTCGACCGCGATGGCGAGACCGTGCTGCTGCACCCCGCGCACGTCGTGATCGCGACCGGCATGGCCGGAAAGCCCAACGTGCCGTCGTTCCCCGGCGCGGACCTCTTCGAAGGCGAGCAGCACCACTCCTCCGCACACCGCGGGCCGGAGGGTTACGAGGGCCGCAAGGCCGTGGTGATCGGGTCCAACAACTCGGCGCACGACATCTGCGCGGCACTGGTCGAGCACGGCGCGGACGTGACGATGGTGCAGCGCTCGGCCACGCATGTGCTGAAGTCGGAAACGTTGATGGACCTCGCCCTCGGCGGCCTCTACTCGGAGGAGGCTGTCGCGGCGGGCATCACCACCGAGCGCGCGGACACGCTCTTCAACTCGCAGCCGTACCGGGTCATGACGGAGTTGCAGCGCTCGGCGCAGGAGCAGATCCGGGAACGTGACGCGGAGTTCTACGCACGGCTGGAGCAGGCCGGGTTCGCGCACCAGTGGGGCGACGACGGCACCGGCCTGGTGATGATGTACCTGCGCCGCGGCTCCGGCTACTACATCGACGTCGGTGCCTCCGCCCTGATCCTGGACGGGTCGATCAAGCTCGCCCACGGCCAGGTCGCCCGGCTGACCCGCGACGCCGTCGTGCTCGAGGACGGCACCACGCTGGAGGCGGACCTCGTCGTGTACGCGACCGGGTACGGGCCGATGAACGGCTTCGTGGCCGATCTCGGCGGGGCGGAGATGGCCGAACGGGTCGGCAGGGTGTGGGGCATCGGCTCGGACACCTACCGCGATCCGGGACCGTGGGAGGGCGAGCAGCGCAACATGTGGAAGCCCACGCAGCAGCCGGGATTGTGGTTCCACGGCGGTGACATGGCT
Organism: Lentzea sp. NPDC051213; assembly: GCF_044455585.1. Classification (NCBI taxonomy): domain Bacteria; kingdom Bacillati; phylum Actinomycetota; class Actinomycetes; order Pseudonocardiales; family Pseudonocardiaceae; genus Lentzea; species Lentzea sp. NPDC051213. Next base: position 552,526 of record NZ_JBITEX010000004.1, read on the forward strand.
CAGTCGCGGTTCTTCTCGCGGTACCTCGCGTTGCAGCTCAAGGCCCGTTTCGAGGGCCTGCCGACGCCGGTCTACGGGCTGCAGGAGGTGCACCACCCGAGGTAGCTGTCGAAAACGCGGTCGCCCGTTCGACGTGAGTGCATGACGAACATTGAGACGCGCAACCTCGACCAGTACGGCGCCCCTGTCCTGCAGTGGACCAACGCTCAGGACCTGCTCGCCAAGGAATCCGCCTCGGAGGACGTGCCGTTCTTCCTGAACACCGTCCGCCCGGACGGCAGGCCGCACTCGGTGGGTGTGGGCGCCGTCTGGTTCGAAGACGCCCTGCACTTCGTGAGTGGGCCGGACACCCGCAAGTCGCGCAACCTCGCGGCGAACCCGGCCTGCACGGTGTCGGTGCGGCTGACCGGACTGGACCTCGTGCTGGAGGGCGACGCACACCGGATCACCGACGAGTCCACTTTGGACCGGGTCGCCGCCAGGTACCGCGAGGCCGGCTGGCCCGCCGAACGCGAGGGCGCGGCACTCACCGCGCCCTACACCGCTCCGAGCGGCGGCCCACCGCCCTGGTACGTCTACCGGATCACCCTGCGCAGCGCGCATGCTGTCGCGAGCGCAGGGCCGGGCGGTGCGACGCGCTGGACGTTCGGCTGAGCCTCAGATCGTCGCGGTGTCGATCACGAACCGGTACCGCACGTCGCTCGACAGCACCCGCTCGTAGGCCACGTTGATCTGGTCGGCGTCGATCAGCTCGATCTCGGACCCCAGGCGGTGCTCGGCGCAGAAGTCCAGCATCTCCTGGGTCTCCGCGATACCGCCGATCATCGAACCGGCCAGCGTCTTGCGGCCGCCCAGCAGTCCGAACAGGTTGATCGAGATCGGCTCCTCCGGCGCGCCGACGTTCACCAGCGCGCCGTCGGTCTTGAGCAGCCCGAGGTAGGCGGTGAAGTCCAGCGGCGCGGACACCGTGGACACGATGACGTCGAACTGGCCCGCGAGCTCGGTGAAGGTCGCCGGGTCGCTGGTGGCGCGGTAGTCGCTGGCGCCGAGCTTGAGCCCGTCGTCCTTCTTGCGCAACGACTGCGACAGCACGGTCACCTCGGCGCCGAGCGCGGCCGCGATCTTGACACCCATGTGGCCGAGCCCGCCGAGGCCGACGATCGCGACCTTCTTGCCCGGTGCGACGCCCCAGTGCTTGAGCGGCGAGTAGAGCGTGATGCCCGCGCACAGCAGTGGCGCGGCGACGTCGAGCGGGAGCCCGTCCGGGATCCGCACCGTGTAGTTCTCGTCGACCACGATCTGCTTCGAGTAGCCGCCGTAGGTGACCTCACCGTTGCGGTCGAGGCCGTTGTACGTCTGCGTGTTGCCCTTGGCGCAGTACTGCTCGAGTCCGCGCAGGCAGAACTCGCACTCGCGGCACGAGTCGACCATGCAGCCGACGCCGACCCGGTCGCCGACGGCGAAGCGGGTCACCTCGGAGCCGACCTCGGCGACCACGCCGGCGATCTCGTGGCCCGGCACCATCGGGAACCTGCCCCGGCCCCAGCCCTCGTTGACCTGGTGGATGTCGGAGTGGCAGATGCCCGCGTACTTGATGTCGATCAGGACGTCGTGCGCGCCGACCGCGCGACGCTCGATCGTGGTGCGCTCCAGCGGTGCCTTGGGGGCGGGAGCGGCGTAGGCGGCGACGGTGCTCATCAGGGGGTTCTCCTCGTTGTCGTGTCGCCAACGACACTGCCGAGGTTGCGAGGACCTGCCCAGACACCTGCTTTTCGTACGTCTGCTGTGCCTACCACTGGCAGTAGCAGGCACGATCGCGCAACGGCGGGAATACTCGAGGTCATGACCGTCGACCCGCGCACCGAGCTGAGCGAGTTCCTGCGCAGCCGCCGCGCGCGGCTGACCCCGGACGACGTGGGCCTGACCCAGTACGGCAGGGCCCGCCGCGTGCCGGGACTGCGCCGTGAGGAGCTGGCGCAGCTCGCGGGCGTCTCGGTCGCGTACTACACGCGGCTCGAACAGGGCAACGGCCGCAACGTCTCGGCCGAGGTGATCGACGCGATCGCCAGCGCGTTGCGGCTCAACGGTGCCGAGCGTGCGCACCTGCGGAACCTGACGCAGTGCAAGACGACCAAGAAGAAGACCTTTCGGCCACAACACGTGCGGCCGGCGTTGCAGCACCTGCTCGACACCATCGGGGTGCCCGCCTACATCGGCGGACGGCGTGCGGACGTCCTCGCGTGGAACCCGCTGGCCGCCGCGCTGTTCGGTGACTGGGGCGAACTGCCGCCCAGGGAACGGAACTGGGCTCGGCTCGTGTTCCTGGACCCGGCTTACCGGGAGCTGTTCGTCGACTGGGACAGCAAGGCCTCCGACATCGTCGCGTTCCTGCGGATGGACGCGGGCTGCTACCCGAACGACCCGGAGCTGGCCGCGCTGGTCGGCGAGCTCTCGGTGAAGAGCGAGGAGTTCCGGCAGCTCTGGGCCAGGCACGACGTCAAGGAGAAGACCCACGGCGTGAAGCGCCTGCGGCACCCGCTCGTCGGCGAGCTGGCGCTGTCGTGGGAGGCGCTCAGGATGCCCAGCGACGCCGGACTGTTCCTGACCACCTACTCCGCGGAACCGGGCACCCCCTCCGCGGAGGCACTGCAGCTGCTGGCCCATTGGGGTGCGGACGCGACCCGCGCCGGAACCTCTGTTCATACTCAGGCATGAGAACGCCGCGTCTGGAGATCGAGTACTGCACCCAGTGCCGGTGGTTGCTGCGCGCCGGGTGGACCGCGCAGGAGCTGCTGACGACGTTCACCACCGAGCTGGGCGAGGTCGCGCTGATCCCCGGCACCGGCGGCGTGTTCGACGTGCGGCTCGACGGCGAGACGGTGTGGTCGCGCAAGGAGCAGGAGGGTTTCCCGGACCTCGCCGTGCTCAAGCAGCTGGTGCGGGACCGGGTGGCGCCGGAACGGTCGTTGGGGCACACGGACCGCAAGCAGTCGTCATGAGCTGACCTGGTGCACCAGCGCACGAGCCACGACCACCGCCTTCTCCCTGGTGGGCAACGAGGTGCGGCGGCTCAGTGCGGCGAGTGGATCGGCAGCGACCCGGTCGAGCAGCCGCCGGTAGATGGTGGCCATGGCCGCGACGCAGGCCGCGCTCCTGCGGTCGAGATGGGGCAGCAGGCGCAGCCCTTCGTCGTACCACCGCTGGGCGCGCTCGGCCTCGAACCGGACGAGCTCGACCAACGCTTCCGGCGGGTCGGTGAGCCGCTGACCGTCCCACCGCAGCGTGCACCCGAACCGGTCCAGGTCCTCGGCGGGCAGGTAGATCCGGCCGTTCCTGCTGTCCTCCGCTATGTCGCGCAACACGTTGGTGAGCTGCAGGGCGATTCCGACCGCGTCCGCGAACGGCTCGGCCGCGTGCGGGTCGTCGGTGCCGAACACACCGATCAACAGGCGCCCGGTGGAACCCGCGATGCACCGGCAGTAGCGCTCCAGGTCGGCGAACGTCCGGTACTCCACGCCGCGGACGTCGTCCTCGCAGCCGTCCAGCAGTTCGTCGAACACGCGCAGGGTGACGGGGAAACTGGCCGCGACATCGGCCAGCGCCACGAACACGGCATCGTCTCCGGCCGCTCCCCCGTCGACGGCGTGCAGCCGCTCACGGAGGTCCGTCAGCATCTTCTGCTTCACGTCGGCCGGCGCGTTGCCGTCGGTGATGTCGTCGACCAGACGGGCGAACGCGTACAGCGCGCTGAGCGCGCGGCGTTTCGGACCGGGCAGCAGCCGGATGCCGTACCAGAAGTTGCGGGCCCGGCCACGGGTCACCTCGGCGCAATGGCGGTACGCCGCCGACACCTCCACCGAAATCACCCGGCCCATGTTCGTGACCACTCGACGAGCAGCCGCGTCCGCGCCGGTCGCACCGGCACCGCGAGCACGTCGTAACCCGCGTGCCGCAACGCAGTCAGCGTGGCGCGGCCTCCCGCGACATAGCCTGCGACGGCGATCCTCGCGAAGCCACCGAGTGTTCCGATCAGCGGTCTGCCCTCGTCCAGCAACCGTTCCGCGCGCCGGGCCTGCAACGCCACGACCTCACGCAACCGGACGGGCGTGCTCGTCGCGGTGAAGTCCTCCTCGACACAGCCGAACCGGCTCAGGTCGGCGGCCGGCAGGTAGACCCGGCCACCCGCGTGGTCCTCGCCCACGTCCTGGCAGTGCTCGATGATCTGCAACGCGGACGACACGCGGTCAGCCAGCCCCAGCCGTTGCGGCGTGGCGGCGGAGAAGATGCGCAGCACGATCCGGCCGACCGGATCGGCGGACAGGGCGCAGTACTCCAGCAGCTCGGCGAAGGTCTCGTAGCGGGTCTTCACCTGGTCACGGCGGTTCGCCTCGATCAGCATGGCGAACTCGGCCATCGGCACGTCCGGCGTCAACGGAGCCAATGCGGCGACGAGCGGCATCTCGGGCGGTGATCCGCGGTAGAGCCGCAGGAGATCCGCTTCGACCTGGTCCAGCAGGCCGAGGCGGTCCGCGGGCGGGTACTCGTCACCGATGTCGTCCACCCACCGCGCGAAGTCGTACAGCGCGAGCAGGCGAGCACGGACGCGTACGGGCAGGATGCGCGCCGCCACCGGGAAGTTCTCGTTCGTGGCCTGCGCGCGAACCTCGTTCATCACTGCTTCTCGAAACGCAGCAGCCGCACGTGGATGGCGCGCTCCTGCCAGGCCCGGTGGAAGTTCCGGTGCCAGTGGATCGAGTCCCGCAGCCGCTCGCCGTCGGTGGCCTCGGCCCAGTCGGCGCTCTGCCGCCAGAACTCGGTCGTGTCGTCGGTGACGTCCTCGTCGGTGACAAGTGCGAACCCGGCCGCCAGCGCGTGGGTGACGTATTCCTCGACCGTGCCGATGGCCGTTTTCCAATAGGCGTCGAACGGTTCGCGCCACTGCGGGTCGTTCAGGAAAACGTCCTGGACGCACAACGCCCCGCCGGTCCGCACGACCGCACCGAGCCGGGCGAACACCTCGTCACGACGCATGTAGCACATGCTCTCCATCGCGACCGCGCCGTCGAAAGCGGTGTCGTGGGGCAGTTCGGCGGCGTCGGTGAGCAGAGGCGTGACGCGGTCGGCCACCCCGGCCTCGGCGGCGAGCCGGCGGATGACCGGGATGTGGTCCGGCACGTTCGTGACGGCGGTGACCGTGGCGCCGTGTTCCTGGGCCCAGTAGAGGGATCCGCCGCCCAGCCCGCACCCGATGTCGGCGATGTGCCCGGACAACGTGGCGTCGGCGTGCCACCGGCGCGCCGCGTGGGCCACGAGTGCCTCCTGGGCCGCGGTGATCCGCCGCCGGATGGCCGGACTGTCCACGGCCGGGTCCGCTGGCACGTCCCGGAACAGTCCGATGTGGTAGTGCACTCGCGGGCCTGGGCCGTACTTCTCCAGGAGGTACTCGGTCTTGTCGGCCAAGTGCGTGCGGGCCGCTGTGCTCATGAGTTCGATCATGACGACCCGATCGGCCGCTATCGAGGACCGAACGGATGAGAAGTGTCTCATTTGGACAGTCACTGGCCGTGACGAGCGCAGGTCGCCCCAACGGCCGGTGACAGCGGCATGACCCGCACACTAAGCCTGTTGGCATGAGAATTCTGCTTGGCGTGGCAGCCGCCCTGCTGACCGTTGGATCGGTCACGGCGCCGACGTTGGCGGTATCCGAGGCCGGACCGGCCAGCTATCAGGTGAGCGACGTCCGCACCCCTGAACAACGCACGAAACTCGCCCGCTCCGGCGCGGCGATCGACTCGGTCGAGGAACACGGCATCGTCGTGATCACCGCGACCGGCGCCGAGGTGAACCGCCTGCGCGCTCAGGGTTTCGACGTGCGCGAGCTACCGAAGCCGATCACCGCGGCCGATGTGACCCCGTTCGACTTCCCTGCTCAGGACGCGAACTACCACAACTACACCGAGATGAACGCCGCGATCGACCGGGCGATCACCACCTACCCCGCGTTGATCTCCAAGCGGGTGATCGGCAAGTCCTACCAGAACCGCGACATCGTGGCCGTCAAGATCAGCGACAACGTGGCGGCCGACGAGAACGAGCCCGAGGTGCTGTTCACGCACAAGCAGCACGCGCGGGAACACCTCACCGTCGAGATGGCGCTGTACCTGGTCAACTCGTTCACCTCCCAGTACGCCACCGACGCGCGGATCAAGGGGCTCGTCGACACCCGCGAGATCTGGATCGTGCCGGACGTCAACCCCGACGGCGGCGAGTACGACATCGCCACCGGCAGCTACCGGTCGTGGCGCAAGAACCGGCAGCCCAACGCCGGCTCCACCGCCATCGGCACCGACACCAACCGCAACTGGGGCTACAAGTGGGGCTGCTGCGGCGGTTCGTCGGGAACGCCCTCCAGTGACACCTACCGCGGTGCACGGGCGGAGTCCGCGCCAGAGGTGAAGGTGGTCGCCGACTTCGTGCGCAGCCGCGTCATCGGTGGCACGCAGCAGATCAAGGCGTCCATCGACTTCCACACCTACGGCCAGCTGGTCATGTGGCCGTTCGGCTACACCACGGACGACCTCGCGCCCGGCCTGACCAAGGACCAGCACGACACGTTCACCACGATCGGCCGGTCGATGGCCGCGTCGAACGGCTACACACCCCAGCAGGCGAGCGACCTCTACATCACCGACGGCGGCATCCGCGACTGGCTGTGGGGCTCGCAGCGGATCTTCGCCTACACCTTCGAGATGTACCCCGGCAGCTCCGGTGGCGGCGGTTTCTACCCGCCCGACGAGGTCATCCCCGCGCAGACCTCACGCAACCGGGAGGCCGTGCTGCAACTCCTGGAACGTGCCGACTGCCCGTACGAGGCGATCGGCAAGGAGGCCCAGTACTGCTGATCAGTCCGTCCTGATGAACCCCTTGGACACCATCCAGTCGCGGGCCACCTCGCCCGCGTCCCTGCCCTCGACGTCGACCTGACGGCACAGCTCGATCATCTGGTCGTTCGTCAGTGCGCGGCTCACCGTCTCGAGTGGGCCGCGCACGGCCGGATACCGGGCGAGGAACTCGGCACGCACCGTCGGTGCGACGTTGTACTGCGGGAAGGCCTTCTTGTCGTCCTCCAGCACGCGGAGCTTCTGCGCGGCGATCCGGCCGTCCGTGGTGAAGACCTCGCCGATCGGGCACGTACCGCCCGCGACGGCCGAGTAGATCGTGCCGATGCCGAAGTTCTTCACCTCGGTGGCCGAGAAGCCGTAGGTCCGCAACGCGGCGGGGAAGCCGTCCTGGCGGCTGGTGAACTCGGTCTCCAGGCAGAACACCGCTTCGCCGGGGTTCTTCGCCAGAAACGCGGCCAGGTCCGAGGTCGTGCGCAGCCCGTGCTGCGAGCCGTAGGCCTCGGTGACCGCGAACGCGTACTGGTCGTTCAGCGGTGAGTACGCGAGCCACTCGACGCCGAACCGGTCGAGGTCCGCCTTCTTCGTGGCGTCGTACTGCGCCTGCTCGCCGCCGGGCACCGGGAGTTCGTTGCCCTGGTAGTTGATCCAGCCGGTGCCGGTGTACTCCCACGTGACGTCGACCTCGCCGTTGAGCAGGGCCTGGCGCGCGGTCTGCGAGCCCTTCAGGTCGGTCAGGTCGACGACGTCGGCGCCCGCCGCGGACAGCGCCATCTCGGCGAGGTAGCCGAGCAGGATGTTCTCGGTGAAGTCCTTGGACCCCACGGTGATCTCGACCCCGCGCAACCCCTGGTCCGGCTGGATCGACCCCGGCAGCACCTTGTAGGGCAACGCGGTGTTGACGTCGAGGCCACACCCGGTGAGACACAGCAGGACGACCAGCAGCAACCGGCTCATCGCAACCCCTTGGGGCCGAACCACTGCTCCATGACCGCGCCGGCCCAGTCGACCAGCAGCGCGAGTCCCGCCGCCAGCGCGGACCCGGTCACCAGCACCTTCATCAGGTTCAGCTTGTAGCCGGTGTCGATCAGCAACCCGAACCCGCCCGCGTTGACGAACAGCCCGAACGTCGCCGTGCCCACCGCGAGCACCAGCGACGTGCGCAGACCGGCCAGGATCAACGGGGTCGCCAGCGGGAACTCGACCCGCCACAGCACACCCGAGGCCGACATGCCGATGCCGCGACCGGCGTCCACAAGGGAGGGTTCGACCTGCTGCAGGCCGACGATCGTGTTGCGCAGCACCGGAAGCAACGAGTAGAACGCGAGCGGCAGCGCGGCCACCCACAGCCCGCCCTCCGCGCCGGTGAGCAGGAACCACAGCACCAGCACGCCCAGCGCGGGCGCGGCCTGGCCGACGTTCGCGATCGCCAGGAACACCGGCGCGAGCCAGCGCGCCCACGGCCTGGTCGCGACGACGCCCGCGGGAACGGCGACGAGGACCACGATCGCGGTCACCACGACCGTCATCAGCAGGTGATCGGCCAGCGCCGCCAGCAGCGAACTCGCGTTGAGCGTGCCCTTCTCGGTCGCGGTGAGCTCGCTCGTGAACACCCACACCAGCACGCCGCCGACGATGAGCAGCACCGCGAGCGGCTGCGCCCAGAACCTGATCCGCCCGGCCGTCATGCGGTCGCCCGCAACCGTTGCACGACATCGGTCACGGTCGTGAGGTCGAGCGTGCCGACGTACTCGCCCCGGTTGCCGGTCACGACCGCGCGCCCGCCCTCGTTGACCATCGCCTCCAGGGCGTCCCGCAGCGTCGACTGCAGCGTCACCGAGTCCTGCACCGGCCGCCCGACGGTGGCCAGAGAGCGCGCGTGGGCAAGCTCCTTGACGTGTACCCACCGCAGTGGCCGGTCGCGTTCGTCAAGAACCAGAACGAACTTCTCCGCGCCCAGCTCCACAGTGGACGGATCCGCGTCCGCCTTTGCCGTCACCGCCTGACCGAGCTCGACGTCGCGCACCCTCGTGAGTGTCAACGCCTTCAGCGACGCACCGGCGCCGACGAACCCGGCCACCGTGTCGTCCGCCGGGTTGGCCAGGATCGCGTCCGGCGTGTCGTACTGCAGGATCGTGGACCGGTCGCCGAGCACGGCGATCCGGTCGCCGAGCTTGACCGCCTCGTCGAAGTCGTGCGTGACGAACACGATCGTCTTGCGCAGCTCGCTCTGCAGCCGCAACAGCTCGTCCTGCAGATGTCCGCGGGTGATCGGGTCGACCGCGCCGAACGGCTCGTCCATCAGCAGCACCGGCGGGTCGGCCGCGAGCGCGCGGGCGACCCCGACCCGTTGCTGCTGCCCGCCGGAGAGCTGGCGCGGGAACCGGTGCGCGAACTCGCCGGGATCGAGCCCGACCAGGTCCATCATCTCCTCGACGCGAGCCGCGATCTTCTTCTTGTCCCAGCCCAGCAGCCCCGGCACGATCCCGATGCTCTGCGCCACCGTGAAGTGCGGGAACAACCCGGCCTGCTGGATCGCGTACCCCACGCGGCGCCGCAGGTCGTCCGGGTCGATCTTCAGCGCGTCCTCGCCGCCGATCGTGATCGTGCCCGAGGTCGGCTCGATCAACCGGTTGATCATCCGCATGGTCGTCGTCTTGCCGCACCCGGACGGCCCGACGAACACCACGATCTGCCCGGCGGGCACGACCATCGAGAAGTCGTCGACCGCCGCCGCCTTCTGCCCGGGATACCGCTTCGTCACGTGGTCGAGCCGGATCTCGATACCTGCCGCGGTCACATTCTCAGCCACGGATTCCCCTCGACACGGTGAAACGGTTGACCAACACGTAAACGCCGTCGAGCAGCAGAGCGAGGATCACCACGCCGATCGTCCCGGTGAGCGCCTGGTTCAACGAGTTCGCGCTACCGGCGTTCGCCAGCCCGGAGAACACCTCGGAACCAAGTCCCGGCCCTTTCGCGTAAGCGGCGATGACGGCGATGCCCATCAGCATCTGCGTCGCCACCCGCATTCCGGCGAGAATCGCGGGCCACGCCAGCCGCAACTCGACCCGCGTCAACACCCCGAACCGGCTCATGCCGATGCCTTTGGCCGCATCACTGACGGCAGGATCCACACCGCCGAGCCCGACGATCGTGTTGCGCACGATCGGCAGCAACGCGTAAAGCACCAATGCGATGACCGTGGTGTCCGCACCCAGTCCGAACACCGGAATCAGCAACGCCAGCAGCGCGAACGACGGAATCGTGAGAATCGTGCTCGCCAACGCCGTGGCCAGCGCCGATCCGACCGGACTGCGATAGACCGCGACCCCGATCACCACGCCGAGGACAGCAGCCAGAACCGTGCATTGCACGACGGCGCTGACGTGCAGCAACGCCTGCAACGACAGCCGATCCCACCGATCGGCCACGTACTCGAGCACATTCATCCTCGTAGGCCCCGCCCGCCGAAGTTGGCGTCAACACAACCTCATCGGCGGCAAATGGGCAACAGCGAGGCGAAATTCCGCCGGAATCAGGAGAAGCAGCGGATCGGATCGAGCCGGTCGTGCACGACGTAATCACCGCTGCGATCGACACCGCTGGGCGGCAGCAGGTAACCGGGAGCACCGTCGGGGAGGCCGAGTGCGAACAACGTGCCACCGCCGTCGGAGCCGAAAGTCACCACATCAATGCTTTCCCGGCCGTCGAGACGGACCGGATGCGTGCCGGTAGAAGTCGGCCAGTGGCTCTGGCAACGCTCGTGGTCGAAGCCGCTCACGCACCGCACCGTACTTGTGTAGCGAGGGCGGGGAAGTCACGGCAGGTCGACCTCGGCGGTCACGTGCGGCAACGGCCGTTCCACGCCACTCAACAATGAGTCGAACTTCGTCTCCCCGTAGAGATAGCGCCGGAAGAACGCCGACAGGTACACCACACCGGCTTCCCGTTGCTCCTGCTCGTTCAACTGCCGCTCCTCCGCCTGCAACGCCCGGCAGAACCCAGGCCGTGTGGGCTCGGCATCGTCCTCCGCCGTGACCTGACCGCTCGACGGCGACCACTCGGTGTTGAAGAAGCTGTGGTTGGCGCCCTGCACCATCAACCGGTGCACCGGCACGACGTTGCGCGAGGCGGCGTCCTCGAAGTACTGCTCCGCCCCGGGGTTGCTGGTCTTGTCACAACCTCCGATCACCGTCAGGAACGGGATCCGCGAGACCACCGAGTCCGACCCGCCGCTGGGCACCGGCTCGAGCGCGACCACGGCCTTCACCTCGACGCCTTCCGGCCAGCTGTGGTAGCCGTCGGCCGAGTGCCGCGTCGCCCCCCGGCCGCCCTTCGAATGTCCCAGCACACCAACACGTTTCGTGTCCACTCGGAACGCGCCGAACTGCGGCGCCAACGGTCCCGCGCTTGTGGTGGCCTGCTGCCACATCCGCAGGTGCGCGTTGATCAGTGCCGCACGGTCGGCGTACTCGTCGGGCGATGTGGAACTGATGTGGTTGGCGTTGACCGAAACCACGACGAACCCGGTCTTCGCCAGTTCATGCGCGAGGTAGTCGTACCCGCGGTAGCTGGACACCTGTGGAACTCCTGGCTTGCAGGGCCATCCATAAAGGTCTTCGTAGGTCGCGTCCGGCCGCCGATCCTCGCATTTGGCGAACAGACCGTGCAGCAGCACGACAAGCGGATGTGAGCCTCTGCCGACGTCGCGTGGATAGTGCACGGAAGCGGACAGGTCCGGCGTGACCTCGTAGGACGCCGTGCGGACCTCGTCCGCGGCCGCCGTCGCCGGTACACCGAGCATCAACACGAGCAGGCCAAGCGTCAGTCGCAACACAGAGGACTTTGTACCTGCGGTAAGTCCGCCGTTCGTCCAGATCATGTCCGGATCCTGGAACAGTCCGCTCCAGAAGGATTCGAGCAGTCGATCGTACGTTTTTCAACGTAATGAGGCCCTCGCGTGCCCGCTGGTGACCGCCGATACCTTGGGGGATTTCTGAGATGTCGAACGAAGCTGCAGCAGTGGACGGCGGATGCCTGCCCGACCTGCTGCGCAAGCAGGTGGAGGAACACCCGGACCGCACGGCCGTCGTCTTCGGCGACGACAGCATCACCTACGGCGAGCTCTTCGAGCAGAGTTCGGCGCTGGCCACGCACCTGCGGCGGCTCGGCATCGCCGCGGACGACTGCGTCGGCATGTTCGTGGAGCCGTCGCTCGACCTCGTGGTCGGTGCCTGGGGAATCCTGTGCGGCGGCGGGGCCTATCTGCCGCTGAGCCCGGAGTACCCGGAGGAGCGGCTCCGGTACATGATCGAGGACTCGCGCACGAAGGTCGTGGTGACCCAGCCCGCGCTCAAGCAGCGGCTCACCGAACTGGCGCCCAGCCACACCAGGATCGTCACCCTCGAGGACTGCGACGAGGCGTTCGACGACGGCTTCAGCCCCGCGCACGACAGCCTCGCGTACATCATCTACACCTCGGGCAGCACCGGCCGGCCCAAGGGCGTGATGATCGAGCACCGCAGCATCGTGAACCAGATGCTGTGGCTGCACGACGACCACGGCATCGACCGCACGAAGCGCGTGGTGCAGAAGACGCCGATGAGCTTCGACGCGGCGCAGTGGGAGATCCTGGCCCCCGCGGTCGGCAGCACCGTCGTGATGGGCAGGCCCGGCATCTACCGCGACCCGGAGATGCTGATCGAGACCATGCGCGAGCAGGGCGTCACGACGCTGCAGTGCGTGCCGACGCTGCTGCAGGCGCTGATCGACACCGAGGAGTTCCACACCTGCTCGTCGCTGCAGCAGGTCTTCAGCGGCGGCGAGGCGTTGTCCCGCACGCTGGCCCAGAGCTTCGTGGAGGCGATGCCGGCCGTCCGGCTGATCAACCTCTACGGACCGACGGAAACGACGATCAACTCGTCGTCGTTCGTGGTCGATCCCGAGGAACTCGCGGAGGCACCGAAGTCCATCTCCATCGGCGCACCGGTCGCGAACACCAGCTACCTCGTGCTCGACGCGCAAAAGAACCCGGTGATCCCCGGCGAGATCGGTGAGCTCTACATCGGCGGCGTCCAGGTCGCCCGCGGCTACCTGCACCAGCCGGAGCTGACCGAGGAACGGTTCGTGGACGGCATGTTCCGCACCGGCGACCTCGTCACGCAGAACCTCGACGGCACCGTGCAGTTCGCCGGCCGCGCGGACAGCCAGGTCAAGCTGCGCGGATATCGGGTCGAGCTGGACGAGATCAGGCTCGCGATCGAGACGCACGACTGGGTGCGCAACGCGGCGGTGATCGTGAAGTCCGACGAGCGGACCGGGTTCCAGAACCTGATCGCGTGCGTCGAGCTGAACCCCAAGGAAGCCGCGCTGATGGACCAGGGCAACGCGGGCTCGCACCACCAGTCGAAGTCGAGCAGGCTGCAGGTCCGCGCCCAGCTGTCGAACCCCGGCGTGCGCGACGACCTCGGCGGCCGCGAGTCGTTCGAGCTGCCCGGCGAGGAAGCTTCTTGCCTGCAGCGGAAAGTGGTGTTCTCGCGCAAGTCGTACCGGTTCTACGAGGGCGGCCAGGTCACCGACGCCGACCTGCAGCGGCTGCTCGAGCGCAAGGCCGTCGGTGCCGGCTCGCGGCAGCCGGACACCGTGCGGTTCGCCGAGCTGGGCGAGATCCTGCGCTACTTCGGCGCGCACTTCAGCGACCAGCGGCTGCTGCCGAAGTACGGCTACGCCTCGCCGGGTTCGCTTTACGCGACCCAGCTCCACCTCGAGCTGCACCACATCGCGGGCCTGCCGGCCGGGCTGTACTACTACCACCCGCTGCGTCACCAGCTCGTGCTGATCTCCCCGCTGGAGGAGAACCGCGACGTGGTGGCGAAGCTGCACTTCATCGGGCGCAAGGCCGCGATCGAGTCGGTGTACCTCAACAACATCCAGGAAGTGCTGGAGATCGAGACCGGCCACATGGTCGGGCTCTTCGAGGAGGTCCTGCCCGGCTACGGCCTCGACGTCACGGCTGCCGAGTACACGCCGGGCACGAAGGACCTGCTGGACGTCGCCGACGAGGACTACTACCTCGGCACGTTCGAACTGTGCGCGTACACGGGACTGCGTGAGGACGACGTCGACGTCTACGTCCAGACGCACCCCGGCAAGGTCGCGAACCTGCCCGGCGGCCAGTACCGGTACCGCGACGGCGAGTTCGAGCGGGTCTCGGACGAACTGGTGCTGCGCAAGCACGTCATCGCGATCAACCAGGCGGTGTACGAGCGGGCGAGCTTCGGTGTCACCGCGATCAGCAGGTCCACAGAGGACTGGCGGCGCTACGTCGACCTCGGCCGGACCATGCACCGGTTGTCGGCCAACGACGTCGACCTCGGCTTCATGTCGTCGGGCTACAGCTCGAAGTCGGACAACGACCTGCCGTCGGCCAAGCGGATCAACGGGATCCTGGCCGACATCGGCGAGGAGGGCGGGCCGTCGTACTTCTTCCTGGGCGGCAAGGTCTCCTACGAGCAGCGCCGCAGCCCCGGCATGAAGGAAGACGTCGTCCACATGAAGGGCCCGGCCGAGTTGATCAGGGACGACCTGGTCAACTTCCTGCCCGACTACATGATCCCCAACAAGGTCGTGGTGCTCGACAAGCTGCCCATCACCGCGAACGGCAAGATCGACGTCAAGGCGCTGGAGGTCTCCGACAAGACCGATGTGGACGACCAGGACCGGCCGTTCATCGCGCCGCGCACCATCACCGAGCGCCGCATCAGCGAGATGTGGAAGAAGCTGATGAAGCGCGAGACCGTGTCGACGCACGACGACTTCTTCGAGACCGGCGGCAATTCTCTGATCGCGGTCGGCCTGGTCAACCGGATCAACAAGGACTTCGGCACCGGCCTGCCGCTGCAGGTGCTCTTCGAGTCGCCGACGATCGAGCAGCTCGCGCGCCGGGTCGACGGCCTGCACGAGGGTCCGGTCTCGCGGCTCGTTCCGTTGCAGCCCAACGGTGACGCGACCCCGGTGTTCTGCTGGCCCGGTCTGGGCGGCTACCCGATGAACCTGCGCACGCTGGCGAGCCGGTCGGAGCGGCCGTTCTACGGTGTGCAGGCGCACGGGATCAACGAGGGCGAGACGCCGTACAGCACGATCCGCGAGATGGCTGCTGCGGACATCGAGGCGATCAAAAAGGTCCAGCCGGAGGGCCCGTACACGCTGTGGGGCTATTCCTTCGGCGCACGGGTCGCGTTCGAGACGGCCTACCAGCTCGAACAGGCGGGCCACGAGGTCGCGAACCTGTTCCTGATCGCGCCGGGGTCGCCGAAGGTGCGCACGGAGCGGGTGAGCGACGAGGCCTCGTACGACAACAAGGCGTTCGTCACGATCCTGTTCTCGGTGTTCGCGGGCAGCATCACCGACGCCAGGCTGGCTCAGTGCCTGGAGGTCGCGCGGGACGAGGACAGCTTCGCGGCGTTCGTCAGCGGCGAGTTCCGCGACCTGGACAGCGAGCTCGTGCGCCGGATCATCAAGATCGTCACGGAGACGTTCTCCTTCAAGTACACCTTCAGCGAGCTGGCCGAACGCACGATCACCGCGCCGCTCACCATCTTCAAGGCGCAGGGCGACGACTACTCGTTCATCGAGGGCAGCGAGGGCTTCTCGGTCACCGACCCGGTCGTCGTCGAGCTCGCGGCCGACCACTACAGCCTGTTGCGCGAGCCCGACATCGACGAGCTGCTGGCGTCGATGCAGCGGCGCGACGTCGTCCAGGACGAGATCGCGCGGGTGCCGGTGCTGCTCACCGACGAGCAGATGTCCGAGCTGATCGCGGCCGTGACCAAGGCGGTCACGCTGGCCATAGCGGGAGGCCGATCGTGACGATTCCCCTGGTGTACAGCGAGGAAGTGGCCGAGGCGATCACGGCGGGCCAGCCCGTGGTGGCCTTGGAGTCCAATGTCATCACGCACGGCCTGGACTACCCGGAGAACGCCGAGACCGCACGCCGGGTCGAGGACGCGGTCCGGGCCGGCGGATCGGTGCCCGCGACGATCGGCATCGACAGGGGCCGGATCCTCGTGGGCCTGACCGAGACCGACATCGAGCGGTTCGCGTCGACACCGGGCATTCCGAAGGTCAGCAGCCGGGACCTGCCGATCGTGCTGGCCCGCGGCGGGATGGGCGCGACGACCGTCGCCTCGTCGGTGATCGCGGCCGAGCTGGCAGGGCTGAAGTTCTTCTCCTCGGCGGGAATCGGCGGCGTGCACCGCGGCGCCGAGCGGACCATGGACGTCTCCTCGGACCTGATCCAGTTCACCCGGTCCAAGGTCGCGGTGGTGTGCGCGGGCGCGAAGAACATCCTCGACCTCGGGCTCACGATGGAGTTCCTGGAGACGCACTGCGTCCCGGTCGTCGCGTACCGCTCGGACGACTTCCCGGCGTTCTACTGCGTCTCCAGCGGTCTGCGCAGCCCGCACCGCGTCGACGACCCGCTGGAGCTGGCCCGCGCGATCGAGAACCACTGGGCGCTCGGCAGCCCCGGCTCGTTCCTCGTCACCACGCCCACGAAACCGGGTGACGCCATCGACGGCGCCGAGGTGGAGTCGGTGATCGCCGAGGCGATCGAGCGCGCGGAGCAGAAGGGCGTGAGCGGCCAGGCGATCACGAAGTTCCTGATGCGGGCCGTCGACCGCGCGACGGAGGGCCGTTCCGCGAAGGCCAACGTCGCGGTGCTGGTCAGCACCGCCGAGGTCGCGGGTGAGCTCGCCGCCGCACACGCGAAGGAGTTCAGCCGATGAACCGCTGCGTGATCTTCGACCTGGACGGCACGCTCGTCGACTCCCCGCGCGGGATCATCACGACGTTCGCCGCGGTGTTCAGCCAGCTCGATCTGCCCACAATGGACTCCGCCTCGATCCGCGGCACCATCGGGCTCCCGCTGCCGGCGGCGTTCGCGAAGCTGCTCGGCACGTCGGCGGACGAGCCGGTCGTGGCCGAGTGCGTGGCGCTCTACCAGCCGACGTTCCGCAAGATCGTGCTGCCGATGGCGTCGCAGCTGGTGTTCCCCGGGGTGTTCGACGGCCTGAAGTCGTTGCAGGACGACGGTTTCCGGCTGGCCGTCGCGACGAGCAAGTTCATCGCCAACGCCGAGGCGCTGCTGGTCGCGGCCGGTCTGCGCGAGGAGTTCGAGGTCGTGGTCGGTGCCGACCAGGTCGCGAATCCCAAGCCTGACCCCGAATCCGGCTTCGTCGTGCTGAAGAGGCTCGGAGTGGCACCGGAACGCGCGGTGATGGTCGGTGACACCACGCACGACCTGCTGATGGCTCACGCCGCCGGCATGTCGTCGATCGGCGTGACCTACGGGGTGCATAGCGTCGAACAGCTGCTCAGCGCCAACCCCACCTGGCTCGTCGACTCGTTCGCCGGGGTCGTGGCCGCCGTCAAGGAGTGCTCGTGACCTCGATCGACGCGTACCTCGAGAAGAACGTGCACCTGTTGCCGCAGACCAACCAGCTGCGCGCGTTGCATACGATCGTGCGCGACCGCGACACGTCCCGCGAGGACTTCGTCTTCTACGCCGAGCGGATCATCCGGCTGCTCGTCGAGGCGGGCCTGGACCTGCTGCCGTTCGAACCGCACGACGTCACCACGCCGATCGGCGCCACCTACAACGGACTCCGGTTCGCCGACGGACTGGTCGGCGTCCCGATCATCCGGGCGGGCGAGAGCATGGAGGCTGGGCTGCGCGCGGTGTGCCGGGGCGTCCGCATCGGCAAGGTCCTCATCCAGCGGGACAAGGACACCAAGCTCCCGAAGCTCTACTACCGGAACCTGCCGCAGGACATCGCGTCGCGGCACGTGCTGCTGCTCGACCCGATGCTCGCGACCGGCGGTACCGCCAACGCCGCGATTCAAGTGCTGCTCGACCAGGGCGTGGTAGAAGAGAACATCGTCTTCATCACGTTCATCACGGTGCCGGACGGCATCGAGGCCGTGTGCTCGCGATACCCGCGCGTGCGGATCGTGACTTCGGCGATCGAGGAACGGCTCAACGAGAACGCCTACATGCTGCCCGGCATCGGTGATTTCGGCGATCGGTTCTTCGGCACCGAGAAGTGACGGGGGAAGCTCCATGAAGGGCAACCGACTGCTGGCCGACTCGGCCATCACCGCACTGGCACCGGCGATCTGGGGCAGCACCTACCTGGTCACCACCCAGCTCCTGCCACCGGACCGGCCGCTGCTCGCCGCGACCGTGCGCGCGTTGCCCGCCGGCCTGATCCTGCTGGCGTTCGGCCGGATCCTGCCGCAGGGCATCTGGTGGTGGCGCGCCCTGGTGCTGGGCACGCTCAACATCGGCGCGTTCTTCTTCCTGCTGTTCGTCGCCGCCTACCACCTGCCCGGCGGCGTCGCGGCGCTCGTCGGCTCGGTTCAGCCGGTGATCGTGCTGGTGCTGGCCGCGGTGCTGCTCGGCGACCGGATACGGCTGCCCCACGTGCTCGCCTGCCTCGCCGCGTCCGCGGGCGTCGCGTTGCTGGTGCTCAAGGCGACCGCGCAACTGGACCTCGTCGGGGTGCTCGCCGCGCTGGGCGGCGCGGTGTGCATGGCGTCAGGAATCGTGCTGACGAAGCGGTGGCAGCGACCGGTCAACGTGCTGCTGTTCACCGGCTGGCAGCTGACCGCCGGCGGCATCGTGCTGCTGCCCGCGCTGTTCCTGGTCGAAGGGCTGCCGAGCACGATCACCGGCACCAACGCGCTGGGCTTCGGCTATCTGATCGTGCTCGGCTCGCTCTTCGCCTACTCGGTCTGGTTCCGCGGCACGGACCGGGTGCCCGCGATCGGGTTGTCGTTCCTCGGCTTCTGCAGCCCGATCGTGGCGACCGTGCTCGGGTTCGCGTTCCTCGGCCAGACGCTGTCGTTCCTTCAGCTGGTCGGTGCCTTGATCTTGATCGGGGCGATCGTCCTGGTGCAGCTCACGCCCCAGAAGCCGGCGCCGGTGGCCACCACGATCCCGGCCAGCGCGGCCAAGGTCGGCGCGTCGGGCTGAAGCAGCGACTGACCGCGTCCCGCCTGCCAGGTCACCAGGGCGAGCAGCGCGGTGTAGCCGAGCGCGGCGACCCCGACCAGCCGCGCCCGCACCCGCTCGTCCACCCGCCGCAGTGCGAGAACGACCAGCAACAGCACCTGGATCCCGTGCAGCCCGACGAAGTGCGGCACCCGGAAGTCGCCACCCTCACCGATGCCATGTCCCTGGTACATCACAACTTCCTGGCCGTTGGCATCGATGACCGTGCGCTGGTGGATCTCCGTGGCCATCCAGTACACCGGCAGGATCATGCCGACGGTCGCCAGCGCGAGACCGGCGCGCACGGCCCGCATCAGAGCTTTGTCGCCACCGCTTTGGAACAACACCAACGTCACGATGGCCAGCTGCACGAGGAACAACGCCGCCACACCGTTGGTGAAGATCTGCGTGGCGAGCAGGGTGATCGGATCGGTCGAGGTGTTGAAGTGGCTGAACGTGCCGCGGGCGGCCTGCAGCGTGATCGCACCGACCTCGGCGAACGCAGCCACCGCGAACACCGTGCCCAGCCACCAGCCGAACCGGCGCGCTCTGGTGAGCGTGCTCTGCAGCCACGAGAGCGTGCCGGAGTAGACGGCGAAGGCGAGGCCGAACTTCAGCGGCTTCAGCCAGATCGGTTCGCCCAGCAGCGTGCGGTCGTCGAGGAAGATCCCGGCCGCGGCCACCACCGCGAGTCCGAGCATGAGCAGTGTGTTGACCAGGAGCGGGCGGTGCCAGTTCGTGAACATGACGGCAATGCTCAAAGGCTGACGCACCGTCAAGGTCAAGCCCGCAGAATGGGTTCGTGCTGACGATCAAGCGGCTCGCCGAATATGTCGGGGTCACGGTGCGGGCCGTGCGCCACTACCACCAGACCGGCCTGCTCCCCGAACCGGAACGCGACTCCTCCGGCTACCGGCGCTATCCCGCCCAGGCCGTGGTCGACCTGATCCGCATCAGGACCCTGACCGCCGCCGGCGTGCCGCTGACCCGCGTGCAGGAGCTCATCAAGGCCACCCCCAAGGAGTTCGCGCGAGCCGTCGACGAGATCGGCGAGGGACTCACGCGGCAGATCGAGGAACTGGAGCAGCGCAAGCTCGGCGTGGCCGCTCTGCAGGCGGGCGACCGGCTGTTCCTCCCCGCCGAGATCGCGGACTACCTCGATCAGCTGCGGGCGCTGGGGGTCAGCGAACGCGGTGTCAGCTTCGAACGCGACGGGTGGATCGTGCTCGCGGCCGCCTATCCGGACCGAGCGTTGACGTGGATCGCGCAGAAGCAGGCCCAGCTGGAGGATCCGGACTTCCGCCGGTTCTACGTCACCTACGACCAGGCCCACGACTGGGATCCGGCCGACCCGCGGCTCGACGGCCTGGCCGACGTCATGGCCGCCAGGCTGCGGCGGGAAGCTGCCGACACTGTCCACGACGTGCTGTCCGCCGACGAGCAGTCGCTGCTCGGTGAGCACGTGCGCGACTACTCGCCGGCCTGGATCCGGCTCGCCGAACTGGTGCGTCAGCGCACGACGTCGTAGACCAGCTTCTGGATGCCGTTGCCGTAGGACTCGCTCTCGACGAGCTTCAGCATCTGCTTGTCCTTGTCGGTCTCGCTGAACAGGCGCTTGCCCGCGCCGAGCAGCAGCGGGAACACCAGCAGGTGGTAGCGGTCGATCAGGCCGGCGTCGGACAGGTTGCGGTTGAGCGTCGCGCTGCCGTGCAGGGAGATCGGCCCGCCGTCGGTCTCCTTCAGCGCGGCCACGTCGTCGAGCGAGCGCAGGATGGTGATGTCGCCCCAGTTGTCGACGAGCTGGTCTTCCTTCAGCGTGCTGGACACGACGAACTTCGGGATGACGTTGTAGCGCGGGAAGTAGTCGAGGGTCGGCCACACCGGGGAGAACGCCTCGTAGCTGAGCCGGCCCATCATCATCGCCGCTGCCTCGTCCTGCTCACGGCCCTTGAGCTCGTAGGCGGCCTCGTCGAACTCGATGTCCTTGAACGTCCAGCCGGAACTGCGGTGACCGGGTTCGCCGCCGGGCGCCTCGATGACGCCGTCGAGTGAGACGAACGCGGTGGCGATCAGGGTGCGCATCGGGTTTCTCCTTTGGTGTTCGGCCTGGCTGTCATCAGGGCGTCGAACGGGAGATGCCGGGTTCGACACCTCGCGCCAAGGGAATTTTCCGGCATGAGTAACGGCGGCGCTGGACACCCCACCGAGTCCAGCGCCGCCGGTGCCCAGGAGTGTGTCGATCGGAGCCCTCACCTACATGCGGGCGGAGCCCCCAATTAAGGGCAGCGCGTACTTGATCAGTGCGGCCCGGGAGTCCTGGCCGGTGCGGGCGCGCAGGCTGCCCACGTGCCGTTCGACCGTTCGGGGGGACAGGTACAGCCGTTCGGCGATCTCCGCGTTGCCGAACCGTTCCACCACGAGCCGCAGCACCTCGTACTCCCGCACCGTCACGCCGACCCGGCGCAGCTCGGCCGGCACGGTGTCGTGGTCGCGCCGGCGGCGTTGCTGAGGGGCACCGGCCTCGCGCAGCGCCGCACGGCACGCGGCGGCGACGGCGGGCACGTCGATCCGGTGGAAGTACTCCTCGGCCTCGCGCAGCCACGCCAGCGGGTCGCCCCAGCCGTCGGCCAGTGCTCGCGGCCCGGCCAGCCGCAGGCCGAGGTAGCGCGGCAGGCCCAGTCCGGTGCTCAGTTCCAGCGCTTCGGCAGCGGCCTCCCCTGCCTTGTCGGGATGGCCGTCGCGGCCGAGCAGGATCGCCCGGCTCCACGCGAAGTACGTGCGGTGCAGCAGAACCTGGGCGAGGTGGGACGAGGCCAGCCGCTCGTACTCGGCCCAGCCCGCGAGACCGTGCGCGACCCGCACCAGCAGCCGCGGGCCCTGGTAGAACGTGCCGCGCAGGATGCGTGGCTCCTTGACGGCCTTCTCCACCTCGTCGAACTCGGCCAGCGCGCGCTCGTACTGCTCCTCCATCAACGCGCAGATCGCGGCGCTGTAGGACCAGATCTCCTCCGACCCGCCGTGGTCACGCAGCCGGGCCAGTGCCTGGTCGGTGGCCTTGCGCCGCCCGTGCATCGCGGCGACACCCGCCTCGACGGCGACGGCTAGCTGCTTCAACGCGTCCAGCCCCAGCCGCTCGGCCGCCGCTCCCGCGCTGGCACCGCAGCGGGCGGCCTCGTCGTACTCGCCGCGCACGAGGTAGGTGGAGGCCAGGTGCAGATCGGCCGCGACCAGGATGACGATCGCACCGGTGTCGAGCGCGGCCTGGCGGGCGGCGAGCAGGCTGGTCGCGTCGATGGTCAGGTACTTGTCCACGACGCCCAGTTCCAGCAACGCCCGCAGCCGCCACGCCGCGAGCCCGTGCGTCTCGGCGACGTCCTGCCAGCGTTGGACGTACTGCCTGGCTTCGGCGAGGTCCTGGCCTCTGGTGCACCGCGCGAGCACCTCTAGCGCCTCGCAGACGATCTCCGGGTCCTCCGCCGTCGCCGCGCGTTCGGCCAGCGCGCGGGCTTCGGGTACGCGGTCGAGTTGGTTGAGCCCGAGCAGCAGGGTCGCGGCGACGACGTCCATGGCCGCCGCATGGGTCTGCCTGGCGGAGTTGACGAGGTCAAGCCCGCGTTCCCACTGCCCGGCGACGGCCGCGACCCGCGCCTGCGCGAGGTGCACCGCGGCCCGGCGTTCCGGTCTGGCACGCGAGGCGGTGAGCGCCTGCTGAAGCCGTTCTCCCAGCGCGAAAGCCCGCGCGCCGTTGTCCGCGGGGACGACGACCGCGGCGAGCGGCAGCACGGCGGCGAGCGCGTCGAGCAGGTCGGCCGCGAGGTCCGGTTCCCCAGTCATGGCCTGGCCGCGTTCGAGCAGCTCGACCGCCGTGCCGAACCGGCCGAGCGCCGCGGCCTGCCGGCCCGCGCGCACCAGGGCGCCCACGGCCCTGCCGCTGTCCCCTGCCGTCGTCCAGAGCTCGGCGATGAGCTCCAACTCGTTGGGACGCAACGCTTCCGTGGTCTCCGCCGCGGCACGGGCGAGCGCCACTCTCGCCGTCGGCGTCATCCGGCCGCGAATCGCGTCGGCGGTCAGCGCGTGCCGGAACTGGTGGCCGCTGACGAGCTGCGCCCGTTCGGCGTCCTGCAACAGCCTCGTCGCGTCCGCGGCCTCCGTGACGGCCGCGACGACGTCGAGCGGGAACGACCGCCCGAAGAGCGCGGCCACTTCGAGCAGCGCGACGCACTCGGGGCCGAGCGCGTCCACCCGTTGCAACGTCGCCGCGGCCACTGTCGGCGGCACACCCGCCTGCAGGTCGCCGTTGAGCAGCTCCTCGACCACGAACGGCACGCCGTCGGCGATCCTGGTGAGCGTGGCCAGCACGTCGGCGGGCGCGGGCGCACCGAGGCAGTGCCGTGCCAGTTCCGCGACCTCACCATCGTGCAACCCGTTGAGCCGCAACACACCCGCGACCCGGCGTGCCGCAGCCTCGTTCGCAAGTCGTTGTGCGCCATCGGGATGCGGTCGCAGGGTGGCCAGCAGCAGGACAGGCGCGTCCGCGAGGTTGTCGAGCAGGTAGTCCACCACGGCCAGCGTCTCGCCGTCCGCGTCGTGCAGATCTTCCAGCAGCACAACGGTTTTCTCGGCCGTGACCAGCCTCAGGATCGCCTCGGCCTTGACCACGGCCGGATCCGGCATCCCGGCGGACGCATCGGGAGTCAGCCGCAGCAGAACGGGCAGGTAGGCGCCCAGCTGCCGTTCGTCGGGCGCGTCCTCGCGGAACGCGGACAGCACGGCCTCGCACAGCGCGCGCAGCGGCACCGCCCGGCTCGCTCTTCCTTTGAGCACGCGAAATCCGTGCTGCGCGGCGTGTCCGGCGAGTTCGGACGCGAGCCGCGACTTGCCGATTCCCGGCTCCCCCACCAGGAACATCGCGCCACCGCGCCGTTGTCCGGCCCGTGCGACCGCGGCCCGCAGTGCTGAGGTCTCCGCGCTCCGGCCCACCAGTACGGGGGACGTGAACTGCATGACACGCGACACTACACACAGTCGGATGGACCGGTCAGGAATCGAGAAGCGGCGCGGGCGGCCCGCTCCTACCGTTGACCTCAACGAAGTCGACGAGAGGACAGACGCGATGAGCGGCAAGCGGATCCGCCAGTTCCACCGCTGGGTGAGCATGTTCTTCATGGCCACGGTCGTGCTGACGGCGGTCGCGCTGACCGTGGACAGCTCGCTGGTGTGGGTGTCGTACGTGCCGCTGCTGCCGCTGTTCGTCCTGATGGGGACGGGCGTCTACATGTGGTTCCTGCCGGCGATCGCCCGGCGTCGTGCCCGGCGCGCGGTGGCCTAGCCGTTCAGCCGGTTCTACCAGGTGACGGCATACGCGGCGGTCACGTCCGGCCGTCCGGTGAGCGTCGATCCGATCGGCATGACGAGCAATCTGAGTGATCACGGTAGAACCGCACGATAGCCGCATTATTCTGCGCTTATGGGGGAAAACACCGACACGCCAAAGACATTCCCGAACCGGTTCGCGGACTCGTACGGCCAGTCCAGCGACCGCTGCGAGTGCTTCAAACAGCAGCGGCGGAAGGTCCGCTTCCACGCGGAACGACAGGACCCGTCAGCACCGGGCTGGCTGCACCTGCTGGACCTGGTCGAGGAGGCGGCCGCCGACGGCCGCACGGTCTTCAAGCCGCTGCTCGACCTGAGCCCCTCGGAACGCCGCGAGGTCGTCACCCTGCCGCCCACCATCGCCAAGCTGACGGCGGTCGAGCACCTGGACCTCTACGGGTCCAACCTGGTGCGCATCCCACCCGCGATCGGGGCCATGGTGAGCCTGCGGCGGTTCGACCCCTACACCTCGTACCGGTTGCACTGGTTCCCGTACGAGCTGACCCGGTGCACCCGGTTCAACAACAGCACGGTGAGCACTCGCGCCATCTACGGCAACTTCAAGTTCCGGCCACCGTTCCCCGCCCTGCGCCCTCCCACCACCGACCTCACCGACCTCGACCCCGGCATCTGGGGCACCGAGTCCGTCCACACGTGCAGCGTCTGCGACGGACCGATCACCGAGCTGAACCATCGGTGGATCACGCTCTTGGTCGGCTCCGACCACCTGCCGCTGCTGGTCAACGCCTGCTCCACGGACTGCGTGGCCGCGCTGCCGACTCCGCCCGACGACTACGTGCCGACTCCGCACACGGGCGGACCGGACCTCGTCCAGCCCGCCTAGACCGGCATCAGCGCCCGCAGCGGACGGAGCCGGGCACGAACCGCACCCGCGTCGGGGTGGTCGAGATCCTCGAGAATGCCGAGCGCCTCCTGCCACGCCGCGCGGGCGGGTCCCGCACAGCCGGCCGCGAGGTGGCTGTCCCCGAGGTGCACGAGGACGTCGGCGGTCCAGAAGCGGTCGCCGAACGAGCGGAACAGGTCGAGAGACCGCTGGTAGCAGGCGATGGCGCCGCGGTGGTCGCCGAGGTGGTGGCGGATGTAGCCGAGGCTGTCCCAGGTGGAGGCCTGGCCGTCGGGGTCGTCGAGCTCCTCCAGCAACACCAGCGCCGCCTGGCAGGAGGTGAGTGCCCGATCCAGGTCGCCGAGCAGGGCCTGGTACCAGCCGACCGCGTTGAGCGCGCCGGCCTGGCCGCTGCGGTGGCCCGCGGCCCGGTAGAGGACGAGGGCCTGCCGGGAGTGGCGCAGGGCCTGGTCGTGGTCGCCCTGCCGTTCGCTCACGTAGGCGAGTTCGCGCTGGGTGCGGGCCTGCCCGACCGCGTCGCCCGCCACGTCGAGACTGCACTGCAGGTGGAAGCGGGCGTCGTCGAGGCGGTCCAGCTGAGTGGCGGCACGGGCGAGGTAGCGGTGGGCGTGACTCTGCGCGAGCGGGTCGCCGAGGTGCAGGGCGGCGGCCAGTGCGGCGTGGCCGATGGCGGAGAGGTCGGACCAGTGCCCGCGGCGTTCGAGGAACTCGGCCAGCGCCCAGGCCAGGTGCCAGGCGTGGGTGTGCGAGCCGGTGGCGGCGGCGTGGCCGACGGCGGCGAGCAGGACGTGGTGCTCGGTGGTGAACCAGGCCAGGGCCTGCGCGAAGTCGCCGAGGCGCTCCGGGTGCACGCAGGACGCGGGCGGCGGGGTGATCACGTCGCGGGCCGGGCTCAGCAACCGGGTCGCGGCGTGGGCGTGGTGGACGTAGTGCTCGAGCAACCGGACTGTCGCGCAACGTCTCTCTGCGTCGGAGTCGTGGATCTCGGCTTGCTCCACGGCGTACGCACGCAGCAGGTCGTGCAGGACGAACCGGTCGGGCCGGTGTTCGGTGAGCAGGTGCGCGCGGGTCAGTTCGGCGAGCAACGGCCGGATCTGGGCCACACCGCTGAGAGCAGCGGCGGCCGCCGCCGAGACGTCCGGGCCCGGATGCAGGCCGAGCAGGCGGAACAGCCGGGCCGCCGCGGGCCCGAGGGCCTGGTACGACCAGGAGAACACCGCACGGACGTCCGTCGCCGAGTCGCCGCCGTCGAACGGATCCAGGCCTCCGCGCAGCTCGGCGGCGATCGCCCGCAACGGGAAACCGGTGCAGGCGGCGCGTGCGGCCACGATGGTCAGCGCGAGCGGCAGGCCCGCGCACCGCGTGATGATCTCGGCCGCGGCGGGGTCGGCGATCCGGTCCGCGCCGAGGCGGTCCGCGAGCAGGTCGCGAGACTCCACTGTGGACAGAAGATCGAGGGCGACCGGGTGCGCGCCGTCCGCGGCGACCAGCCCGGCCAGCCGGTCGCGGCTGGTGACCAGCACCAGGCAACCGGGGCTGCCGGGCAGCAGCGGCCGGACCTGGGCGGCGTCACGAGCGTTGTCCAGCAGGATGAGCATGCGCTTGTCCGCCAAGGCACTGCGGTACAGGCTGGCCTGCGCGTCCACGCTCACCGGGATGCCCTCCAGGTCCAGGCCGAGGGCGGCGAGCAACGCGCGCAACGCCTCGCCCGGCGCCATCACCGCACCGCTCGAGTCGAACCCGCGCAGGTTGATGTACAGCTGTCCGTCCGGGAACCGCGCCGCGACCTGGTGAGCCCACTGCACCGCCAGCGCCGTCTTGCCCACCCCGGCCGTGCCGGACACCGCGGCCACGAACGGATGCCGGCCGGCCAGAACCGCGTCGAGCGCCGCGAGCTCGCGAGCCCGCCCGGCGAACGACCGCGGCGGCGCGGGCAACTGCCGCGGTACCGGCCCTGCGACCGGCGCAGCGACCGGACGGCTGACCGTCAGCGCCTGGTCCGCGGTGAGGATCTGCTTGTGCAGCAACCGCAAACCGGGTCCGGGGTCCGCACCCAGCTCCTCGGCCAGCAGCAGCCGGACCTGCTCGTAGCGCAGCAACGCGTCGGCCTGACGCCCGCACCGGTACAGCGCCAGGATCAACTGCCCGGCCAGCCGTTCGTCCAACGGGAACGCGGCGGCCGTCGCGTCCAGCTCGGCCAGCAACTCGGCGTGCCGTCCCTGCTCCAGCGCCAGGTCGTTGCGGTCGAGCAGGGCGGCGAACCGGCGCGCCTCCAGCGCGGACCGCACGCTCGCCAGCCACGGGGTGTCCAGCGCGGCGAAGGGCTCGCCCCGCCACAGCCCGAGCGCCTCGTTCAGCAGCACAACGGCTTCGCCTGGCTCGGTGCGCGCCCGTGCCACAAGATCGTGGAAACGGTGCAGATCAACGGACATCGGGTCGACCGTCAGGACGTAGCCGCCCTGCCTGCCGACGATGCGGACCTCGTCGGGAAGAACCTGCCGCAACCTGGACACGTACCCGGCGACCGCGTTGCGCGCCCGATGCGGAACCTGCTCACCCCACACCCGATCCACGAGAACGTCCACGAGCACCAACCGGTTGGCGTCCACCAGCAACGCCGCCAGCACACATCTCTGCCGGGAGTGGCCGACGTCCACGATCCGGCCACCGACGCGGACCTCGACGTCGCCGAGCAGTCCGAACTCCACGAACCACGCTCCCCTTCAGGAGTACGCAGAAGGCCGCTGAGCAGCCGATTGCACAAAGATCGAATCGCCACCGAAGACCTGGCGCCCACGCTCGTCCCCGACAGACCGGGTCGCAGGGAACTGGTCGTCAGCAGCCCAACGGAGGCAACAAATGTCCACCCGGACTCCCCAGCGCCGGACGCTTCTCCGCCGGGTCAGCGCCGCGATCGCGCTGACCGCCGCCGCGGTGGCTCTCGCCGGCGCGGGGACCGCGTCCGCACAGCCGCAGGCCGCCGGCACCAGTGCCGTCACCTACGACCTGATCCGCAACGTCAACAGCGCCAAGTGCCTGGACGTCGCCGACGGCAGCCGCGACAACAAGGCCGCCATCGCCCAGTACACCTGCGACGCCAACAAGACCCACCAGCAGTGGACCATCGAGCAGGTCGGTGACGGCAGCGGTGCCGTCCGCATCAAGGCCGCCCACAGCGGCAAGTGCGTCGACATCTGGGACTCGAGCCAGGACGCGACCGCGGACGCCACCCAGTACAGCTGCAGCGCCACCAAGTTCAACCAGCAGTTCCTGGTCGAGTACACCGCTTCCGGCGCGATGAAGTTCAAGGCGCGTCACAGCGGCCAGTGCCTCGAGATCGCGGGCCGCAACTTCAGCAACAAGTCCAAGCTGCACCAGAACTGGTGCGTCGCGCACCCGGCCCAGGAGTTCGTCATCGGCTGACCGCTCCTTTCCCGCGGGTTGTGCCCTGCCAGGGGCACAACCCGCCTTTTCACGTCCAGGCTCGTAGGCTGTCCGTCACTGGTGGCGAACTGGAGGTCAGCTGGTGGCCGAGACGACGGTGGCCGAGGTGATGGCCGAACTGGCCGCGCTGGAAGACCCGAAAGCACGCGCGGTCAACGAGAAGCACGGCGACGACCACGGCGTGAACCTGGGCAAACTGCGCGCGGTCGCCAAACGCCTGAAGACGCAGCAGGACCTCTCGCTGCAGCTGTGGGCGACCGGCGACACCGCGGCGCGCCTGCTGGCGCTGCTGATCTGCCGTCCCAAGGCGTTCGGCCGCGACGAGCTGGACACCATGCTGCGCGAGGCCCGCAAACCCAAGGTGCACGACTGGCTCGTGAACTACGTGGTGAAGAAGAGCCCGCACGCCGAAGACCTGCGCCAGACCTGGTTCGCCGACCCGGACCCGGTGGTCGCGAGCGCCGGGTGGGCCCTGACCACCGATCGCGTCGCCAAGAACCCCGAGGGCCTCGAAGGCCTGCTCGACACCATCGAGGCGGAGATGAAGGGCGCCCCCGACCGCCTGCAGTGGGCGATGAACCACTGCCTGGCCCAGATCGGCATCGAGCACCCCGAGTTCCGCGCCCGTGCCATCGACATCGGCGAGCGCCTCGAAGTCCTCAAGGACTACCCCACTCCGCCGAACTGCACGTCGCCGTTCGCGCCCGTCTGGATCACCGAAATGGTGAGGCGGCAGTCTTCCTAATAGAGGCCAGCAACGGCACCATTTCACGCTATCCTTCGCGAGGATTTCACGAACGAGGGGGTCGTCGTGGAGGAAAGACAGGATGCTGTCGCGCTCTTACTGGGGAAAGCACGCGCGGCAGTGCTCCGTTTGGTCGACGGAAGTCCGACCATGGGCGAACTGGCCGCCCGGGCCCGCATCGCACGTAGCGTCACGAGCTATCACTGCGAGGTGCTCGAAGAGGCCGGCCTGCTGGTCAGGGAACGGCAGGGCAAGTCGGTGCGCGTGCATCGCACGAGCAGAGGCACCGCATTGCTCGCCCTGCTCTCCGCTCATTTCAACAATTCTCGAAAAGATTGCACCGGCCGGGTCAGCTAAATAGAGTGATCGCCGAAAGGGGTTTGTTTCAACCAACTGGGGGAATCATCGTGCGCAAGATTCTTGTGCTCTTCGCCGTCCTGATCTCGGCCATCATCGCCGCACCCGCGGCACAGGCCTCACCACTCGGCCGGCTGCAAACCCGTGCGGACGCGTCCGCGCAGGCCTACGGCATCATCGTGAACCGCAACAGCGGGCGGTGCCTGGAAGTCGAGAACTCGGCGGGCCACGACGGCGCCCGCGCTCAACAGTGGGCCTGCGTCGGCCAGCCCGGTGCGCAGTGGCAGCTGGAGTGGGTCAGCAACACCGAGTTCATCCTGCGCAACCGCAGCGGCAAGTGCCTCGAGATCGAGAACTCGTGGGGCCACAACGGTGCGCCCGCACAGCAATGGGCGTGTGTCGGCCAGTCCGGCGCCTACTGGCACGCCTTCGTCAGGCCCGACGGCTGGCTCTTCATCGTCAACCGCAGCGGCAAGTGCCTGGAGATCGAGAACTCCAACCCGAACGACGGCGCTCGTGCGCAGCAATGGACCTGCGAGGCCATCAACACCATGCAGTGGCGCTGACCGCTTCGTAATGCCTGCCCTGGAAGGCACCTGCCTTCCAGGGCGTCTAGAGCCAGCCCCGGTCGCGGGCCGTGTTCGCCGCCTCGGACCGGTTGCGCGCGCCGAGCTTCGCCATCACCGCCGACAGGTAGTTGCGGACCGTGCCCTCGGCGAGGTTGAGCCGGGCAGCGATGTCGGCGTTGCTGGCGCCGGTGGTGACCTCGCGCAGCAGCTCACGTTCGCGGGCGGTGAGCGGGTCGGAGCTGTCCCAGGCGGCCATCGCGAGCTCGGGCGCGACGACGCGTTCGCCCGCGTGCACGCGGCGCAGGGCGGAGACCAGTTCCGCGATCGGCGCGTCCTTGAGCACGTAGCCCGCCACGCCGGATTCCATGGCGCGCCTCAAATAGCCGCTGCGGGCGAACGTCGTGATGATCAGGACTCGGGTGGGGTCGCCGCGATCGCTCAGCTCCCGCGCCACGTCGAGGCCGGTCCTGCCGGGCATCTCGATGTCGGTCAGCAGCACGTCCGGCCGGTGTTCCGCCACGGCCGCAAGCGCTTCGTCGCCGTCGCCCGCGGTCGCGACGACGGTGACGTCGGGCTGGAGATCCAGCAGCTGGGCGAACGCGCCGCGCACCATCGCCTGGTCCTCCGCCAGCACGACCCTGATCACGTGGCCACCCGCAGCGGGACGGCGATCGTCACGGTGGTGCCCGCCGAGCCGGTGCGCCGGACCAGCCCGCCGAGCGCGGCGATCCGTTCGCGCATGCCCATCAGCCCGTTGCCCTCCGGCGCGTGGTTGCCGACACCGTCGTCGGCGATCACCAGGCGCAGCTCGCCGTCGCGGGCCTCGATCCCGATGTGGCACGTCGTCGCGTTCGCGTGCCGTGCCACGTTGGTGACGGCCTCCCGCAACGCGAGCGCCAGCTCGTGCTCGGTCGACCCGACGATCACGAGGTCCGGGTCCTGCCGCACGACGACCTCGACGCCCAGGCTCGTCAACGCGGCGCGGGCCGCCTCCAGCTCGGTCTCGAGGCTCGCGCTGCGCCAGCCGGAGACGGCGTCGCGGATCTCGCTCAGCGCCGCACGGGCGGTCCGCTCGATCTCCGCCGCCTCCTCCTGCGCCCGTGCGGGATCGGCGGCGACGAGCTGGGCGCGGACGATGATCGCGGTCAGCGTGTGGCCGAGCAGGTCGTGCAGGTCGCGGGCGATGCGCTCCCGTTCCGCGAGGGTGGCGAGGTGCTCGACCCGCGCGTTGCGGATGCGCAGCTCGTCGGCCTCGCCCTCCCGTTCGGCCCACTCGACCTGCAGGATGCCGACCAGCCACAGGAAGATCAACGACGGCAGCAGCCCCCACAGCCGGTACGGCAGCTCGACCACCGACACCACGCCGAACACGCAGATCAACGCGGACAGGCCGACGAACCACCGCATCGCCACGCGCCGGGACTCCGCCAGGCCCGCGAACGCCGCCGCGTAGACGAAGAGCACCGCGGCACCGGTGTTGAACGGCGTCGCGAGCGCGCCGAGCACCACCGTCGGCACGAGGCACCGCCAGCGGACCAGATCAGGCCGTTGCCACGCCAGCACGTACATCGGGATGAAGGCAGCGGCCACGACGGCCACGAGCACCCAGTCCGCCCAGTTGGTGGCCGGGTCGAAAATCGGTGCCCACAACAGGTTCCCGAGGTAGAGCAGGTGGAACCAGCGGGAGATGCCGGCGACTTTTCTCATGACCGTGCATGACGATACGACAGCGCGGCCAGTGCCGCAGTCACCACGGTCGTGCCGAGCAGCGCGAGCGCGTGGGTGAGCACGGGCCCGCCGATCAGCTGGGTGCGAGCCAGCCCGGCCAGGTGGTAGGTCGGCAGGAACCGGGCGATGTCGGTGAAGAACGCGGGCATGATCGAGAGCGGCATCCACAGCCCGGACACGACGGACGCCGGGATGAGGATCGCGTTGAGCACGGCGGCAGCAGCGCCGGACCCGACCTGGAACCCGATCGCGAGGCTCAGCAACGCGAACGGCAACGCGCCCACCACCAGCACGGCGAGCATCCGCAGCAGGGCGGGCACCGGCACGTCGAGCGACCCGGTGATCGCCGCGGTCACCATCATCGCGATCAGCACCCCCGCCGCGTAGGGCAGCGCGGCCACCACCTTCGCCGCGAGCGTCACGCCGATCGGCACCGCGGACACCCGTTTCGCCCGCAGCCAGCCACGTTCGCGATCGGCCGCGACGCCGATGCCGGGGTTCATCAGCACCACCGAGATCACGCCGAACGCGCCGAACGTGGCGACCATCGAGGTACCCGCCGACACCCCGCCGCTGCTGAACTTCCCGAACAGGGACACGAAAAGCGCGAAGAACGCCACCGGCATGATGATCGAGAAGAACAGCGCGGCTGGTTCGCGGACGATACCCCTCAGCTCGTCCGCGAGCTCGACACCGAAGATCTTCGTGTTCATGCCGCCGCACCCCTCTCGATCAGACCGGCCACTGCCTCTTCCAGTCCGGCGCCTTCGACCCGCAGATCGGTCAGCCCCCGGTCCTGCGCGAGCAGCACCCGCAGCAACGCTTCCGGCGTGCGAGTGCCGAGGTGGACGTGCTCGCCGTCGTCGCGCACCGAGACCACGCCGGGGAGTGCTTCGAGCTGCTTGCGCCCCAACGCCGTCCGCGCGATCACCGTGCGATCGGGCAACCGGGCCATCAGCTCGTCCGGCGTCCCCTCGGCGAGCACGCGACCGCGGTCGAGCACGACGACGCGATCGGCGACGGCCGACGACTCCTCGATGATGTGGGTGGTGAGCAGCACGCCGGTGCCGCGCTCCCGCCGTTCCGCCAGGATCTGCCAGAACCTCTTGCGGGCAGGCACGTCCAGGCCCGCGGTCGGCTCGTCCAGCACCAGCAACCGCGGATCGGCGACGAGCGCCATGGCGAGCTGCAGCCGTTGTTTCTGGCCGCCGGAGAGCTTCGCCGCACGCCGCCCGGCCAGTTCCGTCAAGTCGAGCTCGGCCATCACCGGCCCGGCGGCCGACCTCGGCACCCCCGCACGCACCGCGGCCCCGGTGACCAGCTCGACCACCTTCAACGTGTTCGGGAACCCCAGAGACTGCTGCACCACGCCGAGCTGGCGGCGGGTCGACGCGAGCCGCGGATCCCCGCCGCGGACACGAACCCGGCCCTCCTTCGCGGGCAGCAACCCGATCACCAGGTTCACCAGCGTCGTCTTGCCCGCGCCGTTCGGCCCGAGCAACGCCACGCACTCCCCCGCGCCGACGTCGAGATCGACGCCGGCCAACGCCTGCGTGGCGCCGTAACTGTGCCGCGCCCCGCGCACTTCGAGCACCGTTTCCATGGTGCCCAGCCTGGCTCGGCCTGGGTGGTCGCCAGTAGTGAGGCGGCGTCACCAAGGCGTGGTGACAAATGTCAGCTACTCGGGGCGGACGGACTGCGCCCTCGGGTACTTCCGGCCCGGCATCGGCTCCGGCGACCCGGTGAACGACACCGGCGTGCCCGTCAGCAGCAGGGTCAGCCCCGCCGCCAGATCGTCACGCGAGACGAACCACGACCCGCCGCGGGTGTCGGTGATGAACCCGTGCGTCTGCCCGGACTTCCAGCTGCTCACCGTGCCCCGCCGGCGTCCGCGCGGCGCGCCCGCCGGTGAGGCCACCGCCTCGGAAGACCGCACGAACGGACTCCGCAGCGGGTAGTCGGGCGCGTCGGTGGGGGCGAAGAGCGCGTCGAAACCGGGGGTGAAACGCGTCGCGGCCCGCAGCGGCGCCGCGGTGCGCGGAGTCCAGGCAGGCGGCTTGTCGACCGTCCGCACGTCGACGACCGGCACGATCACGTGCACGCCGCGCGCGGTCAGCCTGGTCGCGAGTGGAGCGAAGTCGGAGTCCCCGGTGAGCAGGACGACCCACTGCAGCGGCACCGTGGTCGCGCGATCCCACGCCTCCAGCGCGAGCTGGACGTCGACGCCCTTCTCCTTGCCGCCGTGCAGAGGCATGTCGTGGCGGGTGATGCCGGCGGAGGCCAGCACCGCGTCGAAGGACGCGGCGGGAGTCGAGATGCGGCCACGCACGTAGTGCGCTTCCGAGACCACGCAGTCCTCGATCGGACGGCCGGTCTCGGTGTGGACGTACCAGCGCAGCGCGTCGTGCAGGCCGTCGAGCGAGATCCGGGCCGCCCTGGCATGTGCGGTCGCGTAGAAGTCGCTGAGATAAGCGAACCACGTGCCGTCGTAGAACACTCCGATGCGGACGGTCTCCCCCATCAAACGGACTTTACCGAATCGGCAGCAGCTGGTCGGCGAGGTTCCCGGCTACCTCGGCCAGCGCCTCGGCGGGCAGGCCGCTCCGTCCCATGTAGACGATGCCCTGCTGGGCCGCCTGCAGCGTGCGGGCGAACGTCACCGGGTCGATCCCGGCGGGCAGGTCGCCTTCGCGTTGCGCCCGCTCCACGGCGCCCGCGACCAGACCGGCGATGTGCTCGTACGCCTCGCGCGCCTTCGCCGCGACCGCCGGATCCGTGGCGGCGAGTTCGGTGGTGCTGTTGGCCAGGTAGCAACCGCGGCGCTGCGACGCCGCGCCGGCCACGAGCAACGCCCGCAACCCGTCCACCGCGCGCGGGTACCCCGCCAGGTTCTGCTCCAGCGACTCGCACGATTCGTTCACGTAGGCCTCGAGGGTGCGCATGAACAGCTTGTGCTTGTCACCGAACGCGCCGTAGAGGCTGCCCTTGCCCAGTCCGGACGCGCGCGTGAGGTCGTCCAGCGACGTGGCCGCGTAGCCCGCGGTCCAGAACTGGTCGCGAACGTCGCGCAGGACCTCCTGCTCGTCGAACTGCCTCGGTCGTGCCACGCCCTCGACGATACCCGTTATTGACCGATCGTTCCATAACGGGCTAGTTTTGGACCGGACGGTACAGAACCACTTTGAAGACGGAGACGGGCACATGAGTGCACTTGCTGGACGGACCGCCCTGGTGACCGGCGGAACCTCGGGTATCGGCCTGGCGATCGCCGCGCGGTTCGTCGCGGAAGGAGCCGGCGTCTTCGTCACCGGCAGGCGGCAGCCGGAACTGGACGCCGCGGTGGCCCGGCTCGGATCCGCGGCCATCGGCGTGCGCAGCGACGTGTCCGATCTGGCCGACCTGGACCGGTTGTTCGCCCGCATCGCCGCGCACGGCAAGGGACTCGACGTCGTGGTCGCGAACGCCGGCGGCTCCGCGGCTCTGGAGACCATCGAGACGCTGACCCCGGAGGCGTTCGACTCCGACTTCGGGATCAACGTGCGCGGCACCGCCTTCACCGTGCAGAAGGCCTTGCCGCTGCTCAACGACGACGCGTCGATCATCACGCTCGGCTCGACCTCGGCGTCCCGCGCGACCGCCGCACTCGGCACGTACTCCGCGACCAAGGCCGCCATCCGCCAGCTCACCAGGGTCTGGGCACTGGAGCTGGCGCCGCGCGGCATCCGCGTCAACACGCTGGTTCCGGGTCCGACCGAGACCCCGGGCCTCAAGAACGCACTGGCGAACGGCCCCGGCGGAGTCGACGCGATGCTCAAGTACCAGGCGGGCCGGGTCGCGCTGGCCAGGGTGGGACATGTCGACGAGATCGCCGCGGCCGCCCTCTTCCTGGCCACCGGTCAGTCGAGCTTCATGACCGGCAGCGAACTGTTCGCCGACGGCGGCGAGGCACAGGTGCTGATCTGACCCGGAACAGCCGTCCTCAGTAGACAGAGCCGCCGCCGTTCTGTAAATCGACGAAACAGACGGATCCCCAGCGGTCGCAAAGGTTTTCGCGACTGCTCCCCACGGGTGGACATCGGACCGGGACGACCGCAGCTCTTCACAACTGAAACGTGTTCTAGTTATTCTGCGTCGCATGATCGCCACAGTGGTGTGGGGTACGGGAAACGTCGGGCGTGCCGCGATTCGGGCCGTCGAAGCCCATCCGGCGCTGAAACTGACGGCCGTGGTCGTCCACAACCCCGACAAGGTCGGCCGCGACGCGGGTGACCTCGCCGGGATCGACCAGGAACTCGGGATCGCGGCGACCGACGACGTCGAGGCGGTGCTCGCCGCGAGCCCGCGCGCCGTGGTGTACGCGGCCTCCGGTGACATCCGGCCGGATGACGCCCTCGCCGACATCACCAGGGCGATCCGGGCCGGCGCCGTCGTCGTCACGCCGTCCCTCTACGCCCTTTACGACCCTCGCAGCGCCCCGCCCGAGCTCAGGGAACCTGTTCTAGCCGCAATCGCGGACGGCGGCGGATCGCTCTTCGTCTCCGGCGTCGATCCCGGCTGGGGCAACGACGTGCTGCCGTTGCTGATCAGCGGGCTGGGCAGCGAGGTGGACGCGATCCGCTGCCAGGAGATCTTCGACTACTCCACCTACGACCAGCCCGACGCGGTGCGGTGGCTGATCGGCATGGGCCAGCCGCTCGACTACCAGGCGCCGATGCTCATGGCGACGGTGCCGACCATGGTGTGGGGCGGGCAGATCCGGCTGATGGCCAGGGCGCTGGGCGTCGAGATCGACGAGATCCGCGAGACCGTGGACCGGCGCGCGCTCGACGCCACGGTGACGACCAGGACCATGGGCGAGTTCGAAAAAGACACCCAAGGCGCGATCCGGTTCGAGGTGCAGGGCATCGTCGGCGGCGAACCGCTCATCGTCATCGAACACGTCACGCGCATCCACGCGTCGTGTGCGACGGACTGGCCGATGCCGCCCTCCGGCGACGGCGCACACAAGGTGATCATCGAGGGACGGCCGCGGATCGAGGTCTCGGTCGAAGCCGTCGACGAGGGCGAGAACCGTTCCGCAGGCGGCAACGCGACCGCCGTCGGCCGGCTGGTGAACGCCATCGACTGGCTCGCGGAAGCCGATCCCGGTCTCTACGACGCGCTCGACGTCCCGTTGCGGCCCGCGGCCGGCAA
The DNA here is from genome assembly GCF_044455585.1 of Lentzea sp. NPDC051213. NCBI lineage: Bacteria > Bacillati > Actinomycetota > Actinomycetes > Pseudonocardiales > Pseudonocardiaceae > Lentzea > Lentzea sp. NPDC051213. The sequence goes on from NZ_JBITEX010000004.1 coordinate 589,754, forward strand.
GCTCGGAAGGAACTCGCGATGAACATCGACGTCCCCGAGGGCAAGGACCCGATCGCGTACGTGTGGGGCGAGATGGTGCCCGGCATCGGCGTCGCCGCCGCGAACTTCTCGCTGTCGGTGTACAGCCACACCACGCTCGGGCTGCGCGAGTTCGAGGCCGCGCGGCTGCGGACCGCGCAGATCAACGGCTGTGCCTTCTGCCTCGACTGGCGGACCGAGAGGGACGGCAAGAAGGTCGAGGAGGAGTTCATCGACGCGGTGACCGAGTGGCGCACCACCGATGCCTTCGACGACCGCACCAGGCTGGCCGCGGAGTACGCCGAGCGGTACGCGCTGGACCACCACGGTCTCGACGACGACTTCTGGGACCGGATGGCCGCGCACTACAGCCAGGTGGAGATCGTGGAGCTGAGCATGAGCATCGGCGCGTGGCTCGCGTTCGGCAGGCTGAACCACGTGCTGGGCCTCGACACCCGCTGCATGTTGCCCAGCCAGCTCTGAGGCCCAGCACTCTCCACTGTGGAGTCACGTCACAGGTCGGTGGCGATGATCTTCTCGATGTTCCGCTCGGCGAGCGCCGTGATGGTCACGAACGGGTTCACCACGGTGCTGCCGGGAATCAGCGAGCCGTCGATGACGTACAGCCCGGGATAACCGTGCAGGCGCCCGTAGTTGTCGGTGGCCTTGGTCAGCAGCGCGCCACCGAGGGGGTGGTACGTCAGGTGGTCTCCCCAGATCTTGTAGACGCCGAAGAGATCGGTCCGGTAGATCGTCCCCTCCTTCGCGTTGATCTTTTCGAAGATCGTTTTCGCGGCGTTGATGGACACCTGTTTCCAGGCGGTCTGCCAGTTCAGGTCGACCTTGCCCGCGGCGGCGTTCCAGGAGAACTCGGCGCGGTTCGGCGTCTTGGTGATCGACAGGTAGAACGAGGCGTAGGTCTCGATCCCGGTCGGTAGCGGCGCCACCTCGGCGAACGCGCCGCCGGCCGCCCAGTTGTCGATGCCGAGGGTGGGGATGGACGACTGGAGCTTTCCGGTCGGGTCCCACATGTGGTTGGCGCGGCCGCACATCACGTTCCCGTTGTCGCCCCAGCCCTTGCCGACCTCGCCGTTCAGGTTCGGCAGCGCGCCGGTGGCCTTCAGCTTCACGAGCAGCTTGCTGGTGCCGACGCTGCCGGCCGCGAAGAACACCTTGGCCGCGGTCACGGTCTTGGTGGCCACCGGGTCGCCGTTGGTGTTGAGCTGGTCGATGGTGACCGTGAAGCCACCGCCGGACGCCGGCATCACCGAGGTGACCTTGTGCAGCGCCGAGATCGTGACTCGCCCGGTCGCCCTGACCTTCGCGAGGTAGGTCTTCTGCAGCGATTTCTTGCCGTAGTTGTTGCCGTAGAGGATCTCGCCGATCAGCGCCGACTTGGGGACGGTCCCGGCCGCCTCCTGCTTCATGTAGTTCCAGTCGTACACCGTGGGCACGAAGACGAACGGGAACCCGGAGCGCTGCGCGTGCTTACGGCCCACCCGCGCGTACTGGTAGCACTCGGTGGTGTCGAACCAGGCCGGGTCGATGAGGCCGACGCCGAGTTCGGCGTTGGCGCGCGGGTAGTAGACGTTGTACATCTCGTCGGGGTTCACCGTGGGCAGCACGTCGCCGAAGTGCTCGCGCTTGGGCGTGACCGCCATGCCGCCGTTGACGAGCGAACCGCCACCGACGCCGCGGCCCTGGTACACGGTGATGCCGCTGAACTCCTCGGCGTCGAGAATCCCGGTGTAGCGCGGGATCGCCTTGTCGATCGGGAATCCCAGGAAGTTGCTCAGCGGCTGTTTGGTCTTGGTGCGAAGCCAGAAGGACCGCTGATCCGGTGTCGTCGTGTTGGCGAAGATCTTGCCGTCCGGGCCCGGGGTGTCCCACGCCATGCCCATCTCGATCATGTGGACGTCCACACCCGCCTGCGCGAGGCGCAGAGCCGCCACGGCACCGCCATATCCGGTGCCGATCACCAGCGCCGGGACGACGGCCGCGTCGGTGATCGAAGTGGACGCCGGAACGGCCGCTTGGGCCGCAGAACCGAGGCCTCCCAGGGCCACGGCCCCAAGAATAGAACCTGTTCCAGCGATGAACGAACGTCGTGAAGGACCCTTGAAACCGTTGTCACACGTCATTGTGTGGGTCATGTGATCTTCCTCACTCTTGCCGCATGAGAACAAGTTATACCTGGGCTTGTCCGGCAAGTCACTACCTGCTAGTTCCGGTTCATTCAGGAAGCGCAAAGAGGCGAGCGCTCAACATGAGCGCTCGCCTCGGTTTTTGGTCTACAGAGGACTAGGGCCGGTCAGGACTACTTCCGGTAGAAGTGCACGTTGCGCCACTGGTGTTCGGCACTCGCGGTCTTCAAAGTGCCGTACACGCCGTACTTGAAGTAGTGGTCTCCTTTGGGCCCATTCGCAGTGTGCACGTGCTTGCCGTTGATGTAGATCGAATAGCTGCCGCCGGTCGCGGTGGCGTTGTGGGTGACGTTGACGCGGACCCACTTGCCGTTGATGCCGCTGACGAGGTCCTTGCCCCCGCCGCGGAGGGTGCCGCCGTTCCGCGTGAACGACCGGATCATGAGCGTGGTCGCGCCGTCACCGTCGTTGCCGAAGATCTGCATGGCGCTCTCGTCGTCGGTGCCCGCGGTCACCTTGAGCTCGCCCTCGAACTGCCGCTGGCCGGTCCGATAGTTGTCCTGGATCCGCGCCTCGACCCGGTTCGACCCGTTGTTGAAGAGTTTGAAGGTCTGCACCCCGCCAGACCTCAGGTAGGAACCGCCGGGCCCCGACGCGCTGTTCGTGCTGCTCGGGTAGGACGTGATCACGCCCTTGCTCTGGATCTGCAGGTTCCAGGAGGGGTTGTGCTCGGTCCAGCCGCTGCCCACCGGACCGGCGAACGCACTGGGCTGGACCACGGCCACCGCCAGAACGGCGGCTCCGGTGATCGTGGCGACTCGTCGCGCCAAACGCATGGTTGCTCCTTGTGTGATTGCAGGGCTTGCACACAGGCGGCAGCCAAATGCCATCTCAGCGCATCACCGGTGGTGAGTCATCCACCGGAATTCCGGGCGTCCGGTCAGCGCGAGTCAGGCAGGGCGAACGTGGAGTGCCCCGGCGCCGCGGGCAGTCCCAGCAGCTGGCCGGCGACGTCGACGAAATCGCCGCCGCACTGCCACAACGTTCGATCCGGATCGACGACGAACGGATCCGTGGGGTCCGCATCGCGTTCGGGCACGCGATAGGCCAGGGCTTCCGACTCCGAGTAGGCGAGCACCGTCTCGTTGGTGCCGCGCCACACCCGCCGGAACATCACCGCGTTGACGCAGGTTAAGCGGTCCTGGACGACAGTCCGCCGGAACCCGCGCCGCAGCAACAGCTTCATGCACTCCTCGACGCTGCTCACAACATCCTTTCCGGCCGACGTCGCCTGCTGGTGTGAACTAACGAGTCTGGCGGCGTTCCGGAGCCGTCCCCAGCACCCATCACTCGAACAGGGCAAACGTTTGAGGCACGTGCACAACGCGAACGTCCCCCGTTCGTGCACCGCACCACACAAGAAAGACCGGATCGGGCTATCGCCCACGGCTGCCGGATGCGCAAGCCTCTGGCGGTGGTGGACATCCCGGCGCCAGACCCGCACGCGGCGCTGTACGAGCGCGCCGCGACACAGATCCCGAGCATCGCCGAGAAGGTGCTGGAGGCGTTCTTCGCCCGATCAGCGGCCTACCGGCAGCTTCCGCACCAGCTCGTCGATCGCGAGATCACCGAGGCGGTGACCCGAAATCTGCAGGTCTTCCTGCGTGCGCTGCGCGAGCAACGGCCGCCCGCGCCGGAAGAGCTCGCCGAGCAGGTCGCCACGGCGGTCCGCCGAGCTCAGCAGGGGGTTCCGCTCGACGTCGTGCTGAGCACGTACCACGTCGCCGCGCACGTCGGGTGGGAGGCGATGGCCGCCGTCGCCGAGCCGGAGGACGTGCCGGACCTGCTGGCGACCGTGCCCGCACTGCTGCGGTACCTGAGCGTTGCCGTGCCGTCCGTCGCCGCCTCGTACCTCGCCGAACAGCAAGCGCTGCACGCCGAGCGCCGGGAAGCCGGCCGCGCGCTGGTGGCAGCCCTGCTGACGGGCCGGGAGGCCGAGCCGCTGGCCGAACGGATCGGGCTCGAACTGGCCGGCCACCACGTGGTCCTCGCCGTGCGCGTCGAGGCACCGGCGTTGGCCGATGGTGCCGACGCGAGGCTTGCCGTGCACGGTCTCGTGCGCCGCCTGCGGGCCGAGCTGCCGAAGCACGCGCTCTCCGCGCTCGACCACGACGGCGGCACCGTGCTGCTGCCCGCGTCGGCGGAGACCATCGAGCAGGAGCTGGCCGACGCCGCCGAGCTGGTCCGCAGCCTGCACACCGCCGCGGGTACCGGCCTGATCGGCGGAATCGCCGCCGCGGAACGCCGCGAGGACATCCCCACCGCTGCCAGGCAGGCCGCCGACATCGCCGAGCTGGCCCAGCGCCTCGGGCGTCCGCCCGGCGCGTTCTTCCTCGACGACGTGCTGCTCGAGTACCAGCTCTGCCGGCCGGGTCCCGGCCGCAAACGGCTCGCGCGCGTGATGGACCGGCTGGCCGAACACCCCGACCTGCTGCACACGCTCAGGGTGTTCATCAACAGCGACCACAACCGCCACCGCACCGCCGACGAGCTGCACCTGCACCGCAACACGTTGAACTACCGGCTGCGCCGCGTCACCGAGCTCACCGGGTACAACCCCGCCGACCCCACGGACATCCGGCTGCTCTCCGCGTCGCTCATCGTTCACGACCTGCGTTCCTGACCAACGCGAAAAAGGCGAGCGTTCGGGGCGCTCGCCTTTTTCGCGTTCAACCGTTCAGATCAGTCGCCGTGCGGGTTCTGGATCGAGACGTGGACGTGGTCGTAGTGGCCACCGGTCACACCGCTGCCGGCGGTGTAGTTGCGCCAGCCCTCGGACGCGCGGGCGACGCTCCAGATCTTGCCCTGCCAGATCACGTAGCGGACGTCGAGCCGGCTGGCGTGCTTCTGCAGCCACCGAGCGAGCTTCCAGCCCTGTTCCTTCTGCGCCGCGTTCGGGTACTGCCCGATCGCGTTCGAGATGGTGCAGTCGAGGGCGTTGCCGGTGTTGTGGTTGCTCGTCGACGACTCACCGCTGCGGTAGTCACCCACGTAGCACTGCTTCTCACCGGTCAGGTCGGCGATCTGCTTGTCGACGAACGCCGTGCGGGCGGTGGCCTGCGGAGCGCGGGCGGTCGCCGACGGGTGCGGGTTGACCGGCGGAGTCGCGTAGCTGCCGTCAGGAGGCGTCGGGCTGCCACCGTCGTTGAGCCTGTGGGCGGCGTTCTCGTTCTTGAGGTCCGAGTTCAGGTTGACCTTGCCACCGGCGGCGATCGTCTGCCGGGGACCGGCGTAGCCGCTGTTGAAGTACACCGTGACCGGGTTGCTGGTGCGGTTCCAGACAGCCGCGGCCTCGTTCTTCACGCACAGGCCCTTGCCGGCGCCGGCACCCTTGAAGTCGTAGCAGCTCGGCTGCTCGTCGCCGTAGTCGGAGACCGACGTGTTGAAGTCCGAGACCGAACCCTCGTGGTTGCTGTTGTAGTACAGGCAGAACTCGCCCGCCTCACAGGAACCGTTGCGGGCCGTCGCCGCGGAAGCCGGGGCCGAGCCCAAAGTGACGCCGATCAGCGCACTGGCCAGGACCGCAAAAGTAATTCGCTTCAGCACCATAAGCCTTTCTGTTTTTCCGCAGGGTCCGACAGTGCGAGCACCGAAAATGCCCGAGCCGCCCCCGTCGACTTTGTCGGAGCCCCCGCTCGTGCAGCAGGGGAAGCTTCTGGTGAGAAGGATTGCGATGGCCGCTGACATCTCGCTGACACCCGCGGCCACCGATTTGTCAGGATCGGCTGCGGCGATCTTCGGCCAGCCAGTTCGTCTCCCACGTCGCTCCGCCGTCGGCCGAGAACGCCTGCTCGAACCTGGCCCTGTCCTGCCCCTGCCGGGTGACGAGGAAGCGCACCTTGATCGGACGGCCGCCGAGCTGGTCGTCGCCGTAGAACTCGCCCACGCCGTTGCGGAACCCGCCGTAGACCGCCGGGGTGAGCAGTCCGTCGCGCATGTTGACGAAGGTCAGACTCCACCGCTGCGCTTGCGGCTCGTAAAGCCGCAGGTTGAGGCCGTCGATGCGGCCGCTCGCCCCCGAGACCTTCAGCTCGACGACGTTCGCCCGCTGGTCCATGAGCGGCCGGACGACGCTGGTGCCCGCGAACTGGAGCCACTGGTCCGGGGACTCCGAGAGCGGCTCGGCGAGCACCCGCACGGTGGTGCGCCAGGAGCCGATCTCCCAGTCGAAGTCGCGCTGGCCGCCGGCACCCGCCGACGACGTCGACGCGGTCGCCGCAATCAACATGAGGGCCGCGAAAGCCACGGCCAGAATTCTTTTGTGTGGCACGGTCATGGTCCGACTATCCGAGCGGAGCGCGACCATGAACAAGAAGGCACCTGCGGGTAACCTCTCGCGCCCCAACCCGTTGCCCGGCTGTCCGATGGCCGCGGCGTTCGCCGCGATCGGCGGGAAGTGGAAGCTGACCTTGCTGTACTGGCTCGCCCACGGCGAATCCCATTTCGCCGGCCTGCGCCGCCGTGGCACGCCGATCACGTCCAAGGTGCTGGCCGAGCAGTTGCGCGAACTCGAAGCCGACGGGCTCGTCGAACGTGTGGAGACCGGACCGGTGCCGGCACGCGTCATCTACCGGCTCACGCCGTACGGGGCCACCGTCCTGCCCGTGGTCGAGGGGGTTCGGGTGTGGGGTGAGGCCCACCTTCAGCGCACTCGCGGTGAGGGCGCGCCGGAAGCGGCGATGGGCTGCGCCGACTCGATCGCCTAGCCACAGCGAACGGCCAAAACGGGTGGCACGGGTGCGCGATGATGATGTCGATGTCCATCCAACTGGCGTTCGGAGTCACGGCCGGACCTGGGCTGCGCTGCTGGCCACCCACGTCGGGCGGCCGAGCCGTGCCCGGAGACCGGCCGGGTGCCCCGGTCGCCCTCGGCCCGGCCGACGCGGCACCCGAGGTGGTGCGGGAGGCGACCAGGCAGCTCGCCCTGCTGGTGCGGGGCGGCACCGAGGCGGCCGCGGCGGGCATCGATCTCGGCGGCGGTTTCATCTCCGCGCGGCTGGCCGGCGCCCACGGTGACCGGCGCGATGCGGTCCTCGCCGCGTTGAAGGTCCTCGGCGTCGACCGCGCCCACCTGCTGGGCGACCGGACCGCCGGTCTGGTGGCGATGTTCGGGCCGGCGGCGACCAAACGGGTCGGCGCGGCCGCGCACACAGCGCTCGCCGAGGAGCGTTGGGCGGCGCTGCACCTGGCCTCCGCGGCATCCGATCTCCTCGGGCCGGAGCAGCTGGAGCGCGTGCTCGGCCTGCGAGCTCCGGACGGGATCGACCCGTTCCCCCTCGGCGCGGCGTCCACGCTGGCCGACCACCTGTCCCGGGTCCTGGCGGGATATCCACGACCTCGCCGGCTGGCGCTGATCATCAGCCTCTGGGACCACGTGTGCGCGCTGCTCGTCGAGCAGCAGCTCATGGCACGGCGCGCCGCGACGCAGACCCGTGCCGACCGGATCGACAAGCTCCGCGAACGCCACCGCGACCACTTCGACGAGCCGATCGTGGAACGCCTGGGCTGGGCGTTCGACGGTGAGCCGACGCTGGCGGCCGCGGCTCGCTGGCGACCACCCGCGTGGTGGAGCGCGGCGGAACTCGGCCGGCTGCTGGAGGACGCCATCGCGGCCACCGCGCTGCTGCGGTTCGCCAGCACCGTGTCCGACGAAGGACTCGAGGTCGCCGCGGACAGGCATCGCGACGAGCTGGTCGCGGCCGACGCCTGTCTCACCAAGGCCGCGCGGTCCAAAGCCGCGCGCCGCCACGAGGGCGGGTACAGCCACCCGGCGCGACCGGGATGCTATGTCCAGCAGCTGGTTCAGATGCTGACCCCGGAGCGGGCGATCACCGCGAAGATCAAGACCTACGTGCAGGTGCGGGTCGCCATGGCCCGCAACTACGGCGTGGTCGTCTTCGACGCCGTGACCGCGCTGCTCGATGAGCTCGACGAGCAATCGCTGCACAACTGCTGGGACGCCTGCAAGCCGTGGCAGGCACCCCACCTGCCCCGGTGGCGCGCCGCGGCGGGGTTCTCGCGGGCACCGGACGGCTGGGAGCAGCCGCCGCTTCCCGACGCGCACGCCGACGGTCCGAAACAGCCGCTGGCGCAACGGATCGCGGCCGGAGACCCGGCCTCCGCGGAGACACCGCACGATCTGCTCTGGTTCGCCGACCTCGCCGACGCACTGGCACCCTTCCACGGCAACGAGCGCGCCAGGGTGCGGCACCAGCAGCCGGCGCCAGAGCTGCGCTACGACGCACCTGCACCCCAGCCGGAGCCCGGCAACCCCCGAGCCGACTCCCTGCCGCTCGCGGCCGCCGGGGTCGCGCAGCTGGTCATGTTCGGCGCGACACCACCGCCCCGCTGCGGCAGCTGGGCCGAGCTGGCGGCCGGGGTCAGCGCGAGCGCGGTGATCGCCGAGGCCAGTGTCGGCGTCTTCCCGATCCCACCCGAAGTGTCCACTATGGACAAACAGGTGCTCGCCGGGCTGTCCGTCGAACTGGGCCGCGAACCTCGGCAGCTGGCCGAGTGGTCCAGCTACATGGGCAACTGCATCGGCGAGTGGTGGTACGCCGCCCAGGCACGCCGCGGCCAGTGCGTGCTGATGGCGTTGCGCGACCCCGCCGACGGCCGCATCGTCGCCAACCTCGACATCCGGCGGCACACCGGTGGCTGGCACGTCCACGAGCTGCGGGCGCGGTTCAACGACAGCGTTGACGCGGCGCTGGAAGCGCAGGTCAAGCAGTGGGTGGACAAGATCCCGGTACCCGTGCCGCCCGCGCCGGAGCCCCTGCTGCCCGTGCCGCCGGTGCGAGCGCGGGGCGGTTCGGCCCGTCGTTCCGCCGCAGGACGCCTGCCCGCCGAGCTCGTCAGCGCCCTGACCACGGCGGCAGAGCGGGAACTGGCGTCGGCGCAGGCCGTGTCCGCACGCCACGTCTACACCGCGCTGGCGCGCGGACTGGGACGCCCAGGGCAGCCCGCCGACTTCGACCCGGACGCGGCGGCGATCGCGTTGAAACGCGTCGGTCCGGCCGAACACACGGACCTGCTTCGCACGGCTCTCGACGCCGGGCTCGACGCACCGGCCCTGTGGCGGGCGACGCGCGTCCGGCCGCTCACCGCCGCGGTGGGCCGGCTCGATTCAGGACTGCGCGAGTACGACCGGCTCGACACGCTCACCGACGGTTCACCGTTGCCGCGAACGCTGCGCGCCCTCGTGCGCCGCCCGGAGATCGCGCCGGCCCACGCCATGGACGTGGTGGCACGAGCGGTCCGCACGGCCATGGGCGACCTGGCCGGTGACGACGCGCTCGCCCGGTCGGTGGCAAAGCGCCCGTCGACCGAGCTGGTGTGCGCACTGGCGATCGTGACGACCTGCGCCGGTAAGTCCACAAAGGACGGTGTGGTGCAGGTGGCCGAGGCGAAGAAGACGGTGGTTCCCGGCTTTCCCGCCAGCGACCTGTCCGACGAGCACGGCCCGTGGCAGAAGGCGCTGCCCGCGGCGGCGGACCTCGGCGCGCCCGTGGAACTGTTCTGGGAGCGCGTCGCCGAGCACGGCCTGCTCGTCCCGGCAGCGCTGCTCGGCAAGGGCGGCTGGCCCGCCCTCTGGCAGCGCGCACACCGCTGAGCCCGCACGACATCGCCGAACGCAGGCACACTGGATTCATGACCGACAAGTGGAACGTCCTGCCCGACCCACCGAAGCCGGAGGACTGGGTGGCGGAGAAGGACACGAACCCGCCGCTGCCAGGCGCGCTCGCCGAGGCAGAAGCCGATCGCGAGGTGCGGGAGGCGCGCAACGTCCTCGAGCGCGGCGGTTACTAGTCCGTTCACGCGCCCCCATGACGGCAACGACAGTCGCCTGGGTCACAATCTGTGTGCGAAACCGCCTGTCACCTCGGGTGGGCTTCGCACGTGATCGGGCCGTACCGCATCTGACCTGCCGTGCTCGCGCATCAGACCGCCGCGTGCCAAGGTGGGGGCCCTCAAGAACGCGGTTTCGACCCTCTGCACCACGTGTAACCCATGGCCATCGGACCCACGAGTCCCGCATGGAGGCATAACCGCATGACGAAGAACTCCAAGAAGGCCACCGTCGAGGTTCGCGAACCCCGGCCCAAGCCGCGCCGGGACGTCTCCCACGTTCCGTGGCGTGTCTGGGTGGTCGTGTGGAGCGCCATCTCCGCAGTTACGAGCCTGGCGGGCCGGCGCTCCAAGCGCTAGCGACCTCCGCGCGGCGCCAGGCACCAGGACGGGCGGTCGGTCATCCGTGATCGACCACCGGGGTTGTCGCGAGCGCCGACGAGGCGCAGATCACCCTCTCCGGCCACCCCCGCCCACGAGAGTTCACCGACCGGTTTCGCCCAGGCGCAGATTTCCGGGTGCCCTCCGGTGTAGCGTGTGGGCCATCAGTCATGGTTCCGAAGTTCCAGTCGCCCGTGATCACAGGTCACGGGCGTTTTGCTGTTCCGCGAGCTATGGCAGATCATTTCCGGATCCGCAACGTGCGGGTGCCGATTCATGCTTGGAGTTACACATGGCCACCGGAACCGTCAAGTGGTTCAACGCTGAAAAGGGCTTCGGCTTCATCGAGCAGGACGGCGGCGGCGCTGACGTCTTCGTTCACTACTCGAACATCGCCGCTCAGGGCTTCCGCGAGCTCCAGGAAGGCCAGAAGGTCTCCTTCGAGATCACTCAGGGCCAGAAGGGCCCGCAGGCGGAGAACGTCGTCCCCTCCTAGTCCCTCGTCAGCCGCGGAACCACTAGCGGCATGCGCGGAACACCAAAGCCCGGTCGGGTGATTTTTTCATCCGGCCGGGCTTTGTTCTGCTCACCCCAGCAGGGCGGGCCCGATCCAGCGGCGGACCAGAGCCCGCAGCTGCCCGTCGGTGAGCGCCGGCGTCGAGGGGTGCTGCAGGAACGACAGGAAGAGCCGCATCAGGATCTCAGCGAGCCCCTGAAGCTCGTCGTCGGTGGCGATCCCGGCCCCGGCCCAGTCGACCGGCACGTTGCGAAGGATCCGCGCGCCGAGAGCGAACGACTCGGGCGAGGTCACCGCGACCGTGAAGAAGTCAGACTCGCCCGCCTGCAGCAACAACCCCAGGTAGGGCTCCCGCGGAACCTCCAGAACGCCGAACACGACGGACTCCACCGCGACCTCGGCCGGGCTGCCGAACGAGGCGAGGTGCCGTTCCATCCGCGCGGCGAAGTCCTCGACGTTGGCCAGCGCGACGGCGCTGAGGATGTCCGCCAGCCGCGGGAAGTACCGGTAAACGGTCTGCCGGGTCACACCAGCCTCGGCGGCGACCACGGACATGCTGGTCTTGGCGAGCCCGACCCGGTCCACACACGCCATCGCCGCCTTGACGATCCGCCGGCGCGCCTCGTCCTCGGTGCCGGGCGGGTTGCCCTGCCAGCCGTGGTACCCCATGCGCACCATCATCCCCGAGAGCGCTGCCTCAGTGCCGCGAGCATCAGACCGGCCCCGATGAAGCAGGCGAGCGCGTAGAGGCCGCTGCCGACCGGCACGCCACCCGGCAGTGCGCTGATCCAGAACACCGCCATCCCACCCAGGTAGACGGCGGGGTAGATCCGGACGAAGGCGGACAGCGGTTCGCCTGGGCTTCGGTTCGCCACGACGATCCAGGCGCCGGCCACCCACACCACGGCGAGCTCGACGCCGAGAACCCAGGCCTGAGCGGTGGCGTTCCCGTCGAAGAAGCTGGACGGGATCCCGGCGATCGCCATGGTCGGCGGTGTGAGGACACCGGCAGCGAGAACTCGCAGCACCAGCGACCGTTTTCGGTGTTGCCCGCTGGTGAGGCGCACGACCAGGTAGGTCATGGCTCCCAACGAAACCGACGCGAACAACAGCATGCTCGTCATCGGCACCCCGTCCAGCGCGGGGTGGTTGACGATGTGGTTGTCCGGATTCCAGGCCCACCACTTCAGCCGCGGTCCGATGTGGTCGAAGACCTCGTAGAAAACCTGGCAGGCAAAGGCAACGGCGACCGACCCAGCCAGCGCACCGCGGCGCGCGAAGATCCCGAGCGACCGCACCACCTCGTACGCGACCTGACTGATCACCGGGTAGAACGCGATGATGTAGAGCGGCAACCTGTCCCACATGAACTGCACGGTGAACTGGTTGTGGGCGAAGATGAAACCGTAGATCTCGTTCAGCCCGAACCACTCCGGGAAGTATAGCGGCGGCTCGATCACCGCGAGGTAGACCAACGAGGTCCACCACAACGCCAGGTTGATCGGATCGCCCGCGCGATACCGACGCACCGCGTGCACCAAAGCCGCGACGGCGCCACAGATGATGAGCACCTCGAGCAACGGCATCGTCCAGTGCACAAGATCCCACGGCGGTCGAACCGAGACCACAGGCGACACGTCGTGGCAGTCGAAGCCAAGCTCACGCGTGACGGCCTCAGCCTCCGGCCCGCATCTCATCGCGCGACAACCGTTGCCACAGCACCGTTCCGCGAGTAGTCCGTAGCCGGGGGCTCAGCCTGCGGGTCGAACCCGAACGGAACCCGCTGCCGCCCCAGCGCAGTCCGAATCCGGTAGCGCACCAGCCCCGCGATCACCCGCGGGTTCCTCATCATCTGCCCGAGCGACTCGTCGAGGTTGAACACCTTCGCAAAGTGCTCGTCGACCACCTCGTACTCGCGCGCCGCACCAACGATAAGACTGAAAGCCGGCCCAGACACAGCCGCAATGACCCGCCGCCGCCACTCAGACACCTTCTCGGTACCGACCGCGCACTCATAGCCCTGGTCCCTGGCCATAGCGAGCGACCAGGGCACGGTCAGCGCTTTGCGTTGCGCTACAAGGAACCTGGCGTAGAACTCGTCGTCAAGCCGCTTCGCCTCGGAGAGGTGCTCGCGCAGCAGCAACGCCGACATCGCCGCAGAACTGATGCCCTGCCCGTAAAACGGGTTGAACGCGCAGATCGAATCGCCAACAAACACGAGACCAGGCGTACGCATGCGGTCGTAGCGCCGCCACTTGTTCCCCGTAGACCTCGTGAGGTGGACCTCCGAAGTGGGCTCACAGCGCTCCATCGCAGCCGCGAACAACGGCGTACGCACGCGCCGCGCCGCCTCGATGAACGCCTCGGTCGAGCGAGGCATCTCGATGCCCCACGAGCCCATGCAGGCGATGACACGATTCCCCTCGATGGGAAAGAAGTTCACCAGGAACTCGTGCTCGGCGGGATGCTCCCCCTTGTCAGGCGTAGGCATGATCACCAAGTGCTGCCACCACCACGACGCAGGCCGCTCTTGGGGTAGCTCGTACCAGCGCGAGGTGTACGTGACCTTGGCGTCAAGCGTCCGCACCTCGGGCTCCGGCCATCCCGCAGCCACCAGCCAGCCGCTCACCGACGACCCACGCCCCATCGCATCGACCACAAGATCGGCTTCGATGTGCTCGTCTTTGGGCGTGGAGAGCTCAACCCCGGTGACCACGCCGTCGCGCGTCTTGAGCCCGCTCACCGACACACCTTCGCGAATGGTCGCGTTGGGCAGCTTCCGCACCTCATCGCGCAGCACCCGCTCGATGAGGATCCGCGACCCGTAGATCATCGTCATAGCCCCGCGCTTGCGCGCCGACCAGCCCTCCCCGTCGAGATAGGCGGCGTCCAACGACGGCATCAGGTGCAGCCCACCGGCGGCGATGAGCGCGTCCTCGAAACCGGGGAACAGCGCCCCGATCGCGCGGCGGCCGGAGTTCAGCAGGAAGTGCGGGTGCTTGCTCTGCGGCACGCCACGCCGGTGCTCCGCCTCCGCCGGCAGCTCGTCCCGTTCCAGCACCACCACCTGGTCGAAGTGGGGAGCTAGGGCTCCGGCGGCGCACAGACCTGCGGTGCTGCCACCTAGTACGACGGCGGTTCTGCCCAGCTTCACGCGGACCACCCCTCGTCATTCATACAACCATGCTTCGAATGTATGAATGGCGAGGGGTGGTGTCAATCCGGTGACTGGCTGAGCGTGGGGACGCTCGGCGGTCGGGCCAGCTCCTCCGCGCCTCGGCGAAGCCCAGCGGGTCCACGGCCGCCCACAGCTGGTCGAAGTGGTCCTGATCGAACGGCAAGCGTTTGGCCGCGTCCTCACGAAAGCCAAATCGGCCTTGCGCCTAGGACATCTTTGTCAAGCCCGCAAGTCGGCAGCGCATCCAGCCAATTGCGACCTCCGCCTCTGTCGGTTCACTTGCAAGATAGCCGCGAATATCGCTCACTGCGCGATTCAATAGCCGGGAGACTCCCATTCCTCGACTTGACTCGGCTGGAGACTACTCATTCTAAGGAGCGGATGGCCACGGACACCATCCACCAATACCTCATTTCCACGCACCTTGTGCTGATACCAAACTGCGATCACAGAAACGTACGCCAGCGCGTCGCCGGACAAGACCTCGCTACGAGAGAGGACATCAACAAACAGCCGCCCGCCCCCATCCCACCAAGAGGACACGACAAGCGAGTCAGGTTCGATCTCTTCTGGCGGCGGCGGGATCGGAAACCCGATTATCGCTGTCGCATTCACGGTGCTCAAACACCATCTGCGGCGCCACCAGTCGCCAACCGCCACGCAAATCGGCAACGGAACGCCGCGAACAGTGGCCCCATCGTAGGGCCCAGCGTCCGACATTGCTCCTCCACTTACTTAGCCGGAATGAGACCGCACCACTAGGCGTGCTGGTTGATCATAGGAAATGAGTCCGGATGAAACACCGCCTGCGTCTGACCAGTGGTCCTCAGCAGAAGCCCACCTGCAACCAAGTCCGCCACAACCGAGGATGGCAGTCGACACACGATGACGCAAGCCTGGCCCACCAATGAAGAGATCGCAGTAGGCCGCAGTTTCATCAGCAGCAACACGGTGCTCACGCCAGGTCACCGTTCGGATCAGCTAAAAGATGTCGAGGATTACCTCTGACCAGAACGAATCGTCCGGAGAAATTGCTTCTGGGTCCCGCCCCGCAAAATCCCCGTGGACCATTCGAGATAACTCCAGACATGCCCCATAGAAATCTGGAATCGCTGCACGTTTCGATTCATCCTTCACAGCCCGCCACGCCGCCACCTCAGCCTGCCCGGCCGCTACCTCCTGCTCGGCGAGCACGCCCACAAGCCGATGCCACCTCCAAGCACAATCCACGAAAGACGAAAGACTTGAGTTGACAAGCACGTCTTTTTGCTCATTAGCACTGAGATGCGCAAGTTGAGGGTGAATTGGGGCATTTGCGGGCATGGCAAAAACAGAGCCGAGACCCGCCACAGCGCCAAGGGTCGCAGACCCGAAGTTTCCAATCCGATAGAAGCGGGTAGTTACACTCCCCAAGCCGGGTGCTACCCCATCTTGAAATTCCCCGACAACTCCCATCAGCTCATCGCTTCGCTCCCCAGGCAGTCCATAGAGCCCCAGGGCCTCCCTGTCACCTTCAGGAATCTCCCAGCCGGTCAGCGCGATCGGGGGAGCCGCCACAGGCGACTCCCCCTCGATCAGCTCACCAAGGCCAGCAGCGAGGATCCTCAGGATCTCTGCACGCGCCTCAGCAAGGTTCAACTCGTCTCCTTGATCCGGTCCACCTGCCGCAACAACGCCCGCGACTTCTCCACAACCTTGGCGAACGCGTTGACCGCCCGGAGGGCCTTGAACCCGGCCTGAATGACCTTGCCGATCTTGCCCCAAGGTCTTGCGGCCCACGTACCACGCAGGTCAGCCGAGTTCGGCAATCTCCGGCGGCATGTCTGGATCCTCGTAGTCAACGACACCGGTAGCTCTTACCTGCCGGATTCTATCTAGCCCGGAACGGAATACCGCGAGCAAGTTCTCCGTTCGCTGCACCCGTTCCGATGAGTCCGCGCTGTTCTCATGCTCGTTCCATGCCCTATTAATTGCATCTTTGACCTCGCTGCGCAGCCCCACGAGGTTCCACAGCGCTACGGCTCCGATGCTGGACTTTCTCTCAAGAATCCACATGTTCAGGCGGGCATCTTCAGCGATCATCTCGCCGGTCACCTCGAGCACCGAGAGCCCGATCCGTGGCGACTGCGCGATTTTGACCAGCAGTGGGACCATGGCGGGAACTTCTTCAGCCTCATCATTCAACGCCATCATCCTTTTCAACCACGTCTCGAAAGGCCACGTGTGACCATTGCGTGACTATAGGTCAACCGACCGAGGTGTCCTACCGACGCCCGCTCACAGGGTTCCCCGAAACGAACACGTCCCCAACAACATTAGTGTCCCCGTCCACCAGATTCGTGGCCCCCGAGTTGAACCCGATGTACTGCCCATCGGCACTCATGGCCACAGAGATCGACGTCCAGAACCCGGACGGAGTACTGGCCGGCGTCCCATCCGGAGTACGAGAAACCAGACTGGTGACCCCGGTGTCAACGTCGTGCACAAACACGTCGACCGTCTTGTTCGTGTCACCAGGAACGATGTCGACCGCATCCGACCAGTAAGCGACGAACCGGCCGTCCCCACTGATCGCCGGCCCCTTCGACCCGTCGGGAACCCAGCCCTCGTAGGTGGCCGAGGCCGGCGAGATCCGGATCGTCGTGCCGGTCACGCGGTCGTGGCGGAACACGTCCGCAGCACCATTGTTGTCACCGGGAACCAGGTTCGACGCACCGGAACCGAACGCGATGTACCGACCGTCAGTGCTCATCGAGGGTTGGTAGGACAGTTCGTTGGCCTCAACGCCGCCGCTCGCCACAGAAATCCGCGTGGTCACGCCCAGCAGCGTGTCGCGCAGGAACACGTCCGACGCGCGGTTGGTGTCGCCGGGCACGAGGTTGGACGCCCACGAGCGGAACGCGACGAAGCGGCCGTCCGCGCTGATCATCGACACCGTGTAGTCGGTGGTGCCGTTGGCCTGGGTGCCGTCGCTCGCCACCGAGATCCTGGTGGTGCTACCGGTTTCCCGGTCGTGCAGGAAGAGGTCGCGGAGCTGGTTGGTGTCGCCGGGAACCAGGTTCGGCGAGTCGGAGATGAACGTGACGTACCGGCCGGTCGGGCTCATGGCCGCAAAGAAGCCGCCGCCGAAGCCCTCGGTGCCGTCGCTCGCCACGGACACCCTGGTCGTGGTGCCGGTCTGGCGGTCGTGCACGAAGACGTCGGGCGAGCTGTTGGTGTCGCCGGGCGCGAAGTTCGAGGCGCGGGACGTGAACGAGACGTACCGGCCGTCCGCGCTGATCGTGGGATACGACGAGTACGGATTGGGCCACGGGCCGGTGTCGACACCCTGAGACCCGTCGGTGGCGACCGATACGCGGGTCGTCGTTCCCGTCTGCCGGTCGCGCACGAACACGTCGGTGCGGTCGTTCGTGTCGCCGGGCACCAGGTTGGTGGCGTCCGAGTCGAAGGCGACGTAGCGGCCGTCCGCGCTGAGCGAGGAGTTCCGGCTCTCCCGGTCGCCTTGCGCGCCGTCCGCGGCGACCGAGATCCGGTTCGGCGCCTCGTTGGCGTGCGCGACGCCCGTCAGCGCCCCCGCCAGGCTCAGCACCACGCCCGCTGTCCACAACCGTCTCATCGTCACCCTCTCGCCCAGCCGCCACGATGGCGGACCGCGGGCGGAAAGTAGCTCAGGGCGGGACGGAGATGATCACGGTGGAGTCGTGCTTAGTTCCCTCGGCGGCTGTACCCCCACGCCGTTCGGGTGAGCGTGTCCTCGATCCCGGTGAACGGGGCGATGTAGACGTCGGTGGTGAAGTCCACGTCCACGTCGTCGGCGTTGCCGCCTAGTCCGTCCGGACCCGCGCCGACCATCTGCGTCGGGTTGCCGCCCTGGTCCATCAGGTTCGCGGTGGCGTTGGTCTGGTCGGTGTGCCAGCTGCCCGAGAAGTGACCCGCCTCGTGGGAGACGTAGTTGCCCAGCGCCCGGCCGATGAACGCGATCTTGTCCGCGCCCGGTGCCAGGAAGGTGTTGAAGGAGTTGGGATCCGGCGCCGGCCTGCTGACGTAGTCGAGCAGCAGCAACGCTGTCTCCTCGTGACCGAGGTTCCCCGGGTCGATCGACTGGGCGATGCCGATCGTGCTGATCCCCGATTCGGCCACGCTGCCGCCGACGACGACCCGGCTGACGTTCGGGCGGCCGAACGGGTCGGCGTGGTCGCGGCTGTTGAGGATTCGGACGGCCGAGCTCCGGACGTGGTTGCTCAGCGCGAAGTTCTCCTTCACCGTGGCCACCACGGCGTTGATCAGCTTGCTCTCATCGGCCGCGGTGAGGCCCCAGCCGGCCAGGAAGGCTTTGAGCGGCGAGAGATCGCGTTGGGCGCCGCCAGCGCCGAAGATCGACGTGTTGACCCGCGCGCCGTCGAAGTCGAGGAACAGCGTCTGAACGCTCGTGGTCTCCGGCCGGTAGACCTCTAGCTTCATCTCGTACGGCCCGGCGCCGCTGCGGACCGCCACGACGTACCTGCCGGTCTTGGGCGCGACGAGGTCGACCGTCGCGTTGCCCCCTCCTGGCAGCGGCGAGTTCACCGAGTAGCTTCCGCTGAAGTCGTTGCTGGAGGTCTGAAGCTCGGTTCCGGCGGAGTCGAGGAAGGACAGCATGCGACTGCTGCCGTTGACGGTCGCGCCGAGCACGTCACCGGCCTTCAGGTCGACCGAGTAGAGATCCCGATCGCCGTCGAGACCACTGGACAGCCGCAGGTTGTACGGGCCTTCCGAGCCCACCCCGCCCCCGCTCGCGGGATCCGTCGGGTCACTCGGCAGGGTGCCCCAGCCCGACACCATCACGTGCCAGTCCCCGGCGAACGGCAGCGACACGGTTCCGGTGACGTTCCCGCTCGTGGGATCGTCCATGTAGACGAACCCGCTGCCGGTGGGCGTGAACATGATCACGACCGCGTTGAGGCCGCCCGCCGCGGTGACGTCGACGGACAGGGACGTGCCGGCCGCCGCGACGGGGACTTTGTAGAAGTCGAAGTCCCCTTTGCCGTCGCCGGTGCTGCCGTGCGGGCCGTCGCCGATCACGCCGGGAATTTCGACGATCTTGTGCGTGCCGATGTCCGCGGCCAGCGGAATCGCGCCGTTGTCCTCCGGCGCCTGGGGCAGCTTGGGAACGTTGCCCAGCGCCAGGTCCCCGGTGATCACCGCCTTCGGATTCCGGCCAGGTGAGCTCCCGAATCCGAGCAGCGACTCCGCTGTGGTCACCGCGTCGTTCAGACCGGACTTGCCGACCGGCTCCTTCTCCGCGTAGGTCTTCGCCGCCGCCGTGGCGGAAACCTGTTGAGCCGCACGGATCTTGCCCTTCTCCGCGCGGTCGGCGTCCGCCTGCGCGGTGTTGACAGGCGCTCCCACCGGCAGCAACGCCAGCAGTGGATCGAAACGCACAGCGGGCGCGGCTTCGGCCGCCTGAACTGGTGCCGTGCCGGACATCGCAAGCAATCCGGCCGTCAGCACAGCGAGAATCCCGCGCATGAGTTCCTCCCCGATGAGTCGTCACGCCCATTCGTGGAAACGCTCTCGCGATCACATGGTGGTCAGCGCAGTGTCAAGCACACCAACATCTTTGTCCGATTGTCAGCACTTTAGTCTGATGACCAGTTCGTCCACATCGGACTAAGTCACACCAGTCCATGCGACTGGGCATAGAGGGCGGCCTGGGTGCGGTCGCGGAGCCCGAGCCTGCCGAGGATGCGGGAGATGTGGTTCTTCACCGTGCCCTCCGACAGGTAGAGGCGCTCGGCGATCTCCCGGTTGGTGGCCCCGGCCGCGACCAGCCGCAGCACCTCGACCTCGCGCACGGTCAACGGCTCGTGATGGCCGCCGGACCGGTCCAGCACCGCCGCCAGCCGGGCCGCGGCGGCCGGATCGAACTGGGCCACACCCGCCGCCGCGAGCTTGACCGCCGCGGCCAGCTCCTGCGACGGCAGATCCTTGAGCAGGTATCCGGTCGCGCCCGCGCGCAACGAGCGCACCACGTAGTCCTCGTCGTCGAACGTGGTCAGCATGACCACCCGGCAGGAAGGAGCGCGCCTGCGCAGCAACGCGACCGCCTCGACCCCGTCGATCCCCGGCATCCGCACGTCCATCAGCACCACGTCGGGAGCCAGCGTCACCGCCTGCTCCACGGCCTCGTGCCCGTCGGCGGCGGTACCGACGACCTCGATACCGGGCTGCAGGCCCAGCAACGACGCGATGCCCTCGCGGATCAGCCGCTGATCGTCAACAACCAACACCGTGGTCATGCGGTACCCGCCGTCGGGATCGTGACGGTCAGCCTCGTGCCGGACGACGTGCCGGCGAGATCGACCCGCCCACCGGCCAGCGCGACACGCTCCCGCATCCCGAGCAACCCGAACCCCTCTGCCGCCGCACCCATGCCGCGCCCGTCGTCGGCCACGGTCAGCCGGGCCCGCTCGCCGTCGAGGTCGACCTCGACGTCGATGCGCGTGGCGGCGGCGTGCCTGCGCGAGTTGGTGATGCCCTCCTGCGCGGCCCGGTACAGCGCGTGCAGGGCGCCGGTGGCGTGGCCGTCGGGCGAGCCGCTGACCGTGAGGGTGACGTCGCCCTGGCCGGCGACCAGTTCGTCGAGGGCGGCCAGCAGGTGGAACGAACGCAGCGAGCGCACCGACTCCCGCACCTCGCCCAACGCCCGCCGCGCCGACCGCTCGGCGTCGAGGACGGCGGCCTTCGAGGTGTCGGGTTCGCGGTCGTGGAACGCGGAGGCCTTCTCCAGCAACACCACGATCGCGGTCAGGTGGTGCCCGAGGTCGTCGTGCAGATCCCTCGCCACCCTGGCCCGCTCCGCCGCCGCCGACAGCTCCGCCACAGTGCGATGCGACTCCTGCAACCGGATCCGCCCGTCACGCTCGCGCACCGCCACCGCGGCCATCGCGATGGTGAGCACCAGCCCGACGGTGAACATCACCAGGTCCGACACCTGCTCGACGTGGGCGTACCAGTCCGGAGTGCTGACCACCGCCACCGCCAAACACACCGCAGCCAACCCGACCGCCACACCCTGCCCGAACGCGAAGTACGCGGTGAACGGCACGAGCAACAACAACACCCGCGCCAACCCGGATCCGTCCACGTAGGCAATCCCCACGTACAAAGCAGCCCTGATGACCAACAACCCCACCGCCACCGGCTTGGGCGTGCGCACGGGGTACCGGCGGAACTCGGCCAGGTCCAGGGCCACGAGCACCACCAGCCCACCCACCAACAGCGGCAGCCGCGTGGTGCCAAGCCCGGAGACCGCTGCGTATACCCCCGCAATCAACACGGCAGCGCACAACACAGGCGAGACCCAGGGCGCCGGTCGCGAGGTGTGCATGCCGCTCAGGCTAATGCCGAACGAGCCGGCCACACCGCCGCCGACAGCCACACCAGCACCGCCGCGCAAACGACGTGCAGCAGCGCGGACCACGGCGTGTCCGGCAACGCCGCGAACACCGCCAGCAACGTGAAGCTGATCCCGTACCCCCAAGCCGGCACCGCGGGGAACACCTTGGCCCGCACCATCGACACCCCGAACAACACGGTGCCGAGCACGAAGACCAGCGACGCCACCTTCAGCACCACCGACGTCAGCGGCGCCACCTGATCCTGGAAGAAGATCACCAGGTTCAGCGCGAACGCCACCCCGGTGAACAACCCCAGCCCGAGCATGTTCGCCGCGTAAGCGAACGCCCCGAACCTGCCTGACGCGTGCGCCTGGTGCCCGTGGAACGCAACGACCGCGGGCGCCCCGAATACCGTCCCCAGCCCGATCACCAGACTGGTCGCCGCCGTCTCGCCGGTGAACGCCTCGATGGCACCGGGCACCCCGATGGACAGGGCGAGGATTACCCCGCACACCGCACCGAACCTGGGTAAGAAGATCTTGTTGTCCGTCACGCTGCCGACGCTAGGAGTGCGGTCACCGTGTTCCGAAGTCTCCGCCGGCCAGTTCGGGCGTCAAAGGTCATGCCGTGAGGGGTGCCGATCGGCACGTGCAGGTCGCGCCCGCGACCGAACCGGCGAGGGCGACGGTGCCGCGATCACCCGCACCCGAAGCAGACCAGCGGGACCGCGGGTGCGGCAGCGGTCGCCTCGGCCAGCGCGGCGGCGGGTCGCACGCCGCAGGCCCGCATCTCCTGGTACGCCGTCATGACGCTCAGCGCGGTCTCGTCGGGCATGCGAGCCACGGCGGCGATCACGGTCCGGGTTCCGCTGTAGAGCAACGCGGCGGTGAACCCGAGCATCTCGTCGCCGGTCCGCACGACCGTCCGGCCGATGTCGCACGACGACAGCACGACGTGCTCGGGCACCGTGCCGAGCCGATGGATGTCGTAGGCCATCAGCGGTCCGTCGAAAAGGTCGATGCGGGAGAAGAAGTAGTTGCCCGGCTCGTGGTGACCGTGCGCTGCGATGTGCACGCTCCGCCTGCCGTCGAGCGCGCCGAGCACCGAGCGGACCGTGGCGTCAGGCCCGCTGAGCACGGTGCTGGCCGCGAACACCTCGGCGATCTTGCGCACCTCGTCCTCCGCGTACTCGAGCTCTGGTCCCGCGACCAGCAGCGGAACGCCGGCCGGACCGGCCGGGCGCCGCATGGTCTGCGTCCACGCCGACGCTGAGACCGCCACGGTGACCGGCCGCCGGCGCAGACCGGGCAGCAGGTTCCACGGCACGGCGGACAGAGGTCCGGTCGGTACCACGACGAGCTCCCGGTCGCCGAGGTGTCTGCGCAGCGGTTTCACGAGGTTGTCGGCGAGCACGGCGATCTGGTGCGCGGCCGAGGCGCGCACCACCTCGGCAAGCGGTGCGGGCAGCGTTCGGCCGCACGTCGCGTCGAGATCGCTGCGGAGCCGTGCGATGGCTTCCGCCACCACCGGCAGGACACCGAGCGGCACCAGTTCCGCGGTCCCGTCCGCCACCACGAGAGCGCCGAGGTCCGCGCCGTCGGTGAAGAAGCTCGCGAGCACCGCGCGCTCTTCGCCGAGTGCCTCGACGACCTCGCCGAACCGTGCCTCAGCGAAATGCTGGCCTGAACCGTCGACCTGCCAGTCCCGCGAGCGGATCGCCCGCTCCAACTCGGCGCAGCGCCGCCGGGCCACCGGGTCCGGCCTGCCGGCCAGCTCGGCGGTGCGGGCGGCCACCGCGGCCTGACGCAGCGCCGCGACCGCATCCGTGATCGCCGGATCCGCAGGCGGCCGCACCGGCTTGACCTGGAACGCCTGCGCCCTGGTCCGCTCCAGCCAGCCGAACACCTGGTGCGGACGGCCCGTTCGCAGCGAGGCAGCCAGTCCGATCCGGGCGAGGTCCATGCCCAGTGCGGCCGCACCGGTCCGCAGGTCCACGCTGCCGAGCCGGCCGCGGTAGTCCTTCAGCAACGCGAGTCCGGCGCGGGCCTGCGCACCCACCTCGGCACTCCCACCGGTCGCGTCCGACAGCTCCGCCGCGGCGAGCCGGCGCGACAACCTGTTCTCCAGCAACGGATTTCGCGTCCGGTGCCGGGCGAGGAACCCACGCGCCCGCACCACGTCCCCCGACCGCACTGCCGCCCGAGCCGCGAGCAGAGCGGCGACCTCGGCGTCGTGCCGCAGGCCCAGCCTGACCAACATGGTGGCCAGTGACTCCGCTCGCGCCGTCACCGCACGCGGTGACCTGCCCTCGGCGAAGTCCGCCCGCAGCCGGGTCAGCACGGCGACTCCGGTCCACGTCGCGTTGCCACGCCTGCGGAAGCGCCGTTCCGCCTGGCGTGCCCACCGCCGGGCGCCGGTGTGATCACCCAGCGCCAGCGCCGCGTGCGCCCGGATCAGCTCGGCCTCGGCCAGCTCGTGGCTGGAGCGCGCCGCGGCCAACTCCCCGAGTGCGCTGTCCAGCTCCCGCACGGCTTCGGTGGCGAGTCCCGAGCTCAGCAGTACCCGCGCCTTGTCCATCGCCAGCACCGGCAGAATGCCGGGTGCGTGCTCGGCCAGCCCCGCCTCGGCCGCCTCGTAGGCGCGCAGCGCGGCAGGGATGTCGCCCGCGAGCCACTCGCAGTAGCCGCGGTTCAGCCACACCTTGGCCAGCGGGCGACCCAGACCGGCCGCCCGCGCCAGTTCCTCGCACCTCTCAAGATCGGTGCGGCACTGTCGCACCCGTCCGGACAGCTCGTGCACCATCGCCCTGTTCACCAGAGCCTTCACCAGGTTCAGCGGGTCGTCGGCGCTCTCCAGCAGCGGTATCGCCTCGTCGATGCACCGGAGGGCCTCGTCGAGCCTGCCCACGTACATCAGCACCCAGCCGTGCTGGTCGGCGAGGATGCCACGATCTTCCGGCGCGACCCGGCCCGCCGCCTCGTCGAGCAGCGCGACACCGAGTTCGGTGTTGCCGCGCCACACCTCCGCCCCGGCCAGACTGATCAGCAGCCGCCCGGCGAGCGCGCCCTCGCCGGGCAGCTTCGCGACCAGGCGCAGTCCCGCGCGGAGCAGCCGGGCACCTTCGCCCGGCCGTCCGCCGGCGACCGCGTTCACCCCACGGACGTGGAGCTCGCGCACGCGCTCGACCGCAGCTGTCATGCCGTCGCCTACAAGACGATCGACGGTGTTGTGACGCCCCCGCCGACGTGCACGTGCAGCTGAGCCAGTCCGCGCGCAACGCCGTCGAATGCGAACCTTCCGCCGTCGTCCGAGGTGACCGACACCGTGCCCGTTGTCATGCGGAGGTCGACCTGCCTGCTCACCGGCGGGGTCAGCCAGCCATCGATCCGGACCGTGCCGTCGGCGTTCGCGGTGATGTTGACCATCAAGGTCGTCGTCGCTCCGTCGAACGTGATCAGCTCGGCCCGTTCACCTCCTCGCACGGCGACGAGCTCCTGCCGGGTGCTCGCACGGAGGAACTCCGCGCCTGGACCGGCGAGGTCGAGCGCGACGTCGATCAGACCGAGCAGGTCGCGCGGCACCGGATCGATCGCCTGCCACATCTCACGGACGTTGCCGAGCACCACCGCGTCCAGCTCGTCGAGCCGGCCGTTCGGGTCACCGCCGTTCATCGCCCTCGCCGCCTTCCTCCGCGAGCAAGGTGCGCAGCTTCGCCATGCACCGGCCGCGGGTCGGTCCGATCGTGCCGCGCGGCACACCCAGCTCCGCGCTGATCTCGGCGTAGTTCGGCCGAGGGGTGAACGCCATGATCCGCAGCAATTGCCTGCACCGAACCGGGAGGAGGTCGATCGTCGCCCACAGCTCCCGGTTCGCCGACTCCGCCACCACGCGTTCTTCCGGTGTGGGTAGCTGGTCGACCAGTCCCTCGAACGTCTCGCCGTCCACGAGGTCCTCCGGCGCGTGCGAGCGGCGCATGCGCCAGGCGTCGCGCTTCGCGACCGTGATCAGCCAGCTGACGAGGGCCTGGGGTGACCGGATGTCATCCCACGAGGTGAGCAACTTCAGCCAGGTGTTCTGCACGACGTCCGACGCCGAGCTGCGGTCGATGCCCTGCGCTCGGGCTACGTGCCACAGCAACGGGGTCAGCTCGCGGACGAGCTCGTCGAGACTCGCCCGGTGCCCGGAACGCGCGGCCTCGAGCAGCTCGCCCATCCGGGTGCCGGTCGAGCCGCCGGTCACCACCGCCTCGCCTTCTTGGCACGGGCCGCCGACCTGCGCAGCCGCCGAACAGCCTTCCTCGCTCTCTTGACCGACACGTCCTGTCCGAGTTGGTCCAGTGACAGCCTCGGCTTGGCCTCAGCGGTATCGATCAGCCCGTTCGCGATCTCCGCGGCGACGATCGGGGCGGAGAACGACGTACCCGACCAGGTCGCGAAGCCCGACGAGTAGTCGTCGGGATCCATGCCCTCGCGGCCGTCCGGGCCCGATCCCGCCGGGTTGAACGATCCCCGCACGTCATCGGGGAACGTGCTGACGACATTGGCACCGATGGCGAGGACGCTCGCGTTCGGTCCGGTGTTGCTGAACCACGCGACGGAACCGTTGGGGTTCAACGCCCCGCACCCGACGAGCTCGGGTCCGATCCAGTCCTCCCGCGACGGGAATGCCAGCGCGGCTGGCAGGAACGGACGCGCCGACGCGTCGTTGCCCGCGGCCGCGACGGTCACCACACCCTCGTCCGACAACGCCCGCAGCACCTTGGTGATGCGTGCGTCCTTCTCGTCCGTGTTCTCCGCGTAGTAGCCGAGCGACAGCGAGATCACGTCGACGAGCCCGGTGTTGTCGCCCCCAAGGTTCCCGCGGGACGTCCGCAGCTTGGCCAGCAACATGTACAGGGCCAGCAGGATGTCCGACTCGTAGCCGAGGTTGTCCGGCTGCAGCACCCTGATCGAGACGACGTCCGCGCCAGGCGCGTGCTGCCGGATCAGGCCGGCGATGAACGAGCCGTGCCCGGTGGCGGAGGCGAGCACCTGGCCGATGCCGTCGGCGTACAGGGGCTCCTCCCAGTCCTGCATCAGCACCTGCGTGCGGATCAGGTTCTTGACCTGCTGCTCCTGGGCCAGGATCAACTGCTGGGTGACCCCGAAGGTGCGCAGGAAACCATCTGCGGGCAGGGCCTTGTCCTGCGGCGTGGTGCCGAACCAGGAGCAGCTGCCGTGCCCGGTGTCGAGCACCGCGACCACAGGCCTCCGCTTGCCGCCTCTCGGTTCGGGACGCTCGGGAGGACTGCCGAGGAACGCCACGGGCCTGCGCCCATAACCGGAGCGCAGTGCGACCGCCACATCGTCACGCACACCCTTCGGGCCACCGGTGTGCGGCTCGCCGTTCGGTCCCGGTCCGTACATCGCACCGAAGAACGCGTGCTCCAGCGAGATCTCCGCGACCGCGGCGGCCTCGGGCAGTTGGTCGAACGCCCCGTTCAGCACGGCTCGGCGGATCCGCTGCAGCGCGACCCACGCGTCCGGAGCCGGCTGGTCGTCGGCGGCAACGAGCACTGCCGGGCGTGGCAGGTCGGCCAGCACGTCCAGGTACGGGTGGATCGGCTCGACCAGGAGGTCGATGGTGGTGAGTCGTTTCGGCGGCACCAGGTCCCCGAAGGCGTCGCCCAGCACTTCATTGATCTTCTGGAGCGTCGCCTCGGCTCCCTGCCGGAAAAGCCGGTCCGGGATCAGCAGCGTCGCGGCCCGGTAGACGGTCGAACGCAGTGGCCCGATGTCCGGCCGGGGATCGGGGACCGCCTCGGCGGGTTTGAGCTCACGCAACCCGTGCCGGTTCAGCAACTCCACCGGCCAGGGCGACGGCTCACCCTGACGGTCCTCTGGGACAGGACGGTTCTCACGCACCCACACGAACTGGTTCGGCATGGTGGTTCCTCTCCGTACGACTTATCGCCCGCATGGACGAGAGCGTTGCGGATACGGCGCAGATGCACGGGAAAGTCACGAACCGGACACGGATTTCCTTGTGTGGCCTATGTATCTGACGATCGGCCGCCACGCACCTGGAAACACGGGCACCACGCCTGTATGTCCACAGTGGAGGAATAATGTCCGAACAGCAAGTGCTGGAACGACAACCCGACGATCTTGGGGCGGCACTCTCATTCCACCTGCCCCCGTGCCGGGTGAAGATCCTGATGGTGACCGATGGCGGCGGCTCGTTCGGCCGAGCCGACTTCGGACTCAGCGCCCTGCTCGACGCGCTGGCCCAGCCGCCGGGCCCATGGGTGCGATTCGACGTGACGACGAAACATCGCGGCGCCGGCGGGTCACCGCCTGCGTTCCGGTTCGACTCGGTGGACCTGTCGCAGTACGACCAGATCTGGATGATCGCCGTGCTGCGCAGCGGCGAGGAGTTGTCCGAGTCTGAGCTACGCGCGATCGCCCAGTTCATGGACGGCGGCGGTGGTGTGTTCGCGACCGGCGACCACGAGGACCTCGGCGTGAAGATGTGCGGCCGAGTTCCCCGAGTGCGCAGCATGCGCAAGTGGCACTGGCCATCTCCAGGACCGAACGGCGAACCGGTGGCACCGAAGGTCGACGGGCCGGACCGGCGCGACACGCTCAGTCCCGGTCGTGACGCGGGCATCCAGTTCGACGACCAGTCCGACGACGTGCCGCAGCGGATCTGCCCGAAGCTGTACCGGTCGTGGCCGTGGAACCGTTACTGGCACCGCAGTCATCCGCACCCGCTGCTGTGCGGTCCGCGCGGCGTGATCACCGTGTTGCCGGACCACCCGCACGAGGGCGAGTGCTACGTACCCGCCGACCTGTCGGCCACGTTCACGTTCGACGGCTACCAGACGACCGAGTATCCCGGGGGCATCGCACCCGAGGTGATCGCGACCTCTGCGCAGTGCGGTCACGTGGACGACGTGCACAAGGGGGTCGTCGACTCGGCCTTCTTCGGCGCGATCGGCGCGTACGACGGCTTCCGGGCGGGCGTCGGCCGTGTCGTCGTGGACGCCACCTGGCACCACTTCTTCGACATCAACCTCATCGGCGTGCTCGGCAGCGCCGACCCGGTCAAGGGCAAGGGCTTCCTCGCGTCCGACGCGGGGAAGGCCGCGTTCGAGGACATCAAGTCCTACTTCCGCAACATCGCGGTGTGGCTGGCCCGCCCAGCGTCCCAGCGATGCATGTGGTGGCGGGCCGTGTGGTGGGTGCGCTGGCACCACCAGATCGCCATGGACCTGCGCCCCCACTACCTGGGCGGACCGGAACACCTCGACATCGGTGAACTGCTGCGCGTGGGCGGCGAGGCGCGCGACGCACTCGGCCGGGTGGCGTCGCAGTGCACGGTCCGCGGGTGGGGTCTCGACCACCTGGTCCGTCCCGCCCTGCCGCGGATCTCCCCGGACCTGTGG
Source organism: Lentzea sp. NPDC051213 (assembly GCF_044455585.1). Taxonomy (NCBI): domain Bacteria; kingdom Bacillati; phylum Actinomycetota; class Actinomycetes; order Pseudonocardiales; family Pseudonocardiaceae; genus Lentzea; species Lentzea sp. NPDC051213. The sequence goes on from NZ_JBITEX010000004.1 coordinate 618,705, forward strand.
CCGGTGCTGGACCCGTGGTTCCCGCGCCAGCCGCGGCCCGTGCCACCACTGCCCCCACCTCCGCCCCAGTTCCTGAGCGGGATGCACGGCGAGTTGCTGCTCGACACGACGCTCGGGGCCGCGGTACTCGCTCTCGCAACGGCGTTCCCCCACCTCGACGAGGAGACCTCCAAGCGAGCGGCGGAGGCCGACCTGGCCGAGCTCGCGGGTCCGCACCTGCGGCAGGCCGGGCGGTTGTTCCAGCGGTTCGCCGCAACGCAACAGGAAGAGCTCGCCGGGTTCGGTGGCGCGCTCGACGAACGCCGGCGCGAGGAGTAGGCCTGGTGGGCGGCCGACCGGTCGCTCACCAACGAGTTCGTGTTCACCGCCGCGCTCGAACTGTCCCAGTTGGACTCAGACCGACGTTCCACGGCCTGTGACACAGAGGGAACGGTGTCAATTGGTTCCGCTGTGCTGTTTCATGCCCACGTCACAGCGGGATAGGTGCCGGCGGCCTCCGCCCAGTACTTCCTGGCAACGTCCGGGTGATCCACTCTTCGGCGACGTGCGCACGGCTCACGAACAGGTCCCCCGATCGGCTACGCGGCCTCACCGCACCCTACCCACGGCGGGCTCCGGTACCGCGAACCAGAAGCCGAAGGGGCACCACCCTGGGGAGGTGATGCCCCTTCAGCAGGCCCGGCGGGGTTCGTGGCGCCGCGACCTTCCTCACCTCACGTGGACGAGCCCTGCCGGTGGCAGATGGCTCCAGGGTTGTCACGCGTGAGGTGGACTTCCGGTGCCCGCACCCCCAGGGCGGGCACCCACCGACAAGGTTGCCGCCTGCCACTACTCGCCCGGCATCGATCGGCTACTCGGTTCCAGCTCAGGCCCGAGGGTCACGCAACCCGAACTCGCGGGCGAGGTACTGGGTGGCGGGAAACGCACCGCGGTCCTGGTTGCAGAGCACCACGACCGTGGTCGAAGCCGCCTGGTACCGGGACACGAGGGCCGCCACACCGGGATCCGCCCCGCTGTGGCCGATGATCGTCACCTCGCCGTCCTCGACCACGAGCTGGCAGCCGTACCCGTACTGCTCGAGCCGGTCCGACGGCGGCCCTTGGGGCGTCGTCATCGCCGTGGTGAGCCGCGACGAGAGCAGGTGACCGCCGGCCAGCGCGTCGAGGAGCCGCGCGAGATCGGGTGGCGTGGTGATCAGCCCGCCATCGGGCATTCGGCCTCCCGGGACGCTGTAGAGGTTGCTCCGCCACTTCTCCGCGGGTTCGTCGGTGACGAGGTAGCCGGTGGCCAGCCGTTCGGGCTCGAGGTCGCGCTCGTCGAAGGCTGAGTCGGTCATGCCGGCCGTGACCAGCACCTCCGCGGTCGCCACGTCGGCGAACGAACGGCCGGTCGCGGCTTCGACGGCCAGTCCCACGAGGATGAAGTTGGCGTCGCTGTACTGGTAGACCGCGCCCGGTGGCGATACCGCGGGCAGGTCGGCGAACAGGGGAAGCAGGTCGGCGGGGCCGCGCACGTGATAGGCCGGGATGCGATCCCAGCACGACGTGTAGGACGCCCAGGTGGTGTCGTCGTCATCGTGGTAGTTCGACAGGCCCGAGGTGTGGGAGAGCAGGTGGTGCAGCGTGTGCTCCGCGGTGAGCGCACGCGGCTGATGCTCGGGCGCGAGCACCTCGGTCAGCGGCTGATCGAGCCTGAGCACTCCCCGGTCGACCAGGCGCAGCGCGGTCAGCGCGGTCACCAGCTTTGTCACCGAGGCGACGCCGAACCGCGTCCGCGTGGTCGCCGGCACTCGAAATCCACGATGCGCCAGGCCCGCGGCGTGCTCGAACACCGGCCTGCCCTCGCGCCAGACGAGCACGGCACCGCTGAACAGGGACTCCGCCGCCCGTCGATCGAACCACTCCCGAACCACCTCGGCGTCCACCCGGCACATGCTAACCACGACGATCAGCCCTTGGTCGAGCCCGCCAGCATCCCGGAGACAAGGGTTCGCTGGGAGAACAGGAACAGCACGAGCACCGGGAGGATCGAGATGATGACCGCCAGGGCGAGCTCGGCGCTGGTGATGTTCAGGCCGCCTCCCGCGACCGGGTTGAACGCGGGCGTCGAGGACAGCAGTTGGTTCAGGCCTACCTGCAACGGGAACTGGTCGCTGTTGGGCAGCACGAGGTACGGCAGGAAGAAGTTGTTCCAGTTGCTCACGAAACTGAAGAACCCGACCAGGCCGGCGACAGGCCGCGCCAGCGGCAAGGCGATCTTGGTGAACACCTGCCGCTGCGAACAGCCGTCGATCCGGGCCGCCTCGACGATCTCCTTGGGCAGGCTGGTCGCGAAGTAGATGTAGACCAGGTACACGCCGAACGGGAAGAACGCCATCGGCAGCACGACCGACCAGATCGTGCCGATCAGCCCGAACTCGTTGAGCTCCAGGAACACCGGCAGCACGAGGGTCGCCGACGGCATGATCATCACGACCAGCGTCACCGCCAGCAGCGCCCGGCGGCCCCGGAAGTTCATCAGGGCCAGCGCGTACCCGGCCGGAATGCTCGTCACCAGCGTGATCACCAGCGTCAGCACCGAGTACACCGCCGAGTTGCGCAGCCAGAGCAGCAACGCGCCGTCCTGGAACGCGATCAGGTGCTGCCACGCCGTGCCGACGTTGCCCAGCGAACCGAACGACAACGGGCCGTCCTGCACCAGTTCGCCGGCCGTCTTGGTCGGCGCGAGCACGAGCCAGATCACCGGCAGGACGAAGAACACCAGCAACGCCAGCAGCAGCACCACGATCACGATCGTGGCGGCGAGGCTGGACTCGTGCGGTCGTTTCAGTCTGGTCAGCATCATGCTTCGTCCACTTTGAACAGATCGGATCGCGAGACCAGCAGACCGGCGCAGATCAGGCCGAGCGCCAGCAGGAAGACCGAGATCGCCGCGGCACCGTTGAAGTCACCGTGCTGGAAGGCGTAGACGTACGCCAGCTGGTTGGGCGACCATGTCGGGCTGACGCGGCCCAGCGACGCTGTCTGCAGCAGTTGCGGCTCGACGAACAGCTGGGTTCCCGCGGCGAACGCGAGAATCGTCATGTACGCGATCCACTTGCGGATCATCGGGATCTGGATGTGCCACGCCGTCCGCCACTGCCCGGCACCGTCCATTCTGGCCGCTTCGAGCACCTCGTCCGGGATGTTGTTCAGCGCCCCGTGCATCACGACCATCCAGCCGCCCGCGCCCGTCCAGAACGCGATCAGCACGAAGATCACCGGCAGGTGTCCGGGAGCCAGCACAGCGGCGAAGCTGTCGAACCCCATGGCGTCGAGCAACCACGAAGCAGGACTGACACCCGGATCGAGCATGAACAACCACACGAGCACGCTGGCGACGCCGGCCAACGCCCCGGGAACGTAGTAGAGGAACCGGAAAATCGCCGACAGGCCCGGCCGCATCCGTCCTCGCAGAACGATGGCCACGACGACGGTCAGCACGACCAGGGACACCAGCCACAACACCAGATACAGCGCGATGTTGAGGAACGCGGGGACGAACCGGTAGTCCTGGGCGACCTTCACGAACTGGTTGAGGCCGGTGAACTGGCCCCGGTCGTTGGTCAGGGCCAGGTAGAACGCGTAGACCGTGGGGAACACGCCGAACGCGAGCAGAAGCACCGTGTACCCCGACACGAACAGATAGCCGGCCAGGCCAGATCTGGTGCGGTAGGTCATCGGCCTTCGATCTGGTAGCCGACGGTCTTCGCCTCGTCGATGATCGCCGTCTGCCACTGCGGCAGCAGTTCGGTGAGCGTCTTGCCCGCGGTCAGCCCCGGCAGGACGACGTTCGACCACGCGGTGGCGTCGCTGAACTTCGTGTTCGACCACCCGGTCCAGACGACGTCGGCCGCCTTCGTCAGCACCTCGCTGATGTCCGTGGCGAAGTACTGCTTGTTCTCCGGGTTCGCCAGCCAGGCCTTCGCGGCCGGGGCGTACGCCGGGTAGGTCGGAGCCTTCGCCTGGTTCTCGTCCGACGTCGTCAGCCACGTGACCAGGTCGACGGATGCCTTGAGGTTGGCCGAGTGCGACGACACCATCCAGACACCTCCGCCCACGTTCCCGGTGGCCACAGTGGACTCACCCTCCCAGGTCAGCGGACCGGCCGCAGCGATCTGCCCGGCGGGAACCTTGAACGCCGAGTCGAACAGGTACTTGCCGTACCAGGACGGGCCGTTGGCCATCAGGATCTTGCCGCCGTTGTCCTTGGCGAAGCTCTGGCTGAAGAACCCTTGCGTGGCCACGGTCTTGTTGGCTACCAGCTTGTCGAGCAGAGTGGCCATCCGCGTGCAGTTCTTGTCGGCCAGGTCGACCTTCAGCGTGGCCGGCTGCACGAGCTGGAACGCCGGGCACTGGCTCGACCAGAAGTAGGACTCCTGCGAGTTGGTGTCGCCGATCGAGCCGATGAGGTACCCGGGGTGTTCCCTGGCCACCCGCTCCCCCAGCGCCTCGTACTGCTGCCAGGTCTTGGGCACCTCGTACCCGAACTCGTCCATGAGCTTCTTGTTGTACCAAAGCACGACCTGCGCGATGTCGTTGCGCATGCAGTACGTGTGACCGTTGAACCGGCACGGTTCCAGCGATCCCTTGGCGAACCCGTCGAGGGTCTGCTGCGGAACGAGGTCCGCGTCCAGCGGTGCCGCAAACGCTTTCGCTTGCGGATTCGTCGGCTGGGACGCCCACGTGACGTCCGTCGGGCTGGCGAACACGACGTCCGGCCAGCCGTTGCCGGTCCGGTCGAACAGCTGCACCTTGGTCTGCAGGTACGTCGAGCCGTCCGCGCTGCCGTCGTAGGTGACGATGTTCAGCTTCGCGTCCGGATGGGACTTCTGGTACTGCTCGACGGCGGGCAGCCGGGTCGAGTCGGCCCAGACGGTGATCTGAGTTCCCTCGGTCTGGGCGACCGGCTCGAACACGGCCGAACCGGTGTTCTTGGACTGCTCCGCGCTGGCACACGAGGAAAGTGTCACGGCGGCGACAGCCACGGTCGCGATGGCGAGTCTGACCCTTGGCGGCGTTGACATGGGCTTGGCCTTTCTGGTCTGTCGCGTCACCCGCCCTGCTCGACGAACTTCTCGAGCGCGGGGCCGTAGTCGAAACGGGCGGGCAGTGAGATTCCCGGTCCCAGCGGGGCGTGGACGAGCCCCGCGGAGTCGACGTGACGTTCCCGGACGACGGTCCGGGACGTCACGAGCGACTCGTAGTAGGTGGTGTTCGGGATGGCCATGCAGAGGTGCTGGTTCGGGATGTCCGAGCCGTGCATCTCCGCGCGGAGCCGGTAGGCGTCCGCCAGATGAGCGGTGCGGATGGCTCCGGTGACGCCACCACGCAAGGTCGTGCTGGCGCGCACACCGAACGTGGCGGCGCCGGCCTTGATGAAGTCCGCGGAGTTCATGTGCGCACCGTCGGACGTTTCCGCGACGAGCAACGGAATCTCCACTTTGGACGCGAGAGTTCCGTAGGCGCTGATGCTGAACTCGCGGATCGGCTCCTCGTACCAGAGATAACCCGCCTCACTGAGCGCTCGTCCCAGGTAGATGGCGTCCGGCAGGTCGAAACCAGCCGAGCCGTCGTACATCAGGGGAACGGCCGCGCCGACGTGATCACGCAGGGCCTGGCACAGTTCCGCATCCCGCCGGGCATCGCCCCACGCGTGCAGCTTGATGCCGCGATAGCCCAGTTCCAGGCACTGGTCGGCCACCTCCAGGAACTCGGCGACCGTGTCGAAGGTGGTCGTCGAGGCGTAAGCGGGAATCTCGGTGCGGTACCCGCCGAGCAGCTGCCAGACCGGCTGGTCGCACACCCGCCCGGCGAGATCCCACAGCGCGACGTCGATCAGGCCGAGAGTCGGCAACGGCAGTTCCTCGATGCGGTCGAGCTCCCACACCCGGTGCCACAACCACTCCCGCCGGAACGGGTCCTGACCGAGGAGTTCCTCGCGGAACACCCGGTCGACGAGATCCTCGAGGACCGGCGCGGCGCCGGGACGGGCGAACAGTGCGACGCCCTCGGCGCCTTCGTCGGTCCCGATGCGCAGCACCGCACCTTCGCCCGCCGGTGCGCTCCCGCCGAGACCGCGCCGCCAGTTGTACGGCGGATCAGCGGCCGGGAGGCCGAACCGGTGCACCTCGACATGCGTGATCTTCATCGTCTCTTCCCGGTCAGAAGCCGCCGTAGGCCTGGATTTCGTAGACGCTGCCGCCGTTCCAGTTCGACCCGGTGACGGTCAGGCGGAGGTATCGGGCCTGGACGGGCGCCGCCGCGAACGCGTGGTTCGTGCGTTCGGTGGTCGGCACGGCCGTGTGGTCGTCGAACATCGACCACGACGTGCCGTCGGTGGAGGTTTCGAGCCGGTACCGATAGCCGTTGGTCAGCTCGAAGTTGATCACCGTGCTCTTCAGCGCCGTGACGCTGCCGAGGTCGACCTGGATCCACGACGGATCCGGCAGGCCGAGACCCTGCGCCCACCGCGTGCCCAGATCACCGTCCACTGCCAACTCAGGCGTGTTCGGCGCCGAGAACGACGACACGGTCACAGGTTTGCGGAGTGCGAGGCTGACGTCGGCCGGCGTGGTCAGCGTCAGCTGGATCGGGGACGACACGTTGCCCGCGGCGTCACGAGCGGTCACCGCGAAGGTGTACGCGGAGGCCGGCTTCAGCCCGGACACCCTCAGGCTCGGCTGTGCGGTCGTCGCGATCTGCCGGCCGTCCTGGGTCACGGTGTAGCCCGCGATCCCGGCGTTGTCCGTTGCCGCGGGCCAGCTCAGGTCGAGCGTGCTGGGCAGCAGGACGTTGGCTGCAGGCTTGCCGGACAGGGTCGGTGCCTGGGTGTCCGTTCCACCGGGTAGCGGTGTTCCGTAGACCTCGAGTTCGTAGATGCTGCCGCCGTTCCAGTTGGATCCGGTCACGGTGAGGCGCACGTACCGTGCGGCGACCGGATTCGGGACGGCTGAGTAGTTGGCCGACACCGTGGTGTCCGCGGCGGTGTGGTCCTCGAACGTCACCCAGTTGTTCTGGTCGGTCGAGACCTCCAGCCGGTACCGGTACCTGGTCAGCTCGAACGTGGTGATGATCCCGCTGATGTTGTGCTGGGCACCGAGATCGACCTGGATCCACGACGGGTCGGGCAGGCCGAGCCCCTGCGCCCACCGCGAGCTGAGGTTTCCGTCGACAGCCAGTTCAGGTGTGTTCGATCCGGAGAACGACGACACCGTGACAGGCTTGCGCAGCGCCAGGTTCGGACCGGACGGCATGGTGACGCTCACCCGGCGGCTCGCCCGCGACTCGTTGGCGGCCGCGTCCCGTGCCGTCACGGTGAAGTCGTACTTCCTGCCCGGCACCAGACCGGCGATCCGCGCCTGCGGGTTCTTCGACGCACCAACCAGTTCGCCGTCCTGGAACACCGAGTACCCGGTGACGCCGACGTTGTCCGTGGCCGCAGGCCAGCTGAGGTCTGCAACGGTGGGGAACGCGGTGACCGCGGTCGGAGCGCCCGGCACGGACGGTGCCGAGCGGTCGCTGCTCACCGGGTCCGGGTCGAGATGCCGGTACTGCGGTTCGAGACCCGCGTGGTTCACGATGCCCGCCGGGAGCTGCTGACAACCGTCCACGGTGGGGTTGTTGGCAATCGTGGTGCGCAACGTGTTGGCCTGCGCGGAGTACTTCGGCTGGGTGGTGAAGTTGCGGTCGGCGGTGATGTCCAGGCCGTGGTTGAGCAGCATCCACTGGAACGCCACGTCGCAGAAGGCGTTCTGGGTGGTGTGGAAGTACTGGCTGGCCTCGTCGTGGTAGATCGCGCCGTAGGCCGGTGCCGGGACACCGGAGATGAAGTTGCCGGAGACGGTGCTGCCGGGGTTGGAGCTCAGCGTGTAGACCGCGCCACCGTCGGACAGCCGCTTCATGAAGCCGAAGATCCGGTTGTCGCTGACCACGTTGTTGCGCGCGATGGTCGGGACGTCCCAGACCGGTACGCCGTTGTTGCCGGGTGAGTTCGTGTCACCGCCCTTGTCCAGCATGCCCCAGCCCCAGCCGACCGAAATGCCGCTGTACGGCAGGTTGTAGACCTTGTTGTGCGTCACCACGGTGTGGTCGGTGTAGCCGACGAAGATGCCGAGCGAACCCCAGTACTGGTCGGCCACGCCGGTCACGACGTTGTTGCTGACCGTGTTGTCCTTTGTGGTCGATCGCAGGTCCGCGGGATGTGCGTCGACCACGTCGGCGCCACCGACCTGGATGCCGGTCCCGGCGATCTGCCTGAACACGTTGCCGGTGATCCTGGTGCGCTGGGTACCCAGGTTCAGGTTCAGGCCCACCGCACCGAGGTGCGTGAAGGTGTTGCCGGTGAAGGACAGGTCGTGGCCGTAGTTCGTGTTCACGGCACCCGGCGTCTTGACCCACTTGAACCGCGTGGAGTCGAAGTTGGGGTTGTTCGCCCCGACGATCCGGAAGGCGGCCTGCCCCTCGACCATGCCGTCGGCCGAACTCGGCGCGAGCCAGGTCGAGTAGGAGAAGGTGATGCCGTCGAAACCGATGCCGCGCACCGGGTTGTTGACATCACCGTTGAAGTTCACCAGGTCCTGCACGACGGGAACGACCGCCGTGCTGAGGTCCTGCCCGGCTTTGGGCAGGTAGTAGAGGTCGCCCGTGGTCTTGTCGAGGTACCACTCGCCTGGCGTGTCCAGGAACTCGTAGGCGTTCTCCAGCCAGTTCGGCGTCTGGATCTCGACTCCGGTGTGCAGGTTCGCGTTGTGCCAGCACTGTTGCTGCATGGTCATCGCGGTCGCCGAGATGGACTGGACCGGGCAGCGGTAGTGCATCCAGCCCCACAGGCTGTTCACCTCGACCGCCGACTGGTTGCGCAGGTTCTGCAGGCTGGTGTCGGTGATCGAGTAGCCCGTAGCGGTCTTCGCGAAGCCCGGCGGGTTGTCGCGGTCGCGGGCCCGCTGCTGGAGTTCGCCGTTGACGTAGAACTGGCGCGTGTCGACAGATCCGATGTGTGCCTTGTAGATGTTGCGCGCCGGGTCAGCCAGGGACCACCCGGTCACCTGTTTGCCACCGCTGATCGTGGGACGGGCTCCCGGCGCCGCGCGGTAGGTGATCCGCCGGCCGGCCGCGGCGGAGTCCGCGCTCGTCAGCTCGAACGTCCTGGTGAGCTGGTAGGTGCCGCCGGCGAGGACGACATCGATGTCACCACGACCTTTGACAGCTCGCACGTGATCACGGGCGCGCTCCAGCGTCTGGAACGGCGCGGATCTCGTGCCGGGGTTGGAGTCCCGCCCGTTCGGAGCGACGTAAAAGCTGGTCACAGCGGGACCGGCGGACGCGGCGACGGGAACCGCGGCCGTGGCGAGAACCGCGGCGAGCGTCGTTTTCAGGGCAGCACGAACTAAGCCTGGAAGTTTCGACATTGAAATTCCCAATCGTGGAGGTGCTAAGCGCGGGCTTCCTTGGCGGGCTGGGACGGCGGCTCGGGCGGGTGCGAGCGGCCGGGGAGGTTGAACACCCGATCGCGGATCCGGCGTTCGAACTGGTGGCGAGTGGTGTCGACGTGTTCGGTCATCAGCACGGCGGCACGGTCCGGGTCGCCACCCGCGATCGCTTCGGCGATGGCGATGTGCTGCGCGGCGGCCGCTTCGAGCGATCCGGGAACATCCCCGTGGAACAGCAGGACGTCCGACTGCCCGGCGAACCGCCGGGCGTTCGTGACTCCCGACTGCAGGAAGACGTTGCGCGCGGCCTCGCTGACCGCATCGTGAAACGCGGCGTCCGCCGCGGCGAAGCCCGACGCGTCTCCCGCCCGCGCGGCAACTCCCGACTGGTCGGCATGGCCGCGGATCGCGCGCACCTGAACGGGTGTGGCGAGTTCGGAAGCGCGACGGGCGGTCTCGCCCTCGATGAGCCGCCGGTAGTCGAGGAGCATCAGGACGTGCTCCATGTCGGTCGGCTGGTAGTGCACGAGCTGTTCGTCGGCCGGATTCGCCACGGACGCGACGAAGATGCCCGCTCCCTTGCGGACGGTCAGCCTGCCGATCGCGGCGAGAACCTTCACCGCTTCCCTGGTGACGTTCCGCGTCGTGCCGAGCTCCTCGGCCAGGCCCTTCTCGGTCGGCAGCCGGTCGCCGGGCCGCAGGTCGTGCTCAGCGATGTACGCGAGCAACTGTTCGGCGACCACCTCGTAGCCAGGGCGGTAGCGGTCATCGGCTGACATCGTTCATCGCTCCTCTGCCGGATAGATCCGACCTATTGGCGAGGAGCGTAGAGCACAGGACGGTCGTGCGGAAGATGGATCTGACTTATCTTCCGCCTCGGCTCGAATCGGGGAAGATAAGTCAGATCCTTGGTGGTCAGCCGCGGGTGGGAGAGAGCAGCGTCGCCCGTCCGATCGTGTGGCTGCCGATGAGGAACCCGAGCAGAGCGCCGCTGGTGCCGGCCGTGACGTCGAGACTCGGCACGTCCAGCGCGGTGACGGTGATGTAGTAGTGGTGGGTGACGCCTGCCGGAGGCGCCGCGCCGATGTAGCGAGGCATTCCCGCGTCACCACCCAGCTGGATGGCTCCGGCGGGCAACTTGGCGCTGTTGAGGGCGCCGGCGTCGAGCGGCAGGGACGTGGCGCCGGCGGGGATGTTGGCCACCACCCAGTGCCAGAAGCCGCTACCGGTCGGAGCCTCGGGGTCGTACATCGAGACCACGAAGCTCTTGGTACCGGCCGGGAAACCGCGCCAGGACAGCTCCGGGGAGATGTCCTTTCCGCCCGGTGCCCCGAAGATTCCGGAGCGCTGGTCAGCAGGCAGCGCCCGGCCGTTCTTGAACGTGGTGCTGGTCAACGAGAACGAGGGCACCTTCGGCAGGTACCGGTATGGGCTCTGGTGCCCGCCCAGGCTGACGCGGATGTGCTCGGCGGATGCCGGTGCGCCGGTCGCCGCGGGAACGCTGATGACCGCTGCGGTCAGCCCCAGGCTGAGCGCAGTCAGGGCCCACCTCTGATACTTGATCTTCCGCACGTGAGTTGTTCCTTTTCGTGACAGTTGTTGAGGAATCTGACGTCAGCAGTCCAGCGCCAACCGGAACAGCTGCACGGGAAAGCGGATCCGGGAGGTGCCGCCGTTGAAGGGAGCCGCCCGGTCCAGCTGAGGTACCGGCAGCCACAAGTTGTTGCGGGCGTCCAGGAACGGCGCGTCCGTCCAGTGCAGGCGCGGGTCCTGGACCACCTCGGTGATCCGGCCGCCCGGGCTCCTGCGCGCGACCGAGTTGCGGGCCAGGTCGGAGAAGTAGAGATTTCCCTTGCGGTCCATGGCGGTGCCACCGGTCGGCGGCAGATCCGCCCACGGCCTCACCTGCCCGGCCAACCGCGCCGGACTCAGTCCGGGGTCGTCCAGCGCCCAGGTGGGCACGCGTGACCAAGGCCCTGACAGCGGGCCGTAGTAGAGCCACCGCCGGTCGGGCGACAGTTCAAGAGGGTCGGCGTTGACCTTCAGCGGCTTGCCGTCGGCGCCGCGCACCACGGTGCCGTCGACCACGACCGGCCGGTCCGCGGGCGCCGCGGTGGACGGGTGCCCGTCGAGTACCCGCCGGGCGGCACCGGTGCGAAGATCCAGCACGATCAGCCCGGGGCGCCCGGCATCGGTGAGGTAGGCGGTGTGGCCGTTGAACCGGACGTCGTTGACGTAGCTGCCCGGCGGGGCCACCTCGCTGTTGAAGGGGTAGACCCTGCTGACGCGGTTGCCGGCCACGTCGACGCGCACCAGCTTGGCGCCGCCGGGCAACGGGTCGCCGCCGAAGGTGGGCGCGCCGGTGTCCACCGCCCACAGGCCGCCGCGACCGTCCAGGTTGATCGCGTTGACGTTGACGAACGCGGTGCCCGCCGCATCGCCCGGCCGCCAGGCGTTCCAGGCGGCGTCCGGGTAGGGCGCGACCCCGCCGTCCGCGGTGATGAGGCCCAGCGCGGGTCCCGTCGATCCCGACCAGCGCTGGCCGCCCACGAAGACCCGGCCGTGGTCGACGGCCACGGCGTTCCACACCATGCCGTCGCTCTGCGCGACCAGCTCGAGCCTGCCGCTGGCGGCGGCCGGTGCGACGGAGGCCGCAGCGAGCACGACGGCGGCCAATGCCCCGAATGTGCGCGTGGTGTTCGACATGGCTCGAACGTATCCAGCACGCACTGGTTACTTGCAAGGGAACGGTGTTCCCCTGAAGAGCGCTAGTTACCTGGAGGAAAGCGCCTACCAGGTCAGCTCGGCGACAGTGCGATCACCGTGCCGGGGCGAACCCAGCGCATGAGCGACACGAGCGTGCTCGCCGGGATCGCCACACAGCCGGCGGTCGCGGCGCCGTTCGTGACGTGCACGAAGAACGCGCTGCCCCCACCCGGAACGCGTTCGGAGTTCACACCCATCACCAGGGCGTAGTCGTAGACAGGGCCCTGGTCCCACAGGTTCTCCGACTTGCTCTCGTTGAACGGGCACGTTCCCCGAGCGCACCGCTGGTGGGTGTTGTAGTCGGGACTGTTGACATCGCTGACCCACCAGTCCGAGTTGTCGACCTGCAGGTACGGCAACCCGGAACCGGGGTCGGGCTGCCGGCCGAACGCGCTCGTGATCGCGAAGGCTCCAGCCGGGGTGGCGGACGAGGATTCCCCGTAGGTGCGGGAGATTCCGATCGGGCCGACCTTGGCGGCGACAGGGCCGATCGCCCGCGTCCACCCGGTCTCCGACCTCTCCCAGGCGGACAACGTGGCATTGGATCCACCCGTGCCCGCGACCGAGATCACCCGGCTGGTGCGGCCCACTCGGCCCATGAACCACGGTCCTTCAACGGGCTGCGCCGCGGCTGCTGGTGCAGGTGCGGCTGCTGGTGCGACCACGGCAGCGGGCCGCGGCGTGGAGGAAGTGGTTTCGGACACCTTGGTCGCCAGGCCGGCCGAAGTCGAAGGGACGGCGCTGGAGGTCGGACCGGCAGACGAGCCGGCCGTTGCCGGCTCAGCGGTGGCTAACCGCTGGGTGTCCGAAACAGCGACGGGAGCAGCCTGCGTGGATCCGTTGCCGGACACCACGACGAGCGCGGCAACGGCGACCGCCGCCATGACGGGACTCAGGACTCGAACGCGAACAGGAACCTTGGCCAGGCGCCGGAACATAACCCTCTCTCCACAGAAAGATCGGCCACGGGCGGCATGCGCCGCCCGTGGCCGACCGGTTCAGAAGTACCCGGATCAGAAGAACTCGGCGAGCACCGCCGCAGCCTTCGCGTCATCCAACCAGACGATGTTGTAGTCGGTACCTCTCAACCGGAAGAGACCTGCCGTCAGTTGGTGCTGGGCCTCGGCCTCGTCGTAGATGGCCTGGACGTACTCGGTCACTTCACCAGACGGATCCACCGTGACGGCGTTGATCTCCAACACCTCGTACGGCTTTCCGTACGGCTCTCCTTTGTGCTTCTCGGCCAGGACGTCCTGCTTCAGGTAGAGGTATCCGGCGGTCTCGTGCTCGTGCTCGAGACGCCCGACCTTGTCCGCGAAGCCGGTCAGGTCCGACGGCAGCGGGATCGGATCGGCAAAGATCTTCCGCCGGCGGAAGAACTCCATCCCTTACCTCCTGAACCAACGCTTGCGGTGCACGACGTGGAAGTTGAAGTAATCATGCCGTCCCTGGGTGCTGTTGGTGAGGTTGGACGACGATGACTTGCCCTTCCTGACCGGAGCACGGTAAGCCCGCGTGCCGTTGACGCGCATGGGGGCGCCGTTCTTCGCCGTGCCCTTGGTCGCGCGACTCCACCCGGTCCACATGCGTCCCGCGATCCGCGAGGCGTTGCGTGAAGCCTTGATCGAGCCACCGGCCATCTGACCGGCTCGCAGGGCGTTGCCCGCCTTCACCACGATTCTCGTGGCGTTGAAGACGGTGGTCGCCGCGCCCATCGTGAGCGCACCCGCCGCGTACATGGCGGCCTTGCCCCAGTTGCCCTGGACGGCGTTGCCCACCGCGGCGACACCGCTGGCGATCGCGCCGATCGGACCGGGCACCCACGACACGACCTCGGCGACCTTGGTGACGGCCTTCACGATGCGGCTGAACCACGAGTTGCCGTCGAGGTCCATCGCGTTGATCGGGTCGCCGACCACGTAGTCGTAGTCGTTCGCGCTGCCGCCGTCGACCGGGTCGACCGACAGGAACCGGCCGAGCAGCGGGCTGTACGGCCGTGCTCCCATCTGGACCAGCGACAACCCACCGGTGTGCTCGTAGGCCCGCTGGTGCTGGCCGAGCCACCCGTAGTCCATCGAGCCGGGCGAGTTGTCCGGCACGTTCTGCGGGTCGACGGTGCCGTCCGACTTCAGCGGCTGGCCGTACGGGTCGAACGTGCGCAGGTCGCCGGCCTGGCGGCCCGCCGCGTCCGTGGTCAGGACGAGGTCACCGCGCACCGACGGGTGGTCGAACGACGGCGTGAAGGCACCGTCCGAGCCGACCTTCGTCGTGTAGAGCACGCCACCGGGCAACGACAACGTGAGTGACGTGAGCCGGCCGTCCGCGTTGAGCGTCAGGTCGGGCGTGTCGCCGTCACCGGAGAAGCCGTAGCGGGTGACGGTGTTGTTGTCGCAGTTGAGCGGATCCCGGCGCACGATGCGGTTGGTCGCATCGCGGGTGTAGTTGACGTTCGCGTTCAGCGCGGCGTTGGGCCCGGTGGTCTGGGCCCCGATGCTGCGGTCCGAACCGTCCCAGCGCAGCTTGGTGGTGCTGCCGTCAGCCGACGTCCAGCCGGTCGTGTTGCCGCTCTCGTCGTAGGTGACACCCGACAGCGCGGTGGCACCTTCGGTCGCGAGCAGCCGGTCGGCGGCGTCGTAGCAGTACCGGGTCTCCGCCGTGCCGGACGCGGTCTGGTCGAGCAGGCGCATCCGGTTGGTGTTGAGACCGGCGTTCGCCCGCGTTCCGGTGGGACACGAGGCGGAGGCCTGCGAGGTGTAGTCGTAGGTGTAGTGGTGCCCTGCGACGTAGGCCTCGGTGAGCCTGCCGACTCCGTCGTAGAGGTAGTTGGACGCGTTGGGACGGGCGTCCACACCCCCGAGCGACTCGTCGATGATCGTGCCGGCCGCGGTGCGGCCGACACCGGCGACGATGCTCTTGCCGTCACTGGTCTTCCAGTCCAGCGAGAGCATCCTGGCGGCGTTGTCCCTGCCGATCGAGGCAAGCGAACTGCCGTTGCCGTAGGCGACCGTCGCCAGCTCGCCGGCGTTGTTGTAGGTCACCGACGCCAGGGCGGTGCCGTCCAGCTTCTGAGTCAGAACGCGACCGGCGTCGTCGTAGGTGAACGACACCGTGCGCGGACTGTCGGCGGCGCTCGGCGTCACCGTGGACGAGGTCACCCTGCCGACCAGGTCGTAGGCCGTGGTCGTGCGCATGCCGTTGACATCGGTGTACGCGACGACGCGGCCGAGCAGGTCGATCGTGGTGGTGATCGTGCCCTTCTCGTCGGAGACCGAGGAGGTCAGCGGATCACCGCCGACCGCGTAGTCGTTCCGCACGGTGCGCGCGGGCGCGTCAGCGCTGGCAGGCACCTTCTCCTCGAGCGGACGGTCACGTGCGTCATAGGTGGTGCACGTCCAGGCGCCACCCGTGCGTTCCGCGATCGTGCGGCCCGACGCGTCGTGCACCTGCTCCTCGGTCCGGGCCGGGCCGGACGCGGGAGCCGCGGACGTGCTGAGCTTGATCATGCCGCCCTGGTTGACGGCAGGACTTCCCTCGACACACGGATTGCTGCGCGCTTCGGTGTTTCCGTAGTAGGTGTACGTCGACTGCGCTCCGCTCGCCATGGTCTTGGCGGTCTTGCGCAGATACCCCGACCCTGGCGCCTCGTAGCTGACCGAGCCGGTGAGACGAAGCCCGGCGGGGTCGGCCTGGCCCGAGGTGGAGAGACCGTAGGCCGGGTCCAGCCCGTTCTCGCCGAACTTGGTCGCGCCGACCTTGTCGGACACACCGCTCGACTCTTTCGCGGTGGTCGACGTCTTCAACCCGTAGCGGGGCTGCAGGTAGGTGCCGGGGATGGGTTCGTAGACGCCGTCGGGGGCGCGGCGCCAGTTCAGGTGCAGCTGGCCGGGGCCCTGACCGTTGTAGTAGTCGATGCGGATGCGGTGGATGGAGCCGGCGACGGTGTTGTTGTAGTCGCCCTTGGCCGGCCTGGGGCCTCCGTCGGACCAGTGGTCGATGACCAGGACGTCATCGATCCACAACCGGGCGCCGTCGTCGACATGGGTCTCGAGGTTGTAGTTGCCCACGTTCGGGAACGTGATCTGACCGGTCAGCCGGATCGAGAAGCGACCGGCGGGAACGCCTGGCGCGGGCGAGGTGGTGTCGGTCCAGTCCGACCGCACCGTGCCGTCGGCGGTGCCCAAACCGGTCTGGTGGACCTTCGGCGAGCCCGTCATCGTCGCGTTGTCGTAGATCGCCGCCGACAACCCTTGCAAGCCCTCGTCGTAACCGTTGTGCCCGTGCGACATCGCGCAGGTCCCGTTGGGCAGCAGCCCGTTGAAACACGATGCGGGCGCGGGTCCGTACGAGTCGATCGCACGGTCCGCGTAGTCGTAGACGGTGGTGGACTTGCGGCCTGCCGGGTCCGTTGTGGACAGTGGCAGGTCCTTCGGGCTCCACTCCTGCGTCGTGGTCCGGCCGGCGGCGTCGGTCGAGGTGATGACGCGATCCGCGTCGTCGTAGGTGACCTTGCTGTAGAAACCGATCGCAGGCGTCAGCCCGGCGACGTCGGTGAAGGTCTGCCGGTTGGCCGGGTCGTAGCGGTAGGTGTGCGTGGGACGTTGCCCGCCGGCCTGTCCGTTGGCGGCAGGTGCCTGGATGTTGGTGGCGACCCGGCGAGGGCCGACCGTCCCGTAGTTGATCGCGGTGTAGGTCTCGGCGATGTTGCGAGCCGCCGGATCCTGCGCGACCCAGTCCACGACCTTGCCGTCACGCACCGACGCGAGGGTGCCGTCGGCGTTGAACCCGTAGTCGGTGAGGTCGTTGCCGGGGTTCTCGATGCGCGAGAACGCGCCGCTTCGGTACCACAGCAGGGTTTGCGTGCCGTCCCAGTACTGGATGCGGCACAACATCTGCGACGGCGGCAGCGCGTCGGAGCCCGGCGGCGGGGTGGCGCCGGCGTAGCAGTCG
The DNA here is from genome assembly GCF_044455585.1 of Lentzea sp. NPDC051213. Lineage (NCBI taxonomy): Bacteria > Bacillati > Actinomycetota > Actinomycetes > Pseudonocardiales > Pseudonocardiaceae > Lentzea > Lentzea sp. NPDC051213. The sequence continues at coordinate 635,887 of NZ_JBITEX010000004.1, forward strand.
TCACCGGAGCGGTTGTAGAACAGCTTGTGCGACCGCTGCGACACCGGGTCGGTGATCTGCGTCAGGCGTGCCGGTGCCCCGGTCCACGTCATCGTGCTGGCCGCGGGCTTGGTGCTGTCGGCCGTCGAGGACTCGGAGGCGAGCGTGCCGTCGGCGTTGAAGCTGTAGACGTCGTCGCCCTCGTGCAGCGTGATCTTGCCGCCGGTGTCGAGGCCGAGGAAGCCGTCCTCGCCCGCGGGCGGCTTGTAGGTGCCGTTGCTGTTCTTGGTCCAGGTGTGCTTGGTGCCAGAGCCGTCGGTGAAGACGACGGTCTGGTCCTGCACCTGTGCCTTGGTGTAGCTGGCGCCGTCACCGGTCAGGTTGGCACCCAGCTGCCAACCGGTCGGCAACGCGGGCAAGTCCTGGCTGTACAGCCACGAAGCCGGGATGATCTGCGGCGGCACGGCCTTGTTGGAGGCCTCGTTGGTCTGCACGAACAGCTTCATCCGGCCGGGACCGGAGGAGTGGTACAGCTCGGCCTTGATCGGCACCCGCTGTCCGGCGGTCAGTGCGATCTCGGTGACCGGGCCGTTCTGGCTCGTCAGCGCGAAGTTGACGTCCGAGGCGTTCTTGTTGTTGTAGACCAACGTGTTGTTGACCCAGACCTTCGCACCGTTCGCATGCACACCACCGAAGTGATAGGTACCGGTCACCGGAACCTGGAAGAAACCCTCCCAGCGACCGACGAACCAGTCCTGCGCCAACGCCGGCGCGAACACCGACTCGGTACCCCAGTCAGAGTTCACCTGAGGCTCGTTGCGCACCAGCACCGGATTCGCATCCGGCGTCCCCGAACGGGTGGAGTCGTTGAAGTACGACGCACGAAGACCGTACGGCGCGCTGGCCTGCGAGTTGTAGCTGAACGTCAGCCCGGAGGAGCCGCCGACGGTGTTGAACGTCGGACCACCGTCCTCGATGTGCACGTTGCCGTTGGCGAGGTTCACCTTGACCGCACCGAGGGTGTCCTTCGGCGCGGGACCGCTGTCACCGATGCGCTGGTCGACCTTGAAGTGACCGGTCCAGTTCGGACGGGTCGTGGTCACGCCACCGGTCAGCGCGGTCAACACGGTCCACGTGTAGCTCGTGCCGTCGGTGAGCACACCGGGTGGCACGGTCCACGTGTTGTTCGTGATGCAGCCGGAGTCCACGACGATGCCGGACTCGGCGTCCGCACCGGTCGCGACCTTGAAGCAGTACAGCGTGCCGTCGCCGGACGGGTTGCTCACCGGGCTCACCGACAACGTCGGCGTCAGACCCGTCATCACCGCGCCGTCCGCCGGGCTCACCAGCGACGCCGCCGGGGGCGCCGTGCCGTGGTCGACGATCAGGTTGACCTGCATGTTCTTGTACGACCAGTCACTGGTCTCAGAACCCGTGAGCATGAACCAGGTGCTGTTGTCGCGCGCGTTGACCTTGCCCGCGATGAAGTCGGTCAGCGCCTTGGACTGGATCGAGCCCCGGTCACCGATCGGCCCGCCTGCCAGGAACTGGCCGACGCCGTTGATGTCCAAGGAGGTCGCGTGGTGCAGGTTCGAGTTCCACGACAACATCGAGCCGGTCTGCGCGTTGCGCCAGAAGTCATACCGCGCACCGACAACGTTCTTGCCGAACAACGGCGTGAAGTCGTGCCGGAAAGCGGTACGCCAAATCGTGTCCGCGCCACCAGCGCCGGACTTCGAGTTGCCCACCGCGATGCCACAGTTGGTGCACTTGTAGCCGTCGGACTTGTAGGCCCTCGACTCGTCATCGTTGTTGAACCCGTACGTGTAGGTCGGGTCCACGATGACGGGGTAGACGCGGGCCTTGTCGTTGAGCCACTTCGGGTCGACCGACACGGTCAGCAGCCACGTGCTGCCGTCCTGCTTGAGCGCGTAGGTACCGCCGGTCTGCGCGGGAGCCTTGTTGTCCTTCGCACTACCGGAGGAATCCCAGGTCACGATCGGCGGCAGCGAGGCCACGACCTTGCCCTTGGCGTCCTTGATCAGCACACCGTCGTCCAGCAGCGACGGGGTCAGCGACCCCGTGTCCATCCGGAACACCCAGCTGCTCGTCGACGTCGGCTTCTTGACGACGATCGATTCCTTGACGCTGCCCGGCTCGACCTCGTACTCGAGGTCGGTGTCCGGCAGCACGTCCACATAGGACGCCTTCGAGTCCTTGGTCTGCCTGCCGACCCGCTTCGCGCCCTCGAGCGCGACCGAGATCCGCTGGCCCGACTCCCCCAGGTTGATCGGCCCCATGGTCACCAGACCGCGGTCCTCCGCAGAGGCCGCGAACTCCGGCTTCAACTGGTGCAGACCGGTCTTGGCACGCTTGGAACCACGGTCTTCAGTCAGCCGGGTGTCCACCGGCTTCCAGGCACCCTTGTCGTCCTTCACACTGACCGGCACCTTCGACAGCACCGTCGTGCGCGTGCCGTCGGAGTTGACGTAGTCGACCGACTTCTCCGCCCGGCCGACCTCCTTCGACGACTTCGCATCGAACTTCGACGCCGCCTTACCGGCGTCGGCACCCATCAACGGCCGGAAATCACCCGCCGCCTTCGGCGAGTCGTGCTGGCGGCCCTCTTGCTGCGGGTTCGCCCACGACGACAGCTGACGCGGATCGTGGTACTCCGGCTCAGCCACCGCGACCGCAGGCACCGCCTGCACCACCGAAGCGACCAACGCCGCCACCAGCGCCGCGGCAACCTGCGATCTACCAGGTCTCTCAGACCATCTCTTCGGTCTGACAGCAGACAGACTCATCCACACTCCCGTGAACTGAAGGAACAACACACACCGGCACGACACCGACAGGGACATCCGTCATCGGCACGACGGCGCATCAAGCCGAAACGGCGTGCGCCAGGCGTGCTGGTGACGGAACAACCAAGAAAATCCGCGCAGGACTGCGCGGATCAGAATGTGAGCGGGTTACAGGAAGTTGCCGGTAACCGGCGAAGGACAACAGGACGCGCTGACGGCGTCTTGGCACACAGAACACACATGATCACTAGCCCCCAGAACACACCGAGCACGATCACCCCAGGTGATGGTCGCGCTACCCGGCGTACGCACCGGTACCGTAGCTAACGCCAACCACACACCACAGGCTCCGAACGGAGCAATCACACCATCCGTTCGTCAGTGTCAAGCCCACAAGTGAAAGATCCCACACGGCCCGGCGGCTCCTGGACCAAGAACGAAGATCGCCCGCCACACCTGAACAGTCAGGTCTGGCGGGCGATCCGCGTTGTTGGTCCAGGAGCCGCGCTAGGGCTTCAGGGCTTCACCTCGAACGGCACTTTTTCCTGCCCGAGCAAGGAAAGTCCGGCCGGCACCACAGCGGCAGCCAGAATGCCGCCTTCACCGGCGCCCATGCTCCGGTCGAGGGTGAAGCGGTACCGCACCTTCAGCGACTTGCCCTTCGGCAACGGCTGCTGGTTGGTGAACGTGGAGACGTAGTCCATGCCGGTGCCGACCGCGGGCTGCTTCAGGTCGACCCAGGTGCCACTGGCCGTGTCGAACCACTGCGCGGTGCCCCGGCTCATGTGCAACGGCCCAGGCGCACAGGTGCAGCGCGAGATGCCGAACACCACGCCGACCTCCGGATAGGCCACCGGCGTGTTGTTGCACAAGGTCACCTCGACCTCGACCGGCTTGCCCGGCGTCACCACCGACGGCGCGCCCGCGATGTCGATCTGGATGTCCTTGGCCGGCGCGCACGGCTCCTTCACAACCGGTTCCGGCGTCACGGGCTTCTCCACAACGGCACTGGATGACGCCGGCGACGAGGTGCTCGTCGAGATGGCGCCCGGCGCGGGTGCGACGGTCGAACAACCGACGATCGCAGCCAGACCGAACCCGAGCGCGGGCATGACGAATAAGGCTCGTTTGAACATGACTCAATTCCCCCAGAAGAAAGCAGATCCCCAGTTGCTTACCCTCAGGAGACGCCATGAGACAGAGCCGGTTGCCCGGCTCATTCAAGATCTTTTCGTGGCCGGGTAACGATGGTGTCACCCGCCTCCACAGTGGACACCGGGGTGGATCTTCAGAGCTGGGCCTCGTTCAGCAACCGTGCAGCCAGCGAGGCGTCCTGCGCGTTCAACTCGTTACCCTGATAGAAGATCACCAGGTCGTCCACCGACATGGCCGTGCGGCTGTGGCGCTGCGTGCCGCACAGGTAGGTCGTGGTGACGGTCGTGAACTGCTTGCCGTTGCGCGTGCTGACCTGCGGCACGGTCGTCCGAACCTCGGTGGCGTCGGCCCTGTCCTCGTTGCCCAACACGCATCGGCCGTGGTCGTTGACCGGCTCCGCCGGTGGTACGTCGCCCTGACTGATCGTGACGATCCTGCGTCCGTCCTTGCGGATCCAGCGACCTTGCTCGGGTGGCTGGTAGGCGTCCATGCCCTCGACGTAGGGCAGGCTGACCGTCCCCACCCGCAACCGGTCGCCCTCGCGACGGGCCGTGGTGTCGACGCCCCAGTCGTTGTAGGCGACCCCGCGCATGTGTCCCTCGCGGTACTCGTGGGCTTTCCTGTTGCCTGGGCTGTAGAACGGCTTGCCGCTGTTGTCGATGATGATCGTGCGCTTCTCGCCACCCACGAGCGCGTCCGCCTCGATGTACCACTCGATGCTGTCGTTCGGCAGAGACCACGTGATGTTGAGCGGCACCGACTCCTTCTGCGCCACGTTGATCACAAAGCCTTTGCCGAACCGGTTCTCGTCCTCGGGCCCCTTCGCCACACCGGTGTCGCCGCCGGTGAGATCGAACAGGAGCTCGATGGGCTCGGCGCCACCCCCAGGCGGGCACTCGAGCAGCGCACCGTCGGCCGCGGGCTGCCGTTTGGTGATCTTGGCGCGCATGTCGATCACCGTCACGCCGTCCGTCGCCTTGCCCTGCAACACCACTCGTGGTCCGAAGTTCCCGGCGGTGATGGCGCCGGCCGCCTTGGCGACCTTCCACAGGTCGTCGCAGTCCTTCGCGTCGCGGATGCCGGCAGAGAGCTCACCCGTGACAACCACGGAGTAGCTGCTGGGTCGTTCGTCGCTGGTGCTGATGTGGACGTCCAGCGGACTCTGCTCGGACTGCTGCTTCTTGAGGTAGTCGACGCCGAACGTGACCGCTGCGCCGATCAGCCCCGTGGCCAGGGTGATGCCGATCCAGGTGGTGACGCGCTTGAAGCGGGCCGGTTTGGGTGGCTGCTCCGCGCGCCTGCGGCGGAGGTGCGGGCGGATCATCGGGCGACGTGACATCGGGCCTCCCTCGTACGGGGGCCATCGCGGATCGCCGCTGGTCGGTTATCTGATTTCGGTCGGTGTCCCCCGACCGGCCTAAGCCTTGGTCAGCGCGGACAGGTGGTCCGCGTACTCGATGCGTTCGACCCAGTCCGCCGGCCACGCAGCCAGACCGTGTGCAGCGCCGACGAACGCTCCGGCCAGCGCGGCGATCGAATCGGAGTCGCCGCTGGTCCGAGCGGCCCGCACCAGGCTTCGCACCGGGTCGTCCGCGTGCCGGATCGCGCAGTACAGACCGGTCGCCAGCGCCTCCTCGGCGATCCAGCTCTCGCCGGTGGCAAGGCATGCGTCCAGACCGTCGTCAGGCAGGGCGAGAGCAGCCACCAACCGTTCGAGGATCGCGACGCAGTCATCCCAGCCTCGGGCGATGAAGTCAGCGGGCGTGGTCGCCCCCGGCATCTGCCACAGGGATCCCAGCCACTCCTCCAGGTAGATCGAGCGCCGTTCAGCGCAGCGAGCCAGCAGCGCGGCGGGCACGTCGGCCAGATCGACGCCGTCGACCAGGAGTCGCGTTGCGTAGGCGGTGAGCTCGGACGCGGCCAGCGCCGTGGGATGGCCGTGGGTCATCGCGGCCTGGAGTTGCGACACCCCGGCAAGCACGTCCAGGTCAAGCCCAGGCACCAAACCCACCGGAGTCACCCGCATGTTCGCGCCGCATCCCTTGGATCCCGAGATGGTCGCCTCCACCCACGGTGCGCCCTCCGCCAGTCCGCCACACGCGCGCAGACACGTCATCCCAGGCGCGCGGTTGTTCTCAGGACTGTGCGCCCAAGCCACGAACCGCTCCCGCAACCGCGGCTCAAGCACGTCAGCGGTGTACCGGTCGACGCCGTGCAGCGCCCACGCGACCGCAAGCGCCATCTGCGTGTCATCGGTGACCATGGCGGGATCACCCACCAGATCGTCCGGCCCGGCGGGACCGAACTCCCGATCGATCTCCGCGACGGTCAGAAACTCCGTCGGCCGACCGAGCGCGTCCCCGAAAGCCAACCCGTACAACGATCCCGCGATTCGGTCCACGGCCCAACCCTACTGTCGCCGGCCACGCCCGGTCCCGGGTTTCCGCCCGAGGGAAAGTACTTGCCCACTAGGAAAGCTTCCTGCTACTTTCCCATCAGGAAAGTACTAGCGGGGAGGGACACGATGACAGACGCCTTGCGACCCGACGATGCGGCTCAAGCACTTGCCGAGATCGATCAGCGCCGGGAACAAGTGATCGAACTGACGATCATCCCCTGGTGGTACTGGTGGGCCATCGCCGGACTGCAGGTCGGCCTGGTGGTGGCGGTCGACACGCGTCTGCCACTGGCGATCGGCCTCGGTACCGTTGGTTTCGTGATCGGTGTCCTGACTGCCACCGGTTGGGTCATGGCCGGTGCACTGCGGCGAGCCCAGCCGCGCGGCAACATGCTCAGCCCGGTAGGCGTCCTGGCGATCCTCGGCTTCGTGGCAGTGGTCCTGGCAGTCGCCCTGCCGACCGCGTTCGTACTGGACGCCAACGGAATCGCCCATCCGGCGATCTGGGGCGTACTCCTGGGTGGCGTCGTGATGGTCGTCGGCGGCCCAATGCTGAGCCGGTTGCTGCGGCGAATCATGGTGGCCAAGCGCCTGGGCGGCCTCCGATGATCAAGCCGCGGTTCGACGAGCTCATCCACGCGCCGACCAGGTTGTCCATCGTGGCGCTGCTCGCGGCCACCGAGTGGTCGGAGTTCAAGTTCATCCGGGACAGCATCGGCCTGTCGGACTCGGCACTGTCCAAACAGCTGACCACGCTGGAAGAAGCCGGATACATCGAAATCGGCAAGGGTTTCGTCGGCAAGCGGCCACGCACCTCGGCCCGGCTCAACAGCGTCGGACGTGCCGCGTTCGAACAGCACGTGGCCGCCCTGCAGGAGATCGTGGCCCGCGCCGGCACCTCGGTCCTGCCCAGCTGACGAACCTCCGGACGTGGCCGATGGTCCGGCATACTCGCCGGATGCCGGAGGATCTCTCGCTTGCCGACTACCAATTGGGCCTGCGGGCACGGTTTCTGGCCGCGCCAACGGTGCCGGCGCCCCCACCGTGGCGCCCAGCCGACTCCCACGTGGTCGCAATCGGCGGGCTGCTCGCAGTGGGATTCGCCACCGACAGCGGCCGCGACCTGCTGCTGGTGGCGTCAACCCGCGGACTCGGGCTGTTCGACACCGTCACCGGCGAGCGCCTGGCCCGCGACCGCGAGCAGGATTCGGGTTGGCCGGACGACAACGACCTGACGTGCCAAGGGATCGGCCCGATCGCGCACCGTCGCGTGCCGATGGCCGGGCTGGCCGGCGGCGGCCTGCACACCGGCACCGAGGGTTGGTCGGTGGACGTCGCCAGCCCGGACTGGCCGAACGAGCGGGTGCTGTTGTCCACCGGAAGTCCTTACCGCGGTGGGGAACACGGCGAGACCTGGTGGCACATCCTCCATTCGCGCTACTCGGAACTGCGTGCGGCTGGGTTCTCGCCGTCCGGGGTGACGCTCGTGGTGGCGACGAGCAGCGACATCACCCTGTGGACCAGGGCCTGACCGCCCGCGGGGCGTCGAGCCGTGCCCGCCTGCTCGACCAGGTCGCAGACGCCATCCCCTCACCCAAGCCGGGAGGCGCCCACCGGATCGCTGTGGACGGTGTGGACGGTGCCGGCAAGACGGTCTTCGCAGACGAACTCGCGCACGTGCTCAGAGAGCGTGGCCGCCAAGTCGTCCGCGCGTCGGTCGACGACTTCCACCAGTGCCGCGAAGGATCCGGCCGGCTCTTCCGGCGCGCGATCCACGACGTCCAAACCGACCTGCCGATCGACGACCCGCTGGAAGTGGTTCCCGCCGAGTCGATCCTGATCGTGGACGGAATCTTCCTGCACCGCGACGAACTCGTGCACAACTGGGATTTCTCGATCTTCCTCGCCGTCGACTTCGAGGTGTCCGTGGCGCGGATGGCCGTGCGCGACGGCGGGTCCGCCGATGTCGAGGACCGTCCTCGCGTGCGGATCTCGTGGTCGACAACAACGATGTGACAAACCCTGCTCTGGTCTGACCTGCAGCTGATAATACGTATTACATCCTTGTTTTTCGCCGCCAACACTGTTTACCGTCCTCCCCTGGGATCTCTTCGACGATGAAGGAGCAACCCATGGTCGTGAATCGCCGCCAACTGCTGATCGGCACTGCGGCTGCTGTGCTCGGGGCGAGCGCAGGGGAGGCCATGGCCGCACCTGCCGGATTTCCCGACTACCGATATCTGCGGCTGGCACTGGTGAAGAGCAAGCTCCGTTACAACCCGACGAACGAGCTGATCTTTCCGTGCATCCGCGGCACCGCCGGCAGGATCCCCAACGCCCTTGGTGCGTATTACCTCTATTACGCGCCACATGACGCGCCCGGCGGAATCTGCCTCGCGTACGCGAACTCCCTCGAGCAGGAGTTCATCGAGTATCCGAACAATCCGATCATCTCCCGGAACTGGCCCGGCCAGTACTCGGTCTCCCACGTCTCGTCGCCGCACGCCATGTGGAACACGGACGTCAACCGGATGTACCTCTACTTCCACGGCGAGAACACCACGACCCGACTGGCCAGTTCGGCGGACGGGATCAATTTCAGCTACGAGAAGACGGTGCTCACGGTCGGCCAACAGCCTTCAGGCACAACCGAAACGTCGTACGCCCGCGTGTTCCAGCACAACCTGCCGTCCCGCAACGCGCGCTACATCATGGTCTTTATGATCAACAACTCCAGCAACCACCGCGACATCGGCTGGGGCTGGTCGGCGAACGCACGGGACTGGACGTTCTCGCAGACCCCGCTCGTCCGGCACACCGACGTGGGCGCCTCCGACATCGGCGGACCGCATCTGTTGTTCCGCAACAACAGCGTGTACGTCGTCTACAACACGGACATCGGCAGCGGCGGCAACATCATGATCACCGAGGTCGGCGCCGACTTCTCGAAACGCGTCCACCTCGGCGTCTTCCACGACTCGTTGTCCGGGTCACCCGACAACGGCAGGACGGCAGCGCCTTCGTTCGGCACGTACCAAGGTCGCGAGTACATGATCTACGAAGCCGGTTCCCGGCTTACGGGGAACATCGCCATCGCACGCGCCATCTGACTAGCCGCGCAGGCGTTCGAGCCCGTCGAGAAGCAGGTCGAGGGTGAACTCGAACTCGATCTGACTGTCGCACCACCCGAGCGCGGGGTCGGTGCTGTCGTGGACCTCGGCTGCCACCATGGCGGTCAGGTGCGGGAGGGCCTCGGCCATCGCGGCCAGGTCCTCCTCCGCGGCATCGTCCTCCATGCTCCCGCCGGCCGACTCCGGACTGAAGATCTCCTGCGCGAACCCGAGCGGCATGCTGCCGAACGCGTGCAGCGCCCGGTGCGCGAGGTGGTAAGAGAACCCGGCACCGACGAGGGTGCCTACGATCCCGTCGTAGTAGCCGTACACGCTGGCCGGGATGGTCCGGCGCGAGCCCAGCAGCGCTGGAACCCACGGGTGGCGCAGCATGACCTGACGCGCCGCGAGGAACTGCTGCCGCAGCCGAGTTCGCCAGTCTTCGTCACCGCTGTTCGGGTCCAGGCTGCCGACCTCGGCGATCACGGTCTCGACGACGCCGTCGAGCAGGGCCTCTTTGTCGGGCAGGTGGTAGTAGAGCGACATGGCCTCGACGTTGAGATCACTGGCGAGGCGGCGCATCGTCAGCGCCTGAATCCCCTGCGCATCGACCAGGGCGATCGCCGCCGCCAGCACGCGCTCGCGGCTGAGCGGCTTCCGAGACGCCTTCGCTACCACCTGGCTCCCAACTCTTGCGCTCACCTTACATTGTATGGTCACCTTACGCCGTAAGAATCGTGGTCGGATTCGATCATCATCACGGGCCGGTACGGCCTCCAAGGGAGCCACCATGCACGCGCTGATCCGTACCGCACGCACGACCGGGCTGCTCTACCTCGGCCTCGCCATCACGGGCTTAGTCGGTTTCCTGCTGATCCGGTCGCAACTCTTCGCGGCCGGCGACCCCGGCACGACGCTGGCCAACCTGGTCGAGCACGAATCGCTCGCCCGCGCCGGCGTCGCCTTCGAACTGCTCATCGTCGTCACCCAGGCCCTCGCGGCCGTGTGGTTCTACCGCCTGTTCCGCACCGCGGACTCGCTCGCCGCCGGCGGCATCGCCGTGTTCGGCCTCGTCAACGCGGTCGCGATCCTCGTCAGCGCGGCGCTGCTGGCCACGGCGGTCCAGGTCGCGCTCGTCCCGGTCGGGGACGCGGCGGCCACCGTCCAACTGCTGTACCTGGTCAGCGGCGACATGTGGGGCGTGGGAGGGCTGTCCTTCGGCCTGTGGCTCATCCCCATGGGCCAGTGCGTGCTCCGCTCGGGCTGGATGCCGCGCGCCCTCGGCTGGATCCTCGTCGTCGGCGGCGTCGGCTACGTGCTCAGCACGTTCGTCAAATACCTCGCCCCCGGCGTACCGGTGGTCGCCGACGTTCTCGTCGTTCCCGCGACCATCGGCGAGTTCTGGATGATCGGCTACCTGCTCGTCCGCGGTGTCCGCCGCCAGGCACTGCACGATGCACCCTCGACCGCGCGCACTCCGGCACGTACTTCGCCGAGCAGTTGACCAGCCGCCACCGACGCGGCTCCCTGCCACTCGAAACGGCCGTCCACTCCAGTAGACATGTGGACCACAGTATCAGTTGGCGTCAAACCGACTAGACGCCGAGTGGACGGTTCAGTGGACGCGCATGGCGCGGTCGAGCGCCACCAGGTACCGCATCTCCTCGCGCATGGTCGACTGCGACGCCTTCAGCTCCGGCAGCAGGTCGGTGCCGACCGCGGCGTGCCGCTGCGGCGCACCGTCCACCGCCTCCCGCCGGGTGATCGCCAGCCAGTGCGCGACCGGGTGCGTCGAGCCACGAGCCTCGCGCAGCAGCTCCGGCGACGCCCAACTGTCGTGCAGGTAGAAGGCGCTGTCGCGGATCTCCACGACGCGGCGGTGCAGGCGTTCCCACGAACGCCCGAACGTCAGCAGGTCCTGCCAGCGCGACGGCGGCGGTTCCAGCGCCAGCGACTCGGTGGCGTCGCGCAGCCTGCGCCACAACCCGTAGAGCCGCACCCGGCGGTAGTAGAAGAGCGCGGCTTGCCGGACGGGTTCCATCGCGGCGATGCAACAGCCGAGCGGCACCAGGATGAACCGGACGGTGCCCAGCACGAACGCCGTGTCCAGCAACCACTGCGGGATGCCGGGGATCAGCCGCTGCCAGGTGCGGATCAGCATGAACGGAACCTGCGTCGAGTGGCCGACCGCGACCATCAGCAGGCCAGCGAACAGGGTCCGGCCGCGGATCTGCGGGAGGTGGCGGAACAGCAGGTAGGCGGCGAAACCGGCCGCGGTCACCATGTAGACCAGCGCGAGCAGTGAGTAGACGGTGAACGACGTGAAGCCCACCGGGGGCTTGAACCGCTGGGCGGCAGGCGTCAACGCGAACGTGAGCGACATGCCCGCCGCGACGGCGACCGCGGCGCCTACGCGGAACCTCCAGCTCCTGATCCCCACCAGGTACGCGACGAACTCCAGCACGGCGGCGGCGTTCAGGATCCCGGAGAGGCCCTGCACCAGGTTGTTGAACTGCGCGACACCGGTGATCTCGTTGACCCAGCGGCCGAACCACGACTGGATCGTGATCGACCCCATCGCGAAGACCGCGAGCACCAGCCACAACCTGCGCTGCCGGCGGTCGCGCAGCATCGCGGGCGTGCGCAGCACCAGCACGATCCAGACGACGGTCAGGATGACCGTCCGGGAGATCTCCTCGAACATCAGACCGCGCCGAACACCATGCTGGCCCGCCGTTCGACCTCGCCCATCGGCCCCGGTCGCTGCCCGACCATCCTGAGCACCCGCGACGCGAACATCTCCGCGACCTCCTCCTGCCTGGCGTCGAACCGGTTGCGGGCGGCGTTCTCCACCAGGTCCTCGAAGGTGAAGGTGCGCATGGTGTTGTGCCGCGCCAGCAAGTGGCAGAGCTCGTGCAGCACGACGTGGTCGCGGTGATAGCCCTGGACACCGGAGCGGTGCAGCACGTGGTCGCGTTCACCGTCGTCGTACCAGAGCCCGAACGGCAGAGCGGGCAGATCGATCGAGTGCAGCAGCAACGGGCGGCCGCGTTGCTCGGCCAGCCGGTCGCACAGGACGGACACGTCCCACGGATCAGGCAGCGGTGGCAGCAGTGCAATCAGCTCGTCGATCACGCCGTCCGATTGCCGCCAGCCCATGACACGCTCCAGTCGACCCGAATCCGGGCAGCGCCGAGTCACTTCCAGCCCCCAGGTTAGCGATCTTTACTTGTCTCGGGTGACGATCTCGATGGCCTGTTTGATGGCAGCCACCTGCCTGGCGTCGAGCGTCGCGAACCGCGCGGCGAGCGCCTGCACCGTCTCGTTCTCGTTCTCGTCCTCGTCGCGCGGCGGGTGGAACGCGGTGAGCGGCTTGCCGAAGAACTTGGCCAGCAACGCTCTCGTGCGGTCGGTCAGGTTGTCGGCCTCGCCGGAGAGGATGTTGTGGATGTGGCCGTGTGAGATCGTCTGCCCATCGCACACCGCCTTGATGTCCGCGGAGATGCGCCGGACACCCGGCACGTTGCCGCCGTACTTCTCTTCGAGGAGACGCCGGATCGTGGCGGCCAGCCACTCACCCATCTCACACCCCCGTCCATCAACCATCCACTGTACTGGACACCATGACCCGAACACTGCTCGCAGTTCACGCCCATCCCGACGACGAGTCGACGTCCACCGGCGGCATCCTCGCCCACTACGCCTCGCTCGGCACCCGAATCGTGCTCGTGACCTGCACGAACGGCGAGCTCGGCGATGCACCGGACGGCGCCAAGCCGTTCACACCGGCACATGACCCCGCACGGGTCGCATCGCACCGGCTCGGCGAGTTGCAGGCGGCGTGCCGCGTCCTCGGCGTGACCGACGTCGAACTGCTCGGGTACCACGACTCGGGCATCGCGGCGTGGGAGAAGCCTCCCGGCGCCTTCGTGGACGTGCCGGTGTCCGCGGCCGCCGACCAGGTGGCGAGGCTGATCGAGCACTACGAGCCGCAGGTCGTGGTGACCTACGACGCCGAGAACACGGCGCAGCACCGTGACCACCTGCACGCCGCACGAGTCGCTTCGGCGGCGTTCGACCTGTCCGGAGTGGCGGCCAAGCTCTATTTCAAGGCACACGGCCGTGCGTACTGGGAGCGCCTGATCCGGGTGGCTGCCTCGGTCGGAATCCACCGCGACATGCCCACCGGACTCGATGACGTCGACCGGCGCATCACCACGACCATCGACACCCGCACGGTCGTAGACCGGAAGCGCGCCGCGCTGCACTGCCACGCCTCGCAGCTCGACTCGTCGATCGCGGGCCGGCTGCCACCGGCCGAGTTCGCCGAGGTCTTCGGCGTCGAGGACTACATCCGGGCACGGGACACCACGGGATCACCTGTCCCGGAAACCGACCTCTTCGCCGGGCTCGGGTCGCACGGGTGAGGCGTTGAACGATGTGGGTGTCCAGGCCCTAGAGACCAAGACGCTGCTGCTCGGCCTGCACCACGCGCTGCTCCACCGACACCGCTGAGTCCAGCGCGCTCGCGTGCGAGTGCTTCGTGTCGCTTTCGCGCGCGTAGTGGTCGAACAGCAGGGTCTTGTGGTCGCGGATCTCCTGCACCCGCGCGTCCACGCTGTCCTTGACCAGCAACCGGTGCACGTGGACCTTGCGAACCTGGCCCATCCGGTGACAACGGGCGATCGCCTGGTCCTCCGTGCTCGGCTTCCACTGCGGCTCGGCGATGATCACCACCGATGCGGCCTGGATGTTGAGGCCCACGCCTCCCGCCTCGATCTGGGCCACCAGCACCGCGTGGTCCTCGCACGCCGTGAACGCGTCCACCATTTGCTGACGGCCCTGCGCCGACGTCGCGCCGGTCAAGGGACCGAAGACTTCGACGTGGTCCGCGACCGCGTCCAGCACGTCGTGGAAGTACGAGAACACCACGACCTTCCAGCCGTTGTCCCGCGACTCCTCGATGATCTCCAGCAGCCGCTCCAGCTTCGCCGAGCCGCGGGGCGTCCCCGGCGCGTAGGCGGCGCGCCGCATCGCCATCAGGTTCCCCGCGCGCACCGCGTCCCGGTACGCACCTCGGTCCTGCTTGCCGAACTCGACCCAGTCCTCCATCTCCAGCAGCTCCGGCAACTCCCCCAGCACGTCCTCCTGGTTGCGCCGGAGGTACACCGGTGCGACAACGCGACGGAAAGCCTTCGCTCCCACCACGGCGTCGGTGGCGCCCGTGCGTGCCGCGACGCTCGGCTGGAGATAGGCCACCAGGTTGCGGAACTCCTCGACGCGGTTCTCCATCGGCGTGCCGGTGAGCAGCACCGCCCGCTCCGCACGCTGCACGATAGTGTTGACCGCCTGCGAGCGCTGCGTGTCAGGGTTCTTCACGTAGTGCGCCTCGTCGACCACGACCAGCGCCGGGCGAAACCTCTTCGGCAGCACCAGTTTCGGCAACGTGCCGAACGTCGTCACGCCGACGCCCCCTTGCGCCAACCACGTGCCGACCGCGCCGTCACGACCCGCGCCGTGCATTCGGTGCGGCACGAGGTCGCTGTGCCTGGCGATCTCGTTGACCCAGTTGACGACGACGCTCGCCGGACACACAACCAGGAACCCACGCCGCCCACCGGCGGCGAGGCTGGCCATCACCGCGATGGCCTCGATCGTCTTGCCCAGCCCCATCTCGTCGCCGATGATGACGCGTTTGCGAGCCAGCGCGAACTTGGCGCCGAACACCTGATAGCCGCGCAGCGACACCTTCAGCAGGCTGGTGTCCAGTGTGGTCGCGTCGACCTCGTGCTCGATGTCGGCCGGGACGAAACCCTTGGCGGCACTGCGATCCGGAATCGCGTCCGCACCAGCGAGGTCCGCGAGCAGCGTGTTGTAAGCGGCCGCGTCGAGCTCGTAGTCGCGCCACAGCGCACGATGATCCAGATCCGGCACGCGCAACTGCGCGCCCACCGCCCGCAACGCCGCCACGTCACGACTGGCCAGCAGGGCCTCGAGCCGGTCAAGCGAATCGATGGCCGCCTGCCGGTTCTTCCGCAACGAGAAGAACATCCGCACCCGGCTCCAGGCACGAGAAGCGGCGCGCACATCAGCGTCGACCCTGCCCAGCACGTCCCCGAGCGGCTCGCGCAGCGGACCGACGAGCTGATTCGCCCTGCGCAGCTTGGACATCAGCTGCAGCAGCTCGGTCTGCGCGCGGTCAGCGCGGTCGGGGTTCAGCCGGACAGTCGTGTCACGCGCGACGCCGTCAACGACAGCGCGGGCGACACGCACGATCTGCTCAGCGGACTGCCTGCCGACTCCGGGCACGCCGTCGAGCTGTTCCGGGCGCGCCTTGATGATGTCGGCGACGGTCCGGTACCCGGCGGCCTTCAGCTTGCTCAGCCGCAAGTTCGCCTTCGTGTCCCGGAGCTTGTCCACCGGCATGGCCCGAAGCTGTTCGGCCACCAGCGAATCCCGGACCGCCTGGTACTGCGCGGCGGCGAGCGCGAGCAACCGATCCGGTTCCGCGCGCACCCCAGCTGCTTCGGCGCGGAACGCCTTCGCGGCGGCCAGCACCGCGCGAGCATGCCTACCGACCTTCGACGAGTCGTCCACCCGTGTCCTTCCGTCAGGCGGTCCGAGACTACCTAAACCAGACCTGACTTCCAGCGGCGCGGCCACACCGTGATCGGGCCGCCGCCGGTCCACCCGCAGACCTCACGGACGGTGAAGACACGAACAGATGCGCGGCGAGCTGCTTGGCTCGTGCGCTATAGCTCGTCGCACTCCTTATCGATCTCCTCGCCGATCTCGTCGATGCGCGCTTCCAGCTGCTTCGCCAGGTTCTCTGCCGCTCGAAGGATTGCCTGCTCGGCGGGGGTCAGGGCGCCCTTCTGCCGCAGATCCTCGATCTGCTGTTCGACCTGCTTGAGCAAGCCCTCAAGTGCAACAAGAAGATGGCGCTGATCGACCACAGTGGACGGAGTGTCCGGAGCGCGGAAGACCGTGGATCACGCCTCAGGAGTCGACCATCATGCGCAGCAGATCACGCAGGTCCCGCCGCTGGTCCGCATTGAGGACGGCGAGGGGGTCGCGAGCAAACCGCAGACGCTCGCGGAGATCCGCGGCCGCGGCCGTGCCGGCGTCCGTGGTGACCAGGAGCTTGACCCGCCGGTCGTTCGGATCGGCTTGCCGCTCGACGAGTCCGCGAGCCTGCAGCCGGTCCACCACGGCGGTCAGGTTGGACGGTTCGGCGCCGAGGCGCTCGGCGAGGCGGCGCATGGGCAGTGCGGCCTTGTCCAGGATCAGGAGGGCCTTCACCTGCTGTGACGTGATGCCGTGGTGGGCCGCGGCAGACTCGTACTCGCGGGTGTAGCGGTCGGTGATCGACGCGAAGAGCGTGATCACCTCAGAGGACAAAGGATCATCCGCAGACATCACGGGCCGAAGCCTACGTGAACCAGCTAACAATCACAATGGTTGACCATAATGGTTATGGACCATAAGCTTCTTCCATGAGCACACGCACCGTCGATCAGGAGTCGTCATGAAGCAGCGCACGCTCGGCACCAACGGACCCGCGGTCTCCGCCGTCGGCCTCGGACTGATGGGCATGTCCGAGTTCTACGGAGCCACCAACGACGACGACTCCATCGTCACGATTCGTCGCGCCCTCGACCTGGGGGTCACCCTGCTCGACACCGCCGACATCTACGGCGCCGGGCACAACGAGCAGCTGCTCGGCCGGGCACTTGCCGGGCGGCGCGACGAGGCTGTGGTCGCCACCAAGTTCGGCTCGCGGCTGCATGAAGGCAACTTCACCGTCGACTCCACGCCGCAGTACGCCAAGAAGGCCGTCGACGCCTCCCTTGCCCGGCTCGGCCTTGACCACCTCGATCTGTACTACCTGCACCGGCGCAACCCGGAGGTGCCGATCGAGGACACCGTCGGCGGGCTGGCCGAGCTCGTCGCGGCGGGCAAGATCCGGCACATCGGCCTTTCGGAGGTCAACGCCGACACCCTTCGGCGTGCGCACGCGGTGCATCCCATCGCAGCGCTGCAGAGTGAGTACTCGCTGTGGGAGCGCGGTCTTGAGGCGAAGATCCTGCCCACTGCCCGCGAGCTCGGGATCGCGATAGTGCCGTACTCGCCGGTCGGCCGCGGGTTCCTCTCCGGCGCGATCAAGGACGTCACCACGCTCGCCGAGGACGACTACCGCCGGTACGACCCCCGGTTCCAGGGTGAGAACCTCCAGCAGAACCTGCGTCTGGCAGACCAGGTTCGCGCCATGGCCACCGAAGCCGGCATCACGGCCACCCAGCTCGCGCTGGCCTGGCTGCTGCACCAGGGCGACGACATCGTCCCCATCCCCGGCACCAAGCGCGTGAGCTACCTGGAGGAGAACTCGGCGGCCGCCGACATCGAGCTCACCGCACACCAGCTGGCCGAGCTCGAAGCAGCTCTTCCGCCCGGTGCCGCGGCCGGTCTTCGTTATCCCGAACAGCTCATGGGCCGCGTCGACAACTGAGCCGCATCTCGACTGCGGTTTGGAGTGGTGGTACTTCCACGCCCACCTGGCCACCGGGCAGGGCGACGAGTTCGGGGTGGCGCTGGTTTTCCTGCGGTTCTGGGACCTCGCGACGCGGCTGCGCGATCGTGGCCGCTCGGTGCTGGTGATCTCGCACCTGGCGTTCGACATCGAGCGGTTCGACGAACTGCACCGGTTGGCCGCCGGCGTGTTGTGCGAGGGCAGCGCCGTGGCCGGGGGCAGGTAGGTGTTCCGCACCTGTTTCAGGACCCGTTCCTGATCGTCATGATCAGCATCGTCGACGTCACGTTGCAGAACCCGATCCCCAACCCGGCCGCGGACAGCGACCTCCTGCGGGTGCTGCCGTCGTACGGGGCGATGCAGGCCGCGACCGCCGCCGGATTCTCGGACACCGTCCCGGTCGGGCGTCGCGGTGTTCCTGATGCGCACGCGCGACCACTCCCGGCACAGTTCTGGAGAGGCGCGGTAGCCAAGGATCCGTCCATGTCGGAATCACTATCGTTCCTGGCGGTTTCGCCACTGATGCGTTTCCACCTGACGGTCTAGATTTTCCTCACACCGAACACAGCGGCGCGGATATGAGGAATGACCGAATATCAATAGGCGCGGCAGCGTGCGTCGAAGATCAGAAACCCTACTGTCCCGACTGAACGGGTCACTTGAGGAGTAAGCAATGCCGCTGCTCACCGCGTCAAAGATCCCTGACGGATTCGTTGAGAAGACGAGTCATGTCAACGGAATCGCGGTCAACTACGCCGTAGGCGGCACCGGCCCCACGGTCGTCCTGATTCACGGATATCCCCAGACCTGGTACTCCTGGCGGAAAATCATGCCGGCGCTCGCGGAGCGGTACACCGTGATCGCGCCTGACCTCCGCGGTTCGGGCGGCTCGGACGCCCCCGAGAGCGGATACGACAAGGCCGCCCTCGCGGACGATGTACACCAGTTGCTGGTTTCGCTCGGGCTCGAAGAAGAGGTCAACGTTGTCGGACACGACATCGGGACCATGGTCGCCTACGCCTACGCGGCCGCTCATCGAAGCTCGACACGGCGTCTGGCGCTGCTGGAGGCTCCTCTGGTCGACGAGACGGCATACCAGTTGCCCGCGTTGACCGAAGCCGGACCCGGCTTGTGGAACTTCGGATTCTTCACGCTCGACAACGGGCTGCAGGAAAAGATCGTCGCCGGACGCGAAGACATCTGGATCGAAGGCTTCGTGGGCTGGATGGAACAGGTGAAGGGCGGAGTCGACGACCAGGCGTTGGCCGAGTACGCGCAGTCTCTGCGACGTCCCGGCTACCTGCACGCGTCCTACGAGTACTTCACGACGTTCCCTCGTGACGTCCAGGACACGATCCGCAACCGCGGCACGACGCTGACGATGCCGGTGCTGGCCGTCGGCGCAGAAGGCGCACTCGGCGACCTCGTCCCAGAGCAGGTTCGAAAGTACGCCGACGATGTGACCGGCGTCGTGATGCCGTGCGGACACTGGGTCGCCGAGGAAGCTCCCGAGCTCCTGCTCAGTCACCTGCTGCCCTTCCTGGACGAGTAGTGCCCCTTGGAGCGGTGAGAGGTTCGTCCTCCCACCTGTGAGCTTGCCGGTCGTGGCAAGCGGGCGCGAACAGGGACACGATGAACACACCGAGTGTCCAAACTGGACCGAAGGTCAACCCGGAAGGAGAGCGGACATGAGCTCCCCCGCGGCACGCGGTCTGATCGGTGAGGGCGAGATGCACCTCGAGGTCGACATCATCCCTGTCGCCGACGTCGATCGATCCAAGCAGTTCTACGAACGCCTTGGCTGGCGGCTCGACGACGACGTCGCTCCGATGGACGGCCTCCGCATCGTCCAGTTCACGCCACCGGGCTCCGCGTGCTCGATCACGCTCGGCATCGGAATCACCACGGCCGCACCCGGCTCGGCGGAGGCGACGCTGACCGTCCCCGACATCGAAGCCGCCCACAAGAACCTCGTCAGCCGCGACATCGAGGTGAGCGATGTCTGGCACGGCCCGCCGTTCCCCGTCGAGGCGCGGCAACCCGGCCCGGACCCGGAGCGCACCAGCTACGGATCGTTCTTCTCCTTCAACGATCCTGACAGCAACACGTGGCTGGTCCAGGAGGTAACGACGCGACGCCCCGGCCGGGTCTGACACCACGGATGCGGCGAGGCCACCTGCAGGAAACGACATGAAAGCAGCGGTCTCGCCATGCAGGTAGCGGTCGTCGTCTACGACGGGGTGTTCGACTCCGGACTCGCGGCGGTCCTCGACGTGCTGGACAACGCCAACGCACTGGGCGAGCAGATCCACGAACCGCCCACCTGGACCGTGACGATGGTCGGCGCCACCTCACAGGTGCGGACCGGGGCGGGACTCGTCATCGCGCCCGAGCCGCTCGAGCATGCGCGGACAGCGGATCTGCTGGTGGTTCCGGCACTTGCCGGAAGCAGCCCGGAGGCTCTGCTCGACCACGTCAGCGGCGATGTGTCCCTTCCCGTTCGCGACCTCATCGCGCGAACGCATGCACGTGGCACGGCCATCGCGTCGGCGTGCGGAGGTACGTTCCTGTTGGCTGAAGCGGGAATCCTGGACGGAGTGCGTGCCACGACGACGTGGTGGCTGTCGCCGAGCTTCCGGGCGAGGTATCCGCAGGTCGACCTGGATCACAGTCAGATGGTCATCACCTGCGGTGGCATCACCACCGCCGGCGCGGCTTTCGGGCACGTCGACCTCGCGCTGGCGATCGTCCGGGCGAGCAGCCCCGCACTGGCCGACCTGGTGGCCCGCTACCTCGTGATCGACGAGCGTCCGGCGCAGTCGGCGTACACCATCCCCAGCGCCCTGGCCCAAAGCAATCCCACCGTCGCGGCCTTCGAACGCTGGATCCGCGCACACCTGGACCAGACCATCAGCCTGCCCGACGCGGCCAAAGCGATCGGCGTCAGCGAACGGACCCTGCAGCGCTGCGTGCAGCGCGCCATCGGGACGTCCCCGATCCGATTCGTCCAGGACCTGAGAGTCGAACGCGCCGCGCACCTGCTGCGCACCACCGATCTGTCCCTGAACACCATCTCGCGGAAGGTCGGCTACGAACACCCCAACACCCTGCGATTGCTCCTTCGCGACCGCACCGGCAAGACCACCTCGGCCCTGCGCAACAGATGACGGCTCCGGCAATCTGACGCGCGAACCGCGATGAATCCCAGCTCGCTTCATGGTCTTCAGAGACGTTCACCTTCCGTGCGCGATTTGGAGGCACCTGTGAAGCTCTTGCTCACGTCAGGTGGCGTGACGAACCCGAGCATCCACGCGGCGCTCGTGCAGCTTCTCGGCAAGCCGATCTCCGAGTGCCACGCCCTCTGCGTTCCGACAGCCATGTGGGGTCACCCGATGTGCGGTCCGGCATCGGTGCGAGGATTCGTGGCCGCCGAGCCCGCGTGGCGGCATTTCTCCGGCCTGGGCTGGGCGTCGCTCGGTGTCCTCGAGCTCACCGCGCTGCCCACCGTCGGCGTGCGGCGATGGGTTCCCTGGGTCCAGGAGGCGGACGTGCTCCTGGTCGACGGCGGCGACGCGACGTACCTGTGCCACTGGATGCGCGAGTCCGGGCTGGCCGATCTACTGCCTTCGCTGCCCGACAAGGTCTGGGTCGGAGTGAGTGCCGGAAGCATGGTGATGACGCCCCGGATCGGTTCGTACTTCGTCGAATGGCCTTCCGCGCCGGACGACCGCACCCTGGGAGTCGTCGACTTCTCGATCTTCCCGCACCTGGACGCCTTCCCCACGAACACCCTCGCCGACGCAGAGCGGTGGGCCGCCGAAATCGGCGGCCCGGCCTACGCCGTCGACGAACAGACAGCCATCAAGGTCGTCGACGGGTCCGTCGAGGTGATCTCCGAGGGGCGATGGACAAAGTTCGGGTCATAGCGCGCGCAGAGAACGGAAAGCGGCGCGCAGCTCGGCGGTGAACAGGCCCGGCTCCTCCCAGGCGGCGAAGTGTCCGCCCCGGACCGGCTGGTGGTAGTAGGAGAGCGTCGGGTACGAGAACTGCGCCCAGCTGCGCGGAGCCTGGAAGATCTCGCCGGGAAAGGCGCTGAAGGCGACCGGGACGGTCACCGGCGGCATGCTCCCTCCCCCGGCGTGAGCGCTCTCCCAATACGCGCGGGCAGCCGAGACACCGGTGCCGGTGAGCCAGTACAACGAGATGTTGTCGAGGATGTGCTCCCTGGTGAGGTTGCCCGCCGGTGCCTCGCCCAGGAAGACGCGGGCGATCTTGTGATAGCTGTCGGTGTCGTGGTCGAGCATCCACGCCGCCAGAGCGACGGGAGAGTCCAGCAACGCGTACCCGATCGTTTCTGGCCGGGTGGACTGCTCGACCAGGTAGCCGTTACCCGTGGTGCCGAACACTTTGAGCGCGGCGTCCGCGGCCTTCTCCTCATCGGTGTTCTTCGGCAGGACGGTGGCGTTGCGCAATGCCGGGACCAACAGATTCAGGTGGATGCCGAGGAGCCCCGCAGGTGCCAACCGGCCCAAGTTGTCGGTGACGGCGGCGCCGACGTCGCCGCCCTGGGCGACGTAGCGGGTGTAGCCGAGGCGGCGCATCAGCTCGGCCCAGGCGCGCGCGGTCCGGCTCGTCTCCCAGCCGAGCCCGGTCGGCTGGCCGGAGAAGCCGTAGCCGGGAATCGACGGCAGCACGAGGTGGAACGCATCGGCAGCCGTGCCGCCGTACACGGTCGGATTCGTGAGCGGCCCGATGGTCTCGAGCAGCTCCACGATGGAGCCTGGCCAGCCGTGGGTCATGATGAGCGGCAGCGCACCGGCGTGCCGTGAGCGCACGTGGATGAAGTGGATGTCGACGCCGTCGATCTCGGTCGTGAACTGCGGGAGCGCGTTGATCTTCGCCTCGAACCGGCGCCAGTCGTACCGGGTGGTCCAGAAGCGGGCGAGCGCTTGCGCGGCCGCGAGTTGCACGCCCTGCGTCCGGTCGTCGACGAGTTCGCGTGAAGGCCAGCGCGTCGCGGCGACCCGGCCGCGCAGATCGGCCAACTGCCGGTTCGGGACCGCGACCCGGAACGGACGGATCCCGTCCCGCGACGCATGCGCCGGGGATTCGCCGAGCGCACTCGTCACCGCGACGGAGAGGCCGGCGGCGATTCCGCCCTGCAGCAGCTGTCGCCTTGTGGGTCCAGACATCGTTCTCCCCTTCCTATCGCAGTGCTCGGAACGCGGCTCGAACCTCGGCTGCGAACAGCTCCGGCTCTTCCCAGGCGGCGAAGTGACCGCCCCGTGCCGCGACCCCGAAATAGCTGAGCGTGGGGTACGACACTTCGGCCCAGCTGCGCGGAGTCCGCCAGATCTCGCCGGGGAACGTGCTGAAACCGACCGGCACCCGCGGCGCCGGAAGTGGTGGGCTGCCAGCACTGGGAGCATCGGCTCCGTATGCCTCCCAATAGCTTCGGGAGGTGGACGCGCCGGTGCCGGTCAGCCAGTAGGCGGTGATGTTGTCGAGAACGTGGTCGCGGGTGAGGTTGCCGGACGGCTTGCCGTCGACGAACGCGCCGGCGATCTTGTAGTAGGCGTCGGTGTCGTGGTCGATCATCCAGGCGGCGAGCGCGGACGGTGAGTCCAGCAGCGCGTACCCGATGGTCTGCGGCCGGGTGGCCATCTCCACGAAGTAGCCGTTGCCGGTGGTCTGGAACTCCTTGATCGCGGCGAGCGCCGCACGTTCCTCCTCGGTGTCGTTCGGCAGCGACGAGGGGTCGTTGAGCGCGGGCACGAGCAGGTTGGTGTGGATACCGGCCAGCCCCTGCGGCCCCAGCCGGCCGATCGCATCGGTGACGCCGGCCCCGACGTCGCCACCCTGGGCCACGTAGCGGTCGTAGCCGAGCCGGCGCATCAGCTCCGCCCACGCTCGAGCGGTGCGGACGAGGTCCCACCCGACCTCGGCCGGCTCCGCCGAGAAGCCGTACCCGGGAAGGGACGGCAGCACGAGGTGGAACGCATCCGTTGCGACACCGCCATGTGCGGTCGGATCGGTCAGCGGCCCGACGGAGTCGAGCATCTCGATGACCGACCCCGGCCAGCCATGGGTCATGATCAGCGGCAGCGCGTCCGGATGCTTGGACCTGACGTGCACGAAGTGGATCTTCACGCCGTCGATCTCGGTCGTGAACTGCGGCAGCGCGTTGAGCCGGGACTCGACTCGTCGCAGGTCGTACTCGTTTTCCCAGTAACGGTGCAGAGCCCGCATCGTGGCCAGCTGCACCCCCTGCGAGCGGTCGCCGACCAGTTCCCGGGTCGGCCAGCGTGTCGCCTCCAGACGGCGGCGCAACTGGTCGATCGCCTCCCGGCGGAAGCGCACGGCGAAGGGCCGGATCGCATGGTCGGCTTGCTGCTCGAGCGTGGTCATGTCACGCCCTGCCTTTCATGAGGGAATTCGGACACCTGTCAGCGTGGCGATGTCCACCCGCGGGTCGCGCCCGTGAGAACCCCTGGTCTGTGCGACACCAGGGACTAATTGGCCCTCAAGCGTCTGGTGTCGTAGGCCCACATCGCGATCTCGACGCGGTTGCGTGCGCCGAGCTTGGTCATCAACGATGCGACGTGGAACTTGACCGTGCTCAAGCCGACGAAGAGCTCGGTGGCGATCTCGGCGTTGGTCCGGCCCCGTGCCACCAGCGCGAGCACCTCCTCCTCGCGCTCGGTGAGCGGGTCGATGGGCTGGACCGGTGCCACCGGCGCCTGGTCAGCGAAGGTCGCCAGCAGCCGGCTGGTGACGCTGGGGGCGATCAGCGCGTCCCCGTTGGCCGCCGCGTGGATGGCCTGCACGAGGAGCGCCGGACCGGCGTCTTTGAGCAGGAAGCCGCGGGCGCCGGCGCGCAGGGCGCCGAGGACGTACTCGTCGAGGTCGAAGGTGGTGATCACGACGACCGCCATCGGGTCCGTCACGTCCGGCCCGGCAAGGCGCCGCGTCACCTCGACGCCGTCGAGTCCGGGCATCCGGATGTCGACGAGGAGGACATCGGGACGCAGCCGGGTCGCCAGGTCGAGCGCCGCGAGCCCGTCTGCTGCCTCCCCCACGATCTCGATGTCGGGTTGCGCGCCGAGGATCGTCACCAGCCCGATCCGGACCAAGTCCTGGTCGTCGGCCACGACAACACGGATGCTCATCCCAACGCCTCCACCGGCAGCACGGCCTCGACCACCCAGCCACCCTCTGGCCCCGGCCCCGCGGAGAGCGATCCGCCGAGGAGCTGGGCGCGTTCGGCCATGCCCAGCAGGCCGAACCCGGGCTCCGGGACCGGCCCCGGCTCGGTCTGCCCATCGTCGCTGACACGCAGCCTGACGGCGTCGCCCTCCCGGCGTACGTCGATCCCGACGCGGGTCGCGCTCCGGGCGTGCCGTACGGCGTTGGTCAGCGACTCCTGCGCGAGCCGATAGAGCGCGGTGTCCACGGGTCGTGCCAGCCGAGTCAACGAACCGTCCAGCGAGACCTCGACGGTGGGCGTCGCGCCGGCGCGCGCCAGAGCAGGCAGGTCCGCCACACCCGGCTGCGGTGAGTAGGCGACGGCTTCCTCCTCACGCAGCACCCGCACCACGGATCTCATCTCCGCCAGGGTTCGCGACGCTTCAGACTCGATCACGGCCAGGAACTCGGCGGCCTTCTCGGGCTGGATACCGGCGACCACACCACCGGCCTGCGCCTGCACCGCGATGGCCGAGACGTGGTGGGCCACCGTGTCGTGCAACTCGCGCGCCAGCGCCACCCGCTCCTGATTGCGGATCTCGCGCTGCTGGCGATGCCAGAGATCCGCGCGGTAGCGGAACACCGCCGCGAGGGCGACGAACAACAGCAAGAGAACGCACCCGCCGAAAACGTCGGCCAAGCCCGCGGAGGAGGCGTACATCCCCAGCGCGACAACGACTGCCACGAACGCAGTCCCCAAGACCATCTCCCGTCCCGAGCCCCACCGCACCAGGGAGTAGAGCAGGATCAGGACGGCCATCGTGGCGTAGAGGCCGAGGTCCCCGGCGTGCGCAGTCAGCTGGAGGACCGAGAGCAGCCCGGCCACGCCCCACCCGATCAGTGCGGCCATCAGGGGGCGCCCCCGCCGCCAGAGCAGGGCAGGCACCAGCGCGAGGGCGAGCACCGTCACCAGGGGTTGCCAGGCCAAGCCCGGCCGAACGATGCCCTCGACCAAGGCGGCGGCCGCGACTACGCCCACCAGCAGCCAGTCGAGCCGACCGATGGGTGGGGCGTCAGCAGGCCGAGGCTCACGCCAGATGGAGCGCCAGACAGTGACCACGGCTCCAGCCTAGGGATCGGCGTACCTCGGCGTACCCGCCGAAAGAACAGGAGAGAGCCCATGCCATCGGCCAGGCGAACCCCAGCCTCCGGGCCGGGGCGCCCGCCGCCGGGTTCAGCGATCGTGGCCCTACCGATCCTCACCACAACAACGGAGCCCACGATGAGAACACGTCAACTCACCACCGCCCCACTGGAAGACCAGCGGATCCCGGTGAGAGCCAAGCTCGCCGCAACGTGGACGAGCTTCATGTTCCTGTACGCCTATGTGGACATTCTCAACTTCTTCACGCCCGGCGTCATCCAAGACATCCTCAAGGGCAAGGTCTTCGAGTTCGGCCTCTCCCAGACCTTTTCGACCACGGCGCTGACCCTCGTGGCCATCCCGATCCTCATGGTCGTGCTGTCGATGACGCTGCCCGCCCAGGCGAACCGCATCACCAACCTCACCGTCGCCTCGCTCTACGTCCCCGTCACGGCGTTCAACGCGGTGGGCGAGTCCTGGCTGTACTTCTACGGCCTTGGCATCGTGCTGGAACTGATCCTTCTGGGCCTTGTCGTGCGGTATGCCTGGACCTGGCCCCGCACCGCACGGTCGGCGACTGTGGCGGCTAGCCCGGACCGTGGAACCGTTCGCGCCCAACAGCAAGCGTGAACCCAAGAGCGGTCCCCGTCCCGTTCCGCATCGTCGACACCGACCCCAAGCGCGGCAACGTCGTCCGCGTCACTGGCACCGCCACGACGAGAAATGAAGCCGCACAACGACCCCCCGTCTCCCCATCACACCGCCGGCGAGATGGTCACACCCAGAACCCCTCTGATCTGCATAAACCGCAAGATCAGAGGGGTTCTCCGAAGAGTGGAGCCGAGGGGACTCGGACCCCTGACCCTCACACTGCCAGTTTGGTCCAGAAAGGACTCTTACCTGCGAAAACCCAATAGCCCCAGTAAATCCAGCACCGTCGACTATCGTTCAGCGCCGTTGCTCGACATCGTCTTCGGCCGAACCGCAAGGTGAGTCAGGGCAACGAATTCGCCCCTTCGGGCATCCAGCTGAGACGGTGGACGGACAAACGGAAAGCAGACGGGATCTTCGTCGTTCCTTCATCAGCCCGCTCATAGCCTCGGGCCACCATTGACCCACCAGGAGGCATGATCTTGCGCACCAGATTCCTCGCCGCCGCGCTGGCCGCCGCTGCCACACTCGGCCTCGCCGCCCCCGTGCAGGCCGCCACGATCGATTACGCGGCACTGGGCGACTCGTACGCTTCCGGCACCGGCGCCGGCAACTACCACAGCGGCAGCGGGAACTGTCTGCGCAGCAAGGACTCCTACGCCGAGTGGTACAGGTTCGTCAAGAACGCCAACCTCATCTTCAACGCGTGTTCCGGCGCCACCACCGACAGCATCGCAGGCCAGACCGGCAACCTGAACGGGGGCATCGACCTCGTCAGCGTCCAGGTCGGCGGCAATGACATCGGCTTCGCCTCCGTGCTCACAACGTGCACTCTGACCACCAGCGGCCCCGCAGGTGACAGGAAGTGCCAGGAGGCCGTGAACGCGGCCATCGGCAAGATGAACACCGAGCTCGGCGGCAAGCTCGACAGGGCGTACCGACAGATCAGGTCGAAGGCCACGAAGGCCAAGGTCGTGGTGATCGGCTACCCACGCCTGTTCGGCCTCAGGGCGTGCGGCGGTCAACTGTCGGTACCGAAGCAGCGCTCGCTCAACGACGGCGCCAACCACCTCGACTCGGTGATCCGCAACCGCGCCGCCGCGGCCGGCTTCACCTATGTCGACACTCGCGACAGGTTCAATTTCCACGGGGTCTGCGGTCCCGCGCCGTGGATCCACGGCACACGCCAGCCGATCACCGAGTCCTACCACCCGAACGCCGCCGGCCACCGCGACGGCCTCCTGCCCGCACTGCAACAAGGGGCCCTCTGACCCCGGGCTCGCGCACACGCGGCAGGCGGCAGGCGCCGACCTCGTTCCCCGTCCTCATCCACTCCGGACGGACGTGCGACGTGATCATCCCCTATGGGGCCGGGGAGAGATCGTGTTCGCGACGAGGCCGCCTGCCGCCTGACGTCGCGACGGTCCCTGGTCGCCCTCGCCAACCCGGCGACACCGAAGGCGGACCTTCGTGAGGCGCCGGAACACATCAATCTCTCCAGGCATACCTGCGGCAGGCAACCCGCGCCGCTATTGGACTTCACTGGATGCTGGGTCTCAGCGAGGCACCTGCCACAACGAGACCGGTCATCGCTCGATCAGTCGCTTGCTACTCGTTTCGGAGCCGTTGGTCGCGCTCTTGGCGGCGTCGTCCTGATGCCGCCAGCGCCGGGCCGGCTCCGTGCTCGCGAAGACGAGGAAGCCAGCACCAAGTCCGGCACCAAGCACATCGCCGACCCCGTAGACGATCAGCACTGAGACACGCTGCGAGTTCACACGGCGGGCCGGGCCTCGTCGAAACGATGGCCCGGCCCACCGGCCGCGGTGTCAGGTGCAGATCGCCGAACGGATCCCGGTCAACTCAGGTCACCTGCCGGACGACGACACCGACAACGACGATCAGAACAATCAGACCGATGGCACGAAACTGGTACTTGTCGATCGCGTCCTGCTGCTCTTCGGTCGCCTCTTCGCCGTAGATGTATTTGGCATCGATCATCAGTTCGGGTTTGAAACCGGTGGCCAGCCAGGGAATCGCCGCCGCGACAGCGATGATCCAGGCGGACATCGGTACCGAGAACCCCTTGACCACTGCCACGGTGAAGGCGACCCACGGTGTCAGGCCCGCGAGTAGCAGCACCAGCCGCACTCGGCCTTTCGGCACCTTGAGGTAGTAGCGGACCAGCAAGGCACCCCACGTCGCCACGGCAGCCCCGATCGCTATCGCGCTCAACGTGTCACCATGCCTTCATCGCGCCCCGGGTGGTTGAGTACCCACCACCCGGCCAGCCCCAGGATGCTGCCTGTCCGCCCGCGTAGGCGACCACCCTACCTCCGATACCCCATGTCCTCTCAGGGTTCCTCTTCCTCCACGAGCCGTTGATACGAACCATTCTCGGTCGAGCCTGCGCGGCGATCCGAGCCGCCGCACCGTCCATGCCGCCGACGCGTTTCGCGGCGTTGTTGTAAACCTTGCCCAGCTTGCCCGCGAACTTGCCGAGACGGCCGATACCGCCGAACGCCACGCCTGCCGCGGTGCCGACAAGGGCCATGCCCGCGCCCTTCCAGTCGCCGGTCGCGGCGGTGAAGCCGGCACTGGCGACACCTGTGATCAGACCGACTGCGGAGCAGACGCCGCAGAGTGGGATGGACCCGGCAATGCTGCTGACCACACTCAGAGCCGTGGCCGCTGTCTTGAACACGCCCTTCCAGGTCCACCTGCCGTCGACATCGGTCTCGTTGATCGGGTCACCGTTCGTGTAGTCGTAGTCGTTGGCGCTGCCGCCGGCAACCGGATCGACAGTCAGGAAGCGACCAAGGAACGGGCTGTACGGGCGGGCACCCATCTGCACCAGCGACAACGCTCCGGCGTGCTCGTAGAGGCGTTGATGCTGGCCCAGCCACCCGTGGTCCATCTGGCCCGGCACGTTGTCCGGCACGTTGTCCGGATCCACCGCACCGTCTGTCTTCAACGGCTCGCCGAACGGCGTGAACGTCCGCAGCGCACCTACCTGCTTACCGTCCGCGCCGGTCGTCAGCCCGAAGTCACCACGGATGGTCGGGTGATCCAGAGTGCGGTCCGCCGCCTGCGGCTTCCACGTGTACAGCACGCCGCCGGGCAGGCCGATGCTGCGCGACAGCACCCGGTTGTCCGGGCCGAGGGCGAGATCGGCCGTGTCGCCGCCGCCGGTGTAGCCGTAGCGCACATCGGTCGCGGCATCACCCTGGGCAGCGGTCCTGCGGACGATCCGGTCGGTGGCGTCGCGGAGATAGGACACGTCGGCCGGGTCGGTTCCCGTGGTGCGCACCGCGATGTTGCGGTTCGCACCGTCCCACGACAGATGTGTCGTCGCACCAGCGACGGTGTACTGCGTCGTATTGCCGTCGTTGTCGTACTGCACGTTCGTCACCGCTGTTGCCCCGACGGTGGCCAGCAGCCGATCCGCCGCGTCGTAGCAGTAGCCCGTTTCCGTTGTGCCCGAGGAGGTTTCGTCGAGCAGACGCACGCGGTTGGTGTTCTGACCCGCGTTCGGCCGCGTACCGGCCGGGCATGCCGCGTTCGCGGTCGACGTGAAGTCGTAGGTGTAGTGGTGTCCCGCGACCCACGCATCGGTCAGGTGGCCGGCCGCGTCGTAGACGTAGTTCGGCGCGGACGGCCGGGCATCCGTGCCACCCAGGGTCTCGTCGATGATCGTGCCCGCGCGGGAGCGGCCCACGGTCGAGTCTATCTGGACGTTGTCGCTTGTCCTCCAACTCTGCGACACCACTCGGCCCATGGTGTCCTTGCTGATGGAGGCCAACGAACTGCCGTTGACGTACGTGACCGTCGCCAGTTCACCGGCCGCGTCGTACGTGACCGTGGCCAGCACGGTCGTGTCGAGGGAAATGGTGAGAACGCGGCCCGCGTCATCATGGGTGTAGGTGATGGTCTGCGCCGCGTCAGCCGCGCTCGGCGGGGTCACCTTTTCCGAGATGGTGCGACCGGCCAGGTTGTACGTGGGTTCGGTTCGCACACCGTTGGCGTCGGTGTACTGCACCACCCGGCCGAGCAGGTCCACCTTCGTGGTGACGGTGCCGTTCGCATCGGACACCGACGTCGTCAGCGGATCGCCGTTCACCGCGTAGTTCGTTGTGACCGTGCGTTCCGGTGCCGACGAGTTCGACGGGTGCTTCACCGAGACCACGCGATCGCGGCCGTCGTACGTGGTGCAGGTCCAGGCGCCGCTGGTGCCGTTCGCGACGACCCTGCCGGAGGCGTCGAAGATCTGTTCGTCTTCGCGCGCCGTGCCGGATGCCGGGGCAGGCAGCCGAGTGAGCTTGGCCAGGCCGCCCTGATTGGTGGACTCGACCGTGGTGGTGCACGGATCGTCCCGCGTCTGGGTGTCGCCGTAGTAGACGTCGGTGGTCTGCGCGCCGGTGGGCATGGTCTTGCCTGTCGTGCGCAGATATCCCGTGCCCACTGCCTCGTAGCTGGTCCGCGTCGTGCTGCCCGCGGTTGTGACGCTGGTTGAAAGGCTGTACGCGGCGTCGAGACCGTTGTCGGTGTAGCTGGTCGAGCTGACCTGGTTCGGTACGCCGCCGGACTCGTCCTTGACGGTGGAGGTGGTCAGGCCGTAGTTGGGGCGCAGGTAGGTGCCGGGGATGGGTTCGTAGACGCCGTCGGGGGCGCGGCGCCAGTTCAGGTGCAGCTGGCCGGGGCCCTGACCGTTGTAGTAGTCGATGCGGATGCGGTGGATGGAGCCGGCGACGGTGTTGTTGTAGTCGCCCTTGGCCGGTCTGGGGCCTCCGTCGGACCAGTGGTCGATGACCAGGACGTCATCGATCCACAACCGGGCGCCGTCGTCGACGTGGGTTTCCAGGTTGTAGTTGCCCACGTTCGGGAACGTGATCTGGCCGGTCAGCCGGATCGAGAAGCGACCGGCGGG
This sequence comes from Lentzea sp. NPDC051213, assembly GCF_044455585.1. NCBI lineage: Bacteria > Bacillati > Actinomycetota > Actinomycetes > Pseudonocardiales > Pseudonocardiaceae > Lentzea > Lentzea sp. NPDC051213. The sequence goes on from NZ_JBITEX010000004.1 coordinate 667,770, forward strand.
AACGCCTGGCGCGGGCGAGGTGGTGTCGGTCCAGTCCGACCGCACCGTGCCGTCAGCGGTGCCCAAGCCGGTCTGGTGGACCTTCGGCGAACCCGTCATCGTCGCGTTGTCGTAGATCGCCGCCGACAACCCTTGCAGGCCCTCGTCGTAGTTGGTGCGGGTGTGAGGCATCGTGGCCGCACAGGCCGCGGTGGGCTGCTGGCCGGTGAAGCAGCTCGCCGGTGCCGGTCCCCACTGGTCGGTAGGCCGGTCGTTGTGGTCGTAGACCGTCGAGGACATCCGCCCAGCCGCGTCGGTGGTGGTGAGCTGCTGGTCCTTGCTGTTCCACGTCGTCGCCGTCGTCTTGCCGGTGGCGTCGGTGGAGGTCAGCTGCCGGTCTGCGTCGTCGTAGGTCACCTTCGTCGAGTAGCCGGACGCCGGGTAGTGATACGAGAGGTCCACAAATGTCTGCCGGTTGGGCAGGTCGTAGCGGTAGGCGTGCGCGGGACGCCCACCACCTGCCGTACCGTCAGGCACCGGTGTCTGCACGCTGGTCGCGCCCTTGCGGGTGCCGACCGTGCCGTAGTTGACGACCGTGTAGGTCTCGATGATGTTGCGGATGGCCGGGTCCTGCGCGGCCCAGTCCACGCCGCGGGAGTCGCGGATCGCGACGACGGTGCCGTCGGCGTTGAACCCGTAGTCGGTGAAGTCGTTGCCGGGGTTCTCGATCCGGGAGAACATCCCACCCCGATACCACAGGTAGGTCTGCGAGCCGTCCCAGTACTGGATGCGGCACAACATCTGCGACGGCGGCAGCGTGTCCCCGTTCGGCGGAGGTGTGCGGCCGGCGTAGCAGTCGTCCCCTGGACGGTTGTAGAACAGCTTGTGGGACCGCTGCGAGACCGGGTCGGTGATCTGCGTCAGGCGTGCCGGCGCCCCGGTCCAGCTCATCGTATTGGCCGCAGGCTTGCGACTGTCCACAACGGACGACTCTGAGGCGAGCGTGCCGTCGGCGTTGAAGTTGTAGACGGACCCGCCATCGTGCAGCGTGATCTTGCCGCCGGTGTCGAGGCCGAGGAAGCCCTCCTCACCCGCCGGCGGCTTGTAGGCGCCGGTGCCGGACTTGGTCCAGGTGTGCTTGGTGCCGGAACCGTCGGTGAAGACGATGGTCTGGTCCTGCACCTGTGCCTTGGTGTACGTGGAACCGTCACCGGTCAGGTTCGCGTTGAGCTGCCAGCCGAACGGCAGCGCGGGCAGGTCCTGGTTGTACAGCCACGAGGCCGGGACGATCTGCGGCGGAACCGCCTTGTTCGAGGCCTCGTTGGTCTGCACGAACAACTTCATCCGGCCGGGACCGGAGGAGTGGTACAGCTCGGCCTTGATCGGCACCCGCTGCCCCGCCGTCAGCGCGATCTCGGTGACCGGGCCGTTCTGGCTCGTCAGCGCGAAGTTGACGTCCGAGGCGTTCTTGTTGTTGTAGACCAACGTGTTGTTGACCCAGACCTTCGCACCATTCGCATGCACACCACCGAAGTGATAGGTACCGGTCACCGGAACCTGGAAGAAACCCTCCCAGCGGCCCACGAACCAGTCCTGCGCCAACGCCGGCGCGAACACCGACTCGGTACCCCAGTCAGAGTTCACCTGAGGCTCGTTGCGCACCAGCACCGGATTCGCATCCGGCGTCCCCGAGCGGGTGGAGTCGTTGAAGTACGAGGCACGAAGACCGAACGGCACGCTCGCCTGCGAGTTGTAGCTGAACGTCAGCCCCGACGAACCACCGACGGTGTTGAACGTCGGACCGCCGTCCTCGATGTGCACGTTGCCGTTGGCCAGGTTCACCGACACCGGCCCCACCGTGTCCTTCGGCGCCGGCCCATTGTCACCGATGCGCTGGTCGACCTTGAAGTGACCGGTCCAGTTCGGACGGGTCGTGGTCACGCCACCGGTCAGCGCGGTCAACACGGTCCACGTGTAGCTCGTGCCGTCGGTGAGCACACCAGGAGGCACGGTCCACGTGTTGTTCGTGATGCAGCCGGAATCGACCACGATGCCGGACTGTGCATCCGCACCGGTTGCGACCTTGAAGCAGTACAGCGTGCCGTCGCCGGAGGGGTTGCTCACCGGGCTCACCGACAGCGTCGGGGTGAGGTTGGTGAGAACGCTGCCGTCCGCCGGGCTCACCAAAGAGGTTGCCGGCGGCGCGGTGCCGTGGTCGACGATCAGGTTGACCTGCATGTTCTTGTAGGACCAGTCACTGGTCTCAGAACCCGTGAGCATGAACCAGGTGCTGTTGTCCCGCGCGTTGACCTTGCCCGCGATGAAATCGGTCAGCGCCTTGGACTGGATCGAGCCCCGGTCACCGATCGGCCCGCCCGCCAGGAACTGGCCGACACCGTTGATGTCCAGCGAGGTCGCGTGGTGCAGGTTCGAGTTCCACGACAACATCGACCCGGTCTGCGCGTTGCGCCAGAAGTCATACCGCGCACCGACAACGTTCTTACCGAACAACGGCGTGAAGTCATGCCGGAAAGCCGTGCGCCACACCGAATCCCCGCCACCAGGCCCGGACTTCGAGTTACCTACCGCGATACCGCAGTTGGTGCACTGATAGCCATCGGACTTGTAGGCCCTCGACTCGTCATCGTTGTTGAACCCGTACGTGTAGGTCGGGTCCACGATCACCGGGTACACGCGCGCCTTGTCGTTCAACCACTTCGGGTCGACCGACACGGTCAGCAGCCAGGACTTGCCGTCCTGCTTCAGCGCGTAAGTACCGCCGGTCTGCGCAGGAGCCTTGTTGTCCTTCGCACTGCCCGAAGAGTCCCAGGTCACGATCGGCGGCAGCGACGCCACGACCTTGCCCTTGGCGTCCTTGATCAGCACACCGTCGTCCTTCAACGACGGAGTCAACGAGCCGGTGTCCATCCGGAACACCCAGCTGCTGTTCGACGTCGCCTTCTTCAGGATGATGGACTCCTTGACGGCGCCAGGCTCGACCTCGTACTCCAGGTCCGTGTCCGGCAGCACATCCACATAGGACGCCTTCGAATCCTTGGTCTGCCGCGCAACCCGACGGGCACCCTCGAGCGCGACCGACATCCGCTGGCCCGACTCCCCCAGGTTGATCGGCCCCATGGTCACCAGACCGCGATCCTCCGCGGACGCGGCGAACTCCGGCTTCAACTGGTGCAGACCCGTCTTCGCCCGCTTCGAGCCGCGATCCTCAGTCAGCCGCGTGTCCACCGCCCGCCAGACACCCTTGTCGTCCTTCACACTGACCGGCACCTTCGACAACACCGTCGAACGCGTGCCATCAGAGTTGACGTAGTCGACCGACTTCTCCGCCCGGCCGACCTCCTTCGACGACTTCGCATCGAACTTCGACGCCGCCTTGCCCGCATCCGCACCCATCAACGGCCGGAAATCACCCGCCACCTTCGGCGAGACGTGCTGGCGGCCCTCCTGCTGCGGGTTCGCCCACGACGACAACTCACGCGGATCGTGATACACCGGCGGCGCAGCCACCGCGACCGCAGGCACCGCCACCACTACTGACGCCGACAACGCCGCAACCAGCACAGCCGCAACCGGGGAACGACCTCCTGGTCTCCATGGCCGTCTTGTCCGTCTGACTTCGGGCAGGCTCATACACACACTCCCGTGAACAAAAGAACAGCGGAATCCATCGGCGCAACGCCGAGGATGACAACCGCTACCGGCAACCGCGCGTCAGTCGAGATCGGACTGCGCAGGGTGTGCCGAAGCGGCAGAAGCCGGGAGACCCCAGGCAAAAGTGAGAACGAGACTGTCAGCAGGTCACGAGTAATCGCCGGTCCCCAGCAGCGCAGCACGCAACTGCTGGTGGTGCAGTGCGAGAGACGATCGTGACTGTCGATCTGTGAAGCGGTTCCGTGGCACGCGACATCAGCACGACCCCCCAGGCCCATCGCCGAGTGATCATCCCTTGGTGATCACATTGTTACCCGGCGTACTCGCTGGAACGCTAACTAACGCCGACCACACTCCATAGGGTCCGAATGGAGTAATCCCGGCCGTTCGTCCGTTTAGGACCGGGCGCCCGCCGGAATCGCCCAAGCCCGACGCCTCGGACCCCTGACCCTCACACTGCCAGCTTGATCCACAAAGGACTACACCAGCGCAAGTAGCTGCCGTTCAGCGCCGTTGAGTGCCGTTCGACGACGTTCAACTGCCTGCCCTGCTCCAGTTCCGCTCCAGCACGATCAGTGTGAGACTCAGCCCAGCAGCCGGCGCAGTTCGGCGATCTCCCCGCTGACCCCTACCGTCGAGCGGCTGGTCGTGAAGCCGATCTGCCCGTTCACCCTTTTCATGTGTTCGTTGTCAGCGTTCACGTTGGTGTAGATCCGCCCGATCGAGGGCCGTTCGGCGAGCAGTGCCCGCAACATGTGCGACTTGACCCACCGCCCAAGCCCCTTGCCGCGATACGCGGGTATCACGGCGGTGTCCTGCTGGACAGCCCACTCGGGATAGGCGGTGTAGAGGTCCATCTGCGTCAGTGCGACCACCTCACCTGTCGCCTCGGACACCGCGACCACCACCCGTTGCACGACGTTCCGCTCACGATGGCGAGCCTCGGCCTCGCGCACGCGCTCGGCCGTCCACTCCGCAAGCCTGTACTCGGAGTCGCCGGCAGGCGCATCGCGCATCACGTACAGCGCGCGAGCGTACGAAGCCACCAGCTCATCAGGTGCGGCTCCCAGCCACTCCGCCACCCTGAAACCGTCAGGGGCAGGCACGTCCCAGAGCGCCGGGTCGACATCGCGGATGTCCAGCGTCTGCGCGATCGTCGACTTGGAGATGCGCATCCCCACCGCGACCGCCCACTGCGCCCCCGGTCCGCCGTTGGACAGTTCCCAACCCTCCACGAGCTTCCTGCCACGCGCTTCGAGTTCCGGCAGCAACGCCTTGAGCACCGCGGTCCCCACACCCTCACGCCGCCGCCGCGGTGCCACGGTGATCTCCGTCAGCGCTAGATTCTCGTTCTCGTCAGGCGGGAAGTAGACGACGGCCTTGGCCACCAGCTCGCCGTCACAACGGGCGATCCAGTACCTCCGAGGCCCCAGACTCGGGGCGAGCTGCCGCAGACTGGCGACCCAGTCGTCGTAATCGAGCACCACCGGATCCGGGCGATCCAGACGCAGAGCGGCCACCGACAGCTCGTAGAGCGCCCTCAGGTCCGCCGGTGCAGTTTGATCAGCCTCGAACGGCTGGAGTTCGAACTTCCTGGTCATTTCCGATCCACACTCTCCCCGACACGACGTGGTGGCACGCACACGATTGCCAGCACGCCGATCATCGCCAAACCAAAGACGGCCAAGCTCATCAGGAACATGATCCCGACGTGAAAGCCCGAACCGAGCGCGAACGCCCACCATCGTGCACGCGCGCCGTTCCACAGCAGCACTGCGAGCACCAGCTGGGCTCCGATGACCGACCAGCTCACGGCGGCGACCACCCAGTACGTGCGCAGGACGGGCTCCAGGAGGTCCCGCACGGGTGCCGAGAAGCCCGCTTGGGGGTGATTCACGATCACGAACATCGCACTTCCCTGACGCCACAGGGGGTCCGAGAGCTTGGAGACCACCGCGCCGAGGTAGATGACGGTGAGCTGCAGCCGGAGCGCGTACCGGGCGGCGAATGCCGCTCCCCTCCAGACGGGAGGCAGCGGTGTACGAGGACGCGTCCACTGCCACCGCCGGTCATCCCCGAGGCACATCGGGATCAGCAGCATGGAGGCGAGCATGAGGGCCCGTTCCCCGCCGTTCGGCACAGGGACCGCGACGACCGAACTGAACGCGACGTACCAGTGCGGAACACAGAGGAGCCTGGGCCGGTACCCCGACATCACGGCCAGCAGCACGCCGATCGTCACGATTCGGCTGATGGTCATCCCGTGGCTGGACCCGCCGGTCAGGCACCACAGTGAAAGCGACCGCATCCCGTCGCAACGCACGCCGTCCGGCGGGCTCAGCACAGGGGAGAACAGCACGGCGTCCGGGCTGAACACCAAGGTGGAAAGTTGGGCGAGCGCGAGCAGGAAACGGCCGGCAGCCAGCCCCGGCCCGCGCGGCTCCGTCCGCGCGGCGACCCGCCCGAGCCTCGCGGGAACGTCTCCTGACAACGTCATCGTCATCCGCAATCGATGTCCACCAATGCGATGCGGTGCACGCGCATGGCCAGGGCCGGTAGCCGACCGGCCGGCGGTAGGTCGGTGCGTTCGACGGCCAGCGCTAGGCGCCCGCAAAGGAGGTCGCCCGCGGACTCGTTCCTCAGCCGGTGGACGTCGTCCGCGACGAGATCCAGGCCACAGGCCAGCGTGTTCTCCCTCGAACAGACCTGCCACCGTGCGTCGGGCACGCGACGCGCGAACTGCCACGCCTCGGCGGAGCGAACCTCAACGCCATTCCCCAGGCCGCGGTACTCGACGTCCTCCAGCGGCTGGAGAACGTGACCCGGCTCCGTTACGCGGTAGGCCACGACGGAGTCGCGCTCCAGTCCGGTGAAGAACCTCCAGTTTTGCGGCCACACCACGGAAAAGCCGCCCAGCCCGGGAACACCGAGCTGGGCGAGCCATCCCAGGACGAACCCCGCCGCCAGCACCAGTGCCGTGAGGCCGAGACCTCGGACAGTGTCGGCGACTTCGACCGAGTCGTCGTCGGAAGAACGGTTCGATCCGTTCAACAGGTCAGCCGATGGGGATCGGCCCGGAGCCAACGCTGTCAGGACGCGGGCCCACGAGGACCGTGTTCTGGACCTCCGGCGCCTTGCTCCGAGACTCCCCCGCGGAGGCGGCGCCCACAGCCCACACCGAACCGAAGGCCGCTGCCACCAGCACCAGGCCGACGATCGTCTTCTTCTTCATTTAATGCCCCCCAGAAGAACGCTTCTTCCACGCTGTCCAACGCGACAGCCAGAAACTAGTTCAGCGCCCGTGACTACTCAAGCGCTACCAAGAGCCTACTCAGTGCTACCGCGGTAAGTATGCTGACCAGGTGAACGTGGAGTTTTGCCTGCTCGGGCCATTCGAGGTTCTGCAGTCAGGCCAGCCGGTCAGGCTCGGCGGAGCGCGCCAGCGCAAGCTCCTCGCGATCCTTCTTCTCAACGCGAACCGGGCCGTCCCAGCCGACCAGCTCATCGACGCACTCTGGCACCACCCACCCAGCTCGGTGCGCCAGCAGATCCACAACTCGGTCGGCGGTCTGCGCCGCACGCTGGCCGATCTCGCGTGCGACGCCCGAGTCACCAGGACCGACACCGGCTACCGGCTGGACATCGCCGAGGAGCTGACCGACCTCCACCACTTCCACGAAGGAAGCCGCGCCGCGCGCGAGGCAGAGGCCCTGGGCGACCTGCCAGAGGCGATCAAGCTGCTCAGCTCTGCGTTGTCGGCGTGGCGTGGGGAAGCACTGAGCGGTCTGGACGGCCTGGCCATCGAGACCGCCGCGGCGAAACTGAACGAGAGCAGGCTCACCGCCCTGGAACTACTCGCCGCCTACCGAATGCGCGAGCAGGAGTACGGAGCGATCATCGCTGAACTCACCCCACTCGTCCGGCAGCACCCGCTGCGGGAGTCGTTGCGCGCGACTCTCATGCGAGCGCTGCACTTGAGCGGCAGGTCGGCGGACGCGCTCGCAGTCTACGAGGAGGGCAGGAACGCGCTCGTCAACGAACTCGGTCTCGATCCCGGCACGGAGCTGCGTGACCTGCAGCTGGGAATCCTCAAAGGCACGGTCACGGTCGCCCGGCCGGAGACGCCCAAGCCGAAGTCGAGTCCACCCGACCGGCGGTTGTCCCGGTTTTACCTCCCCCACGACACCAACGACTTCTCCGGACGGTCAGCGGAGCTCAACGAGCTGGCCGAAAAGGTCCTCCGCACCGAACCGACCACGCTCGTGATCTCGGCCATCGACGGAATGGGCGGCGTCGGCAAGACAACCCTCGCCGTGCACTTCGCCCACCAGGTCGCGGAGCAATATCCGGACGGCCAGTACTTCGTCGATCTGCACGGGTTCAGCGCGGGTGTCGAGCCCCTCTCAGCCGAGCAGGCGCTCGAACAACTGCTGCGCGACAGCGGGGTACCGCCCGAGCTGATCCCGTCGGGAGCGCAGGCCCGCGGCGCGCTCTGGCGCTCCCAGCTCGCCGGCACTCGGAGCCTCGTGCTGATCGACAACGTCGTCGACGCGGCGCAGGTCCGTCCGCTGTTGCCTGGCAGCGCGGGCGTGCTCGTCGTCGTCACGAGCAGGCGAAGACTCACTGCTCTGGACGGCACCGTGCCCGTGTCGCTCGACGTGCTTCCTCCCGACGAAGCGGCGAGCATGTTCGCCGGCGTGATCGGTGAGCGCCGGGCGAACCAGGAACCGGAAGCCGTCGCCGAGGCCGTGCGGCTGTGCGGCTACCTGCCGCTCGCGATCCGCATCGCCGCGGCCCGGTTGCGCGACCGCAGCAGCTGGACCGTCGCGGACCTGGTCGGCCGCATCCGCGGCCATGCGCACCGAGCCCGCTTCCTGCAGATCGAGGACCGCAACGTGATGGCGGTGCTGAAGCTCTCGCACCGTTACCTGCCCGCGTTGCAGAGCAAGGTCTTCCGCCTGCTGAGCCTGCACCCCGGCACCGAGTACGACGCTTGGTCCACCGCCGCACTGGCCGGCATCACGGTCGAGCAGGCGGAGTCCTGCCTGGACGAACTCTTCGACTTCAACCTGCTGAAGCAGAACTCACCTGGCCAGTACCACTTCCACGACCTGGTGCGGGATTGCGCCATCCAGCTGGTCAACGAGACGGACTCCGCGCAGGAGCGACGAGCCGCGTCACACCGCCTGCTCGACTACTACCTGGCCGCTACCGAGGAGTGGTGCCGCGCGCTCTCGACCGCCTCGTCCCAGAGAAGGTTCAGCGACAACTTGCCACCCCAGGAGGTGCGTCCCGCCACCTCGTCGACGGACGCGACAGCCGTGCTGGGCCTGGAGTTCCCGAACCTCACCGCCGCCGCTCGGTTCGCCGCGGACAACGGCTGGCACGGCCACGCATGGCGGCTCGTGTGCGCAATGGAGCCGTACCTGACGCTGAACAACTACGGCGGCCAGTCCTACGAGCTGTACGCCGCCGCAGCCGAGGCGGCGAACAGGGACGGCGACTCGTTCGGCGAGTCGCTCTGCTGGTCCGGGCTCGCGGCGGTGTGCCGCGAGCGCGGCCACAAGGAGGAGTCGATCCTCCACATCGGCACCGCCCTGGAGCTGGCGCGAAGGGCCGGCGACTACCAGCGCGAGTCCGCACTGCTCATCCACCTGGGACTCATGTACCTGGACCAGGACGACTACGTGGCGGCGGAAGAGCACTTCCGCGCGGCCCAGGCACTCATCGCTCAGGACGACAAGCACCCGAACCACTCGACGATCACGAACAACCTCGCGGTGGTGTTCCGCGAACTGGGCAGGTTCGACGAGTCGCTCGAGCACCTGAACCGCTCCCTCGAGCTGATGCCGCCGAAACACGTCGTCGGCCGCCTCGTGACCATGTGCAACATCGGCATGGTTCAGCACGCGCAAAGAAGACACGAGGAAGCCGCGCGCACGTTGGACGAAGTGTTGTCCGGCTGCGAGGCGATCGACTACCAGCCCGGCATCGCTCTGGCACATGTGGCCCTGTGCAATGTGCACCGCGCACTGGGCAACCCGACCACCTCGGTAGAGCACGGCCGCTCCGCCCTCACCCTGGCGCGCCAGCTGCGGATGCACAGGGTGGAGTGCGAAGCGCTCAGCTCCCTGGCAGAAGCCGCCCTAGCCGCCGAGGACGTGAACCACGCCGAAAAGGTCTACGCACAGGCATTGGAGCGCTCCACGCACTTCTCGTTCGCGAGGTTCGAGGCGCGCGCGCTGGAAGGTCTCGCCCACGCCGCCAGGCGTCGTGGGGACATCGCCGAGGCGACAGCCCGCTGGCGCGACGCCCTGGACCGCTACCCCCGCGACATGCACGACGCCACGCACGCACAGCAACACCTCGCCTCCATCGAGGACGAGTCCGCCACGTGCTTCCGCTGCGAGTAGCTGTCCCCGATGACCGGGTCATCGGGGACACCCTCGTCCGATGACGAGCGCACCTGGCCAGCGCGTGCCTGTCTCAGGAGCTGACGTTCTCGGCCGGGGCGGTCCCCGACGCCACGAATCCGTAGGACTGCCACGTCAATGAGTCGCCACCGCGGTCTAGTACGGCGACGTAGTCGTCCACAATGGACAGAAACGAAGATCGCCCGCATAACCTGTTTGAGCAGGTCAGCGGGCGATTCGTATGCTGTATGAAATTGTGGACCCGACGACATCGCATGAGAACTCTGTTGTTGCAGCTCAGGGGCAGGAAGTCCCCATCCGAACGGTAAGCGCGGTGCGATGCGCCAGCTACTGCTGATCTGGAGGACGAACCCACGGCGCGAGGCGCTGGCCCGGCTCCAGGTCGCCGCGCCAATACCGAAAAACTGTTCCCTGAACTACTTCCACACTCCCGGCCGCGATCAAGGACGTCACCGGTTCGGCCCCGCCGGCATCGGCCTCGAAGACGACAAGAAGCTGCGGCTCCTCGCCGAACTGCCTGGTCACCGCCAGAACCTCGTCCGGCCGCGGCACACGGAAGACGGGGTCCTGGAAAGCAGTCGGGCACTGAACGAGCACCGGATCTTGGAAGACCAACTCCAGGCCGTGGTGATACGCCAGGTCGAGCCCGGCGCCCAAACGCAGCTCACCGGCGTTGCAAGAGACCACGTCCCAGTCCCACCAGGATCCCTGCGGCAGTTCGATGGAGACGTCCACCGCACGAACCTATGCCGACCAGCATCGAACCGCGTCACATTTACGCGTGTCCGCCCCGATACGGGGTCTCCACACCGTCAGGCGGTCAACCAGCGGCCAGACTCATCGCATCACAAATACAGATGAGGCGTAGACCGACACCGGTCTACGCCTCATCTTGGAGTTTCGTACATGTAGTTCTTTGATGGACCTGACACCACAGCATGAGAACCCCGCCCCAATGAGCAACCTACGGCCCAATGAGCAACCTACGGGGGTCCGGGGGCTTGCCCCCGGCGTGGGGTCTGGGGGCTCGGCCCCCAGAAAACACCAGCGGAACGCAAAACGGCGAGCGCTCTCCGCGAGCACTCGCCGTCAATTGCGTGGAGCTGAGGGGACTCGAACCCCTGACCCTCACACTGCCAGTTTGGGCGGGTCGCGCCTCTGACCAGCAGAAACAGAGAAACCCGTGGTCAACCAGTGCCGTTGACTGCCGTTCAGCGCCGTTGAGTACCGTTGCGTGACGTTCCACTCTACGTCGCGCTCCAGTTTTGCTCCACTTAGTACAGTGTGAGACAAGCCGCGCACACGCAAGTGTGTGCGACATAAACTCCATTATCTGCCAAGCCAGCTGCCCATCGCAGCCAGCTCTCCAACCATGCTCCACATTGGACAGGAACCAGGTGTCGGCGCGCAACTAAGACACGATCAACGGCCTGGATCGGCGTCTGGGCTCCGGCAGATCGCCTCGACTCCCGACCACTCGGTGCCCTGCATGGTCCGTGAACTCATCTAGTTGGAGGGTTCAGGCTGGCGACGACTCCGATGGCGACATCAGCGTAGAGGTAGAGGTCCGCAGCTATCGGGCGATGTGCACAGGCGAGGTCGAGCGCCGCGAGGTCCTCCCTTCGCTCGTGATCAACGCTCGGCTCGCCGTCTAGAACCTGGTCGGCAATCCCGCTGGCGGTCCCGTCGACAGCTGCCCGCAGCCTCCGCAATGCGACCCCAAGCTGTCGGAGGGCGCCGTCATCAAGCACTGTCGCCGCCGATGGAGGCACGTCGCCGTCCAACATGAAGTCCTCCAGCTCCAGTAAATCGAAGAGGAACTGTCCTCCTCGATAGAGCGGCGATCGAGAGAGCTCGTCCAGCATGTGCCTGGCGCGCAACGGATCCGTCTCTCTGAGATAGCCGCCTCGACGTGCGAGAGTGCACAGAACCATGCGAAGCCACTGCTGTCCACGGCCGAGGCTGACAAGTAACGACAGATCGTCGGTGGGCGGTGCGGGAAATGTTTGAGCGCTTCCATCGTCGGCTGTGGTCGACACTGCACCCTCCCCAAGCGGTTCCGAGAATCTAGCCTCGCCTCAAAGCGGTCTGCTCGTAACGTAGTTAGCGATCTGCCGCAGCACTCCCTTCGCTTCCGTCTCTGGCAGAAAGGCCAGATCCTCCTCGAAGTGCTGGACCCCTTGGTGCGCAAGGCGATCTGCTACTTCGATCGCGTAATCCACGGAGCCGTGCCTATCCATCGCTCTGAGCAGATCCTGAGCGTCGCCGAAAGTCCGGTTGGCCCGTGATGTGGCCAACAGTTCGTGGATCCACTGTCGGGTCGCTTCGCCACAGGTGCGGGCGAGGTGTATCAGCATCACTGTGCGCTTGCCCTCTAGCAGGTCACCGAGCGGCTCCTTGCCGTAGAGGGCCTCTTCCCCTATCAGGTTGAGCACATCATCCTGAATCTGGAACGCGATGCCGATGAGCCGAAAAGCTTCGTCGAAGCTAGCGAGCACTGCTGGGTCAGTCACCCCAGCACAGACAGCCCCGAGCCGGCAGGGACTGATGCAGGTGTACCAGCCGGTCTTCTTCGTGCTCATCATGTAGTAGTCGTCGTCACCTGGAGGAACCAGATTGTTACGGATCCAGGCGAGCTCGATTGCTTGTCCTTCCACAGTTTCTCGACACATGTGCAGCACCTCGTGGATCAGCCCAAGGGTCCGGGCGAGGCCGAGGACAGGCAGGTTGGACAGGACGGCGTCTACGGCAAGTAAGTTCATTGCGTCGCCGACGTTTACCGCAAGTCCCACACCGTGGCTCTCATGCAAGGTCGGCTGACCCCTTCGATGAGTCGAGCCATCGGAGATGTCGTCGTGGACCAGAAATCCGTTGTGGAACAGTTCCAGCGCTGCGGCAGTGCGCACGGCATCCTCGGTCGAGCCAGAGAAGGCCGCGCACGAGGCAATGGTCAGCGTCGGCCGCAAACCTTTGCCCGCACGTTGGGGATAGAGCTGCATAAGATCGTAGAGCGCGGCGCGCGGCTCTCTGTCCGCCGGGATGATCCGTTGAAGCTCCTCGCCTACTCTCGCCCGACACCCCTCAAGGGTGGCCGACAAGTCTGCGTCACGATGCGCGGGCGGCAACGACCAAGGTGCGGATCGGTAGCCATCCCACAGACTCCGTGCACGGTCACGCACCGTGCCGCGAGCCAGAGCACCTTCGTCGAGGTCGTCAAGATCCTCGGGCAGGCGACGATCGAGGTACTCCAGCGCCGACCAACCCGATGCTCGCACCGGGCGCGGAGGTGTGTCAGCAGGTGGTATCTGGCCCCACCGATGCGGTGTCCGATCCCGATATGCCCGCCACAACGTCTGCACCACGCGGAGCCCGGACGCCCGCTGGGACAACATCTGGAAGGTTCGAATGGTAGCGAGAACATCTGCTCGTTCTCCCCGTACGTCGAGGCTGCCCTCCCACACTTGATCGATGGGTTGTCGTTGCAAGTCGAACAGCAGGTTCATCGAGCGGTCGTCGAAATACGCCTCCACGTTTGGCCGCTCAGGTGCCAAGGGGGTTGACCGCAGCCGGCTGTGGTGACTGGTAAGGCTTGCCGCGCTGCCGTCGCCGAAGTGCAAACCCAAGATGATCCCGGCGAGTTGACTCGCAGCCTGGGCAACAATCGCAGGCGCGCGTTCGGACAGCGCCTCCACCGTCGCCACTAACAGCAGCGCGGCAGAGTCGATCACCGTAGAACTGGCCTCAGTCATCGGATGAACCGCCCGCGAACTCCACGATCCCTCTGGTGCGGAACGCCACCGAGCGACCGCTGACCACGCCCTCGACGGCGACGGCCCCGATCACTTCGTGCACGCTGAATGGCGTGTTCGCGGTTTCGGCCGGGATAACCACTCTGGCCGCGCTCTCGCAACGAAAGTCGAGACGAAGCCTGTCGTCTCCGGCGGCTGCGGTGATCACCAGTCGCCGTGGAATGGTCACCATCGGCGGGGTACCGAGTAGCCGGGCCAACTCGGGCACCATGCGGATATGCCGTTCGTCCAGTTCTCCTTGTACGGCAACGGAGACTCGACGGCGAGGGAAATGGCGCAGCAACCGACCGCTGCGCCAGAGCATTACGGAGGCAGTGGCCGCGTTGGCAGGCTCCGGCGGTTGGATCAGCGTAAACACCACAGCATGGCCGGGACCTCGGGTCTGTTCGGCCGCGGTGCGCACCGGTTGATTGGCGAACCCGAACACCCAGCCACCCAGTTCGGGCCATCCCCATCGCCCTCTGACCCGCTCGTGATAGCCGACGGCGGCAACCTCATCGAAGGTCTCGTCACGGAATCGCCAGGATCCGCTCGCGAGCACGCCGGGTTCGGATTGCCAGCGCAGGAAGTGTCCGTCGGCGAACTGTGCGCACTGGCTGGTGCAGGGATGACCGGTGCGGCGCAGAAGAAGCCGAGCTGCGACCGCTTCGCTGACAGCCGCAAGGCTGAAGGAGCCGTCTTGGCCGTGCGGATGGGGACGAGTGAACGCCGACCACGGTGGCGTGCGAGTGCTGGTGTTGAACTGGCCTGCTTCCCAGCCTGATCCATCTCGGTGGATCAGCAGGATCGACGTTGAGCGCTGCGTGCCCTCCGAACCGTCCTGTGGTGAGCCCAGCCATGCCAGGTTCGCTACCAGTCCCAGTCTTCCGTCGACGCTGAGAAACGCGTAGTGCAGCCAGCGGCGCTCCAGCACGTCTGCCAGTGGGCGGAGCGGAAATGGTCCGATCGGACCAAGACCGGCTTGGCCGGCCGAACCCCACGGTGAGGGAAGGTTTGCGGGCACGTGGCTACCTCCCCCTTCCCAGGCGCATTGACGGGTCTTCTTGCCCCTGTGGTCGTTTGGTCGCGTTCAGTATTATGACCTGGATCACACCGTGCTAGAGCCCTGTTGCCTGCACTCGGTGGAGGGGGATGAAGTGGCATCCAAGCCAGGTGCGGGCGCCGATCCCGCAGAGCCCATCCGTCTGACCTCCCACCGGGACCTCAGCGAGCGGCAAGCCGAGGTATCCCGGCTACTCGCCGCCCGTCCACAACTGGCCCGCCTGATGGCAGTCAACCCGGTGCTCGCGCTGCGCGAGGCCGGTGTGCACGTCGCTCCACGCTTGGCTGCGCACATCTTGCACGCGATCGCTCATCCGCCACAGATCGCTTCGCGACGAGATGAGCTGGCTCGAAAACTCACCAAGCTGCTCGGCGAGGCGCCGAAGCCGACAGAGCCGCCTTGGCTCGCCGCCGCTGTGTTCACCAAGCTGAACGTGTCACCGCTGGACACCACCGGGCAGGAGCCGGTCTTTGCCGACCCGCTCAATGCTGAGACGGTACAAAGGCTACGGGCAAACCGCCGCGTGCTCCGCCCCCTTCGCCGCGGTCGCCGACTCAACGGCGGCACAGTGATCGGCGTCGATGCCTGGCGTCCCAGCTATCGGCGGCTCGACTTGGCCGCCCGCACGCCTGAATTGCCGCCGTCCGCCGCGATACCGAAGACGCTGTCGCTGCTGGAGTTGTGGTTCTACAAAGACCACGACGGGGTACTGCATGACCTGCTGGAGCTTGGAGTGATCATGAAGGGTGTCTTCCCGGTTCACTCGGCCGACGGATTCCGGGCTGTCGCCGCGGGTGATCGTCGCAGTTCGCTGTACATGTGGATCACGGCAATCCGGTTCCCCGAGTTACCGAGATGAGCCTCACCGCGAACTTCGACTACTGCGCCGAGCTGGGAATCGACCTGGTCCGCCAGATCTTCCACCTGGCCTTCAAGTCCGAAGACCGTTACCCACACAACATAGGCCCGTTCGAGCGGGACTTCACCGGGCAACCGGTCAAGGTCTGGGTAAGGGTGCTCGACGATGACACCGACGTCGCCG
Organism: Lentzea sp. NPDC051213; assembly: GCF_044455585.1. Lineage (NCBI taxonomy): Bacteria > Bacillati > Actinomycetota > Actinomycetes > Pseudonocardiales > Pseudonocardiaceae > Lentzea > Lentzea sp. NPDC051213. The sequence goes on from NZ_JBITEX010000004.1 coordinate 683,748, forward strand.
AACTGTCCTTCCCCAATTCGAACCACGTGCTGTTCTCCTTTCCCTTCGAAATCAGGACAGAAGTACCGGGCGCGCCCGACCCCGCGCTGTCGCGGATAACCATGAAGGCCAGGGTGGAGGTGCCCGCATCGATCAGCGCTTGGCTGGAGGGCGAGACCGAGGTACTGGGCCTGTCGTTCGAGGGCATCACTGCGAACGCGGTCACCGTCGTCACCTTGGATGGGCTGCCCGACATCGATGCGAGCCGATTCGCCGAAACCATCCACGCCAGGTATCTGACAATCCCGCACACCTACTCCCGAGGTGGCGGCACGCTGGTCCTGTACGACGGCAACCGCGATCCCGGCCTGAATCCGCCGAACGCGGCGACCCCGCAGGAGATCCAGGTCGCGCTGGAGACCCACAGCAACGAGAGGTACTTGAAGGTCGTCGCGCCGATGCACGCCAGCGTGCCAGCCGCGGGCAACTTCGCCGCATACGGAAGGACGACCTTCTGGCGCAAGGTAACCAGTACCTCGGCGACAATCACGGTGGACATGACCTCCGTCCCTCCCCTGCCCGCGTTGCAGACCACAGTCGACTTCGACTCGTCACACCCCGCCAAGGGGATCGTCGAAAGTCAATTGCGGCCGTTGATCGACGGGGTCCTCCGCGGGTACGGAACTCTCACCGAACCAGGTTTCGACGAGACCGGTGCCGAGGCTCTGTTGCAGGCAGAAGTGGCCAACTACCTGGTGACCCGCAGATTCCCGATATACAGCCCGCAGCCGTTGGCCAGCGGAGCGCCTCTCACCAGCCCGATCGGATTCACCGTCGGTGGATCGGTGTTCGCTGTGCTGCTCAACCGGCGCACAGGAACCCCCGCTGACGACCACCCGCCCGACGACTTTCTCGCCGGCGCCGCAGTGGCACTCGCGGTCGGACGCACCAAGGTCGATGAGCAGGTGGCCGAGGCCATCGCCACCGAATTCCCCGGTCTGGGTAGCGGTGGGCACCTCATCGAAGTACCGGAAGGCAGCGCCACCCTCCAGACCTTGTCGGTGGTTCCGGCCGACCCAGGTGAGCACGAGGTCGACCGGGGCCACCTGTGGGTCAGCGGCACCGCCGAGGTGCACATCGACTGCTGGCCAGATCCCGATGTGTTCTTCGCGGGGCCGCTGTTCCTGGACGTGCATACCGGCGAGGACCCTGACGGCGGCTGCTCCTTCACCATCCAGGCCACGCCTGGTGAGTTCGACATCGACGAGAGCTGTTGCGACGTGTTCCTCGACCTGATCATCCCGATCGTGGGATGGATCATGCTCGCCATCGTGGAGAGCACGATCGACGCGGTCGGTGGGGAACTGGTCAAGGAGATCGGTGAGCGACAGGCCCGACACGTCGAAGCCTTCCCACCGGTGGTCAACGGCATTGCCGAGATCTCGACGTGCGTGACAGACCTGCGTGTCTCGGCAGAGGGGTTCGTCTTTCCGGCCCAAGCGAAGATCCGGCGTCTGGGAGAGAGCTTCGAAGACCGAGCCGCGGACCACGACCTGCCTCGGCCATGAACGCCACACACGACAGGAGGCATCCAGATGGCCACGATCCGCGGATTCGTTCAGCAGATCGAGCTGAGTCGGGCAGGTCTGGTTCGAGCCGATATCGTCGATGACCACGCCGGGCTCACAACGGTCGCTGTCGAAGATCTGGACGCGGATCCGGAGCGATTCAACGAGCGACTCTGCGCAGTCGCGCTGCTCAGGGACGCGATGAACCGGGCAGAACCGGTCGAGGTGGAGTTCCTCGAGCACGACGAACGCGGCAACGTCGTGGAAACGGTCACCCGACTGACCCGTGACGACCTGAGCCCGCCGACCGGTCGGATCCGCCACGTCATCGGCCTGGTCCTCGGCGTGCTCGTCGGCGCGGTGAATCGCACCACCGCAGGAGGAGAAGGCACCGATGGCGCCGTGATCACGGTGCTGTCCACCGAGCTCGAGGCCGTCCAGTTGGTGTTGAGTCTGCAGGTTCCTGAACGCGGTGTAGCCCTCGCCCAGCTCGATATCGTCCGTGACGCACACCATGCAGGCAGAGTCGTGCGGTTCATCGTGCTGGATCACGGCGGCGATGAGCGCGACGATGTACGTGCGGAGGGCGACGAGGACGCGCTTTTCGCGGTGGCCGAGTCCAACCGAATCCTTATAGTCCATGTGGAGGCGGAGGACGAGAACTTCGGTGGCGAGGCAGCTCAGGACGTCGACGGATTCGTCGAAGCCCTGGGCACCCTACCGTCGACCGGGGTACCAGCGGGCAGCCTGGCGACGGTCCGACTGACCACCGCACCTGCATTCACCGGTACCGGCGGCACCGTCGGCGCGACGAGGTTCAGCCCCACAGAGCTCTCTTTGCTGGTACCGAAGGGATCCAACGCCTACCAGCTGTTGGAGGCCGGGCTACGCGACAATGTCCGGGTACGGACACGGGCGGTGGAACTGGACTCGGGCAACAACGATGGCATCGAGCCTGACCAAGAACGACGAGCCAGCACCCTGATCGTCCTGGGGGTCGAGTTACTCGCACCACTTGCGTCAGCAAGCAGACCGGTGTGGATCGAGATCGACCGTTCCCTGCTCGACCATGGACCTGACGCGGTGGTCGGCTGCACCCCTGGGGTACCCAGTAGCGACCTCAGCCTGCAGACCTTGCGCGATCTTCGCATTCCCTATCCCGCGCGTTGGCGAGGCCGGGGATGTTTCAACCACGGGGTGTACCGGCTACAGCTCGCGGTCGAGGTACCGGCACGGATACTCGTCGACGGCAAACCCTTGTGCCTGCTCGACTCTGAGCCAGACAGAACCGTGCTCCTCGGACATGCATGCCTCGACGGCGACCACGAGATCGTGGTGGAGATCGAGGAATGGACCTGTGATCAGGCATTCGATTTCGACGTGTACCGGTTGCGTTGAGAAGGAAGTTGAGCATGGCCGATGACTCAAGGACCGTGATCCTTACCCAACCAGATGACGAACGGCTCCGCGTAGACCACGGGGCAGTGGCGATACGAGGAGCCGCAGGCGTCCCTCTGACCCACGAACACACGGGTCGCGTCGTGCATGAAACCTCTGACGGCCACCCCTTGGTGCACATGGTGTGCTGGGACACCGATTCCCCGTGCCGTATCGAGGTGGCAGGCAACGCAGACGCGCCCCTTCCTGTCGCAGTCACCCACCGCTTCGAAGGTGACCACCATCAGACCCTTGACGTGCGGCCGCTACAGCACACGCTCGAGGTCGACACCGCTCTGCATGCCCCGCTGCATCACGCCTTGCAGATGCGGACCCCGCTGCAGGTGCGGTTCTGCAACACCTGGACGGTCGAGAGCGACTACACGATCTCGTTGAGGATCGGTGATCGTGATCTGTTGGGCATTCGCGTACGGGGCGCCACCACGGCGACGCCAGAGCCGTGTGAGGAGCCCTGTCCACCTGGTGCTACCAGGGTGCAAATGCCCACCGCACAATTGCGCCAGCAAGGCAGCGGCCAATGACTGAGGAGTCCGACAAGACTTCGGCCGGCGTCGCTGACGCTCCTGAAGCCGATGCATTGGCAACTGACGTCGCAGGCATCGTCAACTCCGCGCTCAACATCGTCACTGGGCTGGTGAAGACCACTGCGGAGATGACCGAACGGGACAGACTGATCGCGCCGCCGAACGCGGACACACCAGCGCTGAACGCAATCATCCACTACGGACTGACCACGATGGTCAACATCGCCGGTTTGGTCACGTCCGCCTTGCGGGACAACACTGAGACAGCCAAGTCTCAACCCGACGATGGCCCGACGACTGCCGAGCAGAACGGTCTGCCCACTCTGCCGCCAGGGGCGACGCTGCGGATGCCACTGTCCGTGGAGAATCGCGGCGAGACCATCATGACGGACGTCGTACCCCAACTCGTCAAACTCGACTACGTCGGACACAGCCCGACCAGCTCGTTGGACGCGTCGGCGGTTCGGTTCGAGCCGGAACAGCTCAGTATCGGCGCACGCGACTTCGAGAAGGTAAAGGTAATCGTCGCCGCACCGCAGGACGCGGCGACAGGAACCTACGCGCTAACCGTCGCTCTTGGTGAGGAGGTCACAACGATGATCCGCTTCGTGGTCGCGCTGTGATGCGCTCATCGGCAAGCAAGTCCACCACGATGATCAACTCTGACTGTTCGTCTACTCAGGACAGTCGTCAGGTGGTAGCCAGCCCTACTCCTGCACCACGGAGTCGCCGGCAGGAGGTCCTCCTATCACATCTCAAACCCTACAACAATCTGCCAAAACCAACCGGCAGCTGGCCTCCAGGCCAGATTCCTCCACGATATGTACCAGCCTTGGTTGAACCAAATATATGCTTGAATGATGACGGCAACTCTGGACTATCTTGAGAAGAAAGCCACAGTCTGAGAAGCAACCGACCGCCGTTAATGTCGGCATCGATGTAAGACGAGCGAGCATGAAAAACCTCGAAGCTGTTCATCACGAGCACCTCGCCGGGCGATAGAGAAGCTGTCAACGAAACGTTCGGACGTTCCATTACTTCATCGAGGGCGTTCATCGCTAAGAGCTGACGGTCAGTCAGCCGCGGAGCCAACGGATATCGTTGCGCCGTTTCCAAAAAACGGCGATTATATCGCCCAACCAATCGCCCCTGCATCATCGAAAATACAGGCATTTGACAAAAGTCTGCTGTTCCGACGAAACTTTCTCCGCGAAGATCAACCGGCAGCGGACGGTAGAGTTCATCTAATAGCTCGGGATTTTCGTGCAGCATGATGTCATGAATTTTGCGAACAGAGCATAAGCGTGTAAGTCCGCCAGACAGAGCAGACCGAACACACAACAATGTCACCACATCGGCACGGTCTGAATGGAACCCCAAAGCACCGGAACTCTCATAGCCGCGGCGCCTCAGGTTCTTACTACGATGATTCTGCTCGACGCGCCCCACCAGATCACCGCGACTGTTCTGCGAAACGGGCTCTCCCAAGGCGCGGCCGAGGTGCCAATACGCCCGCGACGTGATTTCCGCATCATGGTTGACAGGAAAGTCTTCAACTACAACGAAACCTTGGGTCGACCGAAGGCAGGCCCGGACGTCAGTCGCGAACTTCTGCAGCGCGGAAGAGGTGAGAACTTCTGGTTTCGGTGAATAATCCCCAAGACCTTCGGCCTTCGAGCGATCTGCGCTGGCAAGCAACTGTTCTGCGGCACCATTTACAAGTTGCATGCGCCATAAATGGCGACTGTTCATTAGATCCGAAGCGATCCAGCCTCTACCAGAACAGTCTGCTGATTCTCGATCGAACGAGCTTGACCCTTTCATATTAGAACCGATCTCGACGACGCTTTATCTATGACGCCAGCGATTTGATGGCTTCGGCCACCGCCACGATTACCGTTGATTGCGTGGCACTAGTGGCCAAGCTTTGTCCGATGCGAGCGAGCAACGACTTCTTCTCGGCGGTCAGCTGATCGGTGTCAACATTCTTGACTATCTCACCAGAAGTTATGCCGTTGTCATCTACTGCCGCACTTTGGGTGAGCCACTCGACAAATTCCTTCGCACTGCCCTCCGATTTCGAGGCGTCCATGATCTTCTCACCGATGGCCGCAGGGGTGAACGTGACATTGTTGATCGTCGCAGAATCTTGTGCGACGTGAACATCGCCAGTTACCTGCGAGATATGAAACGACCTGTCCACTGTTACCCTCTCCCAATTGCGATTATCATTGACAATACCGATTGCAACGGCGTAGTTTTCGAGACCTCGAGCGAGCCTAGTTGCCGTTCTTCTCGTCTCATCCGATTGCCCTCGGGTCATTCTGGCCTTCGACCGCCCCATCCAGAATATAGACCGTGATCGACGCCTTCGAAATGCTGCGACGAGCTGCTGTCGCCGAAACGTATTGCGAGCCCGGTCAACATTCTGCGTTGACTGACGCAGAAGTTCATCGGCAACGTATTCTCGTTCGACCCGGAGTTGCTCAAGAACCTCACTCAATACGACAATTGGCAGTTGCACGATAGGGTAGAGAAGTTCGAGCTCCAGCAGCAGAAGTTCAAGCTTACGAATACTTGACGTCGGGAAATGATTCGGCGTAAAGACCGCCATTTCCGGAAGATAGTGTCCGAAATCTCGGAACACAGTAGCGTCCAACTTGTCGGCGTAAACACTTGCCCATTGGCGCGTCAGGTGAACCCCTAGGTCTTCCCGAAGCTCCGCCATGGCGCCGGCAGTGGGGTTGAGCGAGTTTACTGCAACGGCGACGACATCTGCCAGTAGCGGCCGCGCTTCGAGGACATACGGTATCTCAAGATAGCGAGCAAGCTGTCTATCACTAACCGGAAGTCCGCGGTACAGGGTCTGAGAGAGCAGACTCTGCGGGTCGATTAGACTTTGAGTCCACCACATGCGAATGCTGGCAGACGTATTACCTTGCTTCTCAACCCAAGACGACCGGAAGGCATCCACCAACAGGTCCTGCGACGGAGAGAATAGGTTCTTGAATAGATCGCGATCTGCATTGAATTGCTCGCGTCTTCTGTCGAGGTTAGCGCGCGGGGTTGAGCCGTTGCCGGCTATCCGCAATAGATCGCACTGTATCAGCGGCATGAGGCTGTGCAAGAGTTCAGAGATCGCTGGTTCTTCGTGGTGGGCAGAGATAGGGAAGAGCGGAGGCTCCGGGGATGCCAACAACGATATTCTTATCAGTCGCTCACAAACTTGACTGACTGGTACACGAGCCGCCGTCATTCTCTTGAGAATCTCGTGATCGACGAAATGGAGAAAGACGCGACGACGCATGAGCCCTTACTCCTCTTGACGTGGCAATATACCTGTCATTAACCTGATGTATTCCACCATGGTGGAGTACTTGGACTCCATGTACGAAACGACCGAGTCGGCAGTAGGCACCGAAAAGCTGTCGGCGAACAAGGACACGGCTTCGAGCGATTTTGTAGTCACACCGAAATCCAGGAGTTGAAACTTGACGTCATCGAGTGATTCGTAGCGGGCTATTGGAGTTTCAAACGACAAGCCATAACTGGCAAAGAGTCGACGAGCGAATTCTATCGCCACAGGCATCTGTTCCATATACTCCTCCGCTTGGTAGGCAGAGAAGCCGGACACGACACGGGATATGTCGCGCTTCAATGCCAGCACGATCGCCTGACACTGAATGGCCATCTGGTGACCTAGCAGAATGAGGTTTGTCTTGTGCACTGCAAAGTCATGCTCGATGTCAGCGATTGCTATTCGACGAAATATCCCGGAGCTATGCATCGAGCAGTGCTCAACAGTCACATCGGGGAATGCCCGTGCGATCTCAGCTACGCGTATAGCGACCACATCTGTGTCGATTGTTGCACCGGTCTTGGCGGTAAGCAGTAGCAGGTTGCGCCCCGAGTTGGCTTCGAGGCACGCTGCCAACGATGAATCACGACCTCCGGAGAAAGTCACAATAGGTGTCGTCTGCTCAGATGTCATAGAACCACCGCAATCTGGGCTGCCAGGCGTTCATGCGTTGAAAGAAACTGTCGGGCGGCGTCCACGGGAGGCAGCGGTTCTGGACATTCGACCACTTCCGGCATAGCGGTATAGTCATCGTCGCCTATCGCGTATCGCCCGTTGTTTGGAAGCAATCGCCGCGCCTCGACCTGGAATGCCATTCGATCAGCCAGCTTCACCGCTGTCTTGTCTTCGCCGCTAACCGGAAGCAGGATACCAAGTGCTTGCCCAATTACAGTGTCTATGTTGGTCACGAGATCGCCATAGCCGGAGTACTGACCTACATCATCCAGTCGCTTTTTCAGTGGCGTGGGCATGTCTCCCAGATACGCTTCATGCGAGTCGTGATGTAGGGCCAGAAGACCGAGATCTGGCCGGCCGATCCGCGCCACAAGCTCCGCCACCAAAACACTGTGCTGTGCCACCGAGTAGAATTCGATAGTGTGACCACCGAACCGACAGATACGTGATAGAGCTCCGGCAATGTCTTCGATAGCGACCGACTCAACCGAAGGACGGGCGAGGTTGATTCGCTTCCCCGAGGCCGTGTCGAGCCATCGGTCGAAGCGCGGCTTTACATTTTCCGGCATTACATGACCTTGTCGACTAGTTGGCGACGGTCGTCAACGTTTTGACGAATCGTCTGGTGACCCCATGAGAATATCAGCACCTCTGGGTGCCGCGAGGGATGCTCAATCTCTGGGCGTGTCACGGTTCTACGGCAAGCCCGTGCCGCGAGGACAAGTACAGCTCGATATCGGCGATTAATTGATAAAGTGTCGCCATTGAGTCCGGTGAACTTTCCACGGGCTTTCTGGACTCCACCGCTTTGTCAATGATGGACGCCGTCGCCGTGACTACATTGTTGACAACAATGTGCAGGTTACGGCCGCCTGCCAGCATCTCCTTCATCTCGATCACAGCGATTTCAAGCCGTTTATTGATCTCAAACATGCTGCCCGATGACTTGTCGCCGTAGCGATTTGTCATGCGTCGCAGCAGCTCAGCGAAGCGTGGCGGAATCAGAAACACAACGACAAGCCCCGATAACCCCAAACCGGTGAACTCTTTGGCTCCATGAAGGTTCACATCTGTTACCGCGACCCGTTTCTCCGTCGCAGCCTTCTGAAGTTCAGCCCAAGCGGTGCCATAATAATGATGCCCGTAAGGTTTAAACTGAACGAGCTTGCCACTTCGAGCAAGTTGGTATATTTCCTCGAAGGTGACGAAATGGTACTCAACACCTTGCCGTTCCTGAATGCCCTGATTTAGGCGTGGTGGCCTTGTGGTGTGAGAAACGAGCTCATGATATCGACCTGTTTGAATTAGCGCTGCTTTCACCGCCCCCTTTCCCGCACCTGAGGGTCCAACGAGGAGAACTATTCCAAGATCACGAAGCCAGGGTGGGCGTACGTTATCGGGCCGGTAGCATTCAACCAGACGGGCTAACTCAGACCGGTGATCCACATATGCTCCCGTTCCATGTCGGGCTCCTTATGATGTAGAGGTTAACAGGTCCAACTTTGGTTCTGGAGTCTTGATCAAGTCGGCCGCTACCAAGTACGAGCGGCTCGGCAAGCAGGACGCGTTGTTCTCGCGAAATTGCATGTTCCGCAATTATGCGGACAGACATGCCATGAAATTTCCGCTTGGCGGTGCGGGGCTTGCAGGCAGACTGTCGATCGCTAGCAATCGCATCGTCAGGGAGTTGAAATAGCTGGTCCGGTGAGAGCGAGCATCGTGGGCGAACTCCCTCAGGTGCCTCGGTTACGTGGCACCTTCGTCGGCGTCGACCTCATACCGCTGCAGCCAGGTGACATCACCACCGCCGTAGCGGCCGACGGCGCCCACCGCGAGCCAGATCAGCGCCGGCAGGAAGTCGTCCGCCAGCTCGTCGGTGAGCCCCTGCACCGTCAGGTCGGAGCTCTCCGAAGCGCCGAGGATGCCCGCAGCCCTCCTGGAGAGGGCCGCGGACGCCGGGCCGAGTGCAGACCCAACCCAGCCGAGGACCTCTTCCGCCACGGGTTCCTCAGCACGCTCTTCACGCACCCCGGCCAGCCATCGCGCCACCACCGCGAACGCGGCGGACAAGCCGAGCGCACCCTCCTGGTCATCGGCATCGGCCAAAGCAACGTCCATCTCGATGACCCGCGCGGCGAAGTCACGGGCGTGCTGGGGCGACGGCTCGATCAGCGTGCGGGCGACAACCGCACTGATCTCCACACCGAGAAGCTCAACCAGCTCTTCCACTCCGAGGTCGCCGTCGTCCGGCTCGTCCTCAGCCCAGTACTTCTCGACGGTCTCCCGCCATGCTTCGATCTCGGCCGCCGAGAACAGGTGCCGGTTCTCCTCGGTAACGAGATAGCCCAGGGCACGGAAGGCCTTGATCAGTGCAGGAGGCACTCCGATCTCGTCTGCGGTCGCTACCAGCCGGTCGAGCTCTCGTGAGAGAGAATCGGCTGGCAACGGCGTCGGATCCACCGCGTCCGGATCGAAGAAGATCGGGTCTTCCGGCCCAGGTTCACGGCCGAATTTCTCACGGAACGTCTCCAATTGGTGCTGGAGTGCACCGCTGATCTGGGTTCCCGGCTCCGTGCCTGGATCCCACCGGACGACTCGACCACCATCGGGAAGCCGCTCTCGCTGAACGAATCGGGGATCACCGGCACGCTCGACAACCAGCCGAGCATGTTGCTCGCGTCGGGACTCCTGCTCAGCCAGACGTTGCTGCCGTGCCTTCGCTTTCGCCGCACGGCGCTGTCCGGGCGAGCGCCGATCCTTGCCACCCATCCGACCGCGCCTCCTGCTACGGCAACCCGGCGACCGATGCCGAGCATGTCCTCGGAGACCCCTGATACTGCCACCGAATTCACGTCCAGGCTTGTCCTGAGTCTGGCGTTCAGGTGCTCCCGTGTCAGCGCCGGCGTACCGGTCGCTTCCCGCCCTGAGCGACCCGTTCTCGTGCGCGGCGATGCCCCGGACAGCGCAGTCGATGATCGACCTCGATGATCGCTATTGGCACTGCCTTAGCGTGACTGCCTGGCGGGCGGGTCGAATGCCGGGGACGTGACACCCAAACTCCTGCTGGGCGCCACCGAGGATTCAGTAGCCGGGGCCCGTGACCTGGGCACTGAAATCACCCGGGCACTCTCCGTCCCGCTGTGCGTGCTGGCGAAGACTTCAGTACGGCAGCAGTCAGAGACCCGAGCCTGTCGGCGGTCAGCACTAGCATCTGGCTCAGTAGCACCACCACGAGCACAGCCGAGGACCACGAGTGATTGTTCAGCCCACTTTCTTCATTCCGCCAGAGATTGAGGCGGGTCTACTCACCGGTGACCTGATCCGCTGCGGCGGCGTGGTGCGTAACACCGCTGGACGCCTCGTGACCCACCTCAAGGAGATCTCCGCTCCCAAGCCGAACGAGGATGCGGTTGAAGCGGCAGCCTGGATGCTCAAGAAGCCAGTCGTCATCGCGGGGCTCGTCACGCTGGCTGTCGTCGGGACGGCCACTGCAGCCGTCGCGATCGTCCGCAAGCGGAAGCGGGCGCTACCGGAGTGCGTCAAGAACTACAACGACTCACTTCGCGCCTACCTCGAGGCTGTCCGAAACCAGAGCCTCGATGCCGAGATCATCGACCGCCTCATCGCCGATCTTGGTGCGGTTAAGGCCTACTCCGAGAACGGCAACATCACGGTCGACTTCTCTACGGAGCAGTCCGAGACCCTGGTCCAGGTTGTCATCGACTACACGCGGCAGCTGGCCCAGGCGAACTCGATCGATCTGGATGAGTCGCCGGAGTCGACCCCGACTTCGACGGACGCTCCCGTCGTGGACCTGCGTCGCTACCTTGAGGTCCAGCGGAGGATTTTCAACGATGCAGCCTGATCGACTGAACGTGGCCTGGTGGAGCGATCACGCGCGTCCGGATGGAATCAGTCGAGCGGCACCACGGCGACGCGTCGAGCCGGAGCTCCCGCGCAGACAAGCGCATCACGCTCCGAGTCAGTGGCCACGATCAACCACGCAGTCCGCGAGTGGATGCGATGCAGGAGCTCCGGTAGCGGCATGATGACCGCGCAAAGCCTGCCGTCCAGGAAGACCGGCCATCCCATCGCGAAGCGGGGATCTGTACCGCGCCACTCCGAGATCTCGGGGTAGTGCCCTGTCCTGTTGGCGATGAAGGTTTCGGCGGGCCTGATGAGCGCATACAACCGATCTGCCCGTGTCGCCGCATCCTCCGAATTGGACAGTGCCTCGCGACGCGTCAGCCGCCGGTGCAGAGCATTCAGCCGCTTCTCGGATTCAGCACGTCGCCTCGTCGCTGTGATCTGAGTCAGCTCTGCTTCAACGTACTCGGGTGCGGTCCACCACAGCGTCCCGCGCCGCGGATCCTGCTGTGGCACAGGCAGTTGCGGCTGGTGTGTGACGACCCGACCGTTGCACACCAGCCGCACCCAACGGTTCAGCCTGATGGTGCTGACATCCTCCCACTCGCCATGCCCAGGACAGGGCAGCCCGTCGCTGTCTTGCGCCCAGTTCGGCTGGTTCTCGCAGCGAGCACGCTCCTGGCACCATCGCTGATCGAATCGCACGACTCCCCCGTCTACGAGCGAGTCGCTGTCGTCGAGTTCGGTTGTCCGTTCGGCGGCACGGATTCGGACGCTTGGGACCTTGCCGAACCACGCGGCAGGCTTCTCCTGGTCCGTCAGCCAGCACACAGCTACCCCGCTGTCGCGCATCACCTCCGTGCGGGCGAGCGCCGCAGCCACGCTGAGGCCAGACAGTTGAACTTCCCACGCCCACCGCTCATGACCATCCGGACTGACCGCAAGCACGTCGGCCCGCCACCCGTCACCGGGGGCCTCCAGGATCGCGTCCCATCCTGCATCTCTGATGGCGGCGGCCAGTTCCGCCTTCAGCAGGTAGTGCTCGAGGCTCTGCCCATTCCACGGGCAGTCGCGGTTAGCGGCGTCGTGTGCGAAGAACCGCAGCCGATTGGGCGCCGGGCTGACCTTGGCGTGCATCCGGCCGCCGCAGGCAACACAGCTCAAGTCCGGCCGGGGACGCACCCGGTACACCGCAGACCAATGCAGCCCAATGCCAAGATCGGCTCGAGTCGCATCAATGGTGGTCCCGCCCCTGAACACAGCCCTCAACGGCACGTCAACACCATGCCCGGCTTCGCCCGCGTTCTCCAGGCCTGACCAACCGGCCGGGCTGCCTGCACGGCGTACCTGCGGTGGCCGCGCCAACGACGCTCGTCCACCGTCCGGGAGGACAGTCAGTCCAGCCAGCCATGTCTGCGCAACGTGTGGGCACGACCGCTGCAGAACCTCGAACAGTACTTCCGAGCGTTGCTGCGAAACATGTTCTGAGCCAGAGGAACACCGCAGACACGGCAGCACTCGTCAGGGATGACCGGAGCCAGATCGACCAGGAGCTGGTCGACGCCGAACTGCTGTTCCGGCAACGGGTCGTTGTCGGCCCGGCAACCGCGGTAGCCGAGCAGCGCGGCGAACGCCGTGCGAAGTTCACCGAGATCGCGGCGGCGGGTACCGAGCAGCGCGAGGTAGTCCTCCAGCGGCCAGGTCACCAGCGCCCCGGCACGGGTGAGGTACATCCCGACCTCGTCGATCTCGTACTGGTCGCTGTAGTCCATCAGGACGTACCCGAGCAGCTGGTGCATGGTGACCAGCGGGAAGTCGTGGACTCGGCGGGTGCTCTTGAAGTCGATCAGGACGCCATCGACGATGAGGTCGGCATCCGCGGTCACGTCCGCGCTGCCGTCGAATACCGGTCCGGGTGAGCATCGTCCTGAAGTCGATCGGGCGCGTAGCGCTGCCAGTGGGCTGGCCTCGGCGAGGTCCAACTGGGCCTGCACGTCAGCGACGAGGTCTCGGTGCGGCACTTCCAACAGGGACTTCAGGGTGAACCTGCGGGGGTGCTGGATCGCCGCTTGAAACAACGGGGTGTCGATGAACGCGATCGGCACGCGATAGCTCAGCGCGTACCAGGCCGCGGCCAGCAGCATGCGCGCCAGGCGCTGCTCGTCCTCGTCGGACCGCAGCATCGGCTCACCGCGCGCGTCCAGGTCCAGGTCAGCGACGGTGACCTTGATGGCGGCCAGGAGCTGTTGCCCGACTTTGGCGAGGGCTTTCCAGTGATCACGGCGAAACGGCCCAGGTTCCGACACGACAGCTCGGCAGTGCGCGACCCCAAGAGCTGTCGCGGCGTCGACCGGGGCTGCGGCACTGAACGCGAGTCGGAGTCGCTGATCGATCGCGGTGCCGACGGTGCCAGCCTCGAATCCCACTCCTTCTCCCGGTAGCACGAGACGGCTGGCCGGGAGCCGGGCACGGAAAGTCGCTCGCAGCGGTCGGGACCCTGCCGACAGCTCCCGGTCCAGGAACCGCCGCAGCGGCGTTCGCGGCGATCCCAATCCCTGCGTGAGGCTCACGGGACGACCGTAGCCAGGACCCCCGACAGTTCCACCCCAGCAACATGCTCGTCGTCGGTGAGCAGCCCAAGGCCGTAGCTCCTCTCATGCAGCAATTCGCCAGCAGCATGTGCGCAGGGTCGAGTCGTGCCGGTAGCTGTACACGCACACGCCGGGGCCCGTGACCAGCCTCCTGCCGGCTTGGCCTCGACCGCCTCGCCGCAACACGTGTGCCCGTATCCGCGCCTGCCCAGCACCCCTGAGCGTTCGAACGCACGGCCGTCGGTAGCCGTCCGGCCCGCCAGCCCAGCGGCATGATCGAGCAGGGAGTCCGGAGTAATTATCGTTTCGATCCGTCGGGCCAGTGCGTGACCATGGGGTATGGATCCCCGGCGCCTCAAAGCGATCACCCAGGTACCCGACGGCCGACGCTTCTCTGTGCTCAGTGAGGGTATGGAGCTGTTGGCCGACAACGTGGCCATGCTCGACCTCGACGCCGGCACGCTCGGCGCCTCCCGACGCGACCGCGGTGCTGCGGTGCTGCGGTGCTTTGCGGAAGAGGAGGCAGCGAAGGTGATGATCCTCCTAGATCTTGCCCGCGCTGGTTGGAAGGACCACGCCGCTGTGAAGGCGTGCCTGCGGAACTTCTACGCACACCTCGCTCGCGGCCTTTACATACGGGCCTACGACGGCTCGCCTGCCGACCTCGCCGAAGTCCGCCAATATCTCGACCACTTGCGACAGCAGTACTACTTGGACGGGCCGATGGAGGTGGATTGGATCTTCGGCAACGAGGTGTCGACCAGTCGCGAGGAACGGCTCTACGTCGACTACATCGAGGACGAGGATGGCGATCGCCGCTGGACCGGTCCGGCCGACCGGGCGGCGGAACTCGACGCACCCTTCGACTTTCCGGCCCCGCAGAGCACGGTGGTCCGGCTTGTGGCCTCGATGCACCGCATCGGTCTCCTCACCGAAGAGGGACTCGCCGCTACCCGCGACGTCTGGGACGGAATAGCCGTGGACGACACCATGCACTGGTCGAACCTCCAGCCTCTTAACGTCGCCGTCATCGAGACGCTGGCCGCCAACGGCCGCCAGTACTCCACCGCAGAAGATCGCGAGGCCGTACGTTGCGTCCTCGAACACTGGAGCTTCCCGCTGACAAGCCTTGACCTGACCCTCGCCAAGGTGGAGCTCTCGGACTTGAAGCGCGAGCGCGCACGATGGCTCGCCCACGAGGCGGGCGTCGTTGACGGACTTGAGGGTGACTACAGCGACTAGTGAAGCCAGGCTGTGCCAACATTCCGAGTACTGACGGCACGGAACATCCTCGTCGCAGTCTGAGCGCGTTGGCGTCGCAGCGACACACTTGTGAGCGCCTGCCAGCTCGTTTGAATGGGTTGCCGCATATCATCATTCGATGCCCGTTCGGCTTCCCGTCCATGTCGGCCTCCGCGCCCCTGGGGCACGCCCCAAGCCACTTACATTTCTGGGCAGCTCATCCCACCAGACCTCGGTCGAAAAGCCCCAGCACGGGATTAGGCAATCCTCGCTGTCGAGAGTCGAGGTCAACTGGGAACAGCTCGGCTTGGAACCTCGGTGGCTCCAACACGAGACGTCCGACTGTGTCGCCGCACTTCAGCCGAACTTCAACGCGGGCGCTTCCGAACAGCGCCGACTGCTGGCCGGCGCCGCCGCCCGCGGCGAAACCGTCCTGTTCGTCGAGGTGATCGGCTCCGTCGTCCCAGACGAACTGCGGTCGCCATCCGGCTACGACGCTTTCGCCCGCCTGCCCGACCAGGACTCGCACATAGCCGTCAAGCGCCTCCCGGAGGGTACGCAGCCAACGTTGGCCGGTGACCTCAGCAGCGCCGACCGCGACCTCGGGCTCAGGCTCCTCAACCGTCGAACCGGGTCGCCGTGGTGGACACTCCACCTGCAGGAAGACGGCACCAACCGCAACGTTCCACGGGGCGAGCTGCGACCTATCCTGCTCGACCCATTGGGCGAACCCGTCGTCGCCGTCTGGATGTCCCCGGACGAGCGCCTGCGCTGGTATCTCGTACCCGACGGCACCGACTGGAACACCCTCCTTGACTGGCTCGTCCACTACGCCATTCCCACCCAAATCCCCAGCGCGGCCTCCCGCTTCAGGCTCGCTTCGGCAGTGGACCCGAGCCTGGAAACCGCAGCGGAGAGCCAGATCCGTGAGGCGCTGGCCGAAATGGAGAGCCGGTACGCCGAGGACCGGACACACCTGGAGAACGCTCTGGCGAAAGCCAAGACCACAGCCGACGCCATGCGAGAAGGCCTGCTGTACGGCACCAGTGACATCCTCGTACAAGCCGTAGCGGAAGTCCTGACCGCAGCCGGCTTCGCCGTGAACGACCTCGACGCCATGCTCGGCGCGACCATCTCGGCCGACCTCCTCGTGACGCTCGATTCCCGCCGCCACCTGATCGAAGTGAAATCGGCAGGCCGGAACGCCAGCGAGTCGCTGATCTTCGACCTCAGGAAGCACCTGGACACCTGGGGTGCACTGCGTCCCAGCCAGCCGGTCGAGGGAGGAGCCTTGATCGTCAACCACGAGCTGCGGGTTCCGCCGAACCAACGAACCCGTCAGGTCTACCGCCGTCCGGAGTTCATCGCATCGCTCACGCTGCCGGTCATCTCGACTCTCGATCTGTTCGACTGGTGGCGCACCGAGAACTGGGGCGCAATCCGCACGACGGTGTCCGGCCACCTGTAGGCGATCGTCGAATCAGACGTGGGTCTGGCTTGACTCGACCGAAATCGACCCGCAATTCTGCGGTCGCGTTCAGCTCCCCGTGCCAGCGCCTACAGCCGGGTGTGCCTCGCCCCGAACGCGCGGACGCAGGCGTAGGCGCGGGGCCGGCGGACCTTCGAGTTCGATCTGTGCGGCGCCGAACCGCAACATGACCGGGTCGATGTATGTCTCAGCCGGAGAGCAGATCGCGCTCGGAATCCCCACTGCGGGCCCGGTCAGCAGTTCACCTATCTCGTCCCCGGAGTATCCGCGCTTCCATTCCACGCGTGCAGCGGAGTTGCTGCGTCGTGGTGCGCGGACTCTGGTGTCGTGTTCGCTGCGGCGCCAGAACAAGGCGTTGCGTGCCATCAGTGCGCTCAGGAGAACGGTGGCGGGTCGGATGCGCCAGGAGTCGGCGACTGCTTCCTCGATGGGGTCAAGCCGGTCTTCGTCCCACAGCGCGATCGCGCCTCCGTTGCGCTCATGGCCCGCGTGGTGGCGCTGGAGTTCGAGCCCCAGATCGCGCCGGAGGGTCTTTCCTGTGTGAGGTCGGCAGTCAACCAGTTCCAGCGCACCGTTGGTTGGAACGTGCACAAGCATGATGGTTCTGTGCTTGAAGCCGCTGATACGCAGGCCTGGGATCCCGGCGTGTTCGAATGCGCCGTCGGCGAAGATTCGGCTGTGCGGAAGCAAGTATGACGCGACGCGGGCAGCCACCGTGCACTGGATGATCAACCGGTCTGGCTACGGTGAGATCCAGCCAAGATACGAGTGCAGCTCGTGCATGCTCCGGCCGCTCGGGCTGTCCCAGGGGTGTTGCCGATGGGCGCTGTTGAAGCAACCAAACAACAAGGCTTGAAAGCATTGCTGTCCAGGCTGGACAGTATCCAGAACACGGCGGCCGTTGACCCGATTCGCGGCGTGCAGGTGCTGTGGACCGCCGAGCAGGTCGACGCAGTGCGCGAAGTGGAGCTTGTCGGTGGTGTGCGGCATGTCGTCCTCATCCTGTGGCGCACATCCCGGACTGTGACCACTGAAGGCGAACGGCATGGCAGACCACGGCGCGAACAAGGACTGGGCATCGCACCCTCTGGGCGTCCGCTTGGTTGCTTCCGGGTATCCAAGCCACCAGTGCCTGTCCTCAAGGCGAGGCGAACTGTACGACCTCGCCCCGAGGACAGGCAAACCGCGCGACCCGCTAGGGCGGCTGACGGTCTCGCCGTGTTCGCGAGTGCCGTCGACGAAGCCGACCGACGCGCTCGCAGGGCGGTGTAGTTGCTGATGCCCAGCATCGCCAAGCCGAGTTGGACACGCATCGTGCCGTCATGGCATTCAGCCAGTTGGGCACCGGCGATGCCGATGCGATCGTCGATGAGCGCCGACGCGACGTCTTCGGCGAGAATCGGCCCGTAGTAGTGGGCGATCCACTCGTTGCCGTGGCCCCGAAGATAGCCTCAGTAAGTGGAGGCGCTGGGGACGCCCGCGGAGCAGCCGGTCCCATTCCAGCTCGCCCAGCGCCCATCGTTGATGGTTCCGACGCGGCGACCGAAATACGTATCGCAATGAACGAGATACTAAAAGACGGTCAACTGACCCCCTTCGTCGAGGAGCGTCGCATTGCTCGGCGACTTTCGACTCTCTTCACTGACCGGAAAGACGCTCGCCCGAGTGAGGTCCGCTACCGTAACCTGAGGCCCACCAAGCACTCGATCAAGCAAATCCGCTTGCGCCGATTCCAGAGATACTAGCCTCTCGAGAACGTTCAGCAGATTCAGCAGTTCGCTTGTCATTGCCGACGTCCACGAACGCGGGCGAATTTCGTCGAGCGCACTGGACCGTCGCCCTGCTGAGATCTTCTTGCGATATCCGAACCATTTTCGTACGACCCTCATTCCTGAGACTTCATAATCCCAGACAGCGTTCGATACCGGACTAATCTCCCCGTCGCCAACCAGTAGGGTATTCGAACCCTGGTCATACTTGATCTCGTTTGGCATGTTCTCTTCGTCATGGGGAATCGCCACGACAACTTTTGCCCTCTGCTCTGACACGGTCCGCGGTGGCCCGGACGGGCGACCCGAGGAAGCATCGACGCACCGTTCCCCATACGTGTGCAGCCATATTATCTCTCGGCCAATCTCAACCGCCTCGTCATACAGGTCACGGTTCGCAGTGAAGGGGATCCGCACACCCGGAACGCTCAACTCGTCACGGAACCGTTGAGTAAATGCCGGATGGGCAACGACCGCAGCCGCATATGCCGCAATGTCTTCGACGTTTGTATCGACACCGAGAACAGAGGCGATGTGATCTGCCAAGCCGGGAGCAAGATTGGGGGCACCCCCAAGAGCATCCCGATAAAGAGGCATTACGCGACCGCCGCGCCCGTTGAAGAAATGCATGTCCGGCAGCAGACTGCTAAAGGTCAGGGCCGGGCCAGACTCGATCGGCTGTGCGTGCTGTTCGGCGACATACATTTGGCTTGGAGAGTTCACTGCCCAGAGATCAGGTCGCGCCGGATACATAAGACGATGATCGGCCAGCAGATACTGGCGATCGAAAGATCGAAGACCATAGCGGACAACCTCGGGCGACGCAGCGTCGACCGGCTCATCAGAGAGAGGCGGCATTCGGGTTGATGGGTCGCCCGTCTGCGGCAGATACTCGGGCCGACTGTGCACGGTTCGATTGCGGCTTGTCTTCAACAGTTCATTGCGTACGCTGACGTTCGGGTCCGCAACCAATCTGCGCCAGCGGTGCTGAAGAGTGGCAGCATCCGGGTCGATGACCCAAGCTCGTTCTGTCTTGACACCTGGCGATACCCACGGCAGGAGATCAGCCAACGGCGGATAGGCCGCCCATTCGGCTCCGCCTGCCGGAGTGAATGGCTCGCGCCAAGAATCACCACAGTCCAGCCATTCTTCTCCGCCTAGATCGAGCGTGGCGAGCTGCTCGAACTTGATTCTGCGGGAGCCTTTGAGTCGCGTATGGTGAATCTTGGCAGGGATGTCCGAGTCACCATTGCCATAGCGCACCAAGATGGCGATACAGAGGGGTTGCTGCACGTGAGGGAAGATCCGGGTGGCCACGTCGGGCTGGTGACCTTCTGGCGTGAGGTCGATGATCCAGCCTTCGTCGGCAGCGCGGCGCAGATATTCGCGCATTCCCGCAAACCCCGGACCGGTCGTGAAACCACTCGGCGTGATAAAAGCAACCACTCCCGCTGGGGCATCGGCATGGTGATCGAAGACTTTCCAGGTAGCCCAGCGCCAGAAGTATACGTACAGATTACTTAGCACGTATTCATATTTGCCGTTACCTTCAGCCCGAAATGCGTCTATCGGGGGCAGCTCTCCCATCCCGCCATTGCCAGCTTCGATCCATCCGCCGAGCCCTTTTGCCTTGTCGCGATATGGCGGGTTCCCGATGACAACCATGACCGGCTCATCCCGCTTGACCTTGTTGGCTGCACGACGTGATCTGGCGATGGGTTCGAGCCCGGCGTACATGTGTGCGTGTTCGGCGTCCGGATTGTCCAGTGTGTCGGCCACGTAGAGGCGCAGTCCGTCGGCGGGAGCTTCGGTGTGACGACGCCGAAGTGCCTCATAGCTGCGCATTTCTGCTACCGCGTACGGGCCCGCCTGCCGCTCGAACCCGATCACACGGGATGCCATGCGACGGAGTCGCGCGGGAACTGCGCCGCTTCCCTCTTCCTCCATGATCGCCTCAGCGGCTTGCTCGATCACATTGAGCAGGTATGTCCCGGTGCCCATCGCCGGGTCGACAACGACGACTTCATCGGATGCGAATCCGAGCGGTTGACCCAATCCGTTCTTGAGCAAGCCGTCGACGAGTCGAACCATGTTCTCGACGACTTCGACCGGAGTGTAATAGGAGCCGGTCTGCTTTCGCAGTTCAGGGTCGTATACTTCCAGGAAGTCTTCGTACAGGTGAAGATAAGGGTCCTTTCGGCCACCTTCGAATCGACCCCAGTCGACCGCCCCAACTACTCGAAGCAACGTGTCGATCGTGCGGGTCAGAGTGCCGAGACTATCGTCGGTCAGAACGTCGAGTGCCTTCCCCATCAGCGAGTGACCTCGGCCGAGCTGTCGAGCAATCTCACCCATCGGTTGTCCCGCGAAATCGATCCGCTCGACCCTTGCGAGCAGGAGTGCGAAGGTGACCGTTTGGGCATACCCGTCGGCGAATTGCGCGTCGTCGGCTTCTGGGAAGAGCAGCTCCCGCCAGTCAGCGGCGAGCCGAGTAAAAGGACCACCGTCCTGGCGCTCGGCCCGAAGCGCTTCGGCAACTTCCTCGCGCAACAGACGACACAACCCTGCAACGCTGTTGACAAGCTGCTTCAGCGTGCGCGGAGGGATCGGCTCCCATCTCAGGAACGAGTCGAGGATGCTGGCAAGACCAGGCCCATCGGTGCCGAGCCTGTCACCGTGGGTTCTGACGTTTCCTGCGAGCTGCACAACATCGCCGAGCCGTTCGCCTCGCCGGTACAACGCCCACTCGTTGCCGTCCGTGTAGAGCACGTTGGGCAGGCCGCGGAGCTTCTCCCACTGCAGGCGATCATGGCTCTTCGCGCCCCAGCGTTGTGGGTCCACGCCCTTGCCGGGTGCCTTCACCTCTACATAGCCGACCAGAGCACCGTCGACCTCGATTGCATAGTCGGCCCTCACCCTTAACTCGGACAGGCTCGTCTCGCCGACCGGGTTGAGCTCCAGGCCAAGGCTGCGAGCCACCGACTTGAGCAATGTTTCCAGCGGCCCGCGCATCTGGTCTTCAGGTTGGCCAGAACCACCGAGCTTCGGCTGCACCTCGGCACCGAATCGCGATACCGCGACTGCCACAGCGGCTTCCACGGTACCCGGCAAATCGCGTATGGCAGGCCCGGCTGTTCCTGAAGCATCCTGTGACCTCGGTACATCGTGTGGCACGCCGCGCTCCCCTCGCTTCTTCGCAACGGTAGTGGATCAACGGTGCGGAGACAGTCCAGATGATTGTGTCCGACTGCGATGGCATTGACGCCCCGGCCCTCGATGACCATGTCGATCTTGCACACCATGTAGAGCTTGGCGCCGACCTGGTGGCCTGCGGCCCGATGAGAGAACCGTGCGATCCCAGGCCACTGCCTGCGGTCACCTTCCCGCTTCACAACCCCGGCGTGTTCCAGTGGGACGAGGTGGAGGTCCCACGTGTGCAGAGGCCCAGACGGGGCTGTTGACGCTGCGCAGTAGTGCTCGATGCTGCCTATCTCCCCGGACCAACTCAGATCGAGATGCTCGTCGACGGGCAGGTCGAGGCCCACCGCAGCGATGATCAGCCCGGTGGTCTGCATCGTGCGCGCAGCCGATCGACTCGCACATCCCATTCGCAACGCGCGGCTCCATCGCGGGTGCCACGGGCCGACCGAAGGCTGGCGTCCACGGCCCCTCACAGTCAGTCGAGACACTGGATGGCCATTGCGAGCGCCGGCCGACTCGTCGAACGACCTGGCCGCCATCGTGGGGCGATTGGAGTGTCGTCGGCACCCCAGAAGTCGCTGGTCTGCCAGCATCTCAACGATGAAACGGGTGAGGACGATCCCCAACTCGGCAGCAACATCGGCTTGTGTTGACCAGGTCTTCGTGCCGATGTCGCTCGGGGGCCAGCAGCAGTGACAATCGACCTGCGCTCTCATCCACACGAGGACGTGCTGCAACGTGTGGAAACCACGCTCCGGGTCAGCCTTGATCGGACCAGGTGCGTCCGCAAGCGTCGTTCGATCGGCGCGCCCACGGACCGCAGCACATGGATCCGCATCGAGGCTCGCCCACCTGACAAGTTGCACGGTCAGGGCAACGGCGTGGCAGCAACAGCCGAGCTCACCGGAATCGCCAAACCCACTTGGCACGCTGGCATCGCGTGGAACGACGCCCAGCGAGAACTCATATGGCGCGTCGACGAGACCGATCTCGTCACGGCCACGCCGATCAAGTCCGGCGGCACCCTCACCGTGGACCCGAACCTGCCGACCGCATGGTGGGCGAGGTTGAACACGTCCCTCGACGCGTTATCGACTGCGCACACCTCGAGGGTCGCAACTCTGCATACGATCCCGATGACGCAAACGCGGCTGAGTGCCGGCATCGCGCGGGTGTTTCCTGAATTGGCGGACACAATCCTCGACGAGTGGACGGTCGCCCACGCCGACCTCAGTTGGGCGAACGTCACGGCTCCGGAGTTCTGGTTGCTTGACTGGGAAGACTGGGGCAGGGCACCGCGAGGCCTCGACGCAGCCATGCTGTGGACCAACTCCTTGGCCGTGCCGCAGTTGGCCGATCGTGTCAGATCTGAACGTGCCGCTGATCTGAGCAGCCGTTCCGGGCAGCTGGTGAGCTTGTACTTCTGCTGCGAGATCCTTGCACCCCCCGCTGGCTACAACGATCCTCTGCTCGAACCGGCAAGTTCGGAGGCCCAGCGTCTGCTCGCCATGCTGCATTGCTGAGGCCGATTGCTCCGTCTGGTCGTTGCACCGCCTCAACCCCCGTTGTCGACCGTCCGTCATGGAGGGCTCGCTCTGAGCGACCGACGGCAGGGGGAAGATGGCTGAACTCGGCTGTAGCAAGCAGGTGCAGGCCCAGTTTGCTGGTGACAGGGTTGTAGACCGGTTTTGGAACTGACCATTGACCGTGTGGGAATGGCGCCGGTTCGTGGGGAGATGTCGAGTCAGGCTGGTTTGCGGATGAGGCTGGTGTAGCCAGCCAGGGCGAGGACGGCCAGGGCCCAGACGATGGCCTGGATGATCCAGATGACGATCGCGAAGCCCTGTCCCCGTCTGGTCGTGGTGTCCGGGGCGCAGCTCCCGCGGAGCCCGGTGGGGCCCAAGGGCAATCCACGGTCCAAGCCGAGGCCGACGAGTTCGACGGTAGAGCACGCCGCGCCAGCCGTGGTGGGAATACCTGGTGGGGCGGCGCGTTCGGCGGCGTGGTGGCCTGGGCGGGTGTCGACCTGGCCAGCGACGTAGCCGACGGTTCCGGCGGCGGCCAAGGCCAGCAGCAGTGCCAGGGCAGTGCGGCGAGCCCGATACCCGTATCCCGTCAACCTGCCCCATAGGCAGTGGGCGAGTTGGAAGAACCGATTGCCCAGATCGCGGGGTGCGCGGTTACGAAGGTCGTCTTGCTGGTCTATGAGAATGCGTCGTGCGTTGCCGTCATGGCCTGCGGAGCGTTCGGCTGCGGCGAGTTGCTGGTAGGGCTGCGGTCGATAGTCCTGGGTGTGGTGGCGGACCAGGTGCAGCCATTGCGTCCAGTTGACATGTCCCAGTGCACGGAACGTGAAGCCGTCGAGGTCGATGTGGCGAGTGTGCGCGTATGAGCTGCACGAGCGCGGTTCGGGGCAGATCACGGTCGCCGGTAGGACTACCTCTGCACCTACACCAGCACCCTGGACGGTGAGTGCGATTCCGGACGGGTTCTGCACGTTGGTTCCGTCGCAGTTGAACTGGCCGCCGATGCGGGCGTTCAGCAGTCGGATCGTGCCAAGTGCGCCCGTCCCATTTGCGTGCATCCGTTGGAGAGATAGGTTGCCCTCGACCTGCAAGCGGTCGGCGTACAGCGCGGGGCCACAGTCGTTGGTGATCTCCGCGTCATCGCAGGCCAGATAGCCTCCGACGTGTGCACCAATCAGGCGGACAACGCCGCGCTTCCCCATGCCGCGCGCCCGTATCTGCCGCAGGAACAGGTCCTTGTCGACGTGGAGTCCATCGGCTACGAGAGCAGGGCCAGAGTGATTGGTGATTTCCGTGCGGTCGCAGCCGAGCTGGCCGCCGACGTGGGCACCCGATATTCGGATCGCGCCGTCCTCGCCAGCCGCGTCCGCCCGCGTTCGCAGGATGAACAGGTCCTTGTCGACGTGGAGTCCATCGGCTACGAGAGCAGGGCCAGAGTGATTGGTGATTTCCGTGCGGTCGCAGCCGAATTGGCCGCCGACGTGAGCACCCAGCAGACGCATCGCGCCGTTCCTGCCGGCCCCTTTTGCTTGTACCCGCTCGAGCCAGAGGCTGCCGTCGACCCGAATGCGTTCGGTTATCAGGGAGGGGCCAGAGTCGTTGACAAGCTTTGCGTCGTTGCAGCTGAACTGTCCGCCGACGTGGGCGTCCAACAGACGGAGCGCGCCGTTTTCGCCAACCCCGCTCGCTCGCAACCGCCGGGCCGACAGGTTACTCCCGACCTGAAGCCGGTCGGCGCTCAGTGCTGGACCGGAGTCGTTGGTGATCTCCGCGTCGTCACAGTCAAGTTCGCCGCCGATGTGCGCGTCCATTAGACGGATCGTGCCGCGTTCGCTGGTTCCGCTCGACCGTACGTGTTCCAGGACGAGTTCGCCTTCGGTACGGAGGCCGTCGGCGTGCATCATCGTGATGACGGACCCGCGCAAGACCAGCCGAGGCAACCTTGCCCATTCGGCAGTGACTCTTTCAGTGATAACGCATTCGACCAACTCCAGGCCCACGACGGCGTAGACGTAGCTGAGGTCCAGATCGCCGACGATCTGTGCTCCGCGCACACGGATGCCACGTGGATCGAGTTCGCCGCGACGCCCGAGCAGTAGTTCGCGGATCACCTCCGCCCGGATAGAGAGCTCAGGGTCCGTGTTGCCGGCGAGGTCGTCCACCGATAAGTCACTGCACGCACACTCGGAACCTCGCCGCGCGGAGTCGACGACTTTTCGCTCGTGGCCGGTGAGGTCGTCAAGAAGGTGGATCTGCATGGTGGAGGTTCCTGCTTTTAGGACAGTGTGGAGTTGACCGCTGACTGGGAGGACGCCGCGTAGGCAGTCATCGTCGGGCCAGGTCCTTCAGGAGTTCCGCATAGGGTTCGTCGTCGAACTCCGCGGATGCTGCCCTCTGGCCGTTGGTCGCGAAGGTCCAGCTATGGTCAGGTCGGCCAAGTTGGGTGCATTGCTGGCAGCTGACGCGCAGCGTGTGGCCAGTCTCGTAGACGCGGTAGCCAGTGCCGGTCAGCACGTGCAGTCCGTTCGGGCAACAGGCGGGAACGACCACGACATGCGCTCCGTGCGCGATTGTCCTGTAGCGCGCCCTGCTGCCGGGCTGCCGCGTTCCGTCGAGGTCGTCGGTCGAGCCAGTCGCCATGACCGAGGATCGTAGCGTCGCTCGAACATGTATTCGAGTCGGGCACATGCCAACACCATGATCATCCGGCACAGCGGCTGGGAGCCCCGGAGTCATAACGGCAAGCCGCCACTCATTCGCACAAGTGTTCGATCAGCCTTCGCGTTGGCGACCAGGTCAATGGGGCCGCTCGGTGCCTGGCGCGTAGTTCGGCCAGCAGGCGGTGCGGCGTGGCGCCGTAGTCCACCAATCCGTTGATCCGGCGCCGACAGGTCAGGCCGTGCGACCTGCATGTTAGGAGATACCTGGCTGGGGCCAGTAAAGCGTGTCGCGAGCTACTTCCATCATCGGAAGGATCACGTCCGCCAGGGCAGGTGTGGTGGCAAGGACGCTGCCGGACAGGGTGGTATGCGGCTGGCCATCGACATCGAGGACAAGCGCACCAGCTTCGCGGGCGATGATCGCGCCGGAGGCGGTGTCCCAGGTCCGGTTGCCGAACAGGACGCTGGCGTCCAGGGTGCCGTCGGCGACCCACACCAGTTCCAGCGCGGTCGTTCCGAGCCGACGCACTCCTTGTGCTCGGCCGGTGAGCCGGTGGTCCAGGTCGGCGCACAACCGGTCGCGGACTTCGGCGTTCGGACCGCTGCCGTAGTCGCACATCCCGATGACGGCCTCGTGCAGTTCGGAGGTGGTCGAGACGGAGATGCGGTCGCCGTCGCGGTAAGCGCCTTGCCCCTGGACCGCCCAATAGCGGGCTCCGAGGAACGGGAGGGCGGTGATCCCCAGTATGGGCTGGTGTTCGTGAACGAGTGCCAGGGCGATCGCGAACAGGGGACTGCCGTGGGCGTAGTTGATCGTGCCGTCGATCGGATCAAGGACCCAGTAAGTGTTCTGGTCGCCGAAGGCGCCGTGTTCCTCGCCGAGGAAACCAATCTGGGGATCCCAGTTGTGCAACAGGTCTCGAATGAGCTTCTCGATGGCTGGGTCGATGTTCGTCACCAGGTCGCGGTCGCCCTTGGTGCTGATGCGAGTCGGTTGGTGGTGCAGAACGTATTGCACAGCCAGGTCGATCGCACGCTGTGCGGCGGGCAGCGCACGGTCTAGATCAAGCGTGGGCATCGCGGGTGTTTCCTCGATCGGCATTGGACTTGGCGCTACGCGATCTGCGGCAGCGAGGCGCGCCCGACGACGAGGCGCGGCGCGAGCCGTTCGTTGGGAGCAGGCAAGGCGATGAGCTCGTCGATGATCTCCCCCAGCGTGCCGTCCTGTTGCCAGGTGATGCCTCCGCTGTAGTCGGTTCGCACGCCGCGCGCATCGGTGGTGTATCGGACGCGAAGGGCGTCGGCCCACCCCTCTGGCCAAGTGCGTACGGCGTGCACCTCGACAACCTGATCGTCCACAATGGTCGGAAGGAAAATCCAGCCGACATCGCGGAGGTCGATGAGCCTTTGCAGGTCCGGGAATTCCACGAGGGCAGCCGACAGCTCTGCTGCGTTCACGAGGTGATCACCTCAACTGTTCGAGCGTGACGGTTCCTGGCCCGCTGGCGCTGCCCCGAAATGCCGCTCATGATTTCCACGGCCACCACGCCCATTGGGCGTCAGCCAACAACTTGCCCGCACGCAGACGGTCCCTGATGGCCTCGGGACGCAAAGGTTCGAGGTCGTGTTCGCCGGCCCAACGGAACGGACGCGGGTCGGCGGCGACGAGCTGCAGCTGGTCGACGTCGCTCAGAGTCACGTCGAACACGAAGGCCAACTCGGACTCGGGATCGTGCGCGGCATCAGCGGTGCCGTGCTCAATGACAGCACAGAAGTCCGCCTGCGCGACGGTTACGCCGAGCTGATCGTGCAGCGATCTCCTGAGGGCGTGCTCGATGGGTTCTCCCGCGCGCACAACTCCGCCGGGCAGCACGTCGGCGTTCCGCGCGCGATCCTCGATCAGGAGTAGACGGACGTCCTTCCCGATGAGGGCGTATACCGCGACGAGTGGGGAGGTGTTGCCTTTGCTCATCGTGGATCACCGGTCCGGGGGTCGTGGGCGTTGTGGCGAAGGAGGCTGACGCAACCCAACGGTGTCGCGAAGTTGGTCTTCCGTTGTGGGCGGCGGCGAACACCTAGGTTGATGCGCACCGTCCGCCGCTGCCCTGTTCAGTCAACGACCCGTGATCATCAATATCCAGAGCGTGCGTGCGGCGACGATGGGGCGCGAATGGGGCGTCGGCGTTGCCGAGCAGCGTGAACACCGCTGGGCGACCTGGTGTCGGTGCGGTTGATTCGCCCGATCGTGACCGTCTGGGCTTGAAGCGGCGAACATCTCTTCTGGATCTTGCGTAGTTGCGTCCGCAGCTACCGTCCTTGTTGGAGTCACCGATCCCGGAGTTGCGAACGGCACTTGCGCGCCGGTTCAACAACGTCATGTGGTGTTCGCGGGAGCCGAAGACCCCCACGACACCACGGAGCGCCGATCCGCAGGTCATCGGCGGCCAGCATCGTGGTGCGGTTGAGACAGACGTCGTTCCGCTGCTTGTGGTCCGCGATGGACGGTCGGGTCGCTCATCGCGGACCACGCCCAGTCAACGGTGTCCGGCGTGCCGACCACCAGAGCGGCGATGTGGCATGCAAGAGGCGTCTAGGAGGCGGCATGCACCTCTACCTGCGCATGGGCGGCCATCGCCTCCTGATGGATCGCCCGGCTACGTACAAGACGCCAGCGTGTCACCCGGCTCTGTGTTCGCCCGACCAGTGTGATGCGGCGACGAGGAGGCACTGATAAGGCAGCACCGCCCATACGCTGCGGAAACGAGCGAGTACTGTGTGCGATGGCGGTATCAGAAGGAGAGAACGCGCGATGGCAGGACGGTCGTCCACCCCCTTGTTCGGGGCCCGACTGTCCGCTGGCTACAGCCAGGAGAAACTCGCCGCGAAGCTAGGCGTCGAACGCAGCACCGTCGGGCGTTGGGAGCGCGGCGTCCAATCACCGCAGCCCTGGCAGCGCCGCGCGCTGGCAGCAGCGCTGCAGGTCTCACTCGACGAACTCGATGACCTGCTTCACCGCACACTTCGTCCGTCCTCGTTGTCTCTACAGGACAAGCCCGATGGCACCCTCCTGGTGACGGGCCCGGCAGTGTCGTGGCAACCGCCCGAAGATGGCGAGAGCTCGATCGCGCCCGACCTGGACGTGATCCACGCCGCCATCCCGCGTCTGCGCCGTGCCCTCGACAGCCTCGACCTACCTGACGACGGGCCCACCAGATCCCTGGCCGATCTGCGCCTCGACATCGTTCGTGCCAGCGACGACCGCCTGCAGTCCCGCTACGTCGACCTCGCCCGTCGCCTGCCCTCCCTCATCCCCGAAATCGCCCGCGCCGGCCAACTCGGCGATGCCATCGGGCGGCGCCAGGCCGCGTCCCTGCTGACCTTGGCGTTGCGCGCGGCCGACGGCGTGGCTTTCAAGTTCGGCTACCTCGACCTGTCCGCGAGACTGATCGACCTCATGCGCTCAGCAGCTCAGGTCGCCGAGGACCCGCTGCTGCAGGCCACCGTGGCATACGTGCGAACCGAGGCCTTCTTCGCCACCGGCGATCTGGATACCGCCGCTCGCGCCCTCGACCTCGCCGCCGATCAGGTCCCCACGCGCGGCGCGCTGTCGGCGACCGCGGCGGCAGCCCTGGGGGCACTGCACATGCGGGCCGCAGTCGTCGCCGGCCGGGCTGGCAAAGCCGACGCCGCCAGCGACCACCTGCGCGAAGCCCGCCGCGCTGCACACGCGGTCTCTGAGGGCGTCTACCGGGGCACAGCGTTCGGTCCCTCGTCGCTGCGCATCCACGAACTCGCCGTCGCCGTCGAACTGCGGGATCCGCGCGGCGTCCAGCGCGCTGCGGACTGGGCCCCGCCGCCGGAGCTCCCCGCCGAGCGCCGCTCGCACTACTACATCGATCTGGCCCGCGCCCAGCTCGACCTCGGTCACCGCCAGGACGCCTACGTCTGCCTGCAGGCCGCGCGCCGGGCCGCCCCCGAGCACGCCCGTACCCATCCACAGGTCCGTCAGTCGCTGTCTGCTCTGCTGCGCACCCACAGCGCGCCGAGCTCGGGGCTGCTCGACCTCGCCGCCTGGGCCCGCGCGCGCTGACTGCCGTCCCTCCGGCAAGGAGCCCGATCAGTTGGGGACGAGCAGGTCCGGCAGCTCGTGCAGGGAGTCGATGACCCAGTCGGCGTCGCGACGCACGAGCGGGTCATCGGCCCACAAGTACCCCCAGGGGCCGCGCCGGATCAGCGCGGTCCGCAATCCCGCCGCCTTGGCCGCGACCACGTCGTTGTCCCGATGGTCGCCGACGTAGACGGTGTGGCCCGCGCTGTCGGGCACCATGTCAATGACGCGGGCGAAGAACTCGAGGGAGGGCTTGGCCACGCCCCACTCGCCCGAGGTTGCGATCCGCTCGACCGGTAACTCCAGCCCGCGCAGTAGCTCGGCCGCGCGGGAGGTCTGGTTTCCCGCGACGCCGACCCACAACCCTCGTTCACGCAATCGAGCCAGGCCGGGGCGGACATCGGGATACAGGTCGGTTTCCTCGATGCGCTCGCCTCGGCCGGCGTCCTCTCGCAACTGTCGCTCGCGACCGAGGTCGAAGCCCGGTTTGAAGTATTCGAAAGTCTCGGCGTTGTCGCGGCCCGCTGCGGTGACCGCGCCGAGCACCGTGGAGAAGGTGTGGCGTGGGACGCCGATCCAGTCAGCCCACGCGGCCCACTCTCGCGAGTCGTCCAGCAACGTCTCGCCCACGTCGAACACCACCGCGGTCACCATGTCCTTACTCCTACGTCATCCACGGGCACCGCGCGACAGAGGGAACCTTCCCGGCAGCGCAGCCGCCGATCAGGACGTACTGCGGAGATCAGGCGACCGCGATATCCGGCGACACCGACCCACCGCAACCTGCGCTCACAAGCGCATCCGGGCTGCCATCCTGAACCGATGAGCACTCCTGCACAGTGGTCATGATCGCGAGAACCCGCACGTCGCAGAGGACGGTGTTGGCGCGCCCAAAGTCTGTGCCAGAACGGTTCCAGCGGTCTCGACGGAGGCCATGAGGGCGCCCAGCAGTGACTTCGGGATTGATCCGGCGTCGAGGCCAGCTCGATCCATCAGACCCTTCAATGTTTCGGCCTGGTCTGCTGTCATTTTCGTGCGGCATATCGGGTGGTTCACTACTTCACGGGCGGCGTAGGCGTCGGTGGAGCGTTCGGCGTCCTCGATCAGCTCGGCGCACAGGGGGCCCGCTTCGACTTGCTGCGCCTCCACACAAAGGTCCAGCGCAGTGAGGCCGAGTCGAATACGGAACAGGGTCGTTGACCCGTCGGAGGGCTTCCGGGCGAGCCTGACCGCAGCGAGCGTGGCGGTAAGGTCATCGACGCTCAGGCATCCGCCCTTGAGATGCGCGTAGCTGCGAAGGCAAGCCGCCAGAGCGTACTCCCGCGGCTCGGTCATCACGCTGGCGTCGATGAGCCTAAGTGCGTCGTCGACTCGTCCGCTGGATACGTACGCGATGACGCGCGTCTGGCGGGATTCACGGAGCAACTCTTCGGCTTCGTCGTGTTGTTCCGCGTGTTCTGTGGCCTCTGTCCATTTGCCCGCGGCGGTCAGAGCTCGGGTGCCGTCCTCGCGCAGCAGTACCTGTAGCCAGGGATCGAGCTTGGATCGATCGCCGTCGGCGGCGATGAACTCGTCGAAGGGGACCGACGTGCCGTGGATCGTGGCGTTGCCGCCGTGGCGGGCGGCCTGGTCGATCGCGTGAAGGGCACGGTAGGCGCCTTCGGGATCGCCTGCCCGGGTGGTGAGGCGGGCGAGGTTGACCAGTGGCTGGAGCGAGGCGATGGCCGTGCGACCGGATACGGGCCAGGCGGCGTGGAAGATCTGAAACTGTCGCTCGCACAGCTCGACGGCGAGGTCGGGCATGCCGCAGTCGGCGGCGACCAACGCTGCCAGGTTCCAGACTGAACAGGCCCGGTCGATCCGGTCCTCGGGTTCGGCGGGGTTCTGGCAGGTATCAGCGAACTCGCGTACTTCGCGCACCCGTGCTTCCAGGTCGGCGCAGCGACGGCGGCCCTGAAGTACCAGCGGGAACCTCCTCATCGCCAAGTCTGCGGCGGCCTCGGCTGCAGGGGTGGGAGTCACCTGCTGTGCCGGGCCCGCAAGTGGTGAAGCCGGTGGCCCGGTGGTCGCGGCAGGGGCGGGGGCGGGGGCGTCCAGGATGGCGGAGCGAGCCGCCCAGGCGAGGATGCTCTGCGTCCTCGCGGGTAGCCCCAGGCGGTTCCAGTGAAAGATCACCAGATAGCTCACGACCTCGCGCAGTCCCCGCCGCAGCGTTCCCCTGCGAGCGGCGGACCCCAGGGTTCGGCCGGCCTGGCGGAAGGCCTCCGCCCACTCGGCGGCGGAGGCCAAGGGGCCGTTCGTGCCCAGCAGCGGCCCGTCCGACGAGACGTCGGCGAGCATCAACTGCTTGAGGTCGCCTGCCATCGCGGTCACCTTCGAGACCGGGACGTCAGCGGGGAGGCGCCGTTCCTGTGCGACTCGGTGCCAGACATCGCCTTGCTCGTACCACTCCAGTCCGGCGGCGCGCATCAGCGTGGTGCACAACAGCAGGGACAGCTCGCGGCGGCCCAGCCCGACTCCGCCGTCGCGGATGAGGTTCACGACGGCGCGGCTGTCGGCGCAGAACAGTTCATGGGCGAGATCCATGCCCGCTTGCCCGCCGAACGCCGGGGTCTCCGCCTCGTAGATGCCTGGCCACCACCCGGAGATCCGGCCGTTGGCGGCGAGTTCGTCGAGTGCCGTCCCGAAGCGGTGTTTCATGGTGTGCCCGGCCGGTCCTGGTTGCAGGCGCAGCCGCCAACACGGGTGTTTGCGCATGAACCACCACGCGGTGATCACGCCCTCGTCTTCGGCACTGTGGATCAGCGGCGCGAGGTGATCGGCGACGGCGCGTTCTGCGTCGTGCCAGTCGGTGAACTGGACGTAGAGCTGCCACCAGCCGGAGGCGATCTGTTGTTCGAGGGCCTGCTGTCCGGCGCGACGGTAGACCTCGGCGGCCTCGGCGAGGTCGGCCGAGTCGAGTTCCTCGGCGAGAGCGGCCTCGGCTGGCGGTGTCCCGGTCAACACGGTGAGCACGGCGCGCTCGGTGTTGCGCGCGACGACAGACTCGTCTACCGCGCGGGTTGTTTCTGTCGAGGCGTGCTGGGCTAGTCGATTAGCAGACATGCGTCCCATCCGGAGATCGGCGTGACGTTGTGCGCGGCCGTGTGCAGGGCGAGGGCGGTTCCTGCTTCGCCTTCAAGAAGCCCTCGTCCGGCCGTGGCGCCGGATCGCGTGTGAGGGATCAGGTTCTCGGCCAAACGCGGCAGGTGGTCGGCGAGCGCCGGGGTACGGCTGTCTTGGGTGGCCCGCCACACGGTCTGATAGACCCCGGCCCAGCCGTGGCACAGCCCAAGGTCGGTGACTCGGGCCTGCTGCGCTGGGTCGTCGAGGCACCGGGTCAGCGCTTGTTCGTACCCCTGCTGCAGGCGCGCGTCGCCAGTGGCGATTCCGGCCAACTGCCCGGCACGAGCGATCCCCGGCGTGCCGTAGCACCAACTGGGGCGAATCGGTCCAGGCTGCCTGGGGCGACCGCTGCGCAGGTCGGCCAGAGTGATCCATTCCGGCCACCACGGTCCGGCCTCGCCGTCCTGTTGCCAGGCGTCGAGCCATCCGCAAATCGTGGCGATCGCCTCGCGGTGCCCGTCCACGGTGATCCCGCGCCGCATCGCCTGGCTCAGCAACGCCAGAGGGCCGGCGACCCCGTGTGCCGCGCCCAGGTTGCCGTGGCCGTGGCGGTAGGCGGCAGAGGATCGGCGGTGCGGATCGTGACCGACCCACCACCCAGGCAGTACCTGGCTCTCGATCTGGACTGGCCGGGTCAGCGCGACGAGGTAGTCCAGGACCCGCTCCGTCGCGCTGCCGCCGGGGTCGCGGCGCAGCAGCAGCGCGCCGAGACCGCTCAGGCCGAAGAACACGTCGTATTCGCGGAACCCAGGAAGTTCGCCTGCGCTGATACGCGCTATCGCGGCCTCGACTCGCCGGTGCACGAGCGCGGCCACGTGCACGTCGACGTCCGCGAGGGCATCGCGGTAGCGGCCGGTGGCGCCCGCCGCAGCGGCGTCGAGCATGAGCGTGACCGCCGGCGCACCCAGGTACAGGCCCGTGGTGTCCGTCGCGCTGACCTGACCGGCCACCGCGTTCACGATCCAGCGATGGGCTTGCCGCCACGTCCCGGTCCCGGTGTGAGCGCGTTCGATGTGCAGCAACGCGATCCCGGCGGCGCCCTTCGTGAGTGACTGGGGCACCCAGGGCTCGTTCTCGGGAGGCGGCCCCGGCAGTCCAAGCTGCTCGGCGTAGCGCTCGGCGGCTTCCGCGAGGATGGTGGTGGAGTTCGTCGGGGCGGCCACTTAGCGTGCTCCGGGGCGGGCGGTGTGGCGCAACGCGCAGGCCCGCGCGAGCCGGCCGGTGACCCGCTCGATGGCCGGGTCGACGCCGACAGCGCGAATGTGGTGCAGGTGCAGCAGTGATCCCAGGACGGTCAGGGGGTCTCGCTGTCGCGCCAGGTCTTCCCGATAGGCGGTCAGCGCCTCGGCACGCGCCTGCCACGCGGCCACGACGTGCTCTCCGCCGGGCAGGGAACGCAATGTCGTCCACGTGCCGTCGGGATCAGCCAGCTCCAACGCTTGGTCGCGCAGAGCCGGATCGACCCGTCCGTGTTCTTGCCGAAATTCACGGATCAGCCAGCCCAGGCCCTCGTGGGCGGTTCCCGCGAAGCGCACGGTGAGGTCCACCAGGCTGGCCGCGGCCAGAGCCTGTGGACGCAACCCGGCCTTGACAGCAGCGCTGATCTGGGCGAGTGCTGCGACCGAGTCGGCGGCGAAGACGTCCTGTGCGCGGTCCAGCGCGGAACCGTGGCCGTAGCGTCCGGTCTGGGGTTCGTGGGTGGCGAGCGCGAGGTGTGACAGCAGCTGGCCTCGGTGCAGGCTGTCCGCCCACGTGGCGACCCTTTGGGCGGCCGAGCCGTACGCGGATGCTTCGGGCAGGCGCAGGTATACGGCGAGGTACTGGTCGACCTCGGGGCGGCGCATCTGGCGATGGCGGCGGAACCACCAGGACGATGGGTCGTCGCCGAAGGTGCCGATCAAGTCCGGCACGCGCTCGGTCAGGATCTCGTCGAAGCGTGCCGGATGTCCGTAGATCTGTGCGCAGAGGATCGTGGAATCCCCTGGAAGGTGGTTCGTGGTCCGAGTGACGGCGCGGGCCGCACTCGCGACGGACAAGGGGATTTCGGGCGAGGGGGCGTCCAGAACCAGGGGGATGAGCACCTCATGGGCGCGGCCCAGCCAGGCGAGGTCCTCGGGGGCCGACGTTTCGCGGAGTTCGAGGCGGTCGGCGCGCTCCAGGCGGGTGCGCAGCAGGAGTCGGTGAAGCGGGTGACCGAGGTCCACCGGTTGCCGTCGGTCGTGGTCGACCATCGCGACGTGCTCGGGTACGCGCCACCTGGCCCGCCAGGAGTCCAGCCCAGCCTCCCACTCGGTCATCGAGGCGTCACGGCCCGGAAGGTCACCAGAGGCGAGCAGCCACCGGGCTGGGGACAGAGTGGTTCGCCGGTATCGAATCCGGGGAAGGTACGGGAGTTGGGCGGCGGTGCCGAAGTGGAACGCCTTGTAGACCGCGGACCGTGCGGTGGTGATCTCGGCGAGGAACCTCGCCAACGGCGGGGTCTGAACCCCCGCCTCCAGGGCGTGGGTGACCCGCGGCTCGACCCGCCGACCGGTGGACAACTCGATGAGGTGGAACCGGCTCTCGTCCGTGGTGATCGCGAGGTCCGCCAACGAGATCAGGTGCTCGTCCGGTTCGCGGTACTCGGCCACGGGGATCACGTGCGGCAGCAGTTGCCCGGTGCGGGCCACGTTCTCATTGCGGCGCCTGCGCGGGGCAAAGGACAGTTGGGCGGTGATCGTGCCCGGCCCGGCCGCGGTGTAGGTACCCGCGAGGAGGTCCTGGCCTTCGTTGGGCAGCAGGTAGGCGTGGCGACCGGCCATGCTGCTGCCGGGTCGGGGCGTTCCGGTCACAGCCAATCCGAAGCGCCCACGGGCCAGCGCCTCGACCGACTCCGCCCGGACCTCCACGGCTACTTCGACACGAGGAGGAAGATGCACCAGATCCGCACGATCGCCGGCCGTCAGGTCCTCGATCACCTGATCAGTCAGCACGATTTCACCGCTGCCGTCGACTGTGGCCCGCTGGATCAACGCCAAGAGCTTCTCGTCGCGTTCGCTGACCTGGCGCGCCGCGCGCCCATGTGCTGAGCCGAGATACTCGGCCGGAAGCCCGAGCCCGCTGTCGGCGATCAGCTCCAGCACCGGAACGAGCGCGCCGGTCCCGTAGCGAGCACGAAACCGTGTGTGGTAGTCGCGCCACGCTGGATAGCCGAACGCATACGGGGAAAGGCGAAGCAGGACGCGGACGGCGTCAGCGGCTTCTTGAGCCACCTGTTCGGGTATCTGAACGTCACAATCCAAGATCGTGTCGACGACCAGCGGCACCTTCGCGGCGTCGCTCAACGCCCTCATCCGATCGGTCACAGCCGACGTCGGTGCCACAGCTGATCCGCCGGCGGAGAGTTCCCGGTGAATCGCGGACAGTTCGCGCACAGTGTCCTCGATCTCGGCGATGGTGAGGGCGTCGGCGGCCTTCAACACCGCGCACGCGTGGCCGAGCGCGTCCAGACACGTCATCGGCGCCCACAGGCTGCTGATCAGCAACCCTTCATCGAGCAGACCCCGGAGCAAGCGGTCGATCTGCTGCTCGCTGGCAGCGGCGAACTGGCGCAGGAGCAGTGCGCGCAGCTCGGCAAAATGTACGGGTGCACGGGCGGCTTCCAGTGCGGCGCGAACCGGGCGACTGTGGCGCACGGACACCTCGACCGGGGCCAACGCTGGGGCAGCTCCGTCTGGTGGTGACCCTGGTGCTACGAATCGGTCGCCTCGCACAGTCCCGGCGTCGTTGACGACCACGGGCAGCCGGTCCAGGAGCCCTCGGCACTGGTGCAGGCGGGTGAGAATATCGCCGAGCCAGCTCGCGTCCGCTCGGACGGCCACTGAGTGCTCGCGGCCCCACCGCACCTTGGCCCCGGCCCCGATCCGGGCCATGCCGACCCCGGCGAACAGACCGAACGGGGTGGGGCGCTGTTGCCAGCGCACCAGGTAGGACGCCAGCGAGAGCACGGCCCGGTGGACCGTCCGAGCATCGCGGCTCGGGGCGGACAGCAGGTCGTCGATCTGCCGGGACAAAGCGGGGCTGGCATGAACGACAGCGGCGCGAACGTCCTCGCGCTGCCACACCTGCGACAACCACGTCTGACCACGCTTCGCGGCGTCCTCGCCGAGCAAGTCCAGCGTCGTGGGCAGGTCCAATCCGCCTGGATCAGTGCTGGCACGCAGTAGTGCCGCGCCGGACCATCGATGTGCCGGTGATGACGATGTGGCGGCCACGTGTCTCCCTCGGAGCTCTTACTGGGCCCCTGCTGCTGCCGGTGCGCAGCAGCACCGGCAGCAGCAGCCGTCAGGACGGGTCGTCTGCGAACGAACCGCAGCTACTGGCGTCGCCCGCGCAGGTGTTGCCGCAGCCATCGTCAGTGGGGCAGTCCCCCATGACCGGGCCGTAGGCCACGACGACCCGCACATCCAGTGCGAACTCGTCGTCCTCCTCGGCTGGCCGTTCGGCCAGCGCGGTCGCGCCGCCCGAAAACCGGACCTCCGACATCTAGGCCACTCTCCTCACTCGGTTGGGTGTTGCAGGGCACCCTGACCTGCTGCGGCAATCGCCGCCTGCGGCCAGGAGATCGTGACCCGGCTGTGCTTCTTGTCGATGACACGTCCCTCGGACAACTGGTCGTCGGGGGTGCCAACCGGGTAGACGCGGAACTGCGGACCGGGCCCGCCTCGGTGCTCCAGGCCCCAGACCCGGAGCAGCCCGGCTACCTCCTCTGCGAGGTCGCCGGCGTCGGGGCCGAAGGCGTGAACACCCCACTCGAGGTTTTCCTCGTCGGCGCGACGGGTCGTCACATAGGCGAAGCTGCCACCAGCGACAACGGCCGACGCGGCAGCCTGCCGCCCCGGTGGAGTGACCACACCGGTATCGAGCTTCCGGTCCAGCACGACGCGGCAGAAACCGGGCAGGGCCGAGGCCAGCCACATGTGCGCGTCGGCCCACAACTCGAACCGCCCGATGGTCGCCCCGGTCCAGACCTCCACGCGCGGCGTGTTGAGCACACCCTCCAGCGCGGTCGCGTCGACAGGGAACTCGTCGTCGAAACGCAAGGTGACCTCGCCCCCGCGCATCACCAACTGCTTGCCCTGGTGTGCTCCAGCGCCCTGAATCGGCACGAAGCCGAACAACCGCGACGACCTGCTGACCAGGAACCCGTCAGCACGCTCAAATGCGAGCGTGCGTGACAGGCCCCTTACCTGCAAGGGAACCAGCAGGCGACCACCCTCGGCCAGTTGCGCGATCCAGGCAGGCGGGATGTCCCACGTACCTACCGTGACCAGGATCCGGTCGTAGGGCGCGTACTCGGGCACACCACCCTCGGCGTCGACGAGGACGACATTCACCTGCGAGTACCCGGCCTCCGCGAGCTGGCGCTCGGCGCGGTCGGTCACGTCCTTGTCGATGTCAACCGTGGTGACCTGACCGGACGGACCGACGAGCTCCGCCAGCAGCGCGGCGTTGTAGCCGCCAGAGCCGATCTCCAGGATCCTCATGCCGGTAGCGATTTCCGCTTGCTCCAACATGTGCGCCTGAACCTGCGGCGCGGAGATCGAGCTGGTCGCGTTCCCCTCCGCGTCCCGCTTGGTGACGAAACCGTTGTAGCAGTGGTAAATCTCGTCCAGGTCCCCGCCTGGAGCGAACAACTCCCGGTGGACCTTGCGCATCGCCGCCTCGACCGGCGCCGAGACGATCGTGCCCTCGGCGATGAGGTCATCGACCACCTGCTTCCGCAGTTGCGCGGCGCGATCCGAGTTCGCAACCTCACTAGTCGTGTCTTTGGGAGTCGTCCTGTCGGTCACTAAGGGCTTCCTTGTCGTCGTACGTCTTAGCGGAAAGGTGAACATCTTCTTATGCGCTGTTTCCCGACTTGCGTCGATCTCTCAGTTTCGTCAGAGCCGACCCTGAGCCGTCGTACTGTACTGGCCTGATCACTCTCCGCGACTTGCTTTGTCGTTTCGTATCAGCGAGTCCTACCTGTTACGGAGCCCGGAGGCATTGACCTCCGCGGAGCCGTTGCGGCAGTGAGCCTCAGTCAAGTCGTCCTGATCAATCTCGGCCAGGGCGTGGACACGGCGGCAATGAGGCGACGATGAGGCGTCACCTGCTCTGACCTGCGCAAATATCTCTGGCGAGGTCGTAGTCCGAACGGGTGCTGCTCATCGAGCAGGTGATCAGACTTGACCGGTGACTGGTTATCGTGGCAGCGGACCGACGGGGCAAGGTGATGGCCATGGGAGACCGGCGAGCGGCATTCGCCGCGCGGCGCGAGCCGATGGGCTACACCCAGGAGGCCCGCGCAACCCGCAGCCGGAGTGCGGTTCTCCGTCGCATGGCCTCTGAGCTGTATGGATAGTGCGCCGCTATGGTGACGATCCGACGTGGGGGTGGCGGAATGGCGGTCCGGCGAGAGCGGCTGACGGGGAGGCGTGAAGCGCTGGGCTTCACCCAGGAGTCGTTCGCCCGCAAGATCGGGGTCGAGCTGTCCACGGTTGGCCGGTGGGAACGAGGGACGCAGGATCCTCAACCGTGGATGCGACCGAAGATCGCGAAGGCGCTGGAGGTATCTGCCGACGAGCTCGCTGACCTTCTTTCCGGGGCCGCGCCGCCGTCCGCTGGTACTGATGACGTGACGGATGCGTTCAGTCCTGCGATCGCCGAGCATGTGCGGCGGAGTCAGGAGGACTGGCTTCGGGTGCGCCGCGCTGCTGGTGTGCGGGGGCGCGAACTGGCGGAGTTGGCCGCGTGGCTGTACCCGGCCAGCAAACGGGCACCCGGTGGTCATGTGCTCACCGGCCCTGATTGGCTGCTGGACAGGCCCGTGGAGCTGGACTCGGTGCGGCTGAGCTTCTCCGACGCCAAGCACCCGGTGTCGAGGCTCGAGCCGGTGGACCACGTGTTGCCGCTGACCGCCCGCGGCGAGCGCTATGCCGGCTACAGCCGGGCCGTGCGGGACCTCGTGCGGCCCCGGCTCCTGGAGAACCGACTCAGCTACCGCCTGCTGGCGGTGTCCCAGCGGGACGGGTTGGCGCTGACTTTCGGGACCACCACGTTCTTCGAGGTGTTCGACATCAAGGAGTGCCTCGCCCACGAGTTCAAGGCCGCTTGGCTGGCGTCGGGTGGGTCAGTGCCGGACTGGAGCGCGCTGCCCCTGCGTTCGGCGATCGGCGACCCGTTCGACCCCACCCGGCTGGTGATGTCGCCCGGCATCAGCACCCTGACCATCCGCAAGGACCGACAGGGCGAGCACCGGTTCATGATGCACCAGCGCGACGGCCGCGCCGTGGCCGACGGCGGCGGCATGTGCACTGTCATGCCTTCCGGGGAGTTCCAGCCCTCGTCGCTCGCCGCAGTCGACGTGCACAACGACTTCTCCCTATGGCGCAACATCATGCGCGAGTACTCCGAGGAGTTCCTCGGCAACCCCGAACACGACGGAGCTGGGGCCGGCTCCATCGACTACGCCCATCAGGAACCGTTCCGCTCCCTCGACCAAGCTCGCGCCGACGGCCGATTCCGGCTCTGGCACTACGGCCTTGTCATGGACGCCCTCACCCTGGGCGCGAGCCAACGCACCGTCGCCGTGGTGGACGACGAGGTCTTCGATCGGCTGTTCACCGCCTTGGTGGCGACTAACGACGAAGGGCACGTGGTCGGCGAGGGCGGCCGAACCGACATGCCGTTCACCGGCGAGGCGATCGACCGACTCGAACCCCGGCTATCGGCCAGCTCCTTGACGCTGCTGCGTCTGGCGTGGCGGGATCGCCAGCACCTGCTCGGCTCGTAATTAGCGCGTTGCCGCGCAACAAGTCGCTGTACTGCAGGCGTTGTCGTGCAACCTTCGCGCTGCTCGAACGTTCGTAGTTGCCATCTGGATCGATGGGCTGCTGTTCACCGACAAGCGGTGCTTGCCATCCAATGCCGGAACCGGTGTCATGACCGCGCCTCGCGCCATCGAGGTACGGGCATGCCATCAGATCCGATGGCACGCGGGCAGTATTGCGGCGACCACCGATACATCAGCAGCTGGCGTCTGGTGACAGCATCATCGCCGCATACGCACATCGGTACGCGTCGTTGATGAACGTTGCGGATAACGGGGCCATCTCACCGTGTGCATAATCGTTGTGCGTCCATCGCAGTTCTTCGGTCAACGCCTTCGCCTTCTCCAACGCCTTGAGTGCGACACCGAACTGCTCACTGAGCCCGTCGACTGCAAGACCGACCACGTGCTCGCCGAGAACCTCCACCAAGGTCCGCTCAGCTGCTTCGGGACCAACCTTGTCGACGAGGTCGTGACGCAGCGAGGGCAAGTCCACATCTCCGACAAGGTCGACAAGTCGGTGCAGGCTGCCCGGCAGGTCGCGGATCCAGCCCTCCGCTGCGCCGGTCTCGATTAGTTCCCCGTTCACACCGACATTCGCACGATCCCCTGTGGACTCAGAGATTCGGTTTGCCGCCTCGTTGTCGTACTTCATGTGGTCGCCACTCCCTCAAGATCACGCAGCGCGCAGATCAGCTGGTACTCATCGGTTCCGGTGATACCCGCGAGAGCTGTGAGCGCGCCGGAGTCGAGCGCCTCGACCACCGGTAGGTCTAGTCGCTGGTGATGCTGTTGTTGCTGGGCGCGCACGATGGCCCATTTCCTGATCGGTTGGAGGCGCGGATCGGTGCTGCGGGTGACGGCGGCCAGGTCGACCTGAATGTGTCGCGGTTGCTCGATAACGAGCGCGCGGTTAGTCGCCCGAAGAAGTAGCTCGTCGGGCTGTTGGCCGAGCACCACGCATATCTCGAGGAGACGCTCGACGGTGATGCGCCGGGTGCCCAGCTCGTAGGTGGCGAGGGTCTGCAGAGACAGCTCGTCTGATTCGCTGCGCCCCATCCTGCTGCGTAGCTCCTTGCGGGTCCAGCCGAGGCCCTTGCGAGCTGTCCGGAGCTCGTCTCCCAGTGTTCGTGTGAAGCGATCCAGTTCGCCCTTCGTAGGCGGTTTCATTGCTTGTCCTTCTGTACGTCGCCGGGTGCGTGCCCGTAGGCCAGCACGGCGGAATCCATGCCTCCGGAGGCGACCACGACCGCGAGGCGTGGGTGCCGATAGGGCGCAGGAACGTTGGGCATCTCTCACCACCGGCCCGACGGGTTCGAAGCCGCACGGGCTGCACCGACGACCGCCGTCCACAGTGGAAGGTCTAAGTAGTGCTGGGGGCGTTCAAACCACCTCAGCTCGTCACCCTCGCGGTCGAGTGCGGACAGTGGGATCGCGGCACCCCGTTTCCTCCACCCGACCTGGATGTCCACGAGGTCCTTCCATACCGGCGTCCGCATGGCAGTGCGCGGCTTAGTCAAGAAGATCCAGTCGTCGGGCCGTCCGGGCACCACGATGATCGGCGCTCGGAGCACATGCATGACAAGGAAGTGGTTGACCTCGCTCGCGAATCCAGCCCGGATGAACAACGCGTCGACGACGTCGCCAAGTTGGAGCCGGACGTCCCCGGTAGCGGTGTCGATCGTGGTCGGCCAGGCGAACAAGCCGCGGTAGTGCCGCGACAGTTGTACGGCCGAGTCCTCGACCAGTTCGGGTTCGCGGTCGGTGACAGCAGTCATGAGGCAGCCCTTCCTGAGTCGGGAGGCGGTGGTGGTGGCGGTGGGGCTGAGGCGTCGTGTACCCGCTCAGCCCCACCGCAGCTTGTGCAGATAGAAATTCGGCAACAGGGAGTGGCGAGGCCGGAATCGGTCCCGCACGGTGCATGCAGCTAGGCGGCCCCCGCTTGATGGGACCGGTGTTCGTCGAGCAGCACCTCTCGTAGTGCTGACCGAAGCCGACCTGCTTCGAAATTGGTCAGGTGGGCGAGATGGCCGCCCGGAAGTTCTACTTCGACGACCTCAGGGGTTCGCCGCCGCAGATGGATTGCCGTTCGCTGTCCGTCGCCATTTCGGCAGGCGACCTTGAGGTGGTGCCATCCCAACCGACGAAGCAGAGTTGCCGCAGGCAGCGAGCGTGCAAGCCGCCTCATGTGCTCTCGGCCTCTCGGATCATGCTGAGGCCGCGCGTTCCAACTGTGGCAATCGCGTGTTGCAGGGCTGGGATCGGCGGCTGGCTGGCGGCGCGCCGGTGTACGCCGACGTGAGCCGATTCCATGCGCTGACGACGCCGCAATGCCATGCGTGCCAAGCACACGACGAACACCAGGGCGGCGATTGCGGTGATCAAGCCGATCATTCGTGGCCACCCTCGTAGCCTGGGGTCGCGGCGGGACCAGGTGCGGGGGTTGTGGCCCCCGCCGCGACATGGCAGCAGAGCAGCGCGCCCTCGACGGCTGGGGGCACACCGTCGTTGTACTGCTCCGCTGGGCTCGCCATGCCGGTCCGTGCGGCACCGTCAGATGCCCGTGCCACCAGTGAGGTCGCCAGGGTGATGGCGTCCGCGACGGCAGATCGAAACTGGTCGGCTTCGTCGTGATCGAGCGCCGCAACCTCCCCAGGAGGAGCTACGACGACGACCTCGGAGCCGCGCACGACAACACGCAGGATCCGCTGACGGCCGGCCACATCACGGCACGCCACGAACCATGATCCGTCGTTCATCGTGCGTCACCGCCTGTCGCGGTG
This sequence comes from Lentzea sp. NPDC051213, assembly GCF_044455585.1. NCBI lineage: Bacteria > Bacillati > Actinomycetota > Actinomycetes > Pseudonocardiales > Pseudonocardiaceae > Lentzea > Lentzea sp. NPDC051213. The sequence goes on from NZ_JBITEX010000004.1 coordinate 727,563, forward strand.
TTCTCGATCCAATCCCGTCGACACACCGGCTGCACTACGAACGGCACAGCGAGCTGGGTCCATGGGCATCGCGGAACACGACGTTCCGCGAATCGCTGGGAGAGCTTCATCATCTACTCCTGCATTCAGCGAGTCCCTATTCCGTTTTGTTAACCTGCGTCAGTCAGTCTCGTGAGCGCCGAGGCGGCCAGGATTGACACTGCGTCCACAGGTGTCGTTCTGAAAGCACTCACGGCCGACCCCGTTCGCAGATAGTTGCGACCGTGAACCCAGGGATCAACTAAACGACCAGCCTGCCGAACAGGCCAGAGCGCGCGTGGGGCGGACACGCGGCGCGAATGGGGCGTCACTGGGTATGAACTGCACAAATACCGCCCCAACCACATGCAGGCCAATTGGGTGACGCCGTTTAACACAACGAGTGACAGCAGTTTCACGACGAACAAGATGTCGTGTGGCCGTGGCCTGAGCCAGCCCTCGTCGGTGCGGAAATACAAGCCTGAACGGTCGACCGGATTCTATCTATGGCCAGCATGCCTGAATCCCACCTTCGTGGAAACCTTGGCACATCAGACCTTCAGGTGTGCCCCCTGGCATTCGCGCGCGAACGAAGGGGTGCGCGCGAACGAAAATCTCCGTATGCATAGGCTTGACCTGGGCAAACGCGAGCGGGAATATCGGGGTCGGCGAGCGAACGGGGACCAGCATGGCGACGCGACGAGATGGCTTGGCACGACGTCGCGCAGCGATGGGATACACCCAGGAGAGCCTCGCCGAGCGATTGAGAAGCGACCGATCCACTGTGGGTCGATGGGAACGCGGCACCATGACGCCCCTGCCATGGAACCAACCCGACCTCGCGAAGGCGCTGGCCCTCTCCCCGCAGGAACTCGCCGAACTCCTCGGTCCAGATCAGGTCCCGGTTACGGTGACCGAACCGTTCACGTTGCGGGATCAACGCGGACCTGGGGTTGTGGCGAAGATTCAGGCAGCCGCGCAGGCGTTCCAGGCCGCCGACCGGCGTGTCGGTGGTGGCGTCTTGTATCCGACCGTCGCGCGGTACTTGAGCCAGGAGATCGGGCCGCGCCTACTCGACGGTGGCGACGGCCTGCACGCCACCGGACTGTTCACCGCCGCTGCGTCGATGACCGAGATCGCGGGGTGGATGTCGCACGACTGCGGCAATGATCTGCTGGCGAGGACGTACTTCGACCGGGCGTTCCGGTTGGCGACGGCAGCCAGCAATCAAGCGTTGGCAGGTAATGCCTGCGCTTCGATGGCTCACCTCGCGATCGAACTCGACCAAGCCGACGACGCACTCCGCATCGCCACGGCCGGGCTGGACAACGCACTGCAGGCAGACGGTGCCAAGCGGCTCGTCGCACGCCTGCACTCGATGCGCGCCCGAGCGCTTGCACTACGTGGGGATCGCATCGGCTGCGCTGAGGCCTTGGACACCGCCGAGCGCATCTTGGCGGGAGCTGGCGGCGAATCTGCTGCTGACTGGATTGCGAACTTCGACGATGCCTCCCTCGCGGGCGAAGCCGCCCTGTGTTTCCTTCAGTTGGCCGAGTTCGCAGAGGCTGAACGCCAAGCGAGGGAAGTGATCCGGCTCCGGTGCGGCGACCGAGTACGAAGCCGAGCGTTTGGTCAACTCACCCTCGCCAACGTCGTGCTGAGCGCGGGGCGCCTCGACGAGGCTGCAATGCTTGGCCAGGAGGTCTGCCGGCTGACCACATCGCTGAGCTCCGCCCGTGTCCTTCACCGCCTCGACGAACTGGGTAGCTCCCTGGGTTCAGCCCGCAGCGTGCCGGAGGTGGCTGCCTTCCTGGCGGCCCTGGGTGCGCTCAGCCATGTCTCCGACACGCAGGAAGGTCGAACTGCCACGTGGCCGGTCTGACTGACGACGAGGCCCGGTTCGCCTACCTCGCGGAAGGAAACGCGAAGCAAGCCCGCAAGCGCGTCGCGGCGGACGTTCTGATCCGCGACGACCGGGGGCGCATCTTGCTGGTCAACCCGACGTACAAGGATCACTGGGATCTGCCCGGTGGGATGGTTGAAAACAACGAGCCGCCACGCAAGGCTGCCGAGCGCGAGCTACGCGAAGAGCTCGGCTTGAAGGTCATCGTCGATCGGATTCTCGTGCTGGAGTGGGTTGGCCCCCATGGCCCGTGGGACGACCAGCTCGTGTTCATCTTCGACGGCGGAACGCTGACCGAAGATCAGTTGGCGAGCCTGCGACCGATTGACCCTGAGATCAGCGAGTTGGCCTTGCTCGAGCAGGACGAAGCTGCTCGAAGGCTCCGCCCAGACATGACACGCCGCCTTGGCCGTGCGCTGCAAGCACTGGTCACGGGTTCGACCCACTACACCGAATGACCAGCCGGCCGAAGGCCTCAGGTAGGAGGGTTCGCTCCGACCGCAACCAAAGCCCCGAGCAGAAGAAACGGCCCCATCGGCAGCAGGAAACCTTGCGGTAGGCGGCCACTTAGCCGAAGGCCTCCCCACATGAGGGCGCCGAGGCACCACCCAAGGAATGCACCAGCCACAACAGCCCACCAACTCGCCCATCCCAGCGCCAGGCCGAGCAACCCGCCGAGCTTCACGTCGCCAGCTCCGAGACCTCCACCAGCGGCCAGACCGAGTACGACATAGAACGCCGCGGAGGCCGCCAACCCGGCCAGCGCCCGCGCGAAGCTCGACCCGTTGGAGTGGACGATCGCCGACACGGCGAACAGCGCGCCCAATACAACGAAACTGGGCAGCAACAACACACCTGGGAGTCGCCGCTCGATCACGTCAATGAACGCAAGGCATACCCCGATCGCGGCGAGGTAGCTGTACGGCAGCAGGTCAAGGTTCCAGCCGAGCCGCCAGGCGAGGGCACCAAATAAGACCGCTGTCAGGAGCGGGGCCGTCAGTCGTACAGCGAGCAGGTCAGGGCAGCTCGTCGCGAGGAGCTTTCGGGACAAGACACCCATGAGTGCCCCGACCACAGCTCCGGCCGCCGCCCACGAAAAGATGAATAGGTCGATCATCAGTCAGCGTCGCTGACTGTGACCCCATGTAGCCGATCCGACACCGATATGCCCCCGAGAGTTCCATTGATGCGCTTCCAGTGTTACTCCGACACGAAGCGGTCCGTGACCCATCTAGCCCGAAAGAGTGAAGATTACGCGAGAATCCTCATACGGACTTCGAAGTCCGTACCTACGGACTTTGCAGTCGGTGGGGGTTTGGGGTGTAGACGTAGTTTGTATCACTTGACGGAAGGTGATCTTCGCTGACGTTTCGGGGGTGGGGGTGTGGCACACGGCATGACCTTGATCGCACGTGGTGGCCGATGGGCGGTATTCGTTGCGACCGCGGCAACCGTACTCGCACAGGTGGCCTGCACCTCTGGGACCAACACCAGTCCGACACCGAACACGTCAGCGCCCGCAACGCCGACTCCGAGCTCGTCCACGTCTCCTGTGGACATAGCCAACCGGGACGCGCTCAGATCTTACAGCGGGATGTGGAAGAGCTTCGTCGCCGCTGCAGCGACTTCTGACTGGCAAGCCGCGCAGCTGGGCCAGTACGCAACAGGTACCGCGCTGACCAACCTGACGCGAGGCTTGTATGCCGATCACTACAACGGCTTGGTGACCAAAGGCGAGCCGACGCACGACGCCAAGGTGGACTCCGTCGATCCACCGGTGAATCCGACGAAAGTGATCGTGACGGACTGCAGCGACTCGACGAATGCGCTGAAGTACCGCGCGGACAACGGACAGCTCGCCGACGACAAGCCAGGCGGCCGTCACCTGATCAACGCCATCGTGGATAAGCAGCCCGATGGATCATGGAAAGTATCGGACTTCGGCGTGCATGAGGTGGGGACATGCTAACAATCAAGCGCCTCGTCATCATATCTGGCGCAACAATAGCGGGAACGCTCTGGGGGATTGCACCGGCACTCGCCGACAACGTCTACGGCAACGTGAACTGCAATCAAACGCCTTCCCCGGCCTGCAGTCTCACTGCGGGCAGGAACCCGGACCACAGCTCTGTCAGTGGAAACCATGACACCGCAAACGTCTCGGGGAACGCCGATAACTCCGGCTACGACGGGATCGGTTGCAGGAACGTGCCCGTTGACTACAAAGCGCCTGGTGGGCAACCACCGGAGCCCGGCGGATGGTTCATGGTGTTGTGCTCGCCTGATGGCAAGGACCCCGACTCGCACGGTCCGGTGTGGATTCCGGCCGGGGCGAACAACGTGTCCACGGTGTCGCCCGCCGTGCTGGCGCAGGTCGCACGCAAGCAGATCCGGCTACCTGCGCCACAGATCTCGGCCAACCCCACGGGTGATCAGTTGGTGAGCCTGCCAACGTGGATGTGGGTGTCCAGCGGGTGGGCGCCGATCTCGGCCACCGCCTCCGTGCCGGGCGTGTCGGTGACGGCGGTGGCGACACCGACCTCAGTGTCCTGGTCGATGGGCGACGGAACCATGGTGACCTGTACGGGTCCTGGCACCCCGTTCCGTGCCGATGTCGACCCGAAGTCGGCCTCACCGGACTGCGGCCACACCTACCGCACCTCGTCGGCACGTCAAGCCGGGCAGGCGTACCCAGTCACCGCGACGATCCACTGGACGGTCTCGTGGTCGGGGGCGGGCCAGGGCGGCACTTTCCCTGAGATGACCACCACCAGCAACGCGGCGTTCCGCGTCGCGGAATCCCAGGCCCTGAACAACTAGGCGGCAGCTCCTGTCTGAGCTGCTGTCGCACGACACAAACCAGCAAGCACGAACACGTCCTCCGCTCGCCGATCACGACCTGGCGACGCGGCGCGCTACCCCATGCCTGGAGGCACCGGCATGAAGACCTTTGTGATGACCCAGCCCGACATCAATCCCGCGACCACATCGGCACCCGGCGTATGGACGGGGAACGGCACGAAGCCGGACACGGCATCGCGGCTGCGCGGCACAGGCCGCCGGCGCAACATCCCGTACTTGCTGCTGGGCGTCCTGCTCGTGCTGGTGTGTGTCGGGACGTTCCTGCTGATCTCGCTGAACTCCGGTGATCGCCGACCTGTGCTGGCGCTGGCTCGCGCGGTCACGGTCGGGCAGGTATTGACCGCGCAGGACCTGCGGCAGGTCAACGTCGCGGTCGACCCCGGTGTGAGCGTGGTGGACGCCGGACAGGCTGCCAGCGTGGTGGGCAAGACGATGTCCACGAGCCTGCCCGCAGGTGCGTTGCTGACGCCCGATGTGGTGGGTGTCGCGGCGGTTCCCGTTGCGGGACAGGCGATCGCCGCCCTGTCGTTGAAGCCGGGCCAGTTCCCGGCGGAGGTGTCGGCGGGGGCGCGCGTGTCGGTGGTGTTCGTGCTCGGAGGTGGAGCGGTCGCGAGCCCACCTGCGGTGTCCTCGTCGGATGCGGCCGCGGTGTGGCCGGCGGTGGTCACCAGCGTGACCTCGCCGCCCAACGACCAGACCACGGTGGTGTCGGTGCAGTTGACCGAGGCCGCCGCCCGGCAGGTCGCCGCGGTACCGGTGGGCCAGCTGTCGTTGGTGATGCTGTCGGGAGGTGGCCGGTGATGCTGATCGCGGTCATCAGTGTGAAGGGTTCACCGGGCACGACCACGTTCTCGCTCGCGCTGGCCGCGCGGTGGCCGGGCCCTGCCCGCACTCTCGTGGTCGAGGCGGACCCGTCCGGTGGGGACATCGCGACCCGGTTCTCGTTGGAATCGGCCCCCAGTCTGCTCAGCCTTGCCGCGTCGGCTCGGCACAGCTCGGATCCGGCGTTGGTGTGGCAGCACGCCCAAGCCCTGCAGGGCGGGCTGCCGGTGGTCGCCGCTCCCCCGGACGCCGATCGAGCGCGTGCGGCGCTGGTCGCCTTGGCGCCCGACCCCTCAGGTGGGATGGGCGCGCTGCGCAGTGCGGCGAACCTGCCGAACACAGTGGTGATCGCTGATTGTGGTCGGATCGATCCCGGTTCTCCGGCGATGTCGATCGTGCAAGAGGCAGACGTGCTGGTGCTACTCACGCGTGCTCGCGCGGACGACCTCGCGCACCTGGCGCGCAGGTTGCCCGCGGTCGGTCGCTGGGCGCCGCGGCCGGTGTTGTTGCTGGTCGGCAAGGGCTATTCCACCGCCGAGGTCGCCCGTGAGCTGGGTGTGCGTCCCTTGGGTCGGGTTCCTGAGGACGAGCACGGCGCCGCGGTGCTGTGCGGCCGGCCTTCCCGGCTGCGGTGGCGTCGGGGCGGGCCGTCGCACTCGGCGCTGGGCCGCTTCGCGCACAAGGTCGCCACCGTCCTGGTGCCGCAGCAGCAGGAAACGCCGGATGCCGCGCCCGGTCCGCTCGCCGCGAACAGCCAGAACGTGCCGACTCTGCGGACGCTCCCGGACACACCCAACGGCCCAGTCGCCGCCCGCGGTGGCCAACTGCTCGCGGCCCACGCGGTGCAGCGTCGCCCGCACGGGTTCGGCGAGGTCGATTCGCAGGGAGGGGCGGCATCATGAGCTTTCCTGACAACGGTTACCCGCACGCGGTGCAGCTGCATCCCCAGCCGGGACGGCACGAGGCAGGGTGGCAGCAGGTCTCGCTGGACCATGTGGGCGTTCAGGCACCCGTGCAGCACATAGCGGGCTATCCCGCTGTCTCACCGGAACTAGACGGGGCCGCTGCGGTGGAACGGCTACGACAGCACCTACGGAAGGCCCTTTCGACGCAGCTTCCCCAAAGGGTGGATGCCCAGCAACTCCACACCGGCGCCGCGGTCACGCAGGAGGGTCGGCGCGAGCTGGCGCGGTCGATCCTCGGCGACGCGGTCCGCGCGCACAGCGAGAACGAGTTGATGGCCAACCTGCCGCTGGTCGGGCGTGAGGTCGAGCAGCGGGTGGTGGTCGAGGTCGTCAACGAGTTGTTCGGCATGGCCGGATTGCAGCCGCTGCTGGACGACCCCCGCATCGAGACGATCAACGCCAACCGCTGGGACCGGGTGTTCGTGCAGCGCACGGACGGCAGCCGTGTCCAGGTCGGTCCGATCGCGGGGTCGAACGAGGAGTTGACCGACCTGGTGCGGCTGCTCGCGGCCCGCGCGTCGAGTCAGGAACGTCGCTTCGACCAGGGCTCCCCCGCAGTGAACCTGCAGTTGCCCGGTGGTGAGCGGCTGTTCGCGGCGATGGGCGTGACCGCAGGTGGGGTGACGTCGCTGTCGATCCGCCGGCACGGCTACCTCACCGTCACCCTGCCCGAACTGCGCTCGCGAGGCACTCTCGACGCCGGTCTCGTGGAGTTCCTACGGGCGCTTGTCCGTGCCCGCAAGAACATCCTGATCACCGGCGGTACCGGTGTGGGCAAGACGACGCTGCTGCGAGCGCTCGCGTCAGAGATGGATCCGCTCGAACGGCTCGTCACCATCGAGGACGCCTTCGAGCTCGCGCTAGACAGCGACCCGAACATCCACGCGGACGTGACCTCGTTCCAGGCCCGCGAGGCGAACATCGAGGGCGAGGGGGCGATCTCGCAGGCCGAGCTCGTGCGCTGGGGACTGCGGATGTCGCCGGACCGGGTGATCGTGGGCGAGATCCGCGGGCCGGAAGTCATTCCCATGTGCAACGCGATGAGTCAGGGCAACGACGGCAGCATGGCCACCCTGCACGCGTCGTCCTCGCGGATCGCCTTTACCCGTCTGGCTTCCTACGCCGCGCAGGGTGTCGAGCGTTTGCCGTTGGAAGCCAGCAACTTGCTGATCGCCAGCGCGGTGCATTTCGTGGTGCACCTCGCGTTCGGCGCCGATCGCACGACGCGCGTGGTGTCCTCGGTCCGTGAGGTCGTCGGCGCCGATGGCCCGCAGGTGGTGTCCAACGAGGTCTACCGCCCCGGACACGACAGGCGCGCCCGGCCGGTCGCGGGATCGGTGCGCACCGACACGATCGACGATCTCATCGCCGTGGGCTTCGATCCCGTGGTGCTGGAGCAGCCCGAAGGCTGGTGGCCGCAGTGACCGGCACCATGACTCCCCTCACTGGGCTGGCCGCGCTACTCGGAGCCGGGGTCGGCGTCGGCCTCCTGTTGCTGATCACCGGCTGGCGTGGGGTGGATCCGGACCGGCCCCGGCGAACGTTGGTTCGTCGCAACCCAGGCGGGCCGCAGGACCAGCGGCGGGTGCTCCGATTTGGCGTCGCGGTCGCGGTGGGTGTGCTGGCCGGCGTCGGGACCGGCTGGTTCGTCGGCGCGGTGCTCGCGGGTCTGGCGTGCTGGGCGCTGCCGCGTGTGCTCGGTGGCGATCCGGAACACGCACGGCGGGTCGCCCGCATCGAGGCGATCGCGACGTGGACCGAGATGTTGCGCGACACGCTGTCGGCCGCGGCTGGTTTGGAGCAGGCGATCCTGGCCACCGCACGGCTGGCGCCCACTGCGATTCGCCGGGAGACCATCGAGCTCTCGGTGCATCTGGAGAACGGCGAGCACCTCGCGCCGTCGCTGCGGCGGTTGGCCGGCCGTCTGGCCGATCCGACCGGTGATCTGGTGATCGCCGCGTTGGTGAAGGCCGCCGAGCAGCAGGCCCGTCAGCTCGGCGAGTTGCTCGGCGCGCTGGCGCTTACCGCGCGTGACCAGGCGTCGATGCGGATGCGGGTCGAGGCCGGTCGTGCGCGGACCCGGACCTCGGTGCGGGTGATCGTGGGCACCACGCTGTCCTTCGCGGTGGCCGTGGTGCTGCTCAACCGCTCCTACTTGTCTGCCTACGACTCCGCGATCGGGCAGGTGGTGCTGCTGGGGATCGGCGCGCTGTTCGCGGTGGGGTTCGCCTGGTTGGTGCGGATCGCCAGGGTTTACGAGCCAGCTCGGTTCCTGTCGATCACAGCCGCGGAGTCCAATGAGGACTTTTCCGCGGTGGAAGTGTGGGGGTCGAGGTCATGATCACCGTGCTGGTTCTGGGTATCGGGCTTGGTGTCGGGTTGTGGGCGTTGGCCGTGTGGGCGTTTCCTCCCCGGCCGGCGCTCGGTGTCGTCCTCGCGCGTGCCACGGCGTCTCCGGCGCCGCCGCCGATCCTGGCGACCGATGACACCGGCTGGGCGGCCAAGGTCGGCCGTCCGTTCATCGCACCGCTGCGCGTCATGGGGTTGCCCGGTGAACGGCTCTCGCGTGATCTCGCGGTGATCGGTCGTCCGGTGGCGACGCACCTGGCGGAGAAAGCCACGCTGGCCATCGCCGGGCTGCTCGCCCCCGCCTTGCTGCAACTGCTGCTGATGCTGGGCGGGTTGTCACTGGGTGTCGAGTTCCCGATCATCGGCGGGCTTGTCCTCGCGGCTGTGGGGTTCGTGCTGCCGGATCTGCAGGCCCGGTCGGACGCGGCGAAGCTGCGGGTCGGGTTCCGCCACGCGCTGTCCGCTTATCTGGACTTGGTGTGGATCACCCTGGCCGGTGGCGCCGGTGTCGACAGCGCCCTGAACGACTCGGTCGGCGTCGGGCACGGGTGGGCGTTCGCGCAGATCCGTCGCGCCCTCGAGGCGGCTCGGCTGACGCGCACGACACCGTGGGACACGCTGCGGCGGCTCGGTGAGGAACTCGACGTCACCGAGCTCGCCGAGCTGGCCGCGTCGGTCAGCCTCGCCGGGACCGAGGGCGCCAAGGTCCGCGCCAGCCTGGCGGCCAAGGCAGCCGCGCTGCGCACCCACCAGATCACCGCCGCCGAGGGTGATGCCCAAGCGGCCACGGAGCGCATGTCGCTGCCGGTCATGGCTCTGTTCTTGGGCTTCTTGGCCTTCATCGCCTACCCCGCGCTGACACAGGTCCTCAATGGACTGTGAAAGGTCCGTGGGCTCGACGTACGACAGTGGGAGGAGAACACGATGCGGACGTACTGGGATGTGTTGTGGACGGCGCTGCGCGCGCGGATCGAGGTGCTGCGTCGCGAGCCCGAGGCGGGGTATTCGACCGAGACGGTGCTGGTGACCGCGATGCTGGTCGTCGCGGCGCTGGCCGTCATCGCGGTCATCGTCGCGAAGGTCGTCGCCAAGGCCAACGGCATCAACCTGTAGCCCACGATGCCCACCACGACCCCACCACCACACGACCGCCGCCGACAGCGGCGGGGCCACCGGTCGCGCGCGAGCGGGTCGCGATGGCTGCGCCGGGCGCTGCGCGGGGATCGGGGCGCGGTCAGCGCGGAGCTGGTGATCGCGACACCGCTGTTGTTGTTGATGCTGCTGGCCATTGTGCAGTTTGCCCTGTGGTCTCACGCCACCCACATCGCGCAAGCAGCCGCCTCGCAAGGGCTCGCCGCCGCGCGAGCTCAGAACGGCACGGCCGTGGCGGGCACGGCGAGCGCGCAGCAGGTGCTCGACCAGCTGGCACGGGGCCCGCTGACCGGCACGACGGTCGCCGCCGACCGCGGCGCGGAGTCCGCTTCCGTGCGGATCTCCGGTACCGCGTCGTCGGTGGTGCCGTTCCTGAGCTTGCCGGTCCATGCCGAGGCTGTCGGCCCGGTCGAACGCTGGGTGCCGGCCGTCGCGAGTGGACCGTGAGGAGAAGCGATGACCACCACCGCACCCACCCTGGGCCCGCCTATTGTCCCGCGGGCCGCCACGTGCCCGCACGATGGCCTGCGACGGCCGTGGCGGCGAGAACTCCGCCGTCGTGGGTGGATGGCCTGGTGGCGTGACGATCGCGGCTCCGTGGCCGCGGAAGTCACCCTCGTCACCCCGGTCCTGATCATGCTGATGGTGTTCGTCGCAGTGGTCGTCCATCGCGGCGTTGACGCGCGGCTGCGTCTCAACGACGCCGCGCACCAATCCGCGCGGGCCGCGAGCATCGCACGCACCGACCCGGCGGCTGTCGCTGCAGCCCACTCGACGGCGGCGAACGCCCTCGCCTCGGCCGGGGTCGTCTGTCAGTCGCTGGGCGTGGACACGGCCACCGGTGGTCTGCGGCCGGGTGGCGCCGTAACTGTGACCGTGTCCTGCACGGTCGACTTCGGCGACGCCCTGATCCTCGGTGTTCCTGGCCAGAAACGCTTGTCCGCCACCGCGAGCGAGGTGGTCGATACCTGGAGATCGGTCACCGTGAACGCCACCGGGGGCAGCTCATGACCCGCCCCGCCTGCCACGCCCAGCCAATCCGCTCTGGCGTGTCGTCACCGAACTGCTGGCGCGCGCGGCAACGCGGGTGGTGGCGCGCGGACGAGGGACGGGTGAGCGCGTTCGTCGTCGTGCTCACGACCGGGATCCTCGCCCTGGCCGGACTCACCCTCGACGGTGGCCTGGCGCTCGCCGCCAAGGTCAAGGCCAACGGGCAAGCCGAATCCGCGGCGCGTGCGGGCGCCCAGGCCATCGACCTCGCCGTGTACCGCAGCAGCAACCGGCTGCAGCTGGTTCCCGCGGAGGCGGTCGCGAACGCGCAGAGCTACCTCGCCGCCGTGGGCACGTCGGGAACGGTGACAGTCACCGGGAACACCGTGACGGTCACCGTCACCGCCTCCCAGCCGACCCAGCTACTGGGCCTGGTCGGCATCGGCGCCTTGTCGGTGCACGGCACCGCCAGCGCCCATCCGCAACGAGGCGTGGCGGCAATCGAACCATGACCCGGCCCCGCCGCTCGCACCCGATGAAGCGCGTCAACGGAAGGACACCAGCATGACGACGACCGACGAGATTCAGCGCCGTGTCGAGAAGGCCGACGCCGACCGTAGTGCGAGGAGATCCGCCGCGGCGCAACAGGTCGGCGTGCTCGCGCAGCGCCGGGCCGCCATCGCCGAACAACTGGGCGATATCGAGCGAGAACTCGGGGACGTGCTCGCTGCCGCCAGTGACGTCATCGATATCGATGAACTGGCGAGGTTCACCGACGTACCAGCCGCCGACCTCACGCGATGGCGCGCGGCCCACAAGACCGCCCGCACCAAACGCAAACGGCACGCTGCCGCTACCGAGGTCGGTACGAGTCGGGAACCGGCCGCAGCGAAGACATCGGCGGCAGACCAGGGATCGACGCTGCCGGATCCGACCGTGTCTGGCGCTACCACTGCGGACGCGCCCGCACGCACCACCGTAGGGGTGACGTGAGAGCCCCCGCCCGTCCTGGATGGGCTGCGGCGACGAGTCAACGCCAGCTCCTGGCCCATGCGCACGCGGTGCCCGTCGGTGGCGACTCATAAGCCCTGTACTGCCAAGGAATCGAGCAAGTCGTGACCACGTCATCACACACCTCTCGCCGGAGGTCGACACAGCCTCCGGGCAGCAGTCGCCACTCCTGGTCGGTGCTGGCTGGCACGCTCCGGTTCATTGGTCGGGTCGTGCGTGGCCTGGTCGCCGCCGCGGTGCTGCTGGCGCTCGTCGCGGGTTTGCCGTGGGCGTTGTCGCGTTTCGTCGGTTGGCCGCTGCCCGATCACCTGCCGAGCTGGGACGAGGTGCAGGCCGTTCTGCTCGGTCCGATGCACGCCGGGTTCTTGCTCGACTTCCTCGCCTGTCTGTGCTGGATCACGTGGGCGGCGTTCACGGCCGATGTGGTGCGCTGCGCCGTGGACGTGGTGCACGGGGCGCGGTGGCCGGACTTGCTGGCGGCCGGTCCGATGCACGCCCCGGCCGCGATCCTGGTCGGCGCGATCATGCTGTCGATTCTCGGGAACCGTGCCACAGCACCGCCGCCGACCAGTGCGCAGCCCGTTGCGCTCGGCGCCGGATCCGGTGTCGTGGCGACTGCACCGGCCTGGCCCTCCGCAGTGGACGGTGCCGCTGTGGCAGTGCGGCGTGCGGGTGTCGTGACACAGGAAGGCGGGCCGGCCGCGCTGAGCTCGTCCTCGCGTCCCACGACGGAGATCGTGCGGCACCCGGATCCGGCAACCGGTGTGCACGACAGCCTGTGGCGTGTCTCCGAACGTGCTCTTGGTGCGGGCGCCCGCTGGGTGGAGATTTTCGAACTCAACAAGGGAATGCCTCAGCCCAACGGCAGGGCGTTCACCAACCCGAGCCTGGTGTTTCCGGGCGATGTGCTCGTCCTTCCCCAGGGCACGAAGCCCATCGAGGTCGCTCCGCCGAGCACGCCGGAGCAACCCGTGCCGCCTCCGCCCGCGACGACCACACCACCAGCCACCACGAGCACGCCGACCACGACCGTGGTGCCATCGAGCCCAGCGACAGCCACTCCGCCGACCCGCCACGCCCCGCCGGCCGCGGGCGAGGCCGCACCACCGGCCTCGCGGGAGCCCGCGATCAGCTGGGGATCGGACTTGTACCTCGGACTCGGGCTGGCTGCGGCGGTGAGTGCGGCGCTGATGATCGCGCGCCGCCGCTACCGTCGCCGCTACCAGCCCGGCAGCGGTCGGCGCGATGACCTGCCGGTCGCGCCGGTGGTCTACCAGCTGCGGCTCGCTCATCTCCGCGCCGAACACGACGACGACCTCGACCTCGACCTCGACCTCGACATGAACGAACACGCCGCACCACTCGACCGGCCTCAACGATCGCTGGTCATCGGAGCCGCAGATCCCGCCAACACCCGCTCATGCCCGGCGTCCTCGATCGCACCGGGCCTGGGTGTCCGCGATGGACGAGAGATCGCGTTGGACCTGGCGGATGCCCGCGGCCTCGGACTGGTCGGAGCGGGCGCATCGAGCGCTGCCCGCGCCCTGGTACTGGCCTCGCTGACCCCGCCCATCGACAACCTGGCGACGTCGGCCGGGGCGACCATTGTCGTCCCGGCCGGCGACCTCCCACTGCTGCTCGGGCGGATCGCCGCCCACCCCCGGCTACCGAGGGCGCTGCGCGTGGTGGCCGGGCTCGACGAGGCGCTCGACGAGCTGGAAGCCGAGACCCTCCTGCGCGCTCGCGAAGAGCATCCGGGGTCGTGGCCCACCGTGGTGCTCGTCGCCAGGACACCCGAACACAACAGTCAACGACTGCAAGCGGTGCTGGACAACGGCTCCGTGTTCGGCATCGTCGGCGTCCTGCTCGGCCAGTGGCTGGCTGGCGTCACCGCCTACGTGCGCGAGGACGGCACGATCTCCGCCACCAGCCCTGGGCTCGGCGAGGCGCTGCGGGAGACCAGGATGTTCCGCGTCGGCGGCGATGACACCGCGCAGCTGCTCGCCCTCCTGCACCGCGCGCAGCCCGAGCCGTCCCCTGTCGAGGAGGAGCTTGCCTCCACGTCAGGGCCGCAAATCCTGCACACCGCACCGGGCAATGACAACGACGTCCTGGACGGCGACCGTAGTCACGCGGGCGGCGGCCGTGGTGAGGCGGCCGCGCCGACCGCCGTCGACCAGGCAGACACCGAGTTGGAAGTCACCGCCGCCGGCGGCCCCGCCGAGCCGAGCGATACCGAGCTGGAGATCGTCGAGCCCCGACCGATCCCAACACCGGGCGCTCGGCTCCGTCCGGTAGCCGGCCAGCAACCTCCCGCCTCGCCAATCGACGAGGAGCAAGACGTTGCCAGCCAGCGCGCCGGTGAGCTCGACACGATCGGAACAGCGGAAGCGGGCGAGGTCGGTTCGACCACGGCGCCGATCCGGATCACCGTGCTCGGCGCTCCGCGCGTGTACTGGCGCCCCGAACCGGGAGACGGGGAGCAGGAGATCACCGGGGCGTTCCAGCCGAGGTTGCGGGAGCTGCTGGTGTTCCTGGCCGTGCATCCCGACGGCGCCACCCGTGAGGCGCTGGTGGCGGCGTTGTGGGCGGACAGCGCGCCGGAGAAGACGACCAACGCGATGAACACGTCGTTGTCGCGACTGCGCCGCGCGCTCGGGAAGGCCACCGAGGGCGCGCTCGCCGAGATCGCCGTGGTCGGCGACGGCCGCTACCGGCTGGATCCCGCGCTCGTCGACGTCGACTACTGGCGCTTCGACCGCGCTGTCACCGCGCGCCGCGCCGCGCCGAGCGAGCGGGCACGCATCGACGCATACCGCGTAGTGGTCAACGCCTACACCGGGCCGCTGGGCGACGGCATGTCCGCCGAGTGGATCGAATCCGCGCGCGAGGCCATCCGCCGCGACGCCATCGACGCCGTCGCCGAATTGGCCCGCGCCCTGGTGGACTCCGACCCCGAGCAGACCCTCAACCTGCTGGAGATCGCGAGGGCGTTCGATCCGCACAACGAACTGCTGTACCGCGACATCATGCGACTCCAGGAACGCCTCGGGCGCCTGGACGCGATCCCGCGGACCCTGACCTTGCTGACGACGCGGCTGGCCGAGGTCGACGACCGGCCCACGCCGCAGGCCCTCGGGCTGGCCGCGCGGCTGCGGCAGCGTCACGACAGGCAGGCCGCTGCCTCACTGGACCCCGGTACCCAGGCCGTTCGACGCGACCAGGATGGTCGGGACCGCAGTGCGGCGAGCTGACCGGCGAACAGAGCCGGGAACCGGCGGTCAGAGGGATTCAGGCGGAATCGCGGCTCGACTTCCCCTCGGTGACCGGACCATCATGATCGAGGTCGACTATGTCGCTGTCGTTGTCGTCCTGTATTGGAGTCCCGGTAAGTGGATCGTCGTCGTCCTCGCCGAGATTGCGGTTGTACGCCTGAGCCTGCGCGATGAGGTCGGGGTGTCGCCTCACCCAGTCGATGAGCGGTCCGAGCAGTGTCATGAACTCGGCGATCTGAGGTGCAAGCGAGTAGAAGACCTTCGCCGGAAAGGCCTCCGTGCATTCCGTACGCACCAGAAGACCTTCTTTTGTCATCTTTCGCAGCGTCCGCGTCAGAATGCTATCGTGCAGAATAATAGGTTTGTCCGACCATTCATCGCCGAGGGAGTACGAGTTGATCGTGGAAAGAATCTCGGCTCGCCGCATCGGGCCGCGGGCGAGAGCCAGGTTGATGGCTGGTGCCCACTTGTCGCCGAAGAGGTACTTCAAATTGTAGAGATCCCGCAGGAACTGCTCGTCCCCCATGACCATGACGCCTCCCAGTTGCATCGGTCCGGCCTCCCTCGCCGCAACCGGTCGTTCCACCGCTTGTCCACAGCTCGTCGACGCTCCCCACGCCCGCCCAGAGGGCGACGCCGAGCGGTACTGCCTGCTCAGCGTGACCACGTTCCTCGCCGGACCTCCTCACCTCGTCGTGATGGAGCCCTCCACGTTACGCCGAACGGGCCAACCATCCCACGGTATTCCTACTCAATTCGACTGAGCTGCGCTTGTTACCGAAGGTAACGGAATCGGTGATCGTTAGCACGTACGGTGACTTCCGTTGGGGGTTCACACGGGGGATCACACGGGGGATCAACTTGGGGATCACGTTAGAACGCTACCCCGTCCACGCGACGAAGCTGCTGGTCGGCGATGCTACGGGGGGATCCACTGGTGTCCCAGACTCGCTTGGCCACAAGCCGGTGGACACATCGGGGCGGGCGCGGTGGCCAGCCTGCGTCGTGTCGGCCGTGCCGCGGTTTCCAGCCCTGTCACTCGCTACCACGCGTATCCCTATTCTTCTCACATTTCATGCACCCCTCTCCGCCCTGCCGGCCTTCACTTCATTTCCAACCGCTTGCTCCCGACACCTCGGAAACTCGCCGGGGCCCGTGAGCTGCGGAAATCGCCGACAACGGCGGCAATTATGACCGTACGGACGGCTTTCTATTCGCCGATAATTGGCGGCCAATGCGAGCGGGGGGAAAGAGTCTTGAAATGGGGCGTCGAATTCTATTGCATTCGGCGCGCGGCAGAGTTATCTTTGAATTGTCACCTGGGGGAACCGGAACCAAACCGAATAGGACACCCGGTGACAGCCATACCCGCACCATTCCACGCGAACAACTACCCGGACACCGTCAACGAAATGGGGACAGTCATGACCACCACACCTTTCACGATCATGGAAAACGGCACCCCGGTGACGTGCTACCCCGTGACGTTCGACGGCCGGAAAATCACGGTTCACACCCCGGGCGGCCCCCGCACGCGCACCCGCCGCAACTGTGGCGGCTACGCCACCGCCGCCGTGTTGCACGCCATGGGCTACACCGATCTTTGCGCTTCTATTTCAGGTGAGAGCGAAACCGAACAAATCGAGTGTTACACGATGGCGATCGCCTAACCGGTACCCGCCCGAAATCTGCCAGCATTTCCGCCCGTATTGCGCGAAAGGACTGCCCGCGATGACCACGCCAGCCACGATGACACCCGCCCCGGCGGCACCGGTGCCACTCGGCTCGGCCGCCACCACCCCGGCGGGCGGTCGTTTGCCCAACGGTGAGCTGCGCCGCCAGGTCGCGTGGTTCCTGGCCCACCGGGCGGCCGGAGAGTTCACGCCGCGCGAGATCGCGCGCGACCTCGGCAACAAGTCGTCCGGCGCGGTGGGCAACGCCCTGAAATCGCTGGCCGATCGCGGCGAGGCCGAACGGACCTCGACCAAACCGCTCCGCTACCGGGCGACCACGACCACCGCCGCCGCCTCGACCGCGACGCCCGCACCATCCGGGCCGCCCCGCCCGGCGCGCACACCCCGCCGACCGCGCACCCGTCGCGCGACGACACCGCCCGCGACGACGACACCCGCCCTGTCCACGTCTCCCACTGCGACCGCGACGCCCGCCCCTTCGAGGTCGGGCGGTAAGGCGGCGGTGACCGGTCCGGTGACACGGCCGAACGGCCAGCTGTACTACCCGAGGCAACTGGCGGGCATGTCGGACGTGGAGACGCTGCGGCGGTTGCGTGCCAAGGGCATGCCCGCGCTGCTCTATGGCCCGCCCGGCACCGGGAAGACCTCGATGGCCGAGGCCGCCTTCCCTGATTTGATCACCATCCCGGGCGACGGCGACACCATGGTCGCGGACCTCGTCGGCGACTACACCCACACCGCCGACATGCGCTACGAGTTCGTCCACGGACCGCTCGTGACCGCGATGCGTGAAGGCCGCCCCCTGTTGATCGACGACGCCACGCTGATCCCGCCGACCGTGCTCGCGGTGGTCTACCCACTGATGGACGGCCGCAGCAAGATCGTCGTCAAGGCCAACAAAGGCGAAGTCGTCGAGGCCGCCGACGGGTTCTACGTACTGGCCGGTCACAACCCCGGCGTGCACGGCGCGATCCTCACCGACGCCCTGTCGTCGCGTTTTTCCGCGCAGATCCACGTCACCACGGACTACCAACTCGCCCTGCAGCTCGGCGTGGACAAGCGGGTGGTGAAGGCCGCCATGAACCTCGACACCCAGTGGCGCAACGGCGAGGTCGGGTGGGCACCACAACTACGGGAGCTGATCGCGTTCCGCGACCTCGCCGACGTGATCGGACCGATCGCCGCCGCCGCGAACCTCCTCGGCCACGCACCGGAAGACGACCGCGCCGCCGTCACCACCGCCCTGCGCTCCCAGTTCGCCACCACCATCACGCCGCTCGCACTCGGCGCGCAGATCAAGCCCAAGTAACCCCTATCCGCGCACCAGCCCGGAAAGGACGGCCCCGCGATGACCGCGCACCTGATCGCCGACGACACCGCCACTGCCGCCGTCATCTTCCCGGCCACCGCCGGATGGACCACCCTGTCGGCCGCGTTGACCAACGAGGTCGCCGTGATCGCCGACCGCGACGACCTCGTGGTCACCATCGCCCCCGGAGCCGGACACGGTGCCCCGGCGTGTTTCCTGCCCGCCCGCGCCACCATCGAGATCGACGGCACCCACCTGGGCACCGTGGACCCCGCCACCACCACACCGCACAAGATCCGCGACCGCGCCCGCTACAAGACCGCGTGGGGGCTGCTCGTCCACGAGTCCGCGCACGCCAAACACAGCGCCTGGGAACCGCGACCCGACGACCCTCCCGGCGCGGTCGCCGCCGCGATGTTGTTGGAGGAGCACAGGATCGAGGCCGCACAGATCCGCCGCCGCCCCGACGACCGCCGCTGGCTGCGCGCCTCGGCGACCAACCTGATCCTCGCCGACACCCGCGCCGACGACCCCGCCCACGCCCCGAAGATGACCGCGCGCGACGCCGCCCACACCGCCGCGCTGCTGCTCGGG
The DNA here is from genome assembly GCF_044455585.1 of Lentzea sp. NPDC051213. Classification (NCBI taxonomy): domain Bacteria; kingdom Bacillati; phylum Actinomycetota; class Actinomycetes; order Pseudonocardiales; family Pseudonocardiaceae; genus Lentzea; species Lentzea sp. NPDC051213. The sequence continues at coordinate 746,507 of NZ_JBITEX010000004.1, forward strand.
CGCACCGACGGCGGCATCCTCACCCGCGCCGAAACCGCCCCCGTCGCCCGCACCGTCGAGGCCGTGCTCGGTGCCGACAAGCTGGCCAAACTGCGCGCGTTGTGGCGCGAGGCGTTCACCGTCGCCGATGACGACGCCGCCGCCATGATCGACCTCGGCCGCCGCTGGTGCGAGGTCGTCGGTGCCGACCCCGCGACCCCCGACGAGCCGGACCCCTCGGGCGGGTCGGGTGCCCCGTCGCGTTCGCCGCTGGCCGAGTCGATCACCACGGCGCTGGGCAAGGTGGCGCGGGCGGTGGCGCGCGAGAAGGTTCCGACCGACCCGACCGAACTGGCGGCGGAGGCGGAGGCCGCCGAGGACGCCGCCCGCAAGATCGCGGAGCAGGTCGCGCAGTCGGTGTTCGCCGTCGGCGGTCCCCCTGACGGGCGCACCGAGACGGCGGGCACCCGCCCGCCCACCACCGACGAACGCGCCGCCGCACGCGTGCTCGGGCGTGCGCTGTCCACGGCCGGGGTGCGTGACCGGGTGGCGACGAAGACGACCTCGGCCGTGCCGCCGGGACGGTTGCGGATGCGCGGCGCGATGGCCGCCGACGCGCAACGCGCCGCCGGGTCACTGCCCACCGCCGAGCCGTTCACCCGGATCACCCGCGCCACCGTGCCCGCCCCGCCGCTGCGGGTCGGTATCGCGTGCGACGTGTCCGGGTCGATGGGCCACCTTGCCCGCCCGGTCGCCTCGACCGCGTGGATCCTCGCCAACGCCGCCCACCACACCACCGTGCCCGCCGACACTGCGACCGTGATCTTCGGCCAGGCGGTCCGGCCGATCACCCGCCCCGGCACGGTCCCCGCCCAGGTGACCGAGTTCCGCGCGAACGACAACTGGGAAGCCGTCGACACCGCGATCGACGCCCTCGACGGCGCACTCGGGCTGTCACGCCCCGGTGCCGCACGGCTGCTGGTGATCGTGTCGGACGGCAAGTTCCGCAAAGAGCCCCACGCCAACGGGCAGAAACGCGTCGATCGGTTGCGCGCCACCGGATGCGCCGTGCTCTGGCTGTCCACCGGTGACACCGACACGCCACTCGACGGCGTCACAGTGCACCGACTCGTCGTGCACAACCCCACCACCAGCCCCAGCGCTCGCGGCACGACGACCGCCTACTGCCCTTGTGGATGGACGGAACTGTGCGCCACACCGGGTAAGGCCGACGACGCCGCCGCCGACCACCGCAACACCTCCGACCCCAACAGCATCGCCCGAGCCATCGGACGCGCCGCCACAACCGCCCTGCGCGCCACCCACTAGGGCACACAACACCGAGGCACAACGGAGGCAATGCCATGGCCGACACGCACGCCGACCCTGAGCCGCTGTTCGAGCAGATCAGCGAGACCGACCACCGGTGCACCCGTTGCCGCGCGACCAACACGTGCGAGTCGGACGCGTTCCCCCAGCTACGGCGGCACCACTGAGTGGTGGGAACGCTGCACCGCCTGCGGAGCCTCCATCAGTGGCTGCGACATGTCCGCCGTGCTCTGACCCGTGAAGGCGTTACACCACAACCGAAGGAGCCGCTGATCATGCCGTTCTACCCGAGCCGAATCGACACCATCGACACCGTGGGCGACCTCTTGGACGCACTGACCGAGTACGACCCGGCCACCCCGCTCCGGTGGGCCGCCCAACCGAACCACCCCTTCGAGTACACCGTCGGCAAGGTGGTGTGCACCCCGCAGGACGCTGAGGGCGACGGCACCGAACGGACCGAGGAACCGGTGGTGTGGCTGGGCGAAGGCACCCAGGTCGGCCCGCTACCCGACCTCGCCACCAACGCCCTGGAGTGGTCATGACAGCCACCAGGCTGGCCGCGCACGGAAATCGGCTGGGGTGTCATCCGACGCTCTCATCGGAGGTGAACCGCAAGTGGAGGACAGCATGACAAGCACGAAAGGCAACGGGCCGTTGTGCCCGGACTGCGAAGTGTCGATCGGTGAGCCACACATCGACGGGTGCGACGTGGCCCGCTGCCTGCAGACAGGACTGCAACAACTCAGCTGCGAGGCCACGCATGACTGCGGCGCGGAAGTGTGGACCGGGGAATGGCCAGGCACCGCCGAATGCCGCGAATACGGATGGATGATCGGCCCCGATCTCCCCGATGTCATGCGTCTGTTCGCCGAGGCCACCTGGGACGCCCAAGCCCATCGATGGGTGAAACTCGAAACAACCCGGTAGACAGACCACGCCCCACTACACCAGCGACCTCGTGAAGGGGTCGCTGGTCGGCCACGGCTGTCCCGGCGGACGAGCATCAGGCGGTGCGTTCCCCCGTGGTGCCAGCTCACGCCTCCAACACCTGGCACAGCACGTCGCCGCATCAAGCCGCTCTCGGAACCCGCGCGCCGTTCGCCGCGCCCCTCCCTCGCGCACATCCGCCTCCCTCGATCACTTCTCCGGCTGCGTGCCCGCTCACGTGCTGTAGATCATGTCGCTCACTCGGCTGAAAAGTTCTGAGCCAAACGGTGGACCAGGCCGGTGTCGACGTCGCGTCCGCCCGGCCTTGCCACTACGCAAGAGGTGACCGGCACGCGGGATCGGTACGGCCGTGCCGACTACCGGAGGAGCAGCTGATCCGAATGAGCCGACTTGCCACTGTCGCCATCACCGCGGCCTTGGGGATCGCACTCGCGTCCGTGCCCGCGGTCGCCGCGGCGGCGCCGGCCACCGCGGCGGCCTTGCCGCTGCGCGAGGCGGTCGCCGCGCTTCCCGTCGCCGACGAGGTCCGAGACGGCTACCAACGCGAGAAGTTCCGGCATTGGGTCGACGCTGACCGCGACGGATGCAGCACTCGAGCGGAAGTGTTGATCGACGAGGCCGCCCTCGCGCCCGAGATCGGCCTGAAGTGCGCCATCGCCGGCGGGTCGTGGTACTCGTCCTACGACGACGAGTACGTCCCCGACGCTCGAGCCATCGACATCGATCACATGGTGCCGCTGGCCGAGGCCTGGGACAGCGGCGCTTCCGCGTGGACGGCGAAACGCCGCGAGGAGTACGCCAACGACCTCGGTGAAGCTCGGGCATTGATCGCGGTGACCGCACGCTCGAACAGGTCCAAGGCAGACCAGGACCCGAGCACGTGGCTTCCGCCATACGCACCGGCACAGTGCGGCTACATCACCGACTGGGTCAGCGTGAAGACCCGCTGGGGCTTGACGGTGGACGACCACGAAAAGTCCGTACTCGTGGAGAGGTCCGCGAGCTGTCCCAACGTCCCGATCGCGGTCGCCATCGCGTGAGTCGGCACCACCGCCACGACGGCGGGGCTGGCTGATCGGTAAGTCCGGTAAACGATGCGACTCCGGTAACGGCTGATCCAGCACTCCCGATTGATCGGCATGAGGCAACGAATCCGACCCGCGCGCGGTGCTGGCGGCGTGATGCCTCGTGTGTTGGCAGTCGTCTTCCTCTTGGTGGCGGCGGTGAATTCGGCCATCGCCGCGCTCAATGCGGTGGCGTGGCCCGCCGTGGTCGCCGTGTGCTGCACCGCCGTCGCGATAGGCCTGGACAGGCTGTACCTGTCGACGCGTTCGACCGCCGACGGTAGCACTGGGAACGCTCCTACGGACGCGGTGATGTGGTTGTGCACCAACCGAGATCCGTTGGGGCACAACCACATCGACGACAAGGCAGGCTAGTCGGTCGTGGCGTCGGACTCCGGCTCCTTCTCGATGGGAGCGAGTGAGAACCGCTTCGGCTTGTCGTTCGTCATCACGGCGTAGCCGTCGACGACCAGCTTCTCCAATGCGTTGTTCACCGCGCCCGAGGACCGGTCCAGCTCCTTGCCGATCTTGTTCGGGCTGAACTCCTCGCCCGAGTGCTCGCGCAGGAAGTCCTCGACCAGCCCGCGCAGCCCACCGGGCGGGAGTCGCCGCTTCTTCGGCTGACCACCATCCGAGGCCTCGTTATCATCGTCGGACGGCTCGACGGTGTCCGGCTTGACCTCGGCAAGCGGCTCCTCGACAGTCGCAACCTCGACGGCCGATTCGTCGGTGTCGCCCGTCGGCGTGCCAGGTGAGGCAGTCGCAGCGACACCCTGGGGCTCATCGATGTCGGCAGAGTGCGCGGTGTCCGCTTCCGACGTGTGCACCTTCGGGACGTCGGCCTCTGGGACATCGGGGTCGGTGATCGACCACAGGTCGGCCGCCCGGCGACCGCCTTCGGCAATCCCAGGGGTGCGGGTGACGCTGCCGTCGACCACCCACCGGGCGAGGATCTTGGCGGCGGTGGACTTCCCAATCCCGGCGGCGGTCGACAGAACAGCGGCGGCGCTGTGCGGGTTGGCGTGCAACGCCTCCCACAGCTTGTCCTCCGTCTCCGTCCGTGACTTCAAGCTCGTGGTCGGCTCGATAGTCGACTCAGGGACCGCCTGCAAGGTACGGGCGGAGCCGCTCGAGTCAGCGGTGGTGGTACGGGCGTTGCGGTTGCGGTTGCGGGTCTTGGACATGACTACCTCGATTGGTCGCATGTGATCGGCGTGGTGGTCATGCCCCGGCCGAGGCAGTGTGGCCCCCGGCGCGCTGCCGGTGTGTTCGGGTCACACGACTATGGACGCTTCCCCAGCCGTGTGAAGTCAAGCGGGTTGCCGAAACAAGATGACTGTCTTGTGTAGACGGTTCGCGGAAGCTGCGAACCATTGCGCCACACGGGTTCATTTCACCCTGACCGCACACATCCACGTTGACAGGCGCGCACCAACGAAGCGTCCATACAGGTCCAACCAATCCGGCCAGGCACCGAAACCTGAAGGGGCGCAGACACATGACGATCGACCGGGACACCGCAAAACCGCCCGACACCGCCGCCGATATGGCCGTGGGCGCGCCGAAAGCCGATGCGCGATCCCACGACACGCATCCGGCCTTCGGGGCGTCAGAACCCAGGGACGAGACGGCTTTCCGGGAATGGGTCGGACTGCCACCGGACTCGTTGATCATGGTTCCGACGTTCGCCACCGCGCCGCCGATGCGGCTGCCGGAGAAAGTGTGGGCAATGGTTGTGGTGGCCCTGGACATCGCCAACGACACCGATCCCGATCGCACGGGTGCAGTGGCGTTGTTCGCCGGACAGTGGGTACCCGAGCAACCGTCCGCCGACCTGCATGACGGCGACCTCGTCGTGCGCCTGACACACCCGACGGAACCGACCGATCCGCTTCTGGGCGATCACGCCGTGGATGTCGACATGCTGCTGGCCTACCAGGGCCGCTGGCAACGAGTCGGCCACTGGCGCGGTGTGAACGACCACTGGCCTCGGATGATCGCCCCGACGGCCGCAGCGGTGATGGGATTGCACACCGACGCGGCCGAAGCGGTCGCTCCGTGCGATACCGCACCGTCCACGACGGCAGCCCCTGGGATGCGGCGGGCTCGCCGTGGGGTGCGTGCACTACTCGACGCCGGGATGGTCAGTGCGGGCGACGAGTTGGTGTGGAACCGCCCCAGCTGCGGTGCCCGACACACCGCCCGCATCCGTACCGACGGCACGCTCGTGCTCGCCGACGGCCGGATGTACGAAAACCCTTCTGGTGCCACAACCGCCTTGGGCGGCAAGCACCAGAACGGATGGAGCGCTTGGCGGCGCGTGGCCGACGGGCGCAGCTTGGGCGAGCTCCGTGCCGAGCTCCGTGCCGAGCTCCACGCCCATCACGAGCGCTGAGATCCCGTACGCACCAACGCTTCCACTGCATGCCCGTTACCGGAACCGCTACACAGCAGCGATTCCACCTCCCGAACGAGGCTGGCCATGACACTATTCGAGACCACGACGGACGATCTCGTCCTCGTGGGCACACGCGCCGGGGTCGGCCCCGGCTACACCCTTGAAGCCGCCGCCGTGCGGTTGACCGAGGACATCGGTGAGTTGCGCGGCGATGGCGGCTTGCCACACGAGGTGCGCACGGTCGTCACGATCCTTCCTCACCAGCGGCGGCTCGACATCGCGGTCAGTGGATTGCCGGTCGAAGCCGATCCCGATCGCACCACGATCCGCGCCGTGATGAGTCGTCTGTTCGGGCTGGCGAGCCTCCACAACATCGTCGTCCTCGACGGGGAAACACCGCCTCTGTTCACCCAACAGATCCTGCTGATCGGATCGGACGGCCAGCCATTCGCCGCGATGATCGGCACTGCCGTCGGCGACGTGGAACGTCGTGCACCTCGCCACGACCGCACGGTCCACCAGAAGCGATCGTGAACACGTTTACACCGCTGGAAAACCGCCTCCCTGGGACGCGGCACAACCGAACGCGAAAGGGAAACCCCGTGGACGGACACACCACAGCGAGTCGCTACATCCTGTGTCGTTCCAGCGCTGACATCGACCCGGTCTCCACGCTTGAGGCCGCCGCCATCGGACTGAGCGAGGACATCGCCGAGCTTCGTGCCGACGGTGGTCTGCCATCAGAGGTGCACTTCGTGGTCAACATCGTGTGTCAGCAACAGATCCTGGAGGTTGTGGTCACCGGCTTGTCCGTTGACGACGATCCGGATCGCGAGGCTATCCGATCGGTGGTGGATGCACTGTTCGAACTTGGCAGCATGCACAACATCGTCTACCTCGACTGCGAGACGCCACCTCTGTTCACGCAGCGAATCGTCCTCGTCGACCACGAGGGTCGTCCGTTCGCCGCGAAGATCGGCGCGGCTTCCGGAGATGTCGATCTCTTGTATAAGGTGCCGTAGGTTCCGTGCACGAGGTTCATCCATGGCAGATGAACAAGGGTTCTGGCAGTACTCAAACTGCCGGAACCCTTGTTTGCGTTCAGGCAGAACCTGCAAGTGCCGCAATGGAAGCCGTCGGTCGAGTCGCGCCGAAGTAGTCGTCTCCGCTCCACCGGTAGGGAGCGATCTGCACGGGCTGCCCGAAGGTCGGCGCGTTGATCATCTGTCCGGCTCCGATGTAGAGGCCGACGTGGTGGATGTCGGCGGTGGTGCCGTAGAACACCAGATCCCCTGGCAGTAATGGCTGTCCGTCGGGTACCCGTGGTCCGGCGTTGTACTGCGTGTGGGCGGTGCGGGGCAGGGTGATCCCGGCGGCGGCGTAGGCGGCTTTGGTCAAGCCGCTGCAGTCGAAGCCGCCTTCGGAGGGGCCGTCGCCACCCCAGACGTAGGGCAGTCCTCGTTGGCCGCAGGCGTAGTTGATCGCGGTCATCGCGGCGGGGTTGGGTGCCCGGATGGCGTTGCAGTCCCCGGTTCCGATGGCGGCGGCGTCGGCGTACTTCTTTGCTTGCGCGAGAACGTCTTTGACGTACCAGTCGGCGTGGTTGTAGGCGAAGATGGCTTTGTATAGGTCTTGTGGGGCTCCGGAGTCGCAGAGGTAGAACGCGGCGGCGTGGATGGCGTCGTGGGGGTTGTAGCGCGACGGCGGGGTCGCGCCGCCGGGTGGGATGGTGTGTCGGGTGAGCACGCCGTCGAAGGTGGGCTGGAGGAATTGCATGGGGCCGCCGGCTCCGGCGTAGTTCTCGCCGTGGTGGACGCCGGGGGCGTCGAGGCGGCCGTGGTTGGTCTCGATCTTGCCGATGGCGGCGAGGATGCTCCAGTCCAGGCCTGGGCAGTCCGAGGTCGCGGCGACGTACAGCGCGCAGTAGCCGGGCGGGATGTCCTCGATCGGTTTGGCGCAGTCGACCAGCATGGTCGACGAGCCTCCGAGTACGGCGGTCACTGCGGCCTGGAGGCCCGCGCCGATGAGGGCGGCGATGAGCAGCAGTAAGCCGACCACGGCGACGGCGAGTTTGGCGGCCACCGGGTTACCGCCCGCTGCTCGGTGCGCGTGGTGCGGCCAGCCGGGTGTCCGTCGGCGGCATGGGTAGCGGTGGCGGGGACACGGCGACCGTTGCGTCGGGGTGGCTCACCGGGTCGACGTCCGTGACCGGCGGCGGAATGTTCGGCCAGGCGTCGAGTAGCCGGTGCGGCTCCCGGCGGCCGGTTCGCTCCCCGGTGTCGCCGAGGGACTCCAGGGGCAGCCACACGGCATCGGCAGGGCTGGGGTGTGCGGCGTCGGGGTCGAGGAGTTCGGCGGCGGCGGTCGCCACGGGCACTGAGCGTGGGTCGTCGAGCTCGCGCCAGGCGCGGTAGAGCAGCCGGCGTGCTGCGGCCTCGCGGCGTGAGGTGGGCAGCCACACGAGCAACGGGGTGGTGATGCCGGTGGCCTCGGCGAGTGCGGCGTAGCCGGCCAGCTTCCCGGCGAGTTTGGCGAGGACTTCGGTGCCGAAGTCGTATTCGAGGAAGAACTCGATCTCCTGCCCGCTGGTGGTGAAGCGGCCGTAGGCGTCGGGTTTGATGAGGTCGCCGAAGTGGCGGGTGCAGCGGGCTTCCGACCACCATGCCCCCACCGTGGTGTGCTCGTCGTGGCGGGCGCGGTCGACCAGGGCGGTGAACCACTCGTTGACTCCGACGGTGTGAGCCAGTCGCAGGCTGTGGGCGATCCCGAATACCCGGTCGTGCCGGTAGCCGAGCTCTTTGACGTCCAGGCCGTCCTCGGCGGCCAGGACCGCGGCCCCGGCGGGGGCGAGCACGTAGTGCATCGGCGCTGTGCCCACGGAGATGAACGGCTGGAACCGATCGACCACCGACCACTGGAACAGCTCCCGCAGCCGCTGCCGTCCGGAGCGGAATGACGGGAAGGTCAGGGCGGTGATCTGGTGGGCGGTGAGCACGCGGTGCTCGTGCAGCATCCGGATGATCCATCGGTCGCGTGGGGTCAGCCGCCATGCGAGAACGGCTTGGTGTTCGGCGGAGTTGGCTGCTCGCGGTGTCGGCCGGGTGGCCTTGTGGCCGCGCAGGTCGCGCTGCCGGGTCGGGTTGGTGATCATGCTGGGACACCTCCATTTGCGGTCCACGAGGACCGGTTCGGCCGCGTTGATGGCGGGGACCGAAGGGGCGCTGATGGGGCGTTCAGGCGGTGCGGCGCGGGTCGGCGCTGCGAGGGCGCGACGTGGGCCGGGCGGTGTGGTTGGCCGGCCGTGACGACCTGGTGGACTGGGATGCGGGTCGTGCCGGAGGGCGGGTCGCGCTGGGCGCGGCGGCGCGGGCGCTCTGGGCGCGGCGGGCGATGGCGCGGACCTCGCGGGCGCGGCCGGGGATTGCGCGCGGCATCGGCTGGGTGCGCATGGTGAACGGCTGGGCTTGTTCGCCGTGCAGGACGAGGCGGGCGGCGGCGTGGTAGGCGCCGAGGTGGGCGAGGTCGTGGTCGGTGAGCCGGGGCGCGGTGTGCCGGGACAGCTCGCGGGCGTCCTCGGGACTGGCGTTGAAGAAGATCTTGCTGCGGGCGTTGGTGGACATGCCTTCGCGCAGTTCGCGTGGAAGTTGTCCGAGGTGCTGGTGCGCCAGGGTCATCGCGACCCGGAAGCCGCGGGCTTCGGCGAGCATGTCCTCGATGGGGTACGGCAGGTTGAGGAAGTTGTGGCACTCGTCGATCACGAGCGAGGCGTCTGGGCGCTGGCGTTGCGGGGTGCGGGCGCGGGCGGTGGTGGCCTGCCAGGTCCGTGCGACGACGAGTGAGCCGACGAGTCGGGTGGTTTCCTCGCCGAGTGAGCCCTTCGGGATGCGGACCAGGCAGATCCCGCCTGCGTCCAGGATCTCTCTCATGTCCACTGTGGAGTGTCCACCGGCGATGGCGTCGCGTACGAACGGCCGCAGGAGGAACGCGCGTAGTTTGTTCATCAACGGCGAGATGACTTGCGACCGCGACGAGTCGGTGAGTTCCTCGTACCAGGACCAGAATCCGCGCAGTACGGGGTCGGTGATCCCGGCGGTGACGCGGCTGCGGAAGGCGGGGTCGGCGAGCAGCTTGGGCAGGTCGGCCAGGGTCGCGACGCCTTCCTGGGCGCGCAGGGTGAGGCAGGCCGCGCGCATGACGTCGTCGGTGCGTGGTCCCCAGAACGCGCTGTAGACGCGGCGGAACACCGACACGAGGTTGTCGACGGTCAGGTCGGTCTCGCCGCCGTCGAGCGGGTTGAGGCAGGGCGGCCGAGAGCGGGAGTCGGCGTCGAAGATCACCACCCGGTCTGCGGCCTCGCGGGGCAGGCGGGAGAGCACGTCGGTGACGAGGTCGCCCTTGGGGTCGATGAGCACGACCCCGCGGCCGGCCTCGGCGTCGGCGAGGATCATGTTGCCCAGCAACGTGGATTTGCCCGAGCCGGTGGCGCCGATGACGTGCAGGTGGTGGCGGGCGTCGGGGACGCGCAGTGCAAGGGGCCGTTCGTGGCCGGTGTCGGTGATGCCGAGTGGTTTGGCGTCGGGGCCGGGGGTGGCAATGCCGGGTGGTGGGGCGATCGCGCGGGCTCCGGCGCGCTGCACGCCGGGTGTGGACTCGTCGGTGGGCAGGTGCGCCAGGGCGGCCAGTTCGGGCACGGACAGCAGATCTCCGTGTCCGAGGCGGCGTTCGGCCAGCACTGTGGCGGGGTGGCGTAGGCGGGCGCGGGTGTAGTGGTTGTGCTCGGTGTAGGAGGCGAAGCTCGCGGCGAGGGCGTGTGCCCGGCCGCGGGCGGTGTCCCGCGCGGTGCGCACCTCGGCCTCTGCGGCGTCGGCGGGCAGGAGGGTGGCGACGGCGTAGCGGATCACCGTCTCGTACTGCGATCCGCGTTGTTTGCCGACGATGGCGCGGTTCTGCGCGGAGTACTCCAGCGCGGTCTGCGGGTCGCTGTGCAACCGGGTCGACGGGGTGGCGTGCCGGGTGCGGCGGGTCTTGATGCCGGGGGTGAGCAGGTCGAGCAGGCGGCCGATGGGGCGGGCGGAGCGGCCGGTGTGCACGTGCCGGGCGGCCCGGCGAGCGCGGGCGACGCGGCGGCCGGTGACCGGGCGGGCGAGGATCTGCACGCAGGCGTACTCGTCGCGGCCAAGCCCGACGGGGGCGCCGATCAGGGCGCGGATCGGGTCGGCGTCGAAGCTGCTGCGGATGGGCAGCGCCTCGGAGCGTGCGAGGCGGAGTTGGCCGCCGACGACCAGCCGCCGCTGCCCGTCACCGGGTGGAGGGAAGGGTGGGTCGGCGGTGGTGGTGCGGGTGTGCGCGCCGGGCCAGGCGGCTTCGACGGCGCGCTCGACCAATCCTGGTGGGATGACGCCGGGCACCCACAGCCGGATCGCGACTCCCGCCTCGGAGAATACGTACTCGCACGCCACGTGGGGTTGCCCGGTGAACGCGCGGCGCCAGGCGGGGCGGAGCAGGCCGACGAGGTTGGACCACAGCGCCTGGCCGCCCGCCGGGTCGACCTGGGGCGGGGCGAGCACGGTGATCTGCCGGGCGTCGGCGACCAGCCGGGCGTGGCAACGGCGCGCCCACCACCGGCGGGCCAGGACGAACCCGGCGACACCGAAGGCGAGGGCCGGGGCGGCGATCGGGCCCCAGTTGATCGCCCAGTCCCGCAGGTGTGTCAGGACCGCGACCAGGGCGCTGCCGGGGTCGCGTAGATAGCCACCGAGCCACCCGTCGATGAGGTCCCTCCGGAAAGCGGTGTTGTCGGCCGCGCGGAGGGCGGGGGCGGAAGAGATGGTGTCGGGCATGGCGCACCTCCTTCCGGAGAGGCCAAAAGGGAGAACAACCAGCGCGAGGCGCGTGGCGTCAGGCGGCGTCGAGTTCGACGTGACCGGCGTCGTCGTCGGTGCCGAACTCGTCACCCTCCACGAGGTGTGGTGATTCGCCGGGGAAGCCGAGGTCGACCCAGGATTGCTCCGGGCTGGAGCCAGCGGGCTCGGCGTCGGTATAGCCGGCGAGTTCGGCAGGGTTGCTGGTAACGAGGTAGTGCTCGGTGGGTGAGGCGATGGCCTGGAACGCGACGCGCTGGGTTCCCGATGACAGGAGTCCCTGGCCGCGATCGGCGGAGAGGAGGAACTGCCGCTCCCCCGCCGACAGATCGAAGGTCTGGGTGATCTCGTCGATTGCCTGCGACGCCTGCCGGAGCAGGATCTGTGTCGCGGCGTTCGCCACGATGGCTTTGCCGAGGTCACTGCCGAGCACGTCGACGGTGTCCTGCGTCGCCAGCGTCAGGCCGCCCCAGTACTTGCGGAACGACTTCGCCGCGCGAAACAGGAACTTGGCGCCCGCTGGCTCGCGCATCAACAGCCACGCCTCGTCGACCACCACCAGTCGTGGCCGGCGGATGGCGGGATTGCTCACGCGCCGCCACACCACGTCCAAGGTCAGCAGCGTGCCGATGCCCTTCAATTCGTCCGGCAGGTCCCGCAGTGAGAACACCACGAGGTGGCCCTCGGGATTGGTCGTGGTGGGGCCGTCGAACAGCTGCTTGAACGCGCCCTCGACGAACGGGTGCAGCCGCGCGGCGAGGGTGCCCGCGGCGGCATCGGTCACGGTGGCGAGGGTGTCGCGCAGGTCGCGCAGGATCGGGGCGGGCCGGGTCCAGGTGCGGGGGTCGGCGGTGATCCCGACACGCTGGTAGGTGGCGGCGATCGCGCGATCCAGGGCAGCCCGTTCGGCGGCTTCGAGTTCGGTGCCGAGCAGCACGGAGATCACCGTGTGCAGGAACAGGCTGCGGCGGATGAGGGCGTCGCGGGGTGCGGTGCGCCGCCCGTCGGACCGGGCGTGGATGGCCAGATCGAAGGGGTTGAGCCGGACGTCGCGCGCCCCGAGGTGCAGGTAGGTGCCGCCGACAGCGGCGGCCAGGCGGGCGTACTCGTCCTCCGGGTCGATGACGTGGATCTCGATCCCCCGGTACAGGCTGCGCAGCAGCTCCAGCTTGACCAGATAGGACTTGCCCGCGCCGGAGCGGCCGAGGATGACGCTGTTGTGGTTGTCCAGGGCGAACCGGTCCCAGTGCACGAGTCCTTGGCTGCCGACGTTGAATCCGTAGAGCACGCCGGAGGGGGCGGCGACGCTGGTGGGGTCGGCGGGTGGCAGGTCGGGGCTGGTGAACGGGAACGCGGCGGACAGCGCCGAAGTGTCGAAGATGCGTCGCATGCCGATGAGGTCCAGGCCCATCGGCAGAGTCGACACCCAGCCCTGCAGGCTGCGGTAGGTGGTGTGCTTCGCGTCGAGCAGCAGGCTCGCGCACAACGACCGCAGGGCGGCCACCTCATCTGCGAGTGCCCGCTCCGACGGGGCATGCACCGTCAGGTACAGGCCGACACGGAACAACTTGCCTTCGCCTCTCGCCACCCGTGAGGACAGGTCGTAGGCGTCCTCGGTGGCCGCCTCGACCAATGGGTCGTAAAGGCGGCCGTGATCAGCGGTGTGCCGTCGGCCGGACTCCAGTTTGGCGAGCTGTTTCTTGAGCCAGGACGCGGCGGTGGCCGGGTCGATCGGTTCGACGTGCAGGGCGACGTCGAGGCGTCCGGGGTAGGTCAGCAGTGGTGCCAGCCAGCCGGGGTGCACCTCGCGCGGGAAGCCGACCACGGCGAAGGAGGAGACCCACTCGTTGCCGACCTCCAGGTGCCGGGCGCCGACCGACAGCGCGTCGGGGGTGAACGCGGCGGCGCTGGGCGACGCCGCCGGGGCCACGGTGCGGTGTGGTCGCCGGGCGCGTTCTCGTCGGCTCATCAAGATCGCCCCCGCTCGTCGTCGAAGTCGGTGTCGTCGTAGTCCCAGTCGTCGGTGTCCGTGTGGTGGTCGTCCTCTCGGCCATCGGTCCCGGCCCAACTGGAGCGTTCGTCGTCGTAGCCGGTGTCGGTCAGGTCGTCGGCCGTGGCGGTGGTGATCACGTCGTCGGCGCCGGCGAGCGCGGTGGAGGGCGGCAGGACGGTGTCGGGGTTGCAGGCGGCGGCGAGTACGGCGGTGGCTTGCCCGGCGTCCAGTGGGGTGACCACGATTCCGGCGGGTGCGAGCAGCTCGATGGCCTCGCCCAGTCGGCGGACCAGCCGCGACTCGGCGGCCCTTCTGCCGCCGGGGTTGGCCCGGTTGCCGCCGCGTTGCGCGCGGTGTCGGCGGCCGGTCAGCGAGGTGAGCATGTTCAGCGGGGAGGGGCCGCCCAGGCGGTCGGTCGAGGCGGCGATCCCGATCGGTTCGCGCAGCACCAGCAGGACTTGGCGGCGGAGCAGGTCGGTCTGCTCGCCGAGTTGGGCGAGGTAGTCGGCGTGCTCGAGCGCGGCGGCTTCGAGCGCGGGGTGCGGCAGCCCGCCGGCCCGCGCCCGGAGCTCGTTGATCTGCCCGGACAGGTCGAGGCGTTCGGTGCGCACGAGGACCTGGACTCCGGCGGTGAGCGAGTGCAGGTAGCGGCCGAAGCTGCCCACGAGGCTGTCCTGTTCGGCGGGGGTGCGCAGGGAGAAGTTGACCGTCGAGGCGACCGCGACAACGGCCAGCCCGTCGGCGCCGAGGTCGACGACACCGGTGTCGGTGATCGCCTCGGCGGGCAGCCGCAGCGCAGAGGGTGAGATCCGCGCCTCGCCCGCTCCGCCATGGCGTCCTTCGGTGCGGTCGCTGGTCTGGTCGGCGCGGGTGGTGAGCCAGTCCGGTGCGGGTTTGATGCCTTCGGGGGCGGACACCCGGTGGCGCGGGCCGAGGCGCTGGCGGATCGCCGCGAGCAGCATCCGGTCCATCGAGACACCGTCGCGCTGGCCGAGTGCAAGGACGGCCGCGGTCGCCCCGAGGGGGATCGCGAGCGCGAGGAACACCGGCAGCGGCACGACCGGGCCGCCGAGGATCCAGGCTGCGTAGAGCACGAGGCCGGTCACGGCCAGAATCGCCAGCTGGCGGGCGGTGAGCGGGCCGATGACCCGGTCGGCCATGTCGACGTCGGCGGGGATGCGGATGGGCTGGCTCATGACGTGTCACCTCGAGGTCGCTGCGGGTGCCCTGGGCGTGGTGGTTGGAACAGCAACGGCGCCGGGGTGTGGCTCCGCACCCGCCTGCCAGCCGGGTCGGGTGTGGCGGGCTGGAACACCTCGGCTGGTACGGGCGGCGGCACGGTGGCCCGCACCGGACGCACCGGAGCCTCGGGGGTGGCCGGCCGGAACTGCAGGTGCGTCGGAACACCGGGCACCGGCCTGCTCGCGACGGACCGTGCCGCCGAGGTACGGGCTGCTGGTGGCCGGAACACCGGGGTCACCGAGCCGGTGGCGACGGATACCGATCGGGTGCCGGGTCGCGGTGTGGGCGGCTCGGGGAGCGCGGCGCGGAACTCGGGCATCGCTGGACGTCCCGGCGTGCGGCGGGTCGCGATCTCGTGGGTCGGTGTCTGCGGGCTGGGTTGCAGGAACTGTGGTGCGACCGGCAGGACGCGCCCGCCGACGCGGGATCGCTCGAGCGCCTGCTGCTCGCGCAGTCTGCGGCCGACGGCTTCGGGCGAGTAGATGCCCGCCGTGCCGCCCCATTCACGGATCGGCGCGGGCCACGGCGGCTCACCGGTTCGGACGGTGCCACGCTGGCCCCGCCCGGCACCGCCCCCGGCGCCTGCAGCGGCGGCGGTGTGCCCGCCGAAGCCGCGGCCTCCGAGCAGGCCCATCGCCTTGCCCATCACGAACGCCCGCACGAGGCCGCCGACGAACGAGCGCCGTCCCCCGCTGGTGAGCTGGACGCGCTGGCTGATCCAGGACGGGATCTTCACCAGGATCCAGATCAGGGCGATGGTGACGATCAGGTTGACCATGCCGTCGGGCGTGGTGCCGAAGAAGTGGAAGCCGCCCGGCTGCAGGAACACCTTGAGCGCGCAGATCAGCGCGAGGCTCTGACCGACCTGGATGCCCAGCACCCCGGCACCGGCACGCCAGAACCAGTGGGCGACGCCCTCGGTCTGCGGCAAACCATGGAGCATGATCGCCACCGGTGCCCCGGCCAGCAGGATGACGGTGAGCGCGACGCGGACGATGTAGCCGACCAGCAACGCCACCAGCAGCACCGTGAGCACGATCGACAGCACGCCCGCGAACAGGCCACCGGTGACGAGCGAGTTCATCACGATGCTGACGAACATCTCGCTGATCGCCTGCCCGGCGGTCTGTGGGTCGAGACCGTTGCCGAGCAGGGCGAGCGAGGCGGCGTTGGCGAATCGGATGGCCTTGTCGCCCAGCAGCAGGCTGAGGTTCGCGGCCACGAACCCGACCACGAGGCGGGGTGCCATCTCGCGCAGCGCGTAGCGGGTCTGCACGCTCTCGTGGGCCATCACGATGATCCCGGCGATGAGCACGATCAGCGTGTAGGCGGCGACGGCGAACAGCCGCGAGGACTCCCACAGCTCGCCGATGCGCGGCAGCTGGTCCAGCGTCGGGGTGGACAACAGGCTGGAGCCGACCCACCGCAGCAGCATGTTGAGCGACTCGCCGACCAGCGTGTGCATGAGCCCGGCGATGCCCTCGCCGATGCACGCGGTGAGGTTGGTGATGCCGCAGTCGCCGCCGGTGGTCCCGGTGGGTGGAGCGGTCGTGGGCGCGACCGTGGTGGCGGGTGGCGCGGTGCTGGTGACCGGCGGCAGGCAGCCCGGTGGGCGTGGCTGTCCCGGCTGCGGCGACACGCACGGATTGGCCACGGTCGTGGTCGGTGTCGTGGCGGGACTCGACGATGGGGTGCGGGTCGGCGACGGTGGGCGGGTCGGCGACAGGGCGCACGGGATCGGGCGCGGCTCGGGACCGGCGCACGGGTCCGACGGCACGGTGGTCGAGGGTTGTGCCGACGCGCCCACCGTGACCAGGAGTCCAAGCAGGACGATCAGGCCGGCCAGCAGCGCCCACACGACCCGACGGCGGGCCGGTGAGTTGCCCGGCGCCCGGTCGTCCGGAGGCGACGTCGCGCGACGCGTGCCGACCCTCGTCGTGGAGTCGAGCTGCGACGTCCGGGGACGCCGCGGGATGGCCGGTGGGGCGCCGGACATGGCTACGTCCCCACGATCTTCTTGAGGATCTCCACCACGACCGGGGCGAGCGCCGCGAGGCCGTACCCCCACCCGGCGCTGCGGAACGACGACTTGGCCTTCTCGACCTCGCCGGGATCGTTGCCGCCCATCAGGTAGCGCACGCCGCCGATCGACAGGAACACCGTCGCCAGCCCGGCGAGGATGCCCATCAACCAGTTGCGGATGTTGACCAGAACCTCGTCGACGGTGGCGACCAGGGCGAGCACCCGCACGGTCTCCGCATGCGCCGTCGAGGCGGTCAGCACCACGGCGATGACCGCCAGTTCGGCGATCAACACCAGCCGCCTGCGGCGGGTGCGGCGACGGGCGGCCTCTGCTTCAGACCTCCGATCGGTGGTCGTGTCGGCGGTAGCGGGCCGGGTGTTGCAGGACCGCGTCCGGCGGACACGGCGCAGTGCCGGGACGGGCGTGGTGGCGGAACCGACGGGCGGCTGGCGGTCGGGGCGGCGGCGGTCGGGCTTGCGGCGGAGTGGGGGTCGGGTCAGGCGCATCGCGGCACCTCCGGAGTCGTGCCCGACGACGCGGCGAGCGCGTCGGGCGAGGTGGTGTGCGCGGGAGTGGCTGGTGTCCTCCCGCACCCCCGAACTCCGGTTTCCGGGCCCTTTGGGGACACGCCGCGCCGGACTTTCTCGGCGGCATGAGCACCCAGATCGGTGACATCCGATGACGATCCGCAGCGGGCAAGGGCCGCGCGAGCACCACCGGTGATGATCAGCGCGTCGGTTGCTTGGGTGGCCGGGTCACCGTGGGCGGGACCGGCGGGTGACTCGGTTGACGCGGTGTCGCGGAGGTAGGCGACGAGCCGGTGTTCGGCGCGCTGTCGGGTCTTCTTGACGGCCTCGTACGTAACGCCGCGGTCCTCGGCGGCGGTGGCCAGCGGCACGCCTTCCAACCGGGTGGAGCCGATCAGCTCCGCTTCGTCGGCGGTGATGGCCCCCTCGGCGACGGCGCGGGCGAGGACGAAGTCGGGGTGCCCCCAGGGGTGCGGCGGCAGGGTCGAGCGGAACCCGTGCCCTGAGGGCACCGGTGCGTCGAGGGCCTCGCGCACGGCGGTGTGTCCGGCGCGGTAGGCGGCCCACCGCAGGCGCAGCATGATCCGCGGCTTGCGCAGGTCGATGGTCGCGAGTTCGGTCAGGAAGCCGGCCAGCACGGCGGCGTCGATGTCGGCCGGATCGCCGGCCCATCGCGCGGTGAGTTTCCCGGCGATGGTGGCGAGCGCGGGCAGCGCGACCCCGGTGCAGCCGACCGTCCAGGTGGCCCCTTCGGTGCGGGAGAGAAGGACGAGATGCGCCCACGCGGCGTCGCGCAGAGCCTGCGGGCAGCGGCGGCGCAGCAGCCGGTCGCGCAGCTCGGCCAGCGGCACGCGGCGCGGCGGGAGGCCGGGGAACAGGCGGCCGTCGACGGAGACCGGATGCGGCCCGGCGGCCAGCCATTCGAAGGCGGCGCGGGCGGCGTCCAGAGGCCCGAGTTCACGCTCGAACCCGGCGCGGGGAATTGTGTAGTTCCAGACCATGACATACCCCTCGAAGGAGACGTAGAACAACGACTCCGCAAGGACGCCACAAGGGGTAGTACCAACCGATGACCGAACTGGTACCGAACTAGTACAAAACTAGTACCGGCGATCTTGAGCGGCCATTTCCGCGAGGTGTCAAGATCAGAAGACGGGGCGGTCAACGATCATGTCGCGCGTTCGAGAGGCGCATCACATGATCATCGGTAATGGCTTGTGAGCTGCCCATATGTAGCAACGGTACTAGATCGGTACCAGTTCGGTCACAGGCACACCCGAAGGCGTTGAACCCTCCACTCCAATCGCTGCGACTCGACTCGCGCAGGCTGCCTCAAAACTTTCTTGGGCTCCCAGTAAGGCGGCTTCGTTCGTCCCGGAAGAACCCTCGCGCGGGGCGCACATGCGGTCTCTCGCCAACTCATAAGGTCACCACGAAAAGACGTATTAAAAAGTCACGGGACGGTTGTCCCCAAAGGGCACGTATTTCGGAGTTCGGGGTGTCATCGGCGCCACGCACAGCTGTGGCGCACCCCCGGTTCTGGAGGCATCCGTGACCCAGTCCGACAAGCCCACGACGCGCGGCCCGCGGCGGCGCGACGACACCACCCGCCCACCGACCACCCGCTCCAGCGCACGCCGAAGCGTGGATCGCAGGCCCTACCCGACCGCCCCCACGACCACCAAGGTGAGCCCCGCCAAGCCTGGCGGGGCGAGTACCCAGAAGCGCTCGCGCGCGGCGGCGGCGACCCCGACTCCCGCGACGGTCTGGGCGTGCGGACCGACCCCGGTCGACCCGCGGGCGACGTGGCCACCGCCGATCATCGCCAAGATCGTCGGCTCGTTCAGCAAGCCCCGCGATCGGGTCGTCGTCCTGCCGTGGCCGGCCACCACCACGCCCACGCCGCTCACCCCGGTCGGCGCTGACGGTGTGATCGATCGTGCCCCCGGCGCCGATGGAGATGACGACGCGCTGGTGGCCGTGGACATCATCGAAAGCCTGGACCGCTGGGCGCGAGTGATCGAGTTTCCGGGGGACGTCACCGTGACCGCGACGGCGTCCAAGCCCTTCTGGGCCGATCTTGTCGGCGACCCCGGCAGTGACTCCGAAGCCCTGTCCCCACGGCCGCGCAGCAGCCTCGACAGTGGAGCGCTGGGCAGCCTCGACGCTGCCGACACGAATGTGGATCTGGTCATCACGAGCCTGCCCCCGGAGCAGGCCGTCGAGCACCACGGCGACCTCGTGGCGCTGCTCGCCGCCCGGCTGCTGCGGGTCGGCGGCATCCTCGTCGTGCTCACGCATTGTGACTGGTCGTCAGGTGAGCTGATCGACCCGACCGGCGCGGTGGTGGCGGCCGGGCAGAACGCCGACCTGCTCTACCTCCAGCACGTCGTCGCCCCGCACGTGCCCATCCACAACGGCGAGTTCCTCCCCGCTCTCGACAGCTCCGCGCCCGACGACGAAGCGCGTGCGCAGCACCGCGCGGCGGTGCGCGGGCTGCCCGCGCCGCATCGGCGGATCCACTCCGACGTCCTGGTGTTCGCCCAGCCACACGATCAGCAGCCGCTGCCGCTGACTCCGGCCGCCGCGGCGTTCGAGACGGGAGTCATCCGATGACTACCCCGCCGAAGCCGAACCCCGCCGACACCGGCACCCGTCTCGCGGAAGGCACTCCCGTGGCACACGAACACGTCCCGAACGCCCTGACCGAGACCTCCGTGCGGGTCGCCGCCGACGACCTCGGCACCAGGCCGGGCTCCCCGTCCGGGGAGGTGCCGGAGGCCGCGGCGGTGTCGGTGTGGACCACCGCGCAGACCTCACCGGCCGCCCAGCGCAAGGGCCGCTACACCGCCGAGTCGACCGCGCACCCGGCCAAGATGCTCCCGGCCGTAGCCGCCCACGCGATCGCCCACTACACCGAGCCCGGCGACCTGGTGCTCGACCCGATGTGCGGGATCGGCACCACCCTGGTCGAGGCCGTGCACGCCGGACGACGGGCTGTCGGGGTGGAGTACGAGCCGCACTGGGTCGACGTGGCCCGCGCGAATCTCGACCTCGCCGTGGAGCACGACGTCGAGCACGAGGGGCGGGTGTTCCACGGCGACGCCCGCCAACTCTCCGCGCTGTTGCCGCCGGAGTACGTGGGGCAGGCCGCGCTCGTGGTCACCAGCCCGCCCTACGGTCCGTCGACGCACGGGCAGGTGTCGGTCGTGCCCGGCGGCGGGGTGCAGAAGTACCACCACCTCTACGGCAACACCCTCGACCGCGGGAACCTCGCCAACATCGGCCACCACCGGTTGCTGTCCGGGTTCACCCGCATCCTCGCCGAGCTGACCGCATTTCTGCGGCCGGGCGGACATATCGCGATCACCATCCGGCCCTGGCGCGAGCACGCCGAGCTGATCGACCTACCCTCGCAGATCCTGGCCTGCGGCCGGCACGCCGGGCTGATCCCGGTCGAGCGGTGCGTCGCACTGCTGGCGCGCGCGGCCGAGCACGACCTCGTCGCGCGCGGGTCCTTCTTCCAACGCGATTTCATCCGCAAGCAGCGCGAGGCAGGGCTTCCGTTGCACCTGATCGCGCACGAAGACGTGCTGGTCTTTCGGACGCCGCTGCGCCGCGTCGCGGGTGCGGCAGGTGCGTCGCCTTCCGGGAACTTCCGAGGTTCCGCCGGCCGGGCACGACTCGGCACGAGCCCGACGGAGCACTCGGGTGCGCCCGAGAGCCGGGCGGCATGAGCACCCGGCCGCGGCGCACCGACCAGGACTCGGCGCGTCGCCTCCCCGCGAGTTCGGCGGCACCGGAGACAGCAGCGCCGGTGGCGCTCGCGGTCGCTGCGAGTCCGGGGCCGGCCGTGGGATCGGTGTGCACCGGCTACGGCGGACTCGACCTCGGAGTGCTCGCCGCGCTGGGCGGGGGACGCATCGCGTGGTGCGCCGACACCGACCCGCACATCGCGCAGATCCTCGCCGACCGGATGCCCGGTGTCCCGAACCTCGGCGACGTCCGCGCCATTGACTGGGCCGCCGTCGAGCCGGTCGACGTCCTCGTCGCCGGGTTCCCGTGCCAGGACATCTCCGCCGCAGGCAAGCGGCGCGGCATCGAGAAAGGCGAACGCAGTGGACTCTGGTCGGACATCGTGGCGGGCGTTCGCGTACTACGACCCGCGCTGCTCGTCGTGGAGAACGTCGCCGCGCTTCGCTGGAAAGGCGGAGGTCTCCACCGTGTACTCGGCGACCTGGCCGAAGCGGGGTATGACGCGCTCTGGCGTAGCGTCCGCGCCGCCGACATCGGCGCCGCGCACCGCAGGGAACGTGTGTTCCTGCTCGCCTGGCCCCGACACGGCGACGACGATGTTGCCGACGCCGACCGCGCACGACGGCAGCTCCAACGGCGTCAGTGCGGCGAGCAGGCAGGGCGGTCCCTCGCTGCTCGACCGGCTGCGGTTGCTGCCGACACCGACGGCGGCGGACTCCCGGTCGGCGGCGATCCAGACCGTGCTCCAGCCGGGTCGCCCGACGCCCGTCGGGTGCGTGACGCTGACCGACTCGGTCCGGTTGCTGCCGACGCCACGCGCGTCGGACACCGGAACAGCGGGACGTCGAGCGGGAGCGGGGTTCCGTCCGCCACTATCGCAACAGGTCCTCCCGCTGGTGGATCCCGAAGCATTCCTGCCGACCCCGCGGGCCACCGACGGCACGAAAGGGTGCCCGGCGCAGCGGGGCTCCAAGGGGGACCTGATGCTGCCCTCGGCGATCATCCGGCTGCTGCCGTCGCGGGATCCGGACGCCACCTCGTAGCCGTCCCCGACAGCCCGCCCGACACCGACGAGGTGTCGACGGAAACGGGCGGCGCAAACGTGGACTGGGGCAGCTACTCGGCCGCCGTACACCGGTGGGAACACCTGCTCGGACGGCGAACTCCACATCCGACTCAGCCGGGGCGACACGGCCGCCCGGTGCTGGCCCCCGCGTTCGTCGAGCACCTCATGGGCCTTCCCGCCGGATGGGTGACCGACCTGTCCCTGCCGCGCACCGCGCAGCTGCGGGCGCTGGGCAACGGCGTCGTCCCACAGCAGGCCGCCTACGCGGTGGCCCTGCTGCTGGCCGACCTCGCCGCACTCCTCGCCACCGACGAGCACGCTGGGCATGGGCGGGAGGCGAACGCGGCATGACCTCGCGACACTCGACCTCCGAGCCCGGCCCGGCCTTGCGATTGCTGTCGCTGGGCGCCGGTGTTCAGAGCACCGCCGTGCTGTTGCTCGCCTGCGATGGCGTGATTCCGCGCTTCGACTACGCGCTGTTCGCCGACACCGGGTGGGAACCACGCGCGGTCTACGACAACCTCGCACGGCTCCGTGCTCATGCTCAGCGCGCGGACATTCCGGTGCTCACTGTCTCCGGCGGCAACATCCGCACCGACGCGCTCGACCCCGAGCACCGGTTCGTGTCGATGCCGTTGCACGTGCTGAACGCGGACGGCTCCCGAGGACTGGCACGACGACAGTGCACCAGCGAGTACAAGATCACGCCGCTGAAGAGAGCGGCGCGACAACTGCTCGGTTACCCGCATCCGCGCCGCGTGCCGCGCGGTGTGTACGTCGAGCAGGCCATCGGCATCAGCACCGACGAGTTCACGCGGGCCAAGGACTCCGGCCTGCGCTACCTGCGCAACGTCTTCCCGCTGATTGATCTCGACTGGGACCGTGCCGCCTGCGCGGCCTATCTCGCCGAGCGTGGTTTCGGGGACACGGTGAAGTCCGCGTGCGTCGGCTGTCCCTTCCACGGGCAGGCGGGTTGGCGGTGGATCCGCGACAACGACCCCGACGGGTGGGCGCAGGCAGTCGAGTTCGACAAGGCCATCCGCCACGGCTATCCGCGCGCCACCGAGCAAGGCCAGCACTTGCGCGGGCAGTACTTCCTGCACCGCTCCTGCCGGCCGCTCGGCGAAGTCGACCTCGACCCACCCGCCTCGGCGAAGCGGCTCCTCCGTGCCGTCGCCGCCGACCCGGTGGAGGACACCGATCCGGACGGATGCTCGCCGTGGTCGTGCCGCTCCGGCAGGGCAGTCGCCTCGGAGCGTGCGGCATGACGCACACGCACAGCATGGCCAGCACCGCCTCGCACGGTTTCCGCAACCGGTTGGCCGGTGCGGGCCGCCGACTCGGCTGGGTGGGCTTGGTGGTGGCGACGGCCTACGTCAGCTCGGTCGTCATGGCGAACTGGGCATCCACCCACTGGGCCGCTCTGCTGCTCGGTCCGGTCACCGTGCCCGCGGGGACGCTGTGGGCGGGAGTGACCTTCACCCTGCGCGACCTGCTGCACGAATCCCTCGGCACACGCGGCGTCGTCACCGCGATCACGGTCGGGACAGGGTTGTCCTGGGTCCTGGCCACACCGCAGATCGCAGTCGCGAGCGTGGTCGCGTTCGCGGTGTCCGAGACGATCGACTCCGCGATCTACGCCCTGCTCCGCGGCGAGTCCCCGCTGCAGGCGGTGCTCGGCTCGAACATCGCCGGGCTGCTCGTGGACAGCGTGCTGTTCGTCCCGCTCGCCTTCGGGTCCTTCACCGCCGTGCCCGGTCAGCTCCTGGGCAAGGCGGTCGCCACGCTGCTGACGGTCGTGGTGCTGTGGGCTGTGCGGCGCGGTCGGCGGGCGGTGTCGTGATGAGGGTCTACCTCGGCGCGCACCAACCCGCCTGGCTGGCCCGCGATCTCGGGGTCCCGTTGCTGGTCTCGCACCGGCGGCTCGCCGGGCGCCGCACGTTCCCGCGCGCGAGTGGGCCGTGGGCGCTGGACTCCGGCGGGTTCACCGAGCTGTCCCTGCACGGGGGCTGGCGCATCGACGCCCGCACGTACGCCAGCGCGGTGCGCCGGTACTCCGACGAGATCGGGCAACTGGACTTCGCCGCCCCGATGGACTGGATGACAGAGAACCAAGTCCTCGCCCGCACGGGTGCCAGTTTGCGCACGCACCAGCACCGCACGGTCGCGAACTACCTCCGGCTGCGGGACCTGGAACCCGACCTGCCATTCATCCCCGTGTTGCAAGGCCAGAGTGTCGCCGACTACCACCGGTGCGCGGACTCCTACGAGAAGCACGGCGTCGACCTCGCCGCGCTGCCGTTGGTCGGGGTCGGCAGCGTCTGCCGCCGCCAGCACACCCTCGAGGTCGAGCAGATCATGCGCTCGCTCGTCGGCCGCGGGCTGCGGCTGCACGGGTTCGGGGTCAAGGTCACCGGCCTCGGTCGGTACGCCGACACCCTCGCCAGCACCGACTCGATGGCCTGGAGTCTGCGCGGCCGGTACGTCCCCGGCTGCTCGCCCAGCCATCGCAGCGAGTCCAACTGCGTCCATTTCGCCCTGGCCTGGCACGCACGGCTCCTGGCGTCGCTGCCGACCGAAGGCGCCGACCAGCGCGACGACCGCGGGCCCGGCAGCGCGCCAACCACCTTGCGCGCAACGAGATCCCCGAGCCCGGCCAGTGCGAGCTCGTCCGCCCCCACCGTGCGCGTCCTGACCCGCCCACGACACCAGCGGCACGCCCCCGCCGACCCCGCACACCTCGCCGCCGCGTAGCGCGACCCCGTGAAGGGAGATCCACCATGCCTTCGAACACCACACCGGACGATTCCGTCGACGACGTAGCGCACGGCGCGACCTCAAATCGAGAGTCGTTGCCCCAACGCCTCGTCACCCACGGCACGCGGCTGTTCGGTGCGACCCGTCGATCGCGATCCGGCGGCACGAACACCCCCACGGGCGACCTGACGACGGCGTCGTGGTCGGCCCGTCAGCGAGTGCTGCGCGCGTACCACGCCGACAACCTCACCAAGGCCCGCCACTGTTCCGAACAACTCGTACGCGCGGGCTTCAACACCGGCGACATCCCCTACGGCTACCGACCCCAACGCGTCCGGGTCTGTCCGCCGGGCAGGCGACCGCGCTGGCGGACACGCCTGCGCATCGAACCGGTCGAAGCCTCCACCGTGCGCATGATCTTCGTGTGGCGCGGCGAAGACCGCTTGCACACCAGGCAGATCCTGCGACGGCTCACCGAGTCGCGCTACCCGGCACCCCTGGACCCGGACACCGGACAGCCCAGCATGTGGACGTTGGCCGTCGTGCGGGCGATCCTGCGCAACCCCAAGTACCTCGGCCGTCAGGTGTGGGGGCGCACCCGCCACGGCAAACGCGCTCCGCGAGAGCAGTGGGTGTGGTCCGACGTGTGGGTGCACCCGCCGCTGATCACAGCCGAGGAGTTCGCCGCAGCCAACCCGCACCTTCGCTTCCAGGAGCCAGCCACCGCCGTCACGGCTGCGTGAAACCTGTCCATCCACCACAGACAGACGTATCCGACCACGGACTCGCCGTGAGGGTCGTGGCCGGATGGCCTGGCAACAATGCGGGAGATCGTGATGCGGGAAACCAGTACGGAGCAACAGGATCTCGTCGAAACACCGCCGGACACGCCTCCGCTTCTCTACACCCCGGCCGAGGCCGCCGTCCTTCTCGCGGTCAAGGAGTCCTGGCTGCGCAGGCAAGCGGGGCAACGCCGGGTCCCGTGCACCCATCTCGGCAAGCACCTGCGGTTCTCCGACGCCGACCTCCGGGTGATCGTGGAGTCGGCCCAGCGGAGCGTCCGCACCAGAAGTCGCCCTCCGCGGCGGCGCTGAACGATTCCGGCCGAGGAGCCTCGGAAGGTCCTTTTCAGACGGTGGAAAGTTCTTTTACGACAACGCTTGCCCTTCGCGATCTATCGAGCGTCCATGTGCCTGTCACACCCGTGACCCCCACACCGATTCGAAGGTGGTATTCATGGCCTGGGTAGAGAAGTGCGGCGACAACACCTGGCGCGTCCGCTACCGCCGAGACGACGACAGCATCGGTTCGATCCCCGGATTCGCCACAGAGCAAGCAGCGCAAGACCACGTCGACGACATGAAATCGGAGCAGCGCAAAGGAACCTGGCTCGATCCGGCCGGCGGCCAGACCACACTCAGCGAGTTCCTCCCCGACTTCTGGGACGCGATCGACGTCGACCTGCGCACTGAGGAGAACTACCGCAGCATCGTGCGCAAACACATCGAGCCCCGCTGGGGCGACACCGCCTTCGCGGACTTCAAGAACCTGAAGATCCAGGCATGGGCCAAAGAGCTGCGCACCCGTCTGTCGCCGGTCACGGTGCAGGGCATCACCAAGCTGCTGTCCTTGATCCTGTCCGACGCGGTCGACGAGAAGCTCATCGGGGCCAACCCGATCCGACCTCCTCGCCGTGGCCGCCGACGCCACGGCCAGCGTCCGAAGAAGAAGGTCTGGGCCGAACCCCTCGAACTGCTCGAGGTCGCCGACCAGATCGCCGCCTGCTACGGGCGAAGCGGCGCCATCCTGGAGGTCACCGCCGGATGGACCGGAGCCCGCTGGGGCGAACTGACTGGCCTGCAACGGCGCAACGTGCACCTGTTCGACGACGACACCGGCTTCATCGTCATCGAACCCGACACCGGCACCCTGCACGAATCCGCCTCAGGCCAGTTGTGGCTCGGCCCGCCCAAGACCGAGGCCTCCGCCCGCACCATCAGCCTCGTGCCGTTCAACGTCCGACTGCTGCGCGTCCAGCTCGCCTCACACAACCACCCGCACGTCTTCATCGGCCCCGACGGCGGACTACTCCGGCGCAGCAACTTCGCCCGCCGCGCCCAGCGCCCCGCCGCCGACGGCAACCTCCACGTCGACAACCCCAGGATCCGGCTACACCCGGCCAAACCCGGCCTGACCTTCCACGGCACCCGCCACAGCCACAAGACCTGGATGATCGACGACGGCATCCCCGAAATCGCCCAGGCACTCCGCCTCGGACACGTCATGCCCGACAAAGTCCAAGAGACCTACTCCCACGTCGCCGCCGCCGTCGAAGCCCGCCTGCTTCAACACCTGCAGGAACGGTGGGACAAGGCCGTCATCAACGCACCTGTCGACGTCGACAGCAACTGGCGTGACGCCGCCTGACACGCTCCGTACGCCATTGGGGAGACCTCGCCGGAACCCGCCGGGGTGTCGTAGCCAACCCAGCGAGAATCCTCGCCGTGCGGTCGCAACGAGTCGCCGTGACACGCGAGGCAGCTCGCGTCCGGAGATGCATCGTTGGGTTGGTATGGCGTGGTCAACATCGAGATTCCCCTCCACCGACGGCCGTCATGACAGGCTGCATCGGGTCCACCGACTCGTGCCGTTCTCCGCAGTGCGGGAGCAGAAATAGCTCGGCGGGGTCTGCATCACTAACCGTAGAGTTCACACCTCACGGACGGAGGAGCGAACGGTGACACACCCGGCGGTACCCGACTTCGACCACCGCCTCACGGAGTTCCGGTCGGCGACGTTCACCGAGTTGCGGCCGGGGCAGCGCCAGGTCCTCGCCACGTATGCCACGCAGCACCTCGACACCGCAGACCTGGCCATCGAGATGCCGACCGGCGAAGGGAAAACCCTGCTGGCCCTGTTGATCGCCGACTACGCCCTCGACCGGGGTCAGTCGGTGGCCTACTTGACCGGCACGCGTCAGCTTGCTGAACGGGTCGAGAAGGAGGCCGACGCGCTGGGGCTGGATGTCGTCCGCTTCGCCGCAAGGGACTACGGCGGTGCCAAGCTCGACGACTACCACCAAGCTCGGGCCATCGGCGTGATGAACTACTGGGTCTACTTCAACAGCAGGCCCGTACCTCAACCAGCAGACCTGGTCATCTTCGACGACGCCCACCTCGCTGAGCAACCGCTCAGCGGCTTGCAGACCCTGCGCATCCCAGACAAACAAGGTGCCGCCCGCGAGCTCTACCGCGCCATCTGCGAACTCGCGGTCGCGCACACCGACGCCTACCCTGGCTTGCGCGCGATGCTGGACGGCACGGCCCGTCCAGGCACCCCGCCGGAACTGTTGTCGTTCAGCGACTGGGCGACGATTGCGACCCCGGTCCGCGACGCCGTCGAGGCGTCGCGGCTCGTCGCCGAGGACGAGATCCGGTACGTCTGGCCCACCATTCGCGACCACCTCGGCCAATGCGGAGTGCTCATCGGGCCGTCCGGTATCGAGATCCGCCCCTATCACCCGCCGACCGCGCTCAACACCTGGTACAGCCGGGCCAAGCAGCGGATCTACCTGTCCGCCACGCTCGGGTCGATGGACGACCTGCAGCGGCGCGTCGGCGGCGGCCCGGTCACCCGTCTGGTCACCGAACAACCGCTTCCCCTCGGCGCGACGGGCGAGCGGCTGCTGGTGCTCAACCCGAGCGCGGAGCAGCCCTTCGACTCCACCGTGCTCAGCTGGGCGCTGGGCCAGGTCCAGGTCGCAGGCGGACGAGCCGCTTGGTTGTGCGCCAGCCACGCCGAGGCCGACACCCTCCAGGAGATCCTCACCGCCAGCGGGCAGACGGTCTACCGGCTTCGGCCCGGCGACGATGCGATGGTCGACACCTGGAGCCAGGTGACGAACGGGCATCTGGTCACCGCGGGCCGCTACGACGGGCTCGACCTCGCAGGCGATGTCTGCAAGCTGGTCATCATCACCACGGTCCCACAGGCCAGCAGCGAGTTCGAGCGGTTCGTCGTCGCCTACCTCGGCGACGCCAGCTTCATGCGTCACCGCGTCGGACAGCGGGTCACTCAGGCCCTCGGCCGCGCCAACCGCGACGCCACCGACCGATCCCTCTACCTGGGGCTGGATCCCACGTTCGCGCAGATGCTCGCCGACCCGGCGGTCCGCAAGTCCATCCCCGCCGGCACCGAACCCACCATCCGGGCCGCGCTGGAACTTTACGACGAAGGCTGGGGCGGCACACTGCGCGCGTGCGGAGCCTTCTGGCAACAGGCCGAGATCACTCCGGTTTCGGTTGGCGCGGATGGACAAGCAACAACTCGACGCAAGGTGCGCCCCGGCCGCAA
The DNA here is from genome assembly GCF_044455585.1 of Lentzea sp. NPDC051213. Lineage (NCBI taxonomy): Bacteria > Bacillati > Actinomycetota > Actinomycetes > Pseudonocardiales > Pseudonocardiaceae > Lentzea > Lentzea sp. NPDC051213. The sequence continues at coordinate 775,806 of NZ_JBITEX010000004.1, forward strand.
CACCGGCGGAAGCAGCGACGTGTCCAGCGCCGACGACGAGGTGTCAGCGGCGACCGACCTCTGGATCGGCGACCACGCGGGAGCCGTGAAGAAGGCCCGCGACGCCGCGACCCAGCTCGCCTCCGCCGGAGAGACCGAGCACTCGGCGTTCTGGCGCTACGTAGAGGCCCACGCCCACTTCGACCGGGGACGCCCCCAGGACCTGGCCGCCGCGCGGGAGGCCCTGGAGGACGCCACCAACAACGGCCCGCGCACCACCTGGTTCCGCCGGCTGGCCCGCACCATCGCCGACCTCGAGGGCTACCAACGGACCGCCGACGACATCGACCGATTCTTCCTCGCCTGGGACGAGTGGCGCCGCGAAGCCGGTGCCCGCCTCGACCGCGCGCTCTCCGACGGCCGCACCCTGCTCACCGGCAGCCACGACCAGCAGTGCGAGGGCCTGAAGGTCCTCGCCCGCCTCGTCGGCGCAAGCGGGGAACGCCCACCCAAGTCCGAGCAGAGTGCCACGGACTGCCGCTGGACCTGGTCCACGGCCAAGCGCGCCGAGCGCCGCGTGTGGGAAGTCAAGACGGTGAAGGGCAGCGAGCCCAAGTCGCTCATCCGCGGCGACGTCAACCAACTCCTCGGGCAGATCGAGGTCGAGACCAGGCGCTCGGCAAAGACCCGCGTCTATGGCTGCCTGCTCACCCCGGCAACCACCGCCAAGATCGACGCCGCCGAAGCAGCCCACGACAAGATCGTATTGGTCAACCATGGCGCGGCCGTCCGGCTCTACGACGTGCTGGCCGACCGGCTCCGGCAGTACGACGCGCTGTGCGGCGACGGCAACGCCGAAGCACGCGGCGAAGCACGCACGAAGATCGAGTCCCTCCTGCCCCAGGACGGCTGGCTCGGCAAGCTGCTGGCCCCGACCCAAGGTCAGCTGATCACTGCCGACGACGTGGCCGCCATCTTCCCGTCGACCTGACCGAATCCTCGATGCGGCTCAAGCAGGGCTCCACCGCACTTGTGCGCCTTGAGCACGGTCGGGTCACCTGGCAGCTGCGAAGTGTTCGCTGGGTGTGATCGGCGGTAACGTACTGCATCGATCACTCGATGCGTTTGACGGAACGGCGCGACACCGGTCGAGTCGTCGGACTTCTACCGGACCGGTTGGAGGTGGTCGCCGATGACTCAGGACGCCGCCGTGGCAGCGGGGCTGCCAGCCGGAGTTCCCGTCGGCGAGGCACGCATCAACTTCGCGGCCCATCAGGCACGAGCCAACGCTCAAGGCGCCCGTCAAGACTTCGAGGAGATGATCGGCCAGCTGGTCCACGCGGTTCGCCCTGGGGTTGCCCGGATGGTCGCGGCGAACCCCGGAGACTGGGGTATCGACGTCTTCGTCGGCGACCTCGGCGGCGCGGTGACGGTGTGGCAGTCGAAGTACTTCATGCCGGAAGTCGCCGGCAAGACCCACCAGGCACAGATCCGTGAGTCGTTCGACTCGGTGGTCAAGAACGCCGCCGAGCAGGGCTTCACGGTGACGCAATGGATCCTCTGCGTTCCGTCGAGCATGGACGGCCCCATGTCGAAGTGGTGGGCCACATGGAAACGGAAGAAGGAGCGCGACTCCGGGGTGGTGATCGACCTGTGGGACGAGACCGAACTGCGCAGCCTGCTGATCTCCCCCGACGCGGAGTCGGTGCGTCGGCACTACTACGAGCCAGCCAGGGCGACACAGCCGGAAGCCGCGGTCGTCGGCCTTGCCGACGATGACGCCGACAGGCTGGAGACAGCCCTGTTCGTCCGCCAGTTGAGGGAAGCCGGACATGTCGAGGTCACGGCGTCCAAGCAGCAGTTCTTCAACGCCGAGCTCATGGCGCGGGAGGTCGTGGACAAGGGCGTCCCGGCCGAAGTCGCCGCGCTGTCGTCGGCAGACGCGGTCGTGCACAGCCTGTGGGAAGACCACTTCAACGAGGCGTGCCAAGCGCAAGAAGATGGGCGTCTTCCCGGCCTGCACAAGGCCGTCATGAGCGAGATCCGTGCCCAGTACGCGACTTTGGGTGCGGGTATCCCCGGCGGGCCCGTGCACACCTGCGGCCTGATGCACCGGGTGGTCGACAACCGCCGGGCAGGCTGGGTGCGCCACTGGCGTCAGGTCGCCGACGAGCACGCACAAGCCGACGATCCGCAGCCGCACAACACAACCGGCGAACTCAGCCCTCCCTCATCGAGCGCATCATGACTACCCCTCATGTTCTAGCGACGGGCGAGAACGACTCCTCGCCGGTCGTCGTGCCGGAGGACGACGTCATCTTCCGCCTCGCGCAACTGCTCCTGCTGCTCACGTCATTGCAGCGCCTGCGACAGCCTGGCATCTCGCTGGAGCGATTGGGCTGCTACGACTTTCTGGTCGCCAACCCGTTGCTCGTCGTCACCTACGAGGACGACGCGGACCGCAAGCGCCTGCTGATGGCGGGCTTCGACGGTCGTGCGTTGATCTACGCGAGCCCGGCGCACCGGTTCACCACCCGGCGGGAGCGTCTCCAGCACGACTTGGCCTTGCTGGTCGCCTACGGCTTGGTCGCGCCCACCGTCGACAAGAGCGTCCTGTACGCGGTCACTCCGTCCGGAGTCGACCTCGCCGGACGGTTTACCGCGGTCTACGCGAAGTCCTACCGCTTGTCGGCGGAGATCATCATCCGCCGCTTGGCACGCCTGAGCGACACGCGGCTACGTGAAGCGGTCCGCACATGGACCACCGTGGGGTACGACGCCCCACGGCCCGAGGCGCTCGACCTGCTCGACGCCGTGGACCTGCTGCACGATCACCAGGCGGCAGAGACCTGGACCGAGAACACCGTGGCCTCATCCCCTACTGACGGACAGCCCACATGAACACTCCGCCGGAGCACACAGCCGCTGACCTCCCCGATGCCGCGTCCGCGGGAACCGGAACCGGCTCACCCGCCGACGGCCAGCAGGAGCAGGGCTCGTGGCAGGGCGTCCGCGTGCTCCGACTCCGGCTGAAGGGCGTCGACCGGGACTACGAAGTCGACTTCCGGGACGGCGAGGATGACGGTCCCCGGTCGCTGTCGGTGGTGGCCGGGGCGTTCAGCACGGGCAAGTCCTCCGTGCTGGAGTTCATCGCCTACTGCCTGGGCGCGAGCAGCCACCCACAGCACCCAGAGATCATGCGCAAGGTCAGGTCGGCGCTGCTCGAAGTAGAGCTCGGCGGGCAGCCGCACGTGATCGAGCGGGCAGTCGGCGAGCCCTCGACCGCGGCGTTCGTCCGCCCAGGGCGTCTCGGCGAGATCGAAACCCCGCCGATGGAACGGCGCGTGATCAAGCCCGCGGGCGACCCTGCGAGCCTGTCCAGCCTGCTGCTGTCCTACTGCGGCCTGGAAGGGGTGGAGCTGCGGGAAGCACCGACACAAGCGGAGTCGGGCACCGACCCGCTCAGCATCCGCGACCTGCTGTGGCTGTGCTTCATGCCCAACGAACGCCTCGACGACAAGAACCTGTTGTTCGACGGCTCTCCGATGAAACGACTCAAGCTGCGCCAGGTCGTGGACGTCGTCTTCGGCGTCCACGACGACAAGGCAGTCGAACTCGGCCGGCGAGTCAAGGAGCTGGAGACCAGGCTCGGCCGCGCACGCACCGAGTACGCCACGACCCAGGCATTCCTCGACGAACAGGAACTCGGGTCCCGCATCCAGGTCGAACTCGCCCGCGACGAAGCCGACAGGGCATCGACGGAGGCGGATCGCGCACTGACCGACCTGGACAGCCAGATTCGCGCCGCGTCGACGTTCGCCACCGAACTGCGCAGCCGGCACCGCGACGCCGCGCGCCGCGCCCGACAAGCCGCTGCCGTGCTTCGTGACCGGGAGACACACCTGCGCAGGCTCATCCCCCTGCGCGCCCAGTACGCCGACGACATCACCAAGCTCACCATGCTCGCCGAAGCGCGGATGCTGTTCGACCCGCTTCAGGTGAAGGTGTGCCCGGCGTGCCTGACCACGCTCCGCGAAGCACCGCACATCGCCGACGGCCACTGCACCCTCTGCACCTCCGAGATATCCGAACACCACACCGGGCAGGCTGAAACCGACACCGCCCGGAACGGCTCCACCCCGGCGACCCATGCGGGCACCGACGGGCTCATGACCGAGCCGAAGTTCGACGTCTCCTCCGAGTTGAGGGCGACGAAGACCCGCCTGGCCGAAATCACCCAGTACGTCGAGGAACTCGATGGCGACCTGGGCCAGCTGCGAGCAGCCTCCGACGAAGCCGACACCCAGGAAGCCGAACTCGCGAATGCGGTCGACGCCGCCACCAACGAGGCCGTCAGTCCGTTCCTCAGCCAGCGCGACGACCTGATGCGCAGCAGGCAAACCGCTGCCGCGAACCTGGAACGGGCCCGCACCGCTATCAAGATGTTGGACAGCCTCGACCGACGCGCCACGACGGTCGGACGACTCGACACCGCGTTGAAGGCACTGCGCGGTGAGCTGGAACACGCCACCACACAGCCCGACCGCAACGACGTCATCCACCGCGTCAGCGAGCGGTACGCGGCGATCCTCACGGCGTGGCGATATCCAAAGCTCGAACAAGCGTTCGTCGACAACAACCTCGTCCCACACATGCGAGGCTCCACCTACACCCACGCCTCATCAGGCGGACGCACCCTGATCTCCCTGGCCTGGATCCTGGCCATCTTCGAGATCGCCTGGGAGACCGGCAGCGCCCACCCCGGCTTCCTCATGATCGACAGCCCGCAGAAGAACCTCGGCCAAGGCGGCGACCGCGACGCCGAGTTCGCCGACAGCATCGCCGTCGCAGACTTCTACAAACACCTGCACGACTGGCTGGCAGGTCCAGGTCACGGCGCACAGATCCTCGTCGTGGACAACGCCCCACCCGCCACAGTCGACGACGACGTCGTCGTCCGCTTCTCCCGACGAGCAGACCAGCCCCCGTACGGCTTGATCGAGGATGAGGTGTCCTGAATCCCAAGGACACACATCAAGAGCGCGATGCAGGGATATGAAGACTCGCCCGCTTCTCCTTCAGTGCGAGGGGGAGGTCTCCCGCAGCCACATGTCCGTCGAGCGTCCAGCGATGCCAAAGCCGAGCTAACCCATCCGCGCCGCACTCCGTCGTACTACTGCGACGTGTCCACTTGCCGCCCCGCTCCGGCCCGACATCGCACGTCCAGTTGGCCCCATCGTGACCGGACAACGCCCGGATTTGCCGCCCCGCGCGCCCGCTGCGCCAAGAACCAGGGCACCGTGGGCGCGTGGCACCGCCCGCCACCCCAGACGTGATCTGCGACGATCCCAAAGGTCCCGAGCAAACATCACCCAGACGGGCGGCATGCTCCTGGAGCAGATCCGTGACCCTATTTCGCGAGGTTCAGGGCCGTGCTCCAGTTTTGCTCCAGTTAGGGGTGCGACTGTCCACTTGGGACAGAAACACAAGATCGCCCGCCGACCCCATACTTGCAGGTCAACGGGCGATTCGCACAATCAATTCAATTGTGGAGCTGAGGGGACTCGAACCCCTGACCCTCACACTGCCAGTGTGATGCGCTACCAGCTGCGCCACAGCCCCTTGAAGGTCCACGTTCCCAGTAGGTTTCCCCGCCGTTCTCGTGTGGCAATACCGTACATCAACCACGCCACAGGATAAAAATCGGGGGTATCCAAACCCCATTCGGCCTGGTAGGACCGGGTGATGACCGCCCCAACACCGTTCGACCCGAAGATCGAGTGCATGGACCGCGAGGCCCGTCGCGAGCTGCAGGAACAACGCCTCCAAAGCCTCGTCGACCGGCTCCTCAGCACCGACAACTTCCAGGGCGCGCGACTCAGGGAAGCGGGCGTGACGCGCGGCACAGACGTCAGCCTCGACGAGATCCACCTGCTGCCGACGATCAGCAAGCAGGACCTGTGGGACCACTACCCGTTCGGGCTGCGGATCGCGCCGGAGGAAGACATCGTGTGCGTGCACGGGTCGTCCGGCACGGGTGGTCGGCCGACGCTCATCCCCTACACGGCGCACGACATCGGCATCTGGGCCGAGGTCATGGCCAGGGCGCTCAAAGGTGCCGGGGCGACGAAGAGCTCGATCGTCCACAACGCTTACGGCTACGGGCTTTTCACCGGCGGGCTCGGGGTTCATCACGGTGGGATGAGGCTCGGCGCCACGGTCATCCCCATGTCGGGTGGCATGACGGAGCGCCAGACGAGGCTCATCAAGGACCTGAAGCCGGACGTGCTGTGTTGCACTCCGTCGTACGCGCTGAGGCTGGCGGAGGAGTTGCAGGAGAACTCCATCCGGGTCGGTGTCTTCGGGGCTGAGCCGTGGACCGAGGAGATGCGGCAGCAGATCGAGCGGCAGCTCGGCATCAGGGCGCTGGACATCTACGGGCTGTCCGAGGTCATCGGGCCGGGCGTGGCGTGCGAATCCCTTGACTCCGAAGGGCTTCTCAACGTCGCTGAGGACCACTTCTACCCCGAAACCCAGGACGGCGAACTCATCTTCACCACGCTCACCAAGACAGGCATGCCGCTGTTGCGTTACCGCACGGGCGATGTGGCCACGCTGGAAGAACCAGCAGGCAGCAGAACGCTGAGGAGAATGAGCAAGCTCAAGGGGCGCAAGGACGACATGCTCATCATCCGCGGGGTGAACGTGTTCCCGACGGAGATCGAGGCGGTCGTGCTGAACCACGCGAGCCCGCACTACCTCATCGTCGAGGACCGGCGGACCACCACGGCACAGCTGCACGTCGCGGTCGAGTCCACAGAGGACGTCAAGAGCGCGCTGACCGCACAGCTCAAGGAACGGCTCGGCATCACGTGTCAGGTGCTCGTGCTGGAGCCGGGCAAGTTGCCGCGCACCGAGCAGGGGAAAGCACAACGCCTGGCCCGGTGGACCCAGGGCCAGGCGCCGATCGAGGGCCTTACTTAGTCAGGTCGGAGAGCCAGTTCTTGTTGTCCAGGTCGACGAGCTTGCCGCCGGAGGCCACGCTCGGCGTGCCGCGGAAGCGGCCCGTTTCGGCGTCGCGCAGGACAGGGTCGTTGCTGGTCTTGGACATCAGCTCGTCCAGCTGCGTCTTGTAGGTGTTGTTCTGCACGCAGGTCTCGAACGTCGCCGAGGTGACGCCGACGTCCTTGCCCAGCCTGGTCAGCTGGGCCTTGGTGTAGCCGGCCTCGCCTTCCTCGGGCTGGACGTTGAACAGCGCCGCGTGGAACGCGTTGAACTTGCCGTCGTCGGCCGCGCAGAGGGCGGCGTTGGCCGAGTCGGTCGAATAGCCCTCGGGATCCGACTTGCTGTTCAGCATCGGCAGGATGCTGTAGCGGATCTTGACCTTGCCGTCGTCCACGGCCTGCTTGATCGTGGTGCCGTAGGTCTTCTCGAAGGTGCCGCAGATCGGGCAGAGGAAGTCCTCGTACACGTCGACGGTCACGGTGGCGGTGTCCTTGCCCACCAGCACGGTGCTGCCATCGCGGACCGCGGGCGCCGAGATCACGTGGTCGGCGGGGGCCTGGGAGATGGCGGCGTCGGGGCCTGGGGCCGGGGACTGCCTCGACTGGAAGATGACGTAGCCGATGACGGCGATGGCGAGCACCGCCACGACGGCGATGCCGGCGATCACCTTGGTCCGGTCGGAGCCGCCTGAGCTCCTGGCCTGTGCCACCGCACGCGCGGCCTGCTTCTTCTTCCGCGCACTGCGCTCTGCTCCACCCACGGCGCCGAGGGTAGCGAGCCAAGCTAAAAGAATCCTGAGTACGCAATCACGCTTCCGGGTGGCGTGGCTTGCCGCCTACCCGCTCACCCGTCGGGATCTCGGCGCTCTCGTCGAGGCAGCCGCACTCCGGGGCGACGGCGGCCGCGTTGTGCTCCTCCTCGTGCGTGGGCAGGGTCTCGGGCGCGACGAACCAGAAGCCCACGGACAGCAGCAGCGCGGCTCCGGTGATGGCGAACGACGCTTCGAAACCGAACGAGTCGGCCAGCAGGCCCGCGCACATCGGGCCGATGATCGCGCCCAGGTCGGTGACCATCTGGAAGCCCGCGAGCACGGGGCCGCCCTTGCCGCGCGCGCCGATGATGTCCGCGACGACGGCGTTCTGCGGCGGGTTCAGCAGGCCGGCGCCCATGCCGGCGACCAGCGACGCGGCCATGAACGTCCACACGTCGCCGGTGAAGCCCATGCCGATCGTGGCGAGGCCGCTGACCAGCAGGCCGACGATGGCGACCGGCTTGCGGCCGCGGGTGTCCGCGATCCGGCCGGACAGGAACAGCATCGCGGCGTTGCCCGCGGCGAACACCGACATCGAAACGCCGGCCACGGCGGCGCTGTGGTGCAGGGCCTCGATGACGAACACCGGCACCAGCGAGATCCGCACGCCGAACACGGCCCAGCCGTTGGCGAACCCGGACGCCAGCGCGGCCCGGTACGCGCGGTGCCGCACCGCCTCACGCACCGACATGGGGATGTCGGTGTTGGTCCGGTCGAGCGCCGCCAACGTCGAACGCCGCAGGAAGAACCAGACGACGAACGCCGCGAGGCACAGCAGCAGGCCGTACGACACGAACGGCACCCACAACCCGAACGGCACGAGTCCGGCGCCGACGATCGGGCCCGCGATGTTGCCGACCAGGAAGCCCGCCGCCCACAGCCCGGACGCACGGCCGCGCATCGGCGCCGGCGTGATCCGGATGAGCAGGCCCAGCGCGGCCACCGTGAACATCGTCGAGCCGACGCCCGCCAGCGCGCGCCACGTCAGCATCTCGGCGTAGCTCGTCGAGAACCCGGACATCGCGGTGCCGAACGCCACGATGAGGATGCCCACGATGTAGACGCGGGGTTCGCCGAACCGGTTGACGAGCTTGCCGCTCATCGGCGCGAACGCCAGCCGGACGAACGCGAAAGCGCTGATCAGGGCCGCGACAGCGGTGTGGCCGACGCCGAACGACGACGCGAACACCGGCAGCACGGGCGCCACGATCCCGAACCCGATGGCGATGATGAAGCTCGCCGCGACCAGAACCCAGACCTCGACCGGTAACCGCTCGCGCACAAAGCCTCCCTTAGCCCTGCTAAGGATATGTCACGCGGCAACTAAATAACTCATTCGAGCAGCTCATCCACTCTGCGTACATATGCCGTCACGGGATAGGCCGCCACGAACCCGCACGACTCGGCGAACCGCTCCCCCGGACCCTCGTCCACCTGCGAAGCGATCAGCGTCGCCCCGCCGGAACGCATGGCCGCAGCAGCAGACACCACCAACGACCGCCCAACGCCACGACGCCGCCGCGCCGGACGCACGACGCACTGCTCGACCAGGCCGACACCGCGTTCGGCGAACCCCGACACGAACCCGCCGATCCGATCGCCGTCGTCCACCACCATCACCACACAGCGCGGGTCGTCGAGCCGATGCCCGAGCCACCGCGACAGCCGCGCCCGATTGCCGACCAGCTCGTCGGACAGCAGCTCGACGATGCCCGGCAGATCAAGATCACCGGCCAGGCGTACCTCCGGGGACACCGAAGCAGGCCCGCGATGAACCACGGTCAAGAGCTCCTCGACCGCGTACCAGCCGGAGTCGTCGGCGATGCCCTCGATCTCGTCCACGGTCGTCGGCGACGCGTACACCACCGCCTCCGCCCGCCCAGCGGCGGCGAACGTCTGCTCCAGCTCCAGCAAGCTCGACGCGACCTCGACCGACGACCCGTCCAGCGCGCAGCCGAAGTTGCCGGACGGCAGCGGGTTCTCCCGGTTGATCACCACCGCGGCGCAGCCGACCCGGCCGACCTTGCCGTACCTGACCGCGCCGGACGCGAGCCGCGCGCCCTCGACCAGGATCGCCAGTGAGCGCGCCTGGTAGGGATCGAGCAGCTCCGGGTCGTCCGGGTCGCGCAACGGGTCAACCAACGCGGCGGTCCTTCCACTCGGCACCTGGCCGCAGTGCGCAGTCCAGCAGGAACACCCCGATCGTCGCCCACGACAGCGGCGCCAGCACGGCCGAGACCTCCGGCCCACCGACGCGCCGCACGAACTCGCGATGCGCCACGGCCTGCGAGAACCACGCCAGCCACGACCACGGCGAACGCCACCGCAAGATCGGCACCAGCCCGTACGCCAGGTGCAACAGCCCGGCGACCACCAGCAACACGCGGCCCCACGGCCCGAACATCTCCCGCATCGACGGCTGGATGCTCTTGCGCAACGACCGCCAGCAGTCCCCGAACGTGTCGATCCCCGACGTCGTCAGCAGCGCGGTCGCGTCGAGGAACCGCACCACCCCACCGGCGTCCCTGATCAACGTCGCCAGCCCGACGTCGTCCGCGTGCGTCCCGGCGAGCGCCTCCCACCCTCCGGCGGCGACAAACGCGGAACGCCGCACCAGGATGCAGTGCCCGACCCCGAGCGCCGTGGTCCCGCGGCCGTCCGGCGGCGATCCCTCGAACACCAGCGTGTTGAACGCGGGCAGCAGGAACCACCAGCCCGGCCCGGTCCCCCGCGCCGACGACGACACCAGATCCGCTCCGAGCTCGGCGGCGGAGGCCACCAGCCGCCCCACCAGATCAGGTGTGCAGGTCACGTCCGCGTCCACGAACAGGAACCACTCTTCGTCCCGAGCGGACGAAACCCCGAGGTGCATCGCGTGCGTCTTGCCGGCCCATCCGGCAGCCGGACCGGCCGACTCGATCACCTCGGCCCCACAAGAACGAGCGACAGCAGCCGTCGCATCCCCGGAAGCGTCGTCCACCACCACAACGCGCACGCCCGGCTGACCGACCAGATCGGGCAACAGCCTGGCCAGGGTGGCCTCTTCATCACGAGCCGGCACGACAGCCAGCACCGACGCGGTCTTCGACGAGGCGGACACCTCGGCGACGTGCTGCCACTGCGTCATGGTTCGTGCAGACCGCAGTGTGGACAGCACGCCAGACACCACAGCAATCATCCCCATACCTCCACCCTGACACACTCAACGACGTGCACCTGCCTGATCTCCCGGTGAAGTCCGTTCTGGCCGAACTCCTGGACACGCTCCAGGAACACGGCTCTGCCGTACTGGTCGCACCACCGGGCACCGGCAAGACGACGCTCGTCCCCCTCGCCCTCCACGAGAGGTTCGAAGGCAAGGTCGTCGTCGCCGAACCACGCAGGATCGCCGCCCGAGCCGCCGCCGCACGCATGGCGAGCCTCCTCAACGAACCCGTGGGCCACACCGTCGGCTATTCGGTCCGCGGCGACCGCAAGACGAGCAAGCACACCCGCATCGAGGTCGTGACCAGCGGTCTTCTCGTCCGCAGGCTCCAGCACGACCAGGAACTCCGCGGCGTCGGCACCGTGCTGCTCGACGAGTGCCACGAACGGCACCTCGACGCCGACCTCCTCCTCGCGCTCCTCCTGGACGCCAAGGCGACCCTGCGCCCGGACCTCAAACTCCTGGCCACAAGTGCAACCGTTGCCGCACAACGACTCTCCGAACTCCTCCAAGCCCCGGTCCTGAACACCGAGGTCCGCACGTTCCCGTCAGAGATCACCTACGTCCCGCCCGCACGCAAAGAACACATCGAGCAGACCGTCGCCAGAGCCATCACCAAGGCACTGTCCGAAGTAGACGGCGACGTGCTCGCGTTCCTGCCGGGTGTCAAGGAGATCAACCGCACGGCGAGCCTGCTCAACGCGGAAACCGTGATCCTGCACGGCCAGCTCAAGGCCCAGACCCAGGACGCTGCGCTCCAGCCAGGCAAGAACCAGCGGGTGGTGCTCGCGACCAGCATCGCCGAGTCCAGCCTCACCGTCCCCGGCGTCCGGGCGGTCGTGGACGCCGGACTGGCCCGCGTTCCCAGGGTCGACCACCGCCGGGGTCTGGCGGGCCTCACCACGATCCGCGTCTCCCAGGCCGTCGCCGACCAGCGAGCGGGCCGCGCCGGACGTGAAGCGCCTGGCCGCGTCTACCGCTGCTGGCCGGAGCACGAGCACTCGACGCTCCCCCGCTACCCGGAGCCGGAGATCCGCACGGCCGACCTGACCAGGCTCGCCCTGGAGCTGGCGGTCTGGGGCACCCCGGACGGCAGCAGCCTGAACTGGTGGGACGCCCCGCCGGAGGGCGCCCTCAAAGCCGCCCAGGAAACCCTCAACGCCATCGGCGCGGACGACCCCGAACGCCGCGACCGCATCGCCAAAGTAGGCCTGCACCCACGCCTCGGCCGCGCCCTCATCGACGGCAGCGCGATAGCCGGCAACCGGACCGCCGCCGAAGTCGTGGCACTGCTCGACGACAGCTCGCACCCGAGCACGACCGACCTGGCCGACGCGCTGAAGGCCCCCGGCAAGTGGCGCCAGGAAGCCAAGAAACTCGAGAAGCTCGGCACCAACCCGGCGGGCAACGGCGACCCGGCGCTCGTCGTCGCGCTCGCCTACCCGGAACGACTGGCGAAACGCCGGTCCAAGAACAGCAACATCTACCTGATGGCCAACGGCACAGCCGTCGAGCACACCAACTCGCACGCCCAGTGGCTGGCGGTCGCGATCGCCGACCGCGAACCGGGCAGCAAGCACGGCCGCATCCGCCTCGCCGCCCCGGCCGACGAAGAACTCGCCGTCACCGCCGCGGAAGCCCTCGTGCACACCGTCGACGACATCCGGTGGAACGGCGACGTCATCGCGAACGAGGTCCGCAGGCTGGGCGCGATCACCCTCGACGAGCGCCCGCTCAACGACCTCGCCAAGTCACAGCAGGCGCTCCGCCTCGGCCTCGAAGCCGAAGGCCTGGGCCTGCTCAAGTGGACCGACGCTGCCAAACGCTTGCGCGAGCGCATGGCCTTCCTGCACCGCACCCGCGACTGGCCGAGCGTCAACGACGAGAACCTGATCCGCGCCATCGACCTGGGCAAGGCGAAGAAGCGCTCCGACCTGGCCAAGATCGACACGACGACCCTGCTGCGGAGCCTGCTGCCGTGGCCGGAGGGGGCGGAGTTCGACAAGCTCGCCCCGGAACGCATCGGCCAGGGCAAGGTCGACTACACGCAGGACCAGCCTGCCCTCCACGTCCGCATCCAGGACGCCATGAAGTGGGCAGACACGCCGCAGATCGCGGGAGTTCCGGTGGTCGTGCACCTGCTCTCCCCCGCGGGCCGTCCCACCGCCGTGACCAGCGATCTCAGGTCCTTCTGGCGCAACGGCTACCTGCGGGTGCGCAGTGAGCTGAAGGGCAGGTACCCCAAGCATCACTGGCCCGAACGGCCCTACAGTAAGGGCACATGAGGGGTTTTCAGGTATCGAGGCGCCGCTTTCTGGGGATGACGGCGCTGGCCATGACCGCGGCGGGCACCGCCAGGGCCGACACCGACCACGCCGAAGCCGTCGTCATCGGCACCGGCTACGGCGCGGCGGTCGCGGCACTCAGGCTGGGCCGGCAGGGCATCAAGACGACGATGCTCGAGATGGGCCAGCTCTGGGACCGGCCGGGACCCGACGGCAAGATCTTCTGCCCGATGCTCGACCCGGACCGCCGCGCGATGTGGTTCAAGGACTGCACCGAGGCACCGCTCGAAACCCTGCTCGGCCTGCCGATCGTGAACCGCCCGATCCAGCGCTACGCGGGCGTGCTCGACAAGGTGCACTTCGAGGAGATGGCGGTCTACCTCGGCCGCGGCGTCGGCGGCGGCTCGCTCGTCAACGGCGGCATGGCCGTCACCCCGAGGCGCGAGTACTTCGAGGAAGTCCTGCCGGACGTCGACGCCGACGAGATGTACGGGACGTTCTTCCCACTGGCCAACAAGACGCTCCGGGTCAACACGATCCGCAGCGCCTTCCTCGAGTCGACGAGCTGGTACCAGTACGCCCGCACGGCACGACGGCAGGCCGCCCGCGCCGGCTACGGCACGCAGGTCATCCCGAGCGTCTACGACTTCGCCCACATGGAAGGCGAAGCCCGTGGCACCGAACCGAAGTCCGCGCTGGCCGGCGAGGTCATCTACGGCAACAACCACGGCAAGATGAGCCTGGACAAGACCTATCTCGCCGACGCACTGGCCACCGGCAACGTCACGATCAAGCCGTTGCACCACGTCAAACGCATCCGGCAGCAACCGGACGGCACCTACCTGCTGACCGTCGAGCAGCGCGACGCGTTCGGAAAGCTCCTGCGCGCCAAGGAGATCGGCTGCCGCCACCTGTTCCTCGGCGCCGGCAGCCTCGGCACCACCGAACTGCTGCTGCGCGCCCGCGAGAACGGCGACCTGCCGGAACTCAGCGAGGAGATCGGCCGCGGCTGGGGTCCCAACGGCAACGTGATGACCGCCCGCACGATGATCGGCGGCTTCCAGCAGTCCGGCATGCCGGTGCTCGCCATCGACGCCTGGCAGGACCGGAAGGTGTTCGCCGAGATCGCCCCGATCCCGGCCGGCATCGAGACGCTCGCCTCGCTGTACCTGGCGATCACCCGCAACCCCGAGCGCGGCACGTTCCGCTACGACCGAGCGACCGACGGGATCACCCTCGACTGGCGGCGTGAACAGATGAAACCGTCGATCGGAGCGGTCAAGGGCGTGTTCGACGAGATCAACCGAACAAACCTCAGTACATATCGTCCCGACCTGTTCGGCATTGGGAAAGTCTTCTCGGATGACTTCACCTATCACCCGCTCGGCGGCTGCCTGCTCGGCCGCGCCACCGACGAGTATGGCCGGGTCAGGGGCCATCGCAACCTCTACGTCACGGACGGGTCGCTCATCGGGGGTTCGATCGGCGCGAACCCGTTCGTCACCATCACCGCACTCGCCGAACGTAACTTGAGCCGAATCATCGCCACCGATTTGAACCATTAGGAATCGAACAACGTTATTCTGGTCTATGGCGCACATCGCGATCTTCCTGATGCCCGAGCGCGGCCACGTTCTTCCGGCGCTCGGGATGATCGCTGAGCTCGTGCGCCGCGGCCACCGCGTGACCTGCCCGATCACCGACTCGTTCGCCGAGGCCGTGACGGGGTGCGGCGCGACCGTGATCCCTTACGAGACAACGCTTCCCGCCACGCTGCCGGAGTCGCTCTTCGTCGCGGCGCAGCTCGCGCTCACCGAAGCCGAGTCGGCCCTGCCGCAGCTGGCGGACGCGGTCCGCGACGACCCGCCCGACATCATCGTGTGGGACATCGCGGCGTGGACGGGCGGCCTCCTCGCCCGCCGGCTCGGCGTCCCGAACCTGGTCGTGGAGAGCCTGCTGACCAGCAACTCGCACTGGTCGCTCGGCACCTCCGTGGTGCCGGCGCGGACGTTCAACCCCGAAGCGATCCGGTTCTTCACCAAGGTGCACGAGTTCGTCGGCAGCTCGCTGCCGGAGTTCATCGCGGGCGCCCGCCGGCGGATCGCACTGTTCCCCCGGGAGTTCCAGCCGGAGGGCGACACGTTCGACGAGCGGTTCGCCTTCACGGGGCCGTGCCTGACCGAACGCGCGTTCCAGGGCGCGTGGGAGCCGCCCGGCGACAAGCCGGTGGTGCTCGCGACGACCGGCGCGCAGGTGTGCGCGAACGCGGCGCGCGGGATGCCGTGGCACCTCGTCACCAAAGGCGCCGTGCGGAACCCGGCACCGAACGTCGAGGCGCGCGCCGAGGTGCCTCAGCTCGCCGTGATGGCGCACGCGAGTGTGTTCATCACGCACGGCGGCATGGGCGGCGTGATGGAGGCGCTGCACCACGGCGTTCCCATGATCGTCGTGCCGCACATGACCGACCAGCGCGTCAACGGTCAGCGCGTCGAGGAGCTCGGGCTCGGGGTGCTGCTCGACAGCGTGACCGAGGAGGGCGTGCGGTCGTTGGTGGATCAGCTGATGTCGGATTCCGCGATTTCCGCGCGAACCAAGGACATGCAGCGGATGATTCACCGGGCGGGCGGCAGCGCGTTCGCCGCGGACGTCGTCGAGGAGGAGCTGGCGCGGTGAGACGGATCTGGGACGACGCGGTCCGCGCACTCGGGGGCGCACCCGACTCCGGCGATCTGATGGAGCGTTACGCCGAGCCTCATCGCAGCTACCACAACACCTTCCACGTCGCGGCCGTCGTCCGCGACTCGCTGGTGCTCGCGGACGCGTTCGCGTTCACCTCAGCCGAACGCGCGGTCCTCACGCTGGCCGCCTGCGCGCACGACGTGATCTACGACGGCAAGCCGGGCGAGGACGAACGGGCCAGCGCGGCGTGGGCCAGGGAGCGCCTGGCCGGCCTGGAGGAAGAGCACGTCGCGCGCGTGGAGTCGTTGGTGCTGGCCACGATCACGCACTCGTCCGACGACCCGCTCGCGCACGTGATGCTCGACGCCGACCTCGCCATCCTCGGCTCGGAACCGGCGCTCTACGAGCGCTACAGCGTCGCCGTCCGCCAGGAGTACTCGCGCTACGACGACGAGATCTGGCGCGCCGGCCGTGCCAAGGTGCTGAAGACCCTGCTCGACCGGCCGGACCTCTACGTGACCGAACCCGCGCGGGAGCTGTGGGACGCCGCCGCGCGGGCCAACCTCGCCCGCGAGCTTCAGTCGCTAATGCCATGAGGGTGACCTTCATGGACCTCAGGTCCATGAAGGTCACCCTCATGGCATTTCGTAGAGCACCCGCGTCGCGGTGGTGAAGCGCCGCACCGTCTCCTGGATCGGGTCGACGCCGATACCGGGCCCGGTGGGGACGTGCATGAACCCGTCCTTCAGCTCGAACGGTTCGGTGAGGTCCTCCGCGAAGTACCGGCGCGACGCCGAGACGTCGCCGGGCAGCACGAAACCGGGCAGCGCGGCCAGCGCGAGGTTCGGGCCGCGCCCGATGCCGGTCTCCAGCATGCCGCCGCACCACACGGGAATCCCGTGCGCCACCGCGACGTCGTGGATCCGGCGCGCCTCCAGGTAGCCGCCGACCCGTGCGGGCTTGACGTTGATCACCCGGCACGCGTCCAGCGCGATCGCGGTGGCCGCGTCCTTGGCCGAGGTGATCGACTCGTCCAGGCAGATCGGCGTGCTGATCCGTTGTGCCAGCAGGGCGTGCCCGCGGATGTCGTCCTCTTCCAGCGGTTGTTCCATCAGCAGCAGGCCGAACTCGTCGAGCCGGCGCAGGTGGTCCGCGTCGGCGAGCGTGTACGCGGTGTTCGCGTCGACCTGCAGCAGGATGTCGCCGAACCGGTCCCGCACCGCGCGCACCGGCTCGACGTCCCAGCCCGGTTCGATCTTGAGCTTGATCCGGGCGTAGCCCTCGGCGAGGTAGCCCTCGACGTCGCCGAGCAACTCGGGGATCGAGTTCTTGATGCCGACCGAGACCCCGGCGGGAACGCGCTCGGCCGTGGCACCGAGGAACGTGCCGATCGACATCCCGTACGACCGCAGCTCGGCGTCCAGGATCGCGGTCTCCAGCGCGGCCTTCGCGAGCTTGTGCCCCTTGATCGCGTGCGTCCTGGGCGCCACTTCCGCGGCCGTGATCTCAGGCGTCACCCGCGGCACCAGGTGATCGGCCAGCACCAGTTCCGCGGCACCGACGAACTCCGAGCAGTACAGCGGTTCCGGGTCTGCCGCGAACTCCGACCAGCCCTCCGCGGCGTCCGTCACCACCCGCAGCAGGAACGTGTCCTTGGTCGTCATCGTGCCGAACGACGTGCGGAACGGCGAGACCAGCGGAATCGCGACGTGCAGCAGCTCTACCCGTTCGATCTTCACTTCTGCCGCTCCAACTCGTACCAGCCCTCGCGCGACATCGACGTCGCCACATAACCCCGGTCGAAGGCGTCGACGAACACGCCGCGCACCGCCTTGCGCCACTCCAGAGCCAGTCCCGGGGACTCCTTGCGCACCTGCACGACGTCGCGCGGCACCCGGCACCAGATCCGCTCGCCGTCCGTGCGCGCCAGCGGTTCCCCGTCCGGCGCGTTCGCCGTGACCTCACCGGCCGGCTCCGACTCGTGCGCCTCACGGGACCCGGTGAGATCCCACCGCACGGTCAGCCGGTCGCTCTCGTCGCCGTCGTTCACGCCGTCGCGCATCGGCCCGTAGAAGTCCACTGTGTACTCGGTGACGACCGCGCCGAGCTTCACCAGGTTGAACCGCGCGTTGCGGGACACCAGCGGGTCGTACGTCCACCGCATGGAGCGAGCGCCGAGCCCGACCGCCCAGTCCTTCTGCGCGAGCTTCAACGGATGCCCGACACCGGGACGAGCCGCCGCGATCATCGAGTACACCGAGCCGTCCGGGCAGAAGAGCCCGGTCGTGGCGCCGACGAGCTCCTCACCGTCGAACGCCCCGATCGTCGCGCCGCCCGCGTGCCGGATGCAGTGCAACGTCTCCGACGACAGGACGTCCTCGGTCGTGTCCCACACCCTCGCGTAGTACCTGGCGACGCCGGCGATGCCGGGAACGTCACCGATCAGCTGGAACCGCAAGGCGCGCCTTCCTTACGCTGTAACCGAAGTAGATGATGAACCCGAGCGCCATCCACGCGAGGAACGCGATCCACGTGTCGAGGCCGAGGCTGAACATCATGTAGAGGCAGAACGCGAGCCCCAGGATCGGCGTGACCGGCGAGAACGGCACCCGGAAGCTGCGTTTGCGGTCCGGCTCGGTGCGCCGCAGGATGATCACCGCGATGTTGACCAGCCCGAACGCGAACAACGTGCCGATGCTCGTCGCGTCGGCCAGCGCACCCAACGGCACCAGCGCCGCGAGCACGGCGATGAACAGGCCGACGACGACCGTGTTCACGAAAGGCACACCGGTCTTCGGGCTGAGCCTCGCGAAGACCGACGGCACCAACCCGTCGCGCGACATGGCGTACAGGATGCGCGTCTGTCCGTAGAGGACGGTCAGCACCACGGACGTGGTCGCCACGACCGCGCCGATGGACAGCAGGATCGGCCAGATCGAGCCGCTGACGTTGTCGGTGAGCACCCGGCTGAGCGCCGCCTCGGTGCCCTCGAACGTCTGCCACGGCATGGCTCCGACGGCGGCCAGCGCGACCGCGCAGTACAGCGCGGTGATCACGACCAGCGAGATGATGATCGCGCGCGGCAGGTCGCGCTGCGGGTTCTTGGCCTCCTCACCGGCGGTCGACGCGGCGTCGAACCCGATGTAGGAGAAGAAGAGCGTGGCCGCGCCGGCGCTCATGCCGGCCAGGCCGAGCGGGAACAGCGGCTGCAGGTTGCCTGCCTTGAGCGCGGTGAACGCGACCGCGCAGAACATCAGCAGCGCGCCGATCTTCACGTAGACCAGGATCGTGTTGGTGCGCGCACTGCCCTTGGCGCCGCCGAGCAGCACCAGCATCGAGATGACCACGACCAGCACGGCCGGGATGTTGATGATCCCGCCGGCACCGGGCGGCTGGCTGAACGCGTCCGGGATCCGCAGCCCGGTGACCAGGTGCAGCAGCTCGTTGACGTACTGCCCCCACCCGACCGCGACGGCCGCGACCGAGACGCCGTACTCCAGCACGAGGCACCAGCCGCAGACCCACGCGACGATCTCGCCGAGCGTGGCGTAGGTGTAGGAGTACGAGGAACCCGACGCCGGGATGAGGCCCGCGAGCTCGGCGTAGGACAACGCGGAGAACAACGCGGTGATGCCCGCCAGCACGAACGACAGCACGATCGCCGGACCCGCCAGCGGCACCGCCTCGCCCAGCACCACGAAGATGCCCGTGCCGAGGGTGGCACCGATGCTGATCATGGTGAGGTGGCCGACGCCGAGAGTGCGGTGCATGCCGCTACCGGGATGAGTCAGCTGGTCGATCGGCTTGCGCCGCAACACCCGCGCCCCGATGCGCTGTTCGTTGCTCATCAGGTCAACTTAAACCCCGCGCCCGTACCTATCCGCCACCAACCGGGCGGAACGTGCGGCGGTACGTGTCCGGCGGCACACCGACCGTCCGGTGGAAGTGCCTGCGCAACGTCGTGGCCGTACCCATGCCCGACGCCTCGGCGATCAGGTCCACGCTGTCGTCCGTCATCTCCAGCAGCTCCTGCGCCCTGCGGATGCGCTGGGTGTGCAGCCACTGCAACGGAGTGGTTCCTGTCACGGCCTTGAAGAGGCGGTTGAGGTGGCGCGAGCTCATGTTCGCCTGGCGGGCCAGGTCCTCGACGGAGAGTGTCTGGCCGAGACGTGTCGACGCCCAGCCGAACAGCTCGGTCAGCGGGTGCCCCTCGTCGGACGGCACCGGCGCGAGCACGAACTGCGCCTGCCCACCGTCGCGATGCGGCGGCACGACCAGCCGCCGTGCCGCGGTGTTGGCCGTCGCCACGCCGTGATCACTGCGGATGAGATGCAGGCTCAGGTCGATCGCCGCCGCCTTGCCCGCCGACGTGAGCACCCGGCCGTTGTCGACGTAAAGCACGTCCGGGTCGACCTCGACCAGCGGATACCGCTGCGCCAGCACGTCGGTGTGGGCCCAGTGCGTCGTCGCCCTGAGCCCGTCGAGCAGCCCGGCCTCCGCCAGCACGAACGCTCCCGTGCACAGCGAGACGATCCGCGCACCCTCGTCGTGGGCCGCCCTGACCGCCGCCACGAGACCCGCGTCGATCGGTTCGTCCAGGTCCGCGATGGCGGGGACGATCACCGTGTCCGCACGGGTGAGCTGGTCGAGGGGCAGATCCGGCTCCAGCGTGAACCTGCCGACGCGCACCGGACCGTCGCCGCAGATGACCACGCGGTAGTCCATCTGCGGCGCGGTGAAGATCTCGTAGGTCGCGGTCAGCTCGAAGTGCAGCATCCCGCCGGTCACAGCGAACGCGAGCATGTCCGAAACTGTACGCATCATGTCGTTCCAGACACTAGCCCGTTCTCACTCCCGGCACTTGAATGGTCCACATGGGACACCAGATCGCGGTCTACGGCGCCTCCGGCCTCACCGGACGCTTTGTGTTGGCGGAGCTGGAAAAGCGCGGCTTCGAACCACTCCCGTCCGGTCGCGCCCAGGCCACGGCCGACGATCCCGGCGCGCTCGACCGGGCACTGGGGAACGCCGCCGCGGTGATCAACACCGCGGGCCCGTTCGCGGTGACGGCGGGACCGCTGATCTCCGCGGCCGAACGCGCCGGCATCCCCTACGTCGACGTGGCCGCCGAGATCGAGGCGAACGCCGACACGTTCGCCCGCGGTGCCACGATCCCGGTCGTGCCCGCGATGGCGTTCTTCGGCGGCCTGGCCGACCTCATGGTCACCGCCGCGATGGGCGACTGGACCTCAGCCGACGAGGCCCACATCGCGTACGGCCTGAGCGGCTGGCAGCCGAGCCCGGGCACGCTCACCGCAGGCGCTATCTCCCGCGAGCGGCGGGACGGCCGGCGCGTTCGCTTCCGCGACGGCGAGCTGCAGTACCACTCCGACACCCCACCGACCTCGGCCTGGGAGTTCCCCAGCGGCCCGCGCGAGGTGATCGGCGAGTTCTCGATGGCGGACATCGTCACGGTCCCCAGCCACCTCAACATCCCGTCGGTGACCTCGTACATGTCGGCCACCGCGGCACAGGGCCTCAACACTGCCGCCGAACGGCAGGAGCCCGAAACGTTCGAGGTGGACGTCCGCGTGCGCCGGGGCGGCGAGGAACGCCGGATGACCGTCTCCGGCCGTGACATCTACGCCGTGAGCGCGCCTCTGGCCGTCGAGGCTGTCGAACGCCTGCTCACCGGCCGTTCGAAGATCACCGGCGTTGCCTCGGCCGGCGCGATGTTCGACGCCCGCGACTTCCTGGACGCCCTCTCCGGGCACCTCAGAACACCAGCGTGACCTCGCCGTTCAGGCCGCCACGCGCTTCAAACCACGACAGTCGGCCTCAGACCGCGACCTGCCGCGCGTCCGAACTCTCCGGCCACGCGTGCATGGCGAGCTCGGCGACCCGCTCGAGATCGGTGGTCGAGGCGCCGTCGCGCGCCTGACCGGACATGCCCTGGATCGTCGCGGCGAAGAACACGGCCAGGCCGTGGGCATCCACGGTGGACGGGAGCACGCCCTCGTCGACGTCGTGCCGGATCTTGGCCTCGATGGCGTCGCGGCCGGCCTCGCGCAGCTCCCTGAGCTGGGCGACGACGTCACTGGACACCGCGGTCGGGTTGCTCGCCGCGCTGATCACCAAGCAGCCCTGGGGATGCGACGAGTCCGTGTAGGACACGGCCGCCTCGGCGAGCATCCGCTCGATCGCTCGGCGTGCCGTCGGCTCCTCGTCCAGGGCTCTGACCGTGAACGCGCCGTAGGTGCGCTGGTAGTAGCCGACCACCTGGCCGAACAGTGCGCGCTTGTCCCCGAAGGCCGCGTACATGCTCGGCGGGTTGACCCCGGTGATGCGGGTCAGATCGGACATGGAGGTCGAGTCGTACCCGCTCCGCCAGAAGGCGAGCGTGACCTGTTCGAGCACTTCGTCCTGGTCGAAGGCCCTTCGTCGTCCTCGCGTCGCTGCCACCACCCAATTCTAGAACGCTCGTTAAGTTTTGTGCTATGGTCTTATCTGTAAGGGTCGTTACAGAATTTGTGGAGGAACTCCAGTGGCAGACCTCACCGGTAAGACCGCGCTGGTCACGGGCGCGAGCAGGGGGATCGGGCGGGCCATCGCGGAACGTCTGGGCCGGGACGGGGCGCTCGTCGTCGTGCACTACGCCCAGGACGACGCCGCCGCCAAGGAGGTCGTCGCGACCATCACGAAGTCCGGGGGCAAGGCGTTCGCCGTGCGCTCGGAGCTGGGGGTGGACGGCGATGTCGACCTGCTGTTCGACGGCATCGAGTCCGGCCTGGCCGAGCTCGGCGCCGAGAACGCCCTCGACATCCTGGTGAACAACGCGGGCATCGGGCTCCCGGCTCCCATCGAGAACGTCGACCAGGCGGGCTTCGACCGGGTGTTCGCGGTCAACGTGCGTGCTCCGTTCTTCATCACGCAGCGGGCGCTGCCGCTGCTGCGCGACGGTGGCCGGATCATCAACATCTCCTCTGGCGTGACCAGGGTCGCGTTCCCGGACGGCATCGCCTACGCGCTGACCAAGGGTGCGCTCGACACGTTCACCCGCACGCTGGCCAAGCCGCTCGGCGAGCGGGGCATCACCGTGAACTCGGTGGCACCCGGCGTGATCGACACCGACGTCAACGCGGGCTGGCTGCGGGGCAACGACGAGGCGATCGCCTCGGTGTCCTCGTCCGCGGCGCTCGGCCGGGTCGGCCAGCCGGAGGACATCGGTGACGTCGTGACGTTCCTGGCGTCCGAGGACGCGCGGTGGATCACCGCGTCGTTCCTCGACGCCACCGGTGGCGCCTTCCTCTGATCGGCACCACGCGACCCTCGTGAGCAGTCAGCTGCTCACGAGGGTCTTCTTGTGCTTGTGCAGTTCCCGGTAGCTCAACACACCGCCGAGCGCGGTCACGACCGCCCCGGCGATGACGACGGCCCGCGTCCCGAACCCGGCGTCGATCACCCAACCGCCGAACCACCCGCCGAAGGCGATGGCGATCTGCACCGACGAGACGCTCACCGCGATGGCGAGCGTCGGGGCCCCGGTGGACGCCAGGCCGATGATCCTGGCCCCCATCAACGGGTTCAGCGCGAAGAAGACCACACCGAACGTGAACACCAGGACTCCGCTGAGCCAGGCGGACGACGCCACGCCGGCGAACACGAGCAACACCAGCACGAGCACGCCCAGCACCGCCGTGGTGGCGGGCATCAGGGCGCGGTCCGCGAGCTTGCCCCCGACCCAGCCGCCGACGCACGACCCGATGCCGAAGATCACCAGCATGAGGCTGATCGCGTTGGCGTCCAGTCCTGTCACCTCGGTGAACAACGGGGTCAGGTAGGTGAAGGCGGTGAACGCCCCCGCCATGCCCAGTCCGGTGACGACCAGCGCCGCCTGCACCCTGCGGTCGCCGAGCACCCGCAGCTCCGACGCCGCGCTTCCCCCGGCCGGCACGTCCTTGACGGTCAGCACCGCCGCCAGCGTGGCCACCGCGCTCAGCACCGCGACGCACCAGAAGGTCGCGCGCCAGTCCAGCCGGTCGGCGATGAGAACACCGAGCGGCACACCGAGAACAGTCGCGAGGTTCACGCCGATGAGCACCTTGGCCACCGCCGAACCGGACTGCTCCTTCGGCACCAGCGAGGTCGCCATGATCAACGCGAGTGCGAACAGCGTGCAGTGGGTGAGCGCCGACAACACCCGCGCCACCAGCAGGACGCGGTAGTCCGGCGCGAGCGCGGCGAGCACGTTGCCGGCCGCGAACAACGCCGTGAGGCCGATCAGCAGGGGCTTGCGGGGGACGCGGCTCGTCACCAGCGTCAGGACCGGCCCGGCGAAGACCACGGTGAGCGCGTACGCGGTGACCAGCAGACCGGCCTGCGGGACCGACACCTGCAGATCGGCCGACAGCACCGGCAGCAGGCCCGCGATGATGGATTCGGCCGTGCCGAGGCTGAAGACGGCGAGCACAAGCGCGACAAGGGGAAAAGCCATGACGGAGTGTCCTTTCCAGACAGAGCGCACGACGATGCGGCGGTGCACCTGGTGCACCGCCGCTCGTGCCGTGACGCTCGCGGTTATCCGGCGACGACCGGCAGGGTGTGGACGCCGCGGATGAGCAGGCCCTCGCGCCAGCGCAGCTCCTCCGCCGGCACGGCCAGCCGCAGGTCGGTGAACCGGGCGAGCAGGCTCCCGATCGCGATCTGACCTTCCATCCGCGCCAGCGCCGCACCGATGCAGTAGTGCGGCCCGTGCCCGAAAGCGAGGTGGCCCTGGGCGTCGCGGGTGACGTCCAGTTCGTCGGGGTTCTCGTACTTCTCCGGATCCCGGTCGGCGGCGGCCAGCGACACGAGGACCGGTGCACCCTCAGGAATCGGGTCACCGCCGTAGTCGTCGATGGGCTCCAGCGCGTACCGCCAGGTGCCCGCCGCGACGGAACCCTCCCAGCGCAGCACCTCCTCGATCACGCCGGGCACGAGGCCGGGATCGGCGCGCACGGCCGCGAGCTGGCCGGGGTGGGTCAGCAACGCCAGCACCGCGTTGGAGATCAGGTGCACGGTCGTCTCGTGCCCGCCGACCAGCAGCAGGAACGCCATGGACGTCAGCTCGTCCTGGGACAACCGCTGGTCGTCGTCCCTGGCCTCGATCCACGCCGTGAGCAGGTCGTCGTCCGGCTCACGTTCCTTGCGGGCGACCAGCAGCCGCAGGTACTCGGAGAGTTCCTTGGCCGCGACGACGACGCGTTGCTGCCCTTCCTCGTCGGCCACCAGCGTGGAGAGCGTGTTGGACCACCGCTGGAACGTGTCGCGTTCGTCCAGCGGGATGCCCAGCAGTTCGCAGATCACCGTGATGGGCAACTGGAACGCGAACTCGGCCAGCAGGTCGACCGGGCCGTCCACCGCGGCGACGTCGTCGAGCAGGCCGTCGGTGATGGCCTGGATGCGCCCGCGGATCGCCTCCATCCGCCGTGATGTGAACGCCTTCAGCACCAGCTTCCGCAGCCGGGTGTGGTCCGGCGGATCGAGGTTGAGCAGGTGCCGCACGAGCGCCATGTCCTCGCCGTCGGTCGGCTGGGCCGCGACGGCCGCCCACCGTGCGCCGACGCTGGCGGGAGACTTGCTCAGCCGCGGGTCCGACATGGCCGCACGGGCCTCGGCGTAGCGGGTGATGAACCAGATCTCGGCACCGTCCGGTGTCTCGACCCGGTGGACGGCCTGCTCCTCGCGCATGGCCGCGAAAGCGGTGTAGGGGTTGGCGAGTCCCTCGGTCCGCAGGACCTTCGGCGCCGTGTGCTGCGCTGTCATTTCTCTCCTTGCAGGGCCGGAACGGGTGTGATGGCCTGCTTGCGCGGCGAGCTGAACAGGCGCATCGCCGGCTTCTCCACGACCGTGTAGAGCAGCCAGGCCGCCGCCACCGTCGCGATCAGGTTCGCCACGATCACCAGGAACGCCACCGGGCCGGAGAACAGCGACGTGGCACCGAAAAGCGGCCGCGCGCCGATCATGACCAGCACGTGCACCAGGTAGAAGGCGAACGACACCTCACCGAGGAACACCGCGGTTCTCCCCCGCAGCCACGACTTCTGGCCGTTCACGTCGGCCAGCGCCGCCGCGGGCACGAGCAGCGCGATCGGGACGATCGTGACCGCGTTCAGGCCGAACAGGTACGGCACCTCTGGCGAGAGGACGTACACGACCACGAACAGGACGGCCGCCGGAGCGAGCCGAAGACCGACCCATTTGCCGTTGAGCACCAGCAGACCGATCAGCATGCCCAGCAGGAAGTCCAGCGCCCGCACCGGAGGCAGCACGTAGACGAGCCAGAACTGGGTCATGCTCACGGGTTGCCCGTCCGGCATGATCGGCGTGCCCGGCACCACGGCGCCGACCACCACGGCGACCCCGACGATCGCGACCAGCACACCGCCCACCCAGTACCACAGGTGGTCCGGGTCGATCTTCCTGATCAACCGCAGCAGGAACGGGAACGCGAGGTAGAACAGCACCTCGCAGGACAGCGACCAGCTCGGCGGGTCGACGCTGAAGATCACGCCGTAGTCCGGCACCCACGCCTGCACCAGGAACAGGTTGGCCAGGAGCCCGGTCGAGCCCGCCCCGGCGATCACGAACAACGCCAGGAAGAACGTGACCAGGTGGTTGGGGTAGATCTTGAAGAACCGGCGCCGGTAGAACCGCCCGAGACCGTCGTTGTCCCGTGCCGACACGGTGAGGATGAACCCGCTCAGCACGAAGAAGAACGACACCCCCACGTGGCCCGCGTTGATGAAGTACTTGCGGTAGACCTCGGCGGTGCCGGGGTCGGAGAACACGTTCAGCCAGATGACGTGGTGGAAGAACACGAGCACAGCGGCGATGAACCGCATTCCGGTCAGCGATGGCAGGCGCGCTCCCTTGTGGACCACGCCTCTGGCCACCAGTGCGTCAAACACGATCACACCTCCGGGTGTCGGCTAGGGGAGACGGACGGACAGGGCGTGGCGGAAGGTGTCGCGCGGGTCCCAGCGCGCCTTCACCTGCTGCAGCCGGCGGTAGTTGTCCTTGAAGTACAGGTAGGTCCAGTCCACGCCGGACTGGTTGAGCACCGGATCGGCCGGGTCGACGTCGGCGTAGTTGATGAACATGCCGTCGTTGACCTCGTTGGGCACCGGCACTCCCCCGGTGTCGGCGTAGATGTCCCGGAAGATCTCCCGGACCCAGGCGAGGTGACGCGCGTCGTCGTCACCGTTGGTCCACAGCGCGGCCGTCTGCACCTTCAGGATCGAGTCGCGCTGGGCGACCGCGGTCGCCGTCGGGGACACGCTGGAGACCGCGCCGCCGTAGCCGCTGATGAGCAGCAACGCGGCGGGGTTGCTGTAGTCGGTGCGGGTCAGGTGCTTGTACATCGCCGAGATCTGCGTCGGCGTGAAGTTCTTGCGCTGGTACGCGGGTTTGCCCTTGAACCGGAGTGTCGGGTCGGGTCCGGTGAACCCCGACCACTTGGTGGCGTGCAGCCACGGGATCCGGCGGCGCTCGGCCACCGCGAACGGGAAGCCGACGCCCGCGTTGATCGCGTTGAGGTAGTCGTCCAGCAGCTTGTCCGCGTTGGACACCGTGCCGTCCACCTGGGTCGTCAGGCTGACCGCGCCCGCGGCCACGTGCGCGGGCTTCAGCTCGCTGAAGAGCCTGGTGTACGGCGAGGTCGGCGAGCTGTTGAGCTCGTACCACCGGCCGAAGTTCGACATCAGCCGGGCGAACGAGGTCGCGTTGAGGCTGCTCCAGGCCCAGGACACGTTGCTGATCAGCAGTTCCGACGGCGGACGCGGCAGCTGCTTGGCCGGATCGGCCGAGACGGCGCCCGGCGTGCGGAACCAGAACTTGGTGACCACGCCGAAGTTGCCGCCACCGCCACCGGTGTGCGCCCACCACAGGTCGCGGTTGGGGTCGGTCGGCGCGCACGTGGCGACCACCGACCGCGCCGTGCCGGCCGCGTCGACCACCACGATCTCGATGGCCTCGAGGTAGTCCACCGACAGCCCGAACATCCTGGACAGCGCGCCGTAGCCACCGCCGGTGATGTGCCCGCCGACGCCGACGGTCGGGCACGCGCCCGCGGGAATCGTGACGCCCCAGCCCTTGTAGAGCGCGTCGTAGATCTCGCCGAGCGTGGCACCCGCTTCCACCGCGAACGCCTTGCGAGCCGGGTCGAACTTCACCGAACGCATCGGGGAGAGGTCGATGACGGCCTTCACGGCCTGGTCGGCGACGAAGTTCTCGTAGCAGTGCCCGCCACTGCGCACCGCGAGGCGCTTGCCCGCCCGCACGGCCGCCTGGACCGCGGCGACCACCTGAGCGGTGTTGGAGACCAGGTGGACGGTGTCGGGCGTGCCGGTGAACCGGAGGTTGGTGCCCCGCACCAGGTCCGAGTACTGCGGGCTGCCGGGCGTCACGGTGATGTACGCGCTGTCCAAGGCCTCCGTGTCGGCACTGGCGCTGCGCGTGCCGACGAGAGCTGCCGTCCCCAGTGCGGCGGAGCCCGCGAAGAGGCGCCGGCGCGATAACCCTGTTGTTGTCATGTGGTTCTTTCCCCCTGATGGTGAATGCTCAGCGGCCGGTGAAGGAGGCCTTGCCCGGCCCGCTGGTGACGAATGTGGTCATGCCGGCGGCGCGGTCCTGCGTGCCGAAGAGGCCGGCGAACAGCGCCCGTTCGATCTGCAGCCCGGAGCGCAGGTCGGTGCCCGCGCCGAGGTCGATCGCCTGCTTGGCCGCGCGCAACGCCAGCGCGGGCCCGCCGACGAACTGCCGCGCCCACACCGTGGCCGCGGGCAGCACGTCCTCGGCGGGGAGGACCTCGTCGACCAGTCCGATGTCCAGGGCCTCCTCCGCGCCGAGGGCGCGGCCGGTGAAGATCAGGTTCTTGGCCCGGCCGGTGCCCACGAGCCGCGCCAGCCGCTGCGTGCCACCCGCACCGGGGATCACGCCGAGCTGGATCTCCGGCAGGCCGATCCTGGTGTCCCGCCCGCAGACCCGGTGGTCCGCGGTCAGGGCGAGCTCGCAGCCACCGCCGAGCGCGAAACCGTTGATGGCGGCCACGACCGGCTTGGGAATGTCCGCGACGGCGGTGAACGCGGCCTGCAGCCGCTCGGAGTGGACGAGCATCTCGGAGTGGCTCATGCCGGCCATCTCCCGGATGTCCGCGCCCGCCGAGAACTTGTCTTCACCTCCGTGCAGGACAACGGCTTCGACATCCGCCCGAGTGGCCGCCTCGACGGCCGCGCGATGCAGGTCCGCCTGTGCCTCGACGTCCAGTGCGTTGACAGGACGGCGATCCAGGCGGATCACGCCGATCCCGTCGGCCACCTCCAGCCGCACCGCGAGCAGCCGCTCCGCCGTCACGCCCACAGCAAACCCCCGTTGACCTCGAGCACGTGCCCGTTGATGTAGGAACTCTCGTCGCTGGCAAGGAAGAGCGCGCCGTCCGCGGCCTCGCTCAACCGGCCGGCCCTGCCCAGTGAGAAGCGCGGGCTGTAGGCGTCCCAGGCCTTCTTGTTGCCGGCCAGTTCCTCGCCCATACCGCCGTCGAGCACGCCCGGTGCGAGGCAGTTCACCTGAACTCCCTTGCGCCCCAGCTCGATCGCGGCGGTCTTGGTGAACATCTCCACCGCGGCCTTCGTCGCCGCGTACCCGGCCGCGCCGATCGCGACCCGCGACGACATGCAGGACGAGACGGTGATGATCCGGCCGCTGCCGTTCGCGGCCATGTGCCTCGCCGCGGCCTGGGTGCTGTAGAAGACACCGTTGAGATTGGTGTCCACCATCGCCGTCCAGTCGGCGGCGGCCAGCCGCTCGACCTTGCCGTCGCGGTTGACACCCGCGTTGGCCACGAACACGTCCAGCCCGCCGAACCGCTCGACGGCCGCCTCCACCAGGCGGTCGACGCTCGCCGGATCCGTGACGTCCACCGGGTGGAACGCCACCCGGTCCGGCATCTCGCCGACGAGCAGGTCGATGTCGTGCGGTGACCGGGCCGCGCACAGCACGCTCGCGCCCTCGTCGAGAAAGCGCGTCGCGATGGCCCGGCCGAGCCCCTTCGTGCCGCCCGTGACGATGGCGACCTTTCCTTTGAGGCGCATGGCGCTTCTCCCCTTCAGTGCCAGATGAGAACGGACGCGCCTGCGGTCATGCCGCCACCGACGGCGGCGAGCAGCACGCGTTCCCCGCGCTCGAACGGGCGTTGCGCGGCGGCGCGGTGCATGGTGATCGGGATGGAGGCGGCACCGGTGTTGCCGTACTCGACGGCGGTCAGCGGCACGCGGTCCATCGGCACGCCGACCTCGGCCGCCAGCGACGCGACCAGTTTGGGGTTGCCCTGGTGCATGATCACCCGGTCGATGTCGCCGACCGACAGCCCTGCCGCGGCCAGCGTCTCGTCGATCACCTTGGGAACAGCGCGAAGCGCGTACTCCCGCACCCCTCGTCCGTCCATTGCGAACCGATCGCGGCGAGCGTCGACCGCGGCCTGCGTGACGCGTTCCCGCGTTCCGCCGGCGACGACCTCCACCAGTTCCCGGTAGTCGCCGTGGGTCGCGAGGCGGGTGGCGCGAATGCCGTACCCGTCGGGGACCGGCCCGAGCAGCACCGCCCCGGCACCATCGCCGAACAGGCTCACCGTCTTGCGGTCGGACCGGTTCATGATGCTGGAGTAGATGTCGGCTCCGACCACGACACCGGTGCGGGCGCCCATCGAGCCGGTCAGCATCGCCTCCGCGGTGGCCAGGGCGTAGACGAACCCCGAGCACACGGCGTTGACGTCGAACGACGGGACCGCGGTCAGGCCGAGCTTGTGCTGCAGGATCGCCGCCGTCGCCGGTTGCGGCTGATCGGGCGTCGACGTTGCCAGCACGATCAGGTCGACCCGCTCGCGCAATGCGGGATCGTCGCCGAAGAGGTCCTCCACGGCCGCCTGCGCGAGATCCGAGGTGAGCGTTCCCTTGCGGGCGTAGCGCCGGGTCTCGATCCCCGTCCGCTCGATCACCCACTCCGGCGACGCGCCGGTCCACTGGCTGATCTGCTCGTTGAGAACCACCTCGTCGGGCACGTGCGCCCCGATGCCGAGAATCCCCACCGCGGTCATGGCTCTCTCCTCGTCAGGTCGTGGCCCGCGCCCCACTGCTGGGGTTCCAGGACTTCGATCACCGCGCCGGACCAGCTGAAGCCACCGCCGACGCCGAACACGAACACGCGCTGGCCGGGAGTCAGCGCACCCGTCTCGGACAGGTGGTTGAGGCCGGCGAACTGGTCACCGGGGCCGAGGTGACCGACCTGCCGCGCGAACTGGAACGTGGTGCGCTCCAGGTCCGCGCCGCCCATGGGTTCCAGGCACTGCTTGGTGATGAGGTTGCGGCCGAAGTGCGGCACCACGATGTGGTCGATGTCGGCGAGGGAGACGTTCGCCTCCTGCAGCGCCTGGTCGGCCACGCTCCTGGCGCCGGCCTGCACCCGTTGCCAGACCACGTCCTTGTCCGCCACGGTCTCGAGGAACTCCTCGTGCCTGCGGTGCAGGTCGATGGGCTGCTCGGCGCTGAACTGGGCCGGTCCCCACGGCAGCTTGCCGCGGTGCATCGCCTCCAGCGACGGGTCGGTCGCGTTCGCCAGCGACACCAGCCGCGCGAAGCCGCCCTGCCGGGAAAGCGCGACAGCGGCCGCACCGTCGCCGTAGAGGATGCGGTCGGCACGCCAGCGGTCGAAGTACGGCTCTGACCACAGGTCGCCCGCGGTGAGCACGGCGGTCTGCGCGTCCGGGTGTGCCACGAGGTAGGAGGCCGCGACCTCCAGCGCCACCATCCCGCCGTTGGAGCCCGCGCGGACCTCGGCCGCGAAGCTGCCGGCCTGCGAGACTCCCTGCTGGATGTAGGAGGCCGCGTTCCAGACGTCGATGCCCGCGTGGAAGACCACCGAGTAGAAGACCGCGTCGACGTCGGCCGGACCGGCACCGGCCCTGGCCGCCGCCTGACGTGCCGCCGCCACCGCCATGTCGGCCACGTTGTCCTCAGGTGCGGCGACGGTGACGGAGACGTGGTCGGTGTAGGAGGCGCTCTCCTCGTCGTAACGGCCCTCGGCGATGGCGTCCTCGACCGAGACCGTCTTGGGCAGGAAGGCGCCCACACCGGAGATGTAGATGTCGTTCCACTGCATCAGCTGTCCTCAGTGGTGGGAGACGGGAACCAGTCGCGCACGGTCGCGCGGCGGTGTTGCGTCGTGCGTTCGTAAGGGAGGGATCCGTCCGGCATGTTCAGGACTTCCATCTGGATCCCGATGGGAGTCCGGAAGTAGACCCAGCGGTCGCCGGCGATGGGACCGTCGGGAACGGTCTCCGGCGTGCCCATCACTTCCACTCCCGGCACCTCGGCCAGGTACCGCGCCGCGGCGTCGACGTCCTCGGCGTAGAACGCGAGGTGGTGCCCGCCGACATCGCTGTTGCGCGGGGGCGTAGTGCGCATCCCCTCGACCCGGTGCTCGACCAGTTCGACGTGAGCGACGGGCCCGAGCCGCAGCACCGCGCGAGCGACCTGGCCCTCCGGATCCACTGTGGACACCAGCGCGGGCCCGTCCTCCGCACAGCGGCGGAAGTCGTTGCGCGACACCAGTTCCGCACCGAGCACGGACACGAAGAACTTCACCGAGGCAGCGAGGTCCGCCACGGTGTAGCAGAACAGGTCGGGCGAGTCCCGCAGTTCCACCCGGCCCAGCGGGGTCTCCACCAGCGTCTCGAAGTCGCTCGTGCCCGCCCAGGCGCGCACGGCGGCCGCGGCGTCACCGGTGGCCCGCAGCACCAGGTGGTGCGCCCCCACGTCCCAGGGACGCGGCGGGGTCGTGCTCTGGTCAGGCGCCCGATAGCCGAACAGCTCGAGGTTGGTGACCGGGCCGAACCGCAGCAGTGCGATGTCGGCACTGGCCCTCGGATGAACCCCCAGCTTGCGGGCCATCCAGTCGCTGCCGGGGTGCTCGATCGGCCCCTGCCGGTAGCACAGCCCACCGCCCAGAACGCCCTCGACGAACGCGACCGCCTCATCGAGGTCCGCGACCGTCCAGGCCACGTGATCCACCGCCCTGGCCGTGGGCACATTCATCACAGATTCAAGATGTGCGTCTACTGCTCTCACGGTTGCACACTCATCCCCCCGGATGTCATATCCGCCTTTTAGCGCAAAGCAACTCACGGCATCACCCGTCCGTGATGCCGTTCAAGAAATGCGGTAGATGACCACGTCGCCGATGACGTGACAGATGTCCCCTGTAGCCGGCGCGCCATTCAACCCCAGAACGCGCGCCAGTCTTCCCCCAAGCGCTGATAGCCAGCACGGCTACTATAACGACCATTACGTTTGTCGTGCAACCCTGCTTTTAACTGCCTGCTCAACACCGTCTGTACAGGCATTATGACGACAGGTAGCGGTGCGATCACCCATTGTTGAGACTTGCGTGCTTTAGCGGAAACCTGACCGCAACACAGCGCTATTCAACGTTCAACTATTTCCCTCGGGAACCGAGGCAATGACGGGACCAGCACCGTTCGAATGCGATGTGCCGTAGCTCACCATCTCCGGGAGAGTGCGCCTGACGGCGATCCGGTCGTGTATTAGTGGTGACGTAGCCGCCGACAGGACGCCGTTCCGTTTCCGTCGCAGCCTTCCTTCCCATTCCTCGCGTTGATGGATCGCGCACGCACAGGAACAGCGAGAGGAAACTTCGGTGCAGCAGCACGAACTTGACACGGTGGAGACCGCGGACGGTCTTGTGACGCTCGGAAACCCCGTCACGCACTGGGCAGTCAGGGCGACGAAGCCCGTCAGCTACGAGATCAGGGTGAGCGACGACCTGTTCGCCCTCGACAACACGACGCTTCTGGAAGACGTGGTCCCCGGCACCGGCAGCCCGCGCAGGGTCGTCGTGATCGACGCCGTCGTCGACGAGTTGTACGGCCGGCGGATCAGGAAGTACCTCGACCACCACGGCGTGATCCACCGGATCTGCACGCTCGACAGCGGCGAGACGGCCAAGGACCTCTCGAACGCGCTGCGCGTCGTGGACACACTCGACGAGTTCGGCATCGACCGCAGACGTGAACCGGTGATCGCGATCGGCGGCGGCGTGCTGATGGACATGGTCGGCTTCGTCTGCAGCGCGTACCGCAGAGCGACGCCGTACATCCGTGTCCCCACCACGCTCATCGGCCTCGTGGACGCGGGCGTCGGGGTGAAGACCGGCCTGAACAACAACGGGCACAAGAACCGGCTCGGCAGCTACTTCCCCGCCGCCCGCACGCTGCTCGACCGGACGTTCCTGACCACTCTGGACACCCGGCACATCAGCAACGGCCTGGCCGAGATCCTCAAGATCGGCCTGATCAAGGACGTCGCGCTGTTCGAGCTGCTCGAGGAGCACGCCGAGACGTTGCTGACCGGCAAGCTGCAACGGTCGGCAGGAGCCGCGGACGACGTGCTCGGCCAGACCACGGTCGAGCACCGGCTCTCACTCGGCCACCAGGACCTCGAGCCGGCGACCGAGGTCCTGGAACGCGCCATCAGCGGCATGCTGGAGGAACTGCAGCCCAACCTCTGGGAGGAAGTGCTGGAGCGCGTGGTGGACTACGGCCACACCTTCAGCCCGACGGTCGAGATGCACGCCCTGCCCGCGTTGCTCCACGGCGAGGCAGTCGCGGTAGACATGGCCCTGACAACCGTGCTGGCCCAGCGCCGCGGCCTGGTCGACATCACGCAGCAACGCCGAATCCTGCGCCTGATGGAAAGGCTCAACCTGCCCACCTGGCACGAGCTGCTGACGCCGGAGGTCCTGGTCCCGGCCCTGCAGGACACCGTCCGTCACCGCGACGGCCAGCAGCGACTCCCCCTGCCCATCGGCATCGGCGCGGCCGTGTTCGTCAACAACGTCAGCGAAGCCGAACTGATCGAAGCCGCGTCGGCCCTGGCCGCGGAGGCCACCCGATGACGACCACGCTGGAACAGGGACCGACCGTGGGCACCACAGCCCAGTCCGCCGAGGTCCACGGCGTGCACGGCGCAGCCGGCGTGACGAGGTGGACGTGCTTCGCGGGCAGGCGTCAGCTGCAGTCGCCCAGCGAGGCGGTCGAGTGGGCGTCGATCCCGCCGGGAGGCATGAGCGGCGAGCATCTGCACAGCAGGACGGAGGAGATCTACCTCATCCTGACCGGCTCTGGTGAGTTCCTGCTCAACGGCGAAGCCCACCCGGTCGAACCAGGCACCCTGGCCCTGACCGGCGTGGGCAACGTCCACGGCCTCCGCAACACCGGAACCACCGACCTGGACTGGCTGGTAATCGAGACGTTGGCGCCACCCACCAGGAGCGTCCTGGCCGGCCAACGCCCAACACACGGAGGGGCTCCAGTGAGCAAGGCAGTGCTGTTCGACCTGTTCGCCGACAAACACGTGGACACGACAGGCGTCTTCAGCGGCCCGCTGAAGCGAGTAGAGGTGGTGGACGTCCAAGCAGGCACCGCGACCACCCTGGGCCAACTCACCGCCGAGCTGGCGATCTACGTCTACGCCGGAACAGGCACGACCAGCACAGGCGTACAGGTGTCACCAGGAACGTGCGTGCTACTCCCCTCCGCAACAACAACAGACTTCACCGCCACCAACGACCTACGCCTGCTGGTCACAACCCTGTCGGTGACTCCATGATCATCTCCACCACAGCAGCAGGCGGCACAACACAACTAGCCGGCCAACAAGCCACCTGGCAGTCCCTGGTACGCCGCGGAATGCTCTTCAGCGAATGCGAGAGCATCGAACACTGGCACCTGCCCCCAGGCACGACCCTGCCCCTGAACCCGGCCCACGGCGTAGAAGAGGCAGTGATCGTCCTGGCAGGCACGATCCACCACGAGGACCACCAGGCAGCCAAAGGCGACTGCCTCCTGCTCCCACACGGCACAACAGGCGTCCTGCAAGCGGGCCCAGAGGGCGCAGAAGCCCTGACAATCCGAGCCCTGCCAGCCGAAGTAAGCCGCCGCCTACCCCCAAGAATCCCAGAACTGACACCTCAGAACTGACCCACACACACACACACACACACACACACACACACACGTGCCCCCGTGCCCCCCAATGCCCCCAAGATGAACGCCCGCCAAGTTGCGAAGCAACGAGGCGGGCGGGGGGTCCGGGGGCGTGCCCCCGGCTGGGGGTCTGGGGGCTCGGCCCCCAGAAAACACCCGGAACGAGTGACGGCGAGTGGAAGCAAAGCATCCACGAGCAAGCATCACCCACGAGTGGAGGTGCCGGGAATCGAACCCGGGTCCTATGGCGGCTCATCAGGGCTTCTCCGTGCGCAGTCCGCTATGCCTCTACTTGACCCCACCTGTCACGCGAACGAGCAGGTGTGACGGGCCCAGTCGCTGTGAGTTTCCCGGGCAGTCACCGCGACCGTGACTGCTGGTAAGCCCTCTAGCTGATGCCGGGAACTAGGCCGAAGGCACTCCTAGGCCGACAACCGCTAGCTCCGCTGTCAGGCAGCGAGAGCGTACGCGGTGCGCTTGTCGTTAGACGTGGCGCTTATTGGTTTGCGATGACGCTTAACGGTGGTCTCTCGCCTGCACCGACACGCTTCCCCTGAATCAACGTCCACAGTCGAAACCGTTCACCCCCTTGTAGTGGTACGCCTAGCATAACGACCGGGGCCAACGACTTCTTCCCGAGGCACGGTAGGGCTGTCCCCACCTCCAGCTGGCTAGCTGGCCAGATGGTCCCTGACCAGCAGGAACGACACCATGGACGGCATGAGGAAACCGAACGCGCTCGCAGCCGGGTTCTACCTGCTGTCCAACCTGGTGACCGGCATCTTCTGGTTCACCCTCGCTTTCGTGCTCACCGTCGTCGGCCTGGCGACGTCCATCATCTGGGTCGGTCTGCCGATCCTGTGGCTCGCGATGAACGTCATCCGGGGTGGCGCGTCGATGGAGCGGGCGTGGGTCAGGGTGGCGTTGCGCACGGACATCCCCAGGCCGTATCGCGAGAAGCCGGCAGGCACGCGGTGGCAGCGGTGGAAACACCAGTTCACCGACCCCGCGACCTGGCGTGACTTCGGCTACCTGTGCCTGCTGCTGCCGGTGGGCATCGCGGAGTTCGCGGCCGTCATCACGATGTGGTCGGTCGTGGCCGCGTTCATCGCCGTGCCGTTCTGGATCGTCGACGCGCCGTTCGCGGTGATCGTCGGCGACACGTGGACCATCGACTCGTTCGTCTCGGCGCTGCCGGTGTCGGCGATCGGGCTGGCGCTCATCCCGTTCGCGCTGCTCGGGACGAGGTGGCTGGGCACGGTGCACGGCAGGTTCGCCCGCGGCATGCTCGGTCCGACGCGGGCCGACACGCTGGCGATCGAGGCGGAGCGGCTGTCGTCGAGCCGGGCTCGCGGCGTCGAGGCGGCCGAGGCGGAGCGCCGGCGCATCGAGCGCGATCTGCACGACGGCGCGCAGCAGCGGCTGGTGGCGGTGGCCATGGGGCTCGGCCGGGCGAAGTCCAAAATGGACTCCGATCCGGCGGGGGCCGCGGAGCTCATCGCCGAGGCGCACGCGGACGCGAAGCTGGCCATCAAGGAACTGCGCGACCTGGCGCGGGGCATCTACCCGTCCGTGCTCGGTGACCGCGGCCTGGACGCGGCGCTGTCCGCGCTGGCCGCGCGGGTTCCGATCGAGGTCCAGCTGCACGTCGACGTGGAACCGCGACCACCGACAGCGGTGGAGAGCGCCGCGTACTTCACCGTCGGCGAGGCGCTCACGAACATCACCAAGCACTCCAACGCGACCAGGGCGACCGTCAAGGTCAACCGGGTCGACACCGGGGTGCTGGTCGAGGTCACCGACAACGGTCAGGGCGGCGCCGAGGTGAAGCCGGGTGGCGGTCTCGCCGGCCTGGCGGACCGGGCTGCCACGATCGACGGTGTGGTTGTCGTCGTCAGCCCCGTTGGTGGGCCGACCGTGATTCGAGCGGAGTTGCCGTGCGCGTGGTGATCGCTGAGGACTCAGTGCTGCTGAGGGAGGGCGTGCAGCGGTTGCTGGCGGATGCGGGCATCGAGACCGTTGCCGCCGTGGAAAACGGCGATCTGCTGCTGGACGCCGTCATCGAGCACAAGCCGGACCTGTGCGTGGTGGACGTGCGGATGCCGCCGACATTCACCGACGAGGGCCTGCGGGCGGCCATCGAGGCCCGCCGGCGCTTCCCCGGCCTGCCCGTGCTGGTGCTGTCGCAGTACGTGGAGGAGCGCTACGCCGTGGAGCTCCTCGCGGGCGGTGCCAGCGGCGTCGGCTACCTGCTCAAGGAGAGGGTGGCGGACGTGTCCGAGTTCGTCGACGCGGTGCGGCGGGTCGCCGACGGCGGCACGAGCATCGACCACGAGGTGATCACCCAGCTCATGGTGCGCAGCAAGAAGAGCCCCGTCGACTCGTTGACGCCCCGCGAACGCGAGGTGCTCGGGCTGATGGCGCAGGGACTGTCCAACACGGCCATCGCCGCGACGCTCGTGGTGTCCGACGGCGCCGTGGAAAAGCACGTCGGCAACATCTTCGCCAAGCTCGGCCTGGAGCCCAGCAACTCGGAGCACCGCCGCGTGCGCGCCGTGCTGGCCTACCTGGACAGCTGAAGCAGGCGGACGCCGTTGTCGTGCAGGATCGCCTGCTCAGCGGCGGCGTCCAGGCCCCACGACCGGATCGCGTCGAGCTGCACCTCGTACGGGTACGGGATGTTCGGGAAGTCGCTGCCCAGCACGACCCGGTCCGCGAGCCCCGCGATCCGGGAACGCCAGTCCGGCGGCAGCGCCGCCATCCGCTCGCTGAACGGGACACCCACCATCGTGGTGTCGATGTGCACGTTCGGGTAGCGCTCGACGAGGTCCAGTGCGCCCAGGTAGTCAGGCATCCCGGCGTGCGCGATGACCGCGGTGAGCCTCGGATGCCGGGCGAGCACCTCTTCGAAGATGCCGAGCCCGGTGAACGCACCGGGCTGCGGCCCGTCACCGCAGTGCGCGACCACCGGCACCCCGGCCTCGGCCAGCTGACCCCAGACCCCGTCCAGCAGGTCGTCACGCGGGTCGTAGCCGCCGACCTGGACGTGCGACTTGAAGCACCGTGCACCGGCCTCCAACGCCTTGCGCACGTACGCCTCAGCACCCGGTTCCGCGTAGAACGTGCCCGTCGGCACCGCCTCGGACACGCGGAGAGCGAAGTCGGCGGCCCACTCGTTCAGCCACTCCGCCATACCTGGCCGGTGCGGGTAGACCAGCGGTGCGAACGCGACGACGCCCAGCTCCCGCAGTGCGGTGAGCCGGGCGTTCTCGTCAGTGCGGTACTGGATGAACCAGTCGACCCCGGCCGCGCGGATCCGGTCGAAGTAGCCCCAGACCTTGTCCAGGACGTTCTGCGGCATGAAGTGGACGTGGATGTCCACCACTGCCATCAGTAGCGGCCCTTCAGAGCCCGGCCGTGCGCCTTGGCGATCTCGCGGTTCGCGTCGCGCTTGGCGATGTCCTGGCGCTTGTCGTAGGCCTTCTTGCCCTTCGCGAGGGCGATCTCGACCTTGACGTAGCCGTCCTTGAAGTACATCTGCAGCGGCACGAGCGACAGACCGGACTCCTTGGTCTTGCCGATCAACCGCTCGATCTCCGCCTTGTGCAGCAAGAGCTTCCGCTTGCGCCGGACCTCGTGGTTCGTCCACGTCCCCGCGACGTACTCCGGAATGTGCAGCGCGTGCAACCAGATCTCACCGTCGTCGACCTGGGCGAAGGCGTCCACGAGGGACGCCCGTCCCATGCGCAGGCTCTTCACCTCGGTGCCGACGAGCTGAATGCCGGCCTCGTAGGTGTCCAGAATGGTCCAGTCGTGCCGAGCCTTGCGGTTCGACGCGATGACCTTCTGCCCGCGTTCCTTGACCATGGCGACAACTCTACGTGGTCGGTAAAACCGCAAGGCACTGCTTTATGGGTCTCGTTCGATGAGAGTCGCGGCTGAGGTGGTTCCTGGTGGTGCGGGCGGCCGACCTGCGTACCGGTGTTGTACGTGGGTCGGCCGCCCGTGCCGCCAGGGGCCGCCTCAGCCTCGGCTATCGCGGACACGGACCCGTAAAGCAGTGCCTAGAGGCGCACGTAGAGACGCAGCGTGACGTAGCCGGTCGTGGCCGCGATCACGATCGCGGTGAGGAACAGCCACGGCGACACGATCAGGATGTCGAGGTAGCCGACCGGCGGGATGATGCCCGACTCGGTCAGGTTCCTGGTGATCCGGTCGATGAAGAACGCCTTGCCCAGCACCAGCAGACCCACCGCGGAAACGGCACCGATGATGCCCGCGACGACCGCCTCGATGAGGAACGGCAGCTGCGTGTACCACCGGGTCGCGCCGACCAGGCGCATGATGCCGACCTCGACGCGGCGGGTGAACGCCGACACCTGGATGGTGTTCGAGATCAGCAGCAACGCGGCGAACGCCTGGATGAGCGCGAGGATCAGGACGACGTCACGCAGGCCGTTGAGCCCCTCGAAGAACCTGTCGAGGAACTTGCCCTGGTCGTCGACGCCCTTGACGCCCGGCTTGCCTTCGAAGGCCTGCTTGATGACGTCGGTGCGCTCCGGGTCCTCCAGCTTGACGCGGAATGTCGCCGGGATCGCCTCGGGCCTCGCGAGCTTGAGCAGCTCCGGCTGTGCCTCGAAGATCCGCTTGAAGCGCTCGAAGCCCTCGTCGCGGTTCTGGAACACCACGGTCTCGACGCCGGAGGTCTGCTCCAGCTGGGACCGCAGGCCGGCGCACGGCTGCTGGGTGCAGTCCTTGTCGTTGGCGCTGACGTCGTTGGTCAGCAGCACCGAGACCTCGAGCTTGCCCGCGTAGTTGGCCTGCATCTTGTCGACCATGCGGACGACGAGCAGACCACCACCGAGCAGCGCGAGCGAGATGGCGGTCGTGAGGATCATCGCGATCGTCATCGTGACGTTCCGGCGAAGTCCGGTGACGACCTCGCTGAACACGAAGCTGGTACGCATCGGGGGCGGGGTTCCTTGGGGGTCGGGGGTTAGGAGCGCTTAACGGCCAACGCCGTATACGCCGCGCGCGTCATCACGGACGACCTTGCCGTACGCCAGTTCCACGACGCGGCGGCGCATCGAGTCGACGATGCCGTGGTCGTGGGTGGCCATGATGACGGTCGTGCCGGTGCGGTTGATCCGCTCCAGCAGCAACATGATGTCCTGGCTCGTGTCGGGGTCCAGGTTTCCGGTCGGCTCGTCCGCGATCAGCACCAGCGGGCGGTTCACGAACGCACGGGCGATCGCGACGCGCTGCTGCTCACCACCGGACAACTCGGTCGGGAACCGGTCCTCCTTGCCGTCGAGGCCGACCAGCTGCAGCACCTCCGGCACCACCTTGACGATGGTGTTGCGGGGCTTGCCGATCACCTCCAGCGCGAAGGCGACGTTCTCCGCGACCGTCTTCGTGGGCAGAAGACGGAAGTCCTGGAAGACACAGCCGATGGACTGACGCAGGCGGGGGACCCTGCGGCGCGACATCTTGGCGACGTCGAAGTTGGACACGTAGACGCGTCCCCTGGTCGGCACCTCTTCGCGCAGCAGCAAGCGCAGGAACGTCGACTTGCCGGACCCGGAAGGCCCGATCAGGAAGACGAACTCGCCCTTCTCCATCTCGACGGACACGTCGTCGAGCGCAGGACGCGTGGAGGTCTTGTAGACCTTGGAAACGTGTTCGAGACGAATCACGAGGCGCGAGTCTACCCATGGCCGCGGTAAAGCCCCCGTTCCGGTTAACTTCCGGCCCCGGAAAGGCGGTCCCGACGCTCCACACGGCGTGGCCGATCCGGCACAGCCGGTCGACAAAAGAGCACGTTCGGCCCTGTGAATGGCCCGAACGTGCTCTTCGCCTCAGATCAGCGCCAGGACTACGCCTGCGACTGTTTGCGCCACCGGATGCCGGCCTCGAGGAAGTCGTCGATCTCCCCGTCCAGCACCGCGGACGGGTTGCCGACCTCGTGGTTGTTCCGCAGGTCCTTGACCATCTGGTACGGGTGCAGCACGTAGGAGCGCATCTGGTTGCCCCAGCTGGAGCCGGAGTCCTTCAGCGCGTCCATCTTGGCCTGCTCCTCCTGCCGGCGGCGCTCGAGCAGCTTCGCCTGCAGGACGTTCATGGCCGTGGCCTTGTTCTGCAGCTGCGAGCGCTCGTTCTGGCAGGACACCACGATGCCGGTCGGGATGTGCGTGAGGCGCACCGCCGAGTCGGTCGTGTTGACGCCCTGGCCACCGGGGCCGGACGAGCGGTAGACGTCGACGCGCAGGTCCTTCTCGTCGATCTCGACGTGGTCGGTCTGCTCGACGACGGGCACGACCTCGACGCCGGCGAACGACGTCTGGCGGCGGCCCTGGTTGTCGAACGGCGAAATGCGCACCAGGCGGTGCGTGCCCTGCTCGACGCTCAGCGTGCCGTAGGCGTACGGCGCGGTGATGCGGAAGGTGGCCGACTTGATGCCGGCTTCTTCGGCGTAGGACGTGTCGAAGACCTCGACGGGGTAGTGGTGGCGCTCGGCCCAGCGCGAGTACATGCGCAGCAGCATCTCGGCGAAGTCGGCGGCGTCGACGCCACCGGCCTCCGCGCGGATGGTGATGAGCGCGTTGCGCTCGTCGTACTCGCCGGACAGCAGCGTGCGGACTTCGAGGCCGGCGATCTCGCTGCGCAGCTTCGCGCGGTCGTTGTCGGCGTCGGCCGCGGCGTCCGCGTCCTCCGCCTCCTCGGCGAGCTCGTAGAGCAGCGGGAGGTCGTCCAGGCGCTCGCGCAGGCCGGTGACGCGGCGCAGCTCACCCTGCTTGTGGGAGAGCTGGCTGGTGACCTTCTGCGCCTTCTCCTGGTCGTTCCAGAGGTCGGGGCGCGCTGCCTGCTCCTCGAGGTCCGCGACCTGGGCGCGCAGGCCATCGAGGTCCATCACCGCCTCGATGCTGGAAAGCGTGGCGGAGAGGTCCTTGATGTCTGCTTCGACGTCCGGGTTCACGGCAAAAGATTACGCCAGCACCGGTCACAGTTCGCGACCGGTGCTCGCTGGCGGTCTCTGCTAAGCGGTCGGGATCGCGTCGAGCAGCTTGAGAACGGCCTTCGCGTGGGCCAGGCCGAACTCGGCCACCGCCTTGGCGTAGGGGTCCTCCGCCGTCTTGGCCGCGCTCTTCGCGCTCTCCTGCTCCTGGCCGTACGCCGAGCGTGCGGTCGTGATCAGGGATTCGCGCTGCTTCGCGGTCAGCGAACCGGCGTGCACCAGACGCAGGATGAGCGGGCTGCGCAGGTGGTCCGGGCCGGGTTCGGACAGCAGCCAGTTCTTGAAGGCCTTCTTGCCCGCCGCGGTGAGCACGTACTGCTGGCTTGACCGCGGTCCTTGCTTGCCGAGTCGCAGCAGGCCCTGGTCGGCCAACGCGGGCAGCTCGCGGTACACCTGGCTGCGGGTCACGCTGAAGAACGCGCCGAAGCGGTCTCCTGCCTCCGCCACCAACTGGCCACCGGTCTTGGGTCCGTCGTGCAGCAGCCCGAGCAGGGCGGCTGCGGTCGCATTCAGGTCTGACACAACGACAACGTTCCCACGTCCGGGGGATGCTGTCCACAATGGTCAGCCGTTCTGTCCACAGTGGCTGATCACCGGGCTAGCCTGTTGGGCCATGCGGAGCAACGAAAAGTTCCGCTGAGTCACCGGCAGTTTTCACACCTCACGCGTTTGGCCGCTTGACCGTCCGTGTCCATCCCGGATGGAAAAGTCCTTTCGCAGAAACGAAAGTCACCCGATCTCACCCGATCGGCGGCACGACTCTCACCGGCCGGAGCCACCCGAATGGACGGACGTGAGTCTCCGTCGCACAACCTGGTGATGTCCGCCCGCACCTCTTTCGCCAGGCCGCACGGCTGGGAAGATGATCATTGTCAGGGCAGGGCGGGCGACACCACGGAGGTCGGGGACGATGAACATCAAGTGGCTGGACCACAAGAAGATGGCGGCGCACACGGTGGCCTGGATGACGGGCGGCATCCCGGAGCAGGCAGGCAAGGACGAATGCATGGTGTGCGGCAAACAGATCCGCAAGCACCGCACCGTCAACGGCGAGGGCAGGATCTGCTCGAGCATGCTGTGCGCCCAGTACTGGGCGGAGAACATGACCTGAAACACCCCAGCCACACCGACCAGGAATAAGCAGAAGGCCGGAACCCGATAGGTTCCGGCCTTCTGCGTAGTAGCGGGGACAGGATTTGAACCTGCGACCTCTGGGTTATGAGCCCAGCGAGCTACCGAGCTGCTCCACCCCGCGCCGCTTCTTGCTGTTCTGTTGTCTTGCTAAGGAGAACTATACACCCTCCACAAACGCCTTTTCACCACCCCCCACTAACCCACATCAACGCAGGTCAGCCCCAAGATGACCATCCGAACCGGATGGGGGCCCACGATGCCGAAGGCGAGCGGCCGGGGGTCCGGGGGCTTCGCCCCCGGGGTGGGGTTTGGGGGCTTCGCCCCCAATGTAAATGCGAAAAAGTCCTGTCTGCGATCTCCGCAGACAGGACTTTCCCAACTTTGTAGCGGGGACAGGATTTGAACCTGCGACCTCTGGGTTATGAGCCCAGCGAGCTACCGAGCTGCTCCACCCCGCGTCGGTATGAATAGAACCCTACGCGGGGCGGAGCGGGAAAAGCAAATCGAGCGGTCAGCCCGATGGTGTGGGGCTGGGCACAACCGACGACTGCTGCGTCGGCGGCGGCGCCACGGCCGCGGTGTTGTACTGCTTGAAGCGCTTCGACGCGTCCTCCAGGCGCTGGTACGCCGTGCCGAGCGCGGCGAAGTCACCGTTCTGCTGGGCCTTCTTGATGTCGGCCAGCGCCGCGTCGATGTCGTTGACCGCCTTCTGCAGGTCAGGACTCAACGTCCCGTTGCCCGGTGTGGTCGTCGACGGCGGCGTCGAGGTCTGGCCGTTGCCGG
The DNA here is from genome assembly GCF_044455585.1 of Lentzea sp. NPDC051213. Taxonomy (NCBI): domain Bacteria; kingdom Bacillati; phylum Actinomycetota; class Actinomycetes; order Pseudonocardiales; family Pseudonocardiaceae; genus Lentzea; species Lentzea sp. NPDC051213. The sequence continues at coordinate 820,797 of NZ_JBITEX010000004.1, forward strand.
TGTTGTCGCTCGGCGGCGGCACGACCGCGCCGGCACCGCTGAGCACCTGGTCCAGCGCCTCGTTCAACGTGGACGCGTACCCGACCCGGTCGCCGTACCAGACGAGCACCTTGGACAGCTGCGGATACGAGGTGTTGTTGGACGCTCGCTCGATGTAGACGGGTTCGACGTAGAGCAGCGCGCCGCCCACCGGGAGGGTGAGCAGGTTGCCGTAGACGACCGTCGTCTTCTGCTGTGTCAGCAGGTTGAGCTCGCGGCTGACGTTGTCCGAGGTGAGGAACTGCGTCTGGATCTGCTGCGGGCCCTTGGCGTCCTGACTCAGCTGGAGCACGCTGATCTTGCCGTAGTTGTCCGGATCGGATCCGACCGAGACGTAGGCCGCCATGAACTCCCGGTTCTCCCGCACGAGCGGGCTGGTCAGCTGGAAGCGGACCTTGCTCGCGTCGCTCGGGTCACCGGCGAGGACGTAGAACGGCGGCTGGGCGTCCCTGCGCTTGCTCGCCGCGTCGCGCTGGGCGTCCGCCGTGGTCACGTTGTCGATCGTCGGGTCCTGCGCCGCCGCCCAGTAGCCCACGCCGGAGTAGAAGTCCGACGGGGACGAGACGTGGTACTTCGACAGGATCTGCCGCTGCACCTTGAACAGGTCCTCGGGGTAGCGGAAGTGCTGACGCAGCTCGTTCGAGATCTCGCTGCCCGGCTTGACCGTGTTCGGGAAGACTCCCATCCACGCCTTGAGGACCGGGTCCTTGTCGTCGATCTGGTACAGGTTCACCGTGCCGTCGTAGGCGTCCACAGTGGCCTTGACCGAGTTGCGGATGTAGTTGACGGGCTTGTTGACCTGCGAGATGACCACGCCGTCCGCGGTGAGCGAGTCGTTCGTCGCGTCACCCAGCTGCGTGCGCTGCGCGTACGGGTAGTTCTCGAGCGTGGTGTATCCATCGACGATCCACGTGATGCGGCCGTTCACGACGGCCGGGTACGGGTCGCTGTCCACGGTCAGCCACGGCGCGACGGCCTGCACGCGGTCCCGCGGCACGCGCTTGAACAGGATCTTCGACTCGTCCGCGATCGACTGGTTGAAGAGGATGTTCCGCTCGCCGTAGTAGGCCGCGAACGCCAGCTTGTTGAACAGGCTGCCGATCGGGACACCACCGGTGCCGGTGTAGGTGTAGGCCTTGGAGTCCGTGTCGTACTCGGCCGCGGAACCCTGCGGCCTGCCGCCGACGATCGAGTAGTCGTTCGCGCCGAACAGCTCGCCGTAGTAGGCGCGCGGCTGCTCGACCTTGATGCCGTTCGCCTCGTTGCCGACGTCGCCGTTCGACTTGACCTCACCGGTCTTGAACTCGGGGTAGCCGCCGTTGGTCTGGTCGGCGACCGCGTTCACCTTGTTCGCCTCGGCGTAGACGAAGCCGTTGCCGTGCGTGTAGATGAGGTGCTGGTTGATCCAGTCGCGCTGGCCCTGCGGCAGGCTGTCGAGCTTCAGCTCGCGGACCGCGACGATGTAGTCGCGCAGCTTTCCGTCCACTGTGTACCGGTCGACGTCGAGCTTGTTCGGGAACCCGTAGAACGGCCGCAGCTGCGTGAACTGCGTGAAGGTCCGCGAGAGCACGGCCGGGTCGAGCAGGCGGATGTTGCCCAGGGTGGCCGCGTCGTTGGTCTTGATCTGGTCGTTGCTGACGGTCTGCTTGCCCTCGTAGGGCTTCGTCTCGACCTTGTCCTCCGTCAGCCCGAACGACTGCCTTGTCGCCGCGATGTTGCGGGTGATCGACTCGGCTTCCTTCTGGATGGCGTTCGGCTTGACCGAGAACTGCTCCAGCACGGCGGGCCACGCAGCGCCGACGAGCACGCTCGACAGGACCAGCAGGACGGTCGCGATGGCGGGCAGCTGCACGTTGCGCATGAACGCGCCCGCGAAGAACGCGACCGCGCAGAACACCGCGATGCACAGCAGGATCAGCTTGGCCGGCAGCACCGCGTTGAGGTCGGTGTAGCTCGCGCCGACGAACTTCTCGTTCTCGTGCAGCAGCAGCGTGTACCGGTCGAAGAAGTACGCGACGGCCTTCAGCAGCACGAACGTGCCGGCGACGAGCGCCAGGTGCAGCCGGGCGGGGCCGGACAGCTGGCCGCCGCGACCGGCGAGCCGGATGCCGCCGAACAGGTAGTGCGCGATCACCGCGCCGATGAACGACACCGCGGTCGTGATGAACAGCCACGACAGCAGCCACTCGTAGAACGGCAGCTGGAAGGCGTAGAAGCCGATGTCGTGCCCGAACTGCGGGTCGGTCACCCCGAACGGCTGGCCGTTGAGGAACAGCTGCAGCAGCTGCCAGTCGTCCTGCGCCGACGCACCGGCGATGAGCCCGACGAAGACGGGGATGCCGATCGCGAACAACCGCATCCGGCGCATCACGACCGTGCGGTAGCGGGCTACCGGGTCATCGGGTCCCGAGACCGGCACGAAGACCGGCCGCGCCCGGTACGCGAGCCAGAGGTTCAGCGCGACGATGCCGCCGACCACGACCCCGGCGGCCACGAACAGGCTCAGCCGGGAGAGCAGCACTGTGCTGTAGACGTTGCGGAATTTCACCTCGCCGAACCACAGCCAGTTCACGTAGGTGTCGAGCAGCCGCGATCCCGTGATGAGACCGAACAGGAGCACGACACCGACGATGAGCAGGATTCGGCTGCGTCGGGACAATTTCGGCAGTCCGACTGGAGGCCGTGTGGCCACGAGGCACGCTCCTGGATCGCGGTATTTCGATACGTACGTTTAGTCCAACTCTACGGACGACGCCCTGGGTTCCCGTCCAGAGCGCCGTCTTACCATGACACGCGTGTCAGCGAGTGAAACTCCAGCGGTCATCCTCCCGACGGTCGCGCGCGAGGTAGAGCAGTTCGTAGCGGCAGGCGGCTGGGAGCAGCCTCCGCAACTGTTCGCCCTCGTGTCCACCACAGACCTGATCGAGCAGCAGCCCGAACTGCGCACCCAACTGGACGCGGAAGCGTCCCCGTTGACCCCGATCGCGCAGGACGCCCTGGACGGCGACCTGGGCGAGGCACTGGCGGGCATCGAGTGGCCGCCGGCCGTCACCGGGTGCGCCCTGGCCCAGGAGATCGTCGTCCTGCCGCCGGAGGCGGAGACCGAGCTGCACCACGGCGAGCTGGACGACGAGGCCGCCCGCCGGTTCGCCGCCGAGCACCCGTCACGCCGCGAGGCCCGCCTGGTCGCCGCGGTCCTGCGCGACGGCAGCGTCTCGTGCGTGCTGCGGCTGCGCGGCACGGTGGAGGTGCCCGAGGAGTTCGTCGAGCACCCCGAGCTGGCGCCGAACCTCACCGACGCCCTGCTCGCCACGCTGCGGCCCTAGTCGTCACCAGTCCAGGCTGGCACAACCCGGCCCGAAGCTCGCGCAGGGGTCCCCTCCAGGGGGTCCCCTGCTTTTATTCTCCCAGACACCACCGACAAAAAGCGTCGTGCCAGGTCAGCAGCCCGGCGTCGGCTTGCCCGCGTTCAGCGCCTCCAGCGACGACACCGCGTCCTTGAGGTTCTCGACCTTGATCAGCTGCAGGCCGTCCGGCGCCTGCTGCTTCGCGTCCGTGCAGTTGGCCGCGGGCACGAGGAACGCCGTCGCGCCGGCCTCCTGCGCGGCGACCATCTTGAACGCGATGCCGCCGATCGGCTTCACCGTGCCGTCGCCCGCGATCTCGCCGGTGCCCGCGATCGACTTGCCGCCGTTGAGCTCGCCGGGCGTCAGCTTGTCCACGATGGCCAGCGCGAAGATCAGGCCGGCCGAGGGCCCGCCGACATCGGACAGGCTGATCTTGATCTTGAACGGCACGTCGGCCCGGTCGACCGGCGAGATGCCGATGAAGCCGGCGGGGCGGCCGTCGTCGCGGGTGCCGAGGGTGAGCTGCGTCGACTTCGAGGTGCCGTCCTTCTCGAAGGCCACCTCGATGCGGTCACCCGGCTTGGTGTTCTCCAGGGCGGAGCTCACGTCGGCGGCGCTCTGCACCTGCTTGCCGTTGACCGAGATGATGCGGGCGCCGAGCGGGATGACGTTCTCCGCGGGGCTGCCCTTGGTCACCTGGTTCGCGATCACCTTGCCCGGATAGCCGAGGTAGTTCAGCGCGGCGACCTCCGCGGAGGTCTGGGACTCGCTGAACGCGAGCTCGTTGTTGCGCTGCACCTCCTCCTCCGACTCACCGGGCTTGAAGAACTCCTCGCGCGGCGCGAGGGCGTAGCGGCCGGACAGCCAGAGGCCGAGCGCTCCGAACAACGACACGTCATCGGTGAGCGAGACCGTCGTCATGCGCAGGTTCCCCTTGGTGGGGAAAGTGTTCTGGCCGTCCACCGCGACAACGTCGGTGTCCTTGACCTGGCCGAGCACGTCGTATGTCGGGCCGGGGCCCAGAGCGACGTACGGGACTCTGGCGAAACCGCCGAGCAGTCCGAGTGCCGCCACCACGAGGAAGCTGACGATCAGCGTCCACGTCCGGCGGGTCAGTCCGCGTTCCCTCGGCGGGGGCGCGGGTGGGGGTGCGGTCGTGACGGTTTCACTCACGGCTGAACAGCGTACGACCATGTGGATCCGCGTACGGTAGAGGCATGAGTGACGTGCCGTTCGGGTTCAGCCCGCACGACCCCGACGACAAGAGCGGGAAGCCGGGAGACAACCCGTTCGACTTCAGCCAGCTGGGCAACATGCTGAGCCAGCTGGGCTCGATGCTGAGCAGCGCGGGGTCGTCGAGCGGGCCGGTGAACTACGACCTCGCGAAGCAGATCGCGTTCCAGCAGCTGTCCTCCTCGACGACGACCATCGGGTTCGCCGCCGACCAGTCGAGCACGGTCACCGACGCCGTGCACCTGGCCGAGATGTGGCTGGACCCGGTCACCTCGCTGCCCGCCGGCACCCGCACGACGCAGGCGTGGACGGCGCGCGACTGGATCGAGCGCACCATCCCCACCTGGCAGCGCCTGTGCGACCCGGTCGCGCAGCGCATGTCCGGCGCGTGGGTCGAGGCGATGCCCGCCGAGGCGAAGCAGGCCGCCGGCCCGCTGCTCGCGATGCTCGGCCAGATGGGCGGCATGGCGTTCGGCTCCCAGCTCGGCAACGCCCTGGCCCAGCTCGGCTCCGAGGTGCTCACCTCGACCGACGTCGGCCTGCCGCTCGGCCCCGAGGGCACCGCGGCGCTGCTGCCGGCGAACATCGAGAAGTTCACCGAGGGCCTGGAGCGCCCCGCCTCCGAGGTGATGGTCTTCCTCGCCGCCCGCGAGGCCGCCCACCAGCGCCTCTTCACGCACGTGCCGTGGCTGCGCCAGCGCCTGCTCGACACCGTCGAGGAGTTCGCCAAGGGCATCAAGGTCGACACCTCCGCCCTGGAGCAGCTCGCCGGCCAGATCGACCCGTCGAACCCCGCCTCCATCGAGGAGGCCATGGGCTCCGGCCTGCTCGAGCCGCAGACCACCCCGGAGCAGAAGGCGGCGCTGACCCGCCTGGAGACGCTGCTGGCCCTGGTCGAGGGCTGGGTGGACGTCGTGGTCGACGCCGCCGTGGCAGACCGCCTGCCCGGCGCCCCCGCCCTGCGCGAGACCCTGCGCCGCCGCCGCGCCTCCGGAGGCCCGGCCGAGCAGACCTTCGCCACCCTCGTAGGCCTCGAACTGCGCCCGCGCCGCCTGCGCGCCGCCTCGGCCCTGTGGAAGCTCATCGGCGACCAGCACGGCGTCGAGGTCCGCGACAGCGTCTGGGACCACGCGGAGCTGATCCCGACCGCCGAGGAACTGGAAGACCCGCTGGAGTTCGCCGAGCGCCTGGCCAACACCCGCAAGGCCCTCGACGACCCGATGGCCGAGCTGGAGCGCACCATGCGCGAGGACGGCGGCAAGCCCGAAGAAGGCTGATCCGAGCTGTTTCGGCGGGGCCGGGCACGAACTGCGTGCCCGGCCCTCGCCATGTCCGCAGTGCGCCGGGCAGGCCTCGCGAGGGCTCCTGGCCACCACCGGGCATGCCACGCGACACGTCCAGCGACGGCGCTCAGCGAGCAGACGAGTGCCGGTCGACTCCCGCAGCACGTCCGGTGACGGCACTCAGCAAGCAGGCGAGTGCCAGTCGACGCCCGCAGCACGTCCGGTGACGGCACTCAACGAGCAGACGAGTGCCAGTCGACGCCCGCGGCACGCCCGGTGACAGCGCTCAGCGAGCAGACGAGTGCTGGCCCTGACCCCCGGCGGCACGACCGGCGATGGCACTCAGCAAGCAGGCGAGCGCCGGTCGATGCCTGCGGCACGTCCGGTAATGCACTCAGCGAGCAGATGCGCGCCGGTCTGACGCCCCCGGCACGGCCTACTCGTTGCCGACCCGACGCCCGAAAGGGTGAATTGGGCCTGCCAACGCCGAAGGCGAGGCGGCCGGGGGTCCGGGGGCGGAGCCCCCGGCGTGGGTCTGGGGGCTCGGCCCCCAGAAGACACTGAGGGGCGAGCTAGGCGAGCGCTCTCCGCGAGCACACCTCTCCCCTCGCCCCCACACCCCTCCCCCCATCGCCCCTCAATCCTCAGTGATTCCGAGCCCGGCCGCGGCCGAAAGGCCCTCCAGATAGCCCATGGCCCGCTCGGTCTTGCCGTAGCGATGCACCCACTCCCAGAAGTCTTTGCCGTGACCTGGCACCAGCAGGTGCGCGAGTTCGTGCACCAGGACGTAGTCGAGCACCCAGGGCGGCACCTCGCGCAGGCGCTCAGAGACCCTGATCGTGCCCTCGGACGGCGTGCATGACGCCCAACGCGTGCGCATGGGCGGCACCCAGCGAACGCTCACCGGGTCGGCAAGAGAGTCCAGGTAGCGCGCCGACAGTTCGGCACAGCGCGCCATCAAAGCCTCGTCCGACGTTCGCGCAGGGGATCTCCTGCGCGTCTCGCTGCGCTGGAGGCGGCTCAACATCTCCGCCACCCAGTGCTTCTCTTCCCCCTTGGTCATCCGTGCCGGCAGAAGGACGACCACTGTGTCGCCCTCCCGGTACGCGCTGACCATGCGGCGGCGCCGGGGGCTCCGCCGCACCTCCACCCGCGGTTCGGCCATGCAGTCACCGTAATCGGCGGCACCGACAATTTTCGGCCCCCAACCGGCCCCATGCCCGCAGCCGGTGGGTGAAGTTCCACCGAACGGCGGCTGGACACGCGCGGATGAACCTGCGCGGATTCGCCGCCTCGCCCAGGTACCGTCGCGCCAAGGTCCCCGAGTGTGTCCGCACTCACAACTGCAAGGGAGGGGCTGTGGCCGAGACTTACAACGGCTACTGCGTCAAGTGCCGCGAGAAGCGCGACTTCGACGGCAAGGTCGAGGAAACCAACGGTCGGCGCATGGCGAAGGGCACCTGCCCTGTCTGCGGTACGAAGATGACGCGGATCCTCGGCAAGGCCAAGGTCTGACGTTTCCGCTGGCAGGGGGCCCCGCCCCCTGCCAGTCTTTCTTTTGTGGACACGAGACCGCGCGTGCGTGCAGGACTCGCCGTGGTGCGCCGCGGCCCCGGTGTCGTGCAGGTCGGCACCGACCCGAAGCACGCGGTGGTGATCGACGAGCTGTCCGAGGCTCTGGTCGACCAGCTGCTCACCCTCGACGGCCGCCACACCGTCACTGAACTGGGTGAAAGGCTCAAACAACGCGGCGAAGACCCCACCCAGCTGACCGACGTGCTCAAGTCGCTCGAGGAAGCGGGTCTCCTCGAGGAGAGCACCCCGCGGATCAAGGGCGCGACAGCCGCCGTCCACGGTGGCGGGCACCTTGCGCTGGCAATTACTTCGCTTCTAGCTGAATCGGGCGTCCGGCTCGCCCACCACGCCGATCTGGCCGTGCTCGCCGCGACGCTCGTCCCCGATCCGACTCTCGTCAGCGCGCTGATGGCCGCCCGCACGCCGCATCTCGCCGTGCGCGTGCGTGAGGGCATCGGCATCGTTGGGCCGCTCGTCCTGCCAGGCCGCACGAGCTGCCTCAACTGCGCGGACCTGCACCGCACCGACCACGACCCGGCCTGGCCGGCCATCGCGGCCCAGCTCGTCGGCAAACCGGCTTCCTCCGACGTGCTGTTCGCGTCGGGAACCGCGGCGCTGGCCGTGGTCCAGATCCTGGAGTCGTTGATCTACGTCCGCGGCCACGAGCTGGCCCCTCCGCCCGTGTTGAGCGCCACTGTGGAGCTGGACCTGGTGACCGGTGTTGCTGAGAGGCGAAGCTGGTATCCGCACCCTGACTGTCAGTGCTCCGCACATAACATGGCCGAGTGACCGAGATTCCGCGCAAGGCCGTGCAGCGCACCGCCAAGCTGGCGAGCCTCCCGCTCGGGGTGGCCGGCCGGGTTGTCGGTGGCTGGGGAAAGCGACTGACCGGACGCGCGGCCGACGAGGTCAACGCCGAGGTGACGGCCAAGACGGCCGAACAGGTCTTCGCGGTGCTCGGCCAGCTCAAGGGCGGAGCGATGAAGTTCGGCCAGGCGCTGAGCGTCTTCGAGGCAGCGGTCCCGGACGAGCTCGCGGCCCCGTACCGCGAGGCGCTCACCAAACTGCAGACCGCGGCCCCGCCGATGCCCGCCCGCACCACGCACCGCGTGCTCGCCGAGCAGCTCGGTGCGTCCTGGGTGAAGCGCTTCCAGGAGTTCGACGACGACCCGGCCGCATCGGCGTCCATCGGCCAGGTGCACCGCGCGGTGTGGCACGACGGCCGCGACGTCGCGGTGAAGGTCCAGTACCCCGGCGCGGACGAAGCCCTGCGCGCGGACCTCAAGCAGCTGCTGCGGTTCTCCCGGCTGCTGCAGGCGATCATGCCCGGCACCGACGTGCGCCCGCTGCTGGAGGAGCTGCGCGACCGGTACCTGGAGGAGCTCGACTACCGCGACGAGGCCGCGAACCAGCGCACGTTCGCAAAGGCCTTCGAGAACGACCCGCACGTCGTGGTGCCGCGCGTCATCGCGTCGTCGCCCAAGGTCATGGTGACCGAGTGGACGTCGGGCACGCCCCTGTCGAAGATCATCCGCGAGGGTTCCGTCGAAGAGCGCGACCTGGCAGGCCAGTTGCTCGCCGAGTTCCACTTTTCGGCACCGTCGCGCTCCGGCCTCCTGCACGCCGACCCGCACCCAGGCAACTTCATGCTGGGCGACGACGACCGCCTGCGCGTGATCGACTTCGGCGCCGTCGCGCGCCTGCCGGACGGCCTGCCGAAGACGCTGGGCCGGATGACCAGGCTGGCCCTCGAAGGCCGCTCCGTCGACCTGGTCGACCTGCTGCGCGCCGAGAACTTCATCCGCGAGGGCATGTCGCTGCACGGCGAGGACGTGCTCGGCTACCTGGCGCCCTTCGTCGAGCCGCTGCGCGCCGAGTCGTTCCACTTCACCCGCCGCTGGCTGCAGTCGCAGGCGGAACGGGTGGGCGACCTGCGCAGCCCGGACTCACAAACGGGCCGTTCGCTGAACCTGCCACCGCAGTACCTGCTGATTCATCGCGTGACAATGGGCGCCACCGGCATTCTCTGCCAGTTGGACGCCCACGTGACCGCACGGGAAATCGTCGCGCGCTGGCAGCCGGGATTCGATGACTAACTCGTCCGAGTGAACCCCGGCGAAGTTATCCACAGGTTGGCGCCGAGCCCCTTTTGCCGGTGTCCGAGTACGCCACGATGGACCCATGGCACCCATCGCAACCACCGCTGAACTGCACAAATCCGGCTACTCGACGCGAGAGATCCACCGTCACTGCTCACCGGCCGGGCCGTGGCAACAGCTGCTGCCCGGCGTGGTCCTGAAGAAGCCCTCACCGCCGACCCGGCTGGATCGGCTTCGCGCTGTCCTCTCTTATGCGGGCCAGGATTCAGTGATCACGGGAGCGGACTCATTGGCCCGGCAGGGCGCGGTGCTTCCTCTCCCCCGGCACATTCACGTACTCGCGGGGAAGAACGCGCGAAGAGCGCATCCCTGGATTCTTCTCGAACGCACGAGCCGGCCGCCGGCCGTGGTGAACCGCGACGGGCTGCGGCTGGCCGGCCCGGCACGGGCGGCTCTGGACCTGGCTCGGAGGGAGCCGAACCCGCGGGCGGTCGTGGAGATCCTCGACGCTGTGGTGGATGCCGGGTTGTGCTCGCCTGCGGATTTGCACGTTGAGCTGAGGCAGGCTTGCCGACGGGGATCGGCGCTGGTCAGGCAGGCCTTATGCCACCTGTACCCGGTCTGATCAGCCGGGTGCAGACGCTCGGATCCAGCGCGCTCGACACCGTCGTGAAGGCCCGGCTGCGCTCACCCGCTGGCCGTGGTGGACGACGGGCGGCGCTCGCCCGCGACCTGCACGCTGAGCCGACACGCCTACCGACGCAGATCAGCCCAGGTCAGACAGGCCTTACTCACCTGTCCCCGGTCTGATCAGCCAGGCATCCGACCCGGCGCGCGACGAACAGAACCCACGCGCCCCGAGTCCGTCCTGGCCGACCAACCGCCGACATGCACCGACCCCAGCTACAGAACTCAGCGCCAGTACTCGTCCGGCAACTTGCCCTCAATGTCCCGCACATGCGTCTTGGCGCAGACATGGCACAACCAGCGGAACGACCCACCGGTCCGCTCCGAAGACCAGGCCAGGAACTCCAGGTCGGAAACGGAGGCACGCAACCGCCCGCATCTGTGGCAGGCCGTCACCGGCGGCGTCCCAGGTGGACGGTGTCGGTTTCCAGCAGGAACACGTCCTCGCGGGCGCCGACGTACTCGGAGTCGGACGGGTTGAGCAGCCGGCGCAACGCGTCGCGGTCGGAGGCGTGCAGGCGTGGGCCGGTGATCTCGGTGAGCCAGGTCAGGCGGTCGACGGCCCACTCGCGCACGAGGTGCTTGGCCGGGGCCGGGTGGTCGACGACGAAGCTGAAGGCGCTGATCTCGCCCAGGCCCGCGTCGGCCAGTGCGACGTTCCAGCCGACCGGCAGCCGCACCGAGCCGGTCATGCCCTCGCGCATCGACACGAACCACTCGGCGCGGGCCGCTGCCATGCGGTCCTGCAGGCCGGGCTCGCCGACGCCGAGGTCCCACGGCAGGAAGCGGGTTTCCAGGCCGCCCTCGGCCAGGGCCAGCCAGCCGCCGGGAGCCAGTGCTTCTACCAGGCGTTTCACTCCGCGCAACTGATCAGGGAGGTGGTGGATCACCCGCGAACCCCAGACCAGCTCGACGGGTCCCGCGAAGGACAGCGGGGTCTCCGTGGCCAGGTCCGCGAGCACGGGCTTCACCGACACGGCGCCGTCAGTCTCGGCTCGCGCCGCGGTGCAGGCCGCGTCCAGCAGTTCGGGCGTGGCGTCGACCAGCACCAGGACGCCGCCGCCGTGTTCGCGCAGCGCCGAAGCCAGCGCCACGCTCATGGAGCCGGCGCCGCAGCCGACGTCCATGACTACCGGGGAGTCGGGCAGTGGGGCCACCAGTCTGCGGGCCACGTGAGAAAGCGCCTCGGCCTGCAGTGAGCCGTAGCGCCTCATCGCGTGGAGGCGGGCGGACCAGTCGATCCCGTCGTGTGTGTGGTGCGGCACAAAATGAACGGTACGGAGGAACGGCCGAGGCCGCCATCCACCTTCTCGTGGATGACGGCCTCAGCTCGAGACTGTCAGAGGTCGAAGCGAGCCGCTCTGCGCCCCGCCCATCGCGCCAACCTGCGCCAACGTTGCGCTGACGCGAGCCGGTTCGCCACGCGTTGCTCTTCTGCGTACCTCTGGGCTTCTTGTATTCGTATTCGCACGAGTTCTTCTTGCAGAGACATGGGAGTCAGACCCTTGTTCAGGTAGGTGGGCTTCGCGATGTGGTCGATCTGCACGGCGTTCACGCAGCGGCCTCCGTCTTGTCAGCGGTGACAACTGCAGCAGCGTCCTTGCGCGGACGGCCACGCGGGCGCTTCCGCGCGATGACGACACCGCGCTCGAAGATCTCTCCACCCCAGACACCCCACGGCTCGTGACGCGCAAGCGCGCCGGCGAGGCACTCGGCGAGCACCGGGCAGGTCCCGCAGAAGGACTTCGCCTTCTCGAGCTCCGCCGGCACATCGGCGAACCAGAGGTCGGGGTTGTGGGTGCGGCAGGGCAGGTCAAGCCCCTCCGCGAGGTCCGGAAGTGTCTCGCCGGTGAGCGGGACAGTCACGGTCAACATCAGGGTTTTCTCCTTGTGTGGGGTACAGCAAAAACACGAAAGCCGCGGACTCTGTGCGAGTCCGCGGCTTTCGTGAGCCTGGTGGTCCTTCGACCCTCTATGGGGTCGGCAGGAGCCTTCTCACATGATGCGCGGACAGCGCAGTCGTGTAGTTGGGAACGTCATTTGCGACTGGCACCAAGATCGGCTGCTCATCGAGCAGACTGGTGCCGCGCTCGCGGCCCTTCAGGGCCACCGACTTCAGGGCCGACCTGTGGGCAGAGTGCTGCCACATGGCCTGAGCGGAAGCGGGCGTGCAGAAGCCCTCGGACGCGGGGAGGCCGAGCGCGCGCGAGATGTTGGTCTTCTTCACAACGGCCACCTCCTCCGACAGGGCTCTGCTGAGAGAGCTTGTAGTAGTAGTTCTTCTTCCCCAGACGGGTCCTCCGGACCCGGCATGAGCAGGTTATGACCCCGTCCCAGGGGCTCGCAACCTATTTAACGAAACTTGTCCCGATCAGGTGGCGGAGTACCCGACACCGGCTCGGACCAGGCCCAACACATCATCGCCGAACTTATCAAGCTTCGAGGCGCCGATGCCCGAGATCGCCACAAGTCCGGCCGAATCCGTGGGTCGCTGCTCCGCGATCGCCATCAGCGTCGCGTCGGTGAAGACGACGTACGCGGGCACCTTCAGCTCCCGCGCCCGTTCCGAACGCCACGCCCGCAGCGACGCGAGCAGCTCTTCGTCCACATCGGACGGGCAGGACGTGCAGCGACCGAGCTTCACGGCCTGCGCCTCGATCAACGTCGACGCGCACACCCGGCACGTCGGCTTTTCCTTCTTCATCAAGGGAGGCCGCTGCGCACTGGCAGATACGCGCGCCGCCGGGTGGTTCTCCGGTACCAGGCTGTAGAGGAAGCGTGACCGGCGGCGGTACTTGCGCCCGCCCGCCGCGCGCGACAACGCCCACGACAGCCAGATGTGCTCACGCGCGCGCGTGACACCTACATATAGAAGGCGGCGCTCTTCTTCGATCTTCGCGTCGTCGCCGTCGGCGTACTGGATCGGCATCGTGCCCTCGACCAGCCCGACGAGGAACACGGCGTCCCACTCCAGGCCCTTCGACGCGTGCAGCGACGCGAGCGTCACGCCCTCGACCGTCGGCGGGTGCTGGGCCTCGGCCCGCATGTCCAGTTCCAGGCAGAACCGCGGCAGGTCGGCCTCGGGCACCGCGACGGCGAACTCCTCGGCGAGCTCGACCAGCGCGAGCAACGACTCCCACCGCTCGCGCTGGGAGCCACCGGTCGGCGGTTCGTCGGTCAGGCCGACGCGGCCGAGCACGGAGCGGACCACCTCGGGCAGGCTGCCGGAGACGTCACCCGCCGAGCGCAGCGTGATCATCGCCTGGCGCACCTCGGCGCGCTCGAAGAACCGCTCACCACCCCGCACCAGGTACGGGATGCCCAGCGACGCGAGCGCCTGCTCATACACCTCTGACTGCGCGTTGACCCGGTACAAGATCGCGATCTCGCTCGCCGCCACGCCCTCGTCCAGCAGCGCTTTGATGCGCAACGCGACCGCGTCGGCCTCGGCCGGCTCGTCGTCGAACTCGTGGAACCGCGGCAGCGGCCCCTCCGGACGCTGCCCGATCAAGTTCAGCCGCGAGCCCGCGGGACGGCCGCGCGCCCACTTGATCACGTCGTTGGCCAGCGCCACGACCTGGGGCGTCGACCGGTAGTCGCGCTCCAGCCGCACGACGGCCGCTTCCGGGAACCGCCGGCCGAAGTTGAGCAGCGGCTGCGGCGAGGCGCCCGCGAAGGAGTAGATGGTCTGGTTCGCGTCGCCGACCACCGTCAGGTCGTCGCGGCCGCCCAGCCACGAGTCGAGCACGCGCTGCTGCAGCGGCGTCACGTCCTGGTACTCGTCGACCACGAAGCAGCGGTAGCGGTCGCGGAACTCCTGCGCGACCTCCAGGTTGTCCTCCAGCGCCGCGGCCGTGTGCAGCAGCAGGTCGTCGAAGTCGAGCAGCTGCGCCTCGTTCTTGAGCTGCTCGTACGTCGTGTAGAGCTTCATGATCTGGTCGGCGGGCGCCGGGATGTCCCTGGCCGCGCGCGAGGCGGCCGCCGGGTAGTCCTCCGGCGTCAGCAGCGACGCCTTCGCCCACTCGATCTCGCTGGTGAGGTCGCGCAGGGCGTCCGGCTCGGTCGGCAGTCCCAGCCGGGACGCGGCGCGGGCGACGACCTTGATCTTCTGGTCGATCAGGTCCCAGCGCGGGCCGCCGATGACGCGTGGCCAGAAGTAACGCAGCTGGCGGGAGGCGGCGGCGTGGAACGTCACGGCCTGTGCGCCGTGCACGTCGAGAGAACGCAGACGCGTACGCATCTCTCCGGCGGCACGCTTGGTGAAGGTGACGGCGAGGACCTGCGACGGGGCGATGTGGCCGCGTTGGCACAGGTAGGCGATCCGGTGGGTGATGGTCCGGGTTTTTCCGGTGCCGGCGCCCGCGAGCACGCACACCGGGCCGCGCGGTGCTTCCACCGCTGCGCGCTGTTCCGGATCAAGACCCTCCAGCAACGCCGTCATGCCAGGCAGTCTCGCAGACGGCCGATGTGAGTCCGAGACCACCGCGCCGTATCCTGGTGGGTATGGCTGGTAAGCAGGACAAGGCGGCTGCCAAGGAAGCGGCGAAGGTTCGCCGCGCGGCATCACGCGAACGGCGCAAGCAGATCTTCGAGGCGTTCAAGATGCAGCGCCGCGAGGACAAGGCTCTGATCCCGATGATGCTGGGAGCACTGCTCGGCGTCACCGCGATCGCCGTGGTCCTGGGCATCGTCATCAACGCGGTCTGGATGGTCGTGCCGCTGGGCGTCGCCATCGGCGCGCTGCTGGCCGTGATCATCTTCGGCCGCCGGGTGCAGAGCAACGTCTTCCGCAAGGCCGACGGCCAGCCGGGTGCCGCCGCGTGGGCGCTCGAGAACCTGCGCGGCCGCTGGCGCGTCACCCCCGCCGTCGCGGGCACGACCCAGCTCGACGCCGTGCACCGCGTGCTCGGCCGTCCCGGTGTCGTCCTGGTCGCCGAGGGCGCGCCGCAGCGGGTGAAGCCGCTGCTCGCCCAGGAGAAGAAGCGCATCGCGCGCGTCGTCGGCAACACGCCGATCTACGACTTCATCATCGGCAGCGACGAGGGCCAGATCGCGCTGAAGAAGCTGCAGTCGACGCTCATGAAGCTGCCGCGCAACATCACGGCCGCCCAGGTCGACGCCCTCGAGACCCGCCTCGCCGCGCTGTCCAGCCGCGGTGCCGCGCTGCCGAAGGGCCCGATGCCGGCGGGCGCGAAGATGCGCAACGTCCAGCGCACGCTCCGCCGTCGCTGATCTCTTACTACCGCTGACCAGCAAAGAGGCCCCGCCGCAGATCTGCGGCGGGGCCTCTTCACGTTCGTCTCCGAAGTTCAGCGCACCTTGATGACGACGGTGCCCGCCGCCTTGTCGTGCAGGCACCGGCCATCCGAGTCCCACACCAGCGCCGGAATCAGCGGGAAGATCAGGACCGTGCGCAGCAGCGCGCGGGGCAGGTGCACGAACGCCTTGCCGTCGATCCGCGCCACCCGCAGCCCGAACAACGCGTGCCCCGGCGTGAACCCGAAGAACGCGACCGCGACCACGGTGATGACGAACCAGGCCAGCAGGCTCCAGTTGCGCGGCAGGTCCGGCTGCGTGAAGACCGCCGCCACACCCGCGGAGAGCAGGAAGTCGACGAGGATGGCGAGCGTGCGCCGTCCGATCGAGGCGATGGAGCCCGGCCCCTTCTCCGGGAAGCCGTGACGCTCGCCACGCCAGCGCTGCTGGGTGCCATCGTTCGACTCGTCACCCGGAGACAACACCGAGTTGGGTCCTGACAGCCACGAACCGGTCCACCTGCTCACCCCACCAGAGTAAAGCCGTGCTCAACGGGTGAGGACCGGCAGGTCGCCTTGCCCGGTTGGGCGGTCCCGTTAACACTGGCGAAACATCCGAGTGACCGACGGGCAACACCGCCGTCATACGGTCGCTCGCGATGACCAGCCGTATTCCATAGTCAAGGAGTCGACGAGGGTGTTCAAAAATTCCGACGAGGTGCTGAAGTTCATCTCCGACGAGGGCGTCAAGTTCGTCGACGTGCGGTTCAGCGACCTGCCCGGCGTGATGCAGCACTTCACTCTGCCCGCCGCGGCGTTCGATGCCGACGCGATCGAAGAGGGTCTCGCCTTCGACGGCTCCTCCGTGCGTGGCTTCCAGTCGATCCACGAGTCGGACATGCTTCTGCTGCCCGACCTCTACACGGCGCGCCTGGACCCGTTCCGGATCGAGAAGACGCTGATCGTCAACTTCTTCGTGCACGACCCGTTCACGCGTGAGGCGTACAGCCGGGACCCGCGCAACATCGCGCGCAAGGCCGAGCAGTACATCACCGACTCGGGCATCGCCGACACGGCGTACTTCGGCTCCGAGGCCGAGTTCTACATCTTCGACTCGATCCAGTTCGACACCACCGCGAACGGGTCCTTCCACAAGATCGACTCTGAATCCGGCTGGTGGAACACCGGCCGCGAGGAAGAGGGCGGCAACCTCGGCTACAAGGTGAAGTACAAGGGCGGCTACTTCCCCGTCACGCCGACCGACCACTACGCGGACCTCCGCGACAAGATGGTCCTCAACATGCAGGCCCAGGGCTTCACCGTCGAGCGCGCCCACCACGAGGTCGGCACCGCGGGCCAGGCGGAGATCAACTACAAGTTCAACACGCTGCTGCACGCCGCGGACGACCTGATGCTGTTCAAGTACATCATCAAGAACACCGCGTGGCAGGCCGGCAAGACCGTCACCTTCATGCCGAAGCCCCTCTTCGGCGACAACGGCTCGGGCATGCACACGCACCAGTCGCTGTGGAAGGACGGCGCGCCGCTGTTCCACGACGAGAGCGGCTACGCGGGCCTGTCCGACATCGCCCGCCACTACATCGGCGGCATCCTGCACCACGCGCCGTCGCTGCTGGCCTTCACCAACCCGACGGTGAACTCCTACCACCGCCTGGTCCCCGGCTACGAGGCCCCGGTGTCGCTGGTCTACTCCCAGCGCAACCGCTCGGCGTGCGTGCGCATCCCGATCACGGGCAACAACCCGAAGGCCAAGCGCATCGAGTTCCGCTGCCCCGACTCGTCCGGCAACCCGTACCTCGCCTTCTCGGCGATGGTCATGGCGGGCCTCGACGGCGTGAAGAACAAGATCGAGCCGCCGGCCCCGATCGACAAGGACCTCTACGAGCTCCCGCCCGAGGAGGCTCGCGACGTCAAGCAGGTCCCCGCGACCCTCGACGCCGTGCTGGACAACCTCGAGGCCGACCACGAGTTCCTGCTCGAGGGCGGCGTGTTCACCCCGGACGTGATCGACACCTGGATCTCGTTCAAGCGTGAGCAGGAGATCGACCCGCTGCGTCTGCGCCCGAACCCCTACGAGTTCGCGCTGTACTACGACGTGTGATCGACACGGGTCTTTGACCTGATCGAGGGCCGGGTGACTGTTTTCAGTCGCCCGGCCCTTTGTCTGTGCTGAGCAAGGTCACGCTGCACAAAACCCCTCGTGCGTCCGTGCTGACCCGAACGTTGGTGACCAGGACGTTGCCCTCAGCCCCGGTCGCCAGCTTGATCCGAGCGTCACCACCGCTGAGAACCTGTGCGGACGTGCCGGCACCGGACAACTGCCACAGACCGTCGTTCACCGTCTCGATCAGATCCACCCGATCCAGCTCGGCCGTGGTGCCGTCCGGGTAGACGAGCCGGGCTGGTCCTGAGTAGCTGAACATCGTTTCTCCCGTCAGGTCAGCGGGCAGGCCGTTGAGCCCGCATCCGACACCCACGTGGTAGAGCTTGCCTGTGACGGAGTGGACTGTGCACGGCACCCGCAGGGTGTACGAGTCGGAGTGGATGAGCGTCGACCTCGACGACGTCGAGGTGCCGCAGGGCGAGCGGTTCGAGCACCACGTGCTGCGCCTCCCGTTCCCCTCGACCGGCGTCGTGGTGATCGAGGACGAGAAGGTTCTCCTGATGTGGCGCCACAGGTTCACCACCGGCGCGTGGGGCTGGGAGATCCCGGCGGGCCGCCTCGAAGCCGGCGAAGCGGTGGAGACGGCGGCGATCAGGGAGACCGAGGAAGAAACCGGCTACCGCGTCGGCACGATCGAACCGCTGATCACCTTCAACCCGT
Organism: Lentzea sp. NPDC051213; assembly: GCF_044455585.1. Taxonomy (NCBI): domain Bacteria; kingdom Bacillati; phylum Actinomycetota; class Actinomycetes; order Pseudonocardiales; family Pseudonocardiaceae; genus Lentzea; species Lentzea sp. NPDC051213. Next base: position 839,160 of record NZ_JBITEX010000004.1, read on the forward strand.
TGAACGGCATCAGCTCCACCACTACGCACATCTTCGTGGGCACCGACGCGATCAAGACGGGTGAGCCCGATCCCGCCGAGGCGGCGCGGATCGAGTGGGTGCCGCTCAACGAGATCCACTCGTACATCCGAAAAGGACTGATCCCGTGCGGGATCACGTTGGTGGCACTGAACACCTACCTCACGCTGCGAGCCTCGAGCGGACCTGCATGAGGGCCTCGCCGAGCAGGTTGAGGCCCAGCCACGAAGCGGGGTCCGCGGCTCGCGGGTCGGACGCGACGAGACCGATGCCCCACACGCGGTCCTGCGGGCTGGCTTCGACCAGGACGCGGGAACCCGTGCCCAGCAAGTAGGAGCGCAGCGCGGGATCCTGGCCGAACTTCGCCAGGTTTCCCTCGACGACGATCTCCAACCGTGCCGCGGTCCACTCCGGGTCGGAGAAACCGGAGACCTCGCGGCCTAGCGCCTTGGCCTCGCCCGGCGACGACGCGGCGAGCACACGGGCGGCCACCTCGGTGTCCGAGAACAGCAAAGCCTTGCGCCACATCATGTAGTGCTCGGCGGAGGCGAACGAGACGCCGTCGACGACGAACGTGCACGGCCACCACTGCGACAGGCAGCCCTTGCCGATGCTGCCGTCGCGCTCCGGCTGGTGGCCCCAGAAGAACAGGTACTTAGCCAAGATCGATCACTTCGGGACCGGGATACCGGTCACGGTGATCGCGGCACCGGTCGGTGCGAACTGGCCGGAGATCGACGAGAACGTCAGCGTGACCGAGTTCACACCCGAGCCGAGCTTCTCGTCCAGGACGACGGTGCCCGAGGTCTTGCTGCCTTGGGTCACGAGGCCTTCCCACTTGCTGCTCGATGCCGCGTAGGTGCGCTTCAGGTCGTCCAGGACGGCGATACCGTCCACGGGGAGGGTCATGCGGGCCTGGGAGGCGTTCGTGGCCGTCACGAAGAGCTTCAGGCGGCCGTTCGCCGATTCCACGCGGGTCACCTCGACGGTGAGCATGCCGCGCTGCTGCTTGAAAGAACCGGTCCCGACCTTCACGTCTGCCGACGGCTCGGTGGTTTCCAGTGCGCCATCAGGGGTTTCGACGCCGTTCGACGTAGTCGTCGTGGCGTTGACGTTGGGCTGGGCGGCGGAGTTGTCACCGCTCAGTGCAAACTGAATCACACCGAGTAGCGCAAGCACCCCAGCAGCCACGCCCGCGATGGCGATCACGGTCTTTCCTCGGCGCGTGACCCGACGATGCTGCATGACTTCCTCTGGTAGACCCCCGTGACGAACTACAGCTCCCCCCGCTGAGCGCGCCTAGTCTCATCTCGATTGGGTGAAACGTCAATGCGCTAGGGTCCGCCCGTGTCCCAAGATGTCGCCGAATTCACGGCTCCGCAGCTGCTCACCACCCACATCGTCGACTCGGTGACCGAGGCGCTCGAAGCGGTTCAGGCCGCTGACGTGCTCGACCTCGGTGTCCGCGTCTACAACCGGCTCGTTCCCGACTCCGAAGACGCCGAGGCGTTGGAGGAGGAGTGGGTGATCGAGGTCTACACCAGCGCTCCTGCGGTGGACCCCGACCAGGACGAGGACTGAGCAGCCCAGAAATGGGGGCACCCCACCAGGAGTGCCCCCAAACCTGAAACCAGCCTGAAGATTTTCAGACGGTCAGCACGACTTTGCCGCGCACGTGCCCGCCCTCGAGCAACTTGTGCGCCTTCACCGCATCTGACAGCGGAAACGTCTGCTGCACCTCGACTCGCAGCTTGCCGGCGGCGACCAGGTCGGCCAGCCACTGCGTCTGCTCGGCGTTCGGCCGGGCCCACGTGTTGATCACACCGTGTTCCAGCGACTTCGGCCCGTCCACAATGGACGTCATCCGCGCCCGGTCGCGCACCAGCTCCAGCGACTGCTCGAACGCGGGCCCGCCGACGTTGTCGATCACCACGCCGACCTTGCCGTCGCCGCCGACCTGCTCCGCCACGGCGTCCACCAGCCCGTCGCCGTAGGCAACTGGTTCGGCACCAAGCGATCGGACGAAGTCGTGGTTGCGCGGCGACGCCGTCCCGAGGATCCGCGTGGCACCGAGCTCGCGTGCGATCTGCACCTGCAGGTGGCCGACGCCTCCGGCGGCCGCGTGCACGAGCACCGTGTCGCCCGCACCGGTGCCGACCGCCTTCAACGCCTGCAACGCCGTCAACCCGGCCAGCGGCAACGCGCCCGCGGTCACGAAGTCCACGGTGGACGGTTTGCGCGCGACCATCCGGTCCGGCACCGCGATGAGCTCGGCGTACGCACCGAACTGCACGTGGTCTTTACGCGCGTAAGCGAGCACCTCGTCGCCCGGCTTCCACGCCTGGACGCCGATGCCGACGGCCCGCACCACGCCGGCCACGTCCCAGCCGGGGATCAGCGGCATGTGGTGCGGCAGCAGGCCCTGCAGGTATCCGGCTCTGATCTTGAAGTCCACCGGGTTGATCCCGGCCGCCTTCACCTCCACCAGCACCTGGTCAGGCCCCAGGAGCGGATCTGGCAGCTCCTGGAAAGACATGACCTCGGGATCGCCGAACTGGGTCAACGCGATGGCTTTCACAGTTTCTCACCGTAGAAGACTCGTTCGGCTACCGCACGTGCACGGCGCGTAGTGCGGCGATATTCCTCCACGAACACGCCCGGATCGCCATCCGGCTCGTAGCCCATCACGGAGGCGACCGCGACGAGATCGCGACCGGACGTCGGCAGCTGATCGGAAGCCTTGCCCCGCACCAACGTCACGGCGTTGCGCGCGTGCGTCGCGAGGTTCCACGCGGCTGTCAGCGCCGCGGCGTCGTCCTCAGCCAGCAGACCGGCGGAGACGGCCGCCGCCATAGCGCCCATTGTGGACGGTGTGCGCAGACCGGGCACCGCGCCGGAGTGCTGCAGCTGCAACAACTGCACGGTCCACTCGACGTCCGCGAGCCCGCCGCGACCGAGCTTGGTGTGGGTGCTCGGGTCGGCACCGCGCGGCAGCCGTTCCGCGTCGACCCGCGCCTTGATCCGCCGGATCTCCCGCACCGACGCCGCGTCCAGCCCCTCTGCCGGATAGCGCAGCGGGTCGATCAACGCCTCGAACTCAGCACCGAGCGCGACGTCGCCCGCGATGAACCGGGCCCGCAGCAGCGCCTGCTTCTCCCAGAGCTCCGCCCACTGCCGGTAGTACGCGCGGTACGAGTCCAGCGTGCGCACCAGCGGCCCCTGCCGCCCTTCCGGCCGCAGATCCGCGTCGACCTGCAGCGGCGGGTCCTGCGACGGCGCGCCGAGCAGCCGCCGGATGTTCTCCACGACACCGCTCGCCCACTTCGCCGCCTCGGCGTCGGACACGCCCGCGACCGGCCGGCAGACGAACATCACGTCCGCGTCCGAGCCGTAGCCGAGCTCGTGCCCGCCGAGCCGTCCCATGCCGATGACGGACAGCGCGGCCAACGGCGTCCCCGCCGCGCGCACCGCCGCGTCGAGCGCGCTCTGCAGCACCGCGCTCCACACCTCGGACAGCGACACGCACACCGTCTCCAGCGGCATGACTCCCAGCAGGTCGGCGGAGGCGATGCGCAGCAACTCGTGCCGCCGCATCGACCGCGCGGCCATGACCGCACGCGTCAGGTCGCCGTATCGGGAGACCGCGCTGCGCAACGGGTTCCCCACCGCGTGCGGATCACGCCCGACCAGCGCGTCGGTGTCCGCGAGCAGCCGCAGCACCTCCGGCGCCCGCACCAGCAGGTCGGGCACCAGGCGGGAGGTGCCGAGCAGCACCGCGAGCCGTTCCACGACCGCGCCCTCGTCCCGCAGAAGCCGCAGGTACCAGGGTGTTTCGGCGAGTGCCTCGGACACCTTCCGGTACGCGAGCAGCCCGCCGTCCGGATCGGGCGTGCCGGCGAACAGGTCGAGCAGCACCGGCAGCAACGCGCCCTGGATGCGAGCACGCCGGGACATGCCGTGCGTCAGTGCCTGGATGTGCCGCAACGCGCCGTCGGGCGAGGTGTAGCCGAGCGCGGCGAGCCGGGCGACGGCCTCCTTGGTGGTCAGCCGCAACGCCTCGGTAGGCACACCCGCGACGGACTGCAGCAGCGGCCGGTAGAACAGCTTCTCGTGCAGGCGCCGGACCTGGTTGGCGTGCTTGCGGAACTCCGCGAGCAGCACCTGCCCCTCCGACCGCTGCCCGTCCGCGGCCATCCCGGTGGAGCGCGCGAGCCAGCGCAACGCCGTGGCGTCGTCGTCAGCCGGGAAGAGGTGCGTGCGCAGTAGACGCTGCAGCTGCAGCCGGTGCTCCAACGTGCGCAGGAACCGGTACGAACGCCCGAAGTCCGCCGCGTCGTTGCGCCCGACGTAACCGCCCGTGCCCAGAGCCGCGAGCGCGGCCGTCGTCGCCTGAATGCGCAGGTCCTCGTCGGAACGACCGTGCACGAGCTGCAACAGCTGCACCGCGAACTCGACGTCGCGCAGACCACCGCGGCCGAGCTTGAGCTCGCGTTCGGCGAGCCCGGTCGGCACGTGGTCCTCGACGCGGCGGCGCATCGCCTGCACGTCCTCGACGAAGTTCTCGCGTTCCGCCGCCGTCCACACGTACGGCCGCACCACGTCGAGATAGGCCTGCCCGAGCTCGGCGTCGCCCACGACCGGCCGCGCCTTGAGCAGCGCCTGGAACTCCCAGGTCCGCGCCCACTTCTTGTAGTAGGACGCGTGGCCGTCGAGGGTGCGGACCAGCGCACCGGCCTTGCCCTCCGGCCGCAGCGCCGCGTCGACCTCGAAGCACGACTGGCCCGCGATCTGCATCATCGTGCTGGCCAGCCGCGTCGCCACGGCCAGGTCGCCCTCGGCGACGAACACGACGTCGACGTCGCTCACGTAGTTCAGCTCGTTCGCGCCGCACTTGCCCATCGCGATCACCGCGAGCCGGCAGCGATCCGCACCGTTCACGCGCGTCTCGGCGAGCTTCAGCGACACCCGAAGAGCAGCAACCGCGAGGTCAGAGAGCTGCGCGGCCACCGTGTCGTACGGAACGAAGGGCAGCGTGGGCTCGACGACGTGCGCCAGATCGTTCGCCGCCACGAGCAGCAGCTTGGCCCGGTACTCGGTGCGCAGCACGCCGTCGTCCGGCAGGTCCGACACGTCGATCTCGTCGGTGAGCGAGCGCCACCGTTCGGGGTTCACGACGAGGAAGTCCGACAGCGCGGTCGACGAACCGAGTACGGCAAGCAGGCGACCGCGCACCACCACGTCTTCACGCAACGCGGCCAGCAGGGCGTTCCAGTCGGCGACCGAGTGCAGCCGCTCGAGCCCGCGTAACGCGAGGTCGGGGTCGGGGCAGCGGGAGAGCGCGGCGAGCACCGGCTCCGAGCCGTCGGCGGGACGGCGGTCAGCCCACAGACCGAGTCCGCGCAGCACTTCCTCGCTGCGCGGCTCGGTGAGCCCGAATCTGGCTGGTGAAGCGGCGCGGACTGGTTCGCTCATCAATAGCCAACCTAGTCCCCGTCCCGCTAGAAGACGATCAGCGACAGCCCGTAGGCGACAACGGCGACGCAACCGGCGAAGCTCGCGTACGCCCCGGCCTTCTGGCCGCCCGACAACGCCCTGATCCCGACGACGAACAGGGTCACCACGAGCAGCGTCGCCAGCAGCGTGGCGGCGAACACCGTGAGCAGAGCCGTCCAGTTGACCGTCATGCCGCCCTACCTTCCATAGTGGGTTCGAAAGTGGTAATTCCGAACCTGTTGCTGGCAGGACGGGTATGGCTTTCATGCTGGCTGTCATGGGATGGCTGAGGTGGCTTGGCCGCTCGTTCTGCCGCTCCTTCTTGACCGCTGATCAGGCTCTGCGACCCATCGCTGTGTAGGGCGATGACGGCGGGAAGGGGCTGCCCCGGCAACCAGGTGGGAGGCGGGTAGTGGACACACTGGTCATCGGTATCGACGTCGCCAAGGAGTTGCACTGGGCTGTCGCCACGGTGCCCGATCCGCACACCGGCAAAGCACGAACTGTGTTGTCGCGCAAGGTGGACAACACCCCCGAGGGCATCAGCGGTCTGATCGACGACATCGCCGAGCTGGAGTCCAGGCACGGACCGGCGGTGGCCGGGATCGACATCCTGGGCGGGATCGCCCGGCTGCTGGAATGCCTGCTGCAGGCCGCCGGAGTGCGGCTGGTGCACGTCCCAGGCCTCGCGGTCAAGGTCAACCGCCGAGCCACCCGCGGGGGTGAGCACAAGAGCGACCCGCGCGACGCCCGTGTGATCGCCGACCTGGTGCGCTCCCGCGACGACCTGCGCGTGGTCACCCCGGTCAGCGACGACGACGCCGACCTCGCCCTGCTGGTCAGCCGCCGCCGCGAACTCACCGAATACCAGACCAACCGCATCACGCGGCTGCGTGACCTGCTCTGCTCCGTCCATCCCGGACTGGAACGTGTCGTCACCCCGCGCAACAAGCTGGACTTGGCACTGCTGGCCCGCTACGTCACCCCGGCCGAGATCCGCCGGGCCGGGCAGCGGCGTCTGAGCACCTACCTGGCCGGCACCGGACGGCACAACGGCCCGCTGATCGAGCGCCTGGTCACCAGAGCGCTCGACGCGGCCGGCCGCCAGCACGTCGTGGTGCCGGGGCAGGACGTTGCCGCCTGGCTGGTCAAGGACCTCGCGGCCGAACTGCTCGGGCTGCGCGACAAACTCGCTGACGTCGACGCCCAGATCGCGCAACGGCTGGCCCGGCACCCTGACGCGGCCCTCATCCAGAGCCTGCCGGGCATGGGGGCCACCCTGACCAGCGAGTTCCTCGCCGCGGCAGGCGACATCACCCGATTCGCCACACCCGACCAGCTCGCATCGGCCTCCGGCGTCGCCCCGGCCCTGCAACAGTCCGGCAAGACCCGCTACCTGCAACGCGCCACCGGCGGAGACCGCGCGCTCAAACGCGTCTTCTACCAAGCCGCTTTCTGCGCCCTGCAACGAGATCCGACCAGCCGCGCCTACTACGACCGCAAACGCCGGGAAGGCAAAACCCACCACCAGGCCGTCATCGCCCTGGCGCGCCGGCGCGTCAACGTCCTCTACGCGATCCTGCGCAACCGGCAGCCCTACGAGGCCCGCCCCCCACGCGTCACCGCTTGACTCACACATCAGGCTGCCACCTTGTGCAGCTCGGCCTGCGCGGCGACCTCGTCGACGATGTGCTCCGGCTTGACCGGCTCGCGCCGCGACAGGATCCAGATGCCGATCGCCACCGCGGACCCGATCACGGCGACCCCGATGACCCCGGTGGTGCCGCTCGACGCCCACTTGCCCGCGATCGCGCCGACGATGCCGGCGGCAGGCAGCGTGAGCAGCCAGCCGGCGGCCATCTTGCCCATGGTGCCCCACTTGACGCCGTGGCGATCACGGCCGAGGCCGGAGCCCATGATGCCGCCGGACGCGACGTGCGTGGTGGACAGCGCGAACCCGAGGTGCGACGACGCGAGGATCGCGGCGGCGGTCGAGGTCTGCGCCGCGAAGCCCTGCGCGGGCTCGATGGTCGTCAGGCCGCGGCCGAGCGTGTGCGTGATCCGCCAGCCACCGAGGTACGTGCCCGCCGCGATCGCGAGGCCGGCGCTGACGATGACCCAGGTGGGCGGGCCGGAGCCGGGCTGCAGCGAGCCGGACGTGATCAGCGCGAGCGTGATGATGCCCATGGTCTTCTGCGCGTCGTTCGTGCCGTGCGCGAGCGAGACCAGCGACGCCGACGCGACCTGCCCGACCTTGAACCCGGTGTGCGAGACACGCGGGTCGGTGGCCTTCTTGAGCCGGTAGACGACGATCGTGGCGATGGCCGCGACCAGACCGGCGACCAGCGGCGCGGCGACCGCGGGCACCAGCACCTTGTCGACGACCTTGGCGAAGTGGATGGAGTCCGTCCCGGACGCGACCCAGGCCGCACCGATCAGGCCGCCGAACAACGCGTGCGATGAGCTGGAGGGCAGGCCCACGTACCAGGTGACGAGGTTCCACATGATCGCGCCGACCAGCCCGCCGAAGATGACCGCGGGCGTGATCTGGGCGTCGTCGACGATGCCGCCGGAGATGGTCTTGGCCACCTCAACGGACAGGAACGCGCCTACGAGGTTGAGGACCGCCGACAACGCGACCGCCGTCCGGGGCTTGAGAGCACCGGTGGCGATGGAGGTGGCCATGGCGTTGGCCGTGTCGTGGAACCCGTTGGTGAAGTCGAAGATGAGAGCAGTGACAACGACGATGATCACTACAAGAGCGGGATCCACACTGATCCTCCGGCTGGATCGAACAAGGTGCTCGAGAACGACGGTACCGGGTACTCAGGATGCCTTATAACCTACGAAAGTAACGTCACACCAACGGAAGTTGTGTGCCCAAACACCCCGCGGGAGACAGTTCTCCCCGCACCAGCTTCGCGAATCTGGCGACGAACGGCTGCCACACCTCTTCGATGTCGCGGTGGGCCTCCTCGAGGAAGTCCTGGTCGAAGTGCCGGGGCCGCGCACACGCCGCCGACTCAGGGTCCTTCTCGGCCCAGTTCAAGACGATTTCCGGCGTCGTCTCGATGTGGAACTGCAGGCCGTAAGCACTCGCACCGACCCGAAACGCCTGATTCGGATATTTCGTGGAGGCGGCGAGATGCTCCGCGCCGGGCGGCAGCACGTGCACCTCGTCGAGGTGGAACTGCAGCACGTCGGGCGTGAACGGCAGGTCTGCGAACAACGGGTCGTTGGCGGCGACGTCCCGCTTGGCCACCAGCAACACACCGACCTCAGGCCCCTGCGGCCCTCTGCGCACCTGCCCACCCGTGGCGGCCGCGAGCAACTGCGCGCCGAGGCAGATCGCCAGCACCGGCTTGCGCTGGGAGACGGCGCTGGACAACAGCTTCCGCACATCGGCCAGCCACGGGTGGTCGAGGTCGTCGAGCGCCCCCATCTCCCCGCCGAGGCAGAGCACGCCCTGGTAGTCGTCGAGGCTCGCCGGCGCCTGCTCGTCCCACAGCGGCACGAGATCGAGCTCCATGCCTTCGGTCTTCAGCCACTCGCCCAGCTTGGCGAGGGGGTCCGACTTCGAAGGCTGCAGGACGAGCAGGCGCGGTGACGTCACGGATGCGAGCCTATGTCGGGTTGTGTCAGCAATGACACGCGACCTTAGAAACACTCGGTGCTGCTGTGGTGGGCAGGGCTGGTCCCGCGGTGGTGGGCAGGGCTGCTTCCTTGGCGGTGGGAAGGGTTGCTTCCTTGGCGGCGGGAAGGGTGGTTCCCGCGACGTTGGGAAGACTTGCTCCGGCGGCGGCGGGAAGGCTTGTCCCGGCGGCGGTGGGAAGGCTTGTTTCGGCGAGCGCGTCCGACTCGATCGGATAGCCCGCCTCTCGCCATGCCGTGATGCCGCCGGAGAGTCGCTTCACGCGGAACCCTCGGCGGGCGAGTTCCAGGGCGCCCTTGGTGGCGGCGTTGCACTGGAAGCTCTCGCAGTAGCAGATGTAGACCTTGCTGGGGTCGAGGTCCAGCTGTTCGGGGAGGTCTCGGTACGGCAGGTTGATCGCGCCGGGGATGCGGGCCTGGGCGAACGCTTCTGGGCTGCGCGTTTCCACGAGTACGTATTGGTTGTTGGTGGCTGCGTTGTCGGCTGGGTTGTCGGCTGGGTTGTCGACTGAGTTGGTGGCTTGGTTGGTGGTGGCTGCCTGCATGTCGCGGTAGACGTCGTCCGGGTCGGCCTCGAAGGCGAGCTCGGCCGCGAAGAACTCGGCGGCGACGCTGGGGTCGGCGGCGGGGAAGCGCAGTGCGTTCGTCATGGCTTGATCTTGCGGTTCTCCGTCGCCGTTTCACATGAGGAAGTCCAGGCGTTCAGGCCGTTCTGCCTATGATTTCTCGGTGGAACTCGATGCTGTGGACTGGAAGATCCTCGAGCTGCTGCAGCAGGACGGGCGGATGTCCTTCACCGCACTGGCCCGCGAAGTCTCCCTGTCCGCGCCCGCGGTGACCGAACGAGTGCGCCGCCTGGAGTCGCTGGGCGTGATCACCGGCTTCGCCGCTGTGGTCTCGCCTGCCCGACTGGGTCTGCCGATCGAGTCGATCGTCCGGGTCCGGGTGAGGTCGCTCGACACGCCGCGGTTCCGGTCGCAGGTCCTGGTGCTGCCGCAGATCCTGGATGCCGACCACGTGACGGGGGATGACTGCTGGCTGCTGCGGGTGGTGTGCCGGTCGATGGTCGAACTGGAGGAGCTGGTCGAGGTGATGCAGCGGTACGGGGACACCACGACTTCGCTCGTCTTCTCTTCGCACGTGCGGAACCGGCCGGTCTCCTCGGCTCTCTTCACCCACATAGGTGACTCGAGTCCTGATCCGCGCTGAGGTGCGTCTTGTTGTGCGTCATTACCTCGTGGGTGGGTGTCCTGACCCCATGGTCATCTTCGTCGCGACATGAGGAAACGCGCGGTGGGGAGCAGGACGCTTCATGAGTGGGCGGGCGGGAGGAGCAGCACAGGTCATGTGGGAGACGGACGGGAGGAAGGTCACCGCCGAAACTCCGGCACCGAAACATCGACGCACGTCGGCGACGAACGTCACTACCGGAACTCCGGCGCTCTTCAGCATCGGGTCGAACTCCGGCACCGGACTCCAGCACCGGACTCTGACCCACTTCGACGCCGAACGTCACCACCGGAACTCCGACCAGTCCGACACCGCCCGGAAGCCGATGCCCATGTACACGGAGTTCGACGTCGGGTTGGCCAGGTCCGCGGTGAGCACGACGTGCTCGGCACCCGCCTCGTGCGCCCACTGGCTGACCGCTGCGGTGACCGCGGCCCCGTAGCCGTGACGGCGGTGCTCGGGCGGGGTGTAGACCGGGCCGATCCGCGACACCCCGCCTACCGGGGTGGTGCTCCCGGCCCAGGACACCGGTACCCCGTCGACTTGCCACAACACGTGGCCGGCCGACATCCAGCGGCTGTCCATCGCCCGCTTCTCGGCGGCCTCTCGGGTTAGTCCGTCGAGCTCTGCGGCGAAGGCGATCCACCATTCGGTGATCAGGGCGTCGTCGGCCGGGGTGGCTTGGCGGGCCTGGCCTGGGACATCGGGGACCGCCAGCTCTTCCAGTTGGTAGAGGCGCAGCGCGTAGAGCTCTCGGCCGCCGTCTCGCCACTGGGTGCGGAAGGCCTCGACGCGGTCGCGGGTGCCGGTGATCTCGTCGATTTTTCGGCCTCGTAGGGCCTCGGCTACTGCGGGGGCCGCGGCTGGTGGCATCGCTGCTACGTGGAGGGGGCGGCCCTCCATCTGGGTCACTGCTCCTACTACGGTTCCGTTGGCGTGCAAGGAGATCAGGGTTACGGGCTGGCGGTCGCCGCGTAGGGCGGCGTCTACCGCGGTTAGGTGCACGCTGTGGTTTACCGGGTCTGCTTCCAGGAACGCGCCGGCGGTGGCGACGAAGTCGCGGAGGTCGTTGTGCACTAGCGCTTCCACGTGTACTCCGCACAGTCGGTCAGCGGCCGGTAGCCGATGCGTTGGTAGATGGAGTTGGAGACCGGGTTGGTCAGGTCTGCGAAGAGGAGCACGGTTGTGGCGCCCTGGTTCTGGGCCCAGCGGCTTGCCACCGCGGTTACGGCTGCGCCGTAGCCGTGTTTGCGGTGGGTTGGTGGGGTGTAGACCGGGCCGACTCTCGACATCGCCGCTTGCGGGCGGCTTGCTGATGCCCAGGCGACTGGGAGGCCGTTCGACTCCCAGATGGCGTGGCCGTTGCCCAGGTTCAGGGAGCTGCGCACGGTTTCCTCTGGCGATGGGCCTGAGGGGGCGGCTGGGACTGCTTCCTCGGTGAACGCCTTCAGCCAGGAGCCCAGTAGGGGGACGTCGTCCTCGGTGGCAGCGCGGCCAGCTCCTGGGACGTCCGGTGGGGACAGTTTGTCCAGGTAGTACTGCCTGGTTGTCAGGGTTTCGACGAAGGGTTCACCCCACGCTTTGGCGAACGCCGCTGACCTTTCCTTTGGGCCGGTCACGCCTGGGGCGTTGGGGTCGGCCTCGCGGGCGATTTGCACTGCTAGGGCTACTGCTTCTAGCGGTAGGTCCGCGGCTTGGAAGGGCCAGGGCGGGGTGCGGATCAGGCTGCCGGCGAGGGTGCGTTGCTCGTGGAAGGTGATCAGGGTTGGCGGGCGGTCTGGGTCGGGGAGGCGGCGGGCTCGGTCCAGGGAGGTTAGGGCGATTGTGTTGCGCACCGGATCGGCTGCGAGCCGATCGTGGGCGACGGCGTCGAACGAGGCCAGGTTTGGGTGCACGACGACGTCCATGACTCCTATGAGATCAGGGCGCGCAAGCGAAAATGCAGAAGGCCCCTGCGGGGAGCACTTGATGTGCTCGACCCGCAGGGGCCTTCTGAAAGATTGTCCGGCGGCGACCTACTCTCCCACACCGTAACCAGTGCAGTACCATCGGCGCAGAAGGGCTTAACTACCGGGTTCGGAATGGGACCGGGTGTTTCCC